>CAISMH010000013.1 GCA_903886485.1 uncultured Burkholderiales bacterium
AACACCATAGAGGATCCGCTATGAATCGTAATACAGGAATGAGCGCAGGACAAATCATCGGCACCATGAATGGCTTGCAAGTCATGGGGCTGGACATCGCCAAACACGTGTTTCAGCTGCACACGGTGGATATGGGCACGGGCGAGATCGCCAACGTGCAGGTCAAACGCGCCAAGGTGCTGGAATACTTTGTCAACAAACCCAAGAGCCTGATCGCCATGGAGGCCTGCGGCGGCGCCCCCCCCTGGGCCCGGGAGCTGACGACTTTGGGCCACAGCGTGCGCCTGCTGCACGCAAAAATAGTGCGCCCCTTTGTCTCAGGCAACAAGACCGATGCCACACACGCCCGCGCGATCTGGCTGGCCGTGCAGCAGCCCGGCGTCAAGTTCGTCGGTATCAAGACCGCTGCCCAGCACGCCACGCTGACCCTGCACCGCCAGCGCGAGCTCTTGATGAAGATGCGCACCATGCAGACCAACGCCCTGCGCGGGCTGCTCTATGAGTTTGGGGCCACCTTTGCCCAAGGGCGCAAAGCCTTGTTCAAGGACGTTGCGCGGGCGCTCGAAGAGCTGTCCACACAACTGCCTCAAATCAATGGCCGCACCACCATTGACAATTTATGCCACTAAGTGACACAATTAGCCGTGAGACGCGTTTTTAAGACCCGATACTTCGCTCGCTGGATGCGCAAAACTGAGCTCAGCGATGAAGCGCTCTGCTTTGCAGTTGACGAAATGATTCAAGGATTGATCGATGCAGACCTTGGCGGTGGGGTCGTCAAAAAACGCGTGGGACTTTCTGGCCGTGGCAAACGGGGTGGAGCGAGAACACTGGTCGCGACCAACAAGGGAAATCGATGGTTTTTTGTTTACGGATTCGAAAAAAATGACCGTGCCAACATATCGGATGATGAATTAGAAGCGTTGAAAGACCTGGCCGAGCAGCTATTGGCGAGGACTGGAAAACAATTGGCTGAGGCCTTGAATGATGGAACCTTAAGTGAGATATGCCATGACCACTAAATCTAAGGCCAAGAGCAAAATTTTTGAAGCAGTCCACGAAACAGTCAGCGATCTTCATCGCCTTGGCTTCATTGATAAACGCAAAATGCGCAAATTTGACGTGCTTTGTCTGGACCCCATCCCCGCATACGACAGTGAAAAAATTCGCGCTCTGAGGGACCATCTTCAGTTGAGCCAAGCTGTTTTGGCGTCGGTGTTGAACACCAGTATTTCGACCGTGCGAAAGTGGGAGATTGGCGACAAGCACCCAAGCGGTCCCTCACTGAAGTTGCTTAACCTGCTTGATCGCAAAGGCCTGGAAGCGGTTATTTGATTGGTTGGTTGGGATCAACTGACCGGGGGGGGGATTTAAAACAAGATCGTTTTACCCGTGACGGTATTGCTTGGTTTTCAAGGGACTCAAATGTCGCGTAAGCAGTCATAGCGCGAAACAAGCAAGTGACAACGTCCGAGGCGGTCATGCGTTTGCGTTCCGGTTGAACTACATGTCAGACCGCAGTGTCTTGATTCGGCGCATGAG
>CAISMH010000014.1 GCA_903886485.1 uncultured Burkholderiales bacterium
AGTTGCAGTCCAAAGGCTATGCTTTGCCTGACTACCCTGAGTCACCCAAAACCGACGAAGAAAAAGCCATCAAGGCACGTTACGCCAAGTGCACCGGTTCCGCTGTGAACCCTGTGCTGCGTGAAGGCAACTCAGACCGCCGCGCGCCCCGCGCCGTCAAAGAGTACGCCCGCAAAAACCCCCACAGCATGGCCGAGTGGAGCCAAGCCTCACGCTCGCACGTGTCCCACATGCACCATGGCGACTTCTACCACGGTGAAAAGTCCTTGACCTTGGACAAAGCCCGTGACGTGAAGATGGAGCTCATCACCAAGAGCGGCAAGACCATCATCTTGAAGCCTAAAGTTTCTTTGCTCGACAAAGAAATCATCGACAGCATGTTCATGAGCAAGAAGGCGCTGGTCGAGTTCTATGAAAAAGAAATCGAAGACGCCCACAAGACCGGTGTGATGTTCTCCTTGCACGTCAAAGCCACCATGATGAAGGTGTCACACCCCATCGTGTTTGGCCACTGCGTGAAAATTTTCTACAAAGAAGCCTTCGCCAAGCATGCCAAGCTGTTTGAGGAGTTGGGCGTCAACGTCAACAACGGCATGGCCGATCTGTACAACAAGATCACCGCTTTGCCACAAAGCCAGCAAGACGAGATCAAGCGTGATTTGCACGCATGTCATGAGCACCGTCCAGAATTGGCGATGGTGGACTCTGCCAAAGGCATCACCAACTTCCATTCGCCCAACGACATCATCGTGGACGCCTCCATGCCTGCCATGATCCGCAACGGCGGCAAGATGTGGGGTGCCGATGGTCGCTTGAAGGACGCCAAGGCGGTGATGCCTGAGTCCACCTTTGCTCGTATCTATCAAGAGATGATCAACTTCTGCAAGTGGCACGGCAACTTCGACCCCAAGACCATGGGCACGGTGCCCAACGTGGGTTTGATGGCGCAACAAGCCGAAGAATACGGCTCGCACGACAAGACGTTCGAGATTCAAGAAGACGGCGTGGCCAACATCACCGATTTGGCGACAGGCGAAGTCTTGTTGAGCCAAAACGTGGAAGAGGGCGACATCTGGCGCATGTGCCAAGTCAAAGACGCGGCCATTCGCGATTGGGTCAAGCTCGCGGTGACCCGTGCACGCAACTCGGGCATGCCCGCCATCTTCTGGTTGGACCCCTACCGTCCCCACGAAAACGAGTTGATCAAGAAGGTTGATTTGTACTTGAAAGACCACGACACCCAAGGCTTGCACATCGAGCACATGTCTCAAGTGCGTGCCATGCGCTACACCTTGGAGCGCGTCAGCCGTGGCCTCGACACCATCTCGGTCACAGGCAATATCTTGCGCGACTACTTGACTGACTTGTTCCCCATCATGGAACTCGGCACCTCGGCCAAGATGTTGTCCATCGTGCCACTGATGGCGGGTGGCGGCATGTACGAAACCGGTGCGGGCGGTTCTGCGCCTAAGCACGTGCAACAGTTGGTGGAAGAAAACCACTTGCGTTGGGATTCGCTGGGTGAGTTCTTGGCTTTGGCCGTGTCGTTTGAAGATATGGGCATCAAGAACAACAACGGCAAAGCCAAAGTGCTGGCCAAGACCTTGGATGCTGCGACTGGCAAATTGTTGGACACCAACAAAAACCCATCGCCCAAAACAGGTCAGCTCGACAACCGCGGCAGCCAGTTCTACTTGGCCCTGTACTGGTCCCAAGAGTTGGCTGCGCAAACCGAGGACAAAGACTTGGCCGCCAAGTTCGCGCCTTTGGCCAAAGCACTGACAGAGAACGAAAAGAAAATCGTGGACGAGCTCAACAGCGTTCAAGGCAAGCCCGTGGACATTGGTGGCTACTACCTGCCCGATGCCAAGAAGCTCGAAGCCGTGATGCGCCCCAGCGCCACATTCAACGCTGCTTTGGCCAGCGTCGCTTAAGCCTCAGCGCGCTGCGCAACCCGAAGCCTCCAAGCTCCAAAGCTTGGGGGCTTTTTTTTATGCGCGAAGTGTCTGCGCCTGCACCCCAATGGCCTCTCGCTGCGCCGGCGTGAGGCGGTTCAGATTCTTGAGTTGCATCAGCATGCGTGGATTTTTGGCCAGCACATCCGCATGACGATGGAGGTAATCCCAATACAGCGTGGTGAAAGGGCAGGCGGTGGCACCCGTGGATTCGGCGGGATTGAAGCGGCAGCCTTTGCAATGGTTACTCATTCGGTCGATGTACTTGCCGCTGGCGATGTAGGGCTTGCTGGCCATCAGACCGCCATCGGCAAACTGACTCATGCCTAGGGTGTTGGGCAGCTCGACCCATTCCACCGCATCGACGTAAACGCCCAAGTACCACTGGTGTACCTGTTTGGGCGCCACCCCTAGCAACAAGGCGTACAAGCCAGTCACCATCAATCGCTGGATGTGGTGTGCATAACCGTGTTGCAAGGTTTGTCCAATGGCATCACGCAAGCAGGCCATTTCGGTGTCGCCCGTCCAGTAAAACTCCGGCAATGGTTCGTGGGCTTGCTGGGTGTTGAGTTCTGCGTAGTCGGGCATGTGTGTCCAGTAGATGCCCCGCACATACTCACGCCAGCCCAAGATCTGCCGAACAAACCCTTCCACCGCTTCCAACGGCGCATGGCCTTTGTGAAAGGCCGCTTCTGCCGCAGCCAGCACCTCGCGGGGGTTGAGCAGCTTCAGATTCAAAGCGCACGACAAGTGCGAGTGGTAGAGCCACACTTCGCCCTCACACATCGCGTCTTGGTAGAGACCAAAACTCGGGAGTCGCTGCGTGATGAATTCATCCAACGCCACCAGCGCTTGTGCGCGTGTGACGGGCCAACCAAACTCAGCGATGGAGCCGGGGTGATGCGCCAGTTGATCGTTCACCAAACGCATCACCTCTTGTGTGATGGCATCGGGCGCACAGCGTGTGGGGGCAGGCAGCTGCCCCGGGCCTTGTTTGCCAAAGCTGCCTCGGTTGTCTGCATCAAAGTTCCATTGATCCCCGATGGGCTTTTGGTTAGCCATCAAGATGCCTGTTTTTTGGCGCATCTCTCGGTAGAAATATTCCAGACGCAACTGTTTGCGTCCCTTGGCATGTGCCGCAAACTCGCGCACGGTGCTGAAAAAATGCGTGTCATCCCGAACGTCTAACGGCAACCCTTGCTGCTGCGCGACGGCGCGCAAACTTTGCAACACACGCCAGTCGCCGGGTGCGGTCATGACCAACGCTTGTACCTCCAGATTGGCAATGGCTTTGTCGAGTTCGCCTGCCAGCGTGCCCGAGTTGTGCGCGTCATCCAACTGGCTGTAGACCACAGGCCAGCCGCGTGCTTGCAGCTGTGCCGCGAAGTGCCGCATGGCACTGAGGAAAACAGTGGTGCGTTGCTTGGAGGAGGGGATGTGCGTGGACTCTTCCCGTACTTCGGCCATCCAAATGGTGTCGTGGGCGGGATCAAAGTCGCTCAGAGCGGAGGCGTCTTCGTCGAGTTGATCTCCCAAGATCAGGACAAGGCGTTTGGGTCGGTTGGTCATGTGGGGCTTTTTAAAAATCAAAACCCAGCTGTTGTTTGGCAGCTTGGGTGGCATGGGTCGATGCAGAGGTGCGGCGTGCGTTGGTGCTTGGCCGTTTGCCCCAGTTTTTACGCGACGCGTGTTGGTCGACCACGGCTTTTTTGGCCGCTTTCACATCGTCACTTTGGCGGCGGCTGTGCAGCCGCTGTTTGGCTTCGCGTGTGGCGTGGGTGAGGTCCACCACGGGTGGCGCAATGTCGCTGCCCACCCACACGCCTGTGTGCGCTTGCAAGGTGTGCGGCATGAGCCACGGTTCAAACAGCCAGGTATCCGGTACCTGGCGCAACGCGGGCAGCCACTGCCGGACAAAGCGACCGTGCGGGTCGTGGTCTTGGGCTTGTTTGATGGGGTTGTACACCCGTGTGGTGTTGATGCCCGTGGTGCCCGATTGCATTTGCAACTGGCTCCAATGGATACCCGGCTCGTAATCTAAAAATTGTGTCGCCAACCATTCGCCCACAGGCCGCCAATGCAGCCACAGTGGGTAGGCGGCCACGGACACCAGCATGGCGCGCATGCGAAAGTTGAGCCAACCGGTGTCGCGCAGCATGGTCACGCAGGCATCCAACATGGGCCAGCCGGTGCGGGCATTTTTCAGCGCTTCGAAGTGTTGTTCGTTGAAATCGTGTTCACGCAAACCGTCGTAACCACGGTGCATGTTGTGCCATTCAATGGCAGGTTCGCTTTCCAACTTTTGGATGAAGTGACAGTGCCAATACAAGCGGCTGATGAACGCCGTCAAGCCTGCGCGGTGCCGTTGGGCATGGGGCGGCAGTTGTGCGATGTGGGCCCGCGTGTGTTGCACCACCTCGCGCATGCTGAGACAGCCCCACGCCAAATAGGCCGACAAGCGCGAGCAAGCATCTGGTGCCGACAAGGGGGACGAAATGCCCCCGCGATAGCCCAAGCTGCGTGCATGCAAAAAACTGTGCAAGGTGGCCAGCGCCAAGGGGCGGCCCCCACGTTGGCGCAAGGGCGGGTTGTGTTGCAGGTGCGCGGGCGCCTGCATCTGGGATGGTGTGCACCATGAGCTGCGCCCTGCGTCTGGCTGTGTGTTGTGCGGTGTGTTTGCGCAGGTCTGCCAAAACTGCACATGGCTGACGTCATGCACAGCCTCGGCCATGTGTTTTTCCCAAGCGGGCTGCCACAGGTTGCGATTTTTCAAACCACGCACCACGCCAAACTGCGGGTACTCATGCCAAGCCACATCGTGTGATCGACACCAAGTGCCCACTTGCAGGTCACGTGCATAGGTGAAGCCATTGCCTGTTTCTTGGTGCGAATGGAGTTGGCGAAACGGGGCTTGCTTCCAAATTCGGTTCAGTACCTCCGGCAGTTCGCCAGTGTGAATTTCAACCCGACCACCTTGCCGTTGCAATTCGTCATCCAAAGCTTGCAGCGATTCGCGCACAAACTCAAAGTGCTGCAAGGCGGCATCGGGTTGCAGCCACAGCTCGGGTTCCACCACATAAATGCAGCGCACAGGCCCGCGTTGCGCGGCCCGGGCTAATGCCGCGTGGTCTTGCCAGCGCAGGTCGCGTTTGAACCAAACCAGCTCGTAACTCATGGCGGTGTGTGCGCTTTGTGTTTGCGGCAAGCCTCTGAGCAGTACAGCACTTGCGCCCAGTTCTTGGCCCAAGCCTTGCGCCATGTCATGTCACGCCCGCAGGTTTTGCAGGGCTTGCTGGGCAGGCTTTGCTTGTTACCTTTGAATGTGTTTTTCTGAGGCACGGGGAGGTTTCTCCATGGGGTAGGCATCTGCCACGTAGGCGGGGCCCTTCATCAGCATCACGATTGCGCAGCCAATGGCCAGCGTCAACACCAGCGTCCAGTGCAGCATGACGACGCCCAGCATCACATAAAAAAATTGTTCCACCGCCCGGGCGTTTTGCGTGGCGGGATCCCACCCGTCCAACACATACGCACCGGCACTGGCCAGCAGCGGCAGGGCCGTGCCCACAGCCAAAATGACGTGCAGTTTTTTCCAAATTCGCCACTCCAAGCCCGCGGGTGAGCGTTGAAAGCCGTCTAGTTTTTGAAGGTATTTCATGGGGGTGTGTCAGTCAAAAAGTGCATCCATGCTGTGGGCCAGTTGGAAGTCTTTGTCTGTGAGTCCAGCTGCATCGTGCGTCCACAAACGCACTTGCAAGCGCGTGTAGCTGGACAGCACTTCGGGGTGATGGTCTTGGGCTTTGGCCAGTTGTGCAATTTGGTTGAACAGCACCACTGCAGCATCAAAGCTGGGCAAGGTCCATGTCTTCGTAAGCGCAGCTTCGCCGGCTTCAAGTGTCCAGCCCGTCAGCTGGTGCATGCGTGCCTGAATTTGTGTGGCGTTGAGTTTCATCGTCTGTGGCTGGTCGAGGGGTTTGAGGGGGCCATCTTTGGCTGGCTGCGCATGGCGTTCAGCGTGGCGGCATCGATGGACAAGCGCACACCCAAAGAGCCTGAGCCTTGGCGTACGGCCGATTTACGCAAGCTGATCTCCAGTGCCTCCACCTCGGGGTAGCTTGCGCACGCATGCACGATGCGTGTGATGAGGTGCTCTTGGGTCTCGTAGTGCCCATCGGCGGCGAGACGATCAATCTCGGCCACCAAGGGGTCGTAGTCAAACACATGGGCCATGTCGTCTTTGGCAACCAACACCCAACTCGGGGCAAGCCACAGCGTGAGGTCGAGCACGTGTGCTTCTGGCACCACATCGTGTGGGCCATACGTGCCGATGTCTGTGGGGAGGCGCAGATCGCGCAGCTCAATGTAGGCACTGGCGGATGGATGGCGGTGATTGCCTGTCATGGCGCTGCCACCTCCACCATGATTTCATTGCGTCTGAACATGGGCAAGGTCCAAGGCGGGTCGTAGCGCGACAGCTGTGGTGTGCCGATGACTTGGAGTGACTGCTGCTTTGCCCAAGCCAACACCTGATCTGTTTTTTCTTGCACCTTGGCAAAGGTGTTCAAGCCCGAGTAACGATGGACCACAACGTATTTGCGCGGCAACTCGCGCAAGTTCACTGCGCTGTTGACGGGCTTGGTGATGTCGTTCAAGGTGTATGGCTGGGGCATCACAAATTGAATGCGCCATTGCTTCGCCTCTGCGATGCGGGCCTCCCCTGATTGCGGTTCGACGGTCACAGGCGCGGTCATGGCAATTTTTTTGGCTTGTTCAGAACCAGGCGCGACGTTGTTGCCAAAGATGAAGTCGGCAATCAAGCGAAAGCCTTGGTTGGACGCTGCGTCCATGTCGCCGTTGACCACGGTTTGGGCAATCAGCGTGGGTGCGTAGTGCCGCAGCTCGAAGGGTGCTTGCGAGATGAGCACGTCGTAGCTGGCTTCTTCAATGGCCATGGCTGATTCCATCCATAAAAACGCAGTTAAAAAAGTGAGGCAGGTGAGACGGTTCAGGCGCATGACTGCAATTGCTCCAGTGTGACAAATTCAAGGGCTTTGGCATGCGTAGAGGCCAAGACGACAGGCGGTGCTACGCCCGCCTCAAAGGCCTCAAGCCAGCGGCGGGCGCACAGGCACCAGCGGTCACCTGCTTGCAGACCAGCAAAACGATGTTCGGGACGTGGGGTGATCAGATCGTTGCCGCGTTGCAGCGAGAAATCCAAAAACGCTTGCGTGACTTTGGCGCACACCACATGGCTGCCTTGGTCATGCGCGTCCGTGTGGCAACAGCCGTCTCGGTAATAACCGGTGAGTGGGTCGTAGGAGCAGGGCACCAAGGCTGTGCCCAAGACGTTGCATGCTTCGCTGGTCATGGAGTTCAATCTTTTTCAGAGTAACGGTTGTGTCGATGAGGTGACTCGGGCTTACCGCCAGAGTTCGCGGTAGGTGCCATCGGCATCGTAGTCGTGCGCTTGCTTGTCTGGGTTGAAGCGCCTTGACCCTCGGGGGTCGGTGCCGCGACCGCTGAGGTAGAGCCAGTTGCCTTGGTTGTTGTAGACGTCAAAGTCAATCAGCTGCGCTTCAAACCAAGCCGCACCCGCTCGCCAATCGCAGCGCAAATCGTGAATCAAAAAGCTGGCTAGGTTTTGTCGCAAGCGGTTGGACGAATAACCCGTCGCGTTGAGTTCGCGCATGCCGGCATCAATCAGTGCATGGCCAGTTTGAGCGGTGCGCCAACGCTCAAAGCCGCGTGGGTTGTGAGAGGGCGGTGGCAGTGGCGCGCTGGACAAACCGCTTGGCCCATACATGCGCTGACCGTGCTTGAGATGCAGCCAGCGAAAGTGGTCACGCCACAGCAACTCAAAGCCAATCCAATACGTGCTGTCGGACGCCCCGTGTTGCGCCTCAAACGCATGGATGGCGGCCCACGCCTGACGCGCAGACAGTGCGCCCGTCGCCAACCAAGGCGACCACTTGGTGGAATAGTCCGCTCCGTACAGCCCATTGCGTGTCGCCTTGTAGGTATGGGGCAAACCTCGGCTGCAGTACTGCGCCAGATGGGCGAGGGCCGCCCGCTCACCGCCATGAAACGCAGGCTGCGACCAAGGAAACGCCGAACGTGGGTCGTTCAATGGGGCATATGCGCTGTGGTCTGTTGTGTGCTGGCCCGTCGCGCTTGCAACCTCCAATGCCGCATCAAGGGCTACCCGATCTGGCAACGCAGGCATGTGTGTGACGGTTGCGACAGGTTTTGCGGGCGCGAATGTGTGGCGCTCCACAGCACGTCGAAAGCTCGAAAACTCATTGGGCACATCGTGCGGTTCAAACGGCAGTTGTTGGGGCGCCATCAGTGTGGATTGCCACACGGTGTGAACATCCAGTCCGCGTTGTTGCAAGGCTTGGAGGTGCGCTTCTTCGAAGGGTGCCGCAATGCTTTCGCACACCAATGTGCTGGCGTTCAGACGCGTCATGAGTTCGGCCAACACCTCATGGGGCTCGCCAGTCACTTGCAGCAGTTGACTGCCCAGCGCCGCAATTTGTTCAGACACATCTTGTACCGCCATCGCCGTCCACGCCAAGCGGTGCGCGCTGGTGCGCACAAATCCCCAAGGGCTAGTCAGTTGCAACGCTGTGTCGTGCACATACACCGGCAGCAGCCAGGTGTGGCGTTGTTGGGCCAAGGCGATGGCTTGCTGCAAGGCGGGGTTGTCGTGCAGGCGCAGATCGTTTCTGAACCAATAAATAACGCCTGAAGTGCTTGTATGGTGTGTCACGTTTTGATTCTATGAATGCATGGCAACCCTTGGTTGGCAACGGCTATTGCAAGGCCTTAGCATCGCGCCTGTTTTGTTCGTGTGTCTGTCATCTATTTTTGGCACCATGCTGGCTGCAATCACAACAATCGGCTTTTAGGAAACGGAATGAGCGTGGCGGAAATCAGTGCGAAAGTCATCAGTGCCCAGCCCCTCAACTTGGAAGCGGGTTCAAACATGGTGCTGCTCATGGGCAGTGCGCCCGACGCGACGCGGGCCAAAAACTGGGACCTCTCGTTGTTTGGTCAGCGCGTGGCCATCAACAACGCTTGGCAAATCACGCCTGACTGGGACTACTTGGTGTACCCCGAAGACTTCCCGCCTGAGCGTTTGCCGCCCACCCCATTGAAGCCATCGCAAAAGCTGATCGATGCGCCCGAATTTGTGCCCCAGCAAAACAGCTTTGGGGGCTTTGTCTATGCGGGTGGCACCATGGCGTTCACCGCAGGTTATTGGGCTTTAGGTGCTTTGAAGCCCGACCTCATCGCGTTCTTGGGATGCGACATGGTGTACAGCGCCACCACAGGCGAGAGCAGCCACTTTTATGGCCATGGCACGCCCGACCCCTTGCGTGCCGACATGACTCTGCAATCTCTTGAGGCCAAGTCGGCGCGCTTGATGTCGTTTGCGCATGCGCACAACTGCGCCGTGGTGAATTTGTCAGAGTTGCCGCAATCGCGTTTGTTATTTCCACGTGTGGCTGCGTCTGAGTTGGCAACACCCGCTGTGCGTCAACACCTCTTGGCGCGACAGGGCGAAATGCTAGATTCAGCGTGCGTTGCACGCGCCTTGCAGGCTGAACAAGCGCTGGGCTACATGGCGGCCTCAGGCCGCTATTGGGAGCATGTGGCTGAATTTGATGAAACCAAACTCAGTGCCATCGACACGCTGTGGTTGCAGGCCGTGCGGTCGGCTTAGCGCGCGCCTTCGTGTAAATCAATCCCTTCGTGGGCGGCTATTTTTTCCAATGCGTTTTCAAACAACGCACGCGCTGAGCCTGAGATGGAGCGCAGGTAGGCGTGCAAGTGCGCGTCTTCGGCGTTGCGGTTCAAACACTCTTGGCTGTATTCCTCAAAGCTGGCCAGCTGTGTAATCAGCTCGGCCACATGGCGCGGACATTCACACAACACGTTGGTGGAAATGCCCGCCACGCGGCTGAGTGTGGCGTCTGAGTATTTGCGGCTCGTGATGACCGCGCCCGAGGTTCCAAACTCTTGCGCGCGGGCAGGGTCAACAAACAACACGGATTGCAGCAACTCGGCCAATTCCATGTCAGACATGGGCTCGCGCCGCACGATCAAGCCGGAAAACTTCATGGCTTGCACCACGTCTTCTGGTGCAAAGTTGTACACCACGATGGTTTGTGCGAATTTGTGTTTGGCAATCAGCGCCTGAATGTCGTGGTGTACAGACGTCTGCAGGGAGTTGACCTTGACCAACAAGACCTGCGGTTTCTGGGCCAACTCGGCTTGACTGGCTGTGGCCAAGTCCACCAACACGTCGGTGACCTTGATTTGGTTTTGTTTCAAGCCTGCTGCAAATTTTTTCGACTCAATGCGGTTGGCCATGCTCAGGCCCACCACCGCCAGCGATACGGGCTGGCTCGGTGCAGCCCACGGTTGTGGGGTGTGTTGCGGCTGATTGCTCATGCGACGCAGTTGTTCGAGCGCGAGGTTGGCAATGGTGCCGATGGCGTGGCCGTTTTGCGAGAGCTGTTTGAGCAACAGGGCCTTGGACACGTCCTGTTCAGCAAACAAACGCTGCTTGCCCTCGGTCTTGACGGGGGTGAATGCGGCGTAGCGGGTTTCCCAAATGCGCAGGGTCGACACGGGGATGCCCGTGGTTTTAGACACCGCACCGATGCGGTACAGGGCCGTGGTAGGCGTGGGGCTGGTATTCAAAACAATGTATTTGAGTAGGGATTGAGTAGATTATGTGTCGAAATATTGATTTTTACAAATTAATTCATGCTTTGAGTAGATAGATGCGTAAAAATCCTACTCAACAGGAGTTTGAATCATGATTTCGAGAAAAACCATCAACGCCATTGAAGTCTGCGTGTTTCTTGCAGGCCAGCGCCACGTGGGCTACATGAGCAGCACCGCGTTGTCACCCAGACTGGGTTTATCGGTGTGCTACCTCGAGAATATTCTCAAGCCGCTCAAAGCCCACAACATCGTGGGCGCCATGAAAGGCCCGGGCGGGGGCTACATGATTTTGGGCGACACCTCACTGATCTCCATGTGGGACATTGCATCGGTGTACGAGCAGACCTTTGATGCGGATGAGTCCTCCGCTCAGGCTGAGGACAAATCCGGCTTGGCCAGTTACGAGCTGGGCTTGCAGCAAATTGTCAAAGACACGCTTTGCCAATTCACCTTGTCCGACTTTGTGGACGAAACGCGCTGCGAAGATGCACGCACCTTGGTGCAAACGCTGGGGCGCTTCAAGTTCAAACCGCTTGCGGCCTCATTCGTTCCCAAGGCGCCCAACTCCGTGTTTCAGTTGCACATGATGTTGGCGTGAGTTTGGATGGGTTGTCTGATGACCTCGTCTTCACGCGAACGATTAGCCAAGTTAACACCGGGCGACGTTTCGGCTGTGATTCAAATGGCGTGGGAAGACCGAACCTCCTTCGAAACCATCCGCGAACGCATGGGACTGACAGAGCCCGATGTGGTTCGTTTGATGCGCACAGAACTCAACCCCAGTTCCTACCGCTTGTGGCGCATGCGTGTGAAGAGCCGAGTGACCAAGCACCGCGCGCTGAGAAGCCCAGAGATGAAGTTTGACGACCATGCGATTGCAGACCACCGTCGTGCCAATTGCTAACTTTTGAGGATGTTGTATGACCGATGACTTGAGGTGCTGCGGCACCGGTACCTGCATCATCAATGACGAAGGCGTGTGTTGGTGCGGTCAGCGATGGGATGGCGAAAAGATGAGTTTTGTCAAACCCAATGCGAATACGTCAAGCGCAACACCTTCACAGACCGCTGCGCCCACCGAGCCCAAAGGCGCTTCAACCCTTGAATGCCAGCGTGCATAAGAGCCCACAACCCGTGATGGACGTCGCGCTTTTCGCGCACGATGAAGCCCTTGCGCGCAGATTGCGCCATGCATTCAAAGACATGGGGGCAAGGGTTGAGTGTTACGCCTGCTTGCCCAAAGATTCGGCCGCATGGCAATCGCGCAAGTTTGACCTGCTGGTGGTTCATGCCACGCCATCGCTGATGGCGCTTACCAACTCCTCGGGTCGTCCCCGTGACTGGGCCCAGTCAGCCGCGACGATTGCCCTTGTGCCGCAGGAGCACATGGTCTTCGCGCATGACTTTTTAGACGCAGGGTTTGACCAGTGTCTTCCTCTTTCTTTGGACAGTCCCAGTCTGCGTGCGTTTGTCCGCACCCTGCTGCGTCGCCGACAAGGCTTGGCGGCATCGGTGTCTCACTATGGCGCGCTGAGTTTTAACTACGTCACGCAACAAGCCTTCCTTGGCGATGTTGCGGTGAATCTGACCCACCGCGAAGCACAGGTGTTGGAGATACTGCTCAAGCGGGTCGGGCAGATTGTTCCCAAAGAGCGCTTCATCCAAGACATTGCGCCAGACAACCATATCTGCCACAGCAATGCAGCCGAGGTCTACATCCATCGGCTGCGTAAGAAATTCAGTGATGAGATTCTTCCTGTTCGCAACATCAAACGCTGCGGTTACTTGCTGCCGCGGCGTTCCCAAAGTTCGATGGATTCAGTCTTGCCCAGACATGCGTTTGTAGACGCATCTCCGGCAGTTTGAATTTGGCTTGTCACTCAGTGCTGGTGCGCTCGTACCAGCCTTTGCTGCGGTTGACCACATGCACCACCAGCAGCATCACCGGTACCTCAATCAGCACGCCCACCACCGTGGCCAGTGCTGCACCCGACTCGAAGCCGAACAAGCTGATGGCCGCAGCCACCGCCAGTTCGAAGAAGTTCGATGCGCCAATCAAGGCGGAAGGACAAGCCACGTTGTGTGCCTCACCCAACACGCGGTTGAGGTAATACGCCAAGGCGGAGTTGAACAAGACTTGAATCAAGATAGGCACCGCCAACAACGCGATGACCAGCGGCTGCTTCAAAATGGCCTCGCCTTGAAACGCAAACAGCAGCACCAAGGTGGCCAGCAGTGCCGCGATGGACCAAGGGCCAATCTGGGCCATGACGGTGTCGAACTTCTCGCGGCCTTGCGCCAACAAGCGTTGCCGCCACAGTTGCGCCAACACCACTGGAATGACGATGTACAGCACGACCGAGGTGATGAGCGTGTCCCAAGGCACGATGATGGCCGATAGCCCGAGCAAAAACGCGACCAACGGCGCAAAGGCCACCACCATGATGGCATCGTTCAAAGCCACTTGTGACAGGGTGAACAGCGGGTGTCCATGGGTGAGGCGGCTCCACACAAACACCATGGCCGTGCAGGGTGCCGCCGCCAACAAAATCAGGCCTGCGATGTAGCTGTCAATTTGGTCCGCAGGCAGCAGCGGGGCAAACCAATGGCGAATGAAAAACCAGCCCAGTAGGGCCATGGAAAACGGTTTGACCAGCCAGTTCACAAACAGCGTCACGCCTATGCCCTTGATGTGCTGGCGCACCTCATGCAAGGCCGAGAAGTCAACCTTGACCAACATCGGAATGATCATTACCCAAATCAGCAAGCCCACGGGCAGATTGACTTGGGCGTATGCCAATTGCCCAATGCTTTGAAAGAATTCAGGTTGCCACTGGCCCAGCGTAATGCCGACGACGATGCACAGGGCCACCCAAGCGGTGAGGTAGCGTTCAAAGAAGTTCATGCGTGGTCCTGAGGCAAGGTGCGAGCGGTGTGTTGCAACATGGTTTTTTGCAGTTTGTCAGCGGGCAGGTCTACCAACAGTTGCAAGCGTTTTTGAATCATGTAGAGCGTGTTGCGAAAGGCCGCCAAACGGTCCTCGTCGCTGCCCTCGACGGCTGACGGGTCGGCATAGCCCCAGTGGGCGGTGGCCGGCTGGCCCGGCCAATAGGGGCACACCTCGCCTGCCGCGTTGTCGCACACGGTGATGACCAAGTCCATGTGGGGCGCATCTGGCTTGGCGAACTCGTCCCAGCTTTTGCTGCGCAGGGAGGCGGTGTCAATGCCTGCTGATTTCAAGACTTGAATGCCGATGGGGTTGGGTTGCTCGTTCTCCCGTGGGCTGCTGCCCGCAGAGAAGGCTTTGAAATGGGTGCCACTGGCGCCAGTGCCCATGTGGTTGAGCAAGGCTTCAGCCAAGATGCTGCGCGCGGCGTTGTGTGTACACAAAAAGAGAACGTTCAATGTGGTCATGGTTGCAATCAGTTGAAGGATGTGTGGGGGCGGTGAATGTCGATGTGCTGGCGCTGCGATCAACAACAGCTTTTCGCAGCCTCTGGCACAACGGCACAAGACTGGCCTTGGCAGCAGTCGTGGGTGAGGTAGGTCAGCAATGCGTCCATGCGTGCAAATTCCGCGCGGTAGATCAAATGGCGACCACTGGCTTCGGCGCTGACGAGGCCCGCTTGGCTCAGGGCTTTGAGGTGGAACGACAAAGCGCTGGGTGCGAGTTGCAGCAAGCTGCCCAAAGCACCTGCTGTCAGGCCATCAGTCCCCGCGACCACCAAAGCTCGAAAGGCACGCAGCCGTTGTGTTTGCGCCAAGGCGGCCATGGCTTGCACGGCTTGTAACTCAGGCAATGTTTTCGTTTTCATATTTCAATAATACTTGAAACGTCAGGGTCGGCAAGCGTCATCTGTGTCATGCTTTCGTCACAATTGGTGATTAGAGTCATCGCTGTTCTAACCAATTGAAGGACTCCCATGAACACGAAACGTACATTCATCAAATCCTTGGCTGCTGCTGCGATGGCAACGCTGGCCATGGGTTCTGCCTTTGCTGCCGACATCACAGGCGCAGGCGCAACATTCCCTTTCCCTATCTATGCCAAGTGGGCTGAAGGCTACAAAGCCGCCACAGGCAATGGTTTGAACTACCAATCGATTGGTTCTTCGGGTGGTATTCGCCAGATCAAAGCCAAGACCGTGACGTTTGGCGCCACCGACGCACCTTTGTCCGCTGAAGAGCTCGACAAAGAAGGCTTGGTGCAGTTCCCCGCCATCATTGGTGGCACGGTGCCTGTGGTGAACTTGGAAGGTTTCAAGCCAGGCGAATTGCGCGTGACGGGCGCCGTGTTGGCCGACATGTTCTTGGGCAAGATTGCCAATTGGAATGACCCCAAAATCGCAGCGTTGAACCCAGGTAAAAAACTGCCAGATCAAGCCATCACCGTGGTGCATCGTGCAGACGGTTCTGGCACAACTTTCAACTTCACCGACTACTTGACCGCCGTCAGCAAAGAGTGGGCTGATCAAGTGGGTAAGGGCGCTGCCGTGAAGTGGCCAGCACCGACCTCCGTGGGTGGCAAGGGCAACGAAGGTGTTGCAGCCAACGTGAACCGCGTCAAAGGCTCTTTGGGTTACGTGGAATATGCCTACGTGAAAAAGAACAACATGACGTTCATGCAGTTGCAAAACGCCGATGGCAAATATGTGGAGCCAGATGATCTGACCTTCGCCGCCGCTGCCGCTGGCGCTGACTGGATGAAAGTCCCTGGCATGGGAGTGTCCATGGTGAACGCCAAAGGTGCAGCCAGCTGGCCGATCAGCACCGCATCTTTCATCTTGATGTACAAGCAGCCGTCTGACAAAGCAGCTTCTGCTGAAGCCATCAAGTTCTTTGACTGGGCCTTCATCAACGGCAAGAAGATGGCGCAAGAACTCGACTATGTCGCTTTGCCCGACAGCTTGACGACACAAATCCGCGCCAAGGTGTGGACACAAATTCAAAAGTAATTTGAGTTGACCAAATGAGCTCCGTCGGCCCTGACAAAGAGCCGACGGATTTCAGTTTTAAGAAATGCAGGATGTTCCAATGAGTCTAGGGTCTGTCATGAGCTCACACAATCTATCGCAGCAAGAACCCGCCCAAGTCGTCAGTGCCGACATGGTCGCCATTGCCAAGAAGCAGCGCATGCAAGACTTCTTCTTCCACCGTATCACCCAAGCGTTTTCCTTGTTGGTGTTGGTGGCCTTGTTGGGTATCATCGTGTCCCTGTTCATCAACGCATGGCCAACCTTTGAGCGCTTTGGCTTTCACTTTTTGTGGCATGTGGAATGGGACATCATCAATGAAGATTTTGGTGCCGCGATTGCCATCGTCGGCACACTCGCGAGTGCCAGCATTGCGTTGTTGATTGCGGTGCCACTCGCATTCGGCGTGGCCGTGTTTTTGACCGAAACCTGTCCTGTGTGGCTGCGTCGTCCGCTAGGCACGGCGATTGAATTGTTGGCAGCTGTGCCGTCCATCATCTATGGCATGTTTGGCTTGTTCGTGTTCTCGCCTTTGTTTGCTGATTACTTGCAAGTGCCGTTGCAAAAAGTCTTGGGCGGCATGCCTTTGATTGGTTTCTTGTTTGGTGGGGCCACCAACGGAATGGGCATCTTGGCCGCAGGCATTGTGTTGGCCTTCATGGTCTTGCCCTTTGTGGCCGCTGTGATGCGCGATGTATTTGAAATCACGCCGCCCATCTTGCGTGAGTCTGCCTACGGCTTGGGCTGCACCACATGGGAAGTGGTGCGCCAAGTGGTGCTGCCTTACACACAAAAAGGGGTGATTGGCGGCATCATGCTCGGCCTTGGTCGCGCGTTAGGCGAAACCATGGCCGTGACCTTTGTGATCGGTAATGCCAACCGCATGCCGACCTCCTTGTTCTCGCCCGGTACCTCGATTGCGTCGGTGCTGGCCAATGAATTTGGTGAGGCCGAGGCCTTGCACTTTTCGACCTTGTTTGCATTGGGCTTCTTGTTGTTCATCATCACCTTTGTGGTTTTGGCCATGGCCAAAATCATGATTCTTCGCGCCGAAAAAGCCAAAGGCAACTGAGAGGTTTTTTATGGAAATGAACAAACAACTTTATGTGAGACGCCGTGTCACCAGCTTGCTGGGCTTGGCGTTTTCTATGGCCGCCATGGCTGTCGGTTTGGCGGTGTTGCTTTGGATTTTGTATGTGTTGTTTGCCAACGGCCTGTCGGCCTTGGATGCGCACCTGCTCACCAGCGATACCCCCGCACCCGGCACCGAAGGTGGAGGCTTGCGCAACGCGATTGTGGGCAGCTTGATGATCGTGGGCTTGACCGTGGTGGTGGCCACGCCTGTGGGCATCTTGGCAGGCATCTATTTGACCGAGTACGGTGATGAAAGCAAAACAGCAGAGCTGACGCGTTTTGTCACGGACATCATGTTGTCCGCACCCTCCATCGTGCTGGGCTTGTTTGTGTATGCGATTGCTGTGGCCACGGTGGGCAACTTCTCGGGCTATGCCGGTAGTTTGGCGCTGTCGTTGATTGCTGTCCCAGTCATCATGCGCACCACCGAAAACATGTTGCGTTTGGTTCCCGGAAGCTTGCGTGAGGCCGCCTTTGCGCTGGGGGCACCGCGTTGGAAGGTGTCCACCTTCATCACCTTGCGCGCTGCGCGCAGTGGCGTGATGACGGGACTGTTGTTGGCGGTTGCGCGTATCAGTGGCGAAACAGCGCCCTTGTTGTTCACCGCCTTGAACAACCAATTTTTCAGCACCGACATGGGGGCGCCCATGGCTAACTTGCCCGTGGTGATTTTCCAGTTCGCCATGAGTCCTTATGACAACTGGGTGCGTTTGGCTTGGGCCGGTGCGCTCCTGATCACGTTGACCGTGCTCGTGCTCAATATCTTGGCGCGTGTTTTCTTCCGCGAAAAAGTCAGCTCCTAATTTCACTTGGAAATTCAAAAATGTCTGAAATCAAACCCGCACCTAAAAACGCCATCGAAGTTCGCGATCTGAATTTCTTTTACGGCAAGTTCCAAGGCCTTCGCAACGTCACGATGGACATTGCCGAGCGCAAGGTCACGGCTTTCATCGGCCCCTCTGGGTGTGGCAAGTCCACCTTGTTGCGCACCTTGAACCGCATGTACAGCCTTTACCCAGGTCAACGCGCCGAGGGTGAAATCAATTTTTATGGCCAAAATATTTTGGATCCAGGACAAGACCTGAACCTCTTGCGTGCGCGCATCGGCATGGTGTTTCAAAAGCCAACACCGTTTCCCATGACCATTTACGACAACATCGCTTTTGGCGTGCGTTTGTATGAAAACCTCAGCAAAAGTGACATGGACGACCGCGTGGAATGGGCCCTCACCAAGGCCGCCTTGTGGACCGAAGTGAAAGACAAATTGGGTCAAAACGGCTTGTCACTCTCTGGTGGTCAGCAGCAGCGCTTGTGCATTGCGCGCAGTGTGGCGGTGAAGCCCTCGGTGTTGTTGTTGGATGAACCCACGTCTGCACTTGACCCTATTTCTACAGGCAAGGTGGAAGAGTTGGTGCATGAGTTGAAGGCGGACTACACCATCGCCATCGTGACCCACAACATGCAGCAAGCGGCGCGTTGCAGCGACTACACCGCCTACATGTATTTGGGCGAGTTGGTGGAGTTTGGTGAGACAGAACAAATTTTCTTCAAGCCCAACAAAACAGCCACTGAAGACTACATCACGGGCCGCTTCGGCTAATAGGAGATACGTACCATGTCAGAAAAACACCTGTCCTCACAGTTCGATTCCGATCTCAACAACATCTCCTCGCACGTGATGGAGTTGGGTGGTTTGGTCGAGTCTCAAATTCGTCAAGCCGTGTATGCCTTGTCTCAGTTCAGCCCAGAAGCGGCAGAAGACGTCTTGGTCACTGAAAACAAAGTCAACAGCTTGGAAGTCGAAATCGACCGAGAAATTGCCTCTGTCATTGGTCGTCGCCAGCCCACCGCGCGAGATTTGCGTTTGCTCATGGCCATGTCTAAAACCACGGCCAATCTGGAGCGCGTGGGAGACGAAGCCGCCAAGATTGCGCGCATGGTCAAGTCCATCATTGAGAGTTCTGCGCCTCGCTCATTGCCCTCGAGTGATTTGCGTGTGTCCGCCGAATTAGCCTCTGGTTTGTTGCGTAAAGCCTTGGATGCTTTCGCCCGTCTCGATGTGCCGATGGCGGTCAGCATCTTGCGTGAAGACAATGAAATTGACCAAGAGTTTGATGGCTTTGTGCGCAAGCTCATCACCTACATGATGGAAGACCCACGCACCATCTCGGCCAGCTTGGATTTGTTGTTCATTGCCAAAGCCATCGAGCGCATTGGTGACCACGCGAAAAACATTGCTGAATTCATCATCTACATCGTCAAGGGCGAAGACGTGCGTCACACTCCTTTGGCCGATGTTGAATCGTCCATGAGCTGATTGAAAGTTAACCGACGATGAAAGTTGCACGTGTTTTGGTGGTTGAGGATGAGTCGGCGATCGCTGAACTCATCTCAATCAATTTGCGTCATCACGGCATGCTGCCTCTGTTGGCGGGGGACGGCGTGGCTGCGCAAAAGCACATCGATGAGGTGTTGCCGGATGTGATCTTGTTGGATTGGATGCTGCCAGGTCAAAGCGGTTTGGAATTGGCGCGTCGTTGGCGGGCTGACCCACGCACCAAGACCACGCCGATTTTGATGCTCACCGCACGCGGCGATGAGCCGGACAAAATTGCAGGCCTCGACGCAGGTGCTGACGACTACATCACCAAACCCTTTTCTACGCAAGAGCTGTTGGCACGCATCCGTGCCGTGCTGCGCCGACGTGCGCCAGAGCAAGCCAGTGATGTGGTGCGCATCGGTGCGTTGCAATTGGATGGGGCCACACACCGTGTGAGCTTTCATGATCAAGCCATCAAACTTGGGCCCACCGAGTTCAAACTATTGAACTACTTGATGCACCATGCCGAGCGTGTGCACAGCCGCAGTCAACTGCTTGACCGCGTGTGGGGGGATCATGTGTTCATTGAAGAGCGCACCGTGGATGTGCACGTGAAGCGTTTGCGAGAGGCCTTGGGTGAGGCAGGAAGCATGGTCGAGACGGTTCGTGGCGTAGGATACAGGATCACTCACCAACCCTAAGCCCTCACAAGGTTCACGTGATCAGCCGCTTCTTTTCATATTTTTCTCTCTTAGCCCTGGGTGCCGCCATTGGTTTTTCTTGGGCGGTCATGCGAGACATCACCCAACCTGTCATCTATTTATTGGCAGGCGCGTTGATCGCCGGCATTGTTTGGATGTTGATTGACGCTTGGCGCGGATACCGTGTGCGTTCTTGGTTGCGTCATGGCGACTTGGCCATCGCACCCCAAATGTCAGGCTGGTGGGACGTGCTTTTGGAGCGTGTGCGCAAACTCTTGCGTGAACGTGAGCGCAGCATCGATGCCAGTGAGCAGCGCCTGAAAGATTTTTTATCTGCCATTCAAGCGTCGCCCAATGGGGTGGTCATGCTCGATGCCCATGCGCAAATTGAATGGTGTAACCAAACAGCCGCTGAGCAACTCGGCATTCATCCTGAGCGAGATGTGATGCAGCGCATTGGCAATTTATTGCGCGACCCGATATTCACGGCGTATATGGCGGTGGAGTACCCCACGGAGCCCGTGGTGATGGCAGGACGCAAACATCGCGTGGATCGCCCCGTTCGCATCGCTGTGCAACGCCATCGCTATGGCGAAGGCAAACAACTGTTACTCACCCGTGATGTCACGATGTTGGAACAGGCGGAGGCCATGCGACGTGACTTTGTGGCCAATGTGTCGCATGAAATCCGAACACCTTTGACGGTGATGTCTGGTTTTGTTGAAACACTTCAAACCTTGAAATTGAGTGCGGATGAACAAAATCGTTATTTGTCTTTGATGGCGATACAAGCCGATCGCATGCAAGGGCTTGTCGAGGACTTGCTGACGCTATCGCGCTTAGAGGGCAGTCCAGTTCCTAGCTTGCATCACGTTTTGCGATTGGCAGATTTGATGCGCTCATGTGAGCAAGAAGCACAAGGCTTGTCTGCCAGTCTTGCTAACGGTGGACAACCGCAAGTGATTGAATTTCGCATCAAGCCTGAGTTGATCGATGTCAATTTGATCGGCGAGATTCGCGAGCTACAAAGTGCGCTCTCCAACTTGGTCAGCAATGCGGTGCGCTACACCCCAGCAGGCGGACGCATTCAAGTTGCGGTCGATCATGACGGGGAAGGGCATTTACGAATTGATGTGAGAGACACGGGTACCGGCATTGCACCCGAGCACCTGCCACGTTTGACCGAGCGTTTTTACCGGGTCGATCGCAGTCGTTCGCGCGAGTCCGGTGGCACGGGATTGGGCTTAGCGATTGTCAAACACGTGATGCAGCGTCACGGTGGCAGTTTGTCGATTTCAAGTGAGTTGGGTCAAGGCTCGTGCTTCACTTTGACCTTCCCAGCAGCACGCTGGCGGCTTCACGATTGAGTCGCGACCACGCGACATTCACCGCAAAAAAAGTGATTGGCATTTAAAAATCGGCGAAAAGAGCCGCTGGACCTCGGCTTGTGTGTTCCGCATTTGATGCAACTCATCATTTCGCCAGTTCTGCCGGTACCCTCGAATGGAGAGCCATTTTTCTTGCGGCTGTAGCGCAAACCATCGTCTTTGATTTCAGAGGTTTCGTGCTTGTGATACGTCATACGAGCGATCCTTGTCAGTTATTTTTTCAGTCGTCGTTTTTCAAAATGCTTGAGAAGCACGTACGTGATCAGACCGATGAATGCGGACCCTATTAAAAAGCTGCCGTATGCCAATGGCCAAGGTATCCCTTGCGTCATCATTGAAAATTCAGACATGCCGCCTACCCCTGCCAATATGTTGATCGGCATGAATACGACGCTGAATACGGTGAGCTGATTCACGCGTTTGTTTTGGTTGATGTTGATGAAACCGATGGTGGCATCCATCAGGAAATTAATCTTGTCAAACAAGAACGCGGTGTGGCTGTTCAATGAGTCAATGTTGCGAAGAATTTGTTTGGCATCAGAAATTTGATCTGTTGTGAGCAAACGCCCACGCATCAAAAAACTCAACGCACGTTGTGTGTCCAAAATATTGCTGCGGATACGACCGTTTTGATCTTCTTCTTCCGCAATGTCGGCCAAGATGCCTGCCGCTTCTTGGTCGGTGATGGCTTCGCTCAAAACATGACGCCCCACCACGCCAAGCTTGGCATAGATATTTTCAAGCGAGTCAGCTGAGACTTCGACATCTGCGCCGTAGAGGTCCAATAAAAGATCAACACAGTCCGTCACATAGCCAGGCTGTGTGAGTGCCCTGCGACGTTGCAGTCGAAACACCGCAAGCTCTTCATTGCGCAAAGAAAACAAAATACCGCCATGCAAGATGAATGCGACGGGGACACTTTTGGAGTGGCCATCGCGATCAAACAAGAAGTTGGAATGCAGATGAATGTCATCGTTTTCTTCGACATGAAATCGCGCACTGACTTCCAAATCCGTGGCTTCTATCGGGTCTGGGAGTTCGACACCAAAGTGTGAGCCCACAAAGACGCGCTCGGCTTTCGAAGAGTTGATTAAATCGACCCAAATTGGTTTGGCTCCTTCCAAGTCTTTGCGACCTGAAATGGACATGTTTTTCAGTCGCCCATCGGAGAGTTCATAGACATTGATCTTGCTCGCTTCAAAATCGGGCTGCCTATCACCCGCAATGGCGATGCGACGTTCATCCGATATTTCCCACAGCACATCGTTTTCTCGGTCGGATGGAATCTTGCCCCACAGTTTTTGCGCATCTTCTACAGGCAAGGCATCGAGGTAGCCGCCCAACTCGGTCACGCTTTGTGTCGCAATGAAGTTCTGCAACTCTGCATCATGCTGCTTGTGAAGCAAGCTTGTCACCACCTCATGCTTGTGCATGTGTTGGTTGTGAACCATGCCATCCACGAGTTTTTGTTTATTCAGCATACCGATTAATTTTTGAAGTGACATGGCTTAGCAACGCAGATCGATGCAAGTGGGGTTTGTGAGCTACGACCTTGCATTGCCGTATTGCGCATTTCACATGGCGTGCGAAAGTTTCAAAAATAAGGCGCTTAGCCAAATACCCATGCAAAGAAGAATGCTCAACAGCACAGCTGCACTGCCCAAGTCTTTGCATCGCTTGGACAGGTCGTGCCACTGCGGTCCAACGCGATCAATGGCGGACTCGAGGCCTGTATTGAGAAGTTCTACTGTCAAAACAAAAATAACCGATCCTGAAAGAAGTGCGATCTCAACCCAGTTTTGACCTAAGAAAAATGACGCAGGAATGAGCACAAACGCCAGATACGCCTCTTGCTTGAACGCGGGCTCATACATCGCAGCTTGCAAGCCTTGGATGGAGTATCCAAACGCATGGATCACACGGTTGATGCCACGCCGTTGTTTTTGCAGGTTTTCGTGGATCTGATTCATCGATTAAGAATTTACAGATGTTTTGTGACAGTCGTATGAAAACGAGGGCGCTTGAGGCTCATCCATAAATCTCTGGAACGATCATCGAGTCTGGCACGGGGTGGCGTATGTAATCAGGATTGCGAACACGTGCAGGTAAATCAATCTCTGGATGTTCAATCTCGTGGTAGCCAAAGTGCGTCAATAAATGGTGAATGCAATTCAAACGGGCACTTTTTTTGTCCACGGCCTGAACCACCCACCATGGGGCTTCTGGAATGTGTGTGCGCTCAATCATGGTTTCTTTGGCGACGGTGTAATCTTCCCAGCGGCGACGGCTTTCTAAATCCATGGGGCTGAGTTTCCATTGCTTCAATGGATCGTGAATACGTCCCAAGAATCGCGCATGCTGCTCGTCATCGGTGATGGAAAACCAATATTTGATGAGGGTGATGCCGCTGCGTGCCAGCATCTTTTCGAACTCTGGAACCGTGCGAAAGAATTCTTCGTATTCATCGTCGTTGCAAAAGCCCATGACGCGTTCAACGCCTGCCCGGTTGTACCAACTGCGATCAAACAACACAATTTCACCAGCAGCGGGCAAGTGCGCCACATAGCGCTGGAAATACCACTGTGTGCGCTCTCGGTCGTTTGGGGCGGGGAGGGCTGCGACGCGACACACGCGAGGATTCAATCGTTGCGTGATGCGTTTGATGACGCCACCTTTGCCTGCTGCATCCCGACCCTCAAACAAGATCACTACTTTTTGTTTGGTAGCGACCACCCAGTCTTGGAGCTTGACCAACTCACCTTGTAGACGAAGTAGTTCACGGAAATATTTGACGCGATTGCTGTGATGGTTGTGATCGCCATCCTCATCCATCGACATCTCGAGCTCTTCATCGAGTGTGTCCAAGATGTCATCGCGCAAGCGTTGAATTTGTTCTTCGTCGAGTTGTTTTTTGTCGCTCATGTGAATTTCCTTTGCACACATCATGGACGACGACTGTTTCAACTTGATGACGTTGTGTCACTGAATATTCACACGGCAGATTTACATTTTTCCTATTGTGTTGTCCGCTCATCATCCAGAAGTGCCCCTATGACTTACCGCCGTCTGACTTTCCTCGTGGCACTCGCATTCATCCTGTCTGGTTGTGCCGTCCGCCCATTTGTGGTGAACCAAACGGCAGATGCTTTATCGGCGCAATCCATGTCGAGCGAAGATGACTTGGCACTTGCACGTGAAGCCAGTGCTTTTTATTTGAAGTTTTCAGAATCTGTCTTGAAAGAAACACCGGGGCATCTGAAGTTGGCAGAGACCGTGTCCGCTGGGTTCACGCAATACGCCTACGCCTTTGTGGCTTTTGAGGCCGAAAAAATAGATGCTAAAAATCCCACAGCTGCGGCAGAGCTGCGTGAGCGTGCGGCCAGACTTTACGCGCGCGCACACCGACATGCCATGGCTGCGCTAGAGCGACGTGATGCTGGATTTTCACAGGCGCTGAGACAAGGCGATGTGAAAAAACATCCCCATTTGACGCAAGCTCAGGTGCCACTGGCTTATTGGGCCGCGGCCTCCTTAGGGGGGTGGATTTCCATGTCCAAAGACGATCCAGAGCTGGTGGCTGATTTGCCACTATCAATTCGCTTGGCTGATCTGGCTTGGCAAGTCGATCCCTCCTATGGTCAAGGTGCATTGGCGAGTTTGATGGGCACCCTGGAGGCCGCACGTGTGGGTGGCTCACGTCAAAAGGCTGAAAGCTATTTTGATCAAGCGATGGCAATGGGCCAAGGACTTGAGGCTGGCCCTTACGTGGCCAAAGCAGAGAGCTTGGCATTGCCGTCCGACAACCGAAAACTGTTTGAGCAACTGCTGCGGCAAGCCTTGGACATCAGCAAGCAGCATCGCAGCTTGCAAAACGAAGTGATGCGTGAGCGTGCCCAATGGTTGCTTGCATCTGTCGATGATCTTTTCTGAAAGTATTGAATGTCTTCACTGTTCAAAAAATGTTTACACATGGTGGTGGTTTTGGGTTTGTTAGGTGGCCAGACGCTGGCTTGGTCTGCCGGCAATCAACAGTTGCGCTTAGGGACTTTGGCGCCCAAAAATTCCTTGTATCACCGTCAGTTGATGGACGTCGCAGAAGCGTGGCGTTCAGCGCAAGGTGGCAATGCCAAATTCGTGGTGTTCCCCGATGGCAGTCAAGGCGGGGAGACCGAACTGGCACGCCGCATGCGCATTGGACAGTTGCAAGGCGCCTTGTTGTCAGTGGTGGGCTTGCGTGAAATCGAACCCTCGATTGCAGCCTTGCAGTCCATGCCCTTGTTGTTCAAGTCATGGGATGAGGTGGATTACGTGCGTGAAAAAATGCGCCCAGCCATGGAGAAAAAATTTCTCGACAAAGGCTTCGTGGTGTTGGCTTGGGGGGACGCGGGTTGGGTGCGCTTTTTCTCAAAGGAGCCTGCGTTCAAGCCTGAGGACTATCAAAAAATGAAGTTCTTTGCATGGGGTGGAGAAGCAGACCAACAAGAAATCATGAAGAGCATGGGCTATACGCCCGTGCCCTTGGAAACCAGCGACATCTTGCCTTCGGTTCAAACCGGCATGATCAATGTGGTGCCTTCCACACCTTATTTTGCGTTGGCCAGTCAGGTCTACACCATGGCTCCGAATATGTTGGAAATTAACTGGGCTCCCATCGTGGGGGCCTTGGTGGTGACCAAAAAAGCGTGGGATGACATGACGCCTGAAACACAGGCGGCCGTTCGGCTTGCCAGTGACAAGGCGGGCGCACAAATTCGTAGCAAGGCGCGTCTAGAGGTGGAAGAGGCGGTGGAGGCCATGAAAAAACGTGGCTTGGTGGTGAACAAGCCCAATGCCGAGCAGATGCGTGCGTGGAATGAGTTGGCTGAAAAGCTTTACCCACGTATCCGTGGCACTTTGGTGCCCGCTGAGACTTTTGATGAAGTATTCCGGCACTTGAAGGCATACCGGTCGGGAAAAACTAAATGATGCCTCGCTTACTTCGTGCGCTGATGCAAGCCGATGCATGGCTTGCTGCTTTGGCGTTGGCCTTGATGGCACTGATTCCGATGATCGAAATTTTGTCGCGACCTTTGATGGGAAAAGGCATTGATAACGCCCCCGTCGTGGTTCAACACTTGGGGCTATTGATGGCCATGTTCGGCGCCATTGCTGCAGAACGATTTGGTCATCTTTCGAGTCTGGGTGTGTTGGTGCCTCGCTTGTATCCAATCGGGCAGTTGGGGGCCGCTGCTATATGCGGGGTGTTGGCTTGGGCCAGTGTGCAACTGGTGTGGAGCGAGGTGTCTGCTGCCCAAATGCTGGCCTATGGCGTTCCTGTGTGGTGGTTTCAAGCCACGATGCCGCTGGGCTTTGCATGGTTGGGCTTCAAGCTGGGGGCGCGTTGCAGTGAACACCAGCACTTCAAGCTGTTGGGCGCCTTGGCTGCGCCTTTGCTGGGTGCGTTCTTGGCCTATCACTGGGAGGGGCAGGCGATGCCGTGGTGGCCTTGGGGGCTGGGCCTGTTATCGATGCTGTTATTCGGCGCGCCAATTTTTGCTGTGTTGGGTGGATTGGCGCTCGCCTTGTTCTGGCAAGACGGGTTGCCCTTGGCTTCCGTTGCGTTGTCGCACTATCAAATCACGGTGAACCCCTCCTTACCCGCACTGCCACTCTTCACATTGGCAGGGTTGGTCTTTGCTGGCACGGGGGCTGCGCAACGATTGGGCGCAGTTTTTGTCGCGCTGTTTGGCGGGGGCAAGACGGGAACAGTGATTGCCACCACGGTCTTGTGCTCTTGCTTTACCGCTTTCACAGGTGGCAGTGGGGTGACCATTTTGGCCTTGGGTGGTTTGCTGTTGCCACTGTTGCAAGGTGTGGGTTATCCCGATCGCAAAGGCATCAGCTTGGTCACCAGTGCCAGTGCCTTAGGTGTTTTGTTGGCCCCTTCAGTGCCACTCATCATGTACGCCATCATTGCGCGCGTGCCGATCAACACCATGTTTTTGGCCGGCATCGTGCCAGCTGTTGTCATGGTGGTTTGTTTGTTGATTTTTGGTGGCTACCTGCGTCAAAGCCCCGTACATACTGAACCAACGATCAAGCCGCAATTCAGCATGGTCTCGCTTCGACAAGCCATGTGGCATGCCAAGTGGGAGTTGTTTGCGCCAGTGGTTGCGATTGGTTCGTTAGGCAGCGGATTTGCCACACCCACTGAGAGTGCTGCGCTGACTGCTATTTACGCGGTTGTCACACAGGCATGGGCGCACCGTGAGTTAGATCTGAAAAAGTTGGGCGCCTGTTTGTCGCAGTGCACCCAAATCATTGGAGGGGTGATGCTGATTTTGGGCATGGCCTTGGGATTGACCAATTACTTGGTGGATGCAGGAATTCCTGATCTCGCGATTGATGGGGTTCAAAGCCTGACGCAAAACAAATGGGTGTTCTTGTTCGCCTTGAACGTGTTTTTATTTGCAGCAGGTGCATTGATGGAAATCTATGCTGCGATTGTGGTGCTGGTACCTTTGCTACTCCCATTGGCGACCAGTTACGGCATTGACCCCGTTCACTTTGGCATCATCTTTTTAGCGAACATGGAAATGGGATTTTTGTGTCCGCCTGCTGGGATGAATATTTACTTTGCTTCGGCGGTCTTCAAGCAACCGATTCGTACCGTGGCTGTCTCGGTTGCCCCAGCTTTGGGGGCAATTTTTGTCGGCACATTGGCGATCTCTTTGCTGCCAGTTCTGGCAACTGGCTTGCCTCACTGGATGATGTCCGTCACGCGTTGAGCAATTCCAGTTGTGTGCTGACCGTGCGATGTGTGAGTTGCGCCAAGGTCCTGCGAGAGTGGCCTTGCGGGGAGAGCGTTTCGCCCACATGCACCCTGGCCTGAATGCCTGAGGCTGTCATCACTTGATGCAGTGATTGAACAAAGCCAATGTCTCCAATGAAAGCGGCCTTGAGACAGCGTGCACCAGTTTGTGGATTTGTGTAGCGTATAGCCAAGGGTTGAACGGGGATGTGATGGTTGATCGCAGCTTCAAACAAATTGGCATGAAACAAACTGACAGTATGGCCCTCGCTGCTGGTGCCCTCTGGAAATCCGGCGACGCAATACCCGTGGTGGAGCGCACTTGCGACATCGTCCACCATGCGTCGGGCAGAGCTGGGTGAACCACGATCCACAAAGACAACACCACAACCCGTTGCGATCTGACCGACGATAGGCCAATGCTTGACTTCCGATTTGGCGACAAAGATGCTGGGTTGTATGGCTTGAATGATCAGTGCATCAATCCACGACACATGGTTGGCGACCAGCAGCAGTGGCGCGCGATTGGTGGCCATGTGTGCGTGATCCGATTCATACACGACATGAATGCCAAGGATGTTCAGTGTCTTTTGTGACCAATTTTTGATGGCTTGGAGCTTGTCGTCTTTGCTCAATTTCGGGAACTTGATCCACAGAATCCAAAAAGCGAGTCCAAAAGCGAAGGCGAGTCTTAAGTATTTGATCAACATGGTTGACGCGCAAGCATAGGGTCGATCTATGACAAATCGGTGAATGTTTGGCGCGACGCTGTCACGAATATTTCACGCAATCTTCGCGGGTAATTCACATGGGCTGACAAGAATTGCCGTCATTGATTTACCAAGGAGCCACCATGAAAGAACTGCCTAACCCCACCATGCCGTTGTCGTTCATCGATGTGCCACGGGGGTCACTTCATCGAAACGATCATGACGCTCAAAAAGTTTCTGTCGCGACCCAAAAAACTGAAACCCGCCCGGCTCTGATCGTTGAATGGGCAAAGCATCAGGACGAAGTTCGCGAAGCACAGCGTTTGCGATACGACGTATTTGCCACGGAGATGGGCGCGCGCTTGAAAGACAGCATTCCTGGCCATGACATTGATCTGTTCGATGATTTCTGCGAACACCTGATCATCCGTGACGATGTGACCGAGCAGGTCATTGGCACCTACCGCGTCTTGACGCCTGCTCAAGCCAAGCGCATTGGCAGTACCTACTCCGACTTGGAATTTGACTTGACGCGTTTGCGTCAATACCGCGAACGCATGGTCGAGTTGGGCCGCAGCTGCGTTCATCCAGATCACCGCCACGGAGGCGTCATCATGGCGCTGTGGGGTGCCTTGGCGGAATTCATGGTGCGCAACAAACTCGACGTCATGATTGGCTGTGCCAGCATTCCAATGCTGCATCAAGGGGTGGTCAGTGGCGAAGTTGCTGCCAGCATTTGGCATCAACTCAAAAAAACGCATTTGGCTGGGGTAGAAAACCAAGTCACACCACGCTTGGCCCTACCGGTAGACCAGTGGGAAGTGAACCCCGCTTTTGAGCCTCCTGCGTTGATCAAAGGCTATTTGCGTTTGGGCGCGAAGGTCTTAGGCGCACCTGCCTGGGACCCTGACTTCAATACCGCAGATTTACCGATGTTGATGAAGATCAACGACATGCCACCACGCTATCGCAAGCACTTTTTGGGTACCTGATGCATTACAGAGCCATCTTCATCTCAGATTTGCACTTGGGGACACCCGGCTGCCAAGCAGACGCCTTGCTGGATTTTTTGAAAGAAAACACCAGTGATTATTTGTATCTTGTGGGTGACATCATTGATGGCTGGCAATTACGTCGCCGTTGGTATTGGCCACAAGCACACAACGATGTGATTCAAAAGTTACTGCGCAAGGCACGCAAAGGCTGTCGAGTGATTTATGTGCCGGGCAATCACGATGAGTTTGCGCGACATTTTCTCGACCATCATTTTGGGGGAATTGAAGTGGTGGAAGAGGCCATTCATGAAACAGCCGATGGTCGTCGGATGTGGGTCATTCATGGTGACTATTTCGATGCCGTCGTTCAGCAAGCCAAATGGTTAGCGTATGTGGGTGATTATTTGTATGAGTTCACGCTCAAGCTGAATCGCTATCTCAACAACATGCGTGGACGGCTAGGTTTGCCATATTGGTCTTTGTCGGCGTATCTCAAACACAAAGTCAAGAAGGCCTTGAATTACGTCACGGATTTCGAAAATGCAGTGGCCCATGAAGCTGCCAAACAAGGTTACCAAGCCGTGGTGTGTGGACATATCCATCGGGCGGAGATTCGCGATGTGGATGGCATTTTGTATTGCAACGATGGCGACTGGGTGGAGAGTCGCAGTGCGTTGGTGGAAAACGAACAAGGTGAGTTGTCCTTGGTTTATTGGCATCCAGAACTCGAGTCGGTGGAGAAGCCTCAATGGGTCAAAGTCGCATGAAGATTGCCCTGATCACAGACGCTTGGCGTCCGCAAATCAATGGCGTTGTGACAACGCTGGTTGAATTGGTGGATCAACTCAACGCCAAAGGACATGTGGTGGAGGTCATTCATCCTGATTTATTTCAGACGCGACCATGTCCGGGTTATGCGGGGATCGACCTGGCAGTGCGGCCCTATTCACAATTGGCCAAGCAGCTCGATGCTTTTCAACCCGATGTGATTCATGTCGCCACTGAAGGTCCTTTGGGTTGGGCTGCACGCAAATATTGTGTGAAGCATGGTTTTCCATTCACCACCGCGTTTCACACCCGTTTCCCTGAAGTATTGAAGGCAGCATTGCGTATTCCGCTTTGGATGGGGTATGCGCTCTTTCGACACTTTCACAAAGCCTCAGCCGGCGTTTTGGTGCCCACGCAAGGGGTGATGCGTTTGCTCGATGGTTGGGGTTTTAAAAATTTAAGAAGTTGGACGCACGGCGTCGATATGCGTTTGTTTGAGTATGCCGAAGTCGTCGCCAACCACCCGGATTTGATGGATTTACCGCGACCCATCGCCTTGTATGTGGGGCGTGTGTCGTATGAAAAAAACATTGAGAGTTTTTTGGCGATGCCTTGGCATGGCAGCAAGGTCGTGTGTGGCGTCGGTCCACTTGAGCGTGAGTTGAAAGAAAAATTCCATCACATCCGTTGGTTAGGTGTGTTGCCGCGTGAGGAATTGGCACGTGTCTATGCCAGTGCAGACGTGTTCACTTTTCCCAGCCGCAATGAAACCTTTGGCTTGGTCATGCTAGAGGCGATGGCGTGTGGAACGCCTGTCGCTGCCTATCCGGTGGATGGCCCTTTAGAAGTCCTGCGCCCGCAGGCTGACTTTGCGCACGCATACCAAGGCGGCTTGCTGCATGAAGACTTGGCCTATGCCAGCTTAGAAGCTTTGAAAATCCCGCGTGCTCAAGCCCGTGCACAAGCACTGTCCTTCAGCTGGGATGCCTCCACACGCTTGTTTGAGCAACACGTGGTGCGCATCGAGCGGGCAGAGGCAAAAAGCCAAGAGGTCTATCCGTGACGACGCTTCACTTCCATCCCAACAGTCTCAGTGATCCCACGTTTGAAGCCTATTTAAGGGATACACATCGGCTCATAGATTACCGAGATGTCCGCGATGTGGTTCTTCCTGAGTTGTTTGAGTCGATGGCGCATCTGTCCATGGGCCGGGTATTTCGATTCACCTGTAGCAATCGTTTTGAAGGTCAGTTTCCAGCACTCCGCGTTCAGTCGCCCGTCGGTTTTGTTCCAGATCTGATTGACATTGAATTTCCGCATCGACATGAATTTTTTGTGGTCAAGCAAACAGGTCAAGTACTCAAGGTTCATGGTTTTGAAAATTTAACGACCCATTTGCGTGTGCTTTTGGTCATGGGATTTTCCCACTGGCACCCAACCTAAAAATACTGCGCGCACACGCTTGACGCTCGACATATTTTTTTATGCGTCACCAAACTGACTTTTTTTCTTCTTATTCCTTTCATCATCTTTTGGGACCATGACTGCATTCAGGAGGAAATCAAATGCGAGTCACAGTCATCGGTTCTGGTTATGTTGGTTTGGTCACAGGCGCATGTTTGTCGGACCTTGGATTCAAAGTCGTTTGTCTTGACAAAGATGAAGACAAAATTAAATTGCTGCAAGCGGGCGACGTACCCATCTATGAGCCGGGCTTGAAAGAGCTGCTCGTGCGCAACCACGCTGAAGGCCGAATTCGATTCACTTGTGACGCCCACGAAGCCATTGAGCATGGTGACATTTTGTTCATTGCAGTCGGCACGCCTGCCCAAGAAGACGGTTCTGCCGACTTAGCGCATGTGCTCTCAGTCGCCGCCATGATTGGTCGTCATCTGAAAGACTTCAAACTCATCGTTAACAAATCGACTGTGCCTGTTGGAACGGCAGATCGTGTCCGTGCTGCGGTCAAACATGAGTTGACACACAGAGGCATGGCCACCGAAATGTTTGATGTGGTCTCCAACCCTGAGTTTTTGAAAGAGGGTGCTGCGATTGACGACTTCATGCGTCCAGATCGCATCGTGGTGGGTATTGACGACGGCATACACCATGAAAAGAGCCAGCGCATGATGGGCGATTTGTACGCCAGCTTCAATCGTCACCATTCACGCACGGTGTGGATGGATGTGCGAAGTGCAGAGTTGACGAAGTACGCGGCCAATGCCATGTTGGCCACACGCATTTCATTCATGAATGAAATCGCTAACTTGGCCGATGCACTGGGTGCCGATGTGGATCAAATTCGTCGAGGCATTGGTGCAGACAATCGAATTGGGTACAGCTTCTTGTATGCCGGTTGCGGTTATGGCGGGAGTTGTTTCCCCAAAGATACGCAAGCCTTGGTCAGCACAGCCCAAGCACATGGTCAACACATGAGCGTGGTCAGTGCCACAGAGCAAGTCAATGAGCGCCAAAAGACTTTGCTTGTGGACCGTTTGGTGCAGCGTTTAGGGGAAGACTTACGCGGGAGAAAAATTGCGGTTTGGGGACTCGCCTTCAAACCCAACACCGACGATATGCGTGAAGCACCTAGCCGCGTGGTGATCAAGAGTTTGTTGCAACGGGGTGCCCAAGTGATTGCCTATGACCCCGTGGCCAGCCATGAAGCCCTCGCTGCATTGACCTTGGACTGCGTCGGGCAAGAGGACTTGCTTAAAAACTTCACGCTGGTCGCACACGACATGGACGCTTTGCGTGGTGTGGATGCATTGATGGTGTTGACGGAGTGGAAGAATTTTCACAACCCAGATTTTCAAGCCATGAAGTTGAGCATGCGCACGCCCTACATCTTGGATGGTCGTAATTTGTACAACCCCGATGCACTGGCTGATTTAGGGATTGCTTATCAAGGCGTGGGACGTCGCAACGAACTCGTCAAACTATCGGTGGATTCAGCCCCGTCCTCCATGCAAGCGGTTGATGCCTAAAGGCTTTTATTTTTTAATTGGGGCTCAATTTGCTTCGGGTCTGGCAGACAACGCACTGCTGATCCTTGGTATTTACTTTCTCAATGAGCAGGGCTATCCGGGATGGTTAGCCCCCTTGTTAAAGTTTTCTTTGACATTGGCCTATGTTGTTTTGGCAAGTGTCGTCGGCCCATTGGCCGATGCTTTTCCCAAAAATCGTTTGATGGCGTGTATGAACGCGCTCAAGATGATGGGTGTGCTTCTGCTGTTGTGTGGTGTTTACCCGTTGTACGCTTTTGCTGTGATTGGGCTTGCCGCTTCCCTCTATGCACCTGCTAAATATGGTTTGGCGACAGAGTCTGTGCCGCCAAGTTTTTTGGTTCGTGCCAATGCTTGGTTGGAGGTGTCCGTCGTTCTCTCCGTTGTGTTGGGCATTTCTTTGGGGGGTGCGCTGACCGGTTGGTCTGAATCCGCCATGCTGTTGGATAGCGGATTCATTCAGACACACACCTTACCCGCGATGGGGGTCGTGCTGGCTGTTTATCTGCTGGCCGCGATTTTTAATTTTGGTATCAAACCCATTCGCATGCGAGGTGCGTCCTTGCCTTTGACATGGCATGCTGTGCGCCCGTCTACATTTTGGAAGTCCAATCAAAAGCTCTGGCGTGATCCCTTGGGCGGTGTCTCGCTGTATGTGACCACGTTGTATTGGGGCGTAGGTGCCGTGATGCAGTTTGCCGTCTTGGCGTGGGCGCAGCAAAGCTTGGATTTGACCTTGAAGTTTGGGGCCTATTTGCAAGCACTGGTCGCCGTGGGTGTCATTGTGGGGGCGTACTTGGCAGGGCGATGTTTCAAGCTGCACGCTGCACGACAGGCGTTACCTTGGGGTTTGGTATTGGCAATGCTGTTGCCTGTGATGGTGATGGTGACACACCTAGGGCTGGCGATCTTGCTATTGCTGGTTGTGGGCGTGTGCGGCGGGATGTTGTTGGTTCCTATGAATGCCTTGCTTCAACATCGCGGCATGCAAGTGCTGAGTGCAGGCCGTTCAATTGCGGTGCAGGGTTTCAATGAAAACCTCAGCGTGCTCATGATGCTGGCTGCGTACACAGCATTGCTGGCTTTTGGCGCATCGTTGAGCTTCATCATGGCACTGTTGGCCGCCGTTTTACTGGCGGGCATGGTGCCGCTTTGCTTGTTACTCTGGCGCCAACTGCGTTAAGTCATTGGCCTTCCATGGCACGCTGAAAAATAGTTTCGACTTGGCTTGCAATTTCATCCCAACCCAAATGCGCAACACTTGAACGCGCAGATTCGCGTGCGCGCGCCAATATCGCTGGGTCATGGGTAATCTCTAAGGCACGTGCGACATAGCTGTGTGGTTCTTTGCTGTCGATCAACCATCCACTTTGGTGGTTGTGAATGAAGTCACTGGCGGCAGCGCAATCAAACGCCAACACAGGCGTGCCACATGCCATGGCCTCTAAAGTGACGTTGCCAAATGTTTCCGTCAAACTGGGAAACAACAGCAAGTCGGCGCTGGCATAGAGTGTTGCCAATTGCTCATGGCTGCACATGCCCATGAAGACAGCGTCTGGGCATTTGCTCTCGATCATGCCGCGCATGGGGCCATCGCCGGCGAAAACCATTTTGACTTTGCGACCTGCAGCGATCAGGGCTTGGTAGGTTTGAGTTGTGAGGTCTAGGTTTTTTTCAGCAGCTAGTCGCCCGACAGACAGAAGCACGGTGGTTTCAGGCGTGACATGCCAGCTTTCACGCATGGCGGCACTGCGCTTGTTGGGGTGAAATAATTGTGTGTCTACGCCTCGCGCTACGACTTTCAAATTTTTAAAGCCAAGTGCCTCTAATTGATATTTCATGGCCAATGTGGGCACCATGGTGAAGGCGGTTCTGTTGTGAAACTTTCTCAAATACGCAACGATGGGTTTGCTCAACCAGCCCACTCCGTAATGCTCGCAATAGCTATGGAAATTCGTTCGAAAATCCGATGTCACGGGCAGACGAAGGGTGTGCGCGGCCTGCAGGGCTGACCAACTCAGCGGGCCCTCTGTTGCAATGTGAACCAAGTCTGGCCTTTTGGTGCTCCACGCTTTGATCAACGCCTTTTTGCTAGGCAAGCCCAGTTTGAGTTGCGGGTACCTAGGAATGGGTAAACCTCGCAGCAATAGCTCTGACCATCCCTTGTGTTCAAGCCCTTCGTCGTCCTTGTCTTGGCGCGGACGAATCAACTGAATCGTGTGGTGTCTCTTGCCTAAGTGATGAATCAGTTTGGACAAGGTGACAGCAACACCATTGACCTCAGGCGGCCAAGTTTCTGTCACGACAGCGATTCTTAAAAAACGTTGAGCAGGTTCAAAATTCTCAACGGTGATAGGTGCAGTGGGTGATAGTTCCATGCCCTTATGTTGGTGTGGGAATTTAACAGCTTGATGACATGACAGATATTTGATGTTTTTATTTCATGTCGATATCGATTGTGTTTGTCATCGATTTTTCACATGTCAGGCTCATGATTGGCTGGTTTTAAAACACATGAGGAACTATGGCTGTGAAAAACTTTTTTGAAGACTTGCGAATTCAACGCTGGGATGACCATCGTTACTACCACCACTGCCGCATCAATCAATCGTTGCACTTGCTCAGTGCCATATGCTTTTTGATTTCGTATGTTTTGTTGTTCATTGATCCTGCTTGGGCCGCTTTACTGGCTTGGATGGTCTCCATGACAGCGCGTCAGTCTGGGCATTTCTTTTTTGAACCCTTGGGCTATGACCACGTGAACCAAGCCAGCAATGACTACAAAGAGGAAATCAAGGTGGGTTACAACCTGCGCCGTAAAGTGATCTTGCTCAGTATTTGGGTCTTGCTGCCTTTGGTGATTTACTACTTCCCAGGGAAATTTGATGTGGTTCCAACCCATGACAACTTAGTCGAGTTTTTACACGCGGTCGGCGATGCATGGTTGCTTTTGGGTGTGGGCGGTTTGCTGTTCAGGACCATTCATCTTTGCTTCATCAAGAACATTCAAACGGGTTTGGTTTGGATGACGAAAATTTTGACTGACCCATTTCATGACGTTTATCTTTATCACAAAGCGCCGTTGCAGCTGCTGCGTGGTCAGCGATTTGACGCCAATTTTTTAAACGCCAGTCACTGATTGCTGAGTCTGCGACACGGGGCGTTCAGGCCTTGAGCCTGAACGCCCTTTGCGTTAGCGAAACAAGGTTTCTTTCAAAATATCGCGACGAATTCGTTTGTTGGTCAATTCAGGTGTGTGCCACCACCACCCATCACTTTTCATTTGTGTGGCAGCCAACACAAAGCGTTGGACGACAGCTTCAAAATCTGCATCGCTGTAGTTGAGGCTGAATATCAGACGCCCAGTACCAACCCAGCTCAGGGCCAAGCCATGGATTCTCAGGTAGTACTGCAGCATCCAGTTGTAGCGGCTCGGTTGTGTGTAAAACAGCGTCCACACGCTGGACATGTTGGCTGCTTGTAAAGGGATGTTGTTGGCTTGCATCGCCCCATTGAAGTACTGAGCGCGTGCATTCCAACGCGCATCCAGACCGTCATACATGGCCTGAATTTCAGGTGTTTCGAGTTGATCTAAAAACGCAGACATGGCCCCCATCACAGCAGGGTGCTCTTTGAACGTGCCGCGAGCAAAGCAAATGTCGGCAGGACGATCGGCGTGGAAACGATGCATCCATTGTTTTTTGCCACACACGACACCCACGGGGAATCCGCCTCCTAATGTTTTTCCATAGGTGACCATGTCTGCTTGAACGCCGAAATACGCCTGTGCTCCGCCTGGAGCCAGTCGAAAGCCTAGAAAGACTTCATCGAAGATCAGCACAATGCCGCGTTCTGAACAAACCTGACGTAGCTTGTGCAGCCATGCTGTGTAGGCCTGACGGTCATAGGCAGCGCGACGGCTGCTGTCGACCAAGGTGGAATCGCCGGGGGCGTTGACGTTGGGGTGCAGGGCTTGCAGTGGATTGACAAGCACGCAGGCAATGTCTTTGCGCGTGCGCAAGACCTCCAAGCTACGTTCGCTCATGTCGCTCAGGGTGTAGGTTTCACGCGGTGGCATGGGGTTGCCGGGGCCGGGTTGCACATCCTCCCACCAGCCGTGATAGGCGCCACAGAAGCGAACAATATTTTTACGCTTGGTATGGTAGCGAGCCAAACGCACCGCTTGCATGATGGCTTCGGTGCCCGACATATGAAATGAGACTTCGTCCATGCCGGAGATTTTTTTGAGTCTCTCCGCATTGCTGGCAACACAAGGATGGTAGGCCCCAAGAATAGGCCCCAAGGCTTGCGTCTTCGCCATGCCCTCGGCCATGGTCTTTTTATAAAAATCAGCGCCAAAGACATTGACGCCATAAGAGCCGGTCAGGTCATAAAACGATTGACCATCCAAGTCCGTCACGAAAACGCCGCTGGCAGATTGCAGAAATGAGCCAACTTTCAAATGCTCTTGAACCAAAGGACTGAATTGAAAGGGCACGCGATAGGCCGAGATGAACTGCATGTCTGAGATGTTGTCGCGTGCAGCGGCCGTGGCTTGAATGCTCAAGGGGTGACGTGCTTTGAGTACCTCTGCGATTTTAAAAAATGCTTGTCGGCGAAGATTTTGAATCTCAAATGGCGCGTTGTCACATTTAAAGAATACTTGCTCGTCAAAATGGTAGCCGGGCAGCAAGCGCGCCAAACGTTTGGCCATGCGCGAGTGTCCAGCCAAAGAAGGGTGTTTGGCACGAGACAGTTGTAGTCGTCGATAAAGAGACGGCGTCAATGTTGTGAATGCGGCCAAGCTGATCCATGTGGTGTTCACAGTTGATTTCCTTGTGTAAGAGATGGATCTTTTTATTCAATTTAAGTGACAAGACGATGAAGATTCGAAATAAATTTCAAAGTTTGCTTCTGCAAGAAGATCTCAATTTTTTGTTAACGAACCGTATCCCGCGTATCACGCTGACGCGATTCATGGGATGGTGGAGCCAGTTGCGTCATCCGTGGATCGTGCGAGGATCGATCGCTGTGTGGCGTTGGTTCACAGATTTAGATTTGAGCGAATCCAAGCAACAGAAATTTTTGACTTTGCATGAATGCTTCACGCGTGAGTTGCGCGCAGGTGTGCGGCCGATAGATGTCAATCCGCGCGTGCTGAGCTCACCGTGCGACGCCATCATTGGCGCTTGTGGTGAGATCCGTGATGGCACCGTCTTTCAAGCCAAAGGGTTTTCTTATAGTTTGGAAAGTCTGCTCAACGCCCCTGAGTTGATGCAGCATTGGCCAGCGCTGCTTGAGGGGGGAACGTTCATCACCATGCGGCTGACAAGCAGCATGTACCACCGTTTTCATGCACCCTGTGATGCTCACCTGAACCATGTGACTTATGTTTCAGGGGACACGTGGAATGTGAATCCAATCGCCTTGACCCGAGTGCAAGCATTGTTTTGTAAAAACGAACGTGCCATTTTGCAAATGAAGATGCCAGATGGCACGCCGTTCTTGATGGTTCCTGTTGCCGCGGTGTTGGTGGCTAGCATGCGATTTCATGCGGTCGATGTACTTTTGAATCTTCGCTACCAAGGCCCCAATGAGATTCCTTGCGATGCCATGTACGCCAAAGGTCAGGAGATGGGGTGGTTTGAGCATGGCTCCACGATTTTGATTTTCGTGCCCCCAGGGTTTGAGCTGGTCCAGGGGATTGAGTCCGGCAAAAAAATTCGTATGGGCGAGGCCTTGTTATCGATCAAGGAGAAACATGCAGACGATGGGAGCCAATAAAATTTACGCTACGCTCCAAAGCAGCGAGTGAACTGGCTAAAAGAGGATTCATTCCCATGCATACTCTCAGCTCACAGATTCTTGTTTTGCGCGGCTGTCAGGATTGTCATGAATGTCATGCGTTTGTCATATGAGCGCGCCAAACTCAGAAAGTAGATAGGCTGGTAAAAAATGACGACTGTCCCCCTCACCAAAGAGACATACACACACAAAAACTCCAAAGTTGAATGGCTAGACCGCGACTTGAGCCTGTTGGCTTTCAATGCACGTGTGCTGGATTGGGCCAAACGTTCTGATGTCCCCCTGTTGGAGCGTCTGCGCTACTTGTGCATTGTGTCGTCCAATTTGGATGAGTTCTTTGAAGTCCGCGCTGCCTTGCACAACAGCCTTGCGCATCCCAAAGCACCTCTGGACGCTGCTGGCACGCACGCGCAACACTCGCTGAGCAAAGTCGCGCATGCCTTGGTGGAAGAGCAATACGCGCTTTACAACGATGTCCTCATGCCTGCCTTTGCCAAGGAAGGCGTGCGCATCATGTCTCACGGGGAACGTACTTTGGCCCAGCACCAATGGGTCAAGTTATTCTTTGAACGTGAAGTGCGTCCCTTGCTGCTACCTGTGGGCTTGGACCCAGCACACCCGTTTCCGCAAGTGGCCAACAAGTCGCTCAATTTCATTGTGCGCTTGTCTGGCAAAGACGCGTTTGGCCGTGACAACGAAATCGCCATCGTCAAGGTGCCGCGCAGTTTGCCGCGTTTGATACCGCTGCCTGAGAAACTCTCGGGCAAGCGTCAACTGTTTGTTTCTATCTCTAGCGTGATTCGTGCGCATTTGAAAGACTTGTTTCCAGGTCGCGAGGTGGGGCAGTTCTCGCAATTTCGCGTGACGCGACATTCAGATTTGGCGGTCGATGAAGAAGATGTGAAGAACCTTCGCACCGCCTTGCGGAAAGGGTTGGTGCATCGCAACTATGGACAAGCTTCTCGACTGGAAGTTTCTTCGGGCTGCTCGGAGTACTTGTCTGACTTTTTGCTCCAGCAATTTGAATTGCCACACTCGGCGTTGTACCGTGTCCACGGCCCTGTCAATTTGGTGCGTTTGAACCAGTTGATTGATTTGGTGGACAACCCCAAATGGCTGTTCCCACGCTACACCGCCAGCTATCCCCAACAGATGGTGACCAATGGGTCGATTTTTGAGTGTTTGCAAGCGGGTGATGTGATGATTCACCAGCCGTATGAAAGCTTTGATGGCGTTTTGGCATTCTTGCGTGAAGCTGTGCGCGATCCCGATGTGTTGGCGATCAAACAAACCATTTATCGCACGGGTGCGGACTCGGTGTTGATGGAGTTGCTGCGCGAAGCTGTGCAACGCGGCAAAGAGGTGACGGTGGTGGTTGAACTCAAGGCCCGCTTTGATGAAGAGGCCAATATCAACTGGGCCGAAAAGCTCGAATACATCGGCGCACAAGTGGTCTACGGTGTGGTGGGGCTCAAGACCCACGCCAAGATGCTGCTGGTGTCACGCCGTGAAGGGCGCAGCATTCGCCGCTATGCACATTTGTCGACAGGCAATTACAACCCACGCACTGCCAAGCTCTACACCGACTTGAGCCACATCACCTGTGACCCCAAACTCACACAAGATGTGGAAAGCGTTTTCAATTTGTTGGCCAACCAAAGCAAGATTCCACGTTTGAACAAGCTCATGATTGCGCCATTTCAGTTGCAGCGCAGCTTGATCGACAAGGTGGACAAGACCGCTGCCGCCGCTGCACGCGGTGTGTCCAGTCGCATCATCTTAAAAATGAACACCTTGACCGACGAAAAGCTCATGGAGGCTTTGGTGCGTGCAGGGCAAGCAGGTGTTCAGATTGATTTGATTGTGCGTGGTGCTTGCATGTTGCCCGCACTTCGGCCGGGCGTGACCGACAACATCCGTGTGCGCTCCATCATTGGACGTTTCTTAGAACACTCGCGTGTGTTTTATTTCCGCATTGGCAATGACGAGTCCTTGTATTTGTCGAGTGCTGATTGGATGAACCGCAATATGTTGCGCCGTGTCGAATTGGCTTGGCCTGTGGAAGACGCCGCGCTTCGTCAACGCGTGATTGACGAGTGTTTGGTGGCTTACTTGCATGACAACGTGGATGCTTGGAACTTGAATGCCGATGGGCAGTACGCACGCGTTCCCGCCAGCAAACCGAGAAGGGCATCAGGAAAAACCTCGGCTGTGACACCCCCGGTTGAACGTCACGGCGCGCAAGCTGCTTTGATGGCCTTGTACGCCGCAAAGCTGTGATCTTGAAATGAGAGGCGAACCATGGATTTGATTTTGTGGCGACATGCCGAAGCCGAAAATGCGCCCGAGGGGGGCGACGACTTATCGAGATCGCTGACGAAAAAAGGGGAGCGCCAAGCCATGCGCATGGCGTCGTGGTTGGACCGCCACTTACCAGAAGGCACACGGGTGTTGGTGAGTCCTTCGCGACGCACGCAGCAGACGGTGGCACCTTTGGGGCGCAAATTCAAGCTGCGCGACGAGCTCGTGCCCGAGACCTCGATGGAGGATGTGCTCACTCTGCTGAAGTGGAATCCAGAAACTGGCCCGCAACTCAAGGGATGTGTGCTGCTGGTAGGTCATCAGCCCTATTTGGGGCAATTGGTCACCCACTTGTTGGGAATGGACGAACAAGTCTGCGCCGTTCGCAAAGGCGCGGTGTGGTGGTTGCGGACCCGCGTGCGCGACGGGCAGCTTCAAACTGTGCTGCTGACCGTCGCGTGTCCAGAGCTTATTTCGAGTTCTTGGGACGACCGGTCTTGATGGTCGGCACGTTGCTTAAGGCAGCTTTGAACTGAATATCGCTCATGGCGGCGAGGGCCTTGACGCCTGCGCGCAGCAATTCGCTTTTCTTGACGGACTGACCGAGCTTACCGGCACGTAACTTCAAGCCATCGATGACCACATATTCATCTTTGGGAATGGTGAAACTGTCGCGCACCAACTTTGGTTTTTTGACTTTGGCGGGTTTCACTGCTTTGACAGGTGTGGCTGGTTTGGCCGCAGCTTTTTTAAGAGGCGCTTTTTTGACTGCCGCTTTTTTCACCACGGGCTTTTTGACAATCGGTTTTTTAGCCGCAGGTTTTTTAGTTGCTGGTGCTTTGACTGTTTGTGCTTTGACAGCGGTTTGAACGATGGTTTTTTGTGCAGTAGTGCTCACTGTTGATTCCTGAAAAATTTAAAAGAATAAACAGTTTATATTGTTTAATTTAAAACGCCTAGTGTCATATTTGTCATGGTTTCGTCACAAATTCAAATGACCAACTTACCTTTGACCAAGAGAGACTCTCTTGCTTGAGTAAATGCGCTGATTGCGGAAATTCTTGGGCCCATCCCTCTGATGCCGTCAGCGTGACGCGTTGCTTTTGTTCGTCGCAACTGAAGTTCAAGTTTTGATAGGCTGGGTCTTTGCGGGCATGGCACAGAATCAGACTCACTCGAAGAGCCATCAACATCTTGGCGAATTCGTTTTCTTGCAACTCAGCTTCGAGCTTTTTGAGTTTGCCGCGCTGGCCGAGCACTAGCAAGCTCAGGCGATGCAGCTCTGGCATGCTAAATCCCACCAAGTCAGCGTTGTCCAAAATATAAGCGCCGTGCTTGTGATAGTCACTGTGTGAAATAGCCACGCCGACTTCGTGCAGCTGAGCTGCCCAACTCAACTCGCGGCAACGGCGCTCAATTTGTGCAGATTGATCGCCGCTTGCTTTGTGGTGCATCTGCCGCAACAAATGCACGGCCACACGACCGACGCGTTGACCTTGGGGGGTGTCGATGGAGAATTTCACGGCCAAGCGTTGGATGGACAAGTCACGTGTGTCGGTGTCGTGGTCTTCACGCTCCACCATTTCGAACAACACGCCGTGGCGCAAAGCACCTTGTGCCACATGCAAGGTGTTGACTTCCAATAAGGTCATCAGGGCACGCAGCACACTCACGCCGCCCCCAATCACGGCACGTCGATCGTCTTTCAAGCCTTCGAGTTGAATCTTGCTGGCCAGCCCCGCACGCACCAAGCACTTCACGAGCCAATTCAAGCCTTCTAGGCTGATCTCACCGACAGGAAACCCAGACAAAGCCAAGATATCGGCCACGGCACCCACGGTGCCCGACGCGCCATAGGCTTTGCGCCATTCGTGGCGAGGGTAGGTTGAGAGGGCTTCTTCGAGTACCGCTTGTGCGGCGATTTCCGCACGGTAAAACGCTTGCTCCGTGAATTCACCGGTGGGGAAATACGTCATCGACCAAGCGACGCTGCCGACACGAAACGAAGCAGTTTGCGTGGCTTCTAGTCCGTGACCTAGCACCAATTCTGTTGAACGCCCGCCAATGTCGATCACCAAACGCGGCTCGTCGTTGTTGGGCAGCATGTGCGCCACGCCTTGATAAATCAAACGCGCTTCTTCTGTGCCTGCGATGACCTCAATGGGAAAGCCCAAAATCTCGCAACCGCGTTTGAGGAAAACTTCGCGATTTTTGGCTTCTCGCAGTGTTTGCGTCGCCACAGCACGCACCTGTGTTTTTTTGAATCCCGCCAATCGCTCGGCAAATCGCGCCAAGCAGTCCCACCCGCGTTGCATGGCTTCTGGGGTGAGGTTGCGGTCAGCGTCCAAGCCGCTGCCTTGGCGGACTGTTTCTTTGAGGTAATCCACACGCTGCATGTGCCCGTGGTCATAGCGACCAATTTCAAGCCGAAAGCTGTTGGAGCCCAAGTCAATGGCTGCGAGGAGAGTACCGTGTTTCATAAAAACAATATTATCGTTTATTCGTGACAGAAATATGTCATCGCTTTGTCACGAACGAGGCTTAGAGTTCTCATCACTTCTTTGACTGAGGCTCCTATGAATTCCTTTGACGAAAATGACCAACGCAACCATCCCCGTGCAGATGACAGCGAGTTCACGCAGATGGCCAACACCCTCTTGAGTCGACGTCAATGGTTGGGCGTGACAGGGGTGGGCATGGGCCTGTTCTTGGGCGGTCAGCGTGTGGTGCAAGCTGCGACCACCCGTAGCCCCAGTCAGGCGGGCCCACGCATGGGGTTCTCACCCATCGCAGCCAATACCTTGGATACCGTGACTGTGCCAGCGGGTTACCAATGGCGCGTGTTGGCGTCTTGGGGGGACGTGATTTTGCCGGGCGGCACAGCGTTTGATCCCGTCACCCGTGGGACGGCCACCAGTCAAAGTTTGTCCATCGGCGACAACAACGATGGCATGAGCTTCTTCAGCTTGGGCGCTGACCACGGCGTGATCGCCGTGAACAACGAATATGCCAACTATGAATACCTGTTCGCGCATGGTCGCTGCAGCAGCATTGAGGACACGCGCAAAGCCCAAGCCGCCCATGGCGTGAGTGTGTTTGAGGTTCGCCGCATCTCCGGTGTGTGGAAGTTGCAGCACGAAGCGCGTTTGAACCGCCGCATCACTGCCAATACCGAAATGCGTTTGAGTGGGCCTGCCGCGGGCAGTGCTTTGCTCAAAACCATGGCTGATCCAACAGGGACCGTGGCTTTGGGGACGTTCAACAACTGCGCCAATGGCCGAACACCATGGGGTACCTATTTGACGTGCGAAGAAAACTTCAATGGTTTTTTTGGCAGCGCACAAAGCCTGCCTGAGAACGCCGCCTACAAACGCTACGGCATCGGGGCAAAAGATGCGGGCATCAATTGGCATCCCTTTGATGGACGTTTTGATTTGGCCAAAAACCCCAACGAGCCTCATCGCTTTGGCTGGGTGGTCGAGATCGATCCGATGGACCCCACCAGCACCCCGATCAAGCGCACTGCCTTGGGTCGCATCAAACATGAGAACGCCGAAGTGGTGGTCAATGCCGATGGCCATGTGGTGGTCTACATGGGCGATGATGAAAAAGGGGAGCACATTTATAAATTTGTCTCTGCCCACAAGTTCGATGCCAAAAATCCCCAAGCCAACCGCCATTTGCTGGATGAAGGTACTTTGTATGTGGCTCGTTTCTCCACGCTCGAAGGCCAGCCGCACGGTGCGGGCGAATGGTTGGAGTTGACCCATGGCAAAAATGGTTTGACCGCAGAGGCTGGCTTCAAAGACCAAGCCGAAGTGCTGGTGCACACCCGATTGGCCGCTACCGTGGTGGGCGCGACCACCATGGATCGCCCCGAGTGGATTGCGGCCCATCCCACCCAAGCGCAGGTGTATGTGACCCTCACGAACAACAGCGACCGTGGCGTCAAACCGCAGCAAGCCTTGAACGGCCCCAACCCACGCGCTAAAAACATCTATGGCCAAATCGTGCGTTGGACACCGCAAGGCAACGACCACACATCCACTTCCTTCACATGGGACATCTTTGCATTGGCTGGCAATCCTGTGTTGCACAAAGACGCTTATGCAGGTTCAGCCAACATCACACCGGACAACATGTTCAACAGTCCAGATGGACTGACCTTTGACCGTGATGGCCGCTTGTGGATTCAAACCGATGGCGACTACAGCAATGCGAAAGAGTTTGCTGGCATGGGTAACAACCAAATGCTGTGTGCCAACCCTGTGACCGGTGAAATCAAGCGTTTCTTGGTTGGACCCGTGGCCTGCGAGATCACGGGTATGGCCTTCACACCAGACCAAAAAACCATGTTTGTGGGCATTCAGCATCCGGGCGAAAAGTTAGCGCCATCGCACTTTCCGCAAGGCGGTGATGCTGTGCCGCGCTCGTCCATCATCGCGATCTCGCGTCGTGATGGGGGCATGGTGGGCGCTTGATGGTCTAGGCGTCTAACGCTTCAAGCATGGCGCCTACCTGCGTCAGGCTGGGGCGTTCAGCGGGTACCTCGCGCAAGCACTGTTGTGCCAGTTGCACCAAGGCTTGGTGGTGCGTGGTGTGAGCCGCTTGCGCCTTGCAATGCCAAGTCAATTCCTCCAGCAAGCAGCCCAAGGCACGCACTTCGAGTTTTTCTAAGCCCTGCGCGCGTCGTGTGTCTGTCACATCAAAAAATGCGGCGGCGCCAAAGTCGCTGAGCAAGGCATGGCCTTCAGCGGTGTGCAAGATGTTGTGCGCGTACAAGTCGCCATGCACGATGCCACGTCTGTGCAAGTGCAGCACGGCGGAGGCAATGCCTTGCGCCATCCGCAGCGCAGCGCGCCAGTCGATGTGTGTGTCGGTGGGATAGACATCTCGCGTGCAGCTGTCGAGGCTGGGTGGACTCGCCAAGTTACCAAACTCGGGCGCAATCAACGGCATCACCAAAGCTTGTGTGTGTTGCGGGTGTTGCGTGACTTGGCCAATGGCGGACACCAAGTGGGGATGCGCACCGGCGTGCATGCAGGCCGCCATCTCGCAGTCGGGCAAGCCGTCACTGGTGACCGCGCCCTTGAACAACTTCACCGCCACAGCGACTTCGCCATGCGGGGTGTGCAGCACGGCTTTGTGGATCACACCGGAAGCACCTTCGCCCAGCTGGTGTTGCAGTTGCAGCGCTGACCATGCAAATTGATCCATGGGTGCATGGGCCATGGCGGTGGATTCCAGCTGTTCACAGAAGGGGTTGCCTGCGAAAGCCAACCATGTGAGGCGCGGCATGTGGAGCAACCATTCGGGAAACTGGCCCAATTGGTTGGCCGAGATTCGCAGGAGTTCCAAGCGTGTGCAATTCGCCAGTTCGGGCGGCAAACTGCCTAAGCGATTGCCAGCCAGCGCAAGTTTTTGCATCTGTGTGCATGTGCCAATTTCAGCAGGCAACGAGGTGAGCGCGTTGTCCGTCAAGATCAGCCAACGCAGCTGCGCGGGCAAACTGTGCGGTGACACACGGGCGATGCGATTGGCCTTGAATCCCACCATGCTGAGTTGTTGGCATTGGCCCAGCACTTCGGGTAACTCGGTGAAGGCATTGTCCGAACAAAAAATCACGCGCAGCTTGTGCAAGCGTGGCAAGTCGTCGGGCAGCGCATGGAGTTGGTTGCCCGACAAATCCAAAATTTCTAGCGAGTCGGCCAGCTTAAAAATCTCATGTGGAAATTCGCTCAGGCCTTCACGCAGTTGCAACCGTCGAACACCTGCGAGTTCGCCTGCGCGCAGTTGCGCCAAGCTGTGTGTCACAGGATGTGTCAACTCATGCCCCAAGTCTCAAGCCTCAACGCCAAACCCACCAAGGCGCAAAGAAAGATCACTTCCATCACGCCGCGCTTGTATTTGAAAAGTGCCACAGCCGCGGCCATCGCAATGAGTGCCGAACGCACATCGAACGCACCCGTAAAACCTTCGGGCCACAACAGGTGGTAGCCAAAGAACAACGCGAGGTTGAGCACCACACCCACCACGGCGGCGGTGATGGCGGTGAGTGGTGCCGTGAATTTGAGGTTGCGGTGCGTGCTCTCAACCAAAGGGCCACCGGCCAAAATGAAAATGAACGACGGCAAAAAGGTGAACCACGTGACCAAACACGCGGCCAACGCACCGGCTGCAAACAGGTTTTCAGGGCCCAGCAGCGCTTTCACATAGCCGCCTATGAAAGCCACAAACGCCACCACCATGATGAGCGGGCCGGGCGTGGTTTCGCCCAAAGCCAAACCATCCATCATTTGTGTGGGCGTGACCCAAGCAAACTGGCTCACCGCACCTTGGTACACATACGGCAACACGGCATAGGCGCCACCAAAAGTCAGCAACGCTGCTTTGGTGAAGAACCAAGCCATTTGCGTGAAGTCATGCGCCCAGCCAAACACCGCGCACAGCACACCCATGGGCACGGCCCACAACACGGCGCCTGCAACCAGCACTTGGGCTAATCCTGCGAGGCTGAAATGCGCATGGGCGGGTGTCGGTGTGTGGTCGTCAATCAAGGCAGGGCCATGCGATGCGTGCGATGCGCCATGCCCGCCGCCAGTTTCAAAAGTGCTCGGCGACATGCGTCCGCCCACATAACCCACGGCAGCGGCGAACCCAACGATGAGTGGGAAGGGCACGTCAAGTGCAAAGATGGCGACGAACGAGGCGGCGGCAATCGCCCACAACACCCGATTCTTCAACGCACGTGAGCCAATGCGATGCGTCGCTTGCATCACGATGGCGGTGACGGCAGGCTTGATGCCAAAAAACAGCGCGGCCACCCAAGGCACATCGCCAAACGCAATCGACATCCACGACAGCACGATCAGGATGAGCAGGGACGGCAGCACAAACAAAGCGCCCGCCACCACGCCGCCCCAACGTTTGTGCAGCAACCAACCGATGTAGGTCACCAACTGTTGCGCCTCAGGCCCCGGCAACACCATGCAGTAGTTGAGTGCATGCAAAAAGCGTCGTTCAGACAACCATCGGCGTCGCTCCACCAGCTCTTGGTGCAGGATGGCAATTTGTCCTGCGGGCCCACCAAAGCTGATGAAGCCGAGCTTGAGCCAAAACCAAAAGGCTTGGGCGAAGCTAACTGCCGCAGGTGCTTGCGTGTGCGTGGGATCGACTGGGTTTGTGGGGGCGTCTTGCGAGGCGTGGGTCATGGCGGTGTGGAGGTTTTGAGGGGTGCGCTTGAGATGTTTAGGCTTGGGGTTTGAACCGTGTGGCATCTAAAAATTTCGCCAACCGAGTTTCTATGGGGAGCGGCTCGCCGTGCCATTGTGCAGCCAGCAATTCACCGCACAGCAGGCCCAGCGTCAAGCCTCGCGAGCCCATGGCCGTGTTCATGTACAAGCCCTCGGGCGTGTTCCCCACGCGGCCCGTCATGGGCAAGCGGTCGTGTACGCCGCAGCGCACACCGGCCCAGCCATGCACGCTTGGCGCCGCGGACCCGACGGTGGCAAAGAGTGGCGCCAGTACGGCAGCAGTTTCAGGCTCCAACGCTTTCAAGCGTTCTAAGTTTTCAGCGTGGTCTGCATCGCGCAAGCGCGCATCGCTGTGCATGCGGTCATAGGTGGCGCCCGTGTACCACGCGAGTCCATTGCCATTGGGTGAGGGGATGTTGTGTACCAAGCTGCCATGGCCGTTGACGGGTGTGGCGGGCATGTGTGCTTTGGCAGGCACATCGGACATCCAACCCCAAGACACCTGACCGCGCAGCGGGTTGATGCGTGGTGCGCTGCCGTCTTGGGTGGCGGTGGCGATGAGTGCCGCCGAACCGGGGCCTGCAGCCAGCACCACGCGGGCGGATTCGGCGAGGACCTTGTTGCCTTGCCGCGCTTGCCACGTTGAATCGACACAATGCAAGGCATCCACCAAGGCATGGCCTTGCCAATGGATGTGGGGGTGGTCAAGCAAGGCACGCACCAATTGCGCAGGGCGCAGCCACGCGCCGCGTGGATGCCAATACGCATCCTCTGGCGCGGGCGGTGGTGCTTTGTGCGTCCAGTCATGTGCGGTCAGGGCGTGTTCGTGCAGCCAGCTGATGGGCACGCCGCCACGCCGTGTTTTGCCGGGCAAGCGGCGTTCGCGCACGCCTGTGCAGCCCCAGTCCACACCCTCCGTCAGTAGGGTGCGCATGGTTTGCACCATCAGTCGCAAGCCCGCACGCGAGAGGCGCGACACGCCGCTGTCGTCGTGTGAGGTGTGGGGAGCCACCACGCCCACGGGCAGGCCTGATGCACCGGCAGCGGGCGCCGCACCGGCGTCCAGCACAGTCACTCTCCAGCCGCGTTCTGCCAAGGCGCGTGCAGTTCCTGCCCCCGCAATGCCCGCACCAATGACGGTGACGGTGCGCGCGCTCAGTGCAGCCGTGTCGTTGGGGGTTGGGCAGGGACCCGTGGGGTGTGCCCGCAACACGTCGGCAAATTCGGGCCAAGCGTCATGTGCGCCGACACACAGCGTGAGGACCAAGCGCGCATCGCAGTCGTGTGGGCCGTGGGACTTTGCGCGGGTGTTCACCGCAAACCGCAAGCGGTGTATGCCGGGCAACAAGCCCCAGCATTGCTCCGCCAGTTGTTGCGCGAAGGACAAGAGCTCTGGGTCTGCTGCGGCAGTTCGCAGCAGCGCATCCGCTTGTAAGGGCGCCGCTGTGTGTGCAACCACGTGCAAGAGGGTCGGGCGATGCTCATCGGCTGCCCAGTCGGACCACAGACGTAGAAAAGCCAACTCGTCAAAGTTGGCTTGGGTGTGACACCAGCTGCGATGGCCGTGCCACACAGGCGTTTGTCCCGACTTTGGCGTGACTTGCGCGTCGTGCGTCTGCGCCACGCAGATTTAGGCGCTAGGGGGCACGTAGCCTTGCACAGCATCCGCGCCGTCGCCAAAGAAATGTTTCTCCATTTGGCGCTTGAGGTACTCACGGGCGCGTTGGTCGGCCAAGTTCAAACGGTTTTCATTGACCAACATGGTTTGTTGTTTGATCCATTCGGCCCAAGCCTGTTTGCTGACGCTCTCATAAATGCGTTTGCCCAACTCGCCTGGGTAGGGCGGCAAATCGAGGCCCTCTGCTTGCGAGCCGAGTTTGATGCATTGAACGGTGCGTGACATGGTGATGTGCTTCTCTGTGATGAGGGTTGAAACTAGGGCAAGACTGTAGCAATGTTTGCGAAGGCTTTGCCGAATGAGGGCTTAGATGACCCGGAAGTGGTGTGTCCCATCGCGATCCAGTTGTGCGACCAAGCCGAACTCCCAATCCAGGTAGCCCTGCATGGCTTGCACAGGGTTGTTTGTGCCCTCGTAGGGACGGCGGTAACGGTCCACACGCGCCACGGCTAATTGGTGCTCGCCCGTTTGCAGCTTGCCGCCTGCGGCCACCCAAGCAGCGTTGCCACCTTCGAGCCATACCACCTCCACGCCAGCTTTGACCAAGGCTTGTACCTCGGCCACAGCGAAGCGTGACACGTTGCCGTTGTTGCAGGTCAGCACATACCGGTAGCCTTTGTGGGCTGCGGTGAGCGAGTCTTTGAGTTGTGTGCGCAGCACCCACCAAGCGCTGTGGATGTGACCTTGGATGAATTGCGCGCTGGTACTGAAGTCCAGCACCACGGTGTGGCTGTTGCGGTCGGCCAACCAAGCTTTGACTTGGGCCACATTCACCGCCGTCACTTTGTCTGGCGGAGCAGGGATGGGCAATGGCGCTGTGTCGGTGCTGTTGAAGTGATCAGCGGTCAAGCCGTGCAACACATAGACTTCCCATCCCATTTGGGCCAGCCAAGAAGCGCTCATGTGGGCGCGCGTGCCGTCGTTGTCACACAACACGATGCGTGCGCCACGCACGGGGGCTTGGTGGTCGGTTTCTTGCACCAGTTGACCACCGGGTGCGCTGCGTGCGCCAGCCACATAACCCGCTGCATATTCTTCAGGCGTGCGCACATCGAAGAAATAGGTGGTGCGTGTGACATCGGCTTGCAGGGCGTGCAGCTCGTCCAAGCGCAGGCGCTTCACGCCCGCACGCATGGCCACGGCAAAAGCGCTGGCAGCGGCTTTGGCGCGGGTGGCGTCATCCACTTCTGGGAAATGATCACTGGCGCCTTTGACCAACTCTTGGCCCGCCAAGGTCCAGCCAATCGTGCCGTTGCGCAAAGCGCTCACGGGGTTAGGAATGCCTGAATTGATGAGTGACTGTGTGCCAATGATGCTGCGTGTGCGGCCCGCGCAGTTCACGATGATGCGCGTCGTGGCATTGGGCGCCAGCGCACGTGCGCGCAACACCAGCTCGGCGCCGGGGACGCTGATGCCGCTGGGAATGCTCATGGTTTGGTATTCGTCAAACCGACGCGCGTCCATCACCACCACATCGGCCTTTGAATCAATCAGGGCTTTGACTTCTTGTGCCGAGAGCGAAGGCGTGTGGCGTTTGGACTCGACCAATTCGCCAAATGACTTGCAGGGCACGTTGACGTCGCGAAACACCTCGCCACCTGCGTCTTGCCAGCCTTGCAAGCCACCGGCGAGCAGGTGAACGTGGGTGTAGCCCATGCGCTTGAGGGTACGGGCGGCAGGCAGGGCGAGGTCGTCGCCGTTGAACGCCGTGCCGTAGACCACGATGAAGGTGTCCAAGCGAGGGATGCGCGTCCACGCATCCGCTTCAATGCGGCCCAGTGGCAAGTTGGCCGCGAACAGGGGGTGACACTGGGCAAAGGGGTCTTCCTCGCGCACGTCGAGGATGGCAATTTCTTGGCGTTGCAGCAGAGTTTCTCGCACTTGGGCGTAGCTGGATGACGGGAATTCAAGCGGTACTTCGGCGTTGCTGTACCCCGAGACAAACTCTTTCACCGTGCCGTCTTCTTCAAAAACGTGACGGCGCACCTTGCCAATGTTGGCGCCGTAGACATGGATGCTGATAGAGGGGCTGTCGGCCAAAGCGTTCCACACGCGGTGGACATCGCCCACGGTGGGCGACACGGCTTCGACAGCACCCGCCTCTAGTCGGGTTTGCTCGGCACTGCGCAGCCAGCGTCCCTGCGCGTTTTGGGCAAAGGGCTGGCACAACTCGGCCCCGCGTAACACGCCGATCAAGCCCCACACCGTGTGGTCGTGAATCGGTGTGGCTTGGCCCGGTCCCCACACGAAACTCACGACAGAGAAACGGTCCTCGGGATCGGCGTACAGCAGGTATTGTTGGTAACGCTCGGGCTTGGCTTGGGCGAATTCTTCGGGCAGCCAATCGTCTTGGCCCACCAGCTCGGCCAGCATGGTTTTGCCACGCTTGAAGATCGCCGCTTCGTCCGTGCTGCTGTTGAGCAGTTCGCTCATGCGGTTCACGAACTTTTGTAAACGGGGCGTCTCAGCGAGGTGTGGGGTGCGTAAAGTCATGCTTTGTTTTGTGTGGTGTGCGCTGTTCGCGCGTGGGCAGATTGTTTCACAGCGACAATTGGTTTTTGCCTTCAGGAGTCCCGTGTGTATTTAAAACTTTTGGATAGTCCACGCCGCGTTTGGTTGTTCATTGCATTGGCGTGTGCTGGCTTGTTGTCGTTTGGCATGTATTTGCAGCATGTGGTGGGCTTGGAGCCTTGCCCGATGTGCATCGTGCAGCGTTATGTGATGGTGTTGATGGGCTTGATCGCCTTGCTGGGCGCGGCCTTGTCGGGCCGCAACACATCGTGGACGGTGGGCAGTGTGCTGGTGGTGTTGGCTGGCAGTGGGGCGTATGTGGCCGCACGCCAAACCTGGCTGCAGTGGTATCCGCCTGAGGTGGTGTCTTGTGGGCGAGACTTCTACGGGATGATCGAAACCTTCCCCTTGCAACGCGCCATTCCAATGATCTTCAAAGGCGGTGGTGACTGCAGCAAGGTCGATTGGACTTTTTGGGGCGGCTCGATTGCCAACTGGTCTTTCGTGGCGTTTGTCGGTTTGGGTTTGCTGGCCTTGGCGACCACGGTGCGCATCTTGCGAACCGCCCCAGAGCGCAGCGACAGCTTATAAGTTCTTCACCAATACCAAGCTCTTGCGGTCCCAGTTGTATTTGCGCTTGCGGGCCTCGGGCAACCAGTCGGGGTCGACCTGAATGAAGCCACGCTTCAAGAACCAATGCTTGGTCCGCGTGGTGAGCACAAAAATACTCTTGAGGCCTTTGTTGCGGGCGCGTTGTTCGATGCGCTTGAGCACCTTCTCGCCGTCACCTTGGCCTTGTGATTGAGGCGATACCGTGAGTGCTGCCATCTCTGCGGTTTTGGCTTCGGGGTAGGGGTAGAGGGCTGCGCACGCGAAGATCACGCCATCATGCTCAATCACCGTGTATTGACCCACATCGCGTTCAATCTCGTTGCGGTCACGCTTGACCAAGGTGCCATCGTTCTCAAACGGCTCGATGAGTTGCAAGATGCCACCCACGTCTTCGTGCGTGGCTTCACGCAGCTCTTCGAGTTTTTCGTCCACCACCATGGTGCCAATGCCATCGTGCATGTAGACCTCCAGCAGCAGCGAGCCATCCACCGCAAACGGCAAGATGTGGCTGCGCTCGACACCCGTCTCGCAAGCCTTCACACAGTGTTGTAAGTAAAAGGCAATGTCGGAGGGGTTGGTGGTGTGGGGCAGGGTGGCCAACAGTTGCTTGGCTGCATCCAAAGGTAATTCGGTGTCGATGGGGTTGTCTTCGCTCGCAGGCTCTGAAGGGCGGATGCGAATGCCAGGCGTTTCCGTGACAAACAACAACTTGTCGGCTTGTAGTGCCGTGGCGACCGAGGTGGCCACTTCTTCCATCGTCAAGTTGAAGGCTTCGCCGGTTGGCGAGAAGCCAAAGGGCGAGATCAGCACCATCGATCCAGCGGCCAAGGTTTGGGTGATGCCCGCCACGTCCACCTTGCGCACAAGGCCTGAGTGTTGGAAGTCCACACCATCCAAGATGCCCACAGGGCGAGCGGTGATGAAGTTGCCAGAAATCACACGCACCGTCGCACCCGCCATCGGCGTGTTGGGCAGGGCTTGGCTGAAGGCGGCTTCAATCTCAAAGCGCAATTGACCTGCGGCTTCTTGCGCACAGTCGAGCGACACGCTGTCGGTGATGCGCATGCCGTGCGAGTACTGAGGTACATGGCCTTTGGCTGCGAGCTGCTCATTCACCTGAGGGCGAAAACCGTGGACCAACACAATGCGCACGCCCATGCTTTGGATGAGCGCCAAGTCTTGCGCCAAGTTAGGCAATTTGCCAGCGGCAATGGCCTCGCCCGCAATGCCGACCACAAAGGTCTTGCCGCGATGCATGTGGATGTAGGGGGCAACCGAGCGGAACCAAGGCACAAAGGTGAAGTCAAAAACGGCGGACATGTATGTATGTAATTCGGCAGCTGTGGATTAAAGATTGTGGACTAAGTCTGGTGCACCAAACGCTTAGGCCGCCTGCATGGGGTTAGCGCGCGATTGCTTGAAAGGAATGATGTCTTTGGTGATGGACTTGGTCAGCGCCTTTTGGGCCATTTTCAGGTCATAAGCTTGTTGCAAATTGAGCCATGATTCGGCGTCACCCCCAAAAAAGCGCGCCAAGCGCAGGGCGGTGTCTGGTGTCACACCTCGACGTTCAAGCAAGATGTCATTGATGCGAGTCGCGGGCACATGCAGTGCCTTGGATAACGCATTGCCGCTCAAGCCTAAGGGCTCTAAATATTCTTCTTTCAAGATTTCACCAGGGTGAATCGGGCGCATGCCGTTCTTAATCATGGTTTTATCCTTTCAGTGGTAATCCACAATTTCAACGTCGCAGGGGCCACGTGTGGTCCAGACAAAGCAAATGCGCCACTGTTTGTTGATGCGAATGCTATGTAAACCTGCCAAATTGCCGATGAGGGCTTCTAAATGGTTACCCGGCGGTGATTTCAAAAAGTCCAAAGTAACAGCTGCATCGAGCATTTGCAATTTACGTTCAGCAACCCTTTTGATCGTGGCAAATCGTTTAGATTTGCCGGTCTCGTACAAGGCTTGCGTGTCCGCGCATTTGAACGATTGAATCATGCATCAAGTTTAACGCGATTCGTTAAACTTTTGGGAGCTGGGATAATTCAGCTTTTACGGTTTGCATTATTCATTTTGTCTGTTCCTGTGCCCAACGCTTCTCCTCTGATGATCGAGTTTCCTGAGTCTTTGCCCGTCTCGGCCAGACGCGAGGAAATCATGGCGGCGATGCAGGCGCATCAAGTCATCATCGTGTGTGGTGAAACGGGCTCGGGTAAAACCACGCAGTTGCCCAAAATGGCGTTGGCCTTGGGACGGGGTCAAGGGCGTGAGCTGGCTGCAAACGCCAAGCCGGGTCAGCGTAAGCAGATCATCGGTCACACCCAGCCACGCCGCATTGCTGCGAGTTCTGTGGCCAAGCGCATTGCCGAGGAGTTGAAAACGCCCTTGGGGGATGTGGTGGGCTTCAAGGTGCGTTTCCAAGACCGCTTGAGCAAGGACGCCTCGGTCAAGCTGATGACCGATGGCATTTTGTTGGCCGAGACACAAAACGACCCGCTGCTCAAAGCCTACGACACCCTCATCATTGACGAAGCCCACGAGCGCAGCCTCAACATCGACTTTTTGCTGGGCTATTTGCGCGAGATCTTGCCGCGCAGGCCCGACCTCAAAATCATCGTCACCTCGGCCACGATTGATGCCGACCGCTTTGCGCAGCACTTTGCCTCCGCCAAAGGGCCAGCGCCTGTGTTGATGGTGTCGGGCCGCACCTTCCCCGTGGAGATGCGCTATCGCCCGTTTGAAGAAAAGCGCGACTACGACCTGAATAACGCCATCGCCGACGGCGTGGATGAGCTGTGGGGGAATCCGTCCCAGCAGGGCGACATCTTGGTGTTTTTGCCGGGCGAGCGCGAGATTCGCGAAGCGGCCGACCACTTGCGTGCGCATCTGAGCCACAGCCCAGTCATGCGCAATGCCGAGGTGCTGCCCTTGTTTGCACGACTGTCGAGCGCCGAGCAAGACCGCGTGTTTGACACGCGTGGCGGCCGTCGCATCGTGCTGGCCACCAACGTGGCCGAAACCTCACTCACCGTGCCCGGCATCCGCTATGTGATTGATGCAGGCACGGCACGCGTCAAGCGCTACAGCTGGCGCAGCAAGGTGGAGCAGCTCATGGTCGAACCCATCAGCCAAGCCGCAGCCAACCAACGCGCAGGTCGATGCGGCCGCGTGGCCAACGGCATTTGCATTCGCTTGTATGACGAGGTGGATTTCAACGGCCGAACCAAATTCACCGACCCCGAAATTTTGCGAAGCTCACTCGCCGGTGTGATTTTGCGCATGAAGTCGCTGCACCTCGGCAACGTGGAGCAGTTTCCGTTCCTCGAAGCACCGCGCCCCAAAGCCATTGCCGATGGCTACCAACTGCTGAGCGAACTCGGCGCGGTAGACGACGACAACGAACTCACGCCCATGGGCCGTGAACTCGCCAAGCTGCCCCTCGACCCCCGCGTGGGCCGCATGATTTTGGAAGCGCGTGACCGCAACGCCCTAGACGAAGTGCTCATCATTGCCTCGGCTCTGAGCGTGCAAGATGTGCGTGACCGCCCGATGGAAGCACAAGCCGCGGCTGACCAAGCGCACGCCAAGTTTGACGACGACCGAAGCGAGTTCAGCGGCTACCTCAACCTCTGGAAATGGCTAGAAAACTCGCGCGGTGGCAAACCGCATGTGCCAGCCAGCATGAAGCAGCAAAGCAAGTTAATTGGGGTCAGAACCCAATTGAAAGTCGGCGCAACCGGTGTGCCCACCGAGCACAAACTCAGCAACCGCCAATACGAAGCGCTGCTGCGCCAAAACTTCATCAACGTGCGCCGTGTGCGCGAATGGCGCGACACCCACACGCAGTTGTTGACGGTGGTGACCGAGCACAAATGGCGCATCAACACCTTGCCTGCCAGCTATGAGCAACTGCACCTGTCGATGTTGGCGGGTTTGCTGGGCAACGTGGGTTGCAAGCTCGAAGACGACGAGGCGTATTTGGGCGCCCGTGGCATCAAGTTTTACCGTCACCCCGGAGCGCACTTGCGCAAGAAGTCGGGCCGCTGGATTGTGGTGGCCGAGTTGGTGGAAACCACGCGCCTCTTTGGCCGTGGCATTGCCGCGATGGAGCCGCAGTGGCTAGAGCAGGTGGGCGGCCATTTGCTGAAAAAACAATTGCTTGATCCGCATTGGGAAAAGAAAGCGGGCGAGGTCAAAGCGCTAGAGCGCGCCACGCTCTATGGCTTGGTGGTCTACAACGGCCGACGTGTCAGCTACAGCAAAGTAGACATGGTGGGTGCGCGTGAAATCTTCATTCGCGAAGGCTTGGTGGCTGGCGAGCTTGACACCAAGCTGCCGTTCCTCGCGGCCAACCAAAAACTCATTGCGCAAGTGGAAGAGCTAGAACACAAATCGCGCCGTCAAGACGTGCTGGTGGACGATGCGCTCATCTACGCGTTTTACGACCAGCAACTGCCCGCCGATGTGTGCAGCTTGGTCACGCTGGAGCATTGGTACCGCGAGGAAGTGAAGCGTAGTCCGAAGCTCTTGTGCTTGAGCCGCGAAGAGCTGATGCGCCACCAAGCTGCAGGCATCACCACGCAAGCGTTTCCTAAAACACTGCGCATGGGCGGCGTGGACTGCACGGCCGACTACCTGCACGAACCGGGCGACCCCAAAGACGGATTGACCGTGACCGTGCCCTTGTTTGTGCTGAACCAAGTCAACGAAGAACGCACCGAGTGGTTGGTACCGGGCATGTTGAACCAGAAGGTGCATGCCTTGCTGAAAACACTGCACCAGCGGCCTCGTTCGCGCCTCGTGCCGCTGCCTGACAGTGCGGCACGTTTGACGGCGGCTTTGTGTGAAGACGATGTGTTTGGCGCAGGCGCGTTGATGGATGCGTTGCTCAAGCTGGTGCGGGCTGAAACGCAGGTGGATGTGAAGCGCGCTGACTTCAAGCTCGACATGCTGCCGCCGCACCTGTTCATGAACTTTCGGGTGGTGGACGAGCACGGCAGACAGATGGGCCACGGGCGTAACTTGGGTGCTTTGAAAGCGGAGCTGGGCAGTCAGGCGCGGGGGGCGTTTCAGGCCTTGGCGGCTTTGAAAGGTGTAGGGACTCTGAGTGCTGGCACTGGGGTGGGCGTTGGCGATGCTGCGGCATTGAGCCACGAGGAGCAGCGGGCTCCTCATGCTTATCAGAAATCGTCACCCGCTGCCCCTCATCGCTCAACGCCTTCGGGTGGGGTGGCGGCTGCTTCTTCGCCTGCGGACCAGCGCTACACCAGTTGGACCTTTGGCGAACTGCCCGAGCTGATGGAAATCACCAAAGGCAAACAAACCCTCATTGGTTTTCCGGCGTTGGTGGATGTGGGCGACGCGGTGTGCATCGAGGTATTTGACGAGCCCGAGGTGGCGGCCACCAAACACCGCGCAGGTTTGCGCCGCTTGTTTGGTTTGCAAATCAAAGACGCTCTCAAGTACCTTGAGAAGAACTTGCCTGACTTGCAAAAAATGTCGGTCGCGTACATGAGCTTGGGAACGGGTGACGAACTCAAACAACAAATTTTGGACGTCGCCCTCGACCGCGCTTTCTTGCTTGACCCACTGCCCACCAGCGAGGCCGATTTCAAACGCCGCCTCGAAGAAGGCCGTGGCCGACTGACGCTGATTGCCAATGAAATTGCCCGTTTGGCGGGCACGGTGTTGACCGAGTTTGCCGCCGCCAGCCGCAAAGTGAAAGACACCAAAACCAGCCCCGACAGTGTGGCCGACGCCGCGCAGCAACTGCAACGCTTGGTGGGCAAACGCTTCATTGCCGACACGCCCTACACACAGCTGCAGCACTTTGCGCGCTACCTCAAAGCTGTGGTGCTGCGCCTCGACAAACTGCGTGCCGACCCCGCACGTGACGCAACAAAGCTGGCCGAACTCAAACCACTGGAGCAAAAATATTGGCGCCTCGTGGCCGAACGCAAAGGCGTGACTGATGCACGCATGCAAGAGTTTAGATGGCTACTGGAAGAACTGCGCGTGAGCTTCTTCGCGCAAGAGCTGCGCACGCCCCAGCCCGTGAGTGTGAAGCGGTTGGAGAAGGCTTGGGGGCAGTTGAGTTATTAACCGAGCGAAGCTAAGACGTAACTTCAAAACGTTACTTGACCAGCAGTATGTAGAAAAATTGTTTTTTAAACCACGCAAATTTTTTGCAAATTGTTTTCCAAGTTCCGTGACCCTTAATGCTTTTCGATCTAGGACTATCTTTCGATCTGGATCTTTTTCGTATTGAACTTGCAGTGCTTTTATTTCATCATCTTCTTCCAGGGGACCGTAGACTCCCAACCCTGTGTACTCCATAAATGTTGGAACCTCGGTCAACCCAAGTCGGCAGAGATTGTCAATGTATGTCGGTGTCATTTCCGGAAACTCACATCCAACAACCCTACCTAGGTGTGAGTAATTAACCAAAATCTCATTGCCGCCAGATTTTCCGTCTTGAGGCTCGCGATATTCCCATCTCACACTAAGTAGTGGGAGTGCTCTTGGATATGAAAATAAGCTAACGAGTTTGGCTTCATCAGGAGTGAGTTGCTTAATAATTTCTACGAAAGCTGGGTGGGCACCATTTGCGGTTTCTTTATTCATAGCTGATGCAAGCAAATTTGCGTACATGTCGCTGAGTGCAGATTCGTGACCTGTGTAGCGAAGGGACTCTAGAGCTGGTCCTGCTACGTTAGGTTTTGGCGTTGTAATGTTTTCCGCAGGAATATCTCTCAGCCGTTCAGCAACCTTCGTTGATACAAAGTTCCTAATCTGGTCATATCCCCAAACCAATGCGCTGACAGGTGCTAGAGCAACGTGAACAGTTTTCGCAACCGTTTGTAGAGCCTTTCCAACTTCTTGAGCGGCTGGTTGCACAACATCTTGGTAAACAGGAATAGCTTTAGCAACACCCGTTACAGCATCCACTACATCACGAATTTTGTTTTCATCGGACATTTTTACTGGCTCCCTCATACAAATACCGCTGAAACCCCACAAACGCCTTCCTCACCTGCACCGCATCCCCCAAATCCGCCATTGCGTCATTCAGCGCGTTGTTGTAGCGCAGCTTGAGCAGTGGGGTGAGTTTGTCGGTGTCTAGTTCGTCTAGGTGTCGGCGTTGAGCGTGCGCTTGGGCGTGACGATGCGGTGTTGTTCCTCTACAGACTCGGGATGTTGAAAAGCCAAGGGCCGTTCTCAACCATTTCTTTGGTGGAGATTGTTTTCGGCTGATAGATGTGACAGCTTTCGCCAAGCGTTGTCGTTACCCACTTGCTCATACCAAAAGCTCACGAATACTTGTGAGCACCTCAGCCGCCTCAGCATCCAGCGCGGCAATCTCGTCGAGGATGTCCGCCGGGCTGCGGTGTACCAATGCTTCGCCGCCGTTCGGGTTTTTCACCGACAAATCAAAGGTGTCCAGATTCACGCTGGTGGCGGGCACGCGCCAGCTTTTGGGCGAGTCGGCCCACGTCTTTTGCAGTTGCACAAACTCCACCAAATCCGCGTCGTTGAGCGGGTTGGTTTTGCCCATGTTGCGGCCCGGGTCGAGTTGGTAAAACCAAGTCTGGCGGGTGGGCTCACCTTTGGTGAAGAACAGCACCACGGTCTTCACGCCCGCGCCCTGAAAGGTGCCGCCGGGGCAGTCCAGCACGGTGTGCAGATTGCAGTCGGTCAACAGCTGTTTGCGCAGGGCCACGCTGGCGTTGTCGGTGTTGCTGAGGAATGTATTCTTGATGACCACCGCCGCACGGCCCCCGGCACGCAGGCTCTTGATGAAGTGCTGCATGAACAGAAAGGCAGTCTCCCCAGTTTTGATGGGGAAGTTTTGCTGCACCTCTTTGCGCTCTTTGCCGCCAAAGGGTGGGTTAGCCAAGATGACGTCAAAGCGGTCGCGCTCTTGAATGTCGTTGATGTTTTCGCCCAGCGTGTTGGTGTGCACGATGTTGGGCGCCTCGATGCCGTGCAGGATCATGTTCATGATGCCAATCACGTAGGCGAGGCTCTTTTTCTCTTTGCCGTAGAAGGTGCGTTTTTGCAGTGTGTCCAAGTCGTCGGCCTTGGTGGCTTGGGGGCTGAGGTAGGCAAAGGCTTCGCACAAGAAGCCAGCCGATCCGCAGGCCGCGTCGTAGATCCGTTCGCCAATGCGCGGTTGCACCACCTCGATCATGGCGCGGATGAGTGGGCGCGGTGTGTAGTATTCGCCGCCGTTGCGCCCGGCATTGCCCATGTTTTTGATCTTGGCTTCGTACAGGTGCGATAGCTCGTGCTTTTGGGCTTGGCTGCCAAAGCGCAGTTCGTCGATGCGATCGATCACGTCGCGCAGGTTGTAGCCGCTTTGGATTTTGTTCGTGATTTCGCTGAAGACTTCACCGATTTTGTATTCGATGGTCTGCGGCCCGCTGGCGCGTTGCTTGAAGCCCGCGAGGTACGGAAACAACTTGGCGTTGACAAAGGACTTGAGGTCGTCGCCCGTGAGCGCAGCGTTGTGGTCGATCTTGCCGTCTGCGCCTTTGGGTGCAGCCCAGGCTGACCAACGATAGGGCTCGCTCATGATGAATTGGTAGTCACGGCCTTCCAGCACCGCTTCGGTGGCTTTGTCGGCTTCGAGGGCGTCGAGGTACTTTAAAAACAGCAGCCAAGAGGATTGCTCGGTGTAGTCCAGCTCGCTGGTGCAGCCCGCGTCTTTGTGCAGGATGTCATCGATATTTTTAAAGGTTTGTTCAAACATAGGTTTGCATTCTATTGGGCGGGGTGCCATGAGAAAGGGGCTTTAGAGCGCCATTTCTGAGTCAAGCTTGAAGTAGATGACGTGCAATACCGCCAGCGCTGTCATTGGCGTGGTGACTGCATTCTTAGCGCGTTTTTTTCACCGCCCCAAACGGACAATGATTCGGCCGTGGCCCTACTTGCGGGTGCAGGCGACACGTGTTGGGGCGTTGCTCGTACACGGTGCAGCGGCGGGTCTGGGCATCCAAAAACTGGCAGTCGCCACTGGCGCGGCGGGCGAGGGTGAAGATGCTGTGTTTGAAGTTGAAGTGGTCAATCAACCCGGCTTTGCTCAAGCGTTTGGCGATTTGTTTGGGTTCTTCGTGTTCGGCTTCGAAGGGGTCTACCAACCCTAAGCGCACCAAGTCTGGCAGTTTGACTTCGACAGGCATGGTGCAGCAGTTGGCGGCGCAGGTGTCGCACAGGCCGTTGCGATAGCGCGTCCAAGTGTCGGGGCGGTCGACATCGACGACCGAGATGGGCGACCTCATAGATCGGGGGCCTTGTAAACCAGTACTTTGAGGGATCGCTCGGGCGATACATCGGCAAACACAGGAGGGTTGGCTACGCGTTGCGCAAACGTCAGCTCAGGCGCGAGTTCTTGCATCTGATCTTGCAAAAAGGCGAGGCCAAGCTCAGGGGCGTTGAGGCACAGCAGGGCGTGTCCACCCGGTGCCAGCAACTCAGGCAAGCGGCGCATGAGACGGGCGTAGTCTTTGGTGGCAATGAAGCTGCCTTTTTGGTAACTGGGTGGGTCGACGATGACGAGCCCGTAAGGGCCACTGCGGCTGATCTTGCCCCAAGTTTTGAAAATGTCATGCGCCAAAAAACTGGCCCCTGCGTGCAGGCCGTTGAGCTGGTGGTTGTGTTGGCCCGTGGCCATGGCGCCGTGGCTCATGTCCACATTCACCACATGTTTGGCACCGGCTTGCTGCGCCACGACCGAGAAGGCGCAGGTGTAGGCAAACAGGTTGAGGACTTTGATCTTGGGCCGCTCGGCCACATGCTGGCGCACCCAGCGGCGACCTTCAGCCATGTCAAGAAACAAGCCGTGGTTTTGACCTTTGAGCACATGAACGCGAAAGCGCGCGCCTTGCTCGATCACCACATGGGGGTCGGGCACGGCACCGCTCATCAGCCGTGTTTCGGTTTGGCTGTCGTGACGGCACTGAAACACCCAGTTGAGAGTTTGTTCTGGCGCGAGTTGTTGCCAGCGTGTGTGCAGGGCCGCTTGGACCGTGGCCAGTTCGTCATCGGTGGTGGGCTTGAAGCTGGTGAGCACGAAGACAGGCGGGAACGCGTCAAGCACCCAGTGTTCGCAACCGGGGTACAAACCGCCTCGGCCATGAAAGATGCGCTGCGCATCGGTCGAAAGTGCCATCGTGGCGATGGCATCGAGCAGGGCTTGCATGGGCGGTTTACAAACGCGCCAAGCGGCCGAGGGCGAGCTTCAAGGTTTCGTCTTTCTTGGCATAGCAAAAGCGCACCAAGCGTTGGTCAAAAGCTTCAGCGTAAAACGCGGAGAGTGGGATGGCAGCGACACCAATCTCGGACGTCAACCATTTGCAAAAGTCGGCCTCGCTCAAGTTCTTTTCTGGCACACCCAGCTTGTCGATGCGCACGCACTGAAAGTAGCTGCCTTCCGAGGGCAGAAGTTCAAACTTGGTTTGCGCCAAGCCTTGGCGAAACAAGTCGCGTTTGGCAGCGTAGAAGGCAGGCAGTTGCAAGTAGGGCTGTGGATTTTGGAGGAATGCCGCCAAACCATGTTGCACGGGTGTGTTGACGGTGAACACGTTGAACTGGTGCACTTTGCGGAACTCCGCGCTGTAGGCCGCAGGTGCAGCCACGTAGCCAATTTTCCAGCCGGTGACGTGGAAGGTTTTGCCAAAGCTCGACACGATGAACGCACGCTCGACCAAACCGGGGAAGCTGGATGCGCTGAGGTGTTGCAACGGGGCGTAGACCATGTGCTCGTACACCTCGTCGCTGATGAGCACGATGTTCGTGGGCGCGAGCAGCTCTTGAAGTTTGAGCATTTCCTCGCGCGTCCACACGGTGGCGCTGGGGTTGTGCGGGCTGTTGACGATGATGGCGCGCGTCTTGGGCGTGATGGCTGCGGCGATTTTGTCGAAGTCAGGGCGGAAGGTGCCGGGGGTGAGTGGCACGCGCACAGCCACGCCACCCGCCATGTAGATGTTGGGGATGTAGCTGTCGTAGCAAGGCTCTAAGACGATCACCTCATCGCCCGATCGCACCACCGCCAAGATGATGCTGAGGATGGCTTGGGTCGCGCCCGCGGTGATGGTGATCTCGCTGGTGGGGTCGTAGCGGTGTTGGTAAAGCGACTCAATCTTGTCGGCCACGGCTTCGCGCAGGGCAGGCACACCGGTCATGGGTGGGTATTGATTGAGGCCATGCGTCATGGCGTCGTTCACGCAGGTCACGAGTTGGGGGTCGCAGTCAAAGTCGGGGAAGCCTTGGCCAAGGTTGACGGCGTTCATTTCCGTGGCCAAAGCCGACATGACGGTGAAGATGGTGGTGCCAATTTTTGGGAACTTGGTGTCGAGGTGCGGTGCGGTCATGTTGCGTGGCTCACATGTTGAAGTCAGTGGGGTGGCCGTCGAGGGCCTTCATGATGAGGTTGCGGTCGAGACGATCGCTCAACAGCGCGGCGAAGTCATACACAAAGTGGCGGATGTAGGCGCTGCGTTTGAAGGCAATGCGCGCCACGTTCTTGCCAAACAGTTGGGAGGCGGGCCGTGCCACGAGGTCGTCGTCCAAGCCGTCTTTCACGGCCATCTCCGCCACGATGCCCACGCCTAGACCCAAACGCACATAGGTCTTGATGACGTCTGAGTCGATCGCTTCAAGGGCGATGCGCGGTGCGAGGTTTTTCGCTGCAAACGCTTTGTCGATGCGGGTGCGGCCCGTGAACGAGGGGTGGTAAGTGATGATGGGTTCAGCGGCCAAGTCTTCCAGCGTGATGCGCACTTTGGCGGCCAGTGGGTGCGTTTTGGGGATGACCAGCATGTGTTCCCATTCGTAGCACGGCAGGGTCACGAGGTCGGGGTAGTCGGCCAGCGATTCGGTGGCAATGCCAATCTCTGCCACCTCGTCCATCACCATTTGGGCCACTTGGGCGGGTGCACCTTGGTGCAGGCTGATGTTCACATTGGGATAGGCCTCGCGCAACTTCGCCACGGGGACGGGAAGGACGTAGCGGGCTTGGGTGTGGGTGGTGGCGATGGACAAGGTGCCACTGTCTTCGGCGCTGAACTGTTCGCCGATGCGTTTCAAGTTGCCGACTTCACGCAATATGACCTCGATGCTGCGCAGCACATGCTGGCCTGGTTCCGTCACGCGCTTGAGGCGTTTGCCGTGGCGCGAAAAGATTTCAATGCCCAGCTCTTCTTCCAGCTCAATGATCGCTTTGGAGACGCCGGGCTGGGAGGTGTGCAGGGATTTGGCCACCTCGGTCAGATTGAGGTTGCGGCGAACGGCTTCTTGGACGAAGCGAAACTGGTGCAGATTCATGGTTTGGCGGTTTAATTTGCCACCCATTATGCCTTGGGCATCTAATTAATCGTTTCTTTATGCTTTCGAGCTTGGCGAAGTGTGGGTGTGGCCCAAAGCAATTTCAGCCAACAAATCAAGCAGCGCGTCTTGCTCGCCCACGGCGGGTTGACAGGTGATTTCTACAGAGGGATGGCTGGCCTTGAGCGCGTGGATCAACGCGGGCAGGTCTTCGCGTGCATGTCGCCCCACGCCCAAGAACATAGGGACCACACACAGGCTGGTGGCGCCTTCGGCGACCAAGCTGTTGGCCACATGGGGCAGGTCCGGTTCGGTCAACTCCAAATAAGCGCAACGCACCACAGTGCTGGGCGAGCGTTGGGTGATGCGCTCGGCCACGGCTTGGATGGGTTTGTGCCAGAGGGGGTCACGTGAGCCATGGGCAAACAAAATGATGGCGTGCATGGAAGGCCTTTATTGACGCACCACCAGCCAGCCAAAAGCGGCCAGTGAGGCGAGGGTGTAGAGCAAGCCAGGTGCGGCGGCCGCAAACCACGGCGCCCAACTGTTGATGTTGCCCATGTAGCTGAACACGTTGTTGAGCAAGAAAAAACTGATGCCGGCCAACACCCCTGCAAACACATGGCTGGCAATGTTGCCGCTGCGGAAATGCAGGTAGGCAAAGGGCAGGGCCAGCACCACCATCACCAGACAGCTGAGGGGATAAAACACTTTTTTCCAGAACTCAATCTCAAAGCGTTGCGTGGTTTGGCCGTTGGCACTGAGGTGGCGGATGTATTGAAACAAGTCAATCGTGCCCATGCGCTCGGGTTTGAGCAAAGCCACGGAGACCATCTCCGTCGTGATGCCCGTGGCCCAGCGTTCGGTGTCGAGGTGCTTGCGCGCCAGCGTGGATTCATTGCCCTGCTGAACGACTTCGTTGCGCTCGACATTGCGCAAATCCCATGCCTCATCTCCTGACAGCAAGCCCACTTCTGCCTTGATCAGCGCGACCCATTTGCCGTCTTTGTTGAACTCAAAAATACGGATGACTTTGGGGTTGCCCTCAGGGGTGAGGGTGGCCACGTTGACGGCGTAGCTGCGATCCGCTTGGCGTTCGCGTAGCCACGCGCCTGTTTGACCCACGGTGATTTGACCCAAATAGCGCGACTTCAGCAGCTGCGCGTAACGGTCGCAAAACGGGGATAGGTAGTCGCCCACCGCAAAGGTCAGCAGCACAAATGCGAGGCCGAGGCCCATCAGATTGCGCAAAGCCAAGGTCGGGCCCAGCCCGCTGGTGCGCAGGATGGTGAATTCGGAGCTTTGGGCCAAACGCGCCATCACAAAAATAGTGCCGATCAACACCGAGATCGGCAGCAGTTCATACAAATGGCTGGGCACCATCAGCAAAACATAGGAAAAGGCTTGGCTGATTTGATACGCGCCCCCGTTCAGGCCGACGTTTTGCAGCTCATCCACAAAGTCGAAGAAAAAGAACAGCGCCAAAAAACTCAGCGTGACAAACGTCACGGCAATCAGCACTTCGCCATAGATCAAGCGTCGCAAGGTTTTCATGTGGAGGTGTCCTTGCGTGTAACCAAGAGCTGGCGCCAGCTCCAGTTGTTGTGGCGTGCGGCTAACCAGCTCATCGCCAGTGCGAAGACCCCGCCGTGCAAGGCGATCAAATAGGGGACGAATTGCACCTTGCCACCACTGATCCAACTTTGGCCTAAGTTGATGAAGTTGTAATACACCACAAAGATGAACAAGGCCAAAGCCAAGTTGCCGCCTCGCCCGACGCGGTGGTTGGCGCTGGTGATGGCCACGGCGATCACCAGCAGGTTGAACGCCGCTATCGCTAGACCGATGCGCCAAGCCAATTCGCCGAGGTTGCTGGGCGTTGGGTTTTCAAACAGTCGCCAGCTGTTGGTGGCCTTGGGAGGCGTGAGTTCGGCGGCCTTCACGTCTTGACTGATGCGGGTGCCGTAGACCTTGAATTCACTCACCTTGAGTTCTGTCTCGCCAAGGGTTTGCTCCACGCGCTGGCCGATGTCCAAAACTAAGAAACGTTCGTCATGGATGGTCTCAACATGCCCCTCTTTGGAGGAAGTCATGGCTTGTTTGCCGTGTTCACTCGATGAGATGAAGACGTTTTTGCCTTGCTTGTTCTCGACGCTTTCTTTGTCCACGAAAAATACGCGCAAGCCGTTGGCAGATTCTTGAAACTGCCCGGGTGACACGCGCTCTAAGTCGCCACGGCGCTCGAATCGTTCTTTCAATTCGGTGATCTGCTGGTTGGACCAGGGCCATACCAGCAGCACCAACACGCCCACCGTCAAAAGCATCGGCCAAGCAAAACGGATCATGGGTGTGAGGAGGGCGCGCAAACCCCGACCACTGACCAGCCAAATGACCATTTCGCTTTCGAGGTACATGCGCGATAAGGTGCCGACAGCCGCAATGAACAAACTCATGGTCAACACCGTGGGCAAGTGCCCCAGCATGGTGTAGCCCATGATCAAACTGATTTCAGCGGGGTTGACGCTGCCGCTGGAGGCTTGGCCGAGCGTGCGGATGAGCATCATGGTCATCACGATGGTGACCAACACGATCAGCGTGGCACCAAAACTGCGGGCCAGCTCTTTGCGAATGGAGGAATGGAATAACATCAGCGACAGAGGAAAACCGCAATTATGAACTTCGAACTCAAGACCCTGGATTTACACGCAGCAGCCACGTACAAAACGGATGCATTGATTATCTTGGTATCTGCCAAAGACAAGCCCGCCAAAAGTGTGTTGTCGCAACTTATTTCTGAGGCACGCAAAAGCGGTGATTTGGATGAGTCACCCGCCAAGTTGTTGAGCGTGTGGCGTCCTCAGGGCGTGAGCGCAGCGCGTGTGGTGTTGGTCTCTAGCGGTGACGGCAGCGCTCGTGTTGTGCGCCAAGCGGTGACGGCAGCGGTGACTGCACTCAAGACCGCCAAGCCTGTGCACATCACCGTGTGTTTGGCGGATGCCAGTGAGCACCGCTTGCAAGCGGCGGCACAAGCAGTGGCGGACACCAGCTACGTTTACACCGCCACCAAGCCATCGGCCAAAGCTGCGGTGCTCAAGCGCGTGGTGTTGGCTTTGCCCACAACTGCGCAAACACAATCGGCCAAACACGCCTTTGACTTGGCTTGCGCCCAAGTCGCCGGTGTGTCGTTGGCCAAAGAGTGGGGCAATCGCCCCGCCAATCACGCCACGCCCACGCATCTGGCCGATGTGGCCAAAGCCTTGGGCAAGAAGGCGGGCATCCATTGCCAAGTGTTGGGCCCCAAAGAGATTGACAAGCTGGGCATGGGTTCTTTCGCGGCGGTCGCGCGTGGCTCGGTCGAGCCCTTGCGCTTCATCGTGTTGCAGTACACAGGCGCAGCCAAGTCGGAAGCTCCCACGGTGCTGGTGGGCAAAGGCATCACCTTTGACACGGGCGGCATCTCGCTCAAGCCAGGGCCCGGCATGGATGAGATGAAGTTCGACATGTGCGGCGCCGCCAGCGTGCTGGGCACGTTTGAAGCGCTGGCGCACTTGAAGCCTGCGATCAACGTGGTGGGCCTGATCCCCACCTGCGAAAACATGCCCGATGGCACAGCCTTGAAACCCGGTGATGTGATCACCAGCATGAGCGGCCAAACCATCGAGGTGCTCAACACCGATGCCGAAGGCCGCTTGATTTTGTGCGATGCCTTGACGTATGCCACGCGCTTTAAACCCCGCGCAGTGATTGACATTGCCACGCTGACTGGTGCTTGCGTGATTTCGCTGGGTCATGTACGCAGCGGTCTGTTCTCGCCTTCCGACGATTTGGCCAATGCCTTGTTGGCAGCGGGTGAAGCCGCCCTTGACCCCTGCTGGCGCTTGCCTTTGGACGACGAGTATGCCGAAGGCCTCAAGTCCAACTTTGCGGATGTGGCCAACGTGGCCGGTCGCGAAGGTGGTTCGATCACGGCGGCCAAGTTCTTAGAGCGTTTTGCCAAAGACTACCCTTGGGCGCATTTGGACATCGCAGGTTCAGCTTGGAAGAGCGGCGCCGCCAAGGGCGCCACAGGTCGCCCTGTCGGCTTGCTGCTGCAGTATTTGCTAGGCACGACCCAAGCGGCAGCGGGAAAAAGCAAAGCACGTTCTAAAACGACTGTCAAAGCTTAATGGCCTGACCCCGTCTGCATGACCGAAATCGCTTTTCACTTCAATGCGCCAGACAAGCTGGCCTATGCCTGTCGCTTGTTGCGCAAGGCAGTGGCCAGTGGTGCTCGTGTGGTGGTGACGGGTGAGCCCGCTTCGCTGCAAACGCTGGACAGCCTGTTGTGGACTTTCTCGCCCCTAGAGTTCGTGGCGCATTGCCGCGCTGGTAGCCCAGCTGAGCAATTGATGGCTTCACCTGTCGTCTTGGCCGCACAAATTGAAGGTGGGCCGGAATTGCCGCACCACCACGTGTTGCTCAACCTAGGCCGCGACGTCGCTGCAGGTTATGAGCGATTTGAACGTGCCATTGAAGTGGTCACACTCGACGAGGACGACCGCCAGCAAGCGCGTCAACGTTGGAAGCATTACGCAGATCGAGGGTATGCCATCACTCGCCACGATCTGAAACTGAAGGAAACTTCAGCCTGATTTTTCTTGTGTTTTTCCAACTTTAAGGAGTTCATGCATGCACCTCGCTCTCAAACTGACTGCTTTCGCAACGTTGGCTGCCCTTTCTCACTTGGCCGCCGCGCAAGAACAAGTCGTCAAGATCGGGCACGTCGGCCCTGTCAGTGGCGCCATTGCCCACTTGGGCAAAGACAACGAATACGGTGCGCGTTTGGCCATCGAGGAACTCAATGCCAAAGGCGTGAGCATCAACGGCCAGAAGGTCAAGTTTGAGTTGGTCGCAGAAGACGATGCCGCAGACCCCAAGCAAGGCACCGCCGCCGCACAAAAACTGGTGGATGCCAAAGTCAGTGGTGTGGTGGGTCATCTGAACTCAGGCACCACGATACCCGCTTCCAAAATTTACAGCGACGCTGGTATTCCGCAAATCTCGCCTTCCTCGACCAACCCCAAGTACACACGCCAAGGCTTCAAGACCGCGTTTCGCTTGGTCGCTGACGATGTGCACTTGGGCGGAACCTTGGGCCGTTATGCGGTGAACGAACTCAAAGGTAAATCCATTGCCGTGATTGATGACCGTACCGCCTATGGCCAAGGCGTCGCGGAAGAGTTTGAAAAAGCCGTCAAGGCTGCCGGCGGTCATGTGGTCTCGCATGAATTCACCACCGACAAAGCCACGGATTTCATGCCCATCTTGACCACCCTCAAAGGCAAGAAGCCCGACGTCATCTTCTTTGGTGGCATGGATGCCGTGGGCGGCCCCATGATGAAGCAAATGAAGTCACTGGGCATCAAGGCCAAGTTCATGGGTGGCGACGGTATCTGCACCAACGAGATGATCAAGCTTGCGGGTGACGCCATGGCCGATGGCCAAGTGGTATGTGCCGAAGCCGGTGGCGTGGATGGCGCTTTGAAAAAGGGCATGGATGACTTTGGCGTCAAATTCAAGAAACGCTTCAATGAAGATGTGAAGCTGTACTCGCCCTATGTCTACGATGCTGTTTTTGTCATGGTCGATGCCATGCAGCGCGCCAAATCCAGCGATCCCGCCAAATACTTGCCCGAGTTGGCCAAAACCACGGGCTACAAAGGTGTGACGGGCGTCATTTCCTTTGATGCCAAGGGCGACATTAAAAACGGCGCCTTGACGATCTACACCTTCAAGGCCGGCAAGCGCGATCAAATCGCGGTGGTTCGATAAATATCAAGCCCTTTGCCCCTGCTCAAAACCACCTTCGGGTGGTTTTTTTACATTTTTTTAAAATAATTAATCCATATAAATCAATAACTTATTGTTCGAATCTCACTTTGATACGCGATTTCTTTAAAAATGTGTCCACCGAACCCAAGTCTGTCGCGTTGATTCCTGACTAAGTTCTCAGGAGCCTAAATTGGATAAGTCAGTTGTTCAGATCGAATCGCCAGACATGGCCGTGGAGCGTCGTTTCAAAATCGTGTCGTCAGAGAAGACCGGCATCAAAGCCACTTTTGACCGTATCCGTGCCCAGCTCGCCCAAGAGGCTGAGCAACGAAGCCGCCCCGCTTCCCGCATGTATTCTGGTTTCAGAGCTGTCAAAGCTTAAGAGTCACAAATATTTTCAAAGGCGCCCACAGGGCGCCTTTTTATTTGTATCTAAGTATTCATTTTGATTGGCATAACAGGGTTAATACACCTGCAAGCGTATGGACGCGTCCGGCTGCGGTCTCGATAATTTCGCGCGACGACTGCTCTATGCGAGGTTATTTTGTTTTCTACATTGACGAAGTTTTTTTCCACCGATATTGCGATTGATCTCGGTACAGCCAATACGCTGATCTACACCAAGGAACACGGCATCGTGCTCGACGAACCTTCGGTGGTCGTCATCAAAAAAGACAGCAAGTTGCATGGCAAAACCTCTGTTTTGGCGGTTGGCAATGAAGCCAAGGCCATGCTGGGTCGTGTGCCTGCGGGCATCGAGGCCATTCGCCCGATGAAAGATGGCGTGATTGCCGACTTCACCGTGACCGAGGTGATGCTCAAGCACTTCATCAAATTGGCGCATCCACAGATGTTTTTCAAGCCCAGCCCACGCATTGTGATTTGCGTGCCTTGCGGCTCCACCCAAGTTGAGCGTCGTGCCATTCGCGAGTCGGCCTTGGGCGCAGGCGCTTCTGAGGTGTACTTGATCGAAGAGCCCATGGCTGCCGCCATCGGTGCGGGCTTACCTGTCACGGAGCCCTGTGGCTCGATGGTGGTGGACATTGGTGGCGGCACCACCGAAGTAGGTATCGTGTCCTTGGGCGGCATGGTCTACAAAAACAGCGCTCGCATTGGTGGCGACAAGTTTGATGAGGCCATCGTCAACTACATTCGCCGCAACTTTGGCATGTTGATTGGCGAACAAACTGCCGAGCGCATCAAAAAACAAATCGCCACGGCATTCCCCAATGGCGAGGTAAAAGAGATGGAAATCACAGGCCGTAACCTGAGCCAAGGCATTCCGCAAAGTTTCACCATCAGCTCGACCGAAATTTTGGAAGCCTTGACGGACACCCTGAACAACTTGGTCTCCACCGTCAAGATTGCGCTAGAGCGCACACCACCTGAGTTGAGTTCTGACATTGCCGAGCGCGGCATCATGTTGACCGGCGGAGGCGCGTTGCTGCGCGACTTAGACCGTTTGATTTCGGAAGAAACCGGCCTGCCCGTGTTGGTTGCCGAAGACCCGCTGACCTGTGTGGCAAGGGGCTGCGGCTTGGCGCTGGAGCAATTGCACAGCGTCAGCGGCATCTTCACCGCGGATTGATGCAGAGCTCTGTGCGTCTCTAAAACAGCCCTGAGGCAATGTTGATGGTCAATGCCACCACCACGGTGTTGAAGAAGAACGACAGCACACTGTGCAGCAAGCCCACGCGGCGCTGCGTGCGGCTGGTGAAGCTCACATCTGCCGGTTGACCCGACGTGCCAATCACACACGCGGCATATAAAAAGTCGCCGTAATCTGGGGCGTGGTCCCCCGGAAATTGCAAGCCACCCGTTTGCTGAATCGACTCAGCCAAGTAATAGTCGTGGGCATAGTGCAAGGCAAACATGATTTGCGTGAACACCCAAGACGAAAAAATCGTCAGCGCCGCCAAGCCAATGTGCCCATAACGTTCGTTGCCGTGCATGGTTTTGGCGATGACCAACTCCGCCACGATGGCCCCTAAGCAGGTGAGGGCCGATATCACCACCATCGCCAACAACATCAAACGCCCATCGTCTTCGCGCACGGCTCGTTTGCGCATGCGCTCATGCGAGCTACCAAACATCATGTGAAGCGCCAGCCCCAAATAAAGCAGCGCACCGATGTTCCAGCCCACTGTCCATTGCGTGACCGTTGGCCATTGCCAGTTCGTCGGGATCAGCGCTGCACTCAGGGCCCCCACCACGATGCTGGTCAGCAGCCGAGGCCGCGTCTTGACCGTATTGAGCAGTGCTTGAATTGAAAAAATGCGGGGATTCATAAACAACCATGCTACTTCAAGCTGTCATCGATGACGATTAAGATAGCGCCCGTGCTTACACAGTTCCAATTGATGCAACGACGCTGCCTACCCATCACGGCCATCCTCATGGTCTTGCTGGCATTGGGTCCGTTTCTGCACGCCCATTACGGCAGCTCCCGCTTGCTGGGGTTTCATGTGGACGGCATCGCGCAAGCGCATGAGGCGCAGCACGTCAGCTTTGACCTCGTCAGTCTCAGTCAAGACAGCGAGGAAGAGTCCGCGGCGGTTGGGGTCACCACCTCGCATGCGCGCCAATCTCTGCAGGGCAGTGAAGACGAGGTGCCTGCTGATGTGGTGGCTACCGTGGTGCAGGTGTTTGCGCTTGTCTCGCAGTCCATCGTTTCTCCATGGATGGGCCAAAACAGCGCATGGCACGCGCCCAGCACCTACGCTTTGGGCTTTCCGCCGCCCGCACACGCGCCGCCCACTTTGACGATTTAATTTTCGACAGCCCCATGTGCACGCATGTGCACTGGGTTTCGGTGGTTCGATAGTTGGAGTCGGCGATGTTCAATCGTTTCATGTTCGTTGTGCGTCATGCATGTGTGTGGACCTTATTCAGTGCCGCTGTGTGTGCAGCGGCGCAAGACCCGTTGGGTGCAAGCTCTGTAGCGGCCCCTGTGTTGCTGCCTCTCAATGCCAAGCAGCAAGCCAGCCTCGGGGTGCAAGTGGGCACTGCGCAGCCTGCGACAGGTGGGCCGTTGCTGGTCAGTGCGACGGTGGTCACGCCGCCCGGTAAGACATTCACCGTGTCCGCTCCCTATGCTGGGCAGGTGTCTCGCGTGTGGGTCGGCGTGGGCGATTCGGTGAAAGCTGGTGCCGCCTTGGCGCAGTTCACCAGCCCCATGTTGGGCGATGCGCGACGCATGCTCAATGAAGCCGCACTGGATTACAAAAACGCCAGCGCTGCGGCCCAACGCGATCAAGCCATGCTGGACGAGGGCATCATCCCCGCCGTGCGTTTGCAGTTGAGCCGATCCAAACAAGAGGCCGCACACGCCCAGCTTCAAGCGCGTGAAGCCGAGCTGTTGGCCGCAGGCATGCGCTTTGATGCCAACAATGGCTATGCCACAGGCACACTCAAAGCGCCTTTGTCTGGCGCGGTGGTGGACGTTTTTGCTGCGGTGGGCCAACGTGTCGAGGCCGGAGCGCTGTTGTTCAAGTTGGCGGACGCCGCCCAGTTGCAACTTGACCTACAACTTTCCTCAGACAAAGCCGCGCAGATACAAGTGGGTGACGAGGTGAGCATTCCTTCGCGCCAAGCCAAAGCACGTATCTTGGGCGTCAGCCGCGCGGTCGAGGCCAGTCAATCTGCGCGTGCGCGAGCCAGCGTCACCACGCGTGGCAGTTTGCAAGTGGGTGACTTGGTGTCCGCCACGGTCCAGACCAAAGCGTCAGCCCATGCCACCAAGCCCGACACCCAATGGTGGGTGTCCGCCCGCGCCGTGACGCACTGGCGCGGCAAACCTTGGGTATTTGTGATGAATGACCAAGGTTTTGAAGCGCGTGCGGTGAGTGTTGTTTCGTCTTCCGACGATGTGTCATTGATTGAGGTGGCCTTGCCCGTAGGCAGCAAAGTGGCCATCACAGGCATCGCATCCTTGCGTGCCTTGTTACAAAAGGACGAGTGATGTTTGAACCTCTCATTCGTCTGAGTCTGCGGTTTCGCAGCCTCGCGCTGACCTGTGCTGTGCTGCTGTGGGTGGCGGGCATGCATGCATGGCTCAATTTACCGATCGATGCCTTCCCCGACATCTCGCCCACACAGGCCAAAGTCATCCTCAAAATTCCCGGTATGACCCCTGAAGAGGTTGAGCAACGGGTCGTCAAACCCATTGAGCAAGAGCTGTTGAGCATTCCCAACAAACGCGTCGTGCGCTCGATCTCGAAGTACGGCATTGCCGACATCACCATCGACTTTGACGAGGGGGTGGATCTGTACTGGGCACGTCAACAAGTGTCCGAGTGCTTGGGCAGTGTGATGCGCGACCTGCCCGCCAGCGTCAGCGGTGGCTTGGCTCCCATCACCACACCTTTGAGCGAGGTCTACATGTTCACGCTGGAAGGCGAGGGCGTGAGCTTGGCTGAAAAACGCCGTGTCCTCGACTGGGTGATTCGCCCAGAGCTGCGCACCATTCCCGGGGTGGCCGAGGTGAACTCACTCGGGGGCGACGTGCAAACCTTTGAGGTCATCCCCAACACCGCCAAGATGGCCGCCATGGGCGTGAGCATGGGTGACTTGAGACAAGCCTTGCTCGCCAACAACAGCAACGATGGCGCTGGCCGCTTGAGCGCGGGTGAAGAAGCCTTGGTGGTGCGCGTCGAAGGCGCCATCCAAACCTTGGATGACCTGCGCTTGGTGCGTTTGAGCACCCGCCACAACACCTATGTGCAACTGGACGATGTGGCCACAGTCACGCACGGCGCGCTCACCCGCTATGGCGCAGTCACCCACGACGGCCAAGGCGAAGCCGTGGAGGGCTTGGTGTTGGGTATGCGTGGCGTGAACGCGCGCCAGTTGGTGGACGCGGTGGATGCCAAGTTGCGCGACATGGCGCCGCGTTTGCCCTCTGGACTGAGCGTGAAAACCTTTTACAACCGAGGTGAGTTGGTCACGCGTGCGGCAGACACCGTGATCCACGCCTTGATTGAAGCCGCTGTCTTGGTGTGCCTCACCCTGTATGTGTTTTTAGGTGGCATCCGTGCAGCGGTGGTGGTGGCCGTGGCCTTGCCGTTGTCGTTGCTGAGCACCTTCCTGCTCATGCGTGCATTTGGTTTGACGGCCAACTTGATGAGTTTGGGCGGTTTGGCGATTGCGCTGGGCATGCTGGTGGATGCCGCGGTGGTGGTTGTGGAAAACATCGAAACTGCGTTTGCATCCCACCCCGCAGGTCATGGCTTGTCGAAAACTGAAATCTTGCTGAGCGCCGTGCGTCAGGTGGTCAAGCCTGTGGCGTCTGGCGTGCTCATCATCTGCGTGGTGTTTTTGCCGCTGCTCAGTCTTGAAGGCTTAGAGGGCAAGTTGTTTGCGCCCGTGGCGGTGACCATCATCATGGCCTTGGCGTCATCGTTGCTGTTGGCCTTCAGCGTGATTCCAGCCTTGGCGTCGATGGTGCTCAAAGAACAAGGCGCGCACGAACCTGTCGTGATGCAAAAAATCCATGCGGTCTATGTGCGCTGGCGCGAACGCGTGTGGGCCAAGCCGCAGTGGCTGTATGGCGTCTCCGTCGCCTCCTTGGTGGTGGCTGCTGTGCTTTACAGCTTCATCGGTAAAACCTTCATGCCGACCTTGGATGAAGGCGACATCTTGGTGCAGTTGCAAAAGTTGCCATCGATTTCGCTCGAGGCTTCCTTAGAGATGGACACCCGCGTGCAGCAAGCCATCTTGGCGAACGTGCCCGAGGTCAAAGCCATCGTCGCGCGGGTGGGGTCAGACGAGTTGGGACTGGACCCCATGGGTTTGAACGAGACCGACTCCTTCTTGGTCCTCAAACCCAAAAGCGAGTGGCAAGGCAACAAAGAAGACATCGTCGATGCCTTGCGTGGCGTGCTCGATACCTTCCCCGGTTTGGTCTACGGCTTCACCCAGCCCATTGAAATGCGGGTCTCCGAAATGCTCACGGGGACACGTGGCGATGTGGCCATCAAAATCTTTGGCACAGACCTCGCACACATCAACGATGCGGCGCACCAAATTGCAGATGCCGTGCGCACCGTCGCAGGCGCGGCCGAAGTCATTGCACCCAAGGCCGAAGGCCTGCAATACCTTTCCGTCAACTTGAACCGCACCACCGTGGGCCAAGCTGGGTTCAGTGTGGAGGCCTTGCAGCAAGCGTTCAAAAACCAAATCGAGGGCGAGTCGCTGGGCTATGTGCTGCAAAACGGCATGCGCACACCGCTGACCTTGCGCGGCAACGAGGCCACGCGTCACAGTCCAGAAGCTTTCAAGAACTTGCAACTCGCCGCCCCGGACGGTCGTGTGTGGGCCGCCAATGCCTTGGCCGACATCCGCTTGGTCGATGGCCCCATCCGTGTGGACCATGAGCAGAGCATGCGTTTCACCAGCATTCAAGTCTCGGTGACGGGCCGCGATCTGACCGGCTTTGTCGGCGATGCGCAAAAAGCGGTGGCGGCTTTGAAGCTGCCCAACGATGTGCGTGTGGTGTGGGGCGGGCAGTTTGAAAACCAGCAACGTGCCGCTGCGCGTTTGGGACTGGTCATTCCTGCGGCCATGGTGTTGATCTTCACCATCTTGGTCTTCACCTTTGGCTCGGCCATTCAGGCGGGCATTATTTTTCTGAACATCCCTTTTGCTTTGGTGGGGGGAGTGGTCGCCTTGGGCCTCTCGGGTGAATATTTGTCGGTACCCGCATCGGTGGGTTTCATCGCGCTGCTGGGCATTGCGGTGCTCAATGGCGTGGTCATGGTCACGCATTTCAATGAACGCTTGCTCGGTGGCGAGGACATGGCGCAGGTGGTGCGTTTGGGCACTGAACGACGCTTGCGTCCTGTGTTGATGACCGCGGTCATCACCGCATTGGGCATGATTCCGTTGCTCTTTGCCACAGGTCCTGGCTCTGAAATTCAGCGCCCACTCGCCATCGTGGTGACGGGTGGTTTGATCAGCTCCACCTTGTTGACCTTGTTGCTGTTGCCCAAATTATTTGAACGTTTTGGTGGGCTAGAGCGCATGCCGTGGCATGCCTTGATGCGCTTCTTGCCTTGGAGAAAGTCATGACACGTTCTGTGAACCGTTCTCTGGCCGCTTATGTGTTGGCTGGGGCCTCGCTGGTGATCTTCGGGGCCGCGCAAGCGCAAACCAACACGGCGTTGCTGCCTTCTGCTGACACGGCAGTGCTGCCTCAGCTCAACACGGCATTGCTGCCTGAGATCAACACGGCATTGCTGCCGTATCTGCCCGCTGAAACTGCTGTGAAAGAGGCCTTGCTCAGCAGCCCGCTGATGCAAGCTGCGCGATCTAAAAAGGACGCAGGCTCGGCCCGCGCCCAAGGCATCGATGCGGGTGCCGCTGAATTCACCTTGCGCAGCACCTCGCAACATCGACGCGATGTGGTCGCGGGCACACGCATGCATGAGTCGATGGTCGCCCTTGAGCGACCCGTGCGCTTTTGGGGCAAGCGCGGCATCGACGCCGACTTGGCCGCGCAAACCCAAGCCTTTGCTGACATCGAATACGCCGACGCCATGCACGAAGGTGCGCGTGAGTTGATGCGTTTTTGGTTTGCCTACCTGCGTGCCTTGGCTGACCAAAAGAACGCCACCACCACGCATGAGTTGGCAATCAAAATGCAGCGCTTGACGCAAATCCAACTCAAGCAAGGCGAGGTGTCGCAGCTCAATGCCGACTTGGCCTATGCCGAGTTGGAGCGCATCACCGCAAACCGTGCTGTCGCCGATGCACAGCTGGCCTCGGCGGCCTCGGCCTTCTCGCGTCGCTACCCCAGCATGGCGTTGCCCGTGCCGCTGTCGCAGGCGCTGCGCTTGGATGCCTCATCGACCTTGCCCGCTTTGTCCGAATCGATGGCTTCCATGCGGCAGATGTTTTTAGAAAAAAACCACGAACTCAATATGCTGCGTGTGGATGCCCAACGCTTGCGCTTGGCCGCAGACCGTGCTTCGCGTGACCGTTTGCCAGACCCCACGGTGGGCGTGTTCAGTGGACGTGAACGCGCCGGTGGGGAGACCATCTCGGGGGTGATGTTCTCCATGCCATTCCCCGGTTCATCGCGTTTTCATCACGCCAGTGCCCTGGTCGCCGATGCGCAAGCGGCCAGCGACAAAGTGCAACTGGCCGAGCAGCAACTTGGCGCGATGTTTGAAAGCATGTGGATTCAGTTCCAACACAAACGCACAGCCGCGGACAACTTGAAATCTGCCGCGCAACGTCAAGCCTGGGCAGCCGACAAAGCCGTCAAAGCCTACACCTTGGGTGAAGGCAGTTTGTCGGATGTGCTGTTGATTGCGCGCATGGCCAGCGACAACCTCAATGCTGCGCAACACATGCAGCTCGAGGTGGTGGAGTTGTTGGCCTTGATTGAGCTAGACCTGCATGCGATCTGGGATTTTGACGAATAGAGGTCCGTGCTCTAGCGCGTGACTTGGTTCAAACGCGATACGATTTTTTTGCCAGCAGCAATGCCTGGTTTTTCAATGAAGTAGTACGCAGTGAAAGCCATGGCGACTAAGGTGATGCCCTCGACCAAAACAAAGAACCAATAGTGGAGACTTGTTGAGGTAGCGAGTGTGCTCATCTCTGGAATTCGTGCAAAGGTGTAGAGCACAATACCCTGAAGCAAATAGATGCCATAACTTATTTCACCCAGTCGTTGTGCACTTCTACGCGTCAGCAAACCGAAAAGACTGCATCCATTGGTGATGGCAAAAAAGACGATGCCAGACAGAACAGTTTGAACGATTCTGAAGGTGGGAACGGGTTCGAAAAATACGAACCACAGAATCAATGCCGCGATGATTGACATGACTCTGTCTGAAATGCCAATGACGTAATTATTTGCTTGCAGCGATGCGCAGACCATTCCAATGAAGAAGGCTGCCAACAACAGGTTGTTGGAAGACCCATGCTTGAACAAGGATGAAGCAAAGCACATGGCTAGCACTGCGATGGAATAAGCCAGATGGTGCTTGCGGTTTCGAGCAAAGATGGCTGAGATGGGAAGAATGATCAAATAAAACACCCATTCGTAGCGCAAGGTCCAAGTCACGGCAGCTGTGATGCCTCGTGGGCCATTAAATCCATTGATCACATGTCCCGGTTCAAAGAGGCCAAACAGCATCAAGGGAGCCAGCTCCAAGAGGACCTTGTTGAGTGGTTCTTGGAGCGTGAACTGGGTTTGTATTGAAATGATCAACAACATGAGCCCAGTCATAAGAAAGTAGACGGGACCAATTCTGAAGGCTCTGCCAATGAACAGTTTCATCCAACCAGGTCGGCCTTCGTCAGAAATTATTTTTCCCCAAAAAAGATAGCCTGTGATCATGAAAAAAAGGCTCACATCGATTGAACCTAGCAGGGTGTACAGGCTCGAAGGAGGGTTGTCCCAGATGCCTTCTTTTAGGTACTGGTAATAAATCACTGCATGGTGAATGAACACCCCAACTGCCAGATACCCCCTAAGTCCATCAATCGTCAATGTTCGTGATGAACTCGTGTGCCACTTAGTGTCTGTGGCCGCAAATACGGGGAGCCTTATCAATAGAAGCAGCGAGGCAAGAATAAAGAAATATCCTAGAGGCGTGTAAATGTTCATTCAAAGCACTTCTGTTGTTGGCAGTTAGGTGACGCAAGTTGATCATAACTATGTGCTTATTTAGCCAGTCAACTCTGCAATCAACTCAATTTCTACGCACGCACCCAGCGGCAGTTGCGCCACCCCAAAGGCGCTGCGTGCGTGGGCACCTTGGGCGCCAAACACTTCGCCGAGGAGTTCACTGCACCCATTGGTGACCAAATGGTGTTCGGTGTAGTCGGGGCTGGAGTTGACCAAGCTCATCACCTTGACGATGCGTTTGATTTTGTTGAGGTCACCCACCGCGGCATGCAGCGTGCCTAACAAATCCACCGCCACTGCGCGAGCGGCCAAAACACCTTCAGCGGTTTGCATGGTCTTGCCCAGCTGTCCTGTCCACACCTTGCCGTCGTGTTTGGCGATGTGACCGCTCAAAAACACCAAGTGACCTGTTTGTACAAACGGGACGTAGGCCGCAGCAGGTATCGCCACAGGGGGCAGGGTGATGTTCAGGGCTTGGAGTTTGTCGTACACGCTCATGTTGTGGGATTCCTTGTTTGAATCCAACAATTTTAAGAGGGCTCAATCTGCGTGACTGGCCGTCACCAACTCGGACGCCGGCTGCACAGTGACCCCCACTTCCAGCGTGTGGCTGGCCCCGCCATGAATCACACCACGCACGGGGGAGACATCGGCATAGTCGCGGCCAATGGCCAGCGTCACGTAGTCGATGCCGGGTGAGCCCAAGCCCCAGCGGTTGTTGGTCGGGTCGAGGTCAAACCATTGGCCATGGGTTGCGAGTGCCCCAGTCTTGGCGGTCTCGGCTGCATCGTCCAAGGCGTCTGGCACATAGACCGACACCCACGCATGTGAGGCATCGCTGCCAATCAAACGGGTTTGACCTTCGGGGACTTCGGTCACCAAATAGCCGCTCACATAACGTGCGGCCAAGCCTTGCGTGCGCAAGCATCCAATCAGGATGTGGGCAAAGTCTTGGCACACGCCTTTGCGGTGCTTGAGGGCTTCCAGCGCTGGTGTGTTGATGTCAGTGCTGGCTGTCTCGTAAGTGAATTCTTGGTGAATGCGCGCCATCAAATCACACGCGGCCACCAACACCGGGCGAGCGGGTGTGAAGCTGGCCCGGGCGTACTCCGCAAAGTCAGGATGGGGCTGCACATAGGGCGAGGCAAACACAAACTCGGTGGCGGCGTCCCACGCGGCACCGGAGTGATAAACAAAATGTGCGCGCACGTTTTCCCAAGCAGGTGTGGTCAGTGCGGTGTCGGGTGCGTAGGGCAGGAAGTGGGTTTCCACCGTGCTCTTGGCCGTGATGCTCAAGGTGTCATGGACCACCGGCAGTGAGAAAAAGGTGCGGTTGTTGCCGTACACATCCACATGGGTGCTGGTAACCGCTGGAGTGGGGGTGATGGACAGTTCGGTGTGATGCACGCTTTGCGCCGAGTCTTCGCGTGGCAGCAAATGCGCCATGTGCTGCGCGGTGTTGACCTGCGGCACATAGCGGTACGTGGTGGTGTGGGTGATGTAGAGCAACATGGCTTTAGGCCCCCACGCTGTCGGCGTGGTCGGTGTGGCTGAAGTAGCGTGCCGTGATGGCGTCGGACACCTGCCAAGCGGCCTGCATGCAAGCGGTCAAGCAAGCGCGCAAGTTGGGGTGGTGGCCCACCTCGTTGGGCGTGCAGAGTTGCTCTAAATCGGTGTGCTTCAAGTCGGGCACCAAGCGGGCCAGCGCATCGGGTTCGCCCATCGGTGTATCGGCCAGTTTGGACAAACGTCCACGCAGCGTGCGCGCCACCCATGCGAGCGAGCGCGGGTTGTCGTTGTCTTGCACCAGCAGCTCAATCAGTGGGGCCAGTTCACGGCTTTGTTGGTACTGCGCTTGGAAGGTGATGGTGCTGTCAAACAGGGCCAACAACGCCGCGTAGTGCGAGCTGTTTTCATCGGCGGCATCGGTGTCGTCGATGTGTTCAAACGCACCCACTTCCACCGCCAAGTCGAGGGCGGACGACAAAAAGCCCAAGCGCTCCACATGGCGCCCAATGCTCAACAGTTGCCAGCCGTCATCGCGTGTCATGCGGTCGGTTTGTGCGCCGGTGATGGCGGCCAAGGCCGAGCTGGCGGCGTCCAGCGCTTGCATGGCTTGCACCGCAGAGAACTCACGCGGTGAGCCTGCTTGGGCACAGTCGGCGCTGAATTGGTCCACGCAATGCACGATGGCGTTCCAGTGCTCGGGCGACAAACGCTCGCGCAAGGAGGAGGCCGCTTGCAACAAAGCGCGCAAGTTGAAGCCCACGCTGGTGCTGTGGTCGTCTTGGTCCAAGCAGGCGATGAGCGTGCGCTCAAACACGCGGCGGCGTGCGCCCATGCTGGGGGTGGAAGTGGCTTTGTCTTCTCCCGCTGTGTGTGCAGAGGGCACCCCCGCAGGCACCAAGCCTTGGCGTTGGGTGAGGCGTTGCAGCCAAGCCCACAGACTGCGCGAGGCGGGGTCTTCGCCGTTCAAGGCTTCGATGCACAAACGCACCAAGCGCACCATGTTTTCGCTGCGCTCGGTGTAGCGACCCAACCAATACAAGTTTTCGGCGGCACGGCTGGTCACCAAGCGTTGCCGATGGGTGAACGTGGCCGCGCTGTTGGGCTTGGGCAGCAAGCTGCTGCGGTCCACATCGGCCTGCGTTTGTACCCACACATCGGCGCTGCTGCCGCCGCGCTGCATGGAGGCAATTTGCGCATGGGGCGCTGCAATACGGGCCAAGCCACCGGGCAACACACGCCATGAATCGGCCCCATCGCGCAAGGCAAACACGCGCAGCATGACCGAGCGCTGCACCACACCTTCCGTGGTGTTCTTCCATGTCGGCATTTGCGACAGCGGTGTGTAGGCTTGCAAGGTGTAGCGGTCGGGTTGGCGGGTGATGCGGCCCACCCATTCGTCACGTTGGGCTTGGGTCAGTGTGCGACCCAGCACCGCATCAAAACTGCCATGCATGGCCGAGCCGGGGTAGGTGGGCTTGATCGCCATGTGTTCGAGCTGCGGCAACACCGAGGCCAAGGCTGCGTGTTCACCGCACCACCAAGTGTCGAGCGCGGGCAGTTGCAAGGTCTCACCCAACAACTTTTCACTGAGCGCGGGCAAAAAGCCCAGCAAAGCGGGCGACTCTAAAAAGGCCGAACCCGGCGCATTGGCCACCACCACATGACCGGCCCGCACCGCTTGCAGCAAACCGGGGATGCCCAGTGTGGAGTCGGCGCGCAATTCAAGGGGGTCTAAAAACTCATCATCCAAGCGTTTGAGCAACACATGCACAGGCTCTAGACCACGCAAGGTGCGCAAATACAAACGCTCGTCACGCACCGTCAAGTCGCTGCCTTCTACCAAGGTGAGGCCCAAGTAGCGGGCGAGGTAGGCGTGTTCAAAATAGGTTTCGTTGTAGGGGCCGGGCGTGAGCAAAGCCACATGGGCGTTGGCCCCTTCGGGGCTGTGTGCCTTGAGCGACTCGACCCACGTGCGGTAAGTGGCGGCCAAGCGTTGGATGTTCATGGCCTCAAAGGCTTGCGGAAACTGGCGCGAGATCAGCAAGCGGTTTTCCAGCAAATAGCCCAACCCAGAAGGTGCTTGCGTGCGCTGCGACACCACGGCCCAGTGGCCATCGGGGCCACGCGCCAAGTCAAACGCGGCGATGTGCAAATGCGTGCCGCCGACAGGGGCTACGCCATGCATGGCGCGCAAGTAACCGGGGTGACCTTGCACCAAGGCAGGCGGAATCATGGCTTCGCGGATGAGTTGTTGCGGGCCATAGATATCGGCCATCACGCGCTCAAGCAAGCGGGCGCGTTGCTTGACCCCCATCTCAATCTGCTGCCAACTTTCTGGCGTGAGGATGAGGGGAAACAGGTCGACCGCCCAAGGCCGTTGCGGGCCACCTTGGTTGGCATACACGTTGTACGTGATGCCGTTGTCACGGACTTGGCGGGCCAGGGTTTGGGTGCGACGGTCGAGGTCGTCCAAGCCCGTGCTGCCGAGTTGGTCAAAAAAAGTTTGCCACGCAGGGCTTAGTTCAGGTGCCGCTTCGTGATGTGACTGCGACTGTGACTGTGACTGTGACTGTGACTGTGACTGCGACTGCGACTGCGACTGCGACTGTGACTGCGACTGCGATTGTTTGGCTTGTCCCGTTCCTGCGCTCTCGGTGTGCAGACCGCGCGCGGGCGCACACATGCCTTGCAGCTCGTCAAAGTGACCGCTCTCGGCGGCATGAGCGAGGCCTTTCAACACGTCGAGCAGACGGGGTGACGCGACAGAACCAGCGGGTGATGAGGATGACTTGTGCACAGTGGCTCCATTGTCTCACCGCCTTCGGGCTGGGTCATGGTTTGAGCGGGGTGTTCAGGCGCGTCGCAAATCCAGCGTGAACGGGAACTCTTTGCTGGCAGGCACCCCCACGGTGGCTTGTGGCACATCGAGTTTGCCCGGCGTGTGGCCCAGCGGGAAGAAGCGTGACAGGCGGCGGCTTTCGGCCTCATACGCGTTGACGGGGAAGCTGTCGTAGTTGCGGCCCCCCGGATGTGCCACGTGGTACTGACAGCCGCCGATGGAACGCTTCATCCATGTGTCCACAATGTCAAAGGTCAGCGGCACATGCACACCAATCGTGGGGTGCAAGGCCGACGACGGCGCCCATGCGCGGTAGCGCACCCCCGCCACATACTCGCCCACGGTGCCTGTGGGTTGCAAGGGCAAGGGGCGACCGTTGACGGTGATGGTGTGGCGGCTGGGGTTGAGTCCAGTCACATGCACCTCGATGCGTTCGAGTGACGAGTCCACATAGCGCACCGTGCCGCCACTCGAGCCTTCTTCGCCCATGACATGCCACGGCTCCAGCGCGTTGCGCAGCGTGAGGTTGATGCCCAGTGTTTGCAAATCGCCCACACGTGGGAAGCGGAATTCAAAGTGCGGTGCAAACCAAGCGGGGTCGAACTGAAAACCACAGTCGCCCAACTCGGTGAGGACATCGTCAAAGTCGGCCTTGACGAAATGCGGCAACAAGAAGCGGTCGTGCAGCTCGGTGCCCCAGCGGGTGGCAGGCGCTTGGTAAGGTGTTTCCCAAAAGCGTGCCACCAAAGCGCGCAGCAAGAGCTGCTGCACGATGCTCATGCGCTCGTGCGGGGGCATCTCGAAGGCGCGTAATTCCAGCAAACCCAAACGGCCTGTCGACGAGTCGGGCGAGTACAGCTTGTCAATACAAAACTCGCTGCGGTGGGTGTTGCCGGTGACGTCAATCAACAAGTTGCGCAAGGTGCGGTCCACGATCCACGGTGGCATGTCTGCCCCGTACTTTTCTCGGTTGCGGTTGATTTCGGCCAGTGCAATTTCAAGCTCGTAAATTTGGTCATTGCGCGCTTCGTCCACACGCGGGGCTTGGCTGGTGGGGCCTATGAACATGCCGCTGAACAAATAGCTCAAGCTGGGGTGGTTGTGCCAATACAAGATGAGTGAGGCCAGCAACTCAGGCCGACGCAAGAAGGGGCTGTCCGCAGGGGTGGCGCCGCCCATCACAATGTGGTTGCCGCCGCCGGTGCCCGTGTGGCGGCCATCGGTCATGAACTTCTCGGCCGACAGGCGCGACTCAAACGCGGCCTTGTACAAGAACTCGGTGTGGTCCACGATTTCCAGCCAGTTGTGGGCGGGGTGGATGTTGACCTCAATCACACCGGGGTCGGGCGTGACTTGCAGCACCTTCAGGCGCACATCGCGTGGGGGTGGATAGCCTTCCAACACAATGCGCACGCCCAGCTCCTCGGCGGTGGCTTCAATCGCGCTGAGCAGTTCGAGGTAGTCTTCCAAGTCGCCAAGCGGGGGCATGAAGACATAGATCAGCCCTTGTGGGTTGTCCATCGCCTTGAGTTCCACCGCAGGGCCGTTGGCGCGTGACGGGTCACGCACTTCCACGCAAATCGCGGTGCGGGTGATCCAATGCGCCGATTGGTCTTTCGCAGGCACGGGGTGTGGGGTGGTTGGCACAAAGCCGTCTTGTCCCATGCCGGTTTGCAGACCGACGGTGCCGCCTTGGGCGAGGCCGCCGCCTGCGACATGGGTGTTGATGTGGTAGCCCGTGTTGTGCGCAAAGTGCGTGTGACGCGCATGGTGCGAGTACTGCGCACGCAACGCCGCCGCGTGGGGCAGGGGGCGGCGCTCGGCAAAGTGGTCTTGCTCAATCGCATAGGGGTAGTCGGCTTGGCTGACCCAAGGCAATGAGTCCAGCGGCAAGCGCAGGCCCATGGGCGAGTCGCCGGGCACGAGGTACATGCGCTCGTCGCGCAAAAACCAAGGGCCTGTGCTCCAGCGCGGGCCACCCGCCACGTCACCCGCTTTGAGGGGCAGCACATAGCCCACGGTTTTGTCGAGGCCTTGGCCAAACACACGGCGCAGGCGCACGCGTTCCATCTCATCGTCGAGCTTGGCATCAAACGGGTCCACGTTCACGGGCAAGCGACGTTCGCGCCACAGGTAGTACCACGTGTCTTCGTAGCCGGGGGTGATGAACTGGTCGTCCAGCCCCAGTTTGTGGGCGAGGGTTTGGGTGAAGCGCTGTGCGTCTTCGGTGGTGTAGCTGCTGGGCACACGTTCGTCGGCAAACAAATCGGGGTTGTGCCAGCAGGGGTGGCCGTCGGTCCGCCAGTAAATACCCAGCGCCCAGCGCGGCAACTGCTCGCCCGGGTACCACTTGCCTTGGCCGAAATGCAAGAAACCGCCATCGCCATATTCGGCGCGCAGCTTATGCACCAATTCGGTGGCAAAGCCGCGTTTGGTCGGACCCAGTGCATCGGTGTTCCATTCTGGTGCGTCGCGGTCGTTCACCGTGACGAAGGTGGGTTCGCCCCCCATGGTCAATCGCACATCGCCTTCGACCAAGCGCCGGTCCACCTCGTCACCCAAGGCCAGCACTTCCATCCATTCGTCTTCGCTGTAGGGCTTGGTCACGCGGGGGGATTCCATCACGCGGCTGACTTTCATTTCATGGCTAAAGGTCACCTCGGCCTCGTCCACCAAGCCTTCGATCGGGGCGGCGCTGGATGGCTGTGGCGTACACGCCAGCGGAATGTGGCCTTCGCCCGCCAACAAGCCCGAAGTGGGGTCAAGGCCAATCCAGCCCGCGCCGGGCAGATACACCTCGCACCACGCATGCAAGTCGGTGAAGTCCACCTCGGTGCCGCTGGGGCCGTCGAGCGACTTCACATCGGGCGCGAGTTGAATCAAATAGCCAGAGGCAAAGCGTGCCGCCAAGCCACAGTGGCGCAGCAAGTTCACCAGCAGCCATGCGCTGTCGCGGCACGAGCCGCTGCGCAAGGTGAGGGTTTCTTCAGGCGTTTGCACGCCGGGCTCCATGCGGATGGTGTAGGCAATGTCTTCGTGCAGCTTGCGGTTGATCTCTACCAAAAAGTCGATGGTGCGAATGGGTTCGCGCTTGAGGGCTTTGAAGTCGATGCTTTTGAAGTAGTGCTTGAAGTTGGGCGTGAAGCGGTTGGTCACCAAGTAAGGGGCTAGCTCTTGGGCCGAGGCCACACCGTAGGCGAAGGGAAATTTTTCGGCGTGCGGCTCGAGGAAGAAATCGAACGGGTTGTACACCGCCATCTCCACCACCAAGTCCACCGTGACCTTGAACTCGGTCGTCTTCTCGTGAAACACCAAACGCGCTTGGTAGTTGGCGAAGGGGTCTTGCTGCCAGTTGATGAAATGCGCGGGCTCGACTTTGAGCGCGTACGAAATTACCTTGCTGCGGCAATGGGGCGCGGGGCGCAGGCGAATGACCTGCGGGCCTAACTCAACCAAGCGGTCGTAGCTGTAATGGGTGACGTGGTGGAGTGCGGCATGGATAGACATGCCATGTACAAGCAAAACATGCGCCAAGGTTTGTGCGCTAAAGCGGTGCATTTTTGAGGCTCAAGTTTTCTAAACCCCCGCCGATACCCTAGACAACTCAGTTTTATCTTTGGTTTTCACCATGCGCTCACGCCATTCATTCGTTGTTGCTTTCGTGCTTGCCAGCCTCATGGCTTGGGCTGCGCCTGCTTCGGCGGAATGGAGTGAGCTGATCAAGGAAGAAGAAGCCACGTACTACTTTGACAAAGAAGCGGTGATGCCCGTGCACGTGTCGCGTTACGCGTGGGTGTTGACCGATCTACCCAAGGGTGACAAAACCCCCACCGGCGAAAACTACAAGTCGATGATGTTGCGCGTGCGCATGTACTGCAAAAACGACACCGTGGTGCGCCTGTCCGTGAGCTACTTTGACAAGCAAATGGGCAAGGGCAAAGAAGTGTCTGCCGATGATGTGCAAGAGTGGCGTCCACGTGAATATCCGATTCGCCCCAACACGTATCTGGCGGCGTTGAAGAAAGAGGTGTGCGGGGCCAACAAAGCAGCAGCGAGTTAACCGCAGCGTCGCCCCATTCCCGGAAAGCCGCCCCAGTGATGGAGGCGGCTTTTGAACTTGTAAGCGCAGATAAAGCCTTGGGCGCGGAGGTGGATCGAACATGCGGCCATGTTTTTTGTCATCACACCTTTGGCCTTGGGTTGGCTGGCAGGCACGGCTTTGCAATTGCAGCAGGCGCAGTTGTGGGCGGCTGAGTTGTACTGGGGGCTGGGCGCCGCTGTGGTGCTGATGGGCGTGCTGGGTTCACGCTTGGCCGCTTGGCGGGTTGAGATGTGGCAAGCGGTTGTTGGCAGTGTGTTGGCTGGCGCTTTGGCGTTTGCCCAAGCGGGCGCGCGGGCCAGCCACGTGGCACAAAGCGCTTTGAACCCCGCACTCGAAGGCCGCACCTTACAGGTGGTGGGCGTTGTGGCCAATTTGCCGCAGCGCACGCAAGACAGTGTGCGGTTTCACTTTGAGGTGGCGTCGGCGCGTGCGCGTGATGGCCGGCTGGTCGAACTGCCGCCGCAAGTGCTGCTGGGTTGGTACGGCCACCGTTTGCGGGGCAGCGACGACAAAGTGCAAGCGCCGCCCACTGATTTGCGCCCGGGTGACCGCTGGCAGTTTGAGGTGCGGCTCAAAGCACCGCATGGCCATATCAATCCGCATGGGTTTGATCACGAGTTGTGGTTGTGGGAGCAGGGCTTGCAAGCCACGGGCTATGTGCGCAACGGCAGCCAAGACGCACCGCCGCAGTGGCTGGGCCGCACATGGGCTCACCCCGTGGCGCAGTGGCGTCAGCGCGTGCGCAGCGCGGTAGATGCCCATGTGCCAGACCGTGGCATGGCCGGTATTGTGTCGGCCTTGTTGGTGGGCGACCAAGCGGCGATAGAGCGCACCGATTGGGATGTGTTTCGTGCCACGGGTGTGGCGCACCTCATGGCGATCTCTGGTTTGCACATCACGGGCTTGGCTTGGTTGGTGGCCTGGTGTGTGGGCTGGCTGTGGCGGCACAGTGATGTGTGCGCACCCCAGCGGCCTTGGAGCTTGTGGGTGCCTGCGCCAATTGCAGGCAGTGCGTGTGCGTTGTGGGTGGCTTTGGCGTATGCCGTGTTCACTGGCTGGGGTGTGCCCGCGCAGCGCACCGTGTGGATGCTGGCCGTGGTGACGCTGCTGCGTTGGCATGGCTTGCGTTGGCCTTGGCCCTATGTCTGGATGACGGTGTGCGCCGTGGTGCTGGCGCTGGACCCTTGGGCGCTGTTGCAAGCGGGGTTTTGGTTGAGTTTTGTGGCGGTGGGCGTGTTGTTTGCATCGGGTTCACAAGTCGTGACCCCCTCGCTGTGGGCCGCCGTTCAGCGCATGTGTCGCGAGCAGTGGCTGATGAGTGTGTGCTTGGCCCCGCTGAGCTTGCTGCTGTTTCACCAAGTCTCGCTGGTGGGGTTGTTGGCCAATTTGCTCGCTGTGCCTTGGGTGACCTTGGTGGTCACGCCGCTGTGCATGCTGGGCTTGTTGTTGCCCTTTGCGTGGGGCTTGGCGGCGGATGCCTTGCAACTGTTGGTGTGGGGTTTGCAAGCGTGTGCGGGCGTGTCGTGGGCGCAAGGGTCCGCGCCTGCGGCACCTGTGTGGGCAGGCGCGGCGGCGCTGGTGGGCATGGTCACATGGGCCATGCGTGTGCCCATGTGGCTGCGATGTTTTGGTGTGACCTTGGTGCTGCCCGTGCTGAGTTGGCAAACACCGCGTCCCGCCCACGGCACGTTTGAACTGGTGGCCGCCGACATGGGGCAGGGCCATGCGGTGTTGGTGCGCACCGCCACACACAGCTTGCTGTACGACACCGGGCCGCGCTACTCGAGCGAGACCGATGCCGGCCAACGCGTGTTGGTGCCGCTGCTAAGGGCGTGGGGTGAGCGGCTTGACCGCATCGTCATCAGCCACCAAGACAGCGACCACAGCGGTGGTGCACCCGCCGTGATGGCGATGCAGCCACAAGCCGATGTGTGGACGTCAATCCCGATGGAACACCCTTTGCAGCAGTTGGGTGCGATGCAGCGTTGCGAGCGCGGGCAATCGTGGGTGTGGGATGGGGTGCAGTTTGACGTGTTGCACCCAAGCGCGGCGGACTACGCGCGCCCGCTCAAACCCAATGCGCTGAGTTGTGTGCTGCGCGTCAGTGCGCCACGCCAAGCCACACAGCGCCAAGCACAGGAGACCGCGCGTGACGCCCACCCACCCCGGGCATCGGCCTTGCTCGTGGGCGACATTGAAGCCGCACAAGAGCAGGCATTGCTCAACAGCGGCCAAACCTTGCAAGCCGATTGGCTGTTGGTGCCGCATCACGGCAGTGCCACCTCCTCCCCGCAGGCGTTTTTGCAGGCGGTGCAGCCCAGCGTGGCAGTGGTGCAAGCGGGCTACCGCAATCGCTTTGGTCATCCTCGGCCAGAGGTGCTACAGCGCTACAGCGATTTAGGGGTGCTCGTGGTGCAGACACCCCGTTGTGGTGCATCACACTGGCGCAGCGATCAACCCAACTTGGTGCAATGTGAGCGAAATCAAAGACAACGATACTGGCGACACGTATTCTGAGAGCTGGCACTCAATTTGCGTAAGAAGTAGCAGGAGTTCCTAAGATGCACAAGTTTGATGAGATGTATGCCCAGTTGCCGATGATTGACGACGCGGTGCGCCCCCACTATCGGAACTACTTGGATTGGCTCAAGCGCCAAGATCCCCAGACCATGCGTGACCGGCGCGAAGAGGCCGAGATGATTTTTCGTCGCGTCGGCATCACCTTCGCGGTGTACGGCGACAAAGACGAAGACGGCGCGGGCACCGAGCGCCTGATTCCGTTTGATTTGATTCCGCGCATCATTCCCGCCCACGAGTGGACCCGCATGCAGCAGGGCTTGGTGCAGCGCGTGAATGCCTTGAACATGTTCATCCATGACGTGTACCACGAACAAAACATCCTCAAGGCGGGCATCATCCCGAGCGAACAAATTTTGAACAACGCGCAGTACCGCCCCGAGATGCACGGCGTGGATGTGCCGCACAAGGTGTATTCGCAAATCAGCGGCATTGACATCGTGCGCGCCCCCGATGCCCAAGGCAACGGCGAGTACTACGTGTTGGAAGACAACTTGCGCGTGCCCAGCGGCGTGAGCTACATGCTGGAAGACCGCAAGATGATGATGCGGCTTTTCCCCGAGTTGTTCAGCCAACACCGCGTGGCGCCCGTGGCCCATTACCCCGACTTGCTGCTCGAGACCTTGCGTGCCAGCAGCCCGTCCACCACCGACAACCCGACGGTGGTGGTGCTGACACCGGGCATGTACAACAGCGCCTACTTTGAGCACGCTTTCTTGGCGCAACAAATGGGCGTGGAATTGGTGGAAGGCCAAGACCTGTTTGTGAAAGACAGCTTTGTGTACATGCGCACCACACGCGGCCCCAAGCGCGTGGATGTGATTTACCGCCGTGTGGACGATGACTTCCTAGACCCCAACGTGTTTCGCCCGACCTCGACGCTGGGCTGCGCCGGTTTGATGGATGCGTACCGCGCAGGCCATGTGAACATTTGCAACGCGGTGGGGACAGGCATTGCTGACGACAAGTCGATCTACCCCTATGTGCCGCAAATGATTGAGTTCTATTTGGGCGAGAAGCCCATCCTCAACAACGTGCCCACCTTCCAATGCCGCAAGAAGGCTGACTTGGACTACACGCTGGCCAACTTGGACAAGTTGGTGGTCAAGGAGGTTCACGGCGCAGGCGGCTATGGCATGTTGGTGGGGCCTGCGGCGACCAAGGCCGAGATTGAAGAGTTCCGCCAAGTGTTGCTGGCCAAGCCCGATGGCTATATCTCGCAGCCGACACTGAGCTTGTCGAGCTGCCCCACGTATGTGGAGAGTGGCATCGCGCCCCGTCACATTGATTTGCGTCCCTTCGTGTTGAGCGGCAAGACCGTGCAAATGGTGCCCGGCGGCTTGACCCGCGTGGCGCTGAAAGAAGGCTCACTGGTGGTGAACTCGTCCCAAGGCGGCGGCACCAAAGACACATGGATTCTTGAGGTTTAACAATGCTGAGCCGTACCGCTGACCACCTGTTTTGGATGTCCCGCTATACCGAACGGGCCGAGAACACCGCACGCCTGCTGGACGTGAACTACCAAACTTCTTTGCTGCCACAGTCCGCCGAAGTGGCGCTGCTGGGCTGGGAAGGTTTGCTGTCCATCAGCGAGTTGTTGCCCGCCTACCAAGCCCGTCATGGTGACATCTCGCCGCAGCGTGTGATGGAGTTCATGGTGAAGGATGAAAACAACCCGTCGTCCATCATCTCGTGCTTGCGTGCCGCGCGGGAAAACGCGCGTGCCGTGCGGGGCAGCCTCACCACGGAAGTGTGGGAAACGCAAAACCAAACGTGGCTGGAACTCAACCGCATCTTGAAGAGCGGTTTGCTCGAGAGCGACCCCGGCGAGTTTTTTGAATGGGTCAAGTTCCGTTCGCACCTCTCACGCGGCGTCACCGTGGGCACCATGCTGATGGACGAAGCCTTGCACTTCATGCGCTTGGGCACTTTCCTCGAGCGGGCTGACAACACCGCGCGATTGGTGGATGTGAAGTTCCACGCTGTGCATGGCGATTTGTTTGCCGATGGCAGCGAGAAAACCGAGCAGCACGATTTCTACCACTGGAGCGCGATTTTGCGCAGCGTGTCTGGCTTTGAGATTTACCGCAAGGTCTACCGCGATGTGATTCACCCTGAGCGCGTGGCCGAGTTACTCATCCTGCGCGCCGACATGCCGCGCTCACTGCACGCGTGCTTGAACGAGGTGGTGAACAACATTTCGATGGTGTCAGACGATCGTTCGCTCGAGAGCTATCGCCGCGCGGGCAAGTTGTGCGCCGAAATGGAATTCAGCCGCATTGATGAGATTTTGGCCAATGGCTTGCACGCCTACCTCACGCAGTTCTTGGACCGCGTGAATGAAATTGGCGCAAGCATCAGTCGGGAGTTTTTGGTCCCGAATTGATTGGTGGCTTAACCGCCTCGACGCATCATGTCGAAGAACTCGACGTTGGACTTGGTGGCCTTCATGCTCTTCAAGACCATTTCCATGGATTCGATTTCGTCCATGTTGTACATGAACTGACGCAGGATGCGGGTCTTGGACAAGATCTCGGGCGGCAGTAACAGTTCTTCGCGGCGTGTGCCGCTACGGTTCAACTGAATGGCTGGGAACACGCGCTTTTCGTACAAGCGGCGGTCGAGGTGAATTTCGCAGTTGCCTGTGCCTTTGAATTCTTCAAAGATCACTTCGTCCATGCGGCTACCGGTGTCCACCAATGCCGTGGCAATGATGGTGAGTGAGCCACCTTCTTCCACTTTGCGGGCGGCACCAAAGAAGCGCTTGGGGCGCTGCAAGGCGTTGGAATCCACACCGCCAGAGAGCACTTTTCCCGATGAGGGCACCACGTTGTTGTAGGCGCGGGCGAGGCGGGTGATGGAGTCGAGCAAGATGACCACATCTTTTTTCAGTTCCACCAAACGCTTGGCGCGTTCGATCACCATTTCGGCCACGTGCACGTGGCGTGCGGCGGGTTCGTCAAAGGTGGAGGCAATCACTTCGGCTTTGACCGAGCGCTGCATTTCTGTGACTTCTTCTGGGCGTTCGTCCACCAGCAACACCATCATGTGCGCGTCGGGGTAGTTGGCGGCGATGGCGTGGGCGATGTGCTGCATCATCACGGTCTTGCCGCTCTTGGGCGGGGCCACCACCAAGGCGCGTTGGCCTTTGCCAATGGGGGCGATGATGTCGATGATGCGACCGGTGATGTTTTCTTCACCTTTGATTTCGCGCTCTAACTTCATCTGTTCGCGAGGGAACAGAGGGGTCAAGTTTTCGAACATGACCTTGTGCTTGTTGTTCTCAGGCAGGTCGTCGTTGACTTTGTCGAGTTTGGTCAGGGCAAAGTAGCGCTCACCGTCTTTGGGGATGCGGACTTCGCCTTCAATCATGTCGCCGGTGTGCAGGTTGAAGCGGCGCACTTGGCTGGGGCTGATGTAGATGTCGTCGGTTGAGGCCGTGTAGCTGGTGTCTGGGCTACGCAAAAAGCCAAACCCGTCGGGCAAGATTTCGAGCACACCATCGGCAAACACTTGTTCGCCAGCGCGGGCGCGTTTTTTGATGATGGCAAACATCAGCTCTTGCTTGCGCATGCGGCCGGTATTTTCGATTTCGAGTTCTTCGGCTTGTTTCAGCACTTCAGACACGTGCAGTGCCTTGAGTTCGTTCAGATGCATTTGGGGACTCCAAAAAGGGAGTTCGTTAAAAAATAGGGGGGGAGGTCGGAGCGAGGAGAGAAATACCTCTGGACCGGAATTCATGCCCGGATGGGGAGCCAAGAAGCCTCATGGGCCGCAAGGTGAATTCGAAACGGATTATGGCAGGAAAAAAGCCCGCAGATGGAGGTGTCTGCGGGCTTTGTTTGGGGTATGGGGTATCAAGCCAATTGTTGGTCAATGAATGCAGTCAATTGGGCTTTGCTCATGGCCCCCACTTTGGTGGCTGCGAGTTGACCACCTTTGAAAACCATCAAGGTGGGGATGCCACGAATGCCCAGCTTGCCGGGGATGTCGCGGTTTTCGTCCACGTTCATCTTGGCGATTTGCAGCTTGCCTTCGTAGGCTGTGGCGACTTCGTCCAAGATGGGGGCAATCATTTTGCAGGGGCCACACCATTCAGCCCAGTAGTCCACCAGCACGGGTTTGTCTGCTTGCAAAACGTCAGTTTCGAAGCTGGTGTCGGTGATGTGTTTGATCAAATCGCTGGCCATGGTTTTATTTCCTCTTTCAATAGGCGATAGAGCTACAGTTGGGGCATTGTGGCAGAAAGCAAGTAACCCCATGAAAACTCTCACCATTGATGTTGTGTCGGATGTCGTCTGTCCATGGTGCTACGTAGGTAAAAGGCGTTTGGAGCGAGCTTTGGCGCTTTTGGCCATTCAACACCCAGAGGTTGACCCGCAAGTGCGTTGGCACACGTTCCAGCTGAACCCCGAAATGGCGCCTGAGGGCATGGCTCGCGTCGACTACGTGCATCGCAAATTTGGTGACAAGGCAGACACTGTTTATGAACGGGTGACAAGTGTGGGCCAAGAGGTGGGAATTGGCTTTGCGTTTGACCGCATTGCTCGTCAACCCAACACGGTGGTGGCGCACAGCTTGATTGCCGTGTCTGAGCCAGGGATGGCGCAAGACGCCATGGTGGAGGCTTTGTTCAAAGCCTATTTCATCGAAGGCCGCGATTTGACAGAAGCGGCCGTACTGATGGATGTCGCAGAGTCTGCCGGCATGGCGCGCAGCGTGGCTGAACAGCATTTGCAAAACTCAGCCTTGCACAGCCAAACCATTGACAGCGACTCAGCCGCGCGAGAAATGGGAATTTCGGGCGTGCCGTTTTTCATCTTCAACCGTCAAGTCGGTTTGTCTGGTGCGCATGAGAGCGAGACTTTGTTGCAGGCGATGGAGGAGGCGATGAACGTGCCTCCTGTCACTTAATCCTGTGACAGCCGTTGCACCCTATCAAGTTTCCAAGAATCACTGATTTTTATTTTTCGGAGTTGCTATGTCTCATTCACCCTCCAACATGGTTCGCGCCTTGGTTTTGCGCGAGCTTGAAGCGGGCACGCGAGACGATGGACTTTGGTTGCAGGCCATGTCGGAATCCAAGCTCGATAAAACCAAGGCACAAATTCGCTACATTGAATTGCGCTCGCATGCGCTCCAAGGCGATGTGAAGGGCTTGCTGATCAAACAAATTCGCGGTGCCGTTGCCACCGATAGCGGACGGCCTCTCAGCAACGCTGGACTCGCTGACTACCTGGCTTCGAAAACGCTTAAAAAGTAAGGCGGCGCAATCTGGGTGGAATGTCTATGGCGGGGTAGCGCTTGTGAGATTTGACTTGTGTGTCCTGCAGCGATTTTAAAAGGTCGCTTTGCGCCGAAGGCTTGGGCAGCTTGAACGCATGCCCCAGCCCAATCTGTATCGCTGCGGCTTTACGCTGCAACAACTGCGCCGTCATCATGTGCATGTAAGTGTCTTTGGCGCCGTCTGACAAAGACTCCCACTCTTCGCGGAATGTTTTGATGTGCGCGCGCAAAAACCGCCCCAGTTCATCTATGTCTACTTCACCTTGGATGGTGTCGTGAGCCTTGTCGATGAACGGCTGAATGGCATCAGGCTCTACAGGCGTGACCGCGCCCTCCGGCACATCTGACGTGCTAGGGGTGGGGTCTTGTGTTGCGGGTGTACTTTCTTCGGCCATCGTGCCAGTATCGGCAGGACTGAGGATTTCTTGAGCGAAAAAAGAAAAAAGAAGGTGACGGACCTTGACCCCAGCACTGGCTCCACAGTTAGGGCTGCTCGGTTCCCCGCCTGACCCAGTTGGCCGCTTCACCATGTGGGAAGGCCCGTCGATCGCAATTGTAGGTCACATGCGATCAGTGGCACTGCGCTCGCTTTAGAATCACGCGCTTATGTCCTACCTCGTGCTCGCCCGCAAGTACCGCCCCAAGACCTTCACAGAGATGGTGGGGCAAGAGCACGTTGTGCAGGCCCTTACCAATGCGCTGACTACCCAACGCTTGCACCACGCCTACTTGTTCACAGGCACCCGAGGCGTGGGCAAGACCACCGTCTCTCGGGTGTTGGCCAAATCGCTCAACTGCCAAGGGGTGGATGGCACAGGTGTCATCACTGCCAACCCTTGTGGCGTGTGCCAAGCCTGCACTGACATCGATGCAGGCCGTTTCGTGGACTACACCGAACTCGATGCCGCCTCCAACCGTGGTGTGGACGAAGTGCAGAGCCTGCTCGAACAAGCGGTCTACAAGCCTGTGCAAGGCCGCTTCAAAGTCTTCATGATTGACGAGGTGCACATGCTCACCAACACCGCCTTCAACGCAATGTTGAAGACGCTGGAAGAGCCGCCTGAATACTTGAAATTTGTGCTCGCCACCACAGATCCGCAAAAAGTGCCGGTCACGGTGCTGTCGCGCTGCTTGCAGTTCAACCTGCGTCCCATGGCGCCCGAGACTGTGCTGGAGCACTTGGGCCATGTGCTGGGTCAAGAACACATCGCCTCCGAACCTCAAGCCTTGCGTTTACTGGCCCGTGCCGCACGCGGCTCGATGCGCGATGCCTTGAGTTTGACCGACCAAGCCATCGCCTATGGCGGCGGCCAGTTGCAAGAAGCGGCTGTGCGCCAAATGTTGGGCAGCGCCGACCGCTCGCACGTGTTCCGCTTGATCGAGGCCTTGGCCCATGGCGATGGCAAATCGGTGGTGCAAACCTCTGAGGCCTTGCGTGTGAATGGCCTCAGTGCCGCAGCCACGCTAGAAGACATGTCGATGGTGTTGCAACGCATGGCGGTGTTGCAAGCCGTGCCCGACATGGACGAAGGCGATGGTGCAGACCCCGAAGCCGCCGAGATCGCGCGTTTGGCTGGCGTCATGCCGCCAGACGAAACCCAGCTGCTCTACAGCTTGAGTTTGCACGGCCGCCAAGAGCTGGGTTTGGCCCCAGACGAATACGCCGCCCTCACCATGGTGCTGTTGCGCTTGCTAGCCTTCAAGCCACAGTCCGCGCGTGCTGCTTCGGCGTTGGCTGAAAAAAAAACTCTAATTAATCCGCAGCCGCCTTCTGCGCCGGCTGTTGCGGCCCCCACGCAAGTCCGACCGCCACAAGCGACAGCGGTGCCTGTGCCGCGCGCGCAGCAGCCCCAGCCCGCAGCGCCCGTCCAAGCCTTGCCCGTGCGTGACATGCAGCCAAGCGAAGTCCCGCCTTGGGAAGATGACCCCAGCTTCGACCCAGACGGCGCTGAGACACCAGTTCACCGTGATGACCGCGACCATGACTCTGACGCTGCCGTGGTGGCCATGCCCGTGCGCCAACAATCCGAGTCCAGTGCGACCTTAGAACGTCAGGCGCCGACCACGCAAACACCGCACATCGAGCCCACGCCAGAAGGAGAGTTTTGGCACCAACTGGTCATGGCCATGTCGAGCGCTGAGACCATCAACGCCTTGGTCCGGGAGTTGGCCTTGCAGTCGCAACTCGTGGCGCGTGACACCGATACTTGGATGTTGCGCGTGGAGCGTGAGTCGCTCAACAGCACCACCAGCCGCGAACGTCTGGAAAAAGCTCTGGAGGCAGCAGGGCATGCCGTGCGCTTGACGGTAGAAGTCGGCCGCGTGCAAGACAGTCCTGCCAGACGCAATGCCGCCGCGGCGGCGCAGCGCCAAGCAGGGGCGGAGGCCATCATCCTCAACGACCCCGTGGTCCAAGGTTGGATGCGCGACTACGACGCCAAAGTCGTGCCCGGCAGCATCAAACCACTTTAATTTTTTAGTTTGTAAAAGGGAAAACACATGTTCAACAAAGGACAACTCTCCGGCCTGATGAAGCAAGCCCAAGCCATGCAAGAAAACCTGAAGAAGGCACAAGATGAGCTGGCCTTTGTGGAAGTCACGGGCGAATCTGGCGCAGGTTTGGTCAAAGTTTTGATGACCTGCAAGCACGATGTCAAACGTGTCACCATCGACCCCAGCCTCATGGCCGACGACAAAGACATGCTGGAGGACTTGGTGGCCGCGGCCTTCAACGATGCCGTGCGCAAAGCCGCCGATACCAGCGAAGCCAAGATGAGCAAGCTCACCGCTGGTTTGCCGCCTGGCTTGAAACTGCCGTTCTAAATGAGCGATACCTCTGTGCTGGAAGGCCTGATTGAGGCCCTGCGTCGCTTGCCAGGCGTAGGCGTCAAATCGGCCTCGCGCATGGCGTATCACTTGTTGCAACATGACCGTGAGGGGGCCGAGCTGATTTCACAGGCCCTGCACCAAGCGGCGGCCCAAGTGCAGCACTGCGAACGCTGCCACACCTTCACCACCCAAACCGTGTGCGACACCTGTTTGGATGACGGGCGTGATACCACCCGTTTGTGCGTGGTTGAAACACCTGCAGATCAGTCCGCTGTTGAACGCACAGGGGCTTACAAAGGCTTGTACTTTGTGTTGATGGGACGCATCAGCCCGCTCGATGGTTTTGGCCCCAAAGACATCGGCCTGCAAAAACTGATGGATCGCGCCAGCGACGGGATGGTGAAAGAAGTCATCTTGGCGACCAACTTCACCGCAGAGGGCGAGGCCACTGCCCATGTGCTGGGTGAGGGGCTGAAAAAGCGCGGCGTGCAAGTCACCCGCCTAGCTCGTGGCGTACCCGTGGGCAGTGAGTTGGAGTACGTGGACTTGGGCACCATTGCCCATGCGTTGGTTGATCGGCGCAACGCCTAGGGTTTATTTTTTCGCGACTTTGACATCGCCTTTGCCTTTTTTGTCCGCGACTTGTTTTTTGCTCATGCCTTTGCTGTCTTTGGCAGAGGCCAGCTTGGTACCTTTGGCGTGTTTGCCACCTTTGCCTGAGGCTTTGCGTCTAGCGACCGCTTCGGGCGAGAGATCGAGCTTGCCGTTGTCCGCCACTTGTGCCGTCACGTCGCCCAGCATGCTGGCACTGCGCGGCACCAACAAGGCCGAGCCTGCTTTGATCAGCATGCGTGGTGGGATGTTGTTGATGGCGCGAAAGTCTGCTTCGTTCATGTTCACCCTCTTGGCGGCATCTGCCACTTTCATGGTGGTGGGGGCAATCCAAGCGGTCCAAGTCGCCATGCGTGCGATGGATGAGGCTTCGTAGTTGCGTTGAAACACTTCGGCGTTGTCCCAAGGCAGCAAGATGTTCGGTGAACCCGCTGCCAGCAACACAGGCCGGTGAGCCGATGGGTTCAGCGCCTTGAAGTCTTCCACCGGAATATCCGCCAGCTTGGCCGCCACCGTCACGTCCATGTCGCGCGGAAGTGGCACGCTTTGAAAGTAGGGGTGGTTGGGGATGCTAGGCAACACCAAATTGAAGGCGGGTGGATTGCCCACGATGTTTTTCATGGCTTGGAGCTTAGGCACATACATGCGTGTTTCCATGGGCATGTTCAGGTCAGCATAGGTGGTGGGCAGGCCAGCACGTTTGTTGCGCGCAATGGCTTTGCCTACATTGCCTTCTCCCCAGTTGTATGCGGCAAGAGCCAAGTGCCAGTCGCCAAACATTTTGTGCAAGCGCTCTAGGTAGTCGAGGGCTGCACGGGTGGAGGCTTGCACATCGCGACGGTCATCGCGAAATACGTTTTGCTTGAGATCAAAACTCTTGCCCGTGGCGGGCATGAACTGCCACATACCGCTGGCTCGCGCGCTGGATACCGCTTGGGGATTGAAGGCACTTTCGATGAAGGGCAACAAAGCCAGTTCGGTGGGCATCTTGCGCGCTTCCAGCTCCTCAACGATGTGGAACAAATACTTGCTGGAGCGTTCCGTCATCCGTTGGATGTAATCTGGTTTATTCCCATACCACTGGGTGCGGTCTGTTACCAGATCGTTTTCCAACTCGGGCATTTGGTAGCCCTTGCGGATGCGCTCCCACAAATCGTTTGGCAGGTTGAGTTGGGCGACGCCATCGCGCTTGGCATTGCCTTTGGTAACAGGGCTCAAGTCGCCAAGGTTTTTCGATCCTTGCTCCGGCAAGTTGGCGCATCCTGTGAGCAAGACAAGGCTGAGGCTGAATACGGCGAGTAGAAATCTCATTTGAAATCGTTCTTCCATTCGCGAAGGGCTGCAAAGACAGCCACATCGTCGTTTTGTTCGCGTGCTGAGAGTCCAGCGTGTTGTGCAACAGCATGTCGCACGTGTTTGAGTCGAACCCGTAAAAACGGGTTAATTTGCAATTCGGTACCCAACTGGGCGGGCAGGGTGGGGGTTCCCTGGGCTCTGAGTTCTTGACGCTGCGCCGTGTAGCGCTGCAAATCGGTGTTGTCAGGTTCTACGGCGAGGGCAAATCGCAAATTGGCAAGAGTGTACTCGTGGGCGCAGCACACCCGCGTGTGGTGGGGGAGTGCCGCTAATTGGTCAAGAGAGGCCAACATTTGCGCTGGCGTCCCCTCAAAAATTCGCCCGCACCCGCCAGAAAACAAGGTGTCGCCGCAAAAAAGGACAGGGCTTTGCGGCGCATTCGCCAACACATAAGCGACATGACCTGCCGTGTGGCCCGGCACATCGAGCACTTGCACGGTTTGCCCCAACAACTCGAGTTGGTCCCCGTGCATCACCGGTGTGAAGGGGGCGGGCACCTCTTCACGTGCAGGGCCAAAAACGGTCGCACCTGTGGCCAAGTGCAACTCACGCACACCGCCAACATGGTCGGCATGGTGGTGGGTGACTAGAATCGCGGCAAGTTTCAGGCCTGCTTTGGTCAGCCCTCCTGGGGCTAACGCTTCCAAGACGGGTGCGGCGTCACCGGGATCAACCACCACGGCCTCTTGGTCTTGTTGCCATAGCCACAAGTAGTTGTCTGAGAACGCAGGCAGTGCAATCAGCTTCATGTCTTCTACACCTCTAAATAACAACAGCAAAAACGATAGTTTGCCTGACTGGCTGGCGTCTCCCGCCGGTCGGTATTTGTGCGCGTGGGAGCAAACCTATTTCGACCGAGCCGTGGCCGATGTGTTTGGCTTTCATGCCCTGCAATTGGGCTTGCCTGCGTTGGATGCTTTGCAAGCCAATCGCATGCCTCACCGATGGCTCGGTTGCGACATGCCGCCCGAGCCTCAAGCCTTGGGGCGAGAGGTGCTGCTGACCAATTACGAGGCCTTGCCTTTTCCGGACGCCAGCTTGGATTTGCTGGTCTTGCCTCACACCCTTGAGTTGAGCTACGACCCCCATGCCACCTTGCGTGAAGTTCAGCGCGTGTTGGTGCCTGAGGGGCGGGTCGTGATTTGCGGCTTCAACCCCAACAGCTTGTGGGGCTTGAGCAAAAGCTGCAAACGTGGTTTTTCGCAGGTGGGCGACTTCATCGGTCAAGGTCGCTTGCGCGATTGGTTGCAGCTGCTGAGTTTCGAGATCGAGTCCACCAGCTTTGGCTGCTACCGCCCCGCGGTGAAGACGCAGCGTTGGCTGCAACGCTGGGATTGGATGGATGAAGCGGGCGTGCGCTGGTGGCCTATTTTGGGTGCGGTGTACGGCGTGGTGGCCGTCAAGCGTGTGCATGGCATGCGGCTGCTCGCGCCCGCTTGGAAGCGGGCAGCACCGCGCACCGCTGCAGTGGCCACCACAGCTTCGAACACGGCGTCCCACTCCTCCTCCAAAGGCATCATGTACCCCCACGCGCATCACTTGGTGAATTCACTGCCCCCCGAGGGGGCGCAAGCCTCCTTTGAGGCGACTCGGCAGGAGGCTTAAATGAACACAGTAGAAATCTACACAGACGGTGCTTGCAAAGGCAACCCTGGTCCTGGTGGTTGGGGCGCATTGCTGCGCTCGGCTTCGGGCCAAGAAAAAGAACTGTGCGGCGGTGAACTCGACACCACCAACAACCGCATGGAATTGATGGCGGTGATCCAAGCCTTGCGCGCGCTCAAGCGTCCTTGCAGCGTGGCGCTTTACCTCGACAGCGAGTACGTGCGCAAAGGCATCACCGAGTGGATCCATGGATGGAAGGCGCGCAGCTGGCGAACAGCGGCCAAGCAACCGGTGAAAAACGCAGACCTTTGGCAGCAGCTCGATGCACTGACCCATCAGGGTGACCACGACATCGTTTGGCATTGGGTCAAGGGCCATGCGGGTCACGTCGACAACGAGCGGGCAGACGAGTTGGCTAACCGAGGTGTGGCGTTGGCGCTGTCAGCCAAGTGACACCTTTTATGAAGCTGTTGTAAAGGCTTCTCTTTCGTGCAACCTTGAGGTCGGTCGTAGCCTTCTCCCGCTGCCGTAACTGGTACATTGCGCGTTGTTGTCAAAAAAAGCAAAAAATCTCCTGGTCATTATGAAATACAAGTCTCAGAGAATTACCAAAAAAAGTTTGATTTGGATGGCGGTGGCAGTGGCTGTCGTGGGCGGTGCCGCCAAGTATTTTTGGCCCGCCAGCAGCGCCGATAGCAAATCATCTGTGCAAACGGTGACCACCTTTGTGGTGGAGCAACGCGACTTTCCTGTCATCTTGGATGCCACCGGTAGCACCGTTGCAGCCAACATCGTGGATATTCGCCCGCAAGTCACCAACGTGGTGTCGAAGATTCACATCAAAGAAGGCCAAATGGTCAAAGCAGGCGACCTGTTGATCAGCTTGGATGACCGTGCTGACCGTGCCAATTACGAAAAAGCGCAAGCCTCTGCTGATGATGCCCAGCGTCAATACCTTCGTGCCGAAGAACTGCTACGCCAACAGTTTGTCGCCCAAGGCGCAGTAGATACAGCCCGTGCCAATGCGCAAGCGGCTCTGGCTGCCGCGCGTGCGGCGCAAGCGCAACTCAGTTATGACAACATCCGCTCTCCCATCACGGGACGTGCCGGCATCATCAACGTGTTCCCAGGCTCCTTGGTTCAGCCGGGCAACACCGTGTCAACCAGCACCACGGCGACGACCACGACGACGCAAGGCGCGATGCTCACAGTCACCCAGCTAGACCCCATGAATGTGCAGTTCACGGTGCCAGAAAGCGCCTTGCCCGCCTTGTTTGCGGCACAGCAAAAGGGGCAGACGCCAACCATCAGTTTTGACATGGGCGATGGTAAAAGCCGCAAAGGGCAGGTGTACGTGATTGACAACCAAGTGGACCAAGCGATTGGCGCCGTCAAAATCAAAGCGGTGGTGGACAACGCCGACCACACATTGATTCCGGGTCAATTTGTCCGCCTGCAAGTTCAAGCGGGCAATTTCAAAGATGTGTTGGTGGTTCCCTCACAAGCGGTGGTGACGAACGCCCGTGGTGACCAAGTTTTTGTGGTCGATGCAGAAAACACGGTGAGCCTCAAGCCCGTCAAGGTTCAAACGCAGAGCCAAGGATTTGCGGTCATTTCGGGCATCAATGCAGGCGACAAAGTGGTGGTCGAAGGCAAGCAAAACCTTCGCCCCAACGGCAAAGTCAAAGAGGCGGTGGCCAAGACCGACGCCAAACCTGAGGCCAAGCCAGAAGCCAAGCCAGAAACCAAAGCCGAAGCCAACAAATGACGATTTCAGAACTCTGCATTCGTCGTCCTGTGATGACGATTCTGCTGTCCATGGCCACCGTGGTGGCCGGCGTGATCGCGTACAGCAAAATTCCCGTGGCGGCGCTGCCTAGCTTTAACAGCCCCGTGATTCAAGTCTCGGCTACCTTGTCGGGCGCGAGCCCTGAAAACATGGCAGCCTCCGTGGCTTTGCCCTTGGAGAAAGAGTTCTCCACGATTGACGGCATCACCGTCATCAGCTCGACTAACTTTTTGAGCACTACCAGCATCACGCTGGAATTCAACAACGACCGTGACATCGACAAAGCCGCTGTCGACGTGCAAGCCGCTTTGCTGCGCGCCCAGCGCCGTTTGCCCATTGAGATGACCACGCCGCCGTCGTACCGCAAGGTCAACCCAGCCGATGCGCCCGTGTTGCTGATGGCCTTGAGTTCACCCGCGATGGACTTGTTTGAGGTGAGCGACTATGCCGAGAACTTGATTTCGCCCAACCTGTCCACCATCGACGGTGTGGCACAGGTGTTGGTCTACGGTCAAAAGCGTTATGCCGTGCGCGTGCGTGCCAACCCCGCCAAATTGGCCTTGAACAACTTGACCATGGACGACGTGGCCCAAGCCGTCAACAAGGCCAACTCCAATGCGCCCGTGGGTGTGCTTGATGGTCCGCGCCAAGCCTTGACGATTTATGCCAACCCGCAGTTGGTGCGTGCCCGTGAGTTTGCCGACTTGCTGATTGCGCAGCGCAATGGTTTGCCGATTCGCCTGTCGGATGTGGCGGTCGTGAGCGAGAGCTACGAGCAGGTCAAGACCAGTGGCTCCTACATGGGCGAGCGCGCGGTCATCATCGCCGTGCTGCGCCAGCCCAGTGCCAACACCGTGAAAGTGGTGGACGGCATTCGTCGCATGATTCCGCAGTTCGAAAAGCAAATGCCTGGCTCCATGCAGATCAACTTGCTCAACGACCGTTCGTTGTCGATTCGCGAGTCCATCCACGATGTGAACTACACCTTGGCGCTCACCATTGCCTTGGTGGTGTTGGTGATCTTCTTGTTCCTCAAGCATGCCGCCGCCACCATTATTCCGGCCTTGAGTTTGCCTGTGTCGTTGATTGGCGCCTTCTTCTTGATGTACTGGCTGGGCTTCAGTCTCGATAACGTCTCACTGCTGGGCATCACGCTGGCCGTGGGCTTGGTGGTCGACGACTCCATCGTGGTGTTAGAGAACATCGTGCGCTATGTGGAAGAGGGCATGCATCCGCTCAAAGCGGCCCTCAAGGGCAGCAAAGAAGTGGGCTTCACCATCATCTCGATTTCGATTTCTTTGGTGGCGGTGTTCATTCCCATCTTCTTCATGCCGGGCCCAATTGGCTTGCTGTTCCGTGAGTTTGCGGTGGTGGTGTCGCTGTCGATTCTGGTGTCCGCCATCGTGTCACTGACATTGGTGCCCATGCTGTGCAGCCGCTTTTTGCCCAAGCACGGCGAGGAGCCCAAGGACTATTGGATCACCGTCAAGTTTGATCAACTCTTCCACGCGGTGTTGCGCAAGTACGAGTCCACCTTGGACTGGTGTTTGGCCCATCAACGCCATGTGTTGGCCGTCGCGATCGGTACCTTTGTGGTCACCATTGCCATGTACATCTGGGTACCCAAAGGTTTCTTCCCCGAGGAAGACTTGGGGCAGATTTTGCTGACCACAGAAGCGGCTGAAGATATTTCTTTTGGGGCCATGTTGAAGCTGCAGGACCAAGCAGCCGAAATGGTCAAGAACGACCCCAATGTCTTGAGCATGGTCTCTTTTGTGGGCGGTGGCGGCAACACCGGCAACTTGCCCAACAACGGCCGCATGTTCTTGAACCTCAAGCCCAAGAGCGAACGTGCGTCAATGCAAAAAGTGCTCGAAGGTTTGCGCGGCAAGTTCCGCACCTTACCCGGCCTGAACGTCTACATGCGCCCTGTGCAAAACTTGCAACTCGGTGGCAAGGTCAGCAAGAGCCGTTACCAGTTCATCTTGCAAAGCGTGGGCTTTGACGGCGTGAATGAATGGTCCGAAAAGATGGTGCGCCAAATGCGTGCGGACCCGATCTTCCGCGACGTCACCACCGACTCGCAACTCAAGGGCTTGAATGTGTTGGTGGACATCAACCGCGAGAAAGCGGCCAGTGCGGGCGTGTCGATGGCCGACATTCGTACCGCGTTGTATTCGTCGTATGGCGAGAAGCAAATCTCCACCATCTACACCCCCGTGAACACCTATCAAGTGATTTTGGAGTCGCTGGAAGAAAGCCGCCAGTTTGAAGCGGGGTTGAACGACATCTATGTGCGTGGTCGTGCGACGGATCGCTTGGTCCCGCTCTCCAGTGTGGCCAATTTCAAGCGGTTCATTGGCCCCACGGCGGTGAACCACCAAGGTCAAATTCCGGCCGTGACCATCTCGTTCAACTTGGCACCCGATGTGCCGCTGGGCGACGCGACATCCAAGATTGACCAATTCACCAAAGACATTGACCTGCCCGTCACCATCATCACCAGCTACGGTGGCGATGCGGCGGTGTTTCAAAGTGGGCAGTCAGGGCAAATCATTTTGTTGGTCAGCGCACTCTTTGTGATCTATGTGTTGCTGGGCGTCTTGTACGAAAGCTACATCCATCCGCTGACCATTTTGGCGGGCTTGCCTTCTGCCGCGATTGGTGCGCTGCTGTTCTTGCGCTTGTTTGGCATGGAGTTGACCATCATTGCCACGATTGGCATCTTGCTGCTGATTGGTATCGTGAAGAAGAACGCGATTTTGATGATTGACTTTGCCCTCGAAGCACAACGCCAACACAACATGACCCCGCGTGAAGCCATTCGCACGGCATGTTTGACGCGATTCCGCCCGATTTTGATGACCACGCTCGCCGCCATGATGGGTGCTTTGCCCATTGCTCTGGGCTTGGGTGCTGGTGCGGAGTTGCGCATGCCGCTGGGTATCGTGGTGGTGGGCGGCTTGGCGTTCTCTCAGGTGATCACGCTCTACATCACGCCCGTGATTTACATCTACCTTGAAAAGTACAGCGGCACAGGCCCGATGGAAATTCCAGCGGAGATGATGCCCTGACGCTGGGGGCTAGACGGAGCTCAGATGGCTCCGTCAAACATCATCACATCCACCTCATCACCCACGGCGACGTTGCCTTGCGCGTGATGCAGCACGATGAGGCCGTTGCCTTGCACCATCGAACTGAGTACGCCCGAGCCTTGGTTGCCGGTGGTGCGCACTTGCAACGTGCCATCAGCAGCGTTGCTGACCCAGCCACGTTGGTATTCGGTGCGGCCTGCTTTTTTGCGTAGCGGCTCTAAGCACTTGGCACGCAGCAGCGGTGCAGGCGCTGCGGTGCTGCCCATCATGCGCAAGAGCGCGGGGCGCACAAAGGCCAAGAAGGTGACCATCACCGCCACAGGGTTGCCAGGCAAGCCAAACAGCACCGACTTGCCAATGCGGCCCACCGCCATCGGGCGGCCGGGGCGCATGGCGATTTTCCAAAAGGCCACATCGCCTAATTTCTTCATCATGGTTTTGGTGAAGTCGGCTTCGCCCACACTCACGCCACCGCTGGTGATGATGGCGTCTGCCTCTTGGGCTGCTTTTGCAAACGCCGCTTCTAGCAGCACAGGGTCATCACGCACCACCCCCATGTCGATGACTTCGCAGCCCAAGCGCGTGAGCAAGCCAAACACGGTGTAGCGGTTGCTGTCGTAGACCGCCCCTTCGCGCGGGGCATCGCCTAAGCTGAGCACTTCGTCACCGGTGGAGAAATAAGCCACACGCAAGCGGCGGTGGACCCGCACATCGGCCAGGCCAAGGCTGGCCACTAAGCCCAAGGCTGCAGGCGTGAGGTGTTGGCCTGCTTGCAAGGCAGGCTGGCCCTGCATCAGGTCTTCGCCTGCCAAGCGACGGTTGTCGCCAGCTTTTAAGAGATGGGCGGGGAGGGTGACGGTGGTGACATCGTGTGTGCTGTGAACTTGGCAAAGCTCTTGCGGTACGACAGTGTCTAAACCGTCGGGCAGGATGGCGCCCGTCATGATCTTCAGGCACTCGCCCGCGTTGACCTTGCCTTGCCATGCCTTGCCTGCCAGTGCTGTGCCCACCACCCGCAAGGTGAGGGGCTGATCGCCTTGCAATTGCGAGGCATCAAAAGCAAAACCATCCATCGCCGAGTTGTTGTGGGCGGGCACGCTGATGGGGGAGATGACGTCTTGCGCCAGCACACGACCCAAGGCGTCGAACAAAAACACATCTTGCGATTCATCCACAGACACCGGCTGCACGAGTTGCGCCAAAAACGCGTGGACTTGATCCACGCGCAAGGCTTGCGGGTCATAGCCTTGCAAGGCGGCGGCGATGTCGTCCAAGGGCTTCATGGGGCGGCGTTCTCCAATGCTTGGAGTTCGGTCAAGGTGTTCACATTGGCAAAGGCCAGTGGGTCGTCGCTGGGGGCGTCGAAGGGCACGATGACCGTTTTGTGCTGCGCTGTCCACGCGTCAATCTTGCGGCCACCTGCTTGGGTGAACTTCACCAAGCTTTCCGAGAGCTCAATTTTCATGAGACAGAAGACAGGCTGTGTGCGGATCTCGGTGGTGCCATCCGGCTTGGTTTCAGGTGCGGCTGCCATGGCGATGTCGGCATCCTCGCGCACAAGTGCTTGGCCTAAGCGTTCGGCCAAGTCCAACGGCAAGCGGGGGGTGTCGCAAGGCACTGTCAACACAAAAGGGGTTTCAGCTCGCTCCAAGCCAACCAAAAAGCCTGACAAAGGCCCCGCAAAATCTGCGGAAGCATCGGGCCACACTGATGCGCCAAACGACTCATAGGCGGAGAGGTTGCGGTTGGCATTGACCATCACGCTCTCGACTTGGTGGCCCAGACGCATGAGCGTGTGCAACGCGAGCGGGATGCCATTGAAGTTTTGCAAGCCTTTGTCCACGCCGCCCATGCGGCTGCCTCGCCCACCTGCCAAGATGAGCCCAGTGATGGCGTGTGCGTCGATGTGTGTCTGTGTCATAGGGGAGTTGATGTGTGTGTGGCTTCAGCGCCGATCAGCCGCCGATGTAACTCATCTCCACGCGACGCGCGGCAGGTGCTGCGTCGGTCGGCATGGAGGCGCGTAGCTCTGAATAGCGGTCGTCACGGCCTTGCCAAATGTGGCCAATGGCGGAGGCGATGTCTGCATCGCTGGTAGTGGCTTGACGCATGAGGCCGCGCAAGTCATAGCCCTGCGTGGCAAACAAGCACAAATAAAGCTTGCCTTCGGTGGAGAGGCGGGCACGGTTGCAGTCGCGGCAAAACGCTTGCGTGACGCTGCTGATGACGCCTATTTCCCCCAGTTTTGGGTCGAAATTGCCAGCAGCGTTGGCATAGCCCCAACGCTGCGCTGTTTCGCCCGCGGCGGAAGCTTCGAGGGGGACCAGTGCAAACGCCTGCTGGATGTGTTCGATCACCTCGGCCGAGGGCAGCACATCGTCCATGCACCAGCCGTTGGTGGCACCCACGTCCATGTATTCAATGAAGCGCAGCGTGATGCCGCTGCCACGGAAGTGGCGGGCCATTGGCAAAATTTGGTCGACGTTGGTGCGGCGTTTGACCACCATGTTCACTTTCAGGCCCGTCAATCGGCCCTGAGTATCCAAGCCCAGTCCCGCGGCTTGGGCTGCCGCAATGCCATCGAGCACATCGGCCACGGGAAAGTCCACATCGTTCATGGCACGGAACACGGCATCGTCCAAGCCATCGAGGCTCACCGTCACGCGGTTGAGTCCCGCCTCTTTGAGTGCCTTGGCCTTACGCGCTAACAGCGAGCCGTTGGTGGTGAGCGTCAGGTCCAGGGGGGTGCCATCGGGTGTTTGAATGTTGGCCAGTTGGTCCACCAAAATTTCGAGGTTCTTGCGCAGCAAGGGCTCGCCACCTGTGAGGCGAATTTTGCGCACACCGTGGGCGACAAACACTTTGGCGAGGCGCGTGATTTCTTCAAAGTTCAGCAAATCGCCGTGAGGCAAGTAAGCGTAGTCCTTGTTGAACACCTCTTTGGGCATGCAGTAGTTGCAGCGAAAGTTGCAACGGTCAGTCACGCTGATGCGCAGATCATGCAGCGGGCGGCCCAAGCTGTCGCGCAGCCGCCCATCCGCGGCAATGGGTCGCACAGGCAGGGTGGCAGGCAAAGACAGCAGTCGTTGATCGACCAAGGGAATCACGCGTTCTGACATGGGGCTGGATTTTGCCTGAGCGATCAATCCCCTAAGCCTTGATGTAGATCAGTGTGACAAACCAAGTGACACGTCACAGTAGAACCATTGCCACAGACAGGAGTAAGCCCATGAAAGCATTGATTGACCTTTTTTCCACCGACTATGGCCTGATGAGCGTGGCGGTGATTACCTTTGTATTGATCATGGCGGTCTATTTTTTGTGCGTGTTCTTCGGCCTGATGGACGAAACGGGCAAAAGCACCCACAAATAACGGTTTCAAAGTCAACGCCAAGACGCAAGCCCCGTGAAAGTAAAATCGGTGCTAATCCTCCGTGTTTCTATTCAACTTTTATAACAAGACACCATGTCCCTGAATCAAGTCACCCCCGGTAGCAAAATTCCTGAAGCCTTCAATGTGATCATCGAAATCCCGATGAACTCAGACCCTGTGAAGTACGAAGTCGACAAAGAGTCTGGCGCTTTGTTTGTGGACCGTTTCATGGGCACTGCCATGCATTACCCCACTAACTACGGCTATGTGCCACAAACCATCGCGGGCGATGGCGACCCTGTGGACGTGTTGGTGATGACACCGTTCCCATTGCCACCCGGCGTGGTGGTGCCTTGCCGTGCCTTGGGCATTTTGTTGATGGAAGACGAAGGCGGCGTGGACGGCAAAGTGTTGGCAGTGCCGACCGAAAAAATCTTGGCCCGTTACAGCAACATCAAGTCCTTAGCAGACATCCATGATTTGCAGTTGCAACAAATTGCCCATTTCTTTGAACACTACAAAGACCTCGAAAAAGGCAAGTGGGTCAAGGTCAAAGGCTGGGAAGGCATTGAGTCCGCCCACAAAGAAATCTTGGACGGCATTGCCAACTACAAGAAGTAATTCTTGGTTTTGTCCATGAAAAGCCCGCTGCACAGCGGGCTTTTTTACGTCTGCGCTTTATTGGGGTTCGTCGCGTTTGAACGGGCTGCGCTCGGCCAAGTGGTCGAGGTAGTGGTTGACGCCCGCCGACTCCCGCTCAAGAAATCGTTCCACCGCATCGGCAAAGGCGGGGTGGGCCAGCCAATGGGCGCTGTAGGTGGGCGTGGGCATGAGGGCGCGGGCCATTTTGTGCTCGCCTTGGGCGCCGCCTTCAAAGCGTTGCACCCCGTTGGCGATGCACCAGTTCACCGGCTGGTAGTAGCAGGCCTCAAAGTGCAGGCAGTCCACGCGCTCCAGTGCGCCCCAGTAGCGACCATAGGCCACGGCGTTGCGTGTGCCTAGGCCCTGCACGGCCACCAAGCTGCTGGCCATGGGACAGCCTTCGCGCTCGGCCACAAAGAGCACCCAGTTGTTGGGCATGTCGCACTGCATGTGTTCAAAGAAGGCGCGGCTGAGGTAGGGGGCGTTGCCGTGTTCAAGGTAGGTGCGTTCGTAGCACTGGTAGAAAAAGCCCCAGTCTTCGCTGGTGATGGCTTCGCCCACCGAGGTGCGAAACGTGACGCCTGCATCGGCTACGCGGCGGCGTTCTTGTTTGATTTTTTTGCGTTTCTCTTGCGAGAGGCTGGCCAAGAAGGCGTCGAAGTTGTCAAAGCCTTGGCCTTGCGGTGTGTGGTTGTGCCAATGGAATTGCACGGTTTGGCGTTGCATCAGGCCCAGCGCGTCGCACGCGGCGCGGTCGTCAGGGCTGGTGAAGAGCAAGTGGAGCGAGGAGAGCTGGTGCTGCTTGGCCACATCAAGCATGGCCTGAAGCAGCGCTTGACGCGCCGCTGCGTCGATGGCCAACAAGCGCGAGCCGGGCACGGGCGTGAAGGGCACGGCACAGGTGGCTTTGGGGAAGTAGCTCAGGCCGTGGTCGGCATAGGCGTTGGCCCAAGCCCAGTCAAACACGTATTCGCCGTAGGAGTGGGCTTTGATGTAGAGCGCGCTTGCCGCGGCCAAGGTGTCGCCCTGCCAGAGGGTGATGAATTGGGGCGTCCACCCGGTGTCAGCTGTGGCGCTGCCGCTGGTGTGCAGGGCGGCCAAGTAGGCGTGTTGCATGAAGGGCGAGGGCGCATCTTGCTGTGCGAGCAGTGCATCCCAGTCTTGTGCGGGGATGTCGAGCGGGCTGACGTGGACGCGGATGACATAATCCATTTGCTTTTTTAGACCTGTTTTACTTTGGACACGTGCCTGCTGCCATGACTCTCAAAATTTGTGTTGCTCAGTTGAATTTCGTGGTGGGCGACATGGCGGGGAACGCCCAAAAAATCATCGATTGCGCCACGACGGCCTACCATGATGGTGCGCGTTTGGTGTTGACGCCTGAGTTGTCGCTGTGTGGCTACGCGGCCGAAGATTTGTTTTTACGCCCCTCATTCATCAAGGCCTGTGATGATGCCCTGAAAACGGTGTCCGCTGCTCTGAGCGGGTTAAAGGGCTTGCATGTGGTGGTCGGGCACCCAACGGGGGGTGATGAGCGCACCCGTTCGGTGTCGGTGCAGCGCCGCTTCAACATGGCCAGTGTGGTATGCGAGGGTCAAGTGGTGGCCGCTTACGCTAAGCGTGAATTGCCTAACTACCAAGTGTTTGACGAGCGTCGTTATTTTGTGGCGGGTGACCAGCCTTGTGTGTTTGAGGTGTCTGGTACCAAAGTTGGGTTGTTGATTTGTGAAGACGCTTGGTTTGATGTGCCCGCGCAGGATGCCAAGGCGGCGGGGGCTGAGCTGCTGGCGGTGATCAATGCCTCGCCATTTCATGTGGGCAAGGGCGACGAGCGCGAGCAAGCCATGCGTGGGCGAGTGCAAGCGACGGGCCTGCCGTTGATCTACGCGCATTTGGTGGGTGGACAAGACGAGGTGGTGTTCGAAGGTCGGTCATTTGCGCTGAATGCAGATGGCGCTTTGGCGGGTCGTGCGGCTAGTTTTGAAGTGGCGTCATTTGTGGTCGATGCTGCCCGACATGAGCGCGTGCAATTGACTGCGGCCGTGGCAAAGGATGGTTCACGCGAGGCGGATCTTTGGCATGCGTTGGTGCTGGGGGTGCGCGACTACATCGGCAAGAACGGCTTCCCCGGTGCCTTGTTGGGCTTGTCAGGCGGTATTGATTCGGCGCTGGTGCTGGCGATTGCTGTGGATGCGTTAGGCGCAGACAAGGTACGAACGGTGATGATGCCATCGCCTTACACCGCAGAGATCAGTTGGGTGGATGCGCGCGAGATGGCCAAGCGCTTAGGCGTGCGTTACGACGAGGTGTCGATCGTGCCGGAGTTTGAAGCGTTTTTGGGGTCGCTTCAAGCGGATTTCGAGGGGACGAAGCTCGACACCGCGGAGGAAAATATTCAAGCGCGTATTCGCGGCACATTGCTGATGGCCCTGTCGAATAAGTTCGGCTCGATTGTGTTGACCACAGGCAACAAGAGTGAGATGGCCACGGGCTACTGCACCTTGTATGGCGATATGGCCGGAGGCTTTGCGGTGCTCAAAGATGTGGCCAAGACCTTGGTGTTTCAACTGGCGCGTTGGCGCAATGCGCATGACCCGTATGGGACGGGCGCAAACCCGATTCCAGAGCGCATCATCTCGCGTCCGCCCAGTGCTGAGTTGCGCCCAGACCAAACCGATCAAGATAGTTTGCCGCCCTATGAGGTGTTGGACGAGATCATTGCGCGTTTCATGGAGAACGACCAAAGCTCGGACGAGATCATGGCTGCTGGCTTTGCACGTGCCGATGTGGAGAAGGTGACCCGACTGATTCGTCTCAATGAGTACAAACGTCGCCAATCCCCCGTGGGCATTCGTGTGACACACCGCAGTTTCGGTAAAGATTGGCGTTATCCTATAACCAATAAATTTCGCGCCTGATCACAGGTCTTTTCATTGAAACCCAAGGACTCGAACCATGAAACAAATCACCGCTGTTCTCAAACCATTCAAACTCGAAGAGGTGCGTGAGGCATTGGCCGCGTGTGGTGTAACAGGTTTGACCGTGACGGAGGTCAAAGGTTTTGGTCGTCAAAAAGGCCACACCGAGTTGTACCGTGGTGCCGAGTATGTGGTTGATTTTTTGCCAAAGGTGAAGATCGAGGTGACGGTCAAAGCCGGCGACGTGGACAACTGCGTGGACGCCATCGTGCGTGCTGCCCGCACAGGCAAGATTGGCGACGGCAAAATTTTCATCACACCGGTGGAGCGCGTCGTACGCATCCGTACGGGCGAGTTGGATGAAACCGCAATTTAAGTTGTCTCTTTCGACACAAAAGCCGCAGCCTGAAAGGGCTGCGGCTTTTTTCATGTTCGGGTGTTCAGAGCGCTGCTAGCTTGGGTTCGGGTGCAAAGCCTGCCGCTTGCACCAATTCTTTTAGCAAGGCCGTGGGTTCTGTGCCGCTGCGAATGAGGTCCATTTGCCAATCGTTCAAGAAGCCCTGAGCGACGCTGTGAAGTGCAAATTGCAAAAGGCCGTCGTAATAGCCTTGGGTGTTGAGCAAACCAATAGGTTTGTCGTGGTAGCCGAGCTGACGCCACGTCCAGACTTCAAAGAATTCTTCAAATGTGCCTATGCCGCCTGGCAGTGCCAAGAACACATCGGCGCGCTCGGCCATTATGTGTTTACGTTCATGCATGGTGTCGACCACAAATAGCTCAGTACAAGCCGTGCGGGTATTTTCTTTGGTTTGCAGCGCTTTGGGGATGATGCCGACAACGCGGCCACCTGCATCGGCTGTGGCTTGAGCGACGATGCCCATCAGCCCGTTATTGCCGCCGCCATAGACCAACTGACCGTTGTGTTGACCAATCCATGTGCCGACTTGATGCGCAACATCGGCATAGGCGGGCACGGCACCATTGCGTGAGCCGCAGTAGACACAGACCGAGAATGCTGGGGGGGTCATGGACGGCTCAAGCGCTGATTATTTTGGTGTAGAGGGCGGCTGCCCAAACTGCCATACACAGCAACAAGCTCAGGAGTACGGCAGCACTGCCCGTGTCTTTCGCACGTTTGGCCAGTTCGTGCCATTCAGGACCAATGCGATCAATGGCTGATTCAATGCCGGTGTTGAGCAATTCGACGACCATGACCAACACGACTGTGCCTGCCAACAGCGCAGTTTCAAGCCAAGTTTTTCCGACATAAAACGCCAATGGAATGAGAACAATGGCACCGATGGCTTCTTGGCGAAAAGCTTTTTCAAACCATGCGGCTTTCAGGCCTGAAAGCGAGTAGCCGAAAGCGTGCCAGACGCGGTTCAGCCCAGTTCTATGTTTTTGTGGATTTGCACTCATCGGCTGACTGTAATGGCTGTTCATCAATCGTTGCGACTGTCATGGCTGATCAAGCGGGTGCCCGCGAGGGCGTCATGCCAAAACTGTCGTTCAGGATGAAAACGACTGAGCAATGCCCAAACTGCTACCCAGCCAAGAAGCAAGAGGGCTGTTTCGCCGCCTGACAAGCTCAAAGGTGCGAGCGCAGCTAAAGGTGGAATGAACCAAACCCAGCTCAGCACATAGCGCCAAAGCGCGCGTTTTTGCGAGAGGGCTTGGCCAGAGGCGTCAACGAGTCGTATGTGCCATGTTTTCATGGCCAAGGTTTGACCCTTGTGACCAAACCAGGTGAAGTAGATGCCGACCACCAAAAAGAGGAAGGATTGCAAACCATGACGGTTGTCTAGGGCGTGACGTGATTGGCTGAGCGTGCTGAAGAGATAGCCTGAAATGAAGAGCACGCCAAACAAGAGCAGGCCTTCGTAGGCCCAGCAAGCCATACGACGAGGTAGGCTGGGGGCTGTCAAATCCAAATTCATTGGGGTGTTGCTGCGCTTTCAGGGACAGAACTGACAGGCGCTGCGGTGCTGCTGAGTGGCGTAGGAAGAAGAGTGGCAGGTGCAGCTTGATCTGATGCAATGCGAGGCAATGTTTTGTTCGCGTTGGCTGTCGGTGGTGTAGCGAGTTTGGAGGGTGAAACGGGTTTGACCGCCGGTGCAGCACCCACCATCGGCTGAGTTTGTTGCGCAGCAAGTTTTTGTTTGGCTTCTGGCGAAAGGGCTTGGTAGGCTTCCCACTTGGCCTTTTTATCTTCTTGGGGCAGTTGTTGCGCGCCTGCGAAATTTAGACGAGCAGCAGAGCGCTGTTGCGGGCTGAGTGCGGCCCATTCGCGCATCCGGCTTTGCAAGGTATTTTGTTCGTCAGCAGATAGCTGAGAAAAGTTTTGTGAAACAGCCAGCCATTTGCGTTTGTGTGGCTCGTTCATCGTGGGCCATAACTGGGCTAGTGGCGAGAGTGCTTGTTGCTGGGTGTCTGTCAAGTCCATCCAGAGTGGCCGTCCAGGCAAGCTGGGGACAGGTTTTGCGGGTACCGCTGATGGTGTTTGTGCGCCGGCCAAACCCATCGCGAGCAGGGCAGATCCACCGACGAGAATCAGTCCTGCGAGCTTGACAGCGATGGCGCGTTGCAATGGCATCTGGGTGTCAGTCTTTGGTATCTGTCGTGGGGTTCTTCAAGAACTGAAGGAACCCGGGGTCAGCGTAGGCGGCAGGTGGCAAATCGTCAATCAGTAAGGCAGAGTCGACCTCTGCGAGCTCATTGGCGCGGTTGTCATCCAAGACATTTTGGATGAGCGCTAAACCAGCGATCAACGCAACCAGAGGCAACAAAGAGGCCAAACGACTCCAAATGTTCAAGCCTTCATCACCCCCAAAGTTCAGCAGGGCAGCCCCATTTTGATGAACTACGGCGGGGCTGGTGTGTAAACGGACTTGTGGTTTGAGACGAGCAGCGACGGCACGTGTGCGTGCGGCGCGTAAGCGCTCTGAAATATCGTGAGGCAGCTCCAGTGTGGCTGAATTCAGTTGGGCAGCAATGCGCAAACCGAACTCGTCTTGGGTCTTTGCAGTGTGTGTCATGGTTGAATTCCCTTTAATTTAAGCGCTTTGCTGAGTGCCAGAACAGCCCGTGAGCAGTGAGTTTTGACGCTGCCTTCAGAGCAGCCCATTGCTGCAGCAGTTTCCGAAACATCTAACTCTTCCCAATAACGCAGCAAGAAGGCTTCTCGTTGACGTGCTGGTAAATTTTGTATCTCTTGTTCGATGTCATGCACGCTGGCAATGCTGGCAAAGTTATCTTCCGCACTTTGCGTTGTTTGGCGATCATTATCGGCGGCTAGGGCCTCCAACAGGTCAAATTCGCCTTCATCTTTGTCTGAATCGAAGTCACTGAAGTTGCTGAACAAGGCTTTGCGTGTCTTGTTGCGGCGAAACCAGTCCAAAGTGGTGTTGGATAGTATGCGGTGAAACAGCATGGGAAGCTCGGAAGCGGGCTTGTCGCCGTAGTGTTCAGCGAGTTTCATCATGCTGTCTTGAACGATGTCCAGGGCTGCTTCGTCATCGCGGACATGGTAAAACGAGCGTTTGAATGCGCGTTTTTCAATGCTTTTGAGGAAGTCTGAAAGTTCTTGTTCGGTGGCCACTGGCAAGGGGTTCAGGGTGAGATCGGGCGCGATTATGTCACTTGCGGCGTGTGAGCGCGTGTCTCAAACGGAATAGGGCTCGGGTTGGTGTCATAATCCACGCCTGCAATTCGACAAAAAAGGCAAACGGGTCTGGGTCCGACGCGAACCATGCGTCTATGGCTGAAGGTCCAAAGTTTCGACGCTGCCCCACAAGGGTTCGCGAAGAAGCACCCAAGGTTTTTCGTTGACGAAATTCACTCAGGTTAAAAGGTACAACAATGGATAATTCAAAGTCGGAATCGCATTCCGCAACGGCTCCTAGCGGGCAGGTTCAAGAACTGATGGGCGCCGAGATTCTCGTCAAGGCCCTGCAAGCTGAAAATGTCAAGCACATTTGGGGCTACCCCGGCGGCTCAGTTCTCTACATTTACGACGCGCTGTACAACCAAAACACGATTCAACACGTGTTGGTACGTCATGAGCAAGCGGCTGTGCACGCTGCAGATGGCTATGCGCGTGCGACGGGGGATGTAGGCGTGGCCTTGGTGACTTCTGGCCCAGGTGCGACAAACGCGGTCACTGGGATCGCCACCGCCTACATGGACAGCATTCCCATGGTGATCATCACAGGCCAAGTGCCGACTCACGCGATTGGCTTAGATGCTTTTCAAGAGTGTGACACCATCGGCATCACACGCCCCATTGTCAAACACAATTTCTTGGTCAAAGACGTCCGCGATTTGGCGTTGACCATGAAGAAAGCTTTTCACATTGCACGCAGTGGCCGACCTGGCCCTGTGGTTGTGGATATTCCTAAAGATGTGTCTTTCAAGAAGACGGCTTATGAGGGCTATCCAGCAGAAGTGCAGATGCGCTCTTACAACCCAGTTCGCAAGGGGCACGGCGGCCAAATCCGCAAAGCTTTGCAGTTGTTGATGTCAGCCAAGCGTCCATACATTTACACCGGCGGTGGGGTGTTGCTAAGTAATGCGTCGCAAGAACTCCGCACCCTGGTGGATATATTGGGTTACCCAGTGACCAACACGTTGATGGGTTTGGGCGCATATCCAGCCAGTGCACCTAAGTTCCTGGGTATGTTGGGCATGCACGGCACGATTGAAGCAAACAATGCGATGCAAAACTGCGATGTGTTGTTGGCTGTTGGCGCTCGTTTTGATGACCGCGTGATTGGTAACCCCAAGCACTTTGCGCAAAACGAACGCAAGATCATTCACATCGATATTGACCCTTCCAGCATCTCCAAGCGCGTGAAGGTGGACATCCCTATCGTGGGTGATGTCAAAGATGTGTTGGTTGAAATGATCGACATGATCAAAGAGTCTGGCTTAAAGCCGGATGCTGCGGCTTTGGCCGGTTGGTGGGAAACCATTGATGCGTGGCGCAAACGCGATTGTTTGAAGTACGACCGTGGCAACACTGAAGTCATCAAGCCGCAATACGTCATTGAGACTTTGCACAACATGACCAAGGGGACAGATACCTACATCACGTCTGATGTCGGTCAGCACCAAATGTGGGCTGCCCAGTATTACGGGTTTGATGAGCCTCGTCGCTGGATCAACTCGGGCGGCTTGGGCACCATGGGTGTGGGTATTCCATACGCCATGGGTATCAAACTGGCCAAGCCAGATAGCGAAGTGTTTTGTGTGACAGGCGAGGGCTCTGTGCAGATGTGTATCCAAGAGCTTTCCACCTGCTTCCAATACAACACCCCTATCAAGGTGTTGGCACTCAACAACCGATACCTTGGCATGGTGCGCCAATGGCAAGAAATCGAATACGAAGGCCGCTACAGCAGCAGCTACATGGACGCTTTGCCTGACTTTGTGAAGTTGGCTGAAGCCTATGGCCATGTGGGCATGTTGATTGAGCGTCCTGAGGATGTAGAGCCAGCTTTGCGTGAAGCACGCAAACTCAAAGACCGCACGGTGTTCATCGATTTCCGCACCGACCCCTCCGAGAATGTGTTCCCCATGGTCAAAGCTGGCAAAGGAATTACAGAAATGCTGCTTGGCAGCGAAGATCTGTGAACGGGAAGGATGACAACATGAAACACATCATTTCCCTGATGCTCGAAAACGAACCCGGCGCCTTGTCGCGCGTGGTGGGTTTGTTCTCTGCCCGTGGCTACAACATTGAATCTCTGACTGTGGCGCCGACGGAAGACGCCAGCTTGTCACGCATGACCATTCAAACCCACGGTTCGGACGAGGTGATTGAACAAATCACCAAGCACTTGAACCGTTTGATTGAAGTCGTCAAAGTGGTCGACTTGACCGAAGGCGCCTACACCGAACGCGAGCTGATGCTGGTGAAAGTGCGTGCCGTCGGTAAAGAGCGTGAAGAGATGAAACGCATGGCCGATATCTTCCGTGGCCGCATCATCGATGTGACCGAGAAGAGCTACACCATTGAGTTGACGGGTGACCTGTCCAAGAACGATGCGTTCTTAGAGGCAATTGACCGCAGCGCAATTCTCGAAACCGTTCGCACGGGCGCTTGTGGCATTGGTCGCGGCGAACGTATCTTGCGCGTTTAAATTCCAACCCTTTTCAACGTATTTTTTAGGAGAACCCCGTGAAAGTTTTTTACGACAAAGATTGTGATCTGTCCCTCATCAAAGGCAAGACTGTGGCCATCATTGGCTATGGCTCCCAAGGCCACGCCCACGCACAAAACTTGAACGAGAGCGGTGTCAAAGTCGTGGTCGGTTTGCGTAAAGGCGGCGCTTCATGGGACAAAGTTGCTAAAGCCGGCTTGCACGTGATGGAAGTCAACGACGCGGTGAAAGCGGCTGACCTGGTCATGATCTTGTTGCCTGACGAAAACATCCCAGAGGTCTACAACAACAACGTTGCGCCTAACATGAAGCAAGGTGCAACCTTGGCTTTTGCCCATGGTTTCAACGTGCACTACAACCAAGTGATTCCACGTGCTGATTTGGACGTGATCATGGTGGCTCCCAAAGGCCCAGGCCATACCGTGCGCTCTGAATACCTCAAGGGCGGCGGCGTGCCATCTTTGATCGCTGTGTACCAAGACAAGTCTGGCAAAGCCCGTGACTTGGCTTTGAGCTATGCCATGGCCAACGGTGGCGGCAAAGGCGGCATCATCGAAACCAACTTCAAAGAAGAAACAGAAACCGACTTGTTCGGCGAGCAAGCCGTGTTGTGCGGTGGCGCAGTTGAATTGGTCAAGATGGGTTTTGAGACTTTAACTGAAGCTGGCTACGCGCCTGAAATGGCTTACTTCGAGTGCTTGCATGAGTTGAAGCTGATCGTTGACCTGATGTACGAAGGCGGTATCGCCAACATGAACTACTCCATCTCTAACAATGCTGAGTATGGTGAGTACGTGACCGGTACTGAAGTGATCAACGAACAATCACGCGAAGCCATGCGCAAGGCGTTGAAGCGCATTCAAACGGGTGAATACGCCAAGATGTTCATCTTGGAAGGCAAAACCAACTACCCAAGCATGACAGCACGCCGTCGTCTGAACGCCGAGCATGCGATTGAAACCGTGGGTTCAAAACTGCGCGCCATGATGCCTTGGATTTCTAAGAACAAACTGGTCGACCAAACTCGTAACTAAGCACGGTGCTTTTTGTATTAACAAAGGCCACTTCGGTGGTCTTTGTCGTTTTGAATGGTGCCAGTCGCTGCGCTTACACTTCAAGCCTATTTTCGGAGCCAGACGGATGTCAGAACAACAAGATCAAACGGAAGAATTGGTGACGCGCAAACCTCGTAAAGGCATTTATGTCTTGCCTAATTTATTCACTTTGGCGGCCTTGTTTGGCGGTTTTTATGCCATTGTGATGGCTATGAATGAGCGCTTTGAAATGGCGGCTATTGGCGTTTTCTGTGCCATGGTGCTCGATAGTTTGGATGGCCGTGTTGCACGCATGACCAATACACAAAGTGCTTTTGGCGAACAAATGGACTCCCTGGCCGACATGGTCTCATTCGGCGCAGCGCCAGCTTTGATTTCTTACGAGTGGGCTTTGAAAGGAGCGGGGCGTTGGGGGTGGATGGCTGCTTTCGTCTACATCTCATGTGCAGCTTTGCGATTGGCGCGCTTCAACGTGAACACTGCTGTCGTGGATAAGCGGTTCTTTCAGGGTTTGCCATCGCCTGCAGCTGCCGCTTTGGTGATGGGCTTTATTTGGCTGATGAACGATATGGGTTATCAAGGGTCTGAAGTGATGTGGCCGATGTTTGCCATGTGTTTGTACTCTGGGTTGACCATGGTGACCAACGTGCCTTTCTACAGCTTCAAAGATGTGCAGATGAAGCAAAGCGTACCTTTTGCTGTCATTGTGATGCTGGCCTTGGTGATTGCTGTGATCAACATTCATCCCCCAATTGTTTTGTTCGCCTTGTTCATGATTTACGGTTTGAGCGGTTATGCGTTGTACGCATGGCGTCGTGCCATGGGCTTGCAGACCAGCATGATTAGCACGTCTACAGATGAGCCAGATGAAGCAGGTTTGCACAAATGAGACATCTGACGCTTCAGAGGCTCTAGCTTTGTGCTAAATTCAACCCATGAAAAATTTTTCGTTGGCTCTACTACTTCTATCCCCCTTCGGGCGGAGTTGGTAGCGCACGCGCAAACCCACACAAGGCCCGTATGCACATGCAACGGGCCTTTTGCTTTGGGGCTAAACCAAACGTTGCCAGTTTTTTAGGAATCTAGGAGTTCTGACCATGACCGACAAGCTCATCATTTTTGACACCACTTTGCGTGACGGCGAACAGTCGCCTGGCGCTTCTATGACGCGCGACGAAAAACTGCGTATTGCTCGGCAGTTGGAGCGATTGAAGGTGGACGTGATCGAAGCTGGTTTTGCTGCGAGTTCAAATGGTGATTTCGATTGCGTGAAGTCAATCGCTGCTGCAATCAAGAACTCCACGATCTGTTCGCTTGCTCGCGCCAATGATCGCGATATCTCTCGCGCGGCAGAGGCTCTGAGTGGTGCGGCCAATGCAAGGTTGCATATTTTTCTTGCCACCAGTCCTTTGCATATGGAGAAAAAGTTGCGCATGTCGCCAGAGCAAGTACTGGAGCAAGCCAAGCAATCGGTGCGATTTGCGCGTAACTTGATGGGAGATATCGAATTCAGCGCGGAAGACGGCTATCGCAGCGAGATGGACTTTTTATGTCGTGTGGTCGAGGCCGTGATTCATGAGGGTGCGACAACCATCAACATTCCCGACACCGTGGGCTACGCTATTCCTGAGCTCTATGGCAATTTCATCAAAACCTTGCGCGAGCGTGTGCCTAACAGCGATAAAGCCATTTGGTCTGTTCACTGTCACAACGATTTAGGCATGGCTGTGGCTAACTCTTTGGCAGGCGTGAAGATGGGTGGGGCCCGTCAGGTGGAGTGCACGATTAACGGTTTAGGCGAACGCGCGGGTAACTGTTCATTGGAAGAAGTGGTGATGGCGATCAAGACTCGTCGCGACTATTTCGATCTCGACTTGAACATCGATACCAAACAAATCGTGTCGGCAAGCCGCATGGTTAGTCAAACGACAGGCTTTTTGGTGCAGCCAAACAAGGCGGTCGTGGGGGCGAATGCTTTTGCACATGCATCCGGTATTCATCAAGACGGCGTGCTCAAGGCGCGTGACACCTACGAAATCATGCGCGCCGAAGATGTGGGCTGGAGTGCTAACAAAATCGTGCTTGGCAAGCTCAGTGGGCGTAATGCATTCAAGCAACGCTTGGAAGACTTGGGTGTGCAGATGGAAAGCGAAGCCGATATCAACACAGCTTTTGCCAAGTTCAAAGAATTGGCAGACCGTAAGAGCGATATTTTTGATGAAGACATCTTGGCGTTGGTCAGCGAAGAGTCGGTGACCAATGCCAGCGAACAGTTTGCTTTTGTGTCTTTGTCTCAGCACAGTGAAACTGGTGAACGTCCGCACGCGACCGTGGTATTCACCGTTGGCGGCAAAGAGGTCAAAGGTGACTCAGATGGCAATGGTCCTGTTGATGCGTCTTTGAAAGCGATTGAATCTCACATCAAGAGTGGTGCTGAAATGGTGCTCTATTCTGTGAATGCGATCAGCGGTTCAACCGAGAGCCAAGGCGAGGTGACCGTGCGTTTGCAAAACAGTGGTCGGGTTGTGAATGGCGTCGGCTCAGACCCAGACATCGTGGTGGCTTCTGCGAAAGCCTATTTGAGTGCTTTGAACAAGCTGCAAAGCAAGTCAGACAGAGTCGCCGCTCAGGGTTAAGCTGACAAAACTGATTTTCGAATCAAATTTGTTAGAAAGGCCGCGCAAGTCTTTGATCTTGCGCGGCTTTTCTTTGGTAGACTAACGACCAATATGTTTTTCAAGCTAAAGGAACACCACTTGAAACGACTGCTGATTGCTACTTCACTTGGACTTTTGACATCGCTGTGCACGCTGCACGCTCAGGCGGTGACCAATCAAAAAAAACCGACTGTGCAAAAGTCCAAACCAACTGTGGTGAAGACCCATCTGCGCCAAGCCAAAGTCGTCAGGACCACGCCAGCCGTCCCTTCTTTTGGACAAAAAGCAGGTTTGCACGCCACCAACGACATTTTGGATTTGAAGTCCAGCGTGGCTTATGTGATTGATCAAGACACCCATGAAGTTTTATTAAGCAAAAATGATCAAGCGGTTTTGCCCATTGCCTCGATCACAAAGCTGATGACGGGTTTGATCATCAGCGAAGCCAAGTTGCCGATGGATGAATCCATCACCATCACCCAAGATGATGTGGATACTGAAAAGGGAAGTAGCTCGCGTTTGCGCGTGGGTGCAACACTGACGCGTGGTGAGTTGTTGCACTTAGCCTTGATGGCCAGTGAAAACCGTGCGGCGCACGCATTAGGGCGTACCTACCCCGGCGGCATGTCCTCTTTTGTCGGCTTAATGAATGCCAAAGCTGCACAGCTGGGTATGCATGACACTCGATACATCGAACCTACGGGGCTATCTAGCCAAAATCAATCAAGCGCCAAAGATTTGGCAACGTTGGTCGGTAACGCTTATCACGACGCGACTTTGCGCGAGTTGTCCACATCACCAAGCTACAAGGTTGAAGTGGGTAACCGTACCTTGCAATACAACACGACAAACCGTTTGGTCAAAAATCCCAATTGGGAAATCGGACTGCAGAAGACTGGCTACATTTCTGAGGCGGGTCAATGTTTGGTGATGCAAGCCAAAGTCTCTGGCCGCAAGCTCATCATGGTGTTTTTGGACTCCGCTGGCAAATTCAGCCGGATTGCCGATGCGGAACGCGTTCGCAAATGGGTAGAAATTAACCACAGTGCGCGCCCTCAAATTTAATATCTGTGACGCCTAAGTAAAAGCCAGCCTATGTGCTGGCTTTTTTATGTCTATTCAAGCGTTGGTATCTTTGTGTCCCAGCGCGTGAGAAATGGCTTGGGTCGTTGCTTGCAATTTAGGAAGCCAACCTTCGTCCAACCGATCTGCTGGGGCAGAAATAGATAAGCCTGCAACGAGTTTGCCTTGGTCATCGTAAATGCCTGAAGCCATGCAGCGCACGCCAAGTTCAAGCTCTTCGTTATCTCGTGCTACGCCATATTGGCGTGCCTTTGAAAGCTCGCGCTCAAGGATTGGAAGCTGTGTGATGCTATTTCGTGTTTGCCCTGGGAGGCCAGTGCGAGTCGCGTAGGCGCGAACACGTTGTGAGTCATCCATCGCTAAAAATAACTTACCCACTGAGGTTAAGTGGAGTGGCGCGCGACCACCAATGGCGCGAACGACTTGCATGCCTGAGCGTTCACTGAATGCGCGCTCGATATAAACAATTTCATCACCTTGGCGAACGCTCAAATTAACGGGTTGCTGAATGAGCTTGTGCAATTCACGCATTGGCTGGAACGCTACGTCGCGAACATTGAGACGCCCCTTGACTAAATTGCCTAACTCCAACAACCGCATGCCCAAGCGATAACTGCCTGCTTCAGGGCGATCCACAAAACGTCCGACCGCCAAATCATTCAGAATTCGGTGCGTGGTGGAGGGGTGCAGTCCCGTGCGCTCACTGATTTCCTTCAAAGATATGGCCTCTTCACGTGAGGCCAGCACATCAATGAGTGTGAATATTCGCTCAATGACTTGGATGTTAGGTGTGGATGGCACAGTAGATTTACGCATGATTAATTTTATCATGTGAAATTAAAATCGACCCACTTTCCATCGATCAAACGTTGGTGTGGGACGAAGTCAGCTTTGTAGCGCATCTTTTGGCTGTCTTGAATCCAGTAGCCAAGATAAGCGAACGGCATCTTGAGTTCCCGCGCCCGCTCAATTTGCCACATCACGTTGTAGGTTCCATAACTGGTGTGCGGTTCAGGTTCGTAGAAAGTGTAAACCGCGGATAAACCATCATTGAGCACATCTACCACCGACACCATTTTGAGAATGCCGCGAGGGTGTTGTTCGCTGGCCTCTCGAAACTCAACCAATCTGGTATTTACACGACTTTGTAACAAGAACTGGGTGTACTGCTCGATGCTATCTTCATCCATGCCCCCACCCGCGTGGCGTAAGGTTTGATAGCGCAGGTACAAGTCGTAATGTTCAGGGTCAAATCCCAGTTTCATGATACGCACAACAAGGTTTTTGTGACGCATCCACGCGCGTCGTTGGCTTCTGGTTGGCTTGTATGTCGCCGTATCTACCCTCAGGGCAGTGCATGCTTGACAGCTGTCGCAGTAGGGTCGGTAGGTGAATAAACCACTGCGACGAAAACCTTGATGCACTAAATCTGCATAAACCTCGTTGTTGATCAAGTGACTTGGCGTTGCTACTTGTGAGCGGGCAATTCGCTCTGGCAAGTAGCTACAAGAGTAGGGCGCAGTTGCATAAAACTGCACGGCTTGCAAGGGTAAATCTTGACGGTTGGTCAAGGCAGTTCTTTCTTTGACAAGAGCAAGTCCCAATAGGACGGTTCAAAACACCAAGCATCCAATGGCTTGCTATTGGTTTCACGAATTTTCTGTAAAAAATCCGATCTAGGTATTTCTTTGGCGCCTAGGGATGCCAAGTGCTTTGTGTTTTGTTGGCAATCGATCCATTCAACTTTGTGCGCACGCGCAAACGCGACCAAACCAGCCAAGGCAATTTTTGACGCATTACTCTGCTGTGCAAACATGGATTCACCAAACACAGCGTGTCCAAAGGCGACGCAATACAAGCCGCCTACCAAGTGACCTTCGATCCAAGTTTCGATGCTGTGGGCAAAACCCGCGACATGCAGTGCTTCGTAGGCAGAAATCATCTCAGGCACGATCCACGTGCCTGATTGGCCTTGCCGCGGACTGCTTGCGCAATGACGAATCACCCGACCAAAAGCGCTGTTGAATCGGATCTCGCATTTGGGATCTTCACAAAACGCCTTCAAACTTTTAAGTAAGCTGCGATGAAGTCTGAATTCATCCGTACGTAGGAGCATGCGAGGATCTGGAGACCACCATAGGACCGGCTGACCCTCGCTAAACCATGGAAACATCCCATGTCGATAGGCCTCCTGTAATCGCGCAGTCGATAACCCGCCCCCTGCAGCGACCAATCCCGCCAAGGGTGTGCCTATTTTTTGTGCAGATTCTGCTGGTGGCAAGGGTGTCTGACTCTCTAACCAGGGAATTTGCATCAATTCGTTTTGCATCTTGAGTGGCATTGTGCTGTTTGCTTGTCGGGCGAGGTTAGCCTTATCGGATTAACTTTTTCTAAAGAGGAGTCCTTTGTCATTGATGATGACATATTTGAAAAATTAAGTGCCTTGACGCAGGATAACTCCCTACAATTCTTCACTCATGTGTGGGGAATCTCTCACTCACACCGATAAGTTATCCGGAGCGAACTATGCAATTGATGTGGGTATCAGGACCCACCGCCTCTGTGCGGACTATTTCAATCACGGCACACAAGGTGTTGCTGGGTATGTGCGCGACTGCGTTCGTTTTGGTGGCGTTTGGCGTTCTATTGCACTTTGTCGGTTTTCGAATTGCCATTGAACTGAGTCCCAGTTTTGCGCGTAGTTTGGGCGGCGTGACCACTGAAGCTGAGCAGCAAAAAGTAGAGGCTGTGTATCGTGAGCATTTGGACAATCTGCGCCAGACCTTGAACATGACGGTGCAGGAAATTCGTCAGCTTGAAACCTTGAAAAATCGTTTCATGGAAGTTGCAACCCCCACGAATTTACGCGACAAATACAGCAAAAAAGAAGAGGCGCGCGGTGGTCCTTGGGTTGCGCCACGGTTTCAAAACAATGCATCGCGCGATCTGAATCAGGACTTTTCTTCTGCGATCGAAGAGTTCAAACAAACTCAAGCGGCCGTTAAAAACTTGACTCTCAACTGGTCGGCCCAGCTGAGTTGGTTGCATGCCTTACCCACGGGCATCCCCATGGGTAAGGACTACCGCGTGACGAGTGGTTTTGGTATTCGTAACGATCCGTTTACAGGCCAGCTAGCCATGCATGAGGGACTGGACTTTGTTGCTGATATCGGTTCATCCATCATTGCGACAGCGGCTGGAACAGTTACACGTTCAGCTTGGGACGCGTCCTATGGCAATGTGGTGGAGGTGAGCCACATTGAGGGCTTCATCACACGCTACGCGCATTTGAGCAAGCGCTTGGTTGAAGTGGGGCAAAAAGTTCAACGCGGTGACACCATTGCACAGTTGGGCAGCACGGGGCGCTCCACCGGCCCGCACCTGCATTACGAGGTGATACGCAATGACCGCGTGTTAAACCCAACGCAAATGTTGTTACAAACCACAACGACAGCCAGCAATCAGTAAGTACGCTGAAACAATACAAAAGGCCAGAGCTATGTTTGAAAAACTCAAAGATAAATCGTTGTCGCCTTCTCAGGAGCGCTTTGACACCATCATCGGCCGGACTACCCAAATCTATGGTCGTTTGGTGTTACTCGATAGTGTTCGTATCGATGGCAAAGTGGTCGGCAATATTGAAACAACGAAAGACAACAAAGTTACCGTTGCAATTGGTAAAACGGGAGAAGTCTCTGGTGACATCACAGCGCACCGTGTCATGGTGGCCGGTAAGGTCGAGGGCAATATCTACGCTGCGGAGCGCGTGGAGTTCCATAAAGACTCTATCGTTCAAGGTGATATTTCTTATGGCTCCATCGCTGTCGAGCATGGCGCACGCTTGCTAGGCTTGGTGATTCAAAACCCCATCAGCTCTGCGGCTGCCAACAGCAGTACAGACGCTAAGAATGTCATCAAAAAAGCCCAAGAAACCAGTAGCTAAGTACATGCATACAAGCACACTGTTTTGTTCAAGCAATAAAAAAGCGCCTTTTAAGGCGCTTTTTTATTTGTGTGGTGGCGGAGCAAGCGGGATTCGAACCCGCGGTGGGCTATTAACCCACACACGCTTTCCAGGCGTGCGACTTAAACCACTCATCCATCGCTCCGAAGCCTGTCATTGTAACAGGGGGCGAGTACACTTCGGCGCTGTTGTTTTTTTCAAGCCTCAAACGCTCGGAGTCCCGCATGAAATTTCGCTTCCCTATCGTCATCATTGACGAGGATTTTCGTTCTGAGAATACCTCAGGCTTGGGCATCCGCGCGCTCGCAGATGCCATTGAAGGCGAGGGATACGAAGTCATGGGTGCGACGAGTTATGGCGATCTGAGTCAGTTCGCGCAACAACAGTCTCGTGCCAGTGCCTTTATCTTGTCCATTGACGATGAAGAGTTCACGCCCGGCCCAGACTTGGATCCTGCCGTTTTGAATTTGCGCAACTTCATCGAAGAAGTGCGTCGCAAAAATGCAGATGTCCCCATCTATGTTTACGGTGAGACCAAAACATCACGTCACTTGCCCAATGATATTTTGCGCGAGTTGCATGGCTTCATTCACATGTTTGAAGACACGCCCGAATTTGTCGCACGACACATCATCCGCGAAGCCAAGAGTTATTTGGAGAGTGTTCAACCACCTTTCTTCAAGGCCTTGCTCGATTACGCTGAAGACGGCTCTTACTCTTGGCATTGCCCAGGCCACTCGGGTGGTGTGGCATTTCTCAAGAGCCCTGTGGGTCAGATGTACCACCAGTTCTATGGTGAAAACATGCTGCGTGCGGACGTGTGTAATGCGGTGGAGGAGTTGGGGCAGCTGTTGGACCACAACGGTGCCATTGGTGAGAGCGAGCGCAATGCCGCACGTATCTTCAACGCCGACCATTGCTTCTTTGTCACCAACGGCACCAGCACGTCTAACAAAATTGTGTGGCATCACACGGTGGCACCTGATGATGTGGTGGTGGTTGACCGCAACTGTCATAAGTCGGTGTTGCACGCCATCATCATGACCGGTGCTGTGCCGGTGTTCTTGAAACCTACGCGTAACCATTACGGCATCATTGGACCCATCCCTCAAAGCGAGTTTGAGCCGGCGGCCATTCAAGCCAAGATCAAGGCCAACCCCTTGCTCAAAGGTGTGGATGCCAAAAAGGTCAAGCCTCGTGTCTTGACTCTCACGCAGTCCACTTACGATGGCGTGCTCTACAACACAGAGACCATCAAGAAAATGCTGGACGGCTATGTGGCCAACTTGCACTTTGACGAAGCCTGGTTGCCGCATGCCGCGTTCAATCCGTTTTACGGCACTTACCACGCGATGGGTAAGAAGCGCGAGCGACCGATGCATTCGGTGGTGTACGCCACGCAATCCATTCACAAGCTGCTCGCTGGCATCAGCCAAGCCAGCCATGTGTTGGTCCAAGATTCACAAAAGACCAAGTTGGATCGCCACCTCTTCAACGAAGCGTATTTGATGCACACCAGCACCAGCCCTCAATACAGCATCATTGCCAGTTGCGACGTGGCTGCGGCGATGATGGAGCCGCCCGGTGGCGCGGCCTTGGTCGAGGAGAGCATTGCGGAAGCCCTCGACTTTCGTCGTGCCATGCGCAAAGTTGACGAAGAGTATGGCAAGGACTGGTGGTTCAAAGTCTGGGGCCCCGACGAACTGGTAGACGATGGCATTGGCCGTGCAGAGAGCTGGATCATCAAAGGCAAGGGCAAGTCGTCTAAGTGGCATGGCTTTGGCAACTTGGCCGATGGCTTCAACATGTTGGACCCTATCAAGGCCACCATCGTCACGCCCGGTTTGGATTTGAACGGCAAGTTCGATAAGACGGGCATTCCCGCCAGCATCGTCACCAAGTTCTTGGCAGAGCACGGTGTGATCGTCGAGAAGACTGGCTTGTACAGCTTCTTCATCATGTTCACCATTGGTATCACCAAAGGCCGTTGGAACTCGCTGTTGACGGCCCTTCAGCAGTTCAAGGACGACTATGATCGCAACCAACCCATGTGGCGCATCCTCCCCGAGTTTTGTCAAAAACACAGGGCCTATGAGCGCATGGGCTTGCGCGATTTGTGTCAGCACGTTCATACGCTTTACGCCAAATACGACATCGCGCGTTTGACGACAGAAATGTATTTGAGCGACTTGACACCTGCGATGAAGCCTAGCGATGCTTATGCGCAAATCGCACACCGCAACACGCAACGCGTGCCCGTCGATGACCTGTTGGGTCGCATCACCACCAGCTTGGTCACGCCATACCCACCTGGTATTCCGCTGCTAATTCCAGGTGAAGTGTTCAACAAGAAAATTGTGGACTACTTGAAGTTCGCCCGTGAATTCAACATGCAGTGTCCCGGTTTTGAAACCGACATCCACGGCTTGGTCGAAGAGGTGGGCGAAGATGGTGTGAAGCGTTATTACGCTGATTGCGTGAAAGTCTAAACTTCGAAAACCTCAAAAAAAAGGAGCGACTTGTCGCTCCTTTTTTGTGGATGCAGATCAGGCACTTTAAGCGTCGCTCGGCTCGGCAATGCCGCCCACAACTTGGCTAAAACCGCCGTCCACATAGGTGATTTCAGCGGTCACGCCAGCCGCTAAGTCACTCATCAAGAACGCAGCGACATTGCCTACATCTTCAATTGTCACGTTGCGACGGATGGGGGAGGCTTCTGCGACCACGCTCAAAATTTTGCCAAAGCCTTTGATGCCGCTGGCCGCCAAGGTTTTGATAGGACCCGCGCTGATGCCGTTGGCACGCAAGTGACGGCCTCTGGCGCCTAAAGACTCGGCCAAGTAGCGCACAGATGCTTCCAGCGAGGCTTTGGCTAAGCCCATGGTGTTGTAGTTGGGGACGGTGCGGATCGCACCCAAGTAAGAAAGCGTGAGCACGGCGGACTTGTCGTTCAGATAGGGCAAGGCAGCTTTGGCCATCGCTGGAAAGCTGTAAGCGCTGATGTCGTGCGCGATTTGAAAACCTTCGCGTGACAAACCGTCCAGAAAGTCGCCAGCAATCGCTTCGCGTGGCGCATAACCAATGCTGTGTACAAAACCATCAAACGTAGGCCAGTGAAGGGACAAGTCTTTGAACATTTGTTCGATTTGTGCGTCGCTGCTGACGTCACAGTCAAAAATCAGCTTGGAGTTGAAGTCTGCGGCAAACTCTGTGATACGGTCCTTGAAACGCTCACCCACATAGCTGAATGCCAGTTCCGCGCCTTGCGCGTGACAAGCCTTGGCGATGCCATACGCGATCGAACGGTTAGACAAAACGCCCGTGATGAGAAGTTTTTTGCCAGATAGGAAACCAGTTTTTGTACTCATGCGAATCACTCCAAAAAATCTTGCAGAATTGTCGCATGCGTAGCTTCTTCATTTTGTTGGCATTTTTGTGTTCTGGCCCGTCTTGGGCTGCACATGCTTATGCCCAATTTGGCGATGTCAAATACCCAGCAAATTTTAAAAATTTCGACTATGCCAACCCCTTAGCTCCCAAAGGTGGTGAGTTGGTGCTGGTGCCGCCCTCGCGCTTGACCAGCTTTGACAAATACAACCCGTTTACGTTGAAGGGCAATGCTGCACCTGGGTTGGCGAACTTGGTGTTCGAGTCCTTGCTCACAGGCACCATGGATGAACCAGCCACGGCCTATGGCTTGTTGGCTGAGGATGTGACGGTGGCGCCAGATCGTCGGTCGGTCTTGTTTAAGTTACGTCCTCAAGCGCGTTTTCATAACGGGGACCCTGTGTTTGCGGACGATGTGAAATATTCTTTTGAGCAGCTCATCAGCAAACAAGCCGCACCACAATTTCGCACCTTGTATGCAGAGGTGGCCAACGTCACTGTCGTGGATGCACGCACCGTGCGTTTTGACTTCAAGCGCGTGAACCCCGAGTTGCCGCTGATCGTAGGTGGCATGCCAGTGTTTAGCCATCGCTGGGGCGAAGAGGGCGGGCAAGCCAAACCGTTCGACAAAATCGTGACAGACATGCCGATTGGCAGTGGTCCTTACAAAATGGGGCGTGTCGTGTTCGGTCGTGATGTGAGCTATGAGCGCGATAACGCCTACTGGGCGCGGGACTTGAACGTTCGCAAAGGGCTTTTCAATTTTGATCGCATCACCTACCGCCTCTACAAAGACAGCACAGCCCAACTCGAGGGCTTCAAGGCCGGCGAATTTGATTTGATGCAGTCTTTCATTGCGCGCGAGTGGGCGAGGGGCTTCACAGGCAAACAGTTCACCAGCCGAGAACTCATGAAGAGCGAGTTCAAACATGGCAATGCAGGCGATTTCCAAGGTTTCTTATTCAACACCCGTTTGTCTAAATTTAAAGATGCGCGTGTTCGCGAAGCCATCGGTTTGGCGATGGACTTTGAGTGGATGAACCGCCAGCTGTTTTACGGCGCCTACCAGCGCGTCCGCGGTTATTTCGTGGCCAGTGATTTCGAAGCGACGGGGCTGCCCGATGCGGCCGAGTTGGCGTTGTTACAGCCGTTGCGCGATCAGCTCTCAAAAAATGTTTTTGAACAAACTGTGCCACTGCCGCCACGCACATCGCTCGATCCGCAGTCTGGCGAAACCTTGCGCGACCATTTGCGCCGTGCCAAAGCGTTGTTAGCCGATGCAGGTTGGACCTATCGTGATGGCGCCTTACGCAATGCCAAGGGTGAACCCTTCACGATTGAGTTTTTAGACAACTCAGGTGCGATGGGCCGTGTCATCACGCCGTACACCAAAAACTTAGAGAAACTGGGCTTTCATGTGAGCTACAAAGTCATTGATTTCGCAGTTTTACAAAAACGCCTTGACGTGTTTGATTTTGAAATCATCAGCAACCGCTTGGTCGGAAGTGAGTCACCGGGAACCGAGTTGATGGAACGATTCGGCTCCAAAGCGGCCACCACGGAAGGTGCTGGCAACTTCATGGGCGTGCAAGATCCTGCGGTCGATGCTTTGCTTGAGCGGGTGATCTCAGCCAAGACAAGACCACAACTCATCACCGCAGTTCGCGCCCTCGACCGTGTGCTGCGTCATGGCCATTACAGCGTGCCTCACTGGTACGGCGGCGTGCATCGCGTGGCGTGGCGCAATGGACGCTTCGAATTGCCCGCTGTCATGCCACGGTATTACCAGCCAGAATCTTGGGCTTCATCGGTTTGGTGGGCGACGCTGGATAACCGCGCCACTTTGGCTGCGGCGAAAAAAGCGGAGCGTCAACCATGAGTTCGTACATCTTCAAACGTTTGTTGCTGATGATCCCCACGTTGTTGGGCGTGCTCCTCATGACTTTCGTCGTGATTCAGTTTGTGCCTGGCGGCCCCGTTGAACAAATGGTGTCGCAGTTGCAAGGTCGTGACAGCGGTGGCGAAGGTGCTGCCGTTGCTGGGGCTGGTTACCGTGGTCGTCAAGGTGTGGATGCGGCGCGCATCGAGGAAATTCGTGAGCAATACGGCTTCGATAAACCCCCGACCGAGCGCTTTTGGCAAATGCTCAAACAGTTTGCCGTGTTTGATTTAGGCAAGAGCTTTTTTTATCCAAAAACCGTGTGGGAGTTGGTCAAAGAAAAAATGCCTGTGTCCATCAGCCTCGGTTTGTGGACCTTCTTTTTGAGTTACCTCATCTCTGTGCCATTGGGTGTTGCCAAGGCAGTGCGCGCTGGCTCGCACTTCGACCTGTTGACGAGTCTCTTGGTCCTCATCGGTTTTGCCATTCCCGGCTTTGTGTTGGGGGTGGCTTTGTTGGTGGTTTTTGGCGGTCAACTGCAATGGTTTCCGCTGCGTGGTTTGACATCGGCTAATTGGGAGCAACTCAGCTGGGGAGCTCGCATCACCGACTACCTGTGGCACATCGTGTTGCCCGTGACTTCTAGCGTACTCGGAGCGTTTGCTGTCACCACCTTGTTGACCAAAAACGCCATGCTGGAAGAAATTCGCAAGCAATATGTGCTGACTGCCCGTGCCAAAGGCTTATCCGAGCGACGTGTTGTTTGGCAGCACGTGTTTCGCAATGCCTTGATTCCTTTGGTCACAGGTTTCCCCGCCGCTTTCATTGGTGCATTCTTTACCGGTTCTCTGCTGATAGAGACTTTGTTTTCATTGGACGGTTTAGGGCTGTTGAGTTACGAGAGCGTGATGCGTCGTGATTACCCTGTGGTGCTAGGGACCTTGTATTTGTTCACGTTGATCGGCTTGCTCACCAAGCTCATCAGTGACCTTTGTTATGTTTGGGTGGACCCGCGTGTCAAATTCGACTAAAGCCTCTCTTTCGCCCACCCAACGCGCATGGCTGCGCTTTCGGCACAACCGCCTTGGCTTTTACAGCTTGGTGCTGTTTGTGTTCTTCTTCGCTTTGAGTTTGTTGGCCGAGGTCTTGTGCAATGACAAGCCATTGATTGCGCGCTACAACGGCAGTTTTTACATGCCTATCGTGCACAACCAGCCAGAGACCACATTTGGCGGTGATTTTGATACACCCACAGATTTCTTAGACCCCTTCATACAAGCTCAGTTCGACCAACCTGGCAACTGGGCTTTGTATCCACTCATCCCATACCACCACAGCACGCTGAACTACTTTGCCAAGCAACCCAATCCAGCGCCGCCGTCCTCAGACAACTGGCTGGGCACGGATGACCGCGGCCGCGATGTCGTGGCGCGGTTGCTCTACGGGTTTCGTATCTCTGTGTTGTTTGCACTGGCGCTCACACTTTTTGGCACAGTGATCGGCATCTTCACTGGGGCACTGCAAGGCTTTTTTGGTGGTAAGACGGATTTGGCGATGCAGCGATTCATTGAGATTTGGAGCGCCATGCCAGAGCTGTACTTGCTCATCATCTTCTCGGCTGTGTTTGATCCCAGCATCATGTTGTTGTTGATGCTGTTGGGCTTGTTTGGCTGGATGGGTCTGTCCGATTACGTACGCGCCGAGTTTTTGCGTAACCGTCAACTCGATTACGTGCGTGCAGCGCGAGCACTAGGTTTGTCGAACGCACAAATCATGTGGCGTCATGTGCTGCCCAATAGCCTCACGCCTGTGGTCACGTTCTTGCCATTTCGCATGAGCGCAGCCATTTTGTCGCTGACCTCACTGGACTTTCTTGGCCTAGGTGTGCCTCCTGGAACCCCGAGCTTGGGAGAGTTGTTGGCGCAAGGCAAAAACAACATCGATGCTTGGTGGATTTCGCTGTCCACGTTTGCGGTGCTCGTGATCACCTTGATGTTGCTCACCTTCATGGGGGACGCGCTGCGTGATGCGCTTGACCCCAGAAAGGCGCAGTCATGAGATTGCCTTTGCTTCAGGTGCGTGATTTGCGCATCGCGTTTCAAAACGAAGAGGTTGTCAAGGGCATCAGCTTTAACTTGGATCTCGGTGAGAAGTTGGCTTTGGTGGGAGAGTCTGGTTCGGGAAAAAGCGTGACCGCCCTCAGCTTTGTCAAGCTGCTGGAGGGTGCACGTGTGTCAGGTCGCGTGCTGTGGACAGCGCAAGACGCCGACACACTAGCGCCCGATGCGACAGATGCACCACATACCCATGATTTGGTCAAACTCAGCGAGCGCGAGTTGGTAGATATCCGAGGGCAAGACATTGCCTTTGTGTTTCAAGAGCCCATGACTGCCCTGAACCCTTTGATGACGGTCGGTGCTCAAATCGCTGAGGTGCTAGAGGTCAAGCGTGGCATGAGTCCCGCCGAGGCTTGGCATGAGGCCGTGGAACTGCTCATCCTCACCGGCATTCCCGAGCCTGTCCGACGGGCCAGCACCTACCCGCATCAGTTGTCTGGCGGTCAGCGTCAGCGCGTGCTGATTGCCATGGCCTTGGCTTGTCGACCCCGTTTGCTGATTGCCGACGAGCCAACGACGGCGCTGGACGTTTCCTTGCGTGCTCAGATCTTGGATTTGCTCAGCGAATTACAAAAGCGTTTTGGCATGGCCGTGATGCTCATCACTCACGACCTCAACACGGTGCGTCACTTTGCAACCCGTGTGCTGGTGATGGAAAAAGGCACGGTGGTGGAGTCGGGCGATGTGAATGTGGTGTTGAGTTACCCAGAACACACCTACACACAAAGGTTGATCCACAGTCAGCCGCCGCGTGACGTTGTTGCGGCTAACGACAACGCTGCGGTGCTCATGCAAGCCCAAGGGCTGCGAGTGAGTTACCCCATTCGCCGTTCTGGCTGGCGAGGCTGGCTGGGTAGCGGTAAGTTCATGGCAGTGCACGGCGCAGACTTTCGTTTGTGCGCAGGTCAAACCCTGGGCGTGATTGGCGAGTCGGGCTCTGGCAAAACCACCTTGGCGCTGGCTGCTTTGGGTTTGATGCGTAGCGAAGGCACGCTCACGATTGACGGTGTCTCTTGGCGGGGCCGTGCTGCTCAGGATTTGCCATTGCGTCGCAAGGTCCAAGTGGTGTTCCAAGATCCGTTCTCATCGCTTTCGCCTCGCATGAACGTTCAGGAGTTGGTCTCTGAAGGTTTGAGCTTGCATGCGCCTGAGCTGGATGATTTAGGACGTTTGCGTCGCATCTTGGTCACGTTGGCAGCGGTTGGGTTGACCGAGACAGAGTTTCCGGGCTTGCTACAGCGTTACCCGCATGAGTTTTCGGGTGGCCAACGTCAGCGTTTAGCCATCGCACGCGCCTTGGTGGTCGAGCCACAGATGCTGGTCTTGGACGAACCCACCAGTGCGCTCGATGCCACCACCCAGCTACAAGTCCTGCAACTCTTGCAAAAGCTCCAACGGGAGCGGGGTTTGAGTTATTTGCTCATCACCCACGATGTGTCTGTGATTCGTGCCATGGCACATCACGTCATGGTCATGCAGGCGGGAAAGGTGGTGGAGGCAGGCACGTTCGAGCAAATTTTGAACAACCCGCAAGCGCCTTACACCAAAATTTTGCTGGGGGTAGAGGCCTAAAAATACCTTTTATCCTTTGATAATCAAGCATTTAGGCGCTACAATGTGCGCTTCACGACCAAACGGGCGGGTAATTACCGCTCGTTTTTTTTGGTCGTTTGTTTTTGAACATTTGAAATTAAAGGCTATTCGTCGACGTGAGTTTGCAGCAAACAGTAGAACAAACAGTGACCGGTTTAGGTTACGACCTGGTAGAGATTGAACGCTCCGCCGGGGGACTCTTGCGCATCACGATTGATCTGCCATGGACCGCTGACGCCCCAGTGCAAGCCATCAACGTCGAAGATTGCGAGCGCGTCACGCGTCAGCTGCAATTTGCCCTGGAAGTCGATGGCGCCGATTACGCCCGCTTGGAGGTGTCCTCGCCTGGCATCGACCGTCCCTTGAGGCATCAAGTTGATTTCGAACGCTTTGCTGGCGAAGAAATCGATGTCACGCTCAAAGCGCCCATGGGTGTCGCCGCAGCAGGACAGGTCTCTGCCAATCGCAAAAAATTCCGTGGCACCTTAGAGCGCACCGAAGACGGTGCGGGTTGGCAAATCACCTGGCGTGATGAAGTCAAAGCTAAACCCGGTCAAAAGATCAGTAAAAAAAGAGCCGATACACCAGTGCATGCGCTGGGTTTCACGCTAGACGAGTTGCGTGAAGCGCGTTTGGCCCCAATTGTGGATTTCAAGGGCAAAAAGCCCCGTTGAACATAGGTAAGAGAAGGAGTAACCGATCATGAACCGCGAAATGTTGATGTTGGTCGAGGCAATCTCGCGCGAGAAAAACGTCGAGCGCGATGTGGTTTTCGGCGCTGTTGAATTGGCGCTGGCCCAAGCCACCAAAAAACTATACGAAGGTGATGTGGACATTCGCGTGGCCATGGACCGTGACACGGGCGAGTACGAAACCTTCCGTCGTTGGTTGGTCGTGCCTGACGAAGCCGGTTTACAAAACCCCGAAGCTGAAGAGCTGCTGATGGATGCACGCGAGCGCGTGGCTGACGTCGAAGAGGGCGAATACATCGAAGAAGGTGTGGAGTCTTTGCCCATTGGCCGCATTGGGGCGATGGCTGCCAAGCAAGTCATCTTGCAAAAGATTCGTGACGCTGAACGCGAGATGTTGCTCAACGACTTCATGTCACGTGGCGACAAGATTTTTGTAGGCACCGTCAAGCGCATGGACAAAGGCGATCTGATCATTGAATCCGGCCGCGTGGAAGGTCGTTTGCGTCGCAACGAAATGATTCCCAAGGAAAACTTCCGCAGTGGTGACCGTGTGCGCGCGATGATCATGGACGTGGACCTGACTTTGCGTGGTGCGCCCATCATCTTGTCGCGCTCTGCGCCTGAGTTCATGGTTGAGTTGTTCCGCCATGAGGTGCCAGAAATCGAACAAGGCATGTTGGAGATCAAGTCATGCGCCCGTGACGCAGGTTCACGCGCCAAGATCGCAGTGATTTCTCATGACAAGCGTGTCGACCCCATTGGCACTTGCGTGGGTGTGCGTGGTACCCGTGTCAACGCCGTGACCACGGAACTCGCAGGCGAGCGCGTGGACATTGTGTTGTGGAGTGAAGACCCAGCGCAGTTTGTGATTGGTGCTTTGGCACCTGCCAACGTCAGCTCCATCGTGGTGGACGAAGAGCGTCACGCCATGGATGTGGTGGTGGACGAAGAAAACCTCGCCATTGCCATCGGTCGCGGCGGTCAAAACGTGCGTTTGGCTGCTGAATTGACGGGCTGGAAAATCAACATCATGGATGCCGCTGAGTCTGCACAAAAGCAAGCTGACGAAACACACAGCATCCGCGAATTGTTCATGGCCAAGTTGGACGTGGACCAAGAAGTCGCTGACATCTTGATTGAAGAAGGCTTCACCAGTCTTGAAGAAGTGGCCTACGTGCCATTGCAAGAGATGTTGGAAATCGAAAGCTTTGATGAAGACACTGTCAACGAGCTGCGCACACGTGCCAAGGATGCGCTGCTCACCCTAGAAATTGCACGCGAAGAGAGCGTCGAAGAAGTTTCGCAAGATTTGCGCGACCTCGAAGGATTGAATGCGGAGTTCTTGCCCCAGTTGGCTGAGAGCGGCGTACACACCCGTGACGATTTGGCCGATTTGGCCGTAGACGAGCTCACAGCCATCACTGGCCAAAGCGAAGAAGAGGCCAAAACCCTGATCTTGAAGGCACGTGAACATTGGTTCACGGGTCAAGAGTAATGGTCATGGCGAGGAAGATCACATATGTCCAGTACGACCGTAGCCGAGTTTGCCAGCGAACTCAAAAAACCAACCGACACCCTGCTTGATCAACTCAAAGCAGCAGGTGTCGCCAAATCTTCTGCCAGCGATGTGCTGACGGAAGGTGACAAGCAAAAGCTGTTGAGCCATTTGCAAGCCAGTCACGGCACTGCATCGCCTGAGCGCAAGAAGATCACTTTGGTCAAGAAATCGACCACCGAGATCAAACAAGCCGACGCCACAGGCAAAGCACGCACCATCCAAGTGGAAGTGCGTAAAAAACGCACCTTCGTCAAGCGTGATGAAGATGAGTCCACCGAAGTTCAAGCGTCAGCACAACCTGTTGTGGCTGAGGTGCCTGCCGCGCCTGTGATTGATCACGCTGAGCTCGCCCGTCGTGAAGAAGAAGCGCGTCGTCAAGCCGAGCTGATTCGTCGCCAAGAAGAAGAGCTGGCTGAAAAGCGTCGTCTGCGCGAAGAACAAGAAGCCAAAGAACACGCCAAGCAAGAAGCGGCGAAAGCCAAGGCCCAAGCGCAAGCAGATGTGCTCGCTGAATCTGCCGCACCTGAGGCCAAAGACGAACCCTCTGAGCCCACGGTCGACCTCAAAGCACAAGCTGCTGAAGCTGCCCGTGTGCAGGCTGCAGCCGCATCCAAAGCCCGTGCTGATGAAGACACAGCGCGTGCTGTCGACTTAGACTCGCGCCGTCGCAAAGCGCTGGCTGAAGCCGAAGCCATTCGCTTGATGATGAGCACGCCGCAAAAGACCATGGTGGCCAAAAAGCCTGAGCCAACGCCAGACCCCAAAGCCATCAAAGGTACGTTGCACAAACCAGCCGGAACACCCGGTGCTCGTCCCGGGGCACCTGCTGCGCCCGGCACAGCCACACCTGGCAACAAAGAAGTCAAGAGCGCCAAGCTGTCCTCCAGCTGGGCCGACGAACAAGCCAAGAAGAAAGCCATCAAAACACGCGGTGACGCGAGTGGTGGCGTAGGCCGCAACAGCTGGCGTGGTGGTCCTAAAGGTCGTCGCGAACGCGATCGTGACGATGACCGTGCACCCCAAGCCGCTGTCGAGGCGCGCGTGATCGAAGTGCACGTGCCTGAGACCATCACCGTGGGCGAATTGGCCCACAAGATGGCAGTCAAAGCCTCTGAGGTCATCAAGCAGTTGATGAAGCTCGGTCAAATGGCCACCATCAACCAGCCTTTGGACCAAGACACCGCCATGATCGTGGTGGAAGAAATGGGCCACAAAGCCGTGATTGCGGACTTGGATGATCCAGAAGCGTTCACAGAAGAAGAAGCCTCGGGTCACCAAGCGGAGTCCATCACACGTGCCCCAGTGGTCACAGTCATGGGCCACGTGGACCACGGTAAAACATCGTTGCTGGATTACATTCGTCGCGCCAAAGTCGCCTCGGGTGAAGCGGGCGGCATTACCCAACACATTGGTGCTTACCACGTGGAAACCCCACGCGGCATGATTTCCTTTTTGGACACGCCCGGTCACGAGGCCTTCACGGCCATGCGTGCACGCGGTGCTAAAGCGACCGACATCGTCATCTTGGTGGTGGCGGCGGACGACGGCGTGATGCCGCAAACCAAAGAAGCCATCAAGCACGCGAAAGCGGCGGGTGTGCCCATCGTGGTGGCGGTCAACAAGATCGACAAACCCGGTGCCAACCCAGAGCGCGTCAAAGGCGAATTGGTGGCTGAAGAAGTGGTGCCTGAAGAGTTCGGTGGTGATTCACCGTTCTGTGAAGTCTCCGCCAAAACGGGTGCCGGCATTGACGAGTTGCTGGAGCAAGTGCTCTTGCAAGCCGAAGTGCTCGAACTCAAAGCGCCGGTCGATGCCATGGCCAAAGGCTTGGTGATCGAAGCGCGCCTCGACAAAGGTCGCGGTCCCGTGGCCACCGTGCTGGTGCAGTCCGGTACGCTGAACGTGGGCGATGTGGTCTTGGGTGGTCAAACCTATGGTCGCGTGCGCGCCATGTTGGACGAGAACGGCAAGCCCATCAAGTCTGCTGGCCCCTCGATTCCTGTAGAGATTCAAGGTCTCACCGAAGTGCCGCAAGCCGGCGACGAATTCATGGTCATGACCGACGAGCGTCGTGCCCGTGAAATCGCCACCTACCGCGCAGGCAAAGTGCGCAACACCAAGTTGGCCAAGCAACAAGCGTCCAAGTTGGAGAACATGTTCTCTGACATGACGTCGGGCGAAGTCAAGATGTTGCCCATCATCGTCAAAGCCGACGTGCAAGGTTCACAAGAAGCTTTGGCAGCGTCCTTGCTCAAGTTGTCGACCGACGAAGTCAAGGTTCAATTGGTCTATGCCGCAGTCGGCGGCATCAGCGAGAGCGATGTCAACTTGGCCATCGCTTCCAAGGCCGTCATCATTGGTTTCAACACGCGCGCTGATGCCGGTGCGCGCAAGTTGGCTGAAGGCAACGGCGTTGAGATCCGTTACTACAACATCATCTATGACGCGGTAGACGAACTCAAAGCCGCAATGTCAGGCATGCTCACGCCCGACAAGAAAGAAGAAGTCATCGGTACCGCCGAGATTCGCCAAGTGCTGCGCGTCAGCAAGATTGGTGCAATCGCGGGTTGTATGGTCACCTCTGGTTTGGTACGCCGCAACGCCAAGTTGCGTTTGTTGCGCAACAACGTGGTGGTCTTCACGGGTGAACTCGACAGCTTGAAGCGCTTCAAAGACGATGCCAAAGAAGTCAAAGAAAACTTCGAGTGCGGTTTGACCATCAAGAACTACAACGACATCGTCGAAGGCGATGTGTTGGAATTCTTCGAAATCAAAGAGGTGGCACGCACGCTGTAAGGCGTGAGTGGCACTTTGAACAGGCAGTCCAGCATGGCCCGTAAACCGAGCAGCACCCCCAACCGCAGCTACCAAGTCGCTGACCAGATCCAACGCGATCTGGCCGACTTGATTGCGCGCGAGTTGAAAGACCCACGCGTTGGGTTTGTCACGCTGCAAGGCGTGGAGGTCACCCCCGATTACGCCCATGCCAAAGTGCATTTCAGCGTGTTGAATGGTGATCCTGTGAAAACAGGCGAGGGCTTGAACCAAGCGGCAGGGTTTCTGCGCAATGGCTTGTTCAAGCGCCTACACATCCACACCGTGCCGACCTTGCATTTTGTGTATGACCGCACGCCCGAGCGTGCGTCTGACATGAATGCGTTGATTGCGCAGGCAGTCGCGTCCAAAGCGAAGGACGACTGAGATGAACCTCGTTGGGCAGTCACAAGAGAGCGAACCGTCTCTCAGCACACGTATGCCGCGCCTACGGGTGCAGCGACGCCCTGTGCATGGTGTGTTGCTGTTGGACAAGCCCTTGGGTTTGTCGAGCAACGATGCCTTGCAAAAAGCCAAATGGCTGTTACGCGCAGAAAAAGCGGGCCACACGGGCACGCTCGACCCCTTAGCGACGGGGGTGTTGCCTTTGTGTTTTGGCGCGGCCACCAAATTCAGCCAACTCCATTTGGACGCGGACAAAACGTATGAGACCACCGTGCGCTTAGGTGTGAAAACCAGCACTGCGGATGCCGAGGGCGAGGTCATTGAGCAGCGACCTGTCACGTGCACCGTGGGTCAAGTGGTGGAAGTGCTAGACCGCTTCATGGGACCCATCACGCAAGTGCCGCCCATGTACAGCGCCTTGAAAAAAGATGGCAAAGCTCTGTACGAATATGCGCGCGCCGGTGAGACCGTTGAGCGCGAACCTCGCCACGTGGTGATTCACGACTTAGAGTTGCTGGAGATGCAACTCGAGGGCGATGCCCCATTTTTACGTTTGCGCGTGACGTGCAGCAAAGGCACCTACATTCGAACCTTGGGCGAAGACATGGCCGAGGCTTTGGGATGTGGCGGCCACTTGAGTGCCTTGCGTCGCGTGGCCACTGGGCCTTTTGTGCAAACTGATTGTGTGACCTTAGAAGACTTGACCGCCATGGATGAGCCCCAACGCCAAGCGCGTTTGATGCCCGTGTCGTGCCTCTTGTCGGATCACCAAGCGATCACCTTGGATGCTGAGAACGCAGGCCGCTTTTTGAGCGGTGTGCGTCGTCGCGGTACTTGGCCTGACCTTGACCGTGTCTGTGTGTTTGGAGAAAACCCACACGCTTTGCTGGGCAGCGCCCATGTGAAAGCGGGGGAACTGATTCCGGGACGATTGTTGAGTCCCCTTGAAATTCAACAAATTTTGGAAAAATCGCCTGTCAACCAGCCCTTGCTGGCACAACGGGCATAAAGGAAGAGAAAAGCATGAGTAAGCAAATTCGCAACATCGCCATCATCGCCCACGTTGACCACGGTAAAACCACCATGGTTGACCAATTGCTGCGTCAGTCAGGCACTTTCGCCGAACACGAAAAAGTCGTTGACACCGTGATGGACAACAACGCCATCGAACGCGAGCGTGGCATCACCATTCTTGCCAAGAACTGTGCGGTGAGCTGGGAAGGCACCCACATCAACATCGTTGACACCCCTGGTCACGCGGACTTCGGTGGCGAAGTGGAGCGTGCCTTGTCGATGGTGGACGGCGTGGTCTTGTTGATCGACGCGCAAGAAGGCCCCATGCCTCAAACCCGTTTCGTGACCAAGAAGGCTTTGGCTTTGGGCTTGAAGCCCATCGTCGTGGTGAACAAAGTGGACAAGCCCGGTGCCAACCCAGACAAAGTGGTGAACGCCGCGTTTGACTTGTTTGACAAACTTGGTGCGACCGACGAACAACTCGATTTCCCCGTGGTCTACGCCTCTGGCATCAACGGCTGGACGTCGCTCGAAGAAGGCGCACCCGGTGAGCAGTGGGGCCCTGATATGTCCGCTTTGTTCAACACCGTGTTGAAGCATGTGCCAGCCCAGCAGGGTGACCCAGCTGCGCCTTTGCAATTGCAAATTTCTGCGCTCGATTTCTCCACCTTCGTGGGTCGTATCGGTGTGGGTCGCATCAGCCAAGGCACCCTCAAGCCCATGATGGATGTGTTGGTGATGGAAGGCCCAGATGGCACTGCCATCAAAGGCCGTGTCAACCAAGTGTTGAAATTCCAAGGTTTGGACCGTGTGCAAGCCACCGAAGCGGGCCCTGGCGACATCGTGTTGATCAACGGCATCGCCGACCTCAATATTGGCGTGACCGTGACGGACCCCACCAATCCTGCGCCGCTGCCGATGCTCAAGATTGACGAGCCCACCTTGACCATGAACTTTTGCGTCAACACCAGCCCCTTGGCCGGTCGTGAAGGCAAGTACGTCACCAGCCGTCAAATCTGGGACCGTCTGCAAAAAGAACTGCAACACAACGTGGCCTTGCGCGTCAAAGAAACCGACGAAGAAGGCGTGTTTGACGTGGCCGGTCGTGGTGAATTGCACCTGACCATCTTGTTGGAAAACATGCGCCGTGAAGGCTACGAGCTGGCTGTGTCCAAGCCACGCGTGGTGTACCGCGACATCGACGGTGTGCGTCACGAGCCTATCGAATTGGTGACCGCCGACATTGAAGAAACGCATCAAGGCGGCGTCATGCAAGCACTGGGTGAGCGCAAAGGCGAACTCGTCAACATGGAACCCGATGGCCGTGGCCGCGTGCGTTTGGAATACCGCATTCCTGCCCGTGGCTTGATTGGTTTCACCAACGAGTTCTTGAACTTGACGCGTGGTTCTGGTTTGATCTCCAACATCTTTGACAGCTACGAGCCACACAAAGGTGAGATCGGTGGCCGCAAAAACGGTGTGTTGATTTCTATGGACGACGGTGAAATCTTCACCTACGCTTTGGGCAAGTTGGATGACCGTGGCCGCATGTTCGTGAAAGCGAATGATCCTGTTTATGAAGGCATGATTGTGGGCATCCACAGCCGTGACAACGACTTGGTGGTCAACGCCACCCGTACCAAACAGCTCACCAACTTCCGCGTGTCTGGCAAAGAAGACGCCATCAAAATCACGCCACCGATTGACCTCACCCTCGAATACGGTGTGGAGTTCATCGAAGACGACGAATTGGTTGAAATCACACCCAAGAGCGTGCGTCTGCGTAAGCGCTACTTGAAAGAGCACGAGCGCAAGCGCAACAAGTAAAACCTTGTTTTGCATCCAAAGCCGAGGCCACGACCTCGGCTTTTTCATTGGAATCTGGAGTATGCATATGGCGACCTATACCACCGATGTTCACAGCGAATGTGTGGGCCATCTAGGCCTCATCACCCTCCATCGTCCCAAGGCTTTGAATGCCCTGTCATTGGCGATGGTGCGTGAACTCAATCATGTCTTGCAGCAGTGGCAAGACGATTCACAGGTGAAGGCCGTGGTCGTGCGCGGCAGCAACAAGGAAGGCCCCTTTGGTGCGTTCTGTGCGGGTGGTGATATCCGTTATTTTCATCAAGCAGTTCTGAGCGGTGACGTGACGCTGGAAGACTTCTTCACGGAGGAGTACAGCCTCAACCATTTGATTCAAAACTACCGCAAGCCCTACATCGCGTTGATGGATGGCATCGTCATGGGCGGTGGCATGGGCCTCAGCCAAGGTGCTGCACTGCGTGTGGTGACCGAGCGCACCAAGATGGCGATGCCTGAGACCCACATTGGTCTGTTCCCCGATGTCGGCGGCGGTTATTTCTTAAGTCGTTGCCCGGGGCACATGGGTGAGTATTTGGCCTTGACAGGCCATGTGCTGCATGGGGGCGAGGCCTTGCATACAGGCTTGGCTGATGTGTGTGTGCCATCTGCGACCTTGCCTGCCTTATGGGACCATCTGCGTGAGCGAGATTGGGTGAATGGCGAAACTGTGGTGACGTGGCTGCTTGAACAAAGCAAAGTCAGCACAGAACTTGCGTTGGCGGCGACACCTGAGTGGCGCAGTGCTCCGATAGATGCTGTTTTTGGTTTGGCGACCGTGGCTGAGATCGACCACGCCTTGCATGCCCAAGATGATTGGTCGGTGCGCACACGCCAAGCCTTGCACCATCAATCACCCTTGATGTTGTGCGTCACGCTAGAGCAAATTCGACGTGGCCGTCACATGACCTTGGCGCAAGATCTGCGCATGGAGCGTGACTTGGTGCGTCATTGTTTCCAAACCGATCATCTCGCGCGTCGTGGCGTGGCCAGCGAAACGGTGGAGGGCATTCGTGCCTTGGCGGTGGACAAAGACCATCAGCCTAAATGGCAGCCCGCCCGCATCGCCGATGTGACGCCTGAGATGGTGTTGCCGTTTTTCGAAAGTCCTTGGCCTGAAGCCGCGCATCCCTTGCGGCATTTGACTTAAAGACGCTGCCGCTGATCGAGAGATGGGCTGCTGCGTGTGTGTTGCCGTGTTTAACGCGGCAGCGTGTGCAACGGAATGTCTTGGCTGCTCGCCAGCTTGTCGAGTTGTTGGCGCGTTTGCGTGGCTAAGAACTGGGCAATCGCCTCATGTGTACGGCGCTTGTGCATATGCATCGCCGTTTGTTTAGGTAGACCCGCAGCCTCACACAAGCGCGCAGCAAAGTGCGGTTCAAGCGCGGCCACCGCCACGCGTCCGTTTTTGCAGGGGTAAACCTTGTAGCCAGCATGCGCGCCACCAACATCACCATCCGGTGCGGTGAGTCCCCAAGTGCGGGGTAAGGCGAGGTAAGCCGAGGCATCGCTCAAAGCCACTGGGTGGAACACGCCTTTGCCTTGGTTGCGCCCTGTGCGCTGACGCAAGAGCAACGCTTGCAACACGGCCTCCGTGGTGAACAGCGAACCGCCCATGTCGGCATACAGACTGGCGGGCATGTCTAAACCGTTGACCAAGCCACTGTCGGCTTGGTAGGTCAAGTCGTGTCCGGCCTCTTCGACACGTAGTCCGGGTGAGCCCACAATGCTCACCACGCACAGAGCAGGGTAGCGCTGGTGCAGGTCTTTCCAAGCTAGCCCCAGTTTGACCAAGGCAGAAGGACGAAAGGATGTGATGAGCACATCGGTTTGCGCCAGTTGCTTGTGCAGGCTGGCTTGCCCGCGTTCTGACTTGAGGTCAGCTTGAACCACTTTCACGCCTTCGTGCATCACGTCATAGGCGGCGGGCTTGTAGATGCCCATGGGGTCCGCTGTTGTCATGCCTGCTGTCGCGACAGGTTCGAGCTTGGTGCATTTGGCACCCATGGATTGCAAGCGCATCACGGCGGCGGGACCCGGGAGATTCAGCGCGAGGGTGAGAACGCGGATGCCTTTCAAGGCCTTGTGCGTGGATGAGTTGGCGTGTGAAGCAGTCATGCCGCCATTATCGGGCGGCGACGGGGTCCACACCCGTTTTGCGAATCACGTCGGCTACTTCGGGCGATTGAAAGAAGCGAATCAGTTGCTTGGCAGTCTCTTGCTCGGTGGAGCCTTCGACCAAGCCCGCTGAGAAGAAAATGGTTTGCTGCACAGATTCGGGCAGAGTGCCGATGAAGTCGAGCTCTTTGAAATAAATCAGTTCGCTCACTTGCTGAAAGCCGAGTTCGGCATCGCCACGTGCGACGACCGCACCGACGCGTTCACTCATGATTTTTTTGGCGGTGTCTTTGAGTTGTTCAGCCACTCCGAGTTTGGCGAACAACTCAGTGGACAAATAGGTGCCGCTCGCACTGGCTGAGTAAGCAATGGATTTGGCGTTCAGCAAGGTGGCCTTCAATGCCTCGACGGTGCTGATGTCTGGCTTGGGTGTGCCTTTGCGAACAGCCGCTCCGATTTGCGAACGAACCAAGTCCACCCGACTGCCTGGGATGACTTTGCCATTTTTGATCAAGGCCTCTAGGCCGCCATCGGACAAGATGACCAAGTCAAATTTCTCACCGCGCGAAAAACGTGTGGGGATTGAGTCTGGTGCGTTACCAACAGAGGCGCCAAACGAGCTGATGACTTTGTGGCCTGTTTTCTTTTCGAACTCAGGCACGAGTTGCTTGTAAGCCTCAGTGAAAGCGCCTGATGTGATGACCCGAATCTCAGCCGCATGCGTGAGTTGTGAGGCGGCTAAAAATAAACCGAGTCCCGCCAGTAATAGACGGCGCGTGATGTGGAGTGCGTTGGTCATGTCAGGTTTCCTTTGGATGGTTCTTACTCGCCGGTGATTTTTCGTTCACGAATCACACGCCCCCACGTGGCTGATTCTTTGGCGATGTACTTGGCCAATTCATCGCGCGTGCTGGGCATGGGGGTCAGGCCATGGTTGTTGAGTTGCTCCACCACATCGGGGGACTTCAGCACTTTGACAAGTTCTGTGTTCCAACGATCCAAGGTGGCTGTGGGCACTTTGGAGGACGCCACAAAGGCATACCAGTTGGTGGCGCTGAAACCGGGGTAGCCCGACTCGGCAATGGTCGGGATTTTGGGCAAGGACCGCAGGCGCTGTGTCCCTGTGCTGGCCAGTGGAATGAGCTTGCCACTGTCGATGTAAGCCTGCGAGGTGGAATAGGTGGAGAAATAGGCCGCTACGCGGCCGCCCAATAAGTCTTGCAAAGCTGGTGCGCCGCCCTTGTAGGGGACGTGGACGGTTTCAATGCCGGCCATGTCATCCAGCAATTCCCCTGCGAGGTGAGAGGCTGAGCCCGGGCCTGTGGATGCGTAGTCAAGCTTCTTGGGATTTTTCTTGGCATAGGCAATGTATTCGGCAAACGTTTTGATGCCCGTGCCCGCATGCACCACCAACACATTAGGGAAGTTCACCCCCATGGAGATGGGCGCGAGGTCTTTGACCGGGTCATAGGGCAGCTTCATCATGTGAGGCGCGATGGTGAGTGGGCCGACTGAGCCAAACAAAATCGTGCTGCCATCGGTCGGTCCGTTGGCTGCAAACTGATGGGCGATGTTGCCGCCAGCACCCCCTCGGTTGTCGATGACCACCGAGGCACCAATGTTGTCGCCGAGTTTTCTGGCGATGATGCGTGCAGCTGTATCGGCCGCGCCTCCGGCGGCAAAGCCAACCACCATGGTGATGGTTTTCTTAGGAGGAAATTCTTGCGCTTGTGCTGCGAGCGTGCACAGGCCCAGTGTGAGCAAAGCGATGCTGTGGCGGAATTTATTTTTAATCATGATGTGTCCTTTCAAATTATTCGCTGCCCAAACCCAATTGGTTGGGTTGACGCTTTTCAACGGCAAAGCGCAGCAAGGCGGCGGTTCTAAAAATACCATGCGCAAATTTGCCATAGGGCAATGTCGCAAAGAGCGCCATGACGATGCCCAAATGAATGGCTAGCAACGCAGGCAAGGCAGCACTGTCACGGCACAGCCACAACGCGAGACCACTCAAGCTGGTGAAGAACAGTAAGGCGATGAAACCCAAGTCCATCGGTTTTTGCATGGCATCGCCATGCAGGGGGTGGCGTTGCAGATGCAGCTTGAACAGACTCGCTGTGCCGAGTAGCAAACTCACACCACCGACAGCACCGAGCACCTTGGGTAGGCTAGGTAAATCGTAAGGCGCTTCCCAGCCCAAGGCGTAGTGGTACACCGTAGCCAAACTGGTGGCGGCAAAGCAAAGCATGAAGCCATAGAAGGTGAGGTGGTGTGCGTGCCGACGCGAGAGGGTGAACGCATCGTCTTCGTTGTTGCAGCCTTCACCATGACCACCATCCAAGTACTTCAAGCGCAACACGTTTTGTGTGGCCTCACCTGCAGCGGGTTGGCTGAGTGCGGCCCCGCTGGTTGCCGGTGTGATGTCTTGCCAAAAACGTCGCACGCCCAACGCCAAGGCCACGGTCGCAAACAAGAACACAGGCGCGAACAAAGCCACCAGCAAGTTGTGTGGGAACAGGTGGTAAAAGTTGCCTTGCAGTTGTGCCGACCACAAGGTGCCGTTGAGTTGCAATGCCAACAGCAAAAACAAGGACAAGCCAGCAGCCAGAGCCAATGACAGGGTGAGTCCATTGCGTTTGTAGAGTGCGCCTAAGGCAGGCGGCCACGCATAGTCGGCATAGGTTTGGCCACGCACTTGCGCCATGGCTTGCGGGACGTTGACTGCAAATTCGTGAGGTGGTGCGTATTGGCAGGCATGCAAACAAGCGCCACAGTTGTGGCAAAGGTTCGCCAAGTAATGGATGTCGGCTTTGCCAAATTCAAGCCGTCGTGTCATGGCTGGAAACATCGCGCAAAAACCTTCGCAGTAACGGCAAGCGTTACAAATCTGTAGCTGTCGTGCGACTTCGGTTTCTGGCGCTGACAGCATCACTTCGCCATTGCCGAGCGCGCGCGCTTCTTGGGTGAGGGCCTCAAGCGTTTGCATGGTGCGCTCCTTGCGTGTTGCGTTGGAAGGCGGCCCTTGCCGCTTCGGTGCCTGCAATGCGGCCAAATGCGGTGCCAATCGACATGCCAACACCCGCAGTGTAGCCCTTGCCTAAGACGTTGCCAGACATCATTTCGCCCGCCACAAAGAGGTTGTCGCTGGGGATGTCGTTGAAGCGCACGGCGGCCGTCTCATCTGTCTTGAGCCCGAGGTAGGTAAAGGTGATGCCAGGGCGCAAGGCGTAGCCGTAAAACGGTCCTGTGTCGATGGTGCGTGCCCAATGGGTTTTGGCAGGACTGATGCCTTCGGTGTGGCAGTCGTCCAAGCGCGTGTGGTCGAAGGTGCCAATACGACATGCATGGTTGTAATCGTTGAGGGTTTGCATGAACGCATCCACGGGTAGTTCGAGTTTTTGGGCCAGTTCAGGTAGTGAGTCGGCTCGTACGCCCGGAAATACCGGTGGCATGAAACGCCCAATGGCTTTGGCGTCAATGATGGAATAACCCGTTTGCTCGGGTTGTTGGGCCACCAAGCGGCCCCAGATGGCATAGCGTTTGGGCCAAAAATCTTCGCCTTCGTCATAAAAGCGCTGGCCATTGCGGTTGACCACAACGCCCAGTGAGACGCAGTCAATGCGCGTGCAGATGCCGCCGTCATACAAAGGGGCGCGTGCATCAATGGCCACCATGTGGGCTTGTGTGGGGTCGCCAATGCGGTCCGCACCATGCGCCAGCATGTGCTTGAGCAACACACCTTGGTTGTATTGCGTGCCACGGATGAGGAAGTTGTCAGCCGGCCATTCACCACGGTCGTTTTGACCCCAAGCTTCACGCAGCCATTCTCGGTTGGACTCAAACCCACCGGCGGCCAGCACACAGGTTTTGGCGGTGATGCGCTCGTCGCCGACATAAGCGGCTACAAAGCGTCCGTTCTCGATGTCGAGTTTGTCAACCGGCGCGTTGTAGCGCACCTGAACACCAAGTTTCTCGGCGCTGCGGTAGTAAGCATTGACCAGCGCTTTGCCGCCCCCCATGAAAAATGCGTTGGTGCGGGCCACATGCAAAGCCCCAGACAGCGGCGGCTGAAAATGAACACCATGCTTGCGCATCCAATCGCGGCAGGTGGACGAAGCGCGGATCACCAGACGAGCCAATTTTTCATCGGTGATGCCGCCCGTGACCTTGAGCAAGTCTTGCCAATACTCTTCTTCTGGATAAGCCTCGACAAGCACGTCTTGCGGTGCATCGTGCATGCAGCGCAGGTTGCGTGTATGGCCTGAGTTGCCGCCGCGCCATTCCCGAGGTGCGGCTTCGAGCATCAATACGGAGGCTCCCGCTTCAGCGGCCATCAAGGCAGCGCACAAGGCCGCATTACCGCCACCGATGATCAGAACATCGAGGTCTTGTGTTGCACTTTTTTGAATAGTCATCCCACGAGTGTCGAGGCAAACGGTTATGTTGAGAAGTGCAATTTAGGGTTTGATTATTTCGTTTTCCGCACGAGTCTGGCTTTCGACTCCTTGGGCTTGAGATGAGCCTTTTGAATCAACTCAAAAAAGGCTTGGGCCGCCGGCGAAAGACTGGTGTTTTTGTGCCGCAGCAAAGCAACCTTGCGTTTGACGACAGGGCCAGTCAAGGTGATTTTGCGCACATGCATTCGATCGCCATCCAGCAAGGTAGAGGAGGGCAGAATGGCGCAGCCCACGCCTGCGGCCACTAAATTGATCGCCGTTGCGTGATGCTGCACTTCGTAGTTGCCGTTGAGGCGAATGCCATGCTTGGCCAATTGGTAGTCCATGAACACGCGAGTCGCCATGAAGTTGCTGACCACAATCAGATCCGCTTCGCGCATGTCGGCCCACGTGACCGTGTCTTTGCCTTGCAGTGGGTGGGTATCTCGGCAGATGAATACCAAGGGGTCGTCAAACAAAGGCGTCTCAATCAGGTCTGGATGAGTTTCACCGTTGATGGCAATGCCGATTTCAGCCTGATGGTTGAGCACGGCTTCGCGGACCTCGTAAGAAGCGGCGTCCAACAAACGAATGCGGTTGCCGGGGCAGGTGTCGGCATATTGCCGGATGAGTTGAGGCAGCATGTGTGCGGCCATGCTGGGCACGCAGGCTAAGGTGAAGTTGCCCTTGGCATGCAGCGACATGTCTTTGAGCCGTCCCACAGCAGAGGTCATTTCATTGACGATGGCACGTGCTTGGGGCAGGAAGTCTCGTCCAACTGCGGTCATCTCAACGCGGCGCGTGGTGCGGTCGAGCAGCTTTAAACCCAAATAGGTTTCTAGTTTTTGCACTCGGCGTGTCAGTGCGGTTGGCGTGATGTGTAGCTGGTCTGCGGCTTTGTTAAAGCCCCCCAACTCTGCTGTCACAACAAATGCTTGGATGCCATCAAAATCTATTTTCACGACGTCATTGTCAATCAACACGACCACCAGATTTTCATCACCATGCAAATCAAAAAGTCGTGATTTGCGGGTTACAATGACGGCATCGGGGCGTAGCGCAGCCTGGTAGCGCATCTGGTTTGGGACCAGAGGGTCGTAGGTTCGAATCCTATCGCCCCGACCACAAAAGCAAAAAAGGCCTCGTACTGCGAGGCCTTTTTTCATTTCTGTCCGTAGCTCAGTTGGATAGAGCAACAACCTTCTAAGTTGTGGGTCACAGGTTCGATTCCTGTCGGACAGGCCATCTCTTTGATCAGTTGAATAACCAATCTGGGTTCAACGCGACATAGCAGTTCTTTTCTCCGAGTAAATGTCCGTCTGGACTCACACAAAAGTTGGCACGGCGGAACTTCTTGTCGTCCGTCAACACATACGAGCGATAGATCTCTTTGCTTTTGATGCCCGTTTTGTCCTTGGGGTACAACATCATGAGACGCGTTGAACCGCATTCTCCGGTGCGAAGGCATTGCAGCGCACTTTTGTCATCGATATAAAACTCCACAAAAACTGCGCCAGGAAATTTTGTATTCGGTTTGGCAACCTTGATCATGCAGGGTAGCTCTTGAGCTCTTGGAAGACCCATGCGGTCAGCAAATGTGTTCATTTCTGCCAAGATGGTGTCGCGGTATTTGGTACTGATGGTCTTACGACACAAAAAATAATCGGCATACACATTGGACTGAACCACAGGGGTGAGTGGCCGATTGGCGCCGTCTAATTTGATCACCGCGCTGTCGTACACCTTACTCACGGTGGGCTCTACTTTTTTTGCTTCTTTGCCGTGACCGCCACCATGACCTCCGCCGTGGCCATCGTCACCTTTTTTTGCATCTTTTTTTGGGTCGCCGTGACCGTCATCTTTCTTTTTTTCTTCTTTTTTAGGCTCGCCGTGGGCGTCATGGCCATCGTCCTTTTTCTTTTCTTCCTTTTTATGTTCGCCGTGCCCATCGTCCTTTTTCGCGTGAGGATCAGACGCCTTGCCGTGTTCATCCTTGGGTTCAGGCTTGTGCGCTTCTTTTGCCTCTCCTTTGGGAAGCTCTTTGGGTTCTTCAAATTTGGGTTTGGCTACGTGTTTGTAGACATAACCGCTGCGACCCACTTCACCTTCTTCGTCAACGTAGTCGAACTTAGGTTTGGGTGGTTCCTCTTTAACTGCTGATTTTTTAGGCGGATCGTTCGCCAGCACAGGCAAGCTCAGGCCGCTCGTCATGAGCAGGAGGGCCGCAAGAAGTGTGGGAAATGAAAAACGCATATCCCTAGAAGATCGGCTTTTCAACGGAGGGCTTTAGCGCCTTTGGCAAAAAAGCCTCAGGGAACGGTGTAGCAAGTGGTGTCTGGGAACAATTTGCCCTTATCAGTCACGCACTGTTGCGAGATCAGCTTGCGGGACATATCGGACAAAAAGTAAGAGCGATAAAGCACTTTATCTTTTGGAATCAGACTGATGCTGCGAAACACAGGACATTGTTCGTTGCGAACACAGGCGGTGAGTCGCTGTTGATTCACATATAAGTGAATGTTGATCCGCCCAGGGGTCAAACTTTTGTCTGTCCCAATGCTCACCACGCATGCATCGCCTTTGACGAATGGCAAGTCAGCCAACTCCGCAAAATAGTTCATCTCGGCGACCACAAGTTCTCTGAACCAAGGTGCAACGATGCCATCGCAATCAAAGTAATCTAGCTTGGTGGTATGAACCATGATTTCGGTGTAGGGGCGATTTTTCGGTCCCAGCAACAACATAGGTTCTGCCCCCGATTGCGGTGGCCTGGCAAGTAATGCTCGTGAGGCTTTTGTTTTGTCTTGCGCGAACACACCCGTCCATACAGACAGGAGCAAGCAGGTCAACAGGAAAAACTTCTTAAACATGACGTCTCAGCAATCGGTTGTAATGGAGGTAACTTTATCAGTTTGTACTGAGTCCTTGTTTTGAGCTATCAAGTAAAGTCCAGAGAAGCCGATTAAAACCTTAGGATGAAAACTATCAAATTTTTTTTTGTAATTTTGCTGGCGGCTTTCGTGGGGGCATGTGGTGGAGGCGGCGGTGGAGTGGGTGTCCCAGGAGGGAATTCGGGAGGTGGTTCGAATGGGCCGATCTATACGGTGACGACCCTGAATTTGAACCCCCTATCTCTGACGACGCCTTCTGGCTTAACCTTCGACACAAACGGAAATTTGTACGTTGCTGACACCAGTGTTGATCTAATTAAAAAAATTCAAAACCTGAGCAGTACTACTCCCAGCGTTAGCTCATTTTTAGGCGGCGGGGGCACAGACTACAACACATGCAGTGGTTCTAAGTTGTATTCACCATATGGCGTTGCTGTCGATAGCACTGGTACGCTTTATGTGGCTGAACAAAACAAAACAGATGTGCGTTACGCTGACTGCACAGTTGGTTTTGGCGTGTCTGCTGTTTATGGTACTGGGGCTGCGCTCTCAGGCCCCAGTGGCATTGCGTTGTCTGGAAACCTCTTGTATGTAGCAGACACGGGTAACAATGTCATTCGCTTGATCACCAACAACGGAGTGCACAGTGGCGTTTCCTCGACATTTGCTGGACTCGGTACGAATGGCTATGTGGATGGCGCCTCTAATATTGCAGTCTTTTCTTCTCCCACAGGAGTTGCTGTCTCAAGATCAGGGGACGTTTTTGTTACTGATACCAATAATTGTGTGATTAGAAAAATTTCTGCGGGGCAAGTGTCTACGTTTGCGGGCGCTGGCCCGACCTCTTGTGCCAGCGCAGACGGCACTTCAACAGCTGCTCAATTCAATCATCCTTCGGGTATCGCCTTGGATGCCAGTGATAATTTGTATGTGGCCGATACAGTGAGTAACAAGATCCGTCGAATTACGCCGCAAGGTGTGGTGACGACAGTTGCTGGTTCTGGTGTAAGTGGCTCAGCCGATGGCACAGGTTCTAGTGCCACATTTAATACACCAACCGGTATCGCTATTGATGCAAATGGCAATGTCTTCGTAGCCGAACATGCCAGCGGCAAGATTAGAAAAATTACCGTTACGCCATAACAAATTCTCAGCGTTTCTCAAATTGCGCAGCACCAAACAAAACGGATTTAGCTTTGTCATCCATTAGTGGCTTGCGCAAATCAGCCAACACCTGCACCCCGCGCTGCACCGCAGGCCGTGCGGCGATCTTGTCAAACCAAGCTTTAAGGTGTGGGTAGTCTGCCCAGTCAATGCCTTGATTTTCCCAGCTGCGCAGCCACGGGAAAATGGCGATGTCTGCAATGCTGTAACTGTTGCCTGCGATGAACTTGTGTTTCTCAAGCTGTTTGTCCATCACGCCATACAGGCGTTTGGCTTCGTTGGTGTAACGGTTGTAGGCGTAGTCAATTTTCTCTGGCGCATAGATTCGAAAGTGGTGTGCTTGACCCAGCATCGGTCCTACACCGCCCATTTGAAACATCAGCCATTGCAGTACTTCGAACTTCGCGCGGTCACTCTTAGGCAAGAACTTACCGGTCTTGGCTGCGAGGTAGAGCAAGATGGCGCCTGATTCAAACAGGCTGATCGGTTTGCCATCGGGCCCATGCGGGTCGACCAAGGCTGGGATTTTGTTGTTGGGACTGATCTTCAAAAACTCTGGCTTGAACTGGTCACCCTGACCAATGTTGACGGGGTGTGCCAGCCAATCACGGCCTAAGCGCAAGCCGCACTCTTCAAGCATGATGTGCACTTTGTGTCCGTTGGGCGTGGCCCATGAGTAAACGTCGATCATGTGTATTCCTTAGCAGCCGCGTGTGACGGGCATTTCAATTTCTTGTGACGCAGTGACCAAGTGTTTGGCCAACTCAAGTTTAGCGATAGATTGGCGATGAACCTCATCAGGCCCATCGGCCAAGCGCAGTGTGCGCTGGTTGGCGTAAGAGTAGGCCAATGGAAAGTCATCCGATACGCCAGCCGCCCCGTGTGCTTGAATGGCCCAGTCGATGATTTGGCAAGCCATGTTGGGTGCAATCACTTTGATCATGGCAATTTCTGCGCGTGCTGTTTTGTTGCCCACGGTGTCCATCATGTATGCGGCTTTGAGTGTGAGTAAACGGGCTTGCTCAATCATGATGCGTGCGTCGGCGATGCGCTCGTGCCAGACACCTTGTGCCGAGACAGGTTTGCCAAACGCGACGCGACTGCTGATGCGTTTGCACAGCAATTCCAGCGCGCGATCCGCTGCGCCAATGGTGCGCATGCAGTGATGGATGCGTCCAGGCCCTAAGCGGCCTTGTGCGATTTCAAAACCTCTGCCTTCGCCAAGCAGCATGTTTTCAACGGGCACGCGCACATTGGTGAGGGTGATTTCCATGTGACCATGTGGGGCATCGTCATAGCCAAACACGCTCAAAGGTCGTACCACTTTGACGCCAGCTGCATTGGCAGGAACGACCACCATGCTTTGCTGTTCGTGGCGTGGCGCATCGGGGTTTGTTTTCCCCATCACGATGTAGACCGCACAGCGTGGGTCTCCTGCACCTGAGCTCCACCACTTGGTGCCATTGATGACGTACGCATCGCCATCGCGCACGATGCTGCATTGGATGTTGGTGGCGTCGGATGAGGCGACTGCGGGCTCCGTCATCAAAAATGCGGAGCGAATGTCGCCGCGCAGCAAGGGCTCTAGCCATTGGTCTTTCAAGGCTTCGCTGGCGTAGCGCTCAAAGGTCTCCATATTGCCTGTGTCGGGGGCGGAGGAGTTGAACACCTCAGCGGCAAACGGCACGCGCCCCATGATTTCGCACAAGGGTGCGTATTCCAAATTGCTCAAACCCTCTGGCGCGCGTGGGCTGCGGGGCAAAAACAAGTTCCACAAACCTGCGGCTCGTGCCTTGGGTTTGAGTTCTTCGACGAGTTGAGTCGGAACCCACGCATTCCCTTTGGCACGGTTGGCGGCGATCTCTTGATAGAAACGGTTTTCGTTGGGGTAGATGTGCTCGTCCATGAAGGAGAGAAGCTTTGCTTGTAGGCCTTTGACTTTGTCTGTGTAGTCGAAGTTCATGGTGGTTTTCCTTGTCTCTTTTTTCTATCAGGCTTGTTGTGCAAATTTCCATGCCAGCTCGGCCATGGGGCGCGCACCTGCGCCGTTGGCTTTGGCTTGGTCGCTAGAGGCTGTTCCCGCTTCCACGCGCTTGGCAATGCCTTGCAAGATGGCTGCAATTCGGAACATGTTGTAGGCGAGGTAAAAATTCCAGTCCGCCTTCAGGTCGGCGGGTGAGGCCAAGCCTGTGCGTTCGCAATAGCGATGGATGTAGTCATCCTCGCTGGGGATGCCTAGCGCGGCAATGTCCACGCCACCAATGCCTCTGAACGTGCCCGGCGGGATGTGCCAGCCCATGCACAAGTAGCTGAAGTCGGCCAGTGGGTGACCGAGGGTGGAGAGCTCCCAATCCAACACCGCCAGCACACGAGGTTCGGTGGGGTGAAACATCAAGTTATCGAGACGGTAGTCACCGTGGACGATGCTCACCTTGCTGGCGTCTTGTGCGCTGGTAGGCATGTTGGCGGGCAGCCATGCCATGAGCTTGTCCATTTCAGGGATGGGCTGCGTGACGGAGGCGAGGTATTGCTTGGTCCAGCGCCCAATTTGACGTTCAAAGTAATTGCCGGGTCGGCCATAGCTTTCGAGCCCGTGCGCCGCGAAATTGACGGTATGCAGGGCAGCCATCACACGGTTCATCTCGTCATAGATGGCGCTGCGTTCGTCGTTGCCCATGCCGGGCAGGGTTTGGTCCCACAGCACACGCCCGGGCACAAACGCCATGACATAAAAGGCGCGGCCAATGATCGTTTCGTCTTCACACAGCACGTGCATTTCGGGGACTGGCACTTCTGTGCCGTACAGACCCTGCATGACTTTGAATTCACGTTCAATCGCGTGGGCCGATGGCAACAGCTTGGCCACGGGGCCAGGCTTGGTACGCATCACATAGCGTTTGTTTGGCGTGATGAGTTGGTAGGTGGGGTTGGATTGCCCACCTTTGAACATCTCGAGCGAGACAGGGCCTTCAAAGCCGGGCAGGTGAGCTTTGAGCCAAGCTGCGAGCGCCATCGTGTTGATGTTGTGCGTCTCGCCCCCGCTCATGAACGCACCTCTGTCAGCGATCGGCTTCGCTGATTTGTAGCAATCCGTCGCGGTTGCGAATCACCAAGCCACCCGGTTCGATGCGAATCGCTTCTTCCCGTTCCATGGCTTTGAGTTCTTGGTTCACGCGTTGGCGTGATGCACCCAGCAGCTGCGCCAACTCTTCTTGGGCCAAATGCAGACCGATGCGAATCTCTTGCGCATTGGTGAGACTCTGCACGCCGTAGCTGCGTGCCAAGTGCAGCAGTTGCTTGGCCAAACGTGAGCGTAAGGGCAGGGTGTTGAGGTCTTCCACCAAACCGAAAAGCTGACGAATGCGACGTGCTTGCAAGCGCAGCATGGCTTCGTAGAACTCCACATGCAGGCTGAGAATTTTTTGAAAGTCCGCTTTCGCGACGCACAAAATGGTGGTGTCGCCGTGGGCGTAGACATCGTGCGTGCGACGATCGCCATCCAGAATCGCCACGTCGCCAAACCAAATCCCAGGCTCTACATAGGTGAAGGTGATCTGCTTGCCCGACAGCGACGTGGAGCTGACGCGCACCGCGCCCTTGGCGCAGGCCATCCACTCTTCGGCTGGGTCGCCGCGTGCGGCGATCAAGTCGCTGTCTTTGCATCGTTTGACGTAAGCGCATCGAAGAATGTCATGCCTGAGTGAGGGGGAAAGAGATGAGAACCAACGTCCTGAGTTGATGGCCTCGCGTTCTTCGATGTTAAGAATAGGATCGTCCATAGCCTGTCTTTTGTGTGACCTGAAAGTAAGAGTTTGTCACTCAGGAGACCCGTTGGATCAGCGGGGTTTGAGTGAGGCGATTATTTGTAGATGGGCAATTCATGGTTGAGGAAGGCTTGGATGCCAAGAGCGCCGTTGGGGTGATGCAAATTTTTCACAAAGTGGAGACGTTCATGCGCCAACTGCTCGGTCAGCGATTGTGTGCTGGCATCGTTGATGAGTTCTTTGATGCTGTCCATCACGTTCGGTGCGCGTGCATTGATGCGCTCGGCCAACGTCAACGCTTCTGACAAGGCGTGCCCATTCTCGACCACACGGTTGACGATGCCGAGTTCTTGCAAGCGTTGAGCACTGATGCGCTCACCCAGCATGAGCAATTCCGATGTCAACTGCCGAGGTAAGGCGTGCACCAAACTCCAGCTGCCGCCTGCATCTGGGGATAGACCTAGGTTGCTGTAAGCGGTGGCAAATACGCTGTTGTCTGCCGCAACGATCATGTCGCACATCAGTGCCAGCGAGAAGCCAGAGCCAACCGCTGCGCCTTCGACGGCTGCAATGACAGGTTTGGGAAAGGTGCGAATCGCCTCCATCCAGTTGTGCAAGCTCTCGATTTCTAGGGCTTGGATTTCGGCAGGCTGTTCACGGTTGGTCTTGAGACGTTGCACATCACTGCCTGCGCAAAAGTGCGCCCCTTCACCCGTGATGATCACACTGCGAATGTCAGGGTTGGTTTCTGCGACGTTGAGTGCTTCAATGCCCGCTGCGTAAATGGCTTCGCCCATGGCGTTGCGTAGGGTGGGGTCTGACAAGGTCAAGATGAGGGTCTGACCTTGGTTGGTGCTTTTGAGTTGCGTGCTCATAGGGTTCAGCTCTCGACGTGCAGCAGGCTCAAGCCCAAAGCACCACGACGGCGAAGCCACGGGCTAGGGCGGTAGCGTGTGTCGCCATAAACAGTTTGCACGTTGAAGAGCACTTCCAAAATTTCGGTAGGCCCATATTTGTCGCCCATCGTCAGCGGGCCCATGGTGTAACCTAGGTCGACCGCGCCTGTCGCTTCAAGTGTTTGTGGCGTGCAGATGCCTTGCTGGCACATGTCGCATGCGATGTTGATGATCTGAGCCACCACACGTTGCGTGACAAAACCACCACTGTCGCGAATCACCGTGACAGCTTTGCCATCGCAGGCAAACAAGGCATGCGCCGCATCGCGCATGTCTGCACGTGTCGCTGGGCTGGTGGCGAGTACACGGCGTTGCGTGAGCTTGTCGTCAATCAGCATGTCAATTCCGACGGTGCGTGCTGGGTCAAGCCTTTCGACGATGGCCACGGTGGTCACATCAAAGCCCAGAGGGGCCACGATCGACAGTGCTTGCGCCGAAGGCGATGCCCCCGTTTCAATCTTGGCGCCCAAGTCTTTGAGCAACTGCAACAACTCAGGGCGGCGCATGGCGCGCGTGGACACCCACACCGGTGGCATCTCTGTCACGGTGGGCGTCACAGGCTCAGGGGCTATTTGTGCTACGCCATTGAGGTATTTGTAAAAGCCTTCGCCTTTTTTCTGGCCATGTGCGCCAGCCGTCAAGCGCTCTATCAACATGTTGTTGGGTCGGTAGCGCGGCTCGTGCCAGTATTGTTGGTAAACCGATGCCATGGCGTCGTGAGCGACATCCAAGCCGGTGAGGTCTAGCAACTGGAATGGGCCCAGTTGAAAGCCCGCTTGGTCGCGCAAGATGCGGTCAATGGTGGCGAAATCGGCCACGCCTTCAGAAGCGATTTGCATCGCCTCTGTAGCCCCGCCCAAGATGCCAATGGTTTTGTAGATAGCGTTCATGATGATGATGCCGACAAGGCTTTAGCGACGTACTTGTAAAGCGCCGGGATTGACGATGTTGGTCGGCGTGCCTTTGATGAAGTTCACCACGTTGTCAAAAGCTGTGCCGAAATACTGCTCGTAGCTGTCTTGTTCGACATAGCCGATGTGTGGCGTGCAAATGCAGTTTTCTAAACGCAGCAGTGCATGGCCTGGCATGATCGGCTCGCTTTCGAACACATCAATCGCGGCCATGCCTGGGCGTCCACGGTTTAACCCTGTGATCAGTGCATCAGGCTCAATCAATTCAGCGCGCGAAGTGTTGACCAATAAGGCCGTCGGCTTCATGCGGTTCAGATCGGCCAACTTCACAATGCCCCGTGTGCCATCGACCAACCGCAGATTGAGGGTGAGGACATCGGATTCTTCGAAGAATGCTTCACGCGATTCGGCCACATTCAGCCCGTCTTTTGCAGCCCGTTCACGTGAGGCTTCGCTACCCCACATCAACACACGCATGCCGAAAGCTTTGCCGTAGCCCGCCAAGATTTGCCCGATCTTGCCGTAGCCCCAAATCCCCAAAGTTTTGCCGCGTAAGACTTGACCTAAGCCAAAGTTGGTTGGCATGGAGCCCGCTTTCAGACCTGATTGTTGCCATGCCCCATGCTTTAGATTGCTGATGTACTGAGGCAGGCGGCGCATGGCGGCCATGATCAAGGCCCATGTCAACTCGGCCGGTGCAATGGGCGAGCCCGATCCTTCTGCAACCGCAATGCCGCGCTCTGTGCAAGCCGCGATGTCAATGTGACTGCCCATCTTGCCGGTTTGCGAGATGAGCTTAAGTTTGGGTAACTTGTCCAGCAACTGACGCGTGAGGTGCGTGCGTTCGCGAATGAGGACGAGCACCTCGGCGTCTTTGAGTCTGACCGATAACTGGCCAACCCCTTTGATGGTGTTGGTGTAAACCTTGGCGGGGTAGGCTTCTAATTTGGACGCGCAAGACAGTTTGCGCACAACATCTTGGTAGTCGTCGAGGATGACAATATTCATCCCCCAATTGTGCCTTGCGTCCTACCCCTTTGCGCCTTGATGAAGCCTATTTTGCAAGTCCAGTTTTGGCAGGCTTGCCCCTGAAATGTCAGTGGCGGTTTTCGAGTTCGGCCAAGCGGTCGAGTTCAGCGCACACATCGGCCATCCGACCCGAGATGACCATGCGACCCGCGTTTTTGCGGTTGTGTTGGACTTCCATCACACGGGCGACGCGCAGTGGCAGTGGGCGACGTGTGCTTTGCAAGGCCTGTGCGGGCATAAAGCCACGAACGACGTTTTGCAGGGGGTTCAAAAGGCGATAAGCGCCAAAAAGTGCGAGGCTCATGGTCGTTCTTTCTTTACATCATCATGGTGTTGCGGATCAGGCCGACGGCCAGACCTTCGATTTCAAAAGGCTCACCCGGCTCGACCACAATGGTTTTGAAGTCGGGGTTTTCTGCGAGCAATTCAATGTGGCTATCGGTTTTGCGAAAGCGCTTGACGGTGACGTCCTCGCCCAAGCGTGCGACGACGATTTGGCCGTTTTTGGCATCGCGGGTGGATTGAACGGCCAGCAAGTCGCCATCCATGATGCCGGCGTCGCGCATGGACATGCCGCGCACACGCAGCAAGTAGTCGGGCTTGCGTTGGAACAAGCTGCTTTCTACAAAATAGGTTTGATCCACATGCTCTTGCGCCAAGATAGGCGAGCCTGCCGCAACGCGTCCCACCAAGGGCAAGGAGAAGCCAGAGGGCGAAGCGGTGAAAGCGCTCTCTTGGTAGCTGCGTTGGTTGCCTCCTTTGAGGCGAATGCCGCGCGAGGTGCCACTGACCAATTCAATCGCGCCTTTGCGAGCCAAGGCTTGCAAATGCTCCTCAGCCGCGTTGGCTGACTTGAAGCCAAGTTCGGTGGCGATCTCGGCGCGCGTGGGGGGTGAGCCGGTGTTGGCAATGGCAGATTGGATGAGTTCCAGAATCTGTTGCTGGCGGGCGGTGAGTTTGGGCATTTCAATCATCGGTTCGACTCCTGCACAATGTGTGACTTGAGGGATGTGCCTGTTTGGACATCCAGTAACTGTATTTTTAACCAGCTTTTTGAGTTTGGCAAGTCATGAATAGAAATAAAACTAAAAAAATCGTGGTTTTAGCCACAGGTGGGACGATTGCTGGGTTGGCAGCGGATTCGGATCAGCCTCAAAACTACAAGGCAGCCCAAGTCGATGTGACCCAGCTGCTCGATGGTGTGGTTCCTACGGGCTTGCACGTGTTGACCGAGCAAGTGGCTCAGGTGGACAGCAAAAACATGTCATTCGCAGTTTGGCAAAGTTTGTTAGGCCGTGTTGCACATTGGGTGGCGCAAGATGAGGTTCAGGGCGTGGTCATCACTCATGGCACAGACACGTTGGAAGAAACCGCTTATTTCTTGCAAACCGTTTTGCAGCCCAACAAACCGGTGGCGATCACTTGTGCCATGCTGCCGGCCAATGCCCCTGAGAGCGACGGTCCAGCCAATTTGAAACAAGCCTTGTCGTGGGTGCAATTGAGGGGTTCAGTGGGGGTGTCGGTGGTGTGTGCAGGTCAAGTTCATGCGGGCCATGCGGTGCAAAAAAGCCATAGCCATCAGCGTAACCCATTCACATCACAAGCCCATGTGAGGCATCCCGATTCGCTACAGATACCCACTGTGGCGCAGGTATTGAGCTGCACCCATTGGCCGCATGTGGCGCTCGTGTTCAACCATGTCGAAGCTGATGGTCGTCTGGTGCGTACCTTGATGGCCCATGACGCGCCTGATGGCTGGGTCGTGGCAGGGACGGGCAACGGCACGTTGCACCATGACCTGCAAGCCGCGCTGCTTGAGGCACAAGAGCAGGGCGCACATGTGCTGCGTGCCTCACGTTGTGCATGGGGTGGCGTGCAATCACGGGATGCGGATGTGTTGCCCCATGCCGGATTGCTGACCGCGGTGCAGGCTCGTGTTGCCTTGTTGCTGGATTTGATTGCGCGGCGGTCATAAAAAAAAGCTGCTCATCAGAGCAGCTTTTTTCAAGCGAAGGGCTTGAAGCGATTAAGCCGAAAGGGCTTGGAAGGCGCGTTCTTTGATCTCTTCCACAGAACCAGTGCCGCTGATGGCGCGGTACTTGGGGGCTGATGCAGCATCTGCCTTGGCCCAGCCAGAGTAGTAGTCGACCAAGGGACGGGTTTGAGCGCTGTAGACATCGAGACGTTTTTTGACGGTTTCTTCTTTGTCATCGTCGCGTTGAATCAAGGCCTCGCCCGTCACATCGTCTTTGCCTTCCACTTTGGGTGGGTTGAACTTGACGTGGTAAGTGCGGCCAGACGCTGGGTGTGAGCGGCGACCGCTCATGCGGTCAATGATGGCATCAAATGGCACGTCGATTTCGAGCACGTAGTCCAACTTCACGCCTGCGGCTTTCATGGCATCCGCTTGAGGAATGGTGCGTGGGAATCCGTCAAACAAGAAACCGTTGGCGCAATCCGCTTGGACGATGCGCTCTTTGACCAAGTTGATGATGAGGTCATCGCTTACCAAACCACCTGCATCCATGACTTTCTTGGCTTCGATGCCCAAGGGTGTACCGGCTTTCACAGCGGCGCGCAACATGTCGCCTGTGGAAATTTGAGGGATGCCGTATTTTTGGCAAATGAAGGTGGCCTGTGTGCCCTTACCGGCACCGGGGGCGCCCAACAAAATGAGTCTCATGCTTGGTCCTAATGGTCTACGTTTTATTACTTAGTTGAGGATATCACGCGCATCCCTTCCAAAGCCTTACGCGTCGGCGCTGAGCAGCACACGCACGCGTGACAAATCCTCTGGTGTATCCACACCAGGTCCGGGCGAATGGTCGATGATGTGGACCGCAATGCGGTGGCCGTGCCACATGGCGCGGAGTTGTTCCAGCGACTCCGTTACTTCAATCGGCGCTTGCGCTAGTTTTGGAAATTGGCGCAAAAAGCCAACGCGATAGCCGTACAGACCGACATGGCGCAAGGGTGCGGGCGTGGGCAGTGCTGTGAGGCCACCCGTCAAGCCACCGTTGGCAAAGCCATCGCGCCACCATGCAATGGGGGCTCGGCTGAAGTACAACGCGGTGTTGCGGGCATCGAGCACCACTTTCACAACATTGGGGTTGGCAAAGTCCGCCACGGTGTCGATGGCATGGGCCAAGGTACTCATGCTGCAATCGGGGCGCGTTTGTAGCAACTGCGCTGCGGCGTCAATGGAGGCGGGGTCAATCAAGGGCTCATCACCTTGCACATTCACCACCACCTCGGAGTCTTGCAAATTCAGCAGATCACAGGCCTCAGCCAAACGGTCGCTGCCAGAAGGATGGTCGGTGCGGGTGAGTACAACTTCGATCTGATGCGCTTGGCACGCAGACACGATGCGGGCGTCGTCCGCGGCGACCACCACGCGCGTCGCCCCAGAGCGCTGCGCACGTTGCGCCACCCGCACGACCATGGGCAGGCCAGCAATATCGGCCAAGGGTTTATCAGGCAGGCGCGACGAGGCCATGCGCGCAGGAATTAAAACGCAGAACGACATTTACACAGCCAGTTCGGCGTCTGAGAGCGGGCGGGCTTCGTTTTCTAACAACACAGGAATGCCATCGCGAATGGGGTAAGCCAAGCGAGCGCTGCGCGAGATGAGTTCTTGCGTGTCGCGTTTCGATTCAAGTGGGCCTTTGGTCACGGGGCAGACCAAGAGTTCAAGCAGTTTGGTGTCCATGCGGTGATGATAGCTTTGTGTGTCGTGTCGCTGCGAGGTGCGCGTCTATTGCGGCGAGTAATTCGGGCGGCAAGGTGGTTTGCAAGGGCACAGCCCAAGCATGGGGGTGCTGGGGCCATAGTTTGACCGCGTCCTTTTCCGTACACACCACATCGCCCTGCGTGTTGTCTATGCATAGCTGGCGTAAATCAGCATGGTCCGGCAGGGCTTGGGTGTGGTGCAAACGCAAGCCTTGGGCGCGCAGCATGGCAAAAAACACGTCGGGTTTGGCAATCCCTGCCAACGCCTGCACAGGCGTGTCGCCCCAACTTTGCAGTACGCGTTGTGTCCCATCAGCGCGCACTGCGAAATCGGCCAAACGGCGTTGCACGGCAAATTCGTTTGTGCCCACGTCGCCAGCGGTCCTCACGATGAAGCAAGGCACCTCGTTCAAGGCTTGACGCGGCCATGATTCTCGCAATGGACCTGCGGGCAGCAAGTGGCCGTTGCCCACGCCGCGCTCGTCAAACACACACAACTCAAGGTCACGGCCCAGTTGCCAGTGCTGCAAGCCATCATCACACACCAGCACTTGGACTTTGGGATGGCTGGCCAGCAGGGCGAGCCCAGCGGCCACACGGCTGGCCCCCACAAAGACAGGCACTTGGCAGGCTCGGGCAATCAACAAAGGCTCATCGCCCACGTCGTGTGCCGTGCTGCCAGATGTGACGGATTGGATGTCGGATGCTTCGCGACCATACCCCCGTGACAGCACACCCACATGCCAACCTTGTGCCTTCAGGTGCTGCACAAGGGCGATGGTGATGGGCGTTTTGCCCACACCGCCCGCCATCACATTACCCACCACGATGACGGGGATGGGTAAGTGCTTTTGTTGGAGAACGTGGTGTTGATAAAGGCGGCGGCGTAGCGCCACCAGCAAACCAAATAACCAGCTCAACGGAAGTAAGAACGTGGCAAGGGCTTGGCCCCAACCGCCTTGGCCATTCCACGCTTGCGTCAAGGCATGGCGCATGCTTGCCATGTTGGCTCAATCCGCTTTGCCGTTGGAGGACTGGGCGGCGAAGGTGAGTTGATTTAAGCCATTGCGACGCGCGGCCTCCATCACCATCATGACCGACTGGTGGCTGGCGTTGGCATCGGCGCTGATGATGATCATGGGGTTGTCGATGGATTGCGTGACTTGGGCCATGGCTTGGCTCAAGCCTTGTACGTCGCGGCTTTGAATCTCACGCTTGTTCACCGAAAACTGACCGTCACTGCTGATGGCAACGATGACTTCGTTGGGCCGTTCTTGCTGTGCAGCTGCATCCGCAACAGGCAAATTCATCTGTATTTCTGTGAACTTGCTGTAGGTGGTTGAGAGCATCAAAAAAATCACCACAACCAACAAAATGTCGATGAATGGGATCAGGTTGATCTCGGGCTCAGGGCTTTTTTCGCGATGAAATTTCATGGCTGCGGTGTCTTTACTTCAAGCGTGCGCGCATGGCCAACAGGTGACGCACAAAACGCTCGGCATCTAACTCAAAGCCCAAGACATACGCATCCACGCGCGCGCGCAAGTAGCGCCAAAACATCAAGGCAGGAATCGCCACGATCAAGCCAAATGCGGTGTTGTAAAGCGCCATGGAGATGCCATGCGCCAGTTGCACGGGGTTGCTGGTGCCTGGTGCTTGCGAGCCAAAAATGTCAATCATGCCAATCACTGTGCCCAGCAAGCCCAGCAAAGGTGCGGCGGAGGCGATGGTTGCCAAGGCCACCAAGTGTTTTTCCAAGTCATGCGTTGCTTGGCGACCCGCTGATTCCATGCTGGAGCGCAGGTCCTCCGCGCTGATCAGCGGTTCATCCCGCATGGCGTGCAAGCCTGCAGCCAAAATTCGCCCAAGCACCGAGTGATCGTGCAGTTGGGCCATGGCCTCCTCAGAAGGTAAGTTGTCTTGCGATGCATGAAGTGCTTGGTCGAGCAGGCCTTGTGGCGCCACCAAGTGTGCGCGCAAGCTCAACATGCGTTCAATGATCAAAGCCAGTGCCACGATGGAGCAGATCAAAAGGGGCCAAATCGGCCAGCCGGCCGCTTGTATGATGGTGAACAAAGCCACACTCCAAGGAATTTTGTTAGGTCAATTATGGCCCAGTCATCATCCACACGATCTGTGGATAACTTTGGGGATAAGCGGCCACGCGCCCTTGCGCAACCCGCATGAATGGGCCGATTCAGCAGAATGACCGAAAATTGAGCGCAAAAAAATTCAATAAAATCAAAGACTTGTACCGAGCGCCCGTGCTTTTTGAGATTTCTAAGCGGACAACGACCAATGGTTTATTTTTGTGGATGAGTTATCAATGCCAACCCAAGAAACGCTAGGTTTGACGCCACAAATTTGGGCAGTCGGTGCGCTTTGCCGCGCCATTGCTGATGTCCTAGACAGCCGGTTTAATCCGGTCGCTGTGCGTGGCGAGATTTCGGGCTTCACGCGGGCGGCCAGCGGGCATTGCTACTTCACCCTCAAGGATGCAGGCGGTCAGCTGCGTTGCGCCATGTTCAAACGGGCCGCCCACATGCTCGATTTCCGTCCTGTGGACGGCGAACTCGTTGAAATCAAAGGCCGTTTAGGTGTCTACGAGCCTCGCGGCGAGTTGCAAATGGTGGTGGAACACATGCGCCGTGCTGGGCAAGGCGCATGGTTTGAACAGTTTTTGCAACTCAAAGCCAAGCTTGAAGCAGAAGGCTTGTTTGATGCCCAGCGCAAACGTCCACTCAAAACCATGCCGCGTGGCATTGGGGTGGTCACCTCACTTGGTGCTGCTGCCTTAAACGATGTGGCTACCGCATTGCAGCGCCGCGTGCCCCACATTCCCGTGGTGCTTGCGCCGTCCTTGGTGCAAGGTCGGGATGCGCCGCCTGCTTTGGTGCGCGCCCTTGATCAACTCAGCCAGCAGCCCCATATCGACGTCATTTTGCTCGTGCGGGGTGGTGGTTCCATGGAAGACCTCTGGGCGTTCAACGACGAAAACTTGGCCCGAGCCATCGTCCATAGCCCAGTGCCCATCATCAGCGGCGTGGGCCATGAAACCGACTTCACCATCGCCGACTTTTGTGCTGACCTGCGCGCGCCCACGCCCACGGCCGCTGCCGAAATGTGCGCGCTGCCGCAGGCGGAGTTACTGTCCAACCTGCAACTTTGGGGTGGTGCGCTACAAACCATCGCCCACCGCCAGCTAGACACCCAAGCGCAGCGCCTTGACCGAGCTCAAGCCCGCTTGGGCCGCCCCTCTGAAGGGCTGAGCACAGAAAAAATGCAGCTTTTGCGTTTGCAACAGCGCTTGGGTCAAGCTGTGCAAACCCGCACCCAGCGTTGCCACAACGAACTCGCCACCCTCACCAGCGGCTTGGCCCGTGGCGTGCAGCAAACGCCCGCCACCGCCCGCGAGCGGCTGCACCGCGCCGCTTTGCGCCTGGACCTGCTCGATCCCAAGTTGGTCTTGCAACGCGGCTTTGCTTGGCTCAGCGATGCCCATGGCCAAGCCGTGACCTCGGTGGCGCAAACCTCAGAAGGCCAAGCCTTGCAAGCAACCCTTGCCGATGGCGTGGTTGAATTACGGGTTGCTGCACCCAGTCGCATTTAGTTTTTACAATTCACGTTTTTACACAAGAGGACTTCATGGAACACACGCTCCCCGCACTGCCCTACGCCATTGACGCATTGGCCCCTCACTACTCCAAAGAAACTTTGGAGTTTCACCACGGCAAGCACCACAACGCTTATGTGGTGAACTTGAACAACCTGCAAAAAGGTACAGAGTTCGAGAGCTTGCCCCTCGAAGAGATCGTCAAGAAGTCCAGCGGAGGCATCTACAACAACTCAGCTCAAATCTGGAACCACACCTTCTTCTGGAGCTGCATGAAGCCCCAAGGCGGCGGTGAGCCCACTGGCGCCTTGGCTGCGGCCATCAACGCCAAATTCGGCAGCTACGCAGCGTTCAAAGAAGCTTTTGTCAAAAGCGCCGTGGGCAACTTTGGCTCTGGCTGGACATGGTTGGTCAAAAAGGCCGACGGTTCTGTTGACATCGTCAACATGGGCGCCGCTGGCACCCCTCTGACCACAGGCGACAAAGCCTTGTTGACTGTGGATGTGTGGGAACACGCTTACTACATTGACTACCGCAACATGCGTCCTAAGTTCGTGGAGACTTTCCTTGAGCACTTGGTCAACTGGTCTTTTGCGGAAAGCAACTTCGCTTAATTCCACGTAGTTTGCGAGCTGTGAAGCTCGCACACACGTCAAAAAGCCGCCTAATCAGGCGGCTTTTTTGTGGGCAGTGCGAGAGCGAAGGCTGCGAGGTGACGTGCAAGCGACGTCGCTTGCGCAACTCCTTAAGGCTTGAAGGCGACGCCGCTCAAACGGCTACCGGCCTTGAGGCCTTTCTTGGCAAACCAGCCTTGGTGCATTTCCAGCACAAAGCGCACAGGCTTTTCAGAGCAGTGCGAGTCGGTGGTTTGAGGCTTCATGTCGGCCAAGTTGACGATCGTGCCGTCATCCGCCACAAAGGCGGCGGTGAGCGGCAGCAGGGTGTTTTTCATCCAAAAGCATTGGGTCGTGGGTTGTTCAAACACAAACAACATGCCTTCGTGCTGGGGCATGTCTTTGCGAAACATCAGACCTGTGCTGCGTTGCTCAGGGGTTTGCGCCACTTGCGTGTCGATTTGATACATGCCCGCTTGCAGCTTGATGCGAGGCAAGTTGGTTTGAGGTGTGTCTTGAGCGATGGCAGAAAAGGCCAAGCCAGAAATGAGGAGGGTGAGCAGTGCGCGTTTCATGGGGCATGACTGTAGCGCAGCCCCGCCTCGCTGGGGCGAGAGCCCGCTTGCCATGGCCTTCGCTGGCTAGAATCGAAACGAAAAACATTGCCCACCCAAGAAAGCATCGCTCATGTCTTACCAGCACATCCAAGTGCCCGCCGCAGGTCAAAAAATCACGCTCAATACTGATACATCGTTGACCGTTCCAGACCACCCCATCATCCCGTTCATCATGGGTGATGGGGTGGGGCAGGACGTGACGCCTGTCATGCAAAAGGTGGTCGATGCCGCAGTGGCCAAAGCGTATGCGGGTCAGCGTCAACTGCATTGGATGGAGGTATTTGCTGGCGAGCGAGCCACACGTGTCTATGGCGCGGATGTATGGCTACCAGAAGAAACCGCCCAAGTCATGCGCGACTATGTTGTGTCCATCAAAGGTCCGCTCAACACGCCAGTGGGCGGTGGGATACGCTCACTCAACGTCGCTTTGCGTCAAGCCTTGGATTTGTTCGTCTGTCTGCGTCCCGTGCAGTACTTCAAAGGTGTGCCTTCACCGCTGAAGGAGCCAGAAAAAACCAATATGGTGATCTTTCGTGAGAACTCGGAGGACATTTACGCAGGCATTGAATATGCTGCCGAAAGTCCAGAAGCCAAAAAGCTCATTGCATTTTTGAAAACAGAAATGGGAGCGACCACCATTCGCTTTCCCAACACCTCGGCCATAGGTGTCAAGCCCGTGTCGATCGAAGGCACCGAGCGCTTCATCCGCAAGGCCATTCAATACGCGATTGACCACGACAAGCCCAGCGTCACCATCGTGCACAAGGGCAACATCATGAAGTTCACGGAAGGGGGCTTTCGCGATTGGGCTTTGGCGCTGGCTCAAAAAGAGTTTGGCGCCAAGCTGATCGATGGTGGGCCTTGGTGCCGCATCACCAGCCCGAAGACGGGCAAGAACATCATCATCAAAGACGTGATTGCCGATGCGTTCTTGCAACAAATCTTGATGCGTCCTGCCGAATATTCCGTGGTGGCGACACTCAACCTCAATGGCGACTACATCTCAGACGCCGTGGCAGCCCAAGTTGGTGGCATCGGCATTGCACCCGGCGCCAACATGTCTGACACCGTGGCTTGTTTTGAGGCCACCCACGGCACGGCCCCCAAATATGCGGGCAAGAACTACGTCAACCCAGGCTCCATGATTCTTTCGGCCGAGATGATGCTGCGTCACATGGGCTGGACGGAAGCCGCCGACACCATCATCCGCGCCATGGAAGCAGCCATTGCCACCAAACGCGTCACTTACGACTTTGCGCGCTTGATGGACGGGGCAGAGCAGGTGAGTTGTTCTGGCTTTGGTGATGTGATGATTGAGCAGATGTAGGCGCTGATTGGCCCACCAAGGCATTGCCGTGTGCCAAGCAATAGGCCCCAGTCTTTTCTGCCTCGATAGAATGAGCCAATGGCTACAAAAAAACCAACTCCCAAAGTCCAATTACCTGACCGCGACGATGGCGGTTCTGTCGTTTTAGAGCGTTTGACGCAACGCACCAAGCCACCGCAGATGTTTCAGGTGCTTATGCTCAACGACGATTTCACGCCAATGGAGTTTGTGGTGATGGTGCTGCAAGAGTTTTTCAGCAAAGACCGTGAGAGCGCCACGCAAATCATGTTGCAAATTCACCTTGACGGTAAAGGCGTGTGCGGCGTGTACAGCAAAGACATTGCCGCCACCAAAGTTGATCAAGTGCTAGACGCCGCTCGCAAAGCAGGACACCCCTTGCAATGCGTCGCAGAGCCCATTGAGTGAGCCCCGCGTGACAAACATGACCTATCGTTTGCACGTAATTAACACACCTATTGAATAAACGGCTTTCGTTTCCATATACAGTCAATCATCAGTTGCAAGCACGAAGGAAAACACATGATCGCCCAAGAACTTGAAGTCAGCTTGCACATGGCCTTTGTCGAGGCCCGTCAACAACGACATGAATTCATCACCGTCGAGCACTTGCTGCTCGCCTTGCTGGACAACCCCAGCGCCGCCGAAGTGCTGCGCGCTTGCTCGGCCAACATTGACGACCTGCGCAAGTCCTTGTCCAACTTCATTGCTGACAACACCCCCCAGGTGTCGGGCACCGAAGAGGTGGACACCCAGCCCACTCTCGGTTTTCAGCGCGTGATTCAACGCGCCATCATGCATGTGCAGTCCACCGGCAATGGCAAAAAAGAAGTCACCGGTGCCAACGTGCTGGTCGCCATCTTTGGTGAGAAAGACTCGCACGCGGTCTACTACCTCCACCAGCAAGGCGTGACGCGCTTGGACGTGGTGAACTTCATTGCCCACGGCATCAAAAAGAGCGACCCACCTGAAGCGGTCAAAGGTGGAGAGTCATCCGCGCAAGCCGATCAAGAAGAGGGCGGTGCTGCTTCTGAAAAGAACGAAAAGGCCTCGCCACTCGAACAATTCACCCAAAACCTCAACCAAGCCGCCAAAGACGGCAAGATTGACCCACTGATTGGCCGCGAGTACGAGGTGGAGCGCACGATTCAAATCTTGTGCCGTCGCCGTAAAAACAACCCACTGTTGGTGGGCGAGGCCGGTGTCGGCAAGACCGCAATTGCCGAAGGTTTGGCATGGCGCATCACCCAAGGTGCTGTGCCTGAAATCTTGTCCGAGGCCATCGTGTATTCGCTGGACATGGGCGCTTTGCTGGCAGGTACCAAATACCGTGGTGATTTTGAGCAACGCCTCAAAGGTGTCATCAAAAACTTGCAGGGCAAGCCCAACGCGATTTTGTTCATCGACGAAATTCACACCCTCATCGGCGCGGGTGCTGCGTCGGGCGGCACCTTGGATGCCTCTAACCTGTTGAAGCCCGCGTTGTCGAGCGGCCAACTCAAGTGCATTGGCGCCACCACCTTCACCGAATACCGTGGCATCTTTGAAAAAGACGCGGCCCTGAGCCGTCGTTTCCAAAAGGTCGATGTGGTGGAGCCTTCTGTGTCGGAGACTGTGGACATCCTCAAAGGCCTCAAGTCGCGCTTTGAAGAGCACCACAACGTCAAGTACGCCGTGGCGGCACTGCAAGCTGCTGCCGAGCTGAGCGCCAAATACATCAACGACCGCCAATTGCCAGACAAGGCGATTGACGTGATCGACGAAGCCGGTGCGGCACAACGCATCTTGGTGGCGTCTAAGCGTAAGAAAACCATTGGCAAGGCCGAGATTGAAGACATCGTGGCCAAGATTGCGCGCATCCCGCCCGCCAATGTGTCCAACGACGACCGCAGCAAGCTGCAAACCATCGAACGCGATTTGAAGAGCGTGGTGTTCGGTCAAGACAAAGCGCTTGAAGTGCTGGCGTCTGCTGTGAAGATGGCGCGCTCTGGCCTCGGTAAAGCCGACAAGCCCATTGGCGCCTTCTTGTTCAGCGGCCCTACCGGCGTGGGCAAGACCGAAGCGGCCAAGCAATTGGCCTACATCATGGGCATCGACCTGATTCGCTTTGACATGTCGGAGTACATGGAGCGCCACGCCGTGAGCCGCCTCATTGGCGCGCCCCCCGGCTATGTGGGCTTTGACCAAGGCGGTTTGTTGACCGAGGCGGTCACCAAAAAGCCGCATTGCGTGTTGTTGCTCGATGAGATCGAAAAAGCCCATCCCGACATCTTCAATGTGCTGTTGCAAGTGATGGACCACGGCACGCTGACCGACAACAATGGCCGCAAGGCCGACTTCCGCAACGTCATCCTCATCATGACGACCAACGCGGGCGCTGAGACCATGAACAAGGCCACCATTGGCTTCACCAACCCACGTGCAGCGGGCGATGAAATGGGCGACATCAAGCGCTTGTTCACACCCGAGTTCCGCAACCGTTTGGATGCCATCGTGGGCTTCAAAGCTTTGGACGAAAACGTCATCATGCGCGTGGTCGACAAGTTCTTGCTGCAACTCGAAGGCCAGTTGGCTGAGAAAAAAGTCGACGTCACCTTCAGCGACTCGCTGCGCAAGCACTTGGCCAAGAAGGGCTTTGACCCACTCATGGGCGCTCGCCCGATGCAACGCCTCATCCAAGACACGATTCGCAAGGCCTTGGCCGACGAGTTGCTGTTTGGTCGCCTCACCGACGGTGGCCGCCTGAGCGTGGACATCGACGACAAAGAAGAGGTGTTGCTGGACATCACGCCTTTGCCCAAAAAGGAAAAAACGGCCAAAGGCGAACACAGTGCCTCCGAGGAACCTGCCGCCAGCTAACGCGAGCACGATCCCGTACTCTGAAAAAGCGACTGGCAACAGTCGCTTTTTTCATGTCTAAAGGCAAGCGCCGGTCTTGGCTAAGCAGTTTCGTGTGAGTACGTCACGTAAAATTGCACGCAGTTGTCAACAAGCAAGGATTTTACGTGGCAGGCCATAGCAAATGGGCAAATATTCAACACCGCAAAGGGCGGCAAGACGAGAAGCGCGGCAAGATTTGGACACGCATCACGCGTGAAATCATTGTGTCCGCCCGCCTAGGCGGCGGCGACCTGAGCTTGAACCCTCGTTTGCGCTTGGCCATTGAGAAAGCCAAGGCCGCCAACATGCCCGCCGACAACATCAAACGCAACGTCGACAAAGCCACAGGCAACCTCGACGGTGTGGTGTACGACGAAATTCGCTACGAAGGCTACGGTGTGGGCGGCGCCGCCATCATCGTTGACACCATGACCGACAACCGCGTGCGCACCGTGGCCGAAGTGCGTTTTGCCTTCAGCAAAAACGGCGGCAACATGGGCACCGAGGGCTCGGTGGCGTTTCAATTCAAGCATTGCGGCCAACTGGTGTTTGCACCGGGCAGCGATGAAGACCGCATCATGGAAATCGCCCTCGAAGCGGGCGCCGACGATGTGATCAATGATGACGACGGCGCGATTGAAGTGCTGACGCCACCTGCCAGCTTGGAGGCTGTCAAAAACGCTTTGGAAGCTGCGGGCCTCAAGCCCGAAGTGGCCGAGGTGACCTACCGTGCAGACAACACCATCGAACTCGAGGGTGATGACGCTGCGAAGATGCAAAAACTACTGGACGCGCTAGAAGACCTTGACGATGTGCAAGAGGTCTATCACAACGCAGCACTATGAACGTATTCGTTATTGGCGGCGGTGGCCGCGAGCACGCTTTGGCGTGGAAGATTGCCCAATCCAACAAGGTGCAAAAAGTGTTCGTCGCTCCCGGCAACGGTGGCACGGCACGCGACAAGCGTTTGACCAATGTTGACATCACCGGTGTCAAAGCCTTGCGCGAGTTTGCGCAAGCCAACGGTGTGGAGCTGACGGTGGTCGGGCCTGAGACGCCTTTGGCCGCCGGTGTGGTGGACGAGTTCCGCGCTCACGGCATGCGCATTTTCGGCCCCACCCAAGCCGCAGCGCAGCTCGAAAGCTCCAAAGCGTTTAGCAAAGCGTTCATGAAGCGCCACAACATCCCCACGGCGGAATACGACACCTTCACCGACGCCCAAGCTGCCCACGATTACGTCAACGCCAAGGGCGCACCGATTGTGGTGAAGGCCGATGGGTTGGCCGCGGGCAAGGGCGTGGTGGTGGCCATGACAGCGGCCGAGGCCCACGAAGCCATTGACTTCATGTTGCTCGACAACAAGCTGGGCGTGAGCCACAACGCAGGCGGCGCGCGCGTCGTCATCGAAGAATTTTTGCAAGGCGAAGAAGCCAGCTTCATCGTCATGTGTGATGGCAAGACCGTGTTGCCATTGGCCACCAGCCAAGACCACAAGCGATTGCTCGACGCCGATCAAGGCCCCAACACCGGCGGCATGGGCGCGTATTCGCCAGCGCCTGTGGTCACGCCCGAGGTGCATGCCCGCGCCATGCGTGAAATCATTTTGCCCACCATCAAGGGCATGGAAAAAGACGGCATCCCGTTCACCGGCTTCTTGTACGCAGGCTTGATGATTGACCCACAAGGCCATGTCAAAACCCTCGAGTTCAACTGCCGCATGGGCGACCCTGAAACGCAGCCCATCATGGCGCGCTTGAAAACCGATTTGGTCGATGTGCTGATGGCGGCCACGGCCAGCAATCCCGATGTGCGTTTTGACGACTTCGAACTGGAGTGGGACCGTCGCAGCGCGGTGGGCGTGGTGTTGGCCGCACATGGCTATCCCATGAATCCCCGCAAGGGCGACGCGATCACTGGCTTGCCCCAAGACACCGACGATGTGGTGGTGTTCCATGCCGGCACGCAGATGCAAGAGGGCCAAGTGGTGACCAGTGGCGGGCGTGTGTTGTGTGTGACGGCGCTGGGTGGCACCTTGAAGCAAGCACAGCAACAGGCCTATGACACGGTTCACAACATTCACTTCGATGGCATGCAGTACCGCACTGACATTGGCTACCGTGCGATCTCGCGCTGAATTTGACCTACCCATGCCCGTGCAGTGCAAGCCCAATCGGGTGGCTGCTTGGCTGGTGCGGTACATGGGCTGGCAGATAGAGTTCAACGGCTTACCCAGCCCGCAAGGCGTGCTCATAGGCTATCCGCACACCAGCAACTGGGACTTTGTCACGATGATGCCCGTCAAGTGGGCCTTGGGTCTGCCAGTGCAGTTTTTCGCCAAAGAAAGCTTGTTTCGTATTCCGCTGTTTGGTCGTTGGATTCGCTTCATTGGTGCGGTGCCGATTGACCGTTCATCCCCCAAAGGTGTGGTGGGCGAGATGGTGGATGCGCTGAAAAAACACAAGCAAGATGGCAGCTTGCTCTGGATCGCTTTGTCTCCCGAAGGCACGCGCAAGCTGACCGACGGCTGGCGCAGTGGGTTTTACCAACTCGCTTTGGGGGCCGATGTGCCTTTGCTCATGCTCCACATTGATTACGGCAAGAAGCTGGCCAAAGTGACCGACTTCATGCGCTTGACGGGCGATGTGCAAGCGGACTACGCCCACATTGCCAAGGTCTATGAAGGTGTGCAGGGTTTTCATGTGAACCAAGCTGCCCCCATTCGACCCTTGCCACCGCGCACGCCGAGTTAAGGCCAACAGAGAACCACACACGATGACCACCCACACCCACGCACAGCTTGTTGCCGCCGCGCGCGACTACCTCATTGGCCTGCAAAGCCGCATCACCAGCGCCATAGAGGCCAAAGATGGCCAAGCCAAGTTCTTGGTGGACACGTGGGACAAGGGTCCGGGCGAGCAGTTGCAGGGCAGCGGCATCACGCAAATTTTAGAAAACGGCTTGGTGTTTGAGCGGGCAGGGTGTGGCTTTTCGCATGTGCGCGGGCCCAAGCTGCCCCCTTCGGCCACTCAGCACCGTCCTGAACTCGCTGGCGCACCCTTCGAAGCCATGGGCGTGTCGCTGGTGTTTCACCCGCGCAACCCCTATGTGCCCACCGTCCACATGAACGTGCGCATGATTGCGGCCACGCCTGCCAACGGCACGACGGTGGCATGGTTTGGTGGCGGCATGGACTTGACGCCTTATTACGGCTTCGTCGAGGACGCCCGACATTTTCATCAGGTGTGCCACGACGCCTTGCAGCCCTTTGGCAAAGACCTCTACCCGCGTTTTAAAACATGGTGTGACGAATACTTCTGCAACAAGCACCGCCACGAACAGCGCGGCATTGGCGGTATCTTTTTTGATGACTTCTCAGAGCTGGGCTTTGCGCGCAGTTTCGAGATGTTGCAGAGCGTGGGAGATGCTTTTCTGGCGTCGTACTTGCCCATCGTGGACCGCCGCGTCAACACGCCATATGGCGAGCGCGAGCGCAATCATCAGTTGTACCGACGTGGCCGCTATGTTGAGTTCAATCTGGTGTGGGACCGAGGCACGCACTTTGGCTTGCAGTCGGGCGGACGCACCGAGTCGATTTTGTTGTCCATGCCGCCCTTGGTGATTTGGTCGTACCAGCACCAGCCAGACGCGGGTACGCCAGAACATGCCTTGCTGCATGATTTTTTGGTGCCGCAAGACTGGTTGGCGCGTCAGCTTTGAGCGCGTGCACACCATGAACCGCAAGCCACGACTGGGTGTTTTTGGTGGTTCGTTTGACCCGCCGCACATCGCGCACATGGCGCTGGCTAAGCACGCGATAGAGCAGTTCGACTTGGCTGAGTTGCGCATCATCCCCACGGGTGACGCTTGGCACAAAACCCGCACACTCACCCCGTCACCACACCGTTTGGCCATGGCACGTTTGGCCTTTGCCGATTTGCCGCAGGTGGTGGTGGATCCGCGCGAAATCGACCGCGAGGGGGCCACGTACACCTTTGACACACTGCAAGAACTCAAGGCCGAGGTCCCAGAGGCCGATTGGTACTTGTTCATTGGCGCCGACCAAGCCCATGCCTTCCAAACATGGCATCGGTGGTCAGAGATTTTGGGCTTGGCCACCGTGGTCGTGGCGGACCGACCCTCAGGCTTGAAGGGGGGCATGGCCAGTCAGTGGCACAATGCGGTATCCCCCGACGCGCAACGCTTGGACATGCCGAGCCTGAATGTGAGTGCCACCGAGATTCGTGCACAGTTTGCCCAAGGCACACAGCCAGACCCCAAGATGCACGCGTGGTTGCCTGCCGCTGTGCAGCACTACATTGAAAAACACAGCCTTTACAGAACAAGCGAATGACCGAAACCTCCGCCAAAAAAGATGTCCAGAAATTACAACGCACCGTTGTCGATGCGCTAGAGGACGTCAAAGCCCAAGACCTCGTGGTGTTTGACACCGAGCACTTGTCATCGCTGTTTGAGCGCGTCATCGTGGCCTCAGGCACCTCCAACCGCCAAACCAAGGCCTTGGCCTCCAGCGTACGCGACAAGGTGCGCGAAGCTGGCTTTGGCAAGCCCCGCATTGAAGGCGAAGACAACGGCGAATGGATCATCGTGGATTGCGGTGCTGTGGTCGTGCACGTCATGCAGCCCACCATCCGTAGCTACTACAACCTTGAAGAAATTTGGGGCGAGAAGCCTGTGCGTTTGAAGTTTGGTGCGCCCAAACCTGTCAAAGCGTCTGAGCCAGAAGAGGCGCCTGCGAAGAAGTCGGCGGGCAAAAAATCTGCTGACAAAAAGCCCGCAGCTAAGAAAACGGCGGCTGGCGACAAGAAGCCCGCTGCTCGCGGTGCTTCACGCGGTGGCGCTGACGTGCGCACAGGGTCGGCCAAGCCTGCGACGCGAAGCACCTCCACACGTGGACCTGCCAATGCAGCACCCGCTAAAACAGCCGCCAAGAGCGCACCGGCCAAATCGACAACGGCTAAAAAGCCAGCAGCGCCTGCCAAGTTGCCCATCGTCAAGGTGGCGCTCAAAGGTGCCAAGTCTTCGGCCAAGTCGGCGGCTCGCACCGCGACCACCACGGCCGGCAAACCTGCGGCCAAGCGTTCCGCTGCTAAAAAGACCACTGCCCGCAAAGCATGAAGCTGTGGGTCGTCGCAGTCGGCCAACGAGTGCCCGACTGGGCGCAAACCGCTTGGGACGATTACGCCAAGCGGTTCCCGTCTGAGTTGCGGGTCGAACTCAAGGCTGTCAAAACCGAGCCGCGCAGCTCTAAAACCCTAGACACGATTTACGCGGCAGAACGCGAGCGCATCGAAGCCGCGATTCCGCGCGGCTGCCGCATCGTGGCTTTGGACGAGCGTGGCACCAATCTCACCACCGTGGCCTTGGCCACCAAGCTCAAGCATTGGCAGCTCGAAGCCGACGATGTGGCTTTGGTCATTGGCGGGCCCGATGGTCTGTGCCCCGAGTTCAAAAAACAAGCGCACGAACGCATCCGTATTTCTGACCTGACCTTGCCACATGCCATGGTGCGTGTGTTGTTGGTCGAGCAGTTCTATCGCGCGTGGTCGATCAACGCCAACCATCCCTATCACCGCGAGTGAACCACGCAAGTGCATCGCTCCAGCAAGTCAGCGCCATGTCCAATACCCAATTCGTTTACCTCGCTTCGCAAAGTCCACGTCGTCGCCAACTGCTCGAACAATTAGGGGTGCAGTACGAACTGCTGTTGGCTGACGACCACGAAGACGCCGAAGCCCTTGAGGCGGTGTTGCCCCATGAAGCCCCACGCGCTTATGTGCAACGCGTCACCCTGCTCAAGCTAGAGGCGGCCTTAGCCCGCTTGAAGCGCCGTGGCTTACCTGCTGCGCCTGTGTTGTGCAGCGACACCACTGTGGCTTTAGGCAAAACCATTTTGGGTAAGCCCGATGACGCCAAACATGCGGCGCAAATTTTGAGTGCGTTGAGCGGGCACACCCATCGTGTGTTGACGGCAGTTGCCATGGGCACTGTTTCTAAAACGGGCAAGCCATTGAAAACAGAGCAAGCCTTGAGCGTGTCCAACGTCCGCTTTGCGCCTTTGACGCGCACACAAATTCAACACTACGTGGCCAGCGGTGAGCCCATGGGCAAAGCTGGTGCGTATGCGGTGCAGGGCAGGGCTGCGGCCTACATCGAGCACATCAGCGGCAGCTACTCTGGCATCATGGGCCTACCCATGTTTGAAACTGCGCAGCTGTTGCGTGCGTTTGGATTCAAGGTTTAACTTTTACACCCCCTATGCAACAAGACATCCTCATCAACTGGTCGCCCCAAGAGACCCGCGTGGCCGTGGTGGAAACCGGCGCGGTGCAAGAGCTGCATGTGGAACGCACCTTGGAGCGTGGTTTGGTGGGCAACGTGTATTTGGGCAAAGTCGCACGCGTGTTGCCCGGCATGCAATCGGCCTTCATTGACATTGGCTTAGAACGCGCCGCCTTCTTGCACGTGGCCGACTTGATGAGCAGCGTGGCTGCGCGTCATGCCGACAACGACAAGGGCGAACCAGCGCCCGTGGTGCCGATTGAAAAACAAGTGTTTGAAGGCCAGTCCTTGTTGGTGCAAGTCATCAAAGACCCGATTGGCACCAAAGGCGCGCGCCTGTCCTCGCAAATCAGCATTGCGGGCCGCTTGCTGGTGTTCTTGCCGCAAGACCAACACATGGGTGTGTCACAAAAAATCCCATTTGAGCAACGTGAAGCCTTGCGTCAACGCCTGCAAGCCTTGGCCGAAGCGGGAGCCCCCCATGGGCAAACGGGTGGCTTTATTTTGCGCACCAATGGTGAAGAAGCCAGCGATGCCGAGTTGGGTGAGGACATCGCCTACTTGCGCAAAACTTGGGCGCGTATCAAGGATGCAGCCACGCGCTTGCCACCCAAATCCTTGCTGCACCAAGACCTGAGTTTGTTGCAACGCGTGCTGCGCGACTTGGTGAGCGAGACCACACAAACCATTCGCATTGACTCGGCCGAGCAGTTCAAAAAACTACAAACGTTTGGCCAAGAATTCATGCCCAGCGCTGTTCACAAATTGCAGCTCTACAAAGGCGAGCGTCCCATCTTTGACCTCTTCAACATTGACGAGGAGGTGGGCAAAGCCTTGGGCCGACGTGTGGATTTGAAGTCTGGCGGCTACCTCATCGTGGACCAAACCGAAGCCCTCACCACGGTGGATGTGAACACGGGCGGCTTTGTGGGTGCACGCAACTTTGACGAAACGATTTTCAAAACCAACCTCGAAGCGGCTGGCGCCATTGCACGTCAACTGCGCTTGCGAAATTTGGGCGGCATTGTCATTGCCGACTTCATTGACATGACGCGTGAAGACCACCGCGAAGCGGTGTTGGTTGAGTTTCGAAAGCAACTGGCCCGTGACCGTGTGAAGACCATGGTGAGCGGCTATTCGGCCTTGGGGCTGGTGGAGATGACGCGCAAGCGCACCCGCGAATCACTGGCCCACATGCTGTGTGAGCCTTGCCCCGTGTGCGAGGGCAAAGGCAGCGTGAAAACAGCGCGCACGGTGACCTATGACATCTTGCGTGAAATCTTGCGTGAAGCCCGTCAGTTCAACCCGCGCGAGTTCCGTGTGATTGCCTCACCCGATGTGATTGATGTGTTGCTGGATGAAGAAAGTCAACACTTGGCGGGGTTGAGTGACTTCATTGGCAAGCCCATCTCTTTGCAAGCCGAAGGCGCGATGACGCAAGAGCAATATGACATTGTTTTGCTTTAAGCGACGAGCTTGAAGTGCTTGCGGCTGAAATCCAAACCAAACGCTTTCTCTAACTTCATCAACCAGCGATGCCGCTTCTCACGTGGGGTGAGTTGGTAGTCGGGGTCCATCGTGAAGCTTTTTTCTGCAGAGCTTTCTAGCCAAGGCTTGACCAAGGCTGGGTGTGTCCCTGTGAAGGGCTGCAAGACCTGTGCATCGAACTGGCTGTAGCGAATGGTGGGCGCACCATGCGACCAAAACTTACTCACTTGGTCGAGCTTTTTTTGCATCGCTTCGTTGCTGCGCACCCAGCCGTAGTGGTAGATGTGCGCGTTCGCTAACGCGGCTTGTGGGTTACGGCCTTTTTTGTGATTGGACGTGACCAACCAATACTGGCCGTCCGGCGCATACGAGCGGATGGTGTTGCGGATCAGTCGACATTCACGGCGGTACCACGCGGGGCTGTTGGCGACAAATTCGGGCGTGCCGTAAAAGTGAAAGTAGTCAAACACCAAGGCCTCTACCGCGGGGTTGCTGTGGTGCTTGTCCACGCTGGCGCGGATGCTGGCCAACTCGGCTTCGTGCACCACCTCGTCGCCCTCCAAATAAAACGCCCAGTCGCCCGTGCAGGCGTATTGCGCGATCATTTTTTGTTGAGCGTAGACAAAGCCGCGATCGGCCATGCGTTCATTCCAGATGGTTTCAATCACGCGAATTTTGGGCGAGCCGATCGCGTGGATACGCGCGAGCGTGTCGTCATTGCTTTGGCCGACCGCCACCACAAACTCATCGACCAAAGGCAGTAGCGAGCGAATCGAAGCCTCAAAGGGAAAGGCCAATTCGACGCCGTTGCGAATGAAGGTGAAACCGCTGATGGATGCTTGGCTCATAAGTTACTCAGATGAAGATGCTCAGATGCGGGGTGCGTCAGGAAAATGGTTGTCTGCGCTTTGTGCTGCCACTTGGTACAGCGCAGCATATGCCCCGCCTTGTGCCATGAGTTGTGTGTGTGTCCCGCTCTCGACGATGCTGCCGGCTTGCATGACCACAATCAGATCGGCGTGTTCGATGGTGGACAGACGGTGTGCAATGACCAGTGAGGTGCGGCCTTGCATCAGCACTTGTAGCGCGTCCTTGACGGCTTGTTCGGAGGTGGTGTCCAAGGCCGAGGTGGCTTCGTCCAAGATGAGAATGGGCGCATCTTTGTAGATGGCGCGCGCAATCGCCAACCGCTGGCGTTGACCACCGGAGAGTTGGGTGGCGTTGTGGCCGACCAAGGTGTTTTCTTGGTGCGGCAGGCTGCGCACAAAGTCGCCTAAATTGGCGGCTTCTAGGGCGTTCCACACGCGTGTCGTGTCAATGCTTTCGCCCAGGGCGATGTTTTGCGCCACCGAGTCGTTGAACATGACCACATCTTGGCTGACATAGGCCACTTGGTTGCGGAGGCTGGCGAGGGACCAATCTTTGAGGGCTACACCGTCTAAGCGGACTTGGCCCGATGTGGGGTCTAAAAAGCGCGGCAGCAGGTTGGCTAGGGTGGTTTTGCCCGAACCCGAGGGGCCCACCAGCGCCACCGTTTGACCGGGTTGGATGGTCAGGCTCACGCCGTTCAGTGCAGGTTGTGTGGCAGAAGGGTATTGCAGACGGATCAGCTCAAAACAAATCTCACCTTTCGCATGGGCCGTGGTGTGTGTGCCTTGGGTCTCGTCAGGCGCAAGGTCGAGCAGGTTCAGGCCGCGCTCCAGCGAGGTGACGCCGCGCGTCAGCGTGCCCGCCACTTCGGACAAGTGTTTGATCGGCGAGATCAACATCAACATGCCGGTGATGAACGCGGCAAAGCTGCCCACCGTCACCCCTGGGGTGGCACCGTCGCCCGTGCTTTGGTAGAGCGCCACCATGATGACGGCCGACAAGGCCAAGGCCGCAAACATTTGGATGAGTGGCGTCATCACCGAGTTCGCAATCACGGCTTTGAGCGCTAACTGGCGCAGCTTTTGGTTCGATGTGCCGAACTTATGAGTTTGGCTGCTTTGTGCGTTGTGCAAGCGCACCATGCGGTAGGCCAAGACGTTTTCTTCCACCACATAAGCCAGTTCGTCCGTAGCGTCTTGGCTGGCACGTGTCACGTTGTCCAAGCGACGCGACAGGTGTTTCACCACCCAAGCAATCGGGGGAAAGATGGCGAACACGATCAGGGTGAGCTTCCAGTTCAACACCAACAAATAGCCCAGCAGGGCGAGCAGGGTGACCAAGTCTTTGGCAAACGCCAGCATGGTGGTCACCAGCAAGTTGGCTCCGTTGTTGACTTCGTAGACCATGGTGTTGGTCAAGCCACTGGTGTGCTTGGTCGCAAACAACTGTGGGTCTGCGCGTAGCAGCTTTTCAAACAAACGCTGGCGCAGCAGCTCCATCGAGTAATTGGTCACACGAGCCAAGCAATACGCGGCCACAAAGCCTGCAAAACCGCGAACACCAAACAGCAGCAGCAAGACCACAGGAATTTTCCACAAGGCCAAGGTACCGCGGTCAAAGCCACTGTCCAGCAAGGGCTTCATCAATGCGGGAATGGCAGGTTCAGTGGCAGCACCGACAAAAATACCCACTATTCCCAACACCAAAGCACCGGGGTGGCCAGAGAACCAAGGTGCCACGCGTTTGAGTCTTTGATACAAAGAGTCAGACGGTGTGGGTTCGACGAGGGTGGTCATAAATTCTCAGAGTGGCAACAAACGCAATGCAGAGCATTATCGCTACTCGTTCACCACTAAAATCAACGGATTCATTTGGCTACCACTCACACTATGACCCGTCAATTTTTTCGCTTCACCATTGCACTTTTGACTGCGGGTTTGCTGGCCTTGCCAGCTTGGGCGCAGTTCCGTGTGGAGGTGTCAGGTGTGGGACTGACCCAAGTGCCGATTGCTTTTGCACCTTTGCGAGGTGAAGAGTCCTCCCCACAAAAGATCTCGGCCATCGTGCAAAGTGATTTAGAGCGCAGCGGGCAATTCCGTGGCATCTCGGCAGGCGTGGTGACTGACGAAACCCAGCGCCCCGACATCAGCGCCATGCGCCAAAAGGGCGCGGATGCTTTGCTGAGTGGCAGCATCAGCCGCTTGAACGATGGGCGCTACGACGTTCGCGTTCGCTTATGGGACGTGGTTCGAGGAGAAGATCTGGGTGCGATGAGTTATGTGGTGGTGACGGGCGATTTGCGCTTGGCTTCGCACCGCATCGCAGATTTTGTTTATGAAAAACTCACGGGCGACAAGGGCGTGTTCTCTACGCGCATTGCCTATGTGACCAAGGCAGGGCCGCGTTACAACCTTTGGGTCGCAGACTCGGATGGCGAAAACGCCCAGTCTGCGCTGGCCAGTCCAGAGCCCATCATCTCGCCGAGCTGGTCGCCTTCGGGCTCACAGTTGGCCTATGTGTCGTTTGAATCACGCAAGCCCGTGGTCTATGTCCATGATGTCTCCACCGGCAAACGTCGTGTGGTCGCCAACTTCAGGGGCTCGAACAGTGCGCCCAGTTGGTCGCCGGACGGACGCAGTCTGGCTGTGACTTTGAGCCGTGATGGGGGGTCACAACTGTTTGTCATTGATGCCAATGGCGGTGAACCGCGCCGTTTGACCCAGTCGGCAGGGATTGACACAGAGCCTGTGTTTGCACCGGATGGGTCCGCCATTTACTTCGTGAGTGATCGGGGTGGTTCGCCCCAGATTTACCGCATGCCTGCCTCAGGGGGCCCAGCCAACCGTGTGACGTTCAATGGCACCTACAACATCTCGCCAGCACTCAGCCCCGATGGTCGTTGGTTGACCTACATCTCACGTATAGGTGGTGCTTTCAAGTTGCATGTGATGGACATTGGCAGCGGCAATGTAGCCGCCATCACAGACAGCAATCATGACGAGCGTCCTAGTTTTGCGCCGAACAGCCGCTTGATCGTGTACGCCACGGTCCAAGATGGCCGTGAGGCTTTGATGACGACCACCCTAGACGGTCGCATCAAAGCCCGACTTTCCGGACAAAGTGGTGATTTGCGTGAGCCCAACTGGGGTCCATTCAGTAAAATCTTGCCTTAATCCTTTTTAATTCTTTGAGGTTGTTTTATGAAAAAAATTCTTTCTGTTTTGTCGCTTGTTGCCTTGTTAACAGGCTGTGCATCGGGCGTCAAACTCTCGGATGTACAAGTGGAAGATCGCACCGGTGGTACCGCGGGCCAATCGGCTGTCAATGGTCTGAGTTCACGCAACTTGGGCGCCATGCAGGGCATCAAACAAGGCCCTGCTGATGTTGAGCACATCATTTACTTCGACCTCGACAGCTACAGCGTCAAAGCCGAATACCAAAGCGTCCTCGAAGCCCATGCCCGTTACTTGCGTGCGGACCGCAACCGCCGCGTCAACATCGAAGGACACACCGACGAACGCGGTGGCAGCGAATACAACTTAGCGCTGGGCCAAAAGCGTTCGGATGCCGTTCGCCGCTCTTTGGCTGTCTTGGGTGTGCCTGAAAACCAAATGGAATCGGTCAGCTTTGGCAAAGAAAAACCAGTCGCCCAAGGCTCGGATGAGTCAGCTTATGCCCAAAACCGTCGCGCTGCATTGAACTACCAATGACTTTGAAAACTTCTTTTTCTCTCCGTGCTGTGGCTGTGGCCACAGGCCTGCTCTTGAGCATGCACACCCATGCGGCGTTGTTTGAGGACACCGAGGCGCGCCGCGCGATTTTGGACTTGCGTGAGCGCGTTGAACGTCAAGGTGAAGAGATTCAAAACTTTCAGCGCAGCTTGCTCGAACAACAAAACCAGTTTGAAGCACTGCGTGAAGAGACGGCTCGTTTGCGCGGCGAGAAAGAGGAGTTGACGCAAGAACTTCGTCGCCAGCAAGCGTTGTCTCAAGGTGTGGATGACCGCTTGAAAAAGTTTGAACCTACCCAAGTCAAAGTCGATGGGGTGGAGTTTGTGGCGGAGCCCGCTGAATCCAAGGCTTACGAAGAAGCTCTGGCGGTGTTTCGCAAAGGCGAGTTCGTGGCAGCTGTGGGCTCCTTCAGCGACTTCATCAAACGCAACCCCAAAAGCGGCTACGTTGTGCCTTCGTTGTTTTGGTTAGGCAACGCCCAATACGCCAGCCGCGATTACACCAACGCCATCAAAAATTTCAACACCCTGTTGGGCAAAGCACCCAACCACCCGCGTGCGCCCGAAGCCATGCTGTCGGTCGCCAACTGCCAGTTGGAACTCAAAGACATCAAGGCCGCTCGCAAGACGTTTGGTGAAGTCGTCAAGACCTACCCGCAGACCGAGGCAGCCAGCGCAGCCAGCGAACGCTTGGCGAAGCTCAAGTGAGCGAATTGGCCGCACGCTCTCAAGAGGTCCTTTGGGCCTTTTTTTTAGGGGGCGTGTTGCTCGGTGCGATGGGTCAGTACACCCACTTTTGCACCATGGGGGCGGTGTCTGATGTGGTGACTATGGGCGACTGGACCCGTGCGCGCCAATGGATGTGCGCCATCGGCATTGCCATGATTGGTTTTGCAGCTTTGTCGGACGTGGGGCTGATTGACCCTAGCAAAACGCTCTACACAAGCTCGCGTTTCATGTGGCTCTCGACCCTGGTCGGGGGCTTGATGTTTGGGTATGGCATGGTCCTCGCCTCAGGATGTGGTTATAAAACCTTGGTGCGCATAGGTGGGGGCAACCTCAAATCGGTGGTTGTGTTGGTGGTCATGGGGCTGAGTGCCTTTGCCACGCTCAAAGGCATCACAGCCGTCTGGCGCGTGAACACAGTCGACACATGGTTCATCGACATGCCCGCCGGTGCCAACCTGAATGCGCTGAACATCCCCGGTGGCTACCTCATCGGCATTGCTTTGGTGCTGGAGGTGTTGCGACACAAAGATTTTTGGACCTTCGATGGCCTTCTGGCTGGGGCTGGGCTGGGGATTCTTGTCGTGGCCATGTGGTGGGTAAGCGGGTGTTGGGGCTTTGTAGCAGAGCACCCAGAAACCCTGGAAACAATGTACATAGCAACCAGTTCAGGCCGTATCGAAGCCTTCAATTTTGTTGCACCGCTGGCCTACACCTTGGACTGGCTGATGTTCTACAGCGACCAATCCAAAGTGTTGACTTCTGGTGTGGTCGCTGTGCTCGGGGTCGCTACAGGCTCAGCCGCGATCGCCTTGGTGCGTCAAACTTTTCGGTGGGAAGGCTTCGCAGACCCACGTGACTTGGGCCAACACCTGATTGGCAGTGTCCTGATGGGGGTGGGCGGTGTGACGGCGATGGGCTGCACCATCGGGCAAGGCTTGAGTGGTATCTCCACACTGAGCTTGAACTCGGTGGTGGCCTTGTCCTCTATCGTGTTGGGTGCCGTGGTTTCACTGCGTTTGCAAGCCGCCTATTTGGAGCGTAACGCCCGTGCTTGAGCCCACGATCATGGATCGTCGTTTTGGGGGGATGGATCGCTTGTATGGCGTCGCGGGTGCTGCGCGTATTCGTGCCGCCCATGTGGTGGTGGTGGGTATCGGTGGGGTGGGCTCATGGACGGCAGAAGCCTTGGCCCGCAGCGGGGTGGGGCATCTGACGCTGATTGACTTGGACCATGTGGCGGAGTCCAACATCAACCGCCAAATTCACGCACTTGACACCACCTTGGGCATGGCCAAAGTTGAAGCTATGCGTCAACGTATTGCGCTCATTAACCCTGAATGCCAAGTGACTTGCGTCGAAGATTTCGTAGAGCCCGACAACTGGCCTCAGCTTTTGAACGGCGTCGCAGTTGATGCTGTGATTGACGCATGCGATCAAGTCAAAGCCAAAACGGCCATGGCAGCTTGGGCACTCACACACAAAGTTTTATTCGTCACAGTAGGTGCTGCTGGTGGTAAACGCTTGGCGCACAAAGTGGATGTGGATGACCTCGCCAACACCAGCCACGACCCCTTGCTTGCCAAATTGCGTTACAACATGCGTCGCCAGCATGGCGCTGCGCGTGATGGTAAAAAAATCGGTATCGCTTGTGTGTTCAGCCGCGAAGCTGTTGCCCCTCCTGATGCGAGCTGCGCCGTCGAAGGTGATGGTTCTTTGAACTGCCACGGTTATGGCTCTGTCGTCAGCGTGACGGCCACCTTTGGCCAATGCGCAGCAGGGTGGGTGTTCGATCAAATTTCTTCGCGGCCATTGCTAAAACCGTGAAAAATACGTTATACTTTTAGGCTTCGCGGGGTGTGAGTAATTATTCATATTTCGCGTGATGGGACCATAGCTCAGTTGGTAGAGCAGCGGACTTTTAATCCGTTTGTCGTGGGTTCGACCCCCGCTGGTCCCACCATTAAATTAAGCAAGCATGCGGCTTGCGAAGTAAATAGCCACTAACTTAGTGGCTATTTTTTTATCTACGCACCGTCTACGCACTTCTTCTTTTAGCTTGTCCATTTTTAGTAGCTAACGTAAGCTACGCACTTGCTAATTGTTAGCACAAAAAGAATGACAGAGAAGAAAGAAACAACGCACGTACTTGTGCCGCATAGCTTGGTTTTATTCATACGCCCGCGTAGTAGCGTATGGCAATGCCGTTACCAAGTAGACGGCATATGGCAACGTGAAAGCACACAAGAACGAGACTTAGACAAAGCCAAAGCAGTCGCGCATGACTTGCTTGTGGAAGCTAACGTACGTAAGAAGCTTAAAGCCGCACCCATTACACGTGCGTTTAAGGACATTGCTAAGCAGGCTATTTTGCGAATGGAGAAGCAAATAGAGGACGGCGACGGCAAAGCTATGTATAAAGAGTACATATCAATCATTGACAAGTACTTGATTAAGTTCTTTGGCAAGTACAAAGTTGACGCCATTACGCACCCACTTATTGAAGAGTTTGAAGCGTGGCGAGTTATGAAAATGGG
>CAISMH010000015.1 GCA_903886485.1 uncultured Burkholderiales bacterium
ACAAAGCAACAAGGAGGGAAAACAGAGAAAATCAAAACAGGAGCTCTAAAAAGCTCAAATCGGGTGGGTCAATATTCGATGCAAATCCCGGGTCAGATTCGGATGCAATTCAACAATCACTGGACTTGCTGCATGCAACCCGAACTTCAGTGCTTCTAGGTTCCTTGATGCTGCAGTGGGGGAGTGATGACTTGAAACCTGTAGGTCGGCCCGTATGGGCCGATTTGTCGTTGTACGCTTGTGTTTTTGCCAGCTCGCATAAGCGTTTACTGGTTTAGCTGCTGTAAACTGAATTACTCGTAGCGCAATTAAGTTGTTTAGCGGGTATCAATTTGGGTAACGAGTTGAAGGACAACTGCCAGGGTGGTCTCAGTTGTTGAGCTGCGACGGATGATGTGAATCCCTCCGTTCCGCCAAGACTGAGCCCTAAGTGATTCATTCACTTGGGGTTTTTTCTTTTTCAACCGCGTACTTGGACTGGCAACCTCGCTTTTGACCACGCTACCTGGGCCAAGTTGATCAAAGCCCCAGCAGGCCATGAGGCGATCACTTCGGCTGACGATGCAGCTACGCCAAGGTTGCCCGAAGTTTTTGATACAACGCAGGGGTGACTTCTGGCATGACGCCAAACCACGCATGAAATGCAGGGCGCGCTTGGTGTAACAGCATGCCTAAGCCATTCACTGTTGCGTTGCCCCGCTCGCGGGCCGATTGAAGCAAAGGGGTTTCCAGCGGGATGTAAATGGCATCACACACGAGTGCACTGCTGGGCAGGTGAGTGAGCGCAATGTCGAGGGCGGGCTCGCCCTGCATGCCTTGGTTGGTGGTGTTGACCAACAAGGACGCGCCTTGAAGCGCTGTATCTCGGTCTCGCCAGTTCACGGGATGCACGATGGCACCCAACTCTTGCGCCAAGTCTTGGGCTTTGCTGTGCGTGCGGTTGATGAGTCGAATTTCTGGGGCTCCTGCATCCATCAAGCTGACGATGATGGCGCGTGCCGCGCCACCAGCGCCTAACACGACGGCCGGTCCAGCTTCTGCACGCCACGTGGGTTGGGCTTCCAGCAGGCTTTGAATGAAGCCAAAGCCATCATGATTGAATCCATGCAGCGCACCGTCGGCTTGAACCACGATGGTGTTGATGGCGCCCATGCGTTGGGCCAAGGGATCAATCCAGTCCATGTATTTCATCGCTTCCACCTTGTGCGGGATGGTGATGTTGCTGCCCGCGAGGCCCAACGCGCGTAAGCCACGTATTGCATCGGCGAGGTTGCCCTGCTCCACGGTGAACAGGCCGTAAGCGCCAGTCAGACCGTGCTGCGCTATCCAGTGGTTGTGAATCAGTGGGGATCTGGAGTGTGCGACGGGCCAACCCATCACCCCCGTCATGGTGAAATTTTTATTCATCTTGATCGTTGTAGTCAGGGCTGAATGGTACCCATCACAGGGTGAGTTACGTCCAAGATGGGCTGACGGTTTTGGATGGCGGCGTATCAGGAAGCACATTCAAAAAATACGCTAAGTGGTTGCATCACATGGATTTTTTTTAACAAATAAACAACAAAAAATTAGCAACTCGGCTATTTTTGGTGGTTTATTCGCTAAAATCATTACAAGGAGTCCATATGTCTAATCAATCTGATTCGCTCGAAAGTGTAGTTATCGGTGACGGTGTAGTCGTCAAAGGTACGTTCACTGTGCCCTCAAAAGCCATCATCAATGGTGTGATTGAGGGCGATTTAACGGCTGAAGAAGTCTTGATCGGCCCAACAGGCAAGATCACAGGCCGTGTTTCTGCAAAAGTGATTGATGTGCGTGGTCAACTCCACAACACAATCATTTCAGAGAAGAGCTTGATTGTTCGCTCGACCGGCAAGATTGCTGGCAAGGTTCAATACTCAGAGATTGAGATTGAAAAGGGCGGCGAAATTGAAGGTACTTTGAGTCAAGATGCCAATGGCCCTGTGGTCCATGTTGGCGGCGCTACCACGGCTGCTTAACTGACTCCGCTTTAAATGCTGCGCCGATTCCTCTCCGCTGTTCGCGTGCTTCCTGGGCTTGTGTCCAGCGGGTGGGCTCGCCAGTATGAGGATGCGCGCATCATTCTGGAGCAAAACGGCGATCTCCATTACCTCAATGTCAGTGGCCGTGTACAGCGCATCTTGGTGCGTGGTGGCATTTTGGCAACTGGCGGCATGTTGGTGGCGATTGTGGTCTTGTTGACAACCAGCATCAGCTTGATGTTGAGTCGCTCCAAGCTAGAGCGCTCTCATGAAGAGGTTTACCGTGCGTTGTTAAGCAGTGCTTCTGATTCCGAGGGCGTGGATCAGTTGAGCATGAGTGACGAACAAATGGTGGCGCTGGCTCAAACCATCCGCGACCGCGACATGAGTATTCGCCGATTTGTGGATACGTCAATGGTGGCGGTGTCGCAAGAGAACGTCAGCATGAAGTCACAGCTGGAGTCGTCTGGTTTGACGGAGAAGATTGTCAAGATCATTCAACAAAACGCGGCGAACGGTGGCTTTAACTTGGAAGACGATGTCAAAAGCAATCCTTTGCTTCGTGGCAAGGTGGCTGATGAGTTGTCAACCAACCGTGGTTTGCGCGAGGTTTTATACGCATTGCCGAGCGTCATGCCAGTGCCAAACTACAGCGTGACATCAGACTTCGGGGTACGCCGTCATCCAATCACGGGTCAAACTCACTTTCATACGGGACTTGATTTGTTGAGCCAAACAGGTGACGAAAAGGTCCACCCTGTGAAGCCCGGTGTGGTTGTGTTGGCTGAGTTTCATACTCAATATGGCAACACCGTGGTGGTGCGCCACACCAATGGTGTGGAGTCGCTTTACGCACACTTGGCTAACATCGACGTGAAGTTGGGTGACAAGGTTACCAATGAATCTGTGTTGGGCAACATTGGCAGCACAGGTTCTTCATCAACAGGCAAGCACCTGCATTTGGAAATTTTGATTGGTGGTTATCCAGTCAATCCACAAAAAGTTATACGGACGGCACAATATGTTCAACAAATCCAAAACCAACAACGTTAATTTGTCCCAAGCGAATACATCTTCGCCTGCCGTCGAGGACGAGCAAGTGGAGGTTGAAGTTGATGAACTCGTGACAGAGCAGCCACCTGTTGTCGCGCCCCCAACCACTAACCAACGAAATAGCATGATGGACATGATTTCAACCACGGCAACCAAGCCATCTATTCTGAGCGAAGGCTTCTCCTTTCGCGGCGAAATCTCAGCCAAGGGCGCGATTCATGTGGAGGGTGCCTTGAACGGTCAAATTCAAGTTGACGAGTTGACCATTGGTGCACGTGGTCAAGTAGAAGGTGTTGTGACATGTACCAGCTTGCACATCAAAGGCAAGTTCTCTGGAACTGCTACCTGTAATGAATTGATCGTGACTTCTTCGGCTTCGGTGGATGGACATGTGGTGTACCAAACCTTGTCTGTTCAAAAGGGTGCGTCCATCAAGGGCGAACTTTTACTGGTCAAGTAATTGGTTAAGATGGCAATAAATCTGATGTGTTTATGAGCCAAGAAGAACCTTATATCAACGGCGACTTGTTGCGCCTCAATCGCGAAGCGCAAGGTTGGTCCTTGAGCGACATGGCCACCCGCGCTTGTATGTCTGTCAAGCAAATTCGTCAGCTTGAAGAAGGCGGGATGAGTTCTTTTTACAGCGCCGCCGTCAAAGTGACATCAGCAAAAAAGGTTGGAACTTTGTTAGGCGTTTCCTTAGACGAAGTTCTAGGATTGAACGTCGATGTGGATGAAGCGCCTGTTGAAGAGCCTACAGTCGAAGAGACCCTTCAGACCGAAGCCTTGGTAGAAGAGGCCGTTGCGCCAACTGTGGCGGAAGTACCTCCAGCATCGGTTACAGAGTCCGCGCATCCAGCGCACGCGATCACGGCTGAAGAAGCGCCACACACAACGGTGGTTCCACCTGAGGCCACCAAGCCCAAAACTTCAATCTGGGTGATTGCTGGCTTGTTTGCAGCCGCTTTGGCTGTAGCCGCCTATTTGCAACCCAAAGAAGAGACCGCGACCGAACCTCCGCCACCTCTACAAGTTGTACCCACAGAGGCGAGTGATGCTGCGAGCGCCGCAGAGGCGCCAGCGTCCACGGCATCTGATTCGGCGAGCATGCCTGCTGCACCAGCAGTGCAAAAGCCAGCGTCTACAACGGCGATGCCAGCCTCTGCTGGTTTGATGCCCTCGTCAGTCGTATCTAGCGCGGCACGTGCCGCAACGCCTGCAATTGCTGCGAGCGCCGCCTCGGCCTCACGGCCTGTAGCGCCTGCTTCGGCGCTGGCCATGCCTGCACCGAGTGCAAGCAAAGCCCCCTAATTAATTTTCCGCACCCAAGGCCAGTGCCTCACGTCGGCTGGTCGCTAGAAGCGCTGCGTCTGGCATGTGGGTTGGCCAGCCCCCCATATGGGTCAGGCTGAGTTCGTACATGCCTTGCACCCACGCTGCGCTGTCATTCAAGCAGGGGATGTAGTGGAACACATCACCACCTGCGTGCAAATAAGCCTCTTGCGCTTCTTGCGAGATTTCTTCCAAGGTTTCTAAACAATCACTGGTGAAGCCGGGACAGATCAGGTCGACGCGTTTGACCCCCTGTTGGGCCAGTGCAATCAAGGTGGGTTCGGTGTAAGGCTCTAACCACTTGGCTTTGCCAAAGCGCGATTGGAAGGTGACCATGTATTGGTCTTTGCTGAGGCCGAGGGCTTCGCCCAGCAGTCGGGCCGTTTTGTAGCACTCGCAGTGGTAGGGGTCGCCCAGATGCAGGGTGCGTTCTGGCACGCCATGAAAGCTCATCACCAGACGTTCAGCTTGTCCGTGCTTGGCCCAATGCTCGCGCACGCGTTGTGCCAAGGCTTGGATGTAAGCGGGGTGGTCGTGGTAATGGTTGATGAAACGAAACTCCGGCAGCACACGGCTGCGCAGCCCCCAGTGGTAAACGGCATCCAACACGCTCGCCGTGGTCGTGCCTGAGTATTGGGGATAGGCAGGCAGCACCAAGACGCGTGTGAAGCCTTCGGACTTGAGGGCATCGAGTTGGCTGGCAATCGACGGGTTGCCATAACGCATGGCGTAGCGCACGCTGACGGCATGGCCGTTGGCGTTGAACAGAGCCTGCAAGGCTTGTGCTTGTTGGTCTGTCCATACTTTCAAGGGCGAGCCTTGCTCGGTCCAAATCGTGGCGTATTTGGCGGCTGACTTGGCCGGACGCACGCGCAAGATGATGCCGTGCAAGATGGCCATCCACACCAAGCGTGGAATTTCGACCACGCGGTGGTCACCTAAAAACTCGGCCAAGTAACGACGCACAGCCGCTGCGGTGGGCGCATCAGGTGTGCCCAAGTTACACAGCAAGACGGCGGTGCGCGGAGCTTGTCCGTGGGCGAAGGGGGGTTCTGGGTTGAAAGCAGGTTTGAGCATGATGCGGTATTCTCGCCCAGCCATGATCGATCTCTCCAAAATCCAAGCCATAACCTTAGACCTTGACGACACTTTGTGGCCCGTCATGCCGACCATTGCTCGTGCCGAGCAGGTGCTGCAGGCTTGGTTGGCCGTGCACGCGCCCAAGACTGCGCTGCTGTGTGAGCAAACTGGGGTGAAGCAAGCGATCCGTGCAGAGATCAACCAACGCCATGCAGACAAGGCGCATGACTTCAGTTTTTTACGTCGCGAAGCGATTCGCGAGAGCTTGGTTCGCGCAGGCGATGCACCACACTTGGCAGACTTGGCGTTTGAAGTGTTTTTTGCCGAACGCCAAAACGTGACGCTCTACGAGGGTGTGAAGCCTGCACTGGAGCGCTTGGCGGCGCGTTATCCGTTGGTGGGTTTGTCGAACGGGAATGCGGATGTGTTTCGCACAGAGGCGGGGCCTTATTTCAAGGCCGCAGTCAGTGCTCGCGTGTTCGGTGTGGCCAAGCCAGATGTGCGTATTTTTGAAGCTGCGGCGGCGCAACTCCATCTTGCGACGGCTTCGGTGTTGCACCTAGGCGATGACGCCGTGACCGATGTGCTGGGCGCTCAAAACGCGGGTATGCAAACCGCATGGGTGAACACGCAAGGCCATGCATGGCCACATGACTCAACCCAGCCCTTGACGGTCAGCCATTTGGCTGAGTTGTGCGACCACTTGTTGGCCTGAACGCACGGCACCTTCAAGGGTGGATGGGTAGGGGCCGCTGATGTAGTCCCCGCAGGCCCAGAGTCGCGGAGCGATGAAGGCCTCAGGCCGGACAAGCATGGGCGTGCATGCCAACGTGGCGCGTTTCTCGACCACGGTTTGCACGACATGCAGTTGCTTCAATCCCAGTTGCTGTTGGACTTGGGCTTGGACCTGTGGTGTCACCTCATCTCGTGTGGCGGTGCAGGCGCTGACGACGGCGGCCAACAAGCCAGCTTGATGGTTGAGCGCACCACGATCAAAGACAAACTGTGCTGGCGCTTGTGGACCGCTGTGCAACGCCACCATCGGGCGCGTTAGACCTGTGTAGCCCGCATCGGTGCAATGCAGGTACACCGTCGCAATGGCGGCGTGTGTTAAGCCGGCGCAGGAGGCCGCCCATGCGGGTGCCAAGTTCGCGGTGAGGCGGGCAGCTTCCCAAGCGGGGCATGCCAGCAGGAGCGTTGTGTTCTCGGATGGCTGTAGTTCTTCGAGGGTGCTTGCTTGGATGCGCTGGTTCAAATGCACGTGGGCACCGTGCGCTTGAAGCCATGACAAGCAAGCGTCGGGCAGCAAGCCGCCTAAATCAACGCGCGGCAACAGCAGATCGGCGCTGCCCGGGCCACCGAGCAGCGCGTCATGCAGCACGCGCAAAAACACGCAGGCGCTCGCTTGATCCAAGGGGGTGTTGAGGGCGGACAAGCAGAGGGGCTCGATCAGCTGTTGCATCACCCGTTGGCTGACGCCTGCGTCATCACCAAGCTGCGCGACGGTCCAGGCAGGATTGCATGTGAAGCCCGCGCGTTGCCAGCGCCAGCACGCTTGGATGAGACTGGCTTTGTCTTGCAGTTGCCATCCTTGCGCGCGAGCCATGCCCGCGAGCAAGTTCAATGGCATCGGCCAGTCCGGCAAGTGCAGGCCTTGTCCATCAGCAAAGCGCAAATCCAAGGGCAGGCGGTGCAGCAGTTGCTGTGGGTCTAGGCCCACGGTGCGCATCAAGGCAAGGGTGTCTCGGTAGGCACCGATCAACACATGCTGGCCGTTGTCGAGCGCTTGGTTGGTAAAGCGCTGCGCCAAGCTGCGAGCGCGCCCGCCTAAGAGAGAGGTGGCTTCATAGAGGGTGACCTGCCAGCCCGTTTGGGTGGCCGCGACAGCAGCGGCTAAACCAGCCCAGCCTGCGCCCACGATGGTCAGTGACTTCACAGCGTGGCTCAAAACCGCCCAAGCGCTTGCATCTTCCAAGCCAGCCAGAGTTTGTGCAGCGGGGTGAGGGTCACGCGTTGGGTCAGCACAGGAAACTTCTTGGCTTCGATTTCGCGCAGCAAGGTGCGATAGATGCTGGCCATCATCAAGCCCGGTTTTTGATGCTTCCAATCGTCCATGGGCAGCAGGGCCAAGGCTTCGTCGTACAGGGCGTGAGCACGGTCGGCTTGGAATTGCATGAGCGCTTGAAAACGCTCGGAATCCAAACGGTTCAGGATTTCGTGTGCTTTGACGTCGAAGCGCTGTAGTTCGGCCACAGGCAGATAAATGCGGCCACGCAGAGCGTCTTCGCCCACATCGCGAATGATGTTGGTGAGCTGAAAGGCTTGACCGAGTTTGTGGGCATACGCTGTGGTCGCCGCGTTGCTCTGGCCAAAAATCTTGGCTGCTACTTCGCCGACCACGCCGGCGACGAGATGGCAGTAACGGGTAAGGTTGGGGTAGTCGAGGTAGCGGGTTTGGCTCAGGTCCATTTCGCAGCCTTCGATGACGGACTGCAAGCATGCTTCTTCAATGCCGAACTCTGCGATCCAAGGCATCAACGCGTGCATGACAGGGTGCGTGGGTTGGCCTGCAAAGGCTTGATGCACTTCACCGTGCCACCAAGCTAGCTTGCTGGCGGCGACGCCTGGGTCGGTGACTTCGTCCACCACATCGTCTACTTCGCGGCAGAAGGCGTAAAAGGCCGTGATGGCCGCACGCCTTGGTGGGGGCAGAAAGAGGAATGCGTAATAAAAACTGCTGCCAGAGGCAGAGGCTTTTTGTTGAACGTAGTCTTGAGGTGTCATGTGTGCGTGATTATCAGGGGCGGCGCTGGCGGGCTCGCAGTGGGCTTCACATACGGATGCAACGCCACAAAATGCGTGCGAAGTCGGTCTTGTTCAGCTGAGGGCGTGTGAATTGGGTGTGGTCTGACACTGGCGCGCGTGTATCGAGTTGGTCCAAAATGCGCAGCCCACCTTGCACCACGGCGCGAAGTTCCCAGCCCGCGCGGCCTTTGACCCGATGTACCAAGGGTGCACCTTGCATCATCAACGTGCGTGCGAAGCGAAGCTCTTGTTCTAGGGTGTGACCCTGCGGCAAGTAGTCGCGATCACGGCTCAGGTCTTGGCTGCGATCTTGCCAAAAGTTGATCAGTTGCAAGGCCGTGCAAATCGCGTCGCTTTGCGCGAGGGAGGTGGCATCACGCACACCGAACAAATGCAACATCAAGCGGCCAACCGGGTTGGCTGATCGTCGGCAGTAATCCAGCAGTTCATGGCGATTTTTGTAGCCTTGTCCAACACTGGTGTAGACCACGTCTTGTTCGAATGCATCCAGCAAATCAAACAACGGTTGTGTTGGCAGTTGAAACTGTGTCACCACTTTTTGTAGGGGGACGAACACCTGTGGCCAGCCCAAACTGAGTGCGCCCGTCTGGTTCAGACAGCTTTGCAAGTCGGCGCGAAATTCTCCGAGCGTGTCTAAGCGACGGTGGGCGGGGTCGTCGCCTTCATCGGCCAAATCATCTGCGGTGCGGGCAAAGTTATAAAGTGCTTGAACGGCGGGGCGCAGGTGTGCGGGGCAGAGCCAAGAGGCAACTGGGAAATTTTCGTAGTGGTCGATGCGAGACATAAGTTGGCACTATTGTCGGTGCCCCTTGTGAAGCGAGGGCAAATTCAAATCGGCTACATTAATAACCAATTAGTCATTAATAAAAGTGAGTGCTTTATGTTATATGCGTTGAAGTCTTCAAGTCGTTGGCTGAGCGCCGTTTGCGTGGTGACCGTGTTGGCTGCTTGTGGCAAAAACCCTGCGCCGCAAGAGCCAGTTCGTGCGGTGAAGGTGTTGACCGTGGGGGAGTCTGGCTCGTCCATGGATTTTGAGTTCTCTGGCGAAGTGCGTGCGCGTGTGGAGTCCACTCTAGGTTTTCGGGTGGCGGGTAAGTTGCTGAGCCGCCCGGCAGAGATTGGTCAGCGGGTCAAACCCGGTGCATTGTTGGCGCAACTCGATCCGCAGGATTACCGCGTGACGGCTGATGCGGCCGCTGCGCAATTGGTGGCTGCGCAGTCCAACCGCGAGGTTGCAGGCGCAGATTTCAAGCGTTACCAAGACCTGTATGCGCAAGGCTTCATCAGTGTGGCCGAGTTGCAGCGTCGTGAGGCGGCCTATATCTCGGCGCAAGCGCAGTGGAAACAAGCCCAAGCGCAAAGCTCGGTGCAGGGCAACCAATCGGGCTACACCCGTTTGCTGGCAGATGGTGCGGGCATCGTGACATCGGTGGATGCGAGTGCGGGCCAAGTGGTGGCGCCCGGGCAGCCTGTGGTGCGCTTGGCGCTGGATGGGCCACGTGATGTGGTTTTTTCGGTGGCAGAGGACAAGCTCGGCTTGCTCAAAACTGGCACCCGAGTGAAGGTACGCCAGTGGGTGGACGGCCAAGTGTTGGAGGCCGTGGTGCGTGATGTGTCAGCCAGTGCCGACAGCGTGACGCGCAGCTTTTTGGTCAAGGCAGCTTTGCCCAAAGATGCGCAACCGGTGCTGGGCTCGACTGTGACGGTGCACTTGTTGCTGGGCGATGTGAGTGATGTGAAAACGATCAAGTTACCCACCAGCGCTTTGCGCATGGAGGCGGGTGCTGCATCGGTGTGGGTGCTTGACCCCAGCACGATGACGGTCAAAGCACAGGCCGTGCAAGTCAATACCGCCGACGGCAACGATGCGGTGGTGACCTCAGGGCTACAAAACGGAGACCAGGTGGTGCTGTCTGGGGTGCATGTGCTGACACCGGGTCAAAAGGTGTCTGTGTTCGGCGCTGTGAAGTGAGTGAATGATGGAAGACAAATTCAACCTCTCTAAGTGGGCGCTTGAGCACACTGCACTCACGCGGTACTTGATGGTCGTGCTGATGCTTCTGGGCGTCGCTGCTTATTTCCAACTGGGCCAAGATGAAGACCCGCCGTTCACCTTTCGTGCAATGGTGGTGCGCACGTATTGGCCGGGGGCGACTGCGCATCAAGTTGCCGAGCAAGTGACCGACAAGATTGAGCGCACCTTGCAAGAGGTGCCCTATGCCGACAAGATTCGTAGCTACTCAAAGCCGGGCGAGTCACAAATTATTTTTCAACTGAAGGATTCGTCTAAGCCCGCCGATGTGCCCAATGCTTGGTACACAGTACGCAAGAAAATTGGGGACATGCGCTACACCTTGCCGCAAGGGGTGCAGGGTCCGTTCTTCAACGATGATTTTGGTGACGTGTACGGCGTGATCTACGCGTTGGATGCACCGGGTTTTACACCTGCTGAGGTGAAGAAGTTTGCCGATGATGTGCGCCAGCAATTGTTGCGTGTCCCCGATGTGGCGAAGGTGGAACAGTTTGGTGTGCAAGATGAAAAGATCTTCATCGAAATTCCTCAAAAACGATTGGTTCAACTCGGCCTCGATGTGGGCGGGGTATTGGCGCAGCTGAGCCAAGAAAACGCAGTGGCAGACGCAGGCACGGTACAAGCGCCATTGGATGTGTTGCAGGTGCGTATCGGCGGCCAATTTGAAACCGAAGCGCAGTTGCGCGCCATGCCGATCCATGGGAGTTCTGGTCAGCAACTCAAGCTGGGCGATATCGCCACGGTCACCCGTGGCTATGTGGAGCCGGCAGCCGTGAAAGTGCATCACCAAGGCAAGTCCGTGATCGCCTTGGGCGTGTCGATGGGCAAGGGCGGCGACATCATTGCACTGGGTAAAGCCCTAGAAGTGGCCACCAAACGCATTGAAAAAACGCTGCCGCTTGGTGTGACTTTGTTGCAGGTGCAGGACCAACCCAAGGCCGTGACGAAGTCGGTCGGCGAATTTGTGCATGTGCTGATTGAGGCTGTGCTGATCGTGTTGTTGGTGAGCTTTGTGGCCTTGGGCTTGCACAAGGGCGGGCGTTATGGTTGGTACGTTGACATGCGCCCGGGCTTGGTGGTGGCGATCACGATCCCGCTGGTGCTGTCCATGACTTTTTTGGCCATGAACTATTGGGGCATTGGCCTGCACAAGATCTCGTTGGGTTCACTCATCATCGCGTTGGGCTTGCTGGTGGACGATGCCATCATTGCCGTGGAGATGATGGTGCGCAAAATGGAAGAGGGCTACGACCGTGTGCGAGCCGCCACGTTCGCGTATGAGGTCACGGCCATGCCGATGCTGACGGGCACCCTCATCACAGCCGCTGGCTTCTTGCCGATTGGCATGGCCAAGTCAACCGTGGGGGAGTACACCTACGCCATTTTTGCGGTGACCGTGATCGCGCTGGTGTTGAGTTGGTGGGTCTCGGTCTATTTCGTGCCGTACTTGGGGACCTTGTTGCTGCAAGTCAAGCCGCACAGTGCGCATGGTGGCGAACATGAGTTGTTTGATGGTCCGTTTTATCGCCACTTTCGCACGGCTGTGACGTGGTGTGTGGAGTACCGCTGGAAAGCGATTGGCATCACCATCTTGTTGTTCGTCTTGGGCTTGGTGGGTATGGGGCGTGTGCAGCAGCAGTTTTTCCCAGATTCCAGCCGTCCCGAAATTTTGGTGGACTTGTGGTTTCCAGAGGGCACGTCCTTCAAGGCGAACGAAGCGGTGACGCAAGCGGTCGAGCAGCGCTTGCTCAAAGAGACGGGCGTGCAAACGGTGAGTTCTTGGATTGGCTCTGGCGTGCCACGCTTTTATTTGCCGCTGGACCAAGTGTTCCCTCAAACCAACGTGTCGCAATTGATTGTGGTGCCTGAGAGTTTGGAGCGCCGTGAGTCCTTGCGCTTGGCCTTGCCTGTGTTGCTGGCACAAGAGTTCCCAGAGGCGCGTGCTCGGGTCAAGCTGCTGCCCAATGGCCCGCCGGTGCCGTATCCCGTGCAGTTCCGCGTGGTGGGCCCAGACCCCGAGGTGTTGCGCATGCGTGCCGATGAGGTGAAGGCGCAGATGCGCGCCAGTCCCTCCACGCGTGGGGTGAATGACAACTGGAACGAAGCCGTCAAAGTGGTGCGCTTGGAAGTGGATCAAGCCAAGGCCCTGTCTTTGGGGGTGACGAGTCAGTCCATTGCGCAGGCGATGCGTACTTTGTTGGTGGGCTCCACCGTGGAGCAATTTCGCGAGGACAACAAACTCATCGACATTGTGTTGCGTCAGCCTCTTAACGAACGCGATGCCATCAGCGACTTGACCAACGCCTACATCCCCACCGCATCAGGACGCATGATTCCGGCGACACAAATCGTCAAGCCCGTGTTCTCGTGGGAGCCGGGTGTGATGTGGCGTGAGGGCCGAGAGTACGCCATCACCGTGCAGTGCGACATCATCGAGGGCCTGCAAGGCGCGACAGTGACCCAACAGTTGCTGCCCGATTTGAAGAAGTTGGAGGCCAAGTGGCTGGAAACTCAGGCGCAGCCTTACCGCATTGAAGTGGCGGGGGCGGTGGAGGAGAGTTCCAAGGGCTCTAGCTCCATCTCTGCGGGAATGCCGGTGATGTTGTTCATCACCTTCACCTTGTTGATGCTTCAGCTCCACAGCTTCAGCCGCGCCGTGTTGGTGTTTTTGACGGGGCCTTTAGGTTTGGCGGGTGTGGCTGGCGCTTTGTTGGCTTTGAATCGACCTTTTGGCTTCGTGGCCTTGCTCGGGGTGATTGCCTTGATGGGCATGATTCAGCGCAATTCGGTGATCTTGATTGACCAAATCGAGCAAGACCGAGCCAGTGGCATCCCCGCGTGGGAGGCGATTGTGGAGTCGGCGGTGCGTCGCTTGCGTCCAATTGTGTTGACTGCAGCGGCTGCGGTGCTGGCCATGATTCCGCTCACACGCAGCGTGTTTTGGGGGCCAATGGCGGTTGCCATCATGGGTGGCTTGATTGTTGCCACCGTCTTGACGCTATTGGCTTTGCCTGCCATGTACGCAGCGTGGTTTAAGGTCGAAAAGCCGTCTAAAATGCAAGGCTGACCGATTTCAAGCGGGTGGTCTTCCCAGACCACCCGTTGTTATTTTGAACCCGCGCGGGTGGCGAAATTGGTAGACGCACCAGGTTTAGGTCCTGACGTCCGCAAGGATGTGCGGGTTCGAGTCCCGCCCCGCGCACCACTTGATTGATAGCAAGCGGCCTTGATGCCGCTGCTGACCCTGCCAAATTTAGGAGAAACCACATGGCCGTGACTGTTGAAACTTTGGAAAAGCTGGAACGCAAAATTACTTTGACGTTGCCCGTGGACGTCATCGCCAAGGAAGTCGATGTGCGTTTGAAGCGCGTGGCACGCCAAGTCAAGATCGACGGTTTCCGTCCAGGCAAAGTGCCGATGAACATCGTGGCGCAACGCTACGGCTACTCCACACAGTTTGAAGTGATGAACGACAAAGTGGGTGAAGCATTTGCTGTGGCCACGAATGAAGCCAAACTGCGCGTGGCAGGCCAGCCGCGCATTACTGAAAAAGAAGGCGCCCCCGAAGGCGAGATGCAATTCGATGCCATTTTCGAGGTGTACCCAGAAGTGAAGTTCCCTGATTTGTCCAGCGTCGAAGTGGACAAAGTCGCTGCAGAGGTGACCGATGCTGCGATTGACAAAACGATTGATATCTTGCGCAAGCAACGTCGTACCTTTGCCCAACGTGGCTTGGACGGTGCCGCGCAAGACGGTGACCGCGTGACCATCGACTTCGAAGGCAAGATTGATGGCGAGCCATTCCAAGGCGGTAAGGCCGAAGACTTCCAGTTCTTGCTGGGCGAAGGTCAGATGCTGAAAGAATTTGAAGATGCCGTGCGTGGCATGAAGTCAGGCGAAAGCAAGACCTTCCCATTGAGCTTTCCTGCCGACTATCACGGCAAAGATGTGGCCGGCAAACAATCTGATTTCTTGGTGACCTTGAAGAAGGTCGAAGCTGCGCATTTGCCTGAAGTGACCGACGAGTTGGCCAAGTCTTTGGGTGTGGCAGATGCCACCGTCGCGGGTTTGCGCGCTGACATCAAGAGCAACCTTGAGCGCGAAGTGAAATTCCGCTTGTTGGGACGCAACAAACAAGCCGCTTTGGATGCGGTTGCCACCAAGGCTGAGCTCGATTTACCCAACGCCAGTGTGCAAGCTGAACTCGACCGCATGGTCGAAGGTGCGCGCGCTGATTTGAAAGCCCGTGGCATCAAAGATGCTGACAAGGCGCCGATTCCTGATGACGTGTTCCGCCCACAAGCTGAAAAGCGCGTGCGTATGGGCTTGGTGGTGGCTGATTTGGTTCGCGCCAATAACTTGCAAGCGACCGCTGAACAAATCAAAGCACACATTGAAGAGTTGGCCTCTAGCTACGAGAAGCCCGCAGAGGTTGTGCGCTGGTATTACAGCGACATGAGCCGTTTGGGTGAAGTTGAAGCCATCGTCATTGAAAACAACGTGACCGACTTCATCTTGTCTAAAGCGAAGGTCAACCCCAAAACGATTTCATTCGACGAATTGATGGGTCAAGCTTGATCCTCCTACAAGGAAACAACATGAGCGCACTGGATACACAAGCTTTGGGCATGGTTCCCATGGTGATTGAACAGTCGGGCCGCGGCGAGCGGTCTTACGACATCTATTCACGTTTGCTGAAAGAGCGCGTGATTTTCTTGGTGGGCGAAGTCAACGATCAAACCGCTAATTTGGTGGTGGCTCAGTTGTTGTTCCTGGAGAGTGAGAACCCCGACAAGGATATTTCGCTCTACATCAACTCCCCTGGTGGTTCTGTTAGCGCCGGCATGTCGATTTTCGACACGATGAACTTCATCAAGCCTCACGTGTCCACCCTGTGCATTGGCATGGCGGCCAGCATGGGCGCGTTTTTGCTGACGGCTGGCGAGAAGGGCAAGCGTTTTTCGCTGCCAAACTCCAAGGTCATGATTCATCAGCCTTTGGGCGGTGCTCGTGGACAAGCGACTGAGATTGAAATTCACGCCCGTGAAATCTTGAAAACACGCGATCAGTTGAACCGTATCTTGGCTGAACGCACGGGTCAACCGCTTGAGAAAATTGAGCGTGATACCGAACGCGATTACTATTTGAGCGCTGACGAGTCCAAAGAGTATGGTTTGATTGATCAAGTGATCAGCAAACGCAGCTAACCGGCCCCACGCACAACTCACACACAAGCACAGCACGTACATGGCAGATAAAAAAAGCGCTTCTGGCGAAAAAACGCTCTACTGCACCTTCTGCGGTAAGAGCCAGCACGAAGTCAAAAAGCTCATCGCTGGACCTTCGATCTTCATTTGTGACGAGTGCATCGACTTGTGCAATGAAATCATTCGCGATGAGTTGCCCAACTCGGATGCCAGCAAAGAAAAAGGCAGCGATCTGCCGACGCCTGCGCAAATCAAAGCCAATCTCGACAACTATGTGATTGGCCAAGAGCCTGCCAAACGTACCTTGGCTGTGGCGGTGTACAACCACTACAAGCGTTTGAAGCACAAAGAGTCGTCTAAGAAAGACGATGTTGAGCTCACCAAGAGCAACATTTTGTTGATTGGCCCAACAGGTTCAGGCAAAACCTTATTAGCGCAAACCATGGCGCGCATGTTGAATGTGCCATTCGTGATGGCAGACGCCACCACGCTGACCGAAGCCGGTTATGTGGGTGAGGATGTCGAAAACATCATTCAAAAGCTTTTGCAAAGTTGCGACTATGACGTGGAGCGTGCGCAACGCGGTATCGTTTACATCGACGAGATCGATAAGATTTCGCGTAAGTCAGACAACCCCTCCATCACACGTGATGTGTCAGGTGAGGGTGTGCAACAAGCCTTGCTCAAATTGATCGAAGGCACGATGGCGAGCATTCCACCACAAGGTGGCCGCAAGCACCCCAATCAAGACTTTTTGCAAGTCGACACAACCAACATCTTGTTTATCTGTGGCGGTGCCTTTGCGGGGCTTGAGAAAGTCATTGAGAACCGCACAGAAGCCTCTGGTATTGGTTTTGGCGCGACCGTCAAGAGCAAAGAGTCACGCAGCTTGTCTGAAGTGTTCGCAGAGGTTGAGCCTGCCGACATCATCAAGTTCGGTTTGATTCCAGAACTGGTCGGTCGCATGCCCGTGGTAGCCACCTTGGTCGAACTGACAGAAGATGCCTTGGTGCAAATCTTGACTGAGCCCAAGAATGCCTTGGTGAAGCAGTACAGCAAACTGTTGGCGATGGAAGGCGCTGAGCTTGAAATTCGCCCCGCAGCTTTGCGCGCAATTGCCAAGAAAGCCTTGGCGCGTAAAACAGGTGCGCGCGGTTTGCGTTCTATCCTTGAACAATCGCTGATCGATACCATGTACGAGCTACCAAATTCGCCGAATGTCGAAAAGGTGGTGGTTGAAGAAGCCACCATCGAAGAAAATAAACCTCCTTTGTTGGTGTACCGAGAGGCCGCCAAAAAGGCTTGATGATTGAACTCGGGGACAGAGCAACGAAGCCTGTCCCTTTTTTACTGGAAGGCTGACCATGTCTGGACAACCCTTGCTACCCGCTACGCCTCTTGAGCTGCCCTTGTTGCCTTTGCGCGACGTGGTGGTGTTTCCTCACATGGTGATCCCGTTGTTTGTGGGGCGCCCCAAGAGCATCAAAGCCTTAGAAGCCGCGATGGCCGCGGAACGCCGCATCATGTTGGTGGCGCAAAAGGCTGCCGCCAAAGATGAGCCTGCAGTTACTGATATGTTTGAAGTCGGTTGCATCTCGACCATTTTGCAAATGCTCAAGTTGCCAGACGGCACGGTCAAGGTGTTGGTTGAAGGCCAGCAACGGGCTAAGGTGGACGGCATTGAAGATGGTGAATCTCACTTCACCGCGCACGTCACGCCTATCGAAGTATTGCCTGCTGAGTCTGGCAGCGAGGTGGAAGCCCTGCGCCGCGCTGTGATGCAACAGTTTGACCAATACGTCAAACTGAACAAGAAAATCCCGCCAGAGATTTTGACCTCCATTGCCAGCATCGATGATGCAGGCCGTTTGGCGGACACCATCGCTGCGCATTTGCCTTTGAAGCTTGAGAGCAAACAAGTCGTTCTAGACCTCTCGCCTGTGCGTGATCGTTTGTCCAACTTGTTTGAACAAATTGAGCGTGAGGTTGAAATTCTCAATGTGGATAAAAAAATCCGTGGCCGCGTCAAGCGTCAGATGGAGAAGAACCAGCGCGACTTTTATCTGAACGAACAGGTCAAAGCCATCCAGAAAGAACTGGGCGAAGGCGAAGAGGGCGCGGACATCGAAGAGGTCGAGAAGAAGATCAAAGCTGCGCGCATGCCCCAAGAGGCACGCAAGAAAGCAGAAGCAGAGTTGAAGAAACTCAAGCTCATGTCGCCCATGTCGGCTGAAGCTACCGTCGTGCGTAACTATCTTGATGTTTTGGTCGGCTTGCCTTGGAACAAGAAAACAAAAATCAAACACGACCTCGGCAATGCCGAAGATGTGTTGAATGAAGACCACTACGGTCTCGACAAAGTCAAAGACCGCATCTTGGAATACCTTGCTGTGCAACAGCGCGTTGACAAAGTCAAAGCACCTATCCTATGCTTGGTTGGCCCCCCTGGTGTGGGCAAAACCTCCTTGGGTCAATCGATTGCCAAAGCCACCGGTCGTAAATACGTGCGCATGGCTTTGGGTGGCATGCGTGACGAGGCCGAGATACGAGGCCATCGTCGCACCTACATTGGCGCAATGCCAGGCAAAGTGCTGCAAAGCTTGACCAAGGTGGGTACACGCAATCCTTTGTTCTTGTTGGACGAGATTGACAAGTTGGGCATGGACTCGCGTGGCGATCCTTCGAGTGCGTTGCTGGAGGTGTTGGACCCCGAGCAAAACAACAAGTTCGCCGATCATTACGTGGAAGTCGATTACGACTTGAGTGATGTGATGTTTGTGGCGACCTCTAACTCGATGAATATTCCGCCTGCTTTGTTGGACCGCATGGAAGTCATTCGTTTGTCGGGCTACACCGAAGACGAGAAAACACACATCGCGATGAAGTATTTGCTGCCTAAGCAAATGAAAAACAATGGCGTCAAAGACGAAGAGTTGTCAGTCGATGAAGCTGCGGTTCGTGACATCGTGCGCTACTACACGCGCGAAGCCGGTGTGCGTTCGCTTGAACGTGAAATGTCAAAGATTTGCCGCAAGGTCGTCAAAGCCTTGTTGCTCAAGCAAATGAAGCCGCAAGTCAAAGTGACAGCGGATGATTTACCCGAGTTCCTCGGTGTGCGCAAGTACACCTATGGACGTGCAGAAGCGGAGAACCAAGTCGGTCAAGTGGTCGGTTTGGCTTGGACCGAAGTGGGTGGCGATTTGCTCACCATCGAAGCCGCCATCATGATTGGCAAAGGCACGATCACGCGCACCGGCTCTTTAGGCGATGTGATGAAAGAATCTGTCGAAGCTGCACGCACTGTGGTGCGCAGCCGAGCACGTCGTTTGGGTATCTCTGAAGAGTTGCTGGAAAAACGGGATATTCACATCCACGTGCCAGACGGTGCAACACCAAAGGATGGTCCGAGTGCAGGTGCTGCCATGACCACCGCGCTGGTGTCTGCGCTGACCGGTATTCCTGTGCGTGCCGATGTGGCCATGACGGGTGAAATCACATTGCGTGGTGAGGTGACGGCGATTGGGGGCTTGAAAGAAAAGCTGCTGGCTGCGTTGCGCGGCGGCATCAAGACGGTGATGATCCCTGAGGAGAACATCAAAGACTTGCAAGAGATTCCAGAAAACGTGAAGAACGGTTTGGAGATCGTGCCCGTGCGTTGGATTGATAAAGTGCTGGAAATTGCGCTTGAAAAAATGCCGACACCTTTGCCTGAGGAAGTGTCTGTTGTCTCTGCCGCGCCAACCGCCGAGGCCGGCGTCAAGACAGAAGCGGTCAAGCACTAAGATTTTTCGTGCGCTAGTCTAAGTAGGTTTAAAAATACGTTAGAATATGCGTCTCATGCGGGAATAGCTCAGTTGGTAGAGCGCAACCTTGCC
>CAISMH010000016.1 GCA_903886485.1 uncultured Burkholderiales bacterium
CACCGCTGGGAGACCTTGGTTCGATGCCGTGAGGACAGTCTCAGATTCGGGAATCACACCGATCAAAGGAATGCGCAGGATGTCTTGGATGTCTTCCAGCGAGAGCATTTGACCCTCTTCCACACGGCTGGGGTTGTAGCGTGTGATCAGCAGGTGTTCTTTGATGGGTGTGTCGCCTTCGATGGCGCGCAGGGTTTTGCTGCTGAGCATGCCCAAGATGCGGTCTGAGTCACGCACAGAGGAGACTTCTGGGTTGGTGACCACCAAGGCTTCGTCGGCGAAGTGCATGGCCATCATGGCGCCCACTTCAATGCCAGCGGGGGAGTCACAGATGATGTAGTCAAAGCCCATGCCTTTGAGTTCAGTCAACACGCGCTCTACGCCCTCTTTGGTCAAAGCATCTTTGTCGCGCGTCTGTGATGCGGCCAAGACAAACAAGTTGTCGCACTGTTTGTCTTTGATCAAGGCTTGGTTCAGCGTGGCTTCGCCGTTGATGACGTTGATGAAGTCATAGACCACCCGTCGTTCGCAGCCCATGATCAGGTCCAAGTTGCGCAGGCCAACGTCAAAGTCAATCACCACCGTTTTGAAGCCGCGCAAGGCCAGACCAGACGAAAAACTGGCGCTTGTGGTGGTTTTGCCCACGCCACCCTTGCCTGAGGTCACCACAACGATTTTTGCCATGAATAAAGCCTTTGTTTGTTCTGAAAATCAATCCGTGATTTTACAACCGCTGCATCACCAACTTATCACCAAGCAAAGAGATTTGCGCTGGCTTGCCTGCGACTTCTGGAGGAAGCGGTGTGTCACTGGTGCGGTAGATGCCCGCCACTGCCACCAATTCGGCTTCCAGAGACAAGGTGAAGATGCGAGCGTCTTCGTTGCCGCGTGCTCCCGCAATGGCTTTGCCACGAAGAGGCGCATACACATGGATGTGTCCATCGGCCATGATCTCAGCCCCTGGGTTGACCATGGCCAGCACCACCAAGTCCCGCCCTTTGGCATACACGTGTTGACCTGAGCGCAAGGGTTTGTCAATGACCATGGCGCCGAGTTGCTCTGATGGAACTTCGCGCACCACCTCCACTTCACGAATCACTTCTTGGATCACCGTCTCGACGCGGGCCGGCGCGGCACTTTGTGCATTGAGGTCACGTGCTTCAAACAAGCCTGCCCGTTGTGCACTGGCGGTGTTGTGGGTTAGCCCACCGCGCACAGCGACAGGCACCATGCGGTAGCTGCGAAGCAGCGCGCAAATGGCTGCAAAGTCCAAGCTGGCGTTGGGTTGGTCCAAGCTGCTGAGGTCAATCACCACAGGATCGTTGTCAAAGAAGTCGGGCGTGTCACCCAAGCGGCGTGTCAAGTCTGCGCGCAACACAGAGATGTCATAGGTTTTGAGTATAAAAGCAACCAAAGGCAGCGAGGCGCTCTTGATCTCGTAGGCGTGGGGCGCAGCAGCGTGGCTCATGGGGCAGACAAACGAAAAATAAAACCCAGACTTTACACGGCAAGGCCTTTGCGTACCCGGTAAACTTTTTGCAATGACAACACATCACATCGCGCGAAACTGGCTGGGGGTTGTTCCCTTCGTGGCGCTTGCTGGCTTGGCGCAGGCGCAGTCAGCCCCAGGGGCGCCCATCGCAGACATGGGCCGGGTCGAGATCTCCAGTGGTCGAGACAATGACGCCCAACAGCGCCGTGAATCCACCGCCAGCAAAATCATCATTGGCCGTGAAGAGATCGAGCGCCAAGGTGACGCCAATTTGGGCGAAGTGCTCAAACGCATGCCCGGCATCACCTTGGGTGGCGCGCCGGGGCGGGGTTCAGGCATCCGCATGCGAGGACTGAGTGCCG
>CAISMH010000017.1 GCA_903886485.1 uncultured Burkholderiales bacterium
CTAAAGAGTCGTTCAAGACCAGGACGTTGATAGGTCAGGTGTGGAAGCGCAGTAATGCGTTAAGCTAACTGATACTAATTGCTCGTGCGACTTGACCCTATAACTTTGATTCAGAAATGATCAAGGAAGTTATGCCAAGTGACGCATTCAAAAAAATGGTTGAAAGACCACAAGCTAATTCCAAACTCTATGAATTCGTTGCCTTGACTGTGTCAAGGTGACAACAAGTTATGCCTGATGACCATAGCAAGTTGGTACCACTCCTTCCCATCCCGAACAGGACAGTGAAACGACTTAGCGCCGATGATAGTGCGGGTTCCCGTGTGAAAGTAGGACATCGTCAGGCTATTACAGCCTCGAAACCCCCCGCTCGATTGAGTGGGGGGTTTTGTTTTTGGTGACGTTCAACTCATGCATTCATAATAAATTTATCTTTAATCATGCACGCCCCGCTTTTTTCTAAGCTTAAGGCCAGTTCGTAAATCCAAGCATCGAAGCTCAGTGCACTCACGTATGTTGAGTGCAATATGTGCAGATATTGTGTTGCACGAGCCCAAGAGTGGTACTCACTTAATGGGCTTTTTTGCAACTCAAGCAACTTAAACTTCAATAACACTTTGGCAGCATAACTAGCATGCTTTTCAGGATAACTTTTGAATTGTGTCAACCGGCTTTTGGCACGTGATAGAGCTTCATTGACATCCGTAAATGGTGCACCGTGACCAGGTAGCACCAGCTTTGGCTTGAGACGCTCAATGATATTTAGAGTAGCCGCAACTTCTTCAAATGCCGCAATCCCTTCTATTTCAGGAAAAACAACGCCAAAGCCATTCTGCCAAAGCGCATCCGCTGAAATTAGCACACCGTCTTCTTCATTCAAAATGATGATCGAATGTGGGTCATGCCCTGGTGCTGCATGCACTCGCCAAGTTTTCTTACCTACAACAACTGCATCACCATCCAAAAGGATGCCCGTCTTCTTAAAAGGTGGGCAATGTTGTCCGGTCGGCTTGTAACTCAACACTTCAGCATCCCATGAGTCAACATATTCCGCATGTCCAGGCGGAATTAATGTTGATGCATCAGTAAATATCGCTTGCAGTGCCGCATTCCCACCGCAATGATCGCTGTGCAAGTGTGTATTGATCAATGTCGTCAAAGGCTGTCCCTGAAGCTTTGACTTGACCAATGAAATTGTCTGATCGCTGTGTGTCCAGTAGCCTGTGTCTACGAGCACGGCTTGTTCAGCGTCTTGAATGAGCACATTGTTGGATGAGAGCCATCCTCTTTCAAAAAAACTAACACCTAAAGATAAATCGTACATAAAAAATGAAGGGATGTAGGCAGGCTGATGAAAGAGTTAGTGTCATTTTGGCAGTCAACAGGTAATTACAAAATATTTCTCAAAACAAAGTAACAAACTCAATGGCGTCAGCATTTAGAGTGTTCCGCCTAAACACCGTCAGTTATACGCAAGAATTAGGGCAAACCCTTAAAATCAGTGCATGACTCTGGTACACACTCTTGCAAAAACCACTTTAGAAGGCGGACGACAAATGCTTCGCTTTGCTGGCACTTCTCAAGAGCAATTTCTTAGAACACAAGGTGTTTTGATTCCAATTGCACCTCTTGGGATTGAGCATAAACAAGAGATTTTGAAACATTTGTTGGCTCTGTCTGAACGTGATCGCTATCTACGGTTCGGATACACGGCTACAGAAGAACACATCCAACGTTATGTCCATGGCTTGAACTTTGACAGAGACGAAATTTACGGTATTTTCAACAGCGATCTTGAAATCATTGCGATGGCGCATTTGGCGCTTATGAAAGACGCAGGACGCGATTTCACCTCAGAATTTGGTGTCTCAGTCGCAGCCTATGCTCGTGGCCGAGGCTACGGTGCTCGACTATTTGAGCGTGCTGTGATCCACGCGCGCAATGAAAAGGTGTACCAGATGTACATCCATGCCTTGAGCGAAAACGCACCGATGATTCGCATTGCACGCAAAGGCGGTGCAAAAATTGAGCGGGATGGCTCAGAAACGGAAGCCTTTTTGCGCCTACCAAAGCGTGACCTTGACAGTCGCGTAACAGAACTAGTCGCTGATCAATACGCCAAAACGAACTACAGCATCAAAGAAGACGCTAAACGATTCTGGAATTTCTTAGCCAAAGTGCAAGAAATTAGAGAGGGCGTACGCGAAGCACGCCACCAATCTGCTGAGTGACTTCATCGCACATGCGCATGGGCTATGCTTATGGCTTGTTAGACTTTCGCAGCGATTCGCTGCAACACTGTGATACCCGCGCATTCCCGTGAAATAGACAAGCAAGACAAGCGCAGCTATTGGCAACGTTTGCTTGAGTTCATCCACCCAGGTCCCGACTCGCGCGAAGAGCTTTTAGATGTGCTCTCCGATGCAGAAGACAACCAAGTCATTGGCGCTGAAAGCCGTCTCATGCTCGAAGGCGTACTGCGCATGGCCGATCTCACCGCAGGCGAGGTCATGGTGGCCGCACCGCGCATGGACCTCATCAACTTGGATGCGCCCGTCGAGGAAAGTCTGCATCAAGTGATCAACACAGGCCACTCGCGTTTCCCCGTTTACGAGACCGAGCGCGACAACCTGGTTGGCATCTTGCTTGCCAAAGATTTGCTCAAACTTCAACGGGCGCCCTCACTCAACATCCGAACCTTGCTGCGACCTCCCGTCTTTGTGCCAGAGAGCAAAGGGCTCAACGACTTGTTGCGTGAATTCCGCAACACGCGCAATCACATGGCCTTGGTGGTCGATGAGTTTGGACGCATTGCGGGCCTCATCACGATTGAAGACGTGTTGGAACAAATCGTTGGAGACATCGAGGACGAATTTGATAGCCAAGAAGACGTCGGTGATATCTTTGCCCTCGCAGACGAAACCTATCGCGTCAGCGGTGACGCCTCCTTGGAGCGTGTTGCAGAAGCATTCGGTACACATCTCGAACTCGCAGCCGCAGAGGAAAGCGAAGACACCCATTTCGACACCATCGGGGGCTTAATTGCGCACGCCATGGGCCACGTGCCGCGTCGAGGCGAGCACTTTGAAATCAACAAACTACGCTTTGAAGTTCTTCACACCCGTGGCGGCGCTGTGAAGTGGTTCAAGGTATATCCCACGCCTCCCGACAAAGCATCGCAATAAGGCATGCACCACAACCCAAAGCATTCCCAGCGATGGCCGTTGAGCGTCACCACGACCTCATGTCTCATCGTCTTTGGATTGGCTCAAGCCCTCGCGCTGGCTTGGCCTTTTGAGGGGAGTTTCAAAGGCACACCTCAAGGCTGGTTGCAATGCGTCAGCTTGGCAGTGTTGGCTTGGAATTTAGACCGCAGCCAATCGCGTGGACAAGCATTTGCACAAGGGTGGCTCTTTTCATTCGCCTGGCTCTTGGGCAGTACATGGTGGTTGTTTATTTCAATGAACCGTTATGGTGGACTGTCTGCCCCGATGGCTGTGCTGGCAGTCATGACATTGGCAGCAGGCTTGGCCTTGCTATATGGATTGGCGTGTGTAGCCTTTTATGTCGTCTCACAACGAAGTCTTGGTGTGCTGCCACGCGCTTGCGCCTTTGCCTCCGTTTGGGTGCTGGCTGAGATGGCGCGGGGCACGCTCTGGACAGGCTTTCCTTGGGGCGCAGTGGGCTATGCACATATCGATAGCTTGTTACAGCACTGGGCGCCATGGGTTGGGGTTTATGGCTTATGTGCCTTCTCTGCATTCCTCGCCATGGTCTTAGCGGCAGAGCGCCGAGGCTATGGCGTCACTTCGCGAGCCACCTTAGGTGGCATCGTCGTCGCTACAGCGCTCCTGTGCTTGACGTGGATCACCTCCCCCAGTCAAAACACAACAGACGAACAGCAATCTGCACGCCCTTTGCGCATCACCTTGCTGCAAGGCAATATCCCGCAAGACTTGAAGTTCGCTGCAGGTGTGAGCCACGCGCTGCGCGACTATCGCGATGCTTTGCTCACGGGCACCAGTGACTTGATGGTCACGCCCGAAACTGCCATTCCGTTGATCCCAGAACAAATGCCGGAGCACTACTGGGCGCAACTGCAAACGCATTTCTCCAATGGCTCGCAAGCTGCGTTGATTGGCTTGCCCTTGGTGCGACGCAACGACGAAGGCCAAGTGCAATACAGCAACTCTGTTTTGGGCTTGATGCCACAAGTCACACCGGCATCCACGGCCAACTACCAATACGACAAGCACCACCTCGTGCCCTTTGGTGAATTTGTGCCGCCCTTGTTTCAGTGGTTTGTTCGCCTGATGAACATCCCCTTGGGCGACTTCACCCGTGGCGATGTGGCCCAGCCGAACTTCATGTTCAAAGGTGAACGCATCGCCCCTAATATTTGCTACGAAGATTTGTTCGGCGAAGAGCTGGCCCGCAGCTTTGCCGACCCCAACCATGCGCCGACACTGATGATCAACCTCAGCAACATCGCATGGTTTAGCGACACCGTCGCGATCGACCAGCACCTGCACATCTCCCGCATGCGGGCCTTGGAGTTGGGGCGTCCCATGCTGCGCGCCACCAACACAGGCGCAACAGCCATCATCAACGCGCAAGGCCGAGTGATGCAACGCTTGCCAAGTGCTGTGCAGGGCGCACTCACTGCCGATGTTTACGGGGTTCATGGTGCCCTCACGCCGTACGCACGCTGGGTGTCGGTCTGGGGGCTTTGGCCATTGACCGCACTGGCCTTGCTCACCTTGATGATCGTCGCGGGCATGGCGCACGCATCGCGGCACGGCCAGAGGCGTTTCGGCCCGTAAAATCCGAGTGTCGCGGGCGTCTTGACCCGCTGCTTAATTTGCCGGCACCTGCTGGCCTACGTTGCATGCTGACTTTTCAACAAATCATTCTCAAACTCCAGTCCTACTGGGCCGAACAAGGTTGCGCCTTGTTGCAACCCATCGACATGGAGGTCGGTGCGGGCACCTCGCACACCGCCACCTTCTTGCGCGCCCTAGGGCCTGAGCCTTGGAAGGCCGCGTATGTGCAACCCAGCCGCCGCCCCAAAGACGGACGCTACGGCGAGAACCCCAACCGCTTGCAGCACTACTACCAATACCAAGTGGTGTTGAAGCCGGCCCCTAGCAACATCTTGGAGCTGTATTTGGGCTCACTCGAAGCCCTTGGCTTTGACCTCAAGAAAAACGACATCCGCTTTGTGGAGGACGATTGGGAAAACCCAACCTTGGGCGCTTGGGGCTTGGGCTGGGAGGTGTGGCTCAATGGCATGGAAGTCACGCAATTCACCTACTTCCAGCAAGTCGGCGGCATTGACTGCAAACCCATCACGGGTGAAATCACGTATGGCCTCGAGCGCTTGGCCATGTATTTGCAAGGCGTGGACAACGTCTACAACCTGACGTGGACCGACGACTTGAAGGGCAACAAACTCACGTACGGCGACGTCTACAAACAAAACGAGGTCGAGCAATCCACCTACAACTTCGAGCACAGCGATGCCGAGTTCTTGTTCACCGCCTTTGGCGCCCACGAAAAACAAGCCCAGCACCTCATGGGCGCGCAACTCGCCTTGCCTGCGTATGAGCAAGTGCTCAAAGCCGCCCACACCTTCAACTTGCTAGATGCCCGTGGCGCCATCAGCGTGACCGAGCGTGCCGCCTACATAGGCCGCATCCGCAACCTCGCACGCGCGGTGGCCCAAAGCTATTTTGAGAGCCGCGAGCGCTTGGGCTTTCCCATGGCCCCACGCGAGTGGGTCGAACACATGCCCAAGAAGACCGCATGAGCGTCGGACACAAGAACATGACCACACACAACCTCCTCATCGAACTCTTCGTGGAAGAACTGCCTCCCAAGGCTTTGCAAAAACTGGGTGACGCTTTTTCTAGCGTGCTGTTTGAGCAACTCAAAGCCCAAGGCTTGACCGCGGCCAACTCGGTCGTGACGGCCTATGCTTCTCCGCGTCGTTTGGCTGCGCACATCACGGCTGTGTCTGCCTTAGCGGCTGACAAACCGGTGCAACAAAAACTCATGCCCGTCACGGTCGGTTTGGATGCCAACGGCAACGCCACCCCCGCCTTGTTGAAAAAACTCCAAGCCTTGGGTGCTGGCCCCGAAGCCGTGGCCCAACTCAAACGCGCACCCGACGGCAAAGCCGAAGCCTTGTTTTACGACAGCATCGTCCAAGGCGCGAGCTTGGCCGACGGCTTGCAAAAAGCGCTGAGCGAAGCCCTTGCCAAATTGCCCATTCCCAAAGTGATGAGCTACCAGCTTGAAACCGACTGTGAATTGCCCGGCTGGAGCAGCGTCAACTTTGTGCGCCCTGCGCACAGCTTGGTCGCTTTGCATGGCAGCACCGTGGTGCCGGTCAAGGCTTTGGGCCTCACCGCTGGCAACCGCACCCAAGGCCACCGCTTTGAAGCGCGCGTGTCGCCCGTCGTCTTCGCCCATGCCGATGACTACGCGAAAACACTCGCCCAAGATGGCGCCGTCATTGCCAGCTTCACCGAGCGTCGTACCGAAATTGCGCGTCAACTCGAAGCCGCTGCCGCCAAAGTTGGCAGAGGTGTGAAGGCAATTCAAGACGCGGCACTGTTAGACGAAGTGACCGCTTTGGTGGAGCGCCCCAATGTGTTGGTGTGCGCGTTTGAAAAGCAATTCCTCGACGTGCCCCAAGAGTGCCTCATCCTCACGATGAAGGCCAACCAAAAATACTTCCCGTTGCTTGACGCCGCCGGCAAGCTCACCCACCAATTCTTGGTGGTCAGCAACATCACGCCTGATGATGCGTCGGCCGTCATTGGTGGCAACGAGCGCGTCGTGCGCCCCCGCTTAGCCGATGCCAAATTCTTCTTTGACCAAGACCGCAAAAAGTCACTCGCCTCGCGCGTGGACGGTTTGGCCAAGGTGGTCTATCACAACAAACTCGGCACACAAGGCGAGCGCACCGACCGCGTGCGCGCCATTGCCAAAGGCATTGCCGCCTTGTTGCCGCAAGCCAAAGACGCTGCGTTCGTGCAAGCCGTTGACACCGCTGCGCAACTCGCCAAGACTGATTTGTTGACCGACATGGTGGGCGAGTTCCCCGAGTTGCAAGGCATCATGGGCGGCTACTACGCGCGCCACGATGGTTTGGGCGAAGAAGTGGCGCAAGCCATGGAAGATCACTACAAACCGCGCTTTGCAGGCGACGAATTGCCCCGCAACACCGTGGGCGTGGTCGTGGCCTTGGCCGACAAGTTAGAGACCTTGGTCGGCATGTTTGGCATTGGCAATTTGCCCACCGGCGACAAAGACCCCTTCGCTTTGCGCCGTCATGCTTTGGGCGTGGTTCGCATGTTGAGTGAAGGCAATTTGGATGTCGCTTTGGACGCCTTGATTGCACAAGCCATTCCTGCCTTCGGCGACAAAATCACCGACCCCGCGGCAGCTTTGAGCGGCTTCATTTACGACCGTCTCTCAGGCGGCCTGCGCGAACAAGGCTACTCCGCCCAAGAAGTCGAAGCCGTGCTGGCCCTGCGCCCGCAACGCTTGGGCGACGTGGCCAAACGCCTTGAAGCCGTGCGCGCTTTTGCCGCTTTGCCTGAAAGCCCCGCCTTGGCTGCCGCCAACAAACGCATTGGCAATGTGCTCAAAAAAGCAGGCGAGGTCGATGCGCATGTCAACACCGCCTTGTTCAAAGAAGACGCCGAACAAGCCCTCTACGCCGTCATGCAAAAACTCTTGCCCGAATCCGAAGCGCAGTTCAACGCAGGCGACTACACCGCTTCCTTGCAAACCTTGGCCACCTTGCGTTCGCCCGTGGATGCCTTTTTTGACGACGTGATGGTCAACGCCGAAGAGATGGACTTGCGCCTCAACCGCCAAGGCTTGCTCAAGAGCTTGCACCTCGCCATGAACCGCGTGGCCGATTTGTCTGCCCTCGCTTCTTAAAGCACCGCCATGCAAACCAAACTCGTCATCCTCGACCGCGACGGCACCATCAATCACGACAGCGACGACTACGTCAAATCGGCCGATGAGTGGATCCCCATGCCCGGCGCACTCGAAGCGATTGCACGTTTGAACCATGCGGGCTGGCACGTTGCGGTGGCCTCCAACCAATCGGGCTTGGGCCGTGGTTTGTTTGATGTGGCCGCTTTGAACGCCATGCACACCAAGATGCACAAGCTCTTGGCCGCAGCGGGTGGGCGCATCGATGCGGTTTTTTACTGTCCCCACAGCCCAGAAGAGGCTTGCAATTGCCGCAAGCCCCTGCCTGGCTTGTTTGAGCAAATTGGTGAGCGCTACGGCATGGACTTGACCAGCGTCCACGCCGTGGGCGACACCCTGCGTGACTTGCAAGCTGCGTCGGCTGCCGGATGTGCCACACATTTGGTGCTGACCGGCAAAGGAGAACGCTTGAAAGACAAACCCTTACCCGCTGAATTTCCCGCGGGGACGCAGGTGCATGCAGACCTAGCTGCCTTTGCCGACTGGCTGATCTCGCAAGCCGCCCCCACAAGCAAACCTCAAAAGTCTGGGGCCATCGCATGATGGCCATGCTGCGCTCCACGGCGCACATGGCCTTCATGTTTGTCACGGTCATTCCCTACGCGTCACTCATCGTGTTGGCCCGATTGATGGGCGCCTCAGGCGACAAGCTGTACACGCTGGCGCAGCGTTGGTTGACCTTGAGTGTGGATGCTGCTCGCGTCATCATGGGCATTCACTACCGAGTGCAAGGCCAAGACAATTTGCCCGTCGGTGAAACCAGCCCCGCGATTTTGTTGGTCAAACACCAGTCCACGTACGAAACATTTTTAATGCCGGCCATCATGCCGCACCCCTTGGCTTATGTGTTCAAAAAAGAGCTGTTGTACGTGCCCTTTTTTGGTTGGGCCATCGGCAGCTTGGACATGATTCACATCGACCGCAGCCAACGCGCACGTGCGTTTGCCAAAGTGGTGGAGCAGGGCAAAGCGCTGCTGGACAAAGGCGTGTGGGTGATCATGTTTCCAGAAGGCACGCGCATTCCTCGCGGTCAGCGCGGCAGCTACAAAAGTGGTGGCACCCGTTTGGCCATTGCCACGGGCGCACCTGTGATCCCCGTGGCCGTGACGTCGGCCAAATGCTGGCCTCGCAAAGCCTTCATCAAACACCCAGGGGTGGTGGATGTGTCGATTGGCCAACCCATCCCCAGCCTTGGTCGTGACGCAGACGAGTTGCTGCATGAAGTTGAAACTTGGATCGAAGCCGAAATGCGCCGCCTCGACCCTGAGGCCTACATCGGCCAACACTGAGCCACGACGCATGGGCCGCTTCATGCAACTCGTGCTCGACATGTTTGAGGGCGAGCCTGCACCAGCGCCAACGCGCATCGTGTCTCCTGCGGTGCAAGGCCCACACCGCCCTTCGGAGCCTTTGGCGCAAGTCCTGCCCAAGGCCCATTACGCACACCCCCGCGCCACAAGGCGTATCCAGTTGGGCTGCACCGATGTGGCCTACGCCTTTCGACGCGGTAAGCGTCGCACCATCGGTATGGCGATTGGCCCCGATGGTTTGGAAGTCCGTGCCCCACGCTGGGTGACGCTGGGTGAAGTGGAATCCGCGCTGCGCGAAAAAGCCGATTGGATCGCCCGCAAGCTGGTCGAGATGCAAGAGCGGCAGCAGCAGCTCGGCGCCGCCCGCATCGTGTGGGCCGATGGTGTTGTGCTGCCGTATTTGGGCCAACCCATGCAAGTCGTGCTGGACTCCACCCGTACCTTGAAAAAGAACAGCGCACAGTTTGAACCTGCGCTGCCGCCCCCTGCGTCGTTGGTCGAGTGCATGCCCTTGCGCCATACGCTGCGCCTAGGGCTGCCGCTCAACGCCGAACCTGCACAAATTCGCGATGCGGTGCAAGCTTGGCTCATGCGCCAAGCCAAAGCTTTGTTTGTGGAACGCCTCGACCACTTCGCGCCGCAACTGGGGGTGCAGTGGCAACGCGTGTCCCTCAGCAGTGCAGCCACGCGCTGGGGCAGTGCCAGCGCCAATGGCGCCATTCGTCTCAACTGGCGCTTGGTTCACCACAAGCGCGACGTGATTGACTATGTGGTCGCCCACGAACTCAGCCATTTGCGGGTCATGGACCACAGCCCACGTTTTTGGGAAACCGTGCAAAGCGTCATGCCCGACTACGCGCAGCGCCGCCGTGTCCTTAAGGATGAACCCTTACCTCCGTGGTCTTGAGTGGGTTGGTGGGGATTTCCCGCCATAATTGACGTTTACGTAAACGTAAACAAGGACACCATGGCGACCACCTATTCCATCAGCGACTTGGCGCGGGAGTTTGACCTCACCACACGTGCCATCCGTTTTTACGAAGACATGGGTCTGCTTCAGCCCGAGCGCTCGGGCCCGGGCGGACGCAACCGTGTCTACAGCCACCGCGACCGAACGCGTCTCAAACTCACCCTGCGTGCCAAGCGTCTGGGTTTGTCGCTCAATGAGGCCAAAGACCTCATCGACATGTACGACACGCCGCGCGACACTGGGGCGCAGCTGCAAAAGTTTTTGCTGGTGCTCGATGCGCACAAGCGCGAGTTAGAGGCGCAAATGAGTGAAATCCAAGCCAATCTGGACGAGGTCAAGGCGCATGAAAAAGAAGCCCGCAGTCTGCTCGCCAAGCAAGGTCAAAAGCCCATCAGAAAAACGACAAACCCCGTGAAAGGCAAAGCCGCATGACGCACCCCGAACTTCACGCCCGCATCGAAGCCAGCTTTGTGCGCCAAGGCATGATGCAGCACTTGGGTGCGCGCCTCGTGTCCGTCGCCCCGGGGGAGGTAGAGATTGCACTGCCCTACTCGGAGCGCGTCACCCAGCAGCAAGGCGGCTACCACGGGGGTGCCATGGGTGCATTGGCCGACATTGCCGCAGGCTACGCCGGCCTCACGATGGCCCCTGTGGGCCAAGAGGTCACCACGGTCGAATACAAGATCAATTTCCTCGCGGCCTTCCAAGGCGGCGAGCTGCGCGCTCGCGGCCATGTGGTGCGGGCGGGCAAGCGCCTCATCATCACCACCGCCGAAGTGGTGCACCTCGACGACCACGGGGGCGAATCACCCTGCGCCTTGATGCAGCAAACCCTTGCCACCGTGAATCAAACTTACTAAGCCCATTGGAGACGCAACATGAACAACCTACCCGGCCTGAACTTTCAACTCGGTGAAGACATCGACGCCCTGCGCGACGCCGTGCGCGACTTCGCGCAAGCCGAAATCGCACCGCGCGCCGCGCAGATCGACCACGACGACCAGTTCCCCATGGACCTGTGGCGCAAGATGGGCGACCTCGGTGTGTTGGGCATCACCGTGGGCGAAGAATACGGCGGCGCCAACATGGGCTACCTCGCCCACATGATTGCCATGGAAGAAATCTCGCGGGCCTCGGCCAGCGTCGGCCTGAGCTATGGCGCGCACAGCAACTTGTGCGTGAACCAAATCAAACGCAACGGCACACCAGCGCAACGCGCCAAGTACCTGCCCAAACTCATCAGCGGCGAACACGTGGGCGCCTTGGCCATGTCTGAACCCGGCGCGGGCTCAGACGTCATCAGCATGAAGCTCAAGGCCGAGGACAAAGGCGGCTTCTACGTGCTCAACGGCAGCAAGATGTGGATCACCAACGGCCCAGACGCCGACACGCTGGTGGTCTATGCCAAAACCGAGCCCGAACTGGGTGCCCGTGGGGTGACCGCCTTCTTGATCGAAAAAGGCATGAAGGGCTTCAGCATCGCGCAAAAACTCGACAAACTCGGCATGCGTGGCAGCCACACCGGTGAGCTGGTGTTTCAAAACGTCGAGGTGCCTGAAAGTCACATCTTGGGCGGCCTCAATATGGGCGCCAAAGTGTTGATGAGTGGCTTGGACTACGAACGTGCCGTGCTCACGGGCGGCCCCTTGGGCATCATGCAATCGGTGATGGACAACGTCATTCCCTACATCCACGACCGCAAGCAGTTTGGTCAAAGCATTGGCGAATTTCAACTCATCCAAGGCAAAGTGGCTGATATGTACACCGTGCTGCAAGCTGGTCGCAGCTTTGCCTACACCGTGGCCAAGAACCTCGACTTGCTCGGCACCGATCACGTGCGCCAAGTGCGCAAAGACTGCGCTTCCGTCATTTTGTGGACAGCCGAAAAAGCCACTTGGATGGCGGGCGAGGGCGTGCAAATTTTTGGCGGCAACGGCTATATCAACGAATACCCGCTGGGCCGCTTGTGGCGCGATGCCAAGTTGTATGAGATTGGTGCGGGCACCAGCGAAATTCGCCGCATGCTGATTGGCCGCGAACTGTTTGCCGAGACAATGTGAGGGTGCGCTCTGGTTCGGGGTGCTCCCTTTTGGAATGTGTGACGCAATGACAAAACTACTTGCCCTTTTCTTGGTCCCACCTCGCGCGGTCTTGCACGGTTTGAGTTTGGGTGTGTGCTTGGGCTTGGTCTTGGCTGTCTGGTTCAGTTTGGCGCGATGCTTCATGTTGGCCTACTACTGGCCCAACCCGGGCGCTGACTTGTGGGCCGAGCTGCCCGTTGCGTTGCTGATGGGGTTTCGGTTTGACCTCAAGATGGGCGCCATTGCGGCGCTGCTGCTGTTCCCGCTGTTGGGCTGGCGCTGGCGCATGAGCGCGGTGGTCATTCGAGTCTGGGCCAGTGTTTTTGCGGTGTTGGCCGTCATCAACTTTTACTACTACGGCTTTTACAAATTGCCCATCGACAGTGTGATCTTTGGCTTGGCCGATGACGACACCGTCGCCGTTGTGCACACCATTTGGCAAGATTTCCCCATGCTGCAAATCGCCGTGGTGCTGGCACTGGCCGTGTGGTCTGCCAATGCGGCTGCTCTGCAAGTGGGCCAGCGCGTGCTGGGGTGGTTGCAGTCGCGTTGGGTACGTGCGTGGCACTTGTTGTGGATTCCGGTTTTGTTGCTCCTCGTCTTGATGGTGGGCAAAGGCACGCTCAAAGGCATGGCCTTGCAGTTGGACAACATCACCGCCACCAGCAAACCGTTTTTAAACAACGTCATCCCCAACGGTGTGACCGCGCTCTACAACGCATGGGATGCTTACCGCACCTCCACCGACATTGGTGAAGAAGACGCAGGCCTCAAGGTCTATGGTTTTCAAACCTACCAAGAGGCCGCCCGTGCTTACGGCATCACGGCCACCACGCCGCAAGGTGTGCAGCGTGCCTTGATGGCTTCGGGGCGCAACCAACCCAACGGCAAAAACTTGGTGTTCTTCCAGATGGAGTCGTGGAGTGCCGAGCCCTTCAAATACCAATCCAAAGACATGGATGTGCTGGCGGGTTTGAACCATCAACTCGACCATGCCTGGGTCTTCAACAACTTCGACGCCGCGCACCATGGCACGCACCCTGCGCTCGAAGCGATTTTGTTCAACACGCCGGTCACACCCATCACCAACGGCAAATACCGCCACATCCAACTGGATTGGGGCGTGCCGTTCGCCTTTAAAAAGGCTGGCTATGACACCCTGTTCGTCACCTCTGGCCAGTCGGGCTGGCGCGAACTCAACCGTGTCTTGCTGACCCAAAGTTTTGATGAAGTCATGGATGCCGCCACCTTGCGCGCCAAGTATCCGGGGGCTGAGGGCGGCATTTGGGGCGTGTGGGATTCCTACATGTTTCGCGCCATCGAAGAACGCTTGGCGCAACAGCCCAAAGATCGGCCATTGTTCATCTACGCCATGTCCACCACCAACCATCCCCCGTATGAGTTGCCCTCGGACTACAAGCCTTTCACGTTTGACATCCAAAAGTGGCCCGGCGACAAAGGCTCTGAGCATTTGATTCCCAACTTGCAAACCTACCGCTATGCCAACGACGAGCTGGCCAAGTTCGTGGCGGCTGTTGAAGGCAGTGCCGCAGGCGCACGCACCCTCGTGGCCGCCACGGGGGACCACAACGTGCGCACCTTTGGTCAATACGCCACCCCTGAAAGCCAAGTGCTGCGACAGCAAGTGCCATTCGTTGTGTGGGGCGCTGGCAAGTTGGCGTGTCCTCGTGCCTTGCAACAAGCAGCCAGCCATTTAGACATGTTCCCCACCCTGTTCCCCATGCTGGGCATTGGCGAGGGCTATCTGATGACGGGCCGTGACTTGGCTGCTTGTCCTACGGCGCAAAACGCGGCCGAATCCATGGCCGTGACCTTTGTGGGCCAAGCGCGCACCAACAACGCGATCTGGAGCATGGGCAGTGCCAACACCTTGGCCTGTCAACCCGTTGGCAGCGTGTGTGAATGGGCGCCCCAGCAAGACGCCAAAGCGCGTGCCCGCGTGGCCTTGTTGGACTGGAATATTCGTCATCACATTCATCAAGCCACGCACCTCAAACACTAAAAAAACAAAACATGTCTCACTCCCTCAAACACCTTTTTGACAACAACCGAGAATGGGCGGAGCGCATGGAGCGCGAGCAGCCGGGCTTCTTCTCGCGCTTGTCGCAGCAGCAGTTGCCTAAGTATTTGTGGATCGGTTGCTCTGACAGTCGCGTGCCGGCCAACCAAATCACGGGCCTCGACCCCGGTGAAGTGTTCGTGCATCGCAACATCGCCAACGTGGTGGTGCATTCGGATCTGAATGCGCTGTCTGTCATCCAATACGCCGTCGATTGCTTGAAAGTCGAGCACATCATGGTGGTGGGGCACTACGGTTGTGGTGGCGTCTTGGCCGCCACGCGTGGCTCCCGCATTGGCTTGGCCGACAACTGGCTGCGCCATGTGCAAGACGTGCGTTTGCGTCACCGTCAGCGCCTCAACCATCTGCCGCAAGAGCAACTCGAAGATGTCATGTGTGAAATGAACGTCATTGAGCAAGTCGGCAACGTGGCGCTGTCCAACGTCATGCAAGACGCTTGGAGCCGAGGTCAAAAAGTCGCGATCCATGGCTGGATTTACCGCGTCTCCGACGGCTTGGCCCATGACCTCGATGTGACGATGAGCCGCCCCGGCGAAGTCGTCGATGTGTTTCGTCGCGCCTTCAAGAAATACCCGCGCGGCGTCTGAACTTTTTCACTTTTCAAACCTTCAGCAGGAGACCTCACATGACCACCCACACAGACCCCATCGTCATCGTCAGCGCTGCACGCACGCCCATGGGCAGCTTTCAAGGCGACTTCTCAAGCCTTGCCGCACACGACTTGGGCGGTGCCGCCATTCGTGCCGCTGTTGAACGTGCTGGGATCAACCCCGAGTTGGTGACCGAGGTGTTGTTTGGCAACTGCTTGATGGCCGGTCAAGGCCAAGCGCCTGCGCGCCAAGCCGCGTTCAAAGGCGGTTTGCCCAAGTCGGCTGGCGCAGTGACCCTTTCCAAAATGTGCGGCTCTGGCATGCGTGCCGCGATGTTTGCGCACGACTTGTTGGTCGCAGGCACGCACGATGTCTTGGTGGCCGGTGGCATGGAGAGCATGACCAACGCGCCCTACCTCATGCTCAAGGGTCGCGGCGGCTATCGCATTGGCCACGACCGCATCTTTGACCACATGATGCTCGACGGTTTGGAAGACGCCTACGAACCCGGCCGCAGCATGGGCACCTTTGGCGAAGACTGCGCCGCCAAATACAGCTTCACCCGTGCTGAGCAAGACGCTTTCGCCACTGCCAGCGTGCAACGTGCCAAAGCCGCCACCGAGAGTGGTGCCTTTGCCGCAGAAATCACCCCCGTCACGGTCAAGACCCGTGCGGGCGACACGGTGGTGTCCATTGACGAAGGCCCAGGAAAAATCAAGCTCGACAAAATCACCTCGCTCAAACCCGCGTTCAAAAAAGACGGCACCATCACCGCCGCTTCTTGCTCGTCCATCAACGATGGCGGTGCCGCCATGGTGCTGATGCGCGAGAGCACGGCCAAGAAATTGGGCTGCAAGCCCTTGGCCCGCATCGTCAGCCACGCCACCCACGCCCAAGAGCCGGAGTGGTTCGCCACGGCCCCCGTCGGCGCCACCCAAAAAGCCTTGGCCAAAGCGGGCTGGAAAGTGGAAGACGTGGATCTGTGGGAAGTCAACGAAGCCTTTGCCGTGGTGCCCATGGCCTTGATGAAAGAGCTCAACGTGTCGCACGACAAGGTCAACGTCAACGGCGGCGCGTGTGCCTTGGGCCACCCCATCGGCGCCTCGGGCGCACGCATCATGGTCACGCTCATTCACGCCCTCAAAGCACGTGGCCTCAAAAAAGGCTTGGCCACCTTGTGCATCGGCGGCGGCGAAGGCACGGCGGTGGCCTTGGAAATCATGTAAGGACGCGTGCCATGTTGCTCACCCCTGACCAAACCATGATCCGCGACGCGGTGCGCGACTTTGCCCAACAAGAACTCTGGCCCAACGCGGCCCAGTGGGACAAAGAGCACACCTTTCCACACGAGGTGCACCAAGGCTTGGCCGCCCTCGGCGCCTATGGCATTTGTGTGCCAGAAGACTTGGGCGGCGCGGGCTTGGACTACACCACGCTCGCGATTGTTTTAGAAGAAATCGCCGCAGGCGACGGCGGCACCAGCACCGCCATCAGCGTGACCAACTGCCCCGTCAACGCCATCCTCATGCGCTACGGCAACGACGCGCAAAAAAAGCAATGGCTCACGCCCTTGGCCCAAGGCCAGATGCTGGGCGCGTTTTGTTTGACTGAGCCGCATGTCGGCTCTGACGCGTCTGCACTGCGCACCACTGCTACCAAAGAGGGCGACGCTTACGTCATCAACGGCGTGAAGCAATTCATCACCAGTGGCAAACATGGCCACGTCGCCATCGTCATCGCCGTCACCGACAAAGGCGCAGGCAAAAAAGGCATGAGCGCCTTCATCGTGCCCACCAGCACGCCCGGCTACCACGTGGCGCGCCTTGAAGACAAGCTCGGTCAACACAGCAGCGACACCGCGCAAATCAACTTTGACAACTGCCGCATCCCCGCCGAGAACTTGATTGGGCAAGAAGGCGAGGGCTACAAGATTGCCCTTTCTGCTTTGGAAGGTGGCCGCATTGGCATCGCCGCACAAAGCATTGGCATGGCACGCAGCGCATTTGAAGCCGCCTTGCACTACAGCAAAGAACGCGTGAGCTTTGGCACCGCCATCTTCAACCACCAAGCCGTGGGTTTTCGTTTGGCCGATTGCGCCACCCAACTCGAAGCCGCACGTCAGCTGATGTACCACGCCGCCAGCTTGCGCGATGCCGGGTTGCCTTGCTTGAAAGAGGCGGCCATGGCCAAACTCTTTGCCAGCGAAACGGCAGAAAAAGTGTGCAGCGTGGCCATCCAAACCTTGGGTGGCTATGGTGTGGTCAGCGACTTTCCTGTGGAGCGCATCTACCGCGATGTGCGCGTGTGCCAAATTTACGAAGGCACCAGCGACGTGCAAAAAATCATCATCCAGCGCGCATTGGCTTGATGGTGTTGGTCTCCGAGGTTTTCGCAAAGGCCTGCGCATGAGCGCGGCACAGGCGTGCCCTTGCGGACGTGTGAGCGTCAAGCAACGCGCCTTGGCTTATGCTGATTGCTGTGGTCGTTTCATAGAGCACTTCGACACCGTCGCAGCGCCTGACGCCGAACACCTCATGCGCTCGCGCTACAGCGCCTTTGTGTTGGCACGTGCCGACTACTTGCTGGCCACTTGGCACAGCAGCACACGGCCCGCTTCGCTGGACTTTGAGACGGGTGCCAAGTGGCTGGGCCTAGAGGTGCGTGAGCACCAAGCCACCGGCGTGGACAGCGCCGAGGTGACGTTTGTGGCGCGTTACCGCTTGGATGGCCGAGCCGTGCGTATGCACGAGCGCAGCCGCTTTGTGCGCGAGGGTGGGCGCTGGTTGTATGTCGACGGTGACCCCCTTTGATCATTCCCGCATGACCTTTGAAGCCGTTTTGTTTGATTGCGATGGCGTGCTGGTGGACAGCGAAGCCATCACCTGCGGTGCGCTGCGCGACATGCTGGATGAAAACGGTTGGCGCTTGAGTTTGGCTGAGTGCATGGCGTACTTTGTGGGGCACAGCGTGCGCAGCCGCGCCGACTTGATCGAAGCGCACACGGGCAAGCCCTTGACGGACGCGTTCATGGACGAGTTCTACCGTCGCCGCAACATGCGACTCGACAACGAAATCACCGCCATCGAGGGCATCCACGACGCTGTGCGTCATGTGCACGATCGTTGCGAAGGCCGCATTGCCGTGGCGTCAGGCGCTGACCGATTCAAGGTGGAGATGATGTTGCAACGCGTGGGCCTTGCGCCCTACTTTGAAGGCCGCATCTTCAGTGGCCACGAAACGCCACGCAGCAAACCGCACCCCGATGTGTACTTGGCCGCCGCCGCGCATTTGCAAGTTGACCCAACGCGTTGCTTGGTGGTGGAGGACACGCCCGTGGGCATCACGGCGGGTGTGGCGGCTGGCGCTACTGTTTGGGCCTATGCGCCGCCCTTAGTACCTACGGAGGTGCTTGTTCAAGCGGGGGCCAAACATGTGTTTGCGCATATGAATGAATTGCGTCTTTACAAGTAGCATTGAGTTGATGGGGCTCGCCATGCCCCAGAAGAAGACTGATTCAGCATTGAAACGAAGGATGAAAAAATGAAATTTGGCTACACCATTGTTTATGTGCCTGACGTTCTTGCCTCCGTTGAATTTTTTGAAAGAGCGTTTGGTTTAAAACGTCGGTTCGTTCACGAATCAGGTTATGGCGAAATGGAAACTGGCACAACGGCATTGGCTTTTGCGGCACATGAACTAGGGTCTTCCAATTTGCCAAACGGTTACGTGAAGGCAAGCGACAGCCACACGCCGCTGGGCATGGAGGTGGCACTTGTCACGGACGATGTGATGGGTGCCCATGAAAAGGCGGTTGCATCAGGTGCCGTGTCTGTGAAGGAGCCAATGGAAAAGCCTTGGGGGCAAATGGTTTCGTATGTTCGATGCCCCGATGGAACCTTGGTCGAACTCTGCTCGCCCGTTGTCACCTGACAAGTTAGATAAGAGTTTTTTACGCCAATACTAGGTGGTCTGCCGAAACGTCTCTGGCGCTTGCCCCGTCCAAGTTTTGAAGGCCCGAATGAAACTTTTCTCATTCGAAAACCCCACTTCTGTGGCGATTTGCTTGAGGGGTTTTCGGGTGCGCAGCAGCAGCGCGCGTGCGCGATGTTCGCGCACACTGTCTTTGAGTTGTTGCAGGCTGGCGCCTTCTTCTTGCAGTTGGCGGTGCAAGGTGCGGGCCGACATGTTCAGCCATGCGGCCAAGTCGTCGGCATTGCGGCTGTGCTCGGGGTGTTGGGCCAAGGTTTGTCGCACGCGCTCCACCAGCAATCGGTCGCGTCGGTAGGGGCGTACGGTGAGCAGCAGGGCGCGTTGCAACATCTGTTGCAGTGCCGCTTCGTCCCGACGCACGGGCAAGGCGAGGTAGCCCGCATCAAACGCCAAGCTGTTCGCGCTGGCTTTGAAATGCGTGGGGCCGTCAAACAACACGCGATAGCTCTCGGCATGCGCGGGCGGCGTAATGCGCAGGTGTGTGGCGGTGAGTGGAATGCGCGAATCGGTCAGCCAACACGCCACACCCAAGGCATTGCGCAGCAGCGACACCACACAAAACTCGCGGAACTCACCGAGGTCGCGCACCTCGTCGAGTTGCAAGGTGGCCACGCCGTTGCGCTCGTTGAGTGAGAGGTGAATGTCCTCGGTCAGCAAACCGTGGTGGCGGCACCAGCGCCTCAGCGCCAAGCCCAGCGTGGGCGAGGTGAGCGAGGCGCGCACCAGCAGCCCATAGCTGCCCCACGGCAAGCGGCGGCTGAACCAGCCCAAGCCTTCGTCGTCCAGCTCTTGCATGGCAACCCCAGAGAACACCTCCATCTGCATGGCGGTGACGCGGGCATTGTTCTTCTTGAGAAGTTTTGGCTCGATTTGTGCCTTGATCAACGCCGCGCTGACATCCAAGCCACGTTGGGCATAGGCGGCTGCAATTGCCTGAATAAATGCAATGGGCGTCTCGGCGCGGCCTTGCGTCGGCATGGGTGTGGGGGCGGGGCTAGGGCGAACCATAAGAGACTTGATTGTGGCAGGATTTGCAACCCATCTGACGCAGGCCATGACGTCAAACGGCCTAAGCTTGGTTGCAACGCCTTTCAAGGAAAGCACGATGACTGTTTTGCACTCCCAGCTCAACCCACGCTCTGCCGATTTCGCAGCCAACGCCGCTGCCATGCGCACCGTGGTGGACGACCTCAAAGCCCATCTCGAAAAAATTGCGGTCGGCGGTGGCGACGCGGCGCGTGCCAAACACACAGCCCGCGGCAAGCTGCTGCCCCGCGATCGTGTGCAAACCTTGCTCGACCCCGGCACACCTTTTCTCGAAGTGGCCCCCCTCGCGGCCCTGCACATGTACAACGACGACGCACCGTGCGCGGGCCTGATTGCCGGCATTGGCCGCGTCAGCGGCGTGGACTGCATGATTGTGTGCAACGACGCCACCGTGAAGGGCGGCACCTACTACCCCCTCACCGTCAAGAAACATTTGCGTGCGCAAGAAATCGCGCAACAAAACAACCTGCCTTGCATTTACTTGGTGGACTCGGGCGGTGCCAACTTGCCCAACCAAGACGAGGTGTTTCCGGACCGTGACCACTTTGGCCGCATCTTCTTCAACCAAGCCAATATGAGTGCGCAAGGCATTGCACAAATCGCGGTGGTGATGGGCAGCTGCACCGCAGGCGGCGCCTATGTGCCCGCCATGAGCGACGAGACCATCATCGTCAAAAACCAAGGCACCATCTTTTTAGGTGGCCCGCCTTTGGTGAAGGCCGCCACCGGTGAAGCGGTGACCGCAGAAGACCTCGGCGGTGGCGATGTGCACACACGTTTGTCGGGCGTGGCCGACCACCTCGCACAAAACGATGTGCATGCGCTGGCGCTGGCGCGTCAAGCGGTGAAGAACCTCAACCAACACAAGCAGCCCAACATTGCCACCCATGCGCCCGTGGCGCCTAAGTACGACGCGCAAGAGTTGTATGGCGTCATCCCCACCGACACGCGCAAGCCTTTTGATGTGCGCGAAATCATTGCGCGCATCGTCGACGGCTCTGAGTTCGACGAATTCAAATCGCGCTTTGGTACCACGCTGGTGTGCGGCTTTGCCCGTATCGAAGGCATGCCAGTGGGCATCATTGCCAACAACGGCATCTTGTTCAGCGAATCGGCCTTGAAAGGCACGCACTTCATCGAGCTGTGCTGCCAACGCAAAATCCCACTGGTGTTTTTGCAAAACATCACCGGCTTCATGGTGGGCCGCAAATACGAAAACGAAGGCATCGCGCGCAACGGCGCCAAGATGGTCACCGCGGTGGCCACTGCGGCGGTCCCGAAGTTCACCGTCATCATTGGCGGCAGTTTTGGTGCGGGCAACTACGGCATGTGTGGCCGCGCCTACTCGCCCCGCTTCTTATGGATGTGGCCCAATGCACGCATCTCGGTCATGGGCGGCGAGCAAGCGGCCAGCGTGTTGGCCACGGTCAAGCGCGATGGCATTGAAGCCAAAGGCGGCCAGTGGAGCGCCGAAGAAGAGCAAGCCTTCAAAGACCCCATTCGCCAACAGTATGAGCACCAAGGCCACCCCTATTTCGCCACCGCCCGCCTGTGGGACGACGGCGTGATTGACCCCGCCGACACGCGTCGTGTCTTGGCTTTGGGATTGAGCGCCTCCTTGAACGCCCCCATTCCCGACACCAAGTTTGGACTTTTCCGCATGTAATGTGTATGATTTTTAAACTTCATACACATCGAAGGATTTGATCATGCGAACCAATATCGACATTGATGACGGCTTGATGGCCGCCGCCATGGATGCGGGCGGCTTCAAAACCAAGCGCGAAGCGGTGGAAGAGGGCTTGCGCCTCGTGGGTCGCCGCAAGGTGTATGAAGGATTGTTGGCCTTGCGTGGCAAATTGCAGTGGGACGACTCGGATGCGGCTTGGGCGCTTGCCCGTGCCGAAAAGGCGCCAGAGAGGGCGGTGCAAGAAACCCCAAGCGCGTATGGCGCACGGGGTCAAACATGGACGGCCAAGCGCACCTCAAAAACCAAAACAAGAGCGGTTGCCAAACGGAGCAAGGCCAAATGATTTTGGTGGATTCGAGCGTCTGGATCGATTTCTTTCGGCACGGCAAGAACGCGCAAAGTCAAGCATTGGCCAGATGCCTGGGAGACGCCAGCGTTGACATCGGCATGGCTGATTTGGTGTTGTTTGAAGTGATGCGCGGTTTCCGAGAAGGCGTTTTGATGCGAGAGGCGCAAACACTGATGAGCGCATTGCCACAGGTGGAAATTGGTGGAACAGCGCATGTGTTGAAGGCGGTCCAACGCTACCGTCAACTGCGCCAGTCGGGGCGCACGGTGCATAGCCCCATTGATGTGCTGCTGGCCAGTTACTGCATCACCCACGGCCACACCCTGCTGCACCGCGATGCAGATTTTGAATTACTCAAAAATTTGGGAGGGCTTGACACGTGGCCCCACTGAAAAAACCAAGAGGCAAAGCATGACAGCACTCACCATCACAAACCAAGGCGCCATTCGTACCCTCACGCTCTGCCGCCCTGAGGTGCGCAACGCGTTCAACGACGAGGTGATTGCCGATCTGGCAGCCGCTTTCACTGAGGCGGGCCTTGCCGACGAGGTGCGTTGCGTGGTGTTGGCCGCAGAAGGCCCCGCGTTTTGCGCGGGCGCTGATCTGAACTGGATGCGCCGTATGGCCGACTACACGCGTGACGAAAACCTCGCCGACGCAGCTCAGTTGGCCGCCATGTTGCGTGCGATTTATGAATGCCCCAAACCCACCATTGCGCGCGTGCAAGGCGATGTGTTTGCGGGCGGTGTTGGCCTCGTCGCTGCGTGCGACATGGCGGTGAGTGTGGACAGTGCCACCTATTGCTTGAGCGAGGTCAAGCTGGGCCTCATCCCCGCCACCATCAGCCCCTATGTGATTCGCGCCATGGGCGCACGCGCTTCGCACCGCTACTTTTTGACCGCCGAGCGTTTCAGCGCGGGCGAGGCACACAGCATGGGCTTGGTCCATGCCGTGGTCACTGCCGAGGCGCTAGACGCCAAAGTGGCCGAGCTGACCAGCGCCTTGGTCAGTGCCAGCCCCCACGCGGTACGTGCCTGTAAACGCTTGTTGCAAGACGTGGCAGAGCGCGAGATTGACGATCACTTGCAGGCGCACACCGTCTCATGCATTGCCGACATACGTGCCAGCGCCGAAGGCAAAGAAGGCGTGCAGTCGTTTTTACAAAAGCGCAAGCCTTCTTGGCTGCTTTGATGTGGCCTACATCGCTTGACCATTCGTCATTTCATGCCTCGCCTTGAATTTAGAAAGACACACTGTCATGTTTAAAAAAATCCTCATCGCCAACCGTGGCGAAATCGCTTGCCGAGTCGCAGCCACCGCGAAACGAATGGGCATTCAAACCGTCGCCGTGTATTCGGACGCCGACGCGCACGCCAAGCATGTGCAGGTGTGCGACGAAGCTGTGCACATTGGCGGCAGCGCACCCAAGGACAGTTACTTACGCTGGGAGCGCATCTTGCAAGCGGCCCAAGACACAGGCGCGCAAGCGGTGCATCCGGGCTACGGCTTTTTGAGCGAGAACGAAGACTTTGCCAAAGCCTGCGCGGCAGCAGGCTTGGTGTTCATCGGCCCGCCCGCGTCGGCTATTTTGGCGATGGGTTTGAAAGCCGAATCTAAACAACTGATGGAAAAAGCAGGCGTGCCGCTGGTGCCCGGCTACCACGCCGCCGACCAAGACCCCGCCTTGCTGCAACGCGAAGCCGACCGCATTGGCTACCCCGCGCTCATCAAAGCCAGCGCAGGCGGTGGCGGCAAAGGCATGCGCGTGGTCAACAGCAGCGCCGAGTTTGCCGACGCCTTGGCCAGTTGCAAACGCGAAGCCATCAATAGCTTTGGTGACGATGCGGTGTTGATCGAGAAATATGTGCAACGCCCACGGCACATTGAAATTCAAGTGTTTGGCGACACCCACGGCAACTGCGTGTATTTGTTTGAACGCGATTGCTCGGTGCAACGCCGCCACCAAAAGGTGTTGGAAGAAGCACCTGCGCCCGGCATGACCGAAGCACTGCGCAAGCAGATGGGCGAAGCTGCCGTGGCCGCCGCCAAGGCGGTGAACTATGTGGGGGCGGGCACGGTGGAGTTCATCGTGGAGCAAACCGGCTATGACCAACCCGACTCGATGAAGTTTTTTTTCATGGAGATGAACACGCGCTTGCAGGTGGAGCACCCCGTGACCGAAGCCATCACGGGGCTGGACTTGGTGGAGTGGCAACTGCGTGTGGCCAGCGGTGAGCCGCTGCCGCTCAAGCAAAGCGAGTTGCGCATGCATGGCCACGCGATTGAAGCGCGCATTTGCGCCGAGAACCCCGACAACAATTTCTTACCCGCCACGGGTCGGTTGGCGGTCTACCGCAAGCCCTCGTGCAGCAGTTTTGCATTGCCCAGCGATGGGCATGGCGGTGTTCGCATTGACGATGGCGTGCGCGAGGGTGACAGCATCAGCCCGTTTTACGACTCGATGGTGGCCAAGCTCATCGTCCACGGTGACACGCGCGAACAAGCCTTGGCGCGTTTGGATGAAGCCCTGTCGCAGACCCGCATCGTGGGCTTGACCTCCAATGTGCAGTTCTTGCGTTACATCATCCGCACCGACTCTTTTGCCACGGCCAAGCTCGACACGGCGCTGATTCAACGCGAAGAAAAAGCCTTGTTTGCGCAAGAGCCGTTGGGCTTGGCCCTCACCGCCGCGTCCGTGGTGGCCAACACCTTGCACAGCGAGCAAGCCTTGAAAGGCCACGACCCGTTCAGCAGCCGCGATGGCTGGCGTGCCTATGGCGTGGCGACGCGCAACTTTGGTTTTGTGTTCCATGGCGCGTCTCACAACGCCGTGTTGACTTATGCCCACGACGGCAGCTTGCTGCTCTGTGTGACCGATGCAGAGGGCGAGGTGTCTGGCCCCTTGGCTTACCGTGCAGACGGCGACGCCTTGCACATCAGCTTTGCAGACCAGCATGCGCGCGTACAAGTCTTCCATGAAACGCAAGGCCACGAAGACGTGGCCCATGTGTTTGCGCCCCAAGGCGGCACACGCATCACCGTGGTCGATGCCTTGGCCCATGCGGGTGACGTGCAAGAGGCCGGTGGCCGCTTGACCGCACCCATGCCTGGCAAGGTGGTGTCGTTTGCGGTCGCCGCAGGTGACAAAGTCAAGGCGGGTCAGCCACTGGCGGTGATGGAAGCGATGAAAATGGAGCACACCATTGCCGCCCCTGCGGATGGTGAAGTGTTAGAGCTGCTCTATGCGCCGGGGGACCAAGTGGCCGAAGGCGAAGAACTGTTGAAATTGAAAGTATGACCATGTTGACCTCTTTGCCGCACCGTGTGCGTTTGATTGATGTGGGCCCACGTGATGGCTTGCAAAACGAAAAACAACCTGTGCCTGCCGCCGTCAAGGTCGAGCTGGTGCACCGCCTGCAAGCGGCGGGGCTCAAAGAAATTGAAGTCACCAGTTTTGTGTCGCCCAAATGGGTGCCGCAAATGGCGGACAACGCCGAGGTGATGTCCGCCATTCAGCGCGATCCTGCGGTGCGTTACTCGGTGCTCACGCCCAATTTGCAGGGCTTTGAAGCCGCCTTGAAAACCAAGCCAGACGAAATCGTGGTGTTTGGTGCGGCCAGCGAGGCCTTCAGCCAAAAGAACATCAACTGCACCATCGCTGAAAGCATCGAGCGCTTCGCGCCCGTGGTGCAAGCCGCGCGTGATGCAGGCATTGCGGTGCGTGGCGCCATGAGTTGCACCGTAGGCTGCCCGTATGAGGGTGACATTGCGCCTGAGCGTGTGGCTTACTTGGCTGGGCTGATGAAAAGCATTGGCGTGCAACGCGTGGACGTGGCTGACACCATTGGCGTGGGCACCCCACGCAAAGTGCAAGCGGCCTTAGAGGCCACGCTCAAGCACTACGCACTCAACGATGTGTCGGGCCACTTCCATGACACCTATGGCCAAGCCTTGGTCAACACATTGGCTGCGTTGCAAATGGGCGTGTGGAATTTTCAGTCGTCGGTTGCGGGGTTGGGCGGGTGTCCGTATGCCAAAGGGGCCACGGGCAATGTGGCCACCGAAGACGTGGTCTACCTCATGCAAGGCATGGGCATCGACACCGGCATCGACTTGGATTTGCTGATTGATGCGGGTGTGTTCATCAGCCAAGCCTTAGGTCGCCAGCCAAATTCCCTCGTGTCGCGCGCGGTTTTGAACAAACGTGCGGCTTGAGGCGCGGGTGATCGCAGACAATGCAGCCCATGTGCGGAAGCGAACTCACCCCTAAATCTCAAGGCCTCACGCCGTCTGATTTGCGTTTGGCGGCGCAAGCCCAACGGGTGCTGCAAAGCGCGGAGGTGCCGCCATCGCCCTGCATTTCGATTTGCCGCATGTCGGACGACACCACGTTTTGCGAAGGCTGCTGGCGCACTTTGGATGAAATTGGGGGCTGGTCCCAACGCAACGCGCACGAGAAGCGCGAGGTGTGGCAGCACATTGGGGCGCGTTTGGCTGCCTGTGCCACACCCTGAGGGACGTCACTTGGTTTGTTGTTGACTTCTAGAAAGAACGCCCCGATGAAAACCATCACCTGCTACCTCGATTTCATCTCTCCCTATGCCTACCTCGCCTTTGAGGCTTTGCCCAAAAGCTTGATGGGCGTGAGTCATCGCATGGTTTACAAACCGGTGTTGTTTGCGGCCATGCTCAAACACCACGGTCAGTTGGGTCCAGCGGAAATCGCAGGCAAGCGCGAGTGGACCTACCGCCAAGTGATGTGGCAAGCCAAGCAACTCGGCGTGCCCTTGGACATGCCACAGGCGCACCCCTTTAACCCCTTGGCGCTGTTGCGCTTGGCCGTGGCTTGCAGTGCCGATGGCGAGCCCAATCGCTATGTGTGCGAAACCATCTTCAAGCATGTGTGGCAAGGCGGCGCCGCTGCCGATGACGCCGCGCGTTTGCCAACCCTCACGCAGCAGCTAGCACCTCAGCGCTCGGTGGATGCCCCCGAGGTGAAAGAGCAACTCAAAGCCCACACCGAAGAGGCCATTGCGCGTGGTGTGTTTGGCGTACCCACTTTTTACGTGGATGACAAAGTGTTTTGGGGCTTGGATGCTTTGCCCATGATGCGGGCCTACCTGGATGGAGATCCATGGTTTGACAACGCTTGGGACGGCGCTGCAAGCATCCAGCAAGGCGTGAAGCGTTGAATGGTGGCATTGACATGACAATGCCTTATGCCCAACGCTTTTAATTTTTCTGCCTCTCCCTTTGACTGTTTAACGCCAGACCAACAGCGCTTGGTGCGCGACAGTGTGGACGTGGTCTATTACCCCGAGGGCGAGGCCATTTTGGATGTGGGCAACACGCCCACGCACTTGTTTGTCATCATCAAAGGCTTTGTCACGCAGTACGACGGCGACGAAGTCATCACCACCTATGGACCTGATGACACCTTCGATGGTCGCGGTTTGGTGGCGGGCAAAACCAGCAACAAAGTTGTGGCGCAAGAAGAAGTGGTGGCCTACCAACTGGCGCGCCAAACCGTCACTGACTTGATTGCCAGCAACGCCACCTTTGGCGCTTTGTTGTTTTCTGATTTAAGCAACAAACTCACCGCCTTGTCGCAGCGTCAAAGCCAACACGAGTTGCAGTCACTCACGCTGTCGCGTGTGGACGAAGCCTTTGTGCGCCCCGCACATTTTGTGGAAATGGAGGACGATGTGTTGTCCGTCGTTCAAGTCCTCCAAGCACAGCGCACCAAATGCGTTTTGGTGCGCAACCGCAGCACCACGCCTGAGCGTCTAGGGATGTTCACAGCCTCCACCTTGCAACGCGCGATTTTGAACGGCACACCGCTGGCGCAACAAAAAGTCGGAACCTTGGCCAATTTCCAAATCATTGCCGTGCGCCCCTCGGACCAAGTGGGCGATGCCTTGGCCTTGCTACAGCGTCACCGCGTTCACCGCTTGGTGGTGATGGATGACAGCCGCGTGGTGGGGGTGTTGGAGGCGCTCGATTTGTTCAGCTTCTTGTCCAACCATTCGCACCTGATCACAGTGCAGTTGGAGTCTGCGACAGACATTGCGGGCTTGGCTCAAGCCGCTGCGCAAATCACCCGCATGGTGACCACCTTGTATCGCAGTGGCACACGTGTGAGCTTGATTGCGCGCTTGGTGCAAGACTTGAATGCACGCTTGTTTGAACGCGCGTGGCAGATCATTGCGCCTGCTGATTTGGTGGCCAACAGTTGCTTGTTTGTTATGGGCAGCGAAGGGCGCGGCGAGCAGTTGCTCAAGACCGACCAAGACAACGGCCTGATTTTGCGCGATGGCTACACCCCACCAGAGAATTTGCCAGCGATTTGCCAATCCTTCTCGCAAGCCCTGTCTGCTTTTGGCTACCCTGAATGCCCGGGCCACATCATGGTGAACAACCCCATGTGGCGCCAAACGGCCTACGACTTTGGACAAATGGTGCAGCAGTGGTTGCTGATGCCCGATGCGGACGGGTTGATGAACTTGGCGATCTTTTTGGATGCGCATCCCGTGTGTGGGGATGCGCATTTGTTGGAACACGCCCAGCAAGCGTTGATGCGTTTGGCCACGGACAACGATGCCATGCTGGCACGCTTTGCCGCCTCCATTGACGCCTTTGGTCACAGCCGAGGTTGGTGGAATCGGCTGCTGGGCTTGGAAGACCAACAAGGCTTGCACCTCAAGAAAGAGGGCATCTTCCCTCTGGTGCACGGGGTGCGCAGTTTGGCCTTGGCCGAACACTTGCAAGAGACGAGTACCACCGCACGCATCGACGCCTTGGTGGTCAAAAATGTCATCACGCCCGCGCTGGGGGCCGACCTCACACAGAGCCTGCACTTTTTAATGGGCTTGAAGCTCAAGGCCGGGGTGACGGAAATGGAGACTCAGCGCCCCGTGTCGGGTCTTGTGAATGTGGGTAAGTTGTCTACCTTGGAGCGCGACTTGCTCAAAGATGCGCTGGGTGTGGTCAAGCATTTCAAAACCTTGCTGCGTAGCCGCTTCAAACTTGACGCGCTGTGATGAAGTCGCTGATCTCTCCTTCACATTGGTGGCGCTCACTCAAGCGTGAGTGGTTGATTTATCACCTCGGCCTGCCTGAGTTTCGTTTCATGTTCGATGCGCCGCCACCCCATGAGTGGGTGTCCTTGGATTGCGAAACCACGGGCTTGAATGTGTCCACCGATGAAATCATTTCCATTGGGGCGGTGCGCATCGTGGGCAACAAAATCATGACCAGTGAACGGCTTGAGTTGCTGGTGCGTCCAGAACGCGGTGTGTCTGCCGACAGTGTGCGCATTCACCGTTTGCGCGAGCGAGACGTGGCGCAAGGCTTGCCCATTGATGAGGCCGTGAAGCAGCTGATGCGCTTCATTGGCAGCCGTCCTTTGGTGGGTTACTTTTTAGAGTTCGACGTGGCCATGCTCAACCGAGCGATTTGGCCGCTGTTGGGGCAAGGCTTGCCCCAGCCCAAGATCGAAGTCTCGGCCATGTACTACGACCACAAGTTTCGACAGATGTTGCCCTACGAGCAGCAGACCAACCCCAACATTGATTTGCGCTTTGCCAGCCTGATGAGCGATTTGGATTTGCCCATGCGTGAGGCGCATGACGCCTTGAACGATGCGGTGATGGCGGCGATGGCTTTTATCAAACTGCGTCAACTGCGCGGGGCGTAAAAAAACCGGACAACCTGCGAAGGCTGTCCGGTTTTTCGCAGAGCGCACGAGGCGCTCTTGCGAGAGACAGATCAGTGACCTGATGCGCTCGATGCGCCAAAGCCTGTTTCGGAACGAACTTCTTGTGCCGCAAAAGCCGCACGCTCGTTCTTGGCATCGTCGCTGTGGTCCAAGATGGAGAACAGCCAGATGCCCACAAAGCCAATGGTCATGGAGAACAAAGCGGGTGAGGCATAAGGGAACCAAGCGGAGCCCTTTGGATAGCCCAAGGTGGCTTCCCACACAGAAGGCGACACCACCGTCAAAGCAACGGAGGAGATCAGACCCAAGAAGCCGCCAATCACTGCGCCGCGTGTGGTGCAGTCTTTCCACAGCACCGACATGAACAGCACGGGGAAGTTGGCCGACGCAGCAATCGCAAAAGCCAAGGCCACCATGAAGGCGATGTTTTGCTTCTCGAACGCAATGCCCAAGACCACAGCGATCACGCCGAGCGCGATGGTTGTGATGCGTGAGACACGCAATTCAGCGGCACTGTCTGCATGGCCTTTCTTGAACACCGTGGCGTACAAGTCGTGTGAGACAGCGGATGCGCCAGACAAGGTCAAGCCAGCCACCACAGCCAAGATGGTGGCGAAAGCCACGGCAGAGATGAAGCCATAGAACACGTCACCACCGACAGTCTTTGCCACCAGCACAGCCGCCATGTTGGCCGTACCTGCGCCGCCTTTGATCACGCCCTTGGCTACATCAGCCATCTCGGGGTTGGTCAGCACCAAAGTGATCGCACCAAAACCGATGATGAAGATCAGCACGTAGAAGTAGCCAATCCAAGTGGTGGCCCACAGCACAGATTTGCGGGCTTCTTTGGCATCCGGCACTGTGAAGAAACGCATCAAGATGTGAGGCAGACCGGCCGTACCAAACATCAAAGCCATACCGAACGAGATGGCAGAGATGGGGTCCTTGATAAAGCCGCCGGGGCCCATGATGGACAGGCCAGCCTTGTCTGGATCAATGGCCGTGGCAGTTGCCAAGGCGGCAGATGCCGCGGCTTGTGCTTCAGGTGTGGCAGCCAACGCGGCAGAGGCCGCAGCCGCAGCCATGGCCGCTTCTTTGGCGTTGGCGGCGATCATGGCTTTCACGACCACGCCTTTTGCAAACAAAGCTTCGGGGCTGAAACCAAACTGAGCCAACACCATGACGGCCATGAAGGTCACGCCGGCGAGCAACATGCAGGCCTTGATGATCTGCACCCATGTCGTGGCGGTCATGCCGCCGAACAACACGTACACCATCATCAACGCGCCCACGATGACCACAGCCATCCAGTACTCCAAGCCAAACAGCAGCTTGATGAGCTGACCTGCGCCAACCATTTGTGCGATCAGATAGAACGCCACCACCACCAAGGTGCCAGAAGCCGCAAAGGCGCGGATAGGGGTTTGTTTGAAGCGGTAGCCTGCCACGTCGGCAAAGGTGAACTTGCCCAAGTTGCGCAGACGCTCGGCCATCAAGAACGTGATCACAGGCCAGCCGACCAGAAAGCCGATGGAGTAGATCAAGCCGTCGTAGCCAGAGGCCATCACCGCAGCGGAAATGCCGAGGAACGATGCGGCCGACATGTAGTCACCCGCAATCGCCAAACCGTTTTGAAAGCCCGTGATGCCTCCACCCGCGGTGTAGAAGTCAGCCGCTGATTTGGTTTTTGAGGCCGCCCATTTGGTGATCCAAAGTGTGCCCGCGACGAAGGCGGCGAACATGCCGATCGCGGTCCAGTTGGTGGCTTGCTTGGCGGTTTCGCCTACATCACCACCTGCTGCCATGGCTGCACCGCAAGCCGCGAAAGCCAAAAGTGCGGTCAAGAGAGTAGAAAACTTTTTCATTTGGTCGCGTCCTTCAAGATGTCTTTCGTCAACGTATCGAATTCGCTGTTGGCGCGACGCACGTAGATGCCAGTGATCACGATGGTGAAGACGATGACGCCCATGCCCAAAGGAATGCCCACGGTTGTGACACCAGCACCGATGGGTTGTGCGAGGAAAGGTTTGTTAAATGCAATCAATGCGATGTAACCGTAGTACACGATCAGCATCAGCACAGCGAGGAACCAGCCGAAGCCATTGCGCTTGGCGCGCAACTCTTTGTATTTCGGGTGGTTCTGGATCTTGTCGACCACTGGATCACTCATTGTTTATCTCCCATTTGGGTTATTGAAAAACGCAAGAAGGATGCTTCCTTCATTGACTGATCCATTGTGTGAACGGGGACTGACCAAGTCCTTACGCACCGCATTCTGAAAGCCTTGTTTTTCAGAGGGGAATGCATAAAAAATAAACAATTTTTGTCGGTGTAAACCCCTACACTTTTCGGCGAGTATTTTCCCGTTCAGCTTCGATTTCGGAACGGTATTTCGTATCTAGAAAAAACACCGAAGGGTTTCTACCGTGTTTCAAGTCTGTGCATCGATGTCACGTTGGGGTTGCGCTTCGGTGCGTCAGAAATCGGTCAGTTTGCACACAGATAGTTGCCGCCACAGCGCCTGCCTCAGGAGCTGCAATCACCAGTCTAAGGAGACACAACAATGGCAACACTAGACGCCGACCGTCCGATGACGGCCGAGGAGAAGAAGGTCATCTTCGCCTCCTCTTTGGGTACCGTTTTCGAGTGGTACGACTTTTATCTTTATGGATCGTTAGCGGCCATCATCGCGAAGCAATTCTTCAGCGGTTTGGATGAAGGCTCTGCGTTCATCTTTGCGTTGCTGGCATTCGCTGCTGGTTTCATCGTCCGTCCTTTTGGCGCCATCTTCTTTGGCCGACTTGGCGACATGATCGGTCGCAAGTACACCTTCTTGGTGACCATCCTGATCATGGGCTTGTCCACCTTCATCGTCGGCATCTTGCCCAACTACGCCAGCATTGGTGTGGCGGCTCCCGTCATCTTGATCTGCTTGCGTTTGCTGCAAGGCTTGGCCTTGGGTGGTGAGTACGGTGGTGCTGCCACTTATGTGGCAGAACATGCACCGCACGACAAGCGTGGTGCTTACACCTCATGGATTCAAACCACGGCGACACTGGGCTTGTTCCTGTCTTTGATGGTGATCTTGGGCACACGTACCACCATCGGCGAAGCTGCTTTCGCTGAGTGGGGCTGGCGTGTGCCGTTCATCGTTTCGATCGCGTTGTTGGCCGTCTCGGTCTACATCCGTTTGTCGATGAACGAGTCGCCTGCATTCCAAAAAATGAAATCGGAAGGCAAAACATCGAAGGCGCCGTTGACCGAATCGTTTGGTCAATGGAAAAACCTGAAGGTCGTGATCTTGGCCTTGATCGGTTTGACGGCGGGTCAAGCCGTGGTGTGGTACTCGGGTCAGTTCTACGCCTTGTTCTTCTTGACACAAGCGTTGAAAGTGGACGGCGCTACCGCCAACATCTTGGTGGCCGTGTCGCTGTTGATCGGCACACCGTTCTTCATCGTGTTTGGCTCGCTGTCTGACAAGATTGGTCGCAAGCCCATCATCATGTTGGGCTGCTTGTTGGCGGTGCTGACTTACTTCCCTGTGTTCGAAGCGTTGACCAAGGCCGCCAACCCCGACCTGTATGCCGCGCAACAAAAGAACAAAGTGGTGGTGACCGCGGACATCGCTGAATGCTCCTTCCAGTTCAACCCCACAGGCACGGTGAAGTTCACCAGCTCATGCGACATCGCCAAACAAGTGTTGGCCGGTGCGTCCGTGAGTTATGAAAACGCCTTGGGTGCAGCGGGCACGCCTGCCACCATCAAGATTGGTGAGACGGAAATCCCGAGCTACAGCTCCAAAGGCTTGCCAGCCGACGAAGCCAAAACCAAAGCGGCGGAGTTCAAGAAGGCTGTGGCGGATGCTTTGAAAGAAGCGGGCTACCCTGTGAAAGCAGACCCTGCCAAGGTTGACCAAGTCAAGATCACCATCATCCTCACCTACTTGGTGATTTTGGTGACCATGGTCTATGGGCCTATCGCGGCCATGCTGGTGGAGATGTTCCCCACACGTATCCGTTACACCTCCATGTCACTGCCGTATCACATTGGCAACGGCTGGTTCGGCGGCTTGCTGCCTACCACGGCCTTTGCGATCGTGGCGCAGACGGGCAATATGTACAACGGCTTGTGGTATCCCATCATCATTGCGGGTATGACCTTCGTCATCGGCATGATCTTTGTGAAAGAAACCAAAGACGTCGACATCTACGCTGACGACTGATGTGTCCATCACTCGGGGCGACCCGAGTGCTACATTCGAGCCCTCCCGCGCGGAGGGCTTTTTAATGATTTCGGAGATTCGATATGTTGAAAATTTTTGTGGGTTTCGTCATCTTCGCTGCACTGGCGATGTTCGTCATTTTCAAAGGTGGCAACAGCTTGGACATGGCCGGTGAAAAGCATGGCGATGAAGCGATGCACGCGCCATCAGAAGCAGCTTCGGACGCGGCCTCCAACGCGACAACAGACGCCTCTGCCGCCAAGTAACCGCGAGCGATCCTGTGCACCCAAACGCCACGGCCTGTCCGTGGCGTTTTGCGTGATGAGGTCTTATGGATTCAATGCCCCAACGCCGATGCGGGCCTGTGTGACTCTCTAGAATATTTGCCACACTCCAAAAGGCCCCGCCATGACAGGCACCATCCGTATCCGTGGCGCACGCCAGCACAACCTCAAGAACTTAGACCTCGACATTCGCACCGGTGAACTCACCGTGGTCACCGGCCCCAGCGGCTCGGGCAAGTCGAGCTTGGTGTTTGACACCTTGTATGCCGAAGGCCAGCGCCGCTATGTCGAGACCTTCAGTGCTTACGCCCGTCAGTTCTTAGACCGCATGGACCGCCCCGCGGTGGACAAGGTGGAGGGTGTGCCCCCCGCGATTGCGATTGACCAAACCAATCCCGTGCGCAGCTCGCGTTCCACCGTGGGCACGATGACGGAGTTGAATGACCACTTGAAGCTGCTCATGGCGCGTGCAGGCCATTTGTTTGACCGCCAAACCGCACAGCCTGTGCAACACGACACGCCGCAAACCATTTATGCCGAGTTGCAACGCCGCTGTGCGGCGCTGCCGCAAGACCCACGCCTCGTCATGACCTTCCCGGTGGAGTTGCCCGCCAACACCTCGGCGGCTGAGGTGGAGCAGTGGTTGAGTGCGAGTGGCTTCACCCGCATCCATGCCGAACGCGAAGTGGCCACGCCCACCGGCCCGCGCAAATTGCTCGATGTGGTGGCTGACCGCTTCAAGCTCGGCAACACCGAACAAGCCCGTGTGGTGGAGGCGATTGAGCTGGCCATCAAACGGGGTGGTGGTCGACTGAATGTCTATTGGTCTTTAGACGCCGAAGCCACACCTGAGTTGTGGCGCTTCTCCACCGGCTTGCATTGCCCCGATAGTGACTTGCGCTACAGCGACCCCATCCCCTCGATGTTCTCGTTCAACTCGGCGGTGGGCGCCTGTGACACCTGCCGTGGTTTTGGCCGTGTGATTGGGGTGGACTACGGCTTGGTGATTCCCAATGACAAACTCACCTTGCGTGCGGGCGCCATCAAAACCATCCAAACCCCCGCATGGGTGGAGACGCAAGACGACCTGATGCGTCACGCCGAGGCCGAGGGCATTCCGCGTGACACGCCTTGGTACAAGCTGAGTCAAGAGCACAAAGATTGGGTCATCCACGGCTCACCGCTGTGGAAGGGCAAATGGAACCACCAGTGGTACGGCGTCAAACGCTTCTTCGAGTACTTGGAGAGCAAGGCCTACAAAATGCACATCCGTGTGCTGCTGTCCAAGTACCGCAGCTACACGCCCTGCGGCACCTGTGCGGGCGCGCGCTTGAAGACCGACAGCTTGCTGTGGCGCATTGGCACCCAAGAACACGCCGATGCGGTGTTGCCTCCTGCCAAGCGCTTCATGCCCCAAGGCGTGCAATGGACGCGTGCGCAACTCGAAGCCATGCCCGGCCTGTGCCTGCATGATTTGATGCTCTTGCCCATCGACAAACTGCATCAGTTCTTCAACGCCACACAGGTGGACGTGGCGGGCGCTGATGCGCAAGCCCTGCACTTGCTGATGGACGAAATTCGCACACGCTTGAAATACCTCTGCGATGTCGGCATTGGCTACCTCACCCTCGACCGCCAAAGCCGCACCCTCAGTGGCGGCGAGGTGCAACGCATCAACCTCACCACGGCCTTGGGCACGTCCTTGGTGAACACCTTGTTTGTGTTGGACGAGCCCAGCATTGGCTTGCACCCGCGTGACATGAACCGCATCAACGAAGCCATGCTGCGCTTGCGCAACGCGGGCAACACGCTGGTGGTGGTGGAGCACGACCCCGCGGTCATGCTGTGCGCCGACCGCATCATCGACATGGGCCCCGGCCCCGGCGTGAAGGGCGGGCAGATTGTGTTTGACGGCACCACCGAAGCCTTGAAGTCGGCCGACACCCTGACGGGAGCCTACTTGGGGGCACGCAAAACCATTGGCCTAGGCCTCAAGCGTTTGGTGACGGACAACACACAGCGTTTGATTTTGGAAGGCGCGCGCGAGCACAACCTGCAAAACCTGAACATTGAATTCCCCTTGCAACGCTTGGTGTGCATCACTGGCGTCAGCGGCTCGGGCAAATCCACCCTGATTCAAGACGTGCTCACCCCAGCCTTGCTGCGCCACTATGGCCGCGCCACCGAAACACCGGGCGCACACGACCGTTTGCTGGGCGCAGACCACCTGAGCGATGTGGTGTTTGTGGACCAGTCGCCCATTGGCAAAACCGCACGCTCCAACCCCGCCAGCTATGTGGGCGCGTGGGATGCCGTGCGCGAAATATTTGCCGTTGCACCCCTGTCCAAACAACGCGGCTACACAGCCTCTAAGTTCAGCTTCAACAGCGGCGATGGTCGCTGCCCCACCTGCGGTGGCTCCGGCTTCGAGCACGTCGAGATGCAGTTTTTGAGCGACGTGTATTTGCGCTGCCAAGATTGCAACGGTCAACGCTACAGACCCGAAATCCTAGAAGTCCGCATCGAACGCCAAATTCGTGGCGTTGCCCCCGCAGCCACGACACGAATCACCCTCAACGTGGCCGACGTGTTGGACCTCACCGTCGGCGAAGCGCTAGAGATTTTTGCCAACGACCGCGAAGTCGTGCGCACCCTCCAACCTATTGTCGACGTCGGCTTGGACTATGTGAAGCTCGGCCAACCCGTGCCCACCCTCAGCGGCGGCGAAGCGCAGCGCTTGAAGCTCGCAGGCTTTCTCGCCGAAGCCGCCAAAGCTAAAACATCCAGCCGCCAAACGCTTGCCAAAAAAGGCGTGCTGTTTTTGTTTGACGAGCCCACCACCGGCTTACACTTTGACGACATCGCCAAACTCATGCGTGCCATGCGCCGCTTGCTGGAAGACGGCAACTCGCTCATCGTCATTGAACACAACTTGGACGTCATCCGTGCCAGCGATTGGTTGATCGACCTCGGCCCCGAAGGCGGTGACGCTGGGGGCTTGTTGGTGGCTGAAGGCACGCCCGAAGACGTGCGCTTGCACCCCACCTCGCATACCGGCAAAGCCCTGCGCGACTACGCCGCGTCCATGGGCGTGGTGTACGAGATTGATGGCGAAAAAGCCTCTGCGGGAATGTTGGCCGCAGAAGGGGCCGCGCGGTTTGCCAAGGCCGCGCGTGGGGTGTCTGTGGCCGATGGGGCGATTCAAATCATCAACGCCAAAGAACACAACCTCAAAAACTTGAGCGTCAACATTCCGCGCGGCAAGTTCAACGTCATCACCGGCGTGTCGGGCTCGGGCAAGTCCACGCTCGCGTTTGACATCTTGTTCAACGAAGGCCAGCGTCGGTACTTGGAAAGTCTCAATGCCTACGCCCGCAGCATCGTGCAGCCCGCTGGTCGCCCCGAGGTCGATGCGGTGTACGGCATTCCGCCCACCGTGGCGATTGAGCAGCGCCTCAGCCGCGGCGGTCGCAAATCCACCGTGGGCACCACCACCGAGGTGTGGCACTTTTTGCGTTTGTTGTATGTCAAGCTCGGCACCCAGCATTGCACGCACGACGGTGCAGCGGTGCAGCCGCAAACCGCCGAGCGCATTGCCGCGCAACTGATGCGCGAATTCAAAGGCCAACACATTGGCCTGATGAGCCCGCTGGTGATGAACCGCAAAGGCGTTTACACCGAGCTGGCCGATTGGGCACGCCCACGTGGCTACACGCACTTGCGTGTGGATGGTCACTTCTTGCCCACCAATGGCTTTCCGCGTTTGGACCGTTTCAAAGAACACACCATCGAATTGCCGGTGGCCAGCCTAGACGTCCATGCACACAACGAAACCGCGTTGCGCCAAGCCCTCACCACGGCGCTAGAGCACGGCAAAGGCGTGGTGCATGTGTTGAGTCAACTCGATGGTTTGCGCGAGGCCATGGCGCTGGGCGCTGACACCAACAGCATTGGCCGCTTGGATGTGTATTCCACCAAGCGCGCCTGCCCCGTGTGCGACACCTCGTATGCCGAGCTAGACCCACGCTTGTTCTCGTACAACAGCAAACACGGCTGGTGCTCCGACTGCGTGGGCACGGGCGTGAAGCTCAACAAAGACCAACGCCAAGTGTTGGACGACTCGGTGCGTGATGACAAAGACAAAGGCCGCGAGCAAACCTTTGCCGAACCCGACGTGGACGACTTGGTCGACGTGGCTTGCCCCAGCTGCGAGGGCACACGCCTCAATGCCACCGCACGTGCGGTGAAGTTTGCGGGCGTGGGCATCACCGACATGGCGCGCCTGAGCGTGACCGAGATTCGCCAGTGGGTCGAGAAGCTCACCCTGAGCGGCCGCGACGCCGACATTGCACGCGACCTGTTGCCAGAAATCAAGAGCCGCTTGGAGTTCTTGGAGCAAGTGGGTTTGAATTACCTCACCCTCGACCGTGGCGCGCCCACCCTCAGCGGTGGCGAAGCGCAACGCATTCGCTTGGCCGCGCAACTGGGCAGCAACTTGCAAGGCGTGTGCTATGTGTTGGACGAGCCCACCATTGGCTTGCATGCGCGAGACAACCAAATTTTGTTGAACGCCTTGCACTTGCTGAGTGACAAGGGCAACACCTTGGTGGTGGTGGAGCACGACGAAGACACGATTCGCCGTGCCGACCACATCATTGACATTGGGCCTAGTGCGGGTAAGCGCGGCGGGCGGCTGATGGGCGAAGGTTCGGTGAAAGACATCACCTCGCAGAGTGAGTCTCAGACGGGGCGCTACTTGTTGCACGCGATGCGCCACCCCTTGCAAGCGCGGCGCGCCGTGGCAGATGCGGAACTCAACTGGCTGTCACTCGAAGGCGCCTCACTGCACAACCTCAATGATGTGAGTGTGGACATTCCACTCAAGCGATTGGTGGCTGTGACGGGGGTGTCGGGCTCGGGCAAATCCACACTCGCACGCGATGTGTTGCTGCACAACGTGGCGGCTGCGGTGGCGCAGCGTTCGACGCAAGCAGGGCGCAAGTTGGATGAGGAGGGCAAACATCCAGCGTGGGTGGGTTGCACGGGCTTGGACGGTTATCAAATGATCGACCGCGTGTTGGAAGTGGACCAAACCCCGATTGGCAAAACCCCACGCAGCTGCCCCGCCACCTACATCGGTTTTTGGGACACGATTCGCAAACTGTTTGCTGAAACGCTGGAAGCCAAAGCGCGTGGCTATGGCGCAGGGCGCTTCAGCTTCAACACGGGCGAGGGCCGCTGCCACACTTGCGAAGGCCAAGGCCTGCGCACGATTGAAATGAGCTTTTTGCCCGACGTGAAAGTGCCGTGCGAAACCTGCCGTGGCGCACGCTTCAACCCCGAAACTTTGGCGGTGAGCTGGCGCGGCAAAAGCATTGGCGATGTGTTGCAAATGGAAGTGGATGAGGCGGTGGACTTCTTCGCCACCATGCCCAACATTGCTCACCCTTTGCAACTGCTCAAAGACGTGGGCTTGGGCTATCTCACCTTGGGCCAGCCGTCACCCACCCTCAGTGGTGGCGAGGCGCAACGCATCAAGCTGGTGACGGAGCTGAGCAAAGTGCGCGACGACGTGACGCGACGCGGCAACAAAGCACCCCACACGCTCTATGTGTTGGACGAGCCCACCGTGGGCCTGCACATGGCCGACGTGGACAAACTCATTCGCGTGCTGCACCGTTTGGTGGATGGTGGTCACAGTGTGGTGGTGATTGAGCACGACCTCGATGTGATTGCCGAAGCCGACTGGATCATCGACCTCGGCCCCGAAGGCGGCAACGGCGGTGGTTTGATCGTGGCGGCGGACACGCCCGAGGCCGTGGTGGCGTTGGGGACGCACACGGGTGTGGCCTTGAAGCCGGTGTTGGCGCGGGCATAACGATGGCCACACTGAAAAATCTACTCACACATCGCAGCTTCGTGCGTTTCATGGGCGCGCGTTTTCTGGTGATCACGGCCAATCAAATGTTGATGGTCGCGGTAGCTTGGCATATGTACGACCTCACGGGCAGCGCTTGGGATTTGGGTTTGGTGGGTTTGTTCCAGTTCGTCCCCGCCTTGTTGCTGACGTTGCCTGCTGGACATGTTGCAGACCGCGTGCACCGTGGTCGTTTGTTCGCCGCGTGTGTGGCGATTCAGGCCAGTGTTTCGATGCTGTTGGTGTGGGCCACGATGGGGGCGTTTGTCAGTCGGGATTTGATTTTGATGCTGTCGATCGTGCTGGGCGGGACACGTGCGTTTCAAATGCCTGCGCAACAAGCCCTCACGCCGATGTTGGTGCCTTCGAGTGTTTTGCAGCGTGCCATTGCCTTGAGCTCCAGCGCATTGCAAGCGGCCACCATTGGCGGACCCGCATTGGGGGGCTTGCTTTATGCGCAAGGTGCGCTGACGGTGTATGCCGCGTGTGTGGTCATGATGTTGCTGTCGAGCGCATTGACCTTGACGGTGCGTTATGTCCATCGTGTTCGGCATGACGCTGTGTCTTGGTCCTCGGCCATGGCGGGCGTGTCCTTTGTTTGGCGAAACAAGATTTTGTTGGGTGCCACCTCGTTGGATTTGTTCGCTGTCTTGCTGGGTGGTGCCACGGCCTTGTTGCCCATCTATGCGCGCGATGTGTTGCACACCGGACCCGAGGGTTTGGGCTTGTTGCGTGCGGCCCCTGCGGCAGGCGCGTTGCTGATGTCCTTCGTGATGTTGCGTTGGCCTTTGTACCGCCATGTTGGCTACATCCTGTTAGCGGCCGTGGCGGTGTTTGGTGGCGCCACGATTGTGTTTGGCCTGTCGCATCACTTTGGCTTGTCTTTGCTGGCCTTGGCAGTGACGGGGGCTGCCGACAACATCAGCGTGGTCACACGCTTGACCTTGACGCAGATTCAAACGCCCGATGAAATTCGCGGGCGTGTGGCTGCGGTGAACTCAATCTTCATCGGCGCATCCAACCAGTTGGGCGAGTTTGAGTCGGGCGCCGTGGCCGCCCTGTGGGGGCCTATGGTGTCGGTCATCAGTGGCGGTGTCGGCACCGTCATCGTCGCAGTTGCTTGGCTCAAGCTGTTTCCCACTTTGGCACGCAGAGACCGCATGCAGTGACCAAGCACTCACCCCGCTGTTGACAACGCCAAGCCCGCATGCTCGCGCAGCGGGTGGAAATGAATCTTCGGAAACCGCTCCTGCGCCAAGCGCACGTCATAAGGCGAGGTGCACAAATAGGCCAAGGTGTTGGCCGCATCCAAGGCCATGCGCTGTGGGTACGCGTAGGTGAACTCGCGCAGCTCCGCCGGTGTGTCCGCCGTGATCCAGCGTGCGCCTGTGTATTGGCAGCTCTCGAGTTTCACGTCGCAGTCGTATTCGGCTTTCAAGCGGTGTTGCACCACTTCAAATTGCAGTTGGCCCACGGCGCCCAGCAGCATGGCGCCACCCGCTTCGGGTTTGAACACTTGAATCGCGCCTTCTTCACCCAGTTGGTCCAAGCCTTGTTGGAGTTGCTTGGTACGCAAGGGGTTTTTCAAAATCACCGTCATGAACAACTCAGGCGCGAAGAAGGGCAAGCCCGTGAATTGCAGGGCGGCGCCGTCGGTGATGGTGTCGCCCAGCTGCACGCCACCGTGGGTGGTGAAGCCAATGATGTCGCCCGCATAAGCTTCTTCCACGGCCTCGCGGCGCTGCGACATGAAGGTCACCACGCTGGTGGGGCGCAGCTCTTTGGCGGTGCGTTGTACCTTCAGCTTCATGCCCGGTGTGAACTTGCCCGAGGCCACGCGCACAAAGGCAATGCGGTCGCGGTGGTTGGCATCCATATTGGCTTGCACCTTGAACACCACGCCAGCAAAGCCTTCGTCTTCGGGCTGAATGGTTTTTTCTTGCAGTTGTTTGTTGACCACCAAGTGGCTCAAGCGCGGGCGCGGCGAGGGGGCGAGGTCGACCAAGGCGTCGAGCACTTCCATCACACCAAAGTTGTTCACGCCCGAGCCAAAGAAGACGGGGGTTTGTTTGCCCGCCAAGAAAGCTTCTTTGTCAAACTTGGGCGAGGCGCCGGTGGCCAGCTCCATGCTTTCCATCGCAGTGGCCCATTCCAAGCCGAAGCGTTCGGCCAGTTTGGCTTGTTCGGTGAGGGGGTGGGTTTCAAAGTCTTGCGGCAAGCGCTCGGAGCCCGAGTCAAACACGGTCATGGCTTGGGTGCGCAAGTTGATGATGCCGCCAAACAGTTTGCCTTGACCCACGGGCCACGTCATGGGGACGCAAGGCATGCCGAGTTCGCGTTCCACTTCGTCCAAGATGTCCAAGGGGTCGCGCACTTCGCGGTCCATTTTGTTGACGAAGGTGATGATGGGGGTGTCACGTTGACGGCAGACTTCAATCAGTCGGCGGGTTTGCGCTTCCACGCCGTTGGCGGCGTCAATCACCATGAGGGCCGAGTCCACAGCGGTGAGCACGCGGTAGGTGTCTTCAGAGAAGTCTTTGTGGCCGGGGGTGTCGAGCAGGTTGATGACGTGCTCGCGGTAGAGCATCTGCATGACCGACGAGGCCACCGAAATGCCGCGTTGCTTTTCAATCTCCATCCAATCGCTGGTGGCGTGACGGCTGGCTTTGCGACCTTTGACGGCGCCCGCGATTTGGATCGCGCCCGAGAACAGCAACAGCTTTTCGGTGAGCGTGGTTTTACCCGCGTCGGGGTGGGAGATGATGGCAAAGGTGCGGCGGCGGCGCACTTCGTTCAGGAAAGAGCTCATGGCGTGGTGCGCGAAGGCACGGCAGGTCAAAGGGCGGAATCATAGCGCCCGCTATGGTGCGGGGCTGGTCAAGGCGTGTTGGATCACGGCGTGGATCAGTGCTTCTCGGTCAAAGGGCTTGGGGAGAACGGCGCAAATGCCCGCCTCCAAGCACTCTTTCACGGCGTCCGCCGCCACGTTGGCGGTCAGGGCAACCACAGGCACGTTGGCAAAGGGCGGCTTGTTCTCTTGTCGAATGTGTCGCACCACGTCGATCCCAGAGATGTCGGGCATGATCAAGTCCATCAGCACCAAGTCGTAGTGGGTCGCACGCATTTTTTCCAAGGCTTGCGTGCCGTTGGCGGCTTGTTCAATCTGTGCATTGGGCAAGCTGCGCATCAGGGTGGCGCTGACCACCAAGCGGTTGGTGGCATGGTCATCCACCACCAAGATGTGAAACGGGAGGGGTGACGTCAACACATCGGCGTTGCGACGAGCCAAGGGAGGTTGCGCCACGTCCATGGGCAATCGCACGGTGAAGCGACTGCCTTGGCCTACGGTGCTTTGCACCTGAATATCGCCTTTGTAGCTTTTGGCCAAACTGCGCGTGATGGCCAGGCCCAAGCCATTGCCGTTCAAGGCGTTGTCCGAGTGTTTGTCATCGTCCGCCTTGATTTGTACAAAGGGTTCGAAGATGGCTTCGAGGTAAGGCGTGGGAATGCCTTTGCCGGTGTCTTCAACGCTGATGATCAAGGTGCCATGCTGGTCTTTGATGTGATCTGTTTCAAAGGTGGCGTGCATGTGCACATGGCCTTGCTTGGTGAACTTCAAGGCGTTACCCAGCAAGTTCAGAATGATTTGTGCCAGACGGTGTGGGTCCATCCACGCCCATGCGGGCAGTGAGGGGTCGAGTGTCAGTTGGTAGGACAAGCCACTGTCTGCGGCTTTGGGGGCAAGTGTTTGATGCGTGCTGGTGAGTAGGTCGCGCAGATTGACGGCTTGCTTGCTCAGAATCAGTTTGCCTTGTTGGATTTGTGAAAAGTCCAGCAAGTCGTTGATGACGGTGACGAGGTGCGATGCAGAGTTGCGCGCGCCTTGGACATAGGCCTGGCTCTGATCGGTGACCTGCGTGTCGGTCGACAACAAGCCCAAATAGCCCATCACTGCATTGAGTGGTGTGCGCATTTCGTGGCTCACCATGGCTAGAAAGCTGTCCTTGTGTGTGTTGGCCAGGGTGAGGTTGTACGACAGCGTTTGCAAGCGTTGGTTGGTGCGCTCCAAGCGTCGCAAATGGTGTTCGTTGGCGGTGTCGTAGGTTTGCACCAAGATCATTTGCGTCACCAGCATCATGGAGAACATGGTGGTGCCAAAGATCATGCTCTCTAAAGAGCTTTCGCCTTGCGTGCCCGTGCCGTTGGGCAAAGACATGATGTTCACGCTGACCCAAAGTCCGCGTGACTGGGCGTAATACATGGTCAAAACGCTGAGAAACGAGATGCCCATCCATGCCGTGGCCCATTTTCTTGTGGCGGTGAACAAGGGCATCAGTGGCACGATGGCCAGCCACACCAACGCCGGAGAGGTCACACCACCGGTGATGGCCGCGTTGAACAGCACGACGCCCAAAAGCGAGAACTGGTATAGACTGACACACCCAATGATCGGCGTGCCTGAGCGCCATAGACCTAAGCCGACTGCAATCAAGCAGGAGGCCAGCAAGGTGGACAAGGCGCCAAGCTGATTGCCAACCCAGAAAAACCAAAGGGAAATCGGGATGATGCCCAAGAGCGCAGACACCGAAAACGAGAAAAAGAAAATATTAGGCGTGGCGCGCAAATGCGAGGGCAGTCGTCGCTTGATGAGGATGTGGATGCGTCGGTTGACATTCATGGTCATGCCGCGATATTAATGGCTGACCGTGTGCCAAACCACCATCTCGGGAATCGGCTAAACTTTGGGCTTCCGAGGAGCGCTGCAACCTGTCACAGGTGAGGCTCGGACACCGGGCCTGCTTCAGGCTCTACGTTTCCAACCGCGCTCACCCACTAGACAACGTGCGGTGAGTGCTTCGAAGATTCCTTCAGACTCCCAGACGCCGACCGCGCGTTGCCAGTGGCTTTGCCAACTTTTGGAGTCTCACACATGAACGCTGTTCTCAAAACCAACGTCGCCGCCGATTACATCGTGGCCGACATGTCTTTGGCCGATTGGGGTCGTAAAGAAATCAAAATCGCCGAAACCGAAATGCCCGGCTTGATGGCCATCCGCGAAGAATTCGCCAAAGCGCAACCGCTCAAAGGCGCTCGCGTGACGGGTTCTTTGCACATGACCATTCAAACGGCTGTGTTGATCGAAACCTTGAAGTCTTTGGGCGCTGACGTGCGTTGGGCTTCTTGCAACATTTTCTCGACCCAAGACCACGCCGCCGCAGCGATTGCCGCCGCAGGGATTCCCGTGTTTGCCACCAAAGGCGAAACCTTGGCTGAGTACTGGGACTACACCCACCGTATTTTTGAATTCGGCGCCAAGGGCACCGAAGGCGAAGGCCCCAACATGATCTTGGACGACGGCGGCGACGCCACCTTGCTCATGCACTTGGGCAAGCGCGCTGAAACCGATGCTTCGTTGATTGCCAACCCCACCAGCGAAGAAGAAACCTGTTTGTTCAACGCCATCAAAGCCAAGCTGGCCGTGGACCCGACGTGGTACAGCCGCAAAGGTGCGCACATCATCGGCGTGACCGAAGAGACCACCACGGGCGTGTTGCGCTTGAACGAAATGGCCGCCAAGGGCAGCCTGATGTTCCGTGCCATCAACGTGAACGACTCGGTGACCAAGAGCAAGTTTGACAACCTGTACGGCTGCCGCGAATCTTTGGTGGACTCCATCAAGCGCGCCACCGACGTGATGATCGCTGGCAAAGTGGCTTGCGTGGCTGGCTACGGCGACGTGGGCAAGGGTTCTGCACAAGCCTTGCGCGCTCTGAGCGCTCAAGTGTGGGTGACTGAGATTGACCCGATCAACGCTTTGCAAGCGGCCATGGAAGGCTACAAAGTGGTCACCATGGAATACGCCGCCGACAAGTGCGACATCTTCGTGTCGGCCACCGGCAACAAGAACGTGATCCGCTACGAGCACATGGCCGCCATGAAAGACGAGGCCATTGTTTGCAACATCGGTCACTTCGACAACGAAATCGATGTGGCTTCGTTGGAGAAGTGCAAGTGGGACGAGATCAAGCCTCAAGTCGACCACGTCATCTTCCCTGATGGCAAAAAGATCACCTTGTTGGCCAAAGGCCGTTTGGTGAACTTGGGTTGCGCCACTGGCCACCCCAGCTTTGTGATGAGCTCTAGCTTTGCGAACCAAACGATCGCTCAGATCGAGTTGTTCACCAAGCAAGACCAATACGAGTCGGGCAAGGTTTATGTGTTGCCTAAGCACCTCGACGAGAAAGTGGCACGTTTGCACCTCAAGAAGGTCGGCGCTCAGCTGACCGAATTGACCGACGAGCAAGCGGCTTACATCGGCGTGTCTAAGAACGGTCCTTACAAAGCCGACACCTACCGCTACTAAGCCCTCTCGCACTTCACGGATGCGTGCTGATCAGCTGCTCCTCGACCGTGGGTTAGCCGCTTCGCGCTCTCAAGCGCAGCGGCTGATTACCTCAGGCGTGGAGTGGCGCTTGGGCACCAAGCCATGGCAACGCGTGGCCAAGAATGGTGACGAGTTGCCCCTGCCGTGTGAGTTGCGTTTGCTAGATACCGCCGAGGCACGCTACGTGTCGCGCGGTGGTTTGAAGCTAGAAGGCGCGCTGCTCAGCAGCGGCCTGTCGGCCCAAGGTTTGCGCTGCCTCGATGTGGGGCAAAGCACCGGTGGCTTCACCGATTGTTTGTTGCAGCAAGGTGCTGCGCAGGTGGTGGGTTTGGATGTGGGGCATGGTCAATTGCATCCCCGTTTGCGCGACGACGCGCGTGTGGTGTGTGTGGAGCGCATCAATGCCCGTGAGTTGCAAGCCAATGATGCGCGTGTGCCAGAGGCGCACCTCGGATTTGATTTGGTGGTGGGTGACTTGTCTTTCATTTCGCTCACCTTGGTATTGCCCGCGTTGCTGCCTGTGTTGAAACAGGGCGGGGCGCTGCTGATGTTGGTCAAGCCGCAGTTTGAACTGCAGCCCAGCGACATTGGCAAAGGCGGCTTGGTCAAAGACCCCGCCAGCTATGTGCAGGTGGAAGCGCGTTTGCGACAAGCCTGTGTTGCCTTGAATTTAAATGTGCTGGGTTATTGGCCCAGCGCCATTGCCGGTGGCGATGGCAACCAAGAATTTTGGATCGGTGCGCGTCGTGCGTGACGCGCCAACACGTGAGATGGATATGACAGCGAACAACAGCTTGAGCATTGAGTTTTTCCCACCCAAAACCCCAGAGGGTGCCGAAAAGTTGCGCGCGGTTCGCCAAGCGCTTTACCCACTCAAGCCGCAGTTTTGTTCCGTCACCTATGGCGCGGGGGGCTCGACCCAAGCGGGCACGATTTCTACGTTGAAAGAAATTTTGAGCGAAGGCATGGCTGCCGCATCGCACTTTTCTTGCATTGGCGCCACGCGTGACAGCGTGCGCCAACAACTGGCGGAATTCAAAGCCATGGGTGTGAAGCGTTTGGTGGCTTTGCGCGGTGACTTGCCCAGCGGTTACGGTGCCGGTGGCGAGTTTCATTACGCCAGCGATTTGGTGGCCTTCATTCGTGCAGAAACGGGTGACGACTTTGGCATCGAGGTGGCGGCCTACCCTGAGATTCACCCACAAGCCAAATCGGCAGAAGCCGACTTGCAAGCCTTTGCCACCAAGGTGAAGGCGGGTGCTGATTCGGCCATTACCCAATATTTTTACAACAGCGATGCGTATTTCCGCTTTGTAGAAGACGCAGACAAATTGGGGGTGGAGATTCCCATCATCCCCGGCATCATGCCAATCAGCAGCTCGGCGCAGTTGCTGCGTTTTTCGGATGCCTGTGGTGCAGAGATCCCCCGTTGGATTCGTTTGCGCTTGCAAGGGTATGGCGATGATGTGGCTTCGATCAAAGCCTTTGGCTTGGAAGTGGTGACCGACTTGTGTGAGCAGTTGCGTGCCGGTGGCGCGCCCGGGCTGCACTTTTACAGCATGAACCAAAGCGCGACGACTTTGGCGATTTGCAAAGACCTTGGCTTGGCCGCTTAACCGCCCGACTCCACCACCCAACCGCGACCGGGGCCGCGTGCCAAGGTTTCTTCCAGCACGGGCAGGGCTTCGTTGAGCAAAGGCTTGAGGGTGAACGGTGGGTTGACGATGAACATGCCGCTGGCGCTGAGGCCCGCATCTTTGCTGCCAGTTTCACGGCCAATCGCCAAGGTGGCGTGCAGCCATGGTTTTTTGGCTTGGCTGCACAAGCCTTTGAGTTTGCGTGGCAAATCGTGCGCTTCAGGGCGAGGAATGATGGGGTACCACACGATGTAGGTGCCAGTGGCAAAACGCTTCAAGCTGTCTTGGATGCAATCAATCACGCGGTAGTAGTCGTTCTTGATTTCATAGCTGGGGTCAATCAGCACGCAGGTGCGGCGTGAGCCCGTGCTCGACAAAGGCGGCGGCAGCAAGGCTTTGAGCGACTCAAAGCCGTCCGCACGCGCCACGCTGACGGTGCGCCCCGCTTCGAGTTGTTGCACATTGCCTGTGAGCGACTTGTGGTCGGTGGGGTGCAACTCAAACAGCTTGAGGCGGTCACGCGCTTCGTGGCGCAGCAACTTGTGGATGATGAAGGGGGAGCCGGGGTAAATTTTGTGGCTGCCCTTGGCGTTGAAGCTGGCCACCATGTCTAAATAGTCGGTCAGGGCCGCAGGGCCTTTGAGGTTGAGTACCTTCAAAACGCCCTCGGCGGCTTCGCCACTTTTTTCCGCATAGTCGCCGTCCAAGCGGTACAGGCCCGCACCCGCATGGGTGTCCACAAACTGAATGCCCGCGTCTTTGTGCATCAAATGCTTCAAAGTGGCGATCAAAGTAAGGTGTTTGAGGACGTCGGCGTGGTTTCCGGCGTGAAAAGCGTGGCGATAACTGAACATAACGGGGATGGTAACCCGCCAAATCACCTTGTTTGGGCGAAATTTGCGCTAAGCGCTTGATTTTGCTTATAATCTTTGGCTCTGCAGCGTTTGAGTGGTCCCGCGGCAGAGGCTTTCGAAAGAGGGCACATCCCACCTAAGAGGTTCTCAACAGAAGAACGCCGACCGTGGAAAAGGACCCTACAAACCAACTCTCCTTTTAGGATTTAACTATGTCTACATTCAGCGCAAAACCCGCTGACGTGGTGCATGAGTGGTTTGTGATTGACGCCACCGATAAGGTGCTCGGACGAGTAGCCAGCGAAGTTGCTCTCCGTTTGCGCGGCAAACACAAAGCCATTTACACACCCCACGTCGATACAGGTGACTTCATCGTCATCATCAACGCTTCCAAGATCAAGGTCACAGGGACCAAATCTTTGGACAAGGTGTACTACCGTCACTCGGGCTATCCCGGCGGTATCACTGCAACAAATTTCCGCGATCTGCAAGCCAAGCACCCTGGCCGCGCGATTGAGAAGGCTGTCAAGGGCATGTTGCCCAAAGGCCCACTCGGTTACGCCATGATCAAAAAGCTCAAGGTGTATGGCGGTGCAGAGCACCCACACACCGCACAACAGCCTAAAGTGCTGGACATCTAAGGAGCCGAAATGATTGGTGAATGGAACAACGGCACCGGCCGTCGCAAATCAAGCGTCGCTCGCGTGTTTCTGAAAAAAGGCTCCGGCAAAATCACGATCAACGGGAAAGACATCGCCGCATACTTCGGCCGTCAAACCTCGATCATGATTTCGAAGCAACCTTTGATGCTGACCAACAACGGCGAAGCCTTTGACATCCAAGTCAACGTGCACGGCGGTGGTGAGTCTGGCCAAGCAGGTGCAGTGCGCCACGGCATTACCCGCGCTTTGATTGACTACGACGCAGCGTTGAAGCCCGTCCTGTCACAAGCCGGTTACGTGACGCGTGATGCGCGTGAAGTCGAACGTAAAAAGGTCGGCTTGCACTCTGCGCGTCGTCGCAAGCAGTTCAGCAAGCGTTAATCCGCTTTCTGTTTTGCCAAAAGCCGCATGGGTTCGCCCTTGCGGCTTTTTTGTTGCCTACGCGAATGCCCACATCGGCAACAGCGTTTCTCAGGTCTTGCGCAGCGCTATACCCGAGTAAAGCGATATACTTTTAAGCATTGATTCAGGAGTTTCCCCATGAGTGCAGTTGCAGAAAACATCCAAACCGAAATGCCATCCCCCTTTGTCTTCACCGACAGTGCTGCAGCAAAGGTGGCGGACTTGATCGCGGAAGAAGGCAACCCTGAGTTGAAATTGCGCGTGTTTGTGCAAGGTGGCGGATGCTCAGGCTTTCAATACGGTTTCACGTTTGACGAAATCGTGAACGAAGACGACACCACCATTCAGAAAAACGGCGTGTCTTTGTTGGTCGATGCCATGAGCTACCAATACTTGGTGGGCGCAGAGATTGACTACAAAGAAGACTTGCAAGGCGCGCAGTTCGTCATCAAGAACCCGAACGCCACATCTACTTGCGGCTGCGGCTCGTCGTTCTCAGCCTAATTAGGCTTTAAAAATTCCACCCAATATGCGGGCGCCTTGAGCGCCCGTTACTTTGGGTAGGTTGCCAGGCAAGCCCAGCACAGTTTGTCGTGCCAACCACGCAAAGGCGGCGGCCTCGACTTGCAACGGTGGCATGCCACGCTCCGCAGACGACAGCACGCGCACATGGGGCAGGCCTGCTTGCAGGCGTGACATCAACAGCCCATTCAACGCGCCGCCACCACACACGATGAGTTCTTTGGCTTCTGGTGCGTGGCGCAACACATCGTTCAGGCATGCGCGCGCGGTGAACTCAGTCAGCGTGGCTTGCACATCAGCGGCCGCAACGTTGGCAAAACCGTTGAGTTGTTGCGCCAACCATGTGGGGTGAAACAAATCGCGCCCCGTGCTTTTGGGTGGCACTTGTTGCAGGTAGGGTTCAGTCAGCAAGGCGTGTAACAAGGGCTCGATGACAGAGCCGCTGGCGCCCCATGTGCCGTTGTGGTCAAAGGCCTCGCCCGTGTGCTGCTGGCACCAATGGTCGAGCAGCGCATTGCCGGGGCCGCAATCAAAGCCCAACACCTCACCGTTGGCATGCAGCACACTGAGGTTGGCAATGCCGCCAATGTTGAGCACGCCCACTGTGTTGTCGACTTGGCCAAAGATGCCTTGGTGAAATACAGGCACCAAAGGGGCACCTTGGCCGGCAGCGGCGACATCGCGGCTGCGGAAGTCGGCCACCACATCCATGCCTGTCAACTCTGCGAGCAAGGCGGGGTTGTTGAGTTGCAGCGTATAGCCCGTGCCATCAAAGGCACCCGGTTGGTGACGCACGGTTTGCCCGTGTGCGCCGATGGCACGCACATCACGGGGTTCTGTTTGGGTGTTCGCGAGCAGGGCGTGCACGGTGCGTGCATAAACGCGGACCAAGCCGTTGGCGGCCAGTGCTGCGCGGTGCAGCTCGTTGTCAGAGGCGGTGTTGAGCGCCAGTAGCTCGTGCTTGAGCGCGGGGGGGAAGGGCATGGCGTGATGCGCCAGCACACGAGGCTGCGGGCCGCTGAAATCGGCCAACACGCCATCCACGCCGTCGAGCGAGGTGCCCGACATCAACCCGATGAAAAGCTGAGGCAATGCCGCAGAGCCTGACATTTATTCTGCGCGGCTGACTTGAGCGCTGGCGGCAGCAGCCAAGTCGACCTTGGCAATGGCTGCATAACGCTTGAACTGCTCACGTGCGGCGGCAGACACTTCCACCGCGATGCTTTGCCGCGCCATGGTGAGCGGGTCTTTGTGTTGACCATTCACGCGAAATTCAAAATGCAAATGCGGGCCAGTGGCCCATCCCGTGGAACCCACCAAGCCCAGTGTTTGGCCTTGCGTCACCGACTGGCCACGCGTGACGTTGATGCGGCTCAAATGCGCGTAGACCGTGGTGTGACCATTGGCGTGTTTGACCATCACCACATTGCCAAACCCGCCTTGTGTGCCGGCCACATCCACAATCCCTTGGCCCACGCTGCGCACGGGGGTCCCTGTGGGGGCCGCATAGTCCACACCGAGGTGGGCCCGCCAAGTTTGCAAGATGGGATGGAAGCGCATTTTGAAGCCGCTGGTCATGCGCGAGAAAGCCAGCGGAGAGGCCAAGTAAGCACGGCGCAGGCTGATGCCATCCGCGTTGAAATACCCACCTTCTTTGGCTCCCGCCTCTTTGAACCAAAACGCTTGGTGTGTTTTCCCGTTGTTCACAAACTCAGCAGACAGCACGCGGCCTGTGCGCAGTGTTTCACCATCGGCTTCCAAGGCTTCGTAGACGACAGCAAAGCGGTCGCCTTTGCGCAGTGCGCGGTGAAAGTCGATGTCGCCAGCAAAGATGTCGGCCAATTGGCTGGCCACGCTGTCAGGCATGTTGGCCTCATCGGTGGCCGCAAACAAAGAAGTTTGAATCATCCCGTTGCCCATGCGACTGCTCACCGTGAGGTTGGCTGTCTCTTGATGCGCGACAAAGCCATCCGTGGTGCGTTCCATCACCCAGCGGGTGAACTGTGCGCCGTCGTCATTGGCCCACCGTGCGGTCAAGCGTGTGAGGCGGTGGTCGGCATCGCCTTCCACGCTCACCATGCGGCCTGCGCGGCCAATCAGCTGTTGGCGCGCTGTGCGGGCGTCGCGCAAAAAGGCGGCTGCTTCGGGGTCGCTCACGCCTAAGCGCAAGAGCAGACTGTCCGCGGTATCGCTAGAGCGCGTGAGATCGGCGCGAAACAATTGCAAAGAGCTGGGCCGGGCGTTGTTGTCGGTCCGCAAACCAGGCAGTGCAACGGTGTCGATGCTTTCCACCACTTGATGCAAGGGAAGCTTGGCGGCACCATCGTCCAAATTGGCGACCGCAAATGCGCCGCCACCGACAACCGACAAAACCACAGCAACGCCCAGCAAAAAGCGGCGGTGTTGTGTGTGAAGTCTGTTTTGCAGGCGCGAGACCCACAAAAAAAAGATTGGCTGCAAGGTATTTCTTCGGCAGTAGGTTGAAGGCGGGCTTAAAACCCAAGTCCTCAAGGTTTGGGCCTCTAAAATCAGGCACAAACACCAAGCCGTGGAGTATACCTCCCGCGGTAAAAATCCTTATGAATCAAGCATCTTTACAAAACCACCCCGTCACCGACCGTGTCCTCGAAGCCTTGGCTGTCACCCAACGCGGCTGTGAAGAACTGATTCCAGAAGACGCATGGTTGAAAAAGCTCGCGCGCTCCGAAGCCACAGGCCAGCCCATGCGCATCAAATTAGGCCTTGACCCCACGGCCCCCGACATCCACATCGGCCACACCGTGGTGCTCAACAAAATGCGCCAGTTGCAGGATTTGGGGCATCAGGTGATTTTCTTGATCGGCGACTTCACCAGTTTGATCGGTGACCCCTCCGGTCGCAACAGCACACGCCCACCCCTCACGCCTGAGCAAATCAAGGTCAACGCTGAAACCTATTACAAGCAAGCCTCCTTGGTGCTCGACCCCAGCAAAACCGAAATTCGTTACAACAGCGAGTGGTGTGTCCCGCTGGGCTCGATGGGCATGATTCAGTTGGCGTCGAAGTACACCGTGGCCCGCATGATGGAGCGCAATGACTTCCATGACCGTTTCCATGCCAACACGCCCATCAGCGTGCATGAGTTTTTGTACCCACTCATGCAAGGCTATGACTCGGTGGCTTTGAAATCAGATTTGGAGCTGGGTGGCACCGACCAAAAATTCAACTTGCTCATGGGCCGCCACTTGCAAGCTGAATACGGCCAAGAGGCCCAGTGCATCTTGACCATGCCGCTGCTCGAAGGGTTGGACGGCGTGGAGAAAATGTCCAAGTCCAAGAACAACTACATCGGCATCAGCGAAGCGCCCAACACCATGTTTGCCAAAGTGCTGTCCATCTCCGACGTGCTCATGTGGCGCTGGTACACCTTGCTCTCGTTCAAGTCGATGGCCGAGATCGATGCGCTCAAAAAAGAAATCGAAGGGGGGCGCAATCCCAAAGACGCCAAAGTCGCTTTGGCCAAAGAAATCACGGCGCGTTTCCACGGTGCGGCTGCTGCTGAGGCAGCGGAACAAGACTTCATCAACCGCAGCAAAGGCGGCGTGCCCGATGACATTCCCGAGGTCTCACTCAATGGCGCACCGATGGGCATTGCGGCCTTGCTCAAGGCCGCAGGGTTGGCACCTTCGAGCAGCGAAGCCAACCGTTTGATTGATGGCGGTGGCGTGCGCGTGGACTCCAGCGTGGTCAGCGACAAGGGCTTGAAGCTCGACGCGGGAACGTTTGTGGTGCAAGTGGGTAAACGCAAATTTGCCCGTGTCACATTGGCATAACTTAACTCCATGAGACTCTTGGCATGAATACCCAAACGCTTGAACGATGGTTTTCGCCCAAAGGCCTGCTTGGGGCGTCCGTCGTGGTGGCCTGCATCACGATTGCACTCAAAACCTTGGCATGGCACCTCACGGACTCGGTGGGGTTGCTGTCAGACGCCATGGAGTCGGTGGTCAACTTGGCCAGTGCCGTCTTTGGTTTGATGATGGTCACTGTGGCGGCCATGCCTGCCGACGAAGACCATCCCTATGGGCATCACAAGGCTGAGTATTTTTCTTCTGGGTTTGAAGGCATCCTCATCGTGGTGGCGGCCTTGGGCATTATTTGGGCGGCTGGTCATCGCATCTTTGATCCGCAGCCTTTGGAACAAGTGGGCATTGGTTTGGCTTTGTCGGTGGCCAGTTCTGCGTTGAATGGCTTGTTGGCATGGGTCATGTTTCGTGCGGCAAAAACGCACCGATCCGTGGCGCTTGAGGCCGACGCTCGTCACTTGGTCACCGATGTCTGGACCTCCGTCGGTGTGGTGCTGGGCATTGCCTTGGTCAGCTACAGCGGCTGGTTGTGGTTGGACGCGGTAGTGGCGATGGGAGTGGCCTTGAATATCTTGAAAGAAGGCTGGCATTTGATTTGGAGTGCTTCACAAGGCTTGATGGACGAAGCGGTTGAGCCCGAGGTGCAGGCGCAAATTCACACGGTGTTGCACAACTTGTCGATGGCGCACGAAGAAGCCGGTGCAGACCACACCCATATCGTGCGCTTTGATCACATCATCACGCGCAAAGCAGGACAGCGCCGTTTTGTCGATTTGCACATGCACATGCCTGCGGAGTGGACACTCGGTCGGGCTGCCATGTTTCGTGCCACGGTGGAGCAATCCTTGATGAAGGCGGTGCCCGGTTTGCGCGCCACGATTCAGCTGCTGCCCAACGATGTGGAGGCGCATGTCGACGATCCACTCGACGCCCACTGACCCCTGCGAATGGCAACGCCAACCCCATGAAAGCGCTGTTGCAACGTGTGAGTGAAGCCCGCGTCGTGGTGGATGGCCAAACCGTCGGTGAAATTGCACACGGCCTGCTGGTGCTGCTGTGTGCCGAGAAGGGCGACACCGAAGCGGTAGGCCAAAAAATGCTCGACAAGATTTTGAAGCTGCGCGTGTTCTACGACGAGGCAGGCAAGATGAACCGCAGTGTGAGCGATGTGAACGGCGGCTTGCTGGTCGTGAGCCAATTCACCTTGGCAGCGGACACCCGCAGCGGTACGCGCCCCAGCTTCACCAGTGCGGCCCCCGCCGAGGAAGGCCGCCACTTTATGACGCGTTTGTCGCGCAAGCCAAAGCGCAGCACCCGCACGTGCAAACCGGCATCTTTGGCGCGGACATGCAAGTGCATTTGGTCAACGATGGCCCTGTGACCATTCCCATCACGATAATCGGTGCATGACCGATTCAAAAAATAACGCGACGACCTTTGCTTCCCTGAGCCTCGCGGCCTCTTCTTTAGATAACTTGACGCAGCTGGGCTACACCCAGATGACCCCCATCCAAGCCGCGAGCTTGCCCCTTGCTTTGGCTGGACGTGACTTGATCGCCCAAGCCAGCACAGGCAGCGGCAAGACAGCCGCCTTTGGCATTCCTTTGGTGGAGCAGCTCGACGCCACTCAGTTTGACGCGCAAGCCATGGTGCTATGCCCCACACGCGAATTGGCCGACCAAGTGACACAAGAGATTCGTCGCTTGGCCCGCGCCGTGGGCAACATCAAAGTTGTCACGCTGTGTGGTGGCGTGGCCTTGCGCGGGCAGACTGTGAGCCTGGCGCACGGTGCGCATGTGGTGGTGGGGACGCCCGGACGCATCATGGACCACTTAGAGCGCGGTTCACTCAGCTTGCAAGGTTTGAAGATGTTGGTGTTGGATGAAGCCGACCGCATGTTGGACATGGGCTTCTTCGACGACATCGCCAAGGTGGCGCGTCAATGCCCCAAAGACCGACAAACCTTGTTGTTCTCGGCCACCTACCCCGAGGGCATTGCCAAGCTGGCCTCGCAGTTCATGCGTGAGCCGCAAACCGTCAAGGTGCAAGCACAACACGATGCGCAAAAAATCAAACAGATGTTTTATGAGGTGTCGAACCACGAACGCCTCCACGCGGTGTCGCAACTGCTCAACCACTTTCGCCCCGAATCCACACTCGCGTTTTGCAACACCAAGCAACAGTGCCGCGATTTGGTGACGGTGCTACAAGCCCAAGGCTTCAGTGCCTTGGCTTTGTTTGGCGAACTCGAACAACGCGAGCGTGACCAAGTGCTGGTGCAGTTTGCCAACCGCAGTTGCTCGGTGCTGGTGGCCACCGATGTGGCCGCGCGTGGTTTGGACGTGGCCAATTTAGAAGCCGTCATCAACGTGGACGTGACGCCAGACCCCGAGGTGCACATCCACCGCATTGGCCGCACTGGCCGAGGCGATGCAGAAGGCTTGGCCTTGTCGCTGGTCAGCATGGACGAGATGGGCAATGTGGGCAAGATTGAACAGTTGCAAAACCGCGAGTCCACATGGGCACCCTTCAGCAGCCTCACCCCCGCCGCAGGGGGGCTCTTGCAGCCGCCCATGGCGACATTGCAAATTGTGGGCGGTCGCAAAGAGAAGATTCGCGCAGGCGATGTGCTGGGCGCACTCACGGGCGAAGCGGGGTTTGCCAAAGAGCAGGTGGGCAAGATCAATGTGAACGAGTTCTCCACCTACGTGGCGGTAGCGCGCAGCATTGCTCACGAAGCCGTCAAGCGTTTGAGCGCGGGGCGCATCAAAGGCAAGACGGTGAAAGTGCGTTTGCTAGAAGAAGCTTCAGGCCGTTGAGTGGCTCGGATGGCACTTATGGCGCGGCGTTATCGCAGCGCACCTGCCCGCAGTAATGCTGACAGAACGGGCACCCCGTCATGGGCAGCCATGACGGAATTTGGTGACGTTGTTGGAAGATGTCTTTGAGCACCGTGTCGCGGTAGACCCGCCATTTGAAGTTTTTGCCCTCAACCGCGTAAAACGGCACCTCGTCTTGCGACACCGTGATCAGTGACACGCTGTCAAAGTAGGCGCGGTACTCGTCCAAGTTTGGTTGGCTAAAGCCAATGATGCGGATGGTTTTGCCATCGAAGTCCGCGAAGTTCACCAGCAAGTCATCTTGACGCGCGTGGAAGCTGCCCGCGCCAAACACCGGCACATAGGTTTTGAGCGTTTGGCCATAGATCGAGGCGGGCGTGTAGGACGTGGCCATCAACACCGTGTCTGGGGCTTGCACTTGGGCCAACAGCGCTTGCGTGCGATAGCTGCGCACGATCTCTGGATAAATTTTGACGCCCTTCCAATCGGCGAGATGCGTGCTGTACATCGCCGCCAAGGCCACAAGATGCACGCCCAAGAACAGGCCCATCCACAGACCACAACGCTTGAGTTGCGTGGTCGGCAGGGCCCATGCGAGCAGTACAAAAAACAAAGGGTAGAAGTTCAGCACCCAGTGCAAGCCCACCACCTTCTTCATGGCGATGAGCGCAAAGAAGACAAAAGGCACGGCGATCAGCGTGGCCAACAGCTTGTTTTGGCGAACCCCTGTGGCGATGGCTTGGCGCTGTTTCCATCCCAACCACACCAGCCCCGGTGTGAGCAGATAAACCCACGTCAGCAAATACAGCGCAGGCTTGTTCCACTCAAACACCTCGCCTTGGTTGCGGTTGTAGACGTTGAACATGATGTTGGCCCAGCCGTGGCCCATGTTCCACCACACATTGATCAGCGGTCCCGGCAGGGCTGCCAGCACCAGCAACGCAAAGCCTATCCAGCGCTCACGTCGAAACGCCACGAAGTAGACCAAGTACGCCAAACCAAGCACCACTGCAAAGTACTTCGATAAAAACGCGAGGCCCAAACATAAGCCGCTCAAGGCGTGCAGTCCGTCAGTCACGCGATCCCGCTGTGCGCGTTGCTCGGCACGTGCCAAGGCGCAAACCGACAGTGCGGACCAAAAAATCAAAGGCGTGTCGGTGGTGATGAGTGCATTGAGCCAGTTGATCGGTGTGAGCCAGAACAACACAATCGCCCACGCCGTTTTCTCCCGATCCATGCCTGAGAAGCCCCACCACAAGGCCGCGCCCAAGGCAGTGGGCAGCAGCAACGCTGGGATGCGCATGGCCAACGTGCTGTCGCCAAACAGCTTGAGCATGGCGGCAATCACCCAGCCTGCCATTGGTGGGTGGTCGTAATAACCCCAGTCTGGGTAGACGCCCCACCAATAGAAATAGGCTTCGTCGCCCGTGATGGGGAAGGTCGCACCAATCCACGTGCGCAACAACAGCGACAACACGCCCGTCCAAAACAAAAGGCGAATCAGGGGTGAGGAGAGTGGTGCATTCATCGTGTGCAGTGCGCCGAATCAATAAGGGCAGGGCAGGCCGAGGCTGGCCATGATGAACATCTCGAGTGTTTCCATCTCGATGGCGTCCGCGTGAGAGGTTTCGTGGTCATAGCCTTGGGCGTGCAAGGCGCCGTGAATCAGCAAATGCGCGTAATGTGCTTGCAGGGTCTTGCCTTGCGCTTTGGCCTCGGCTGCCACCACGGGGGCGCACAGCACGAGGTCGGCCATCACCCTCGGCGCTTGCGCATAGTCAAACGTCAGCACATTGGTGGCGTAATTCTTTTTGCGATAGCTGCTGTTCAAAGCTTGGCCTTCTTCGGCATCGACGACGCGCACCGTCATCTCGGCGTCATGGGCCAAGGCGTGACGGATGCAGCGGTTCACAAAGGCGCGGGGCAGTGCGGCGCGGTGGTGTGCGGCGTCAGGCAGTTCGCCAAATTGCAGGGTGAGGTCTAAGGTGGGCAGGGCCATGTGTTTAAGCTTGTTTGCGTGAAGGTGCACCTGTGGTGGCCGTTCGTTGCGCGTCATACGCATCCACAATGCGTGCCACCAGCGGGTGGCGCACCACGTCGGCGGTGGTGAAGCGGGTGACGGAAATGCCTTTGACGCGTTTTAACACGCGCTCGGCGTCAATCAAGCCACTGAGCTGCCCTTTGGGTAAATCAATCTGACTCACATCACCCGTGACCACGGCTTTGGCACCAAAGCCAATGCGGGTGAGGAACATTTTCATTTGTTCGGGCGTGGTGTTTTGTGCCTCGTCCAAGATGACAAAGGCGTTGTTGAGTGTGCGGCCACGCATGAAAGCCAGAGGCGCAATTTCAATCGCATTGCGCTCGAACGCTTTTTGTACGCGGTCATAGCCCATCAAGTCATACAAGGCGTCGTACAAGGGGCGCAAATACGGGTCCACTTTTTGGCCCAAGTCACCGGGCAAGAAGCCCAGTTTTTCACCCGCCTCTACCGCTGGGCGCGTCAACACGATGCGTTGCACCGCGCTGCGCTCCAGCGCGTCCACGGCGCAGGCGACGGCCAAATAGGTTTTGCCTGTGCCCGCTGGGCCAATGCCAAAGCTGATGTCGTGGGCCGCAATGTTGTCGAGGTAGGCCGCCTGTGTGGGCGTGCGTGCACGCAGGTCTGTGCGGCGGGTTTGCAGCGTGGGCACATCGCCATCTTCCATGGCGCTGTCACCCGCGAGCATGAGTTGCACCTGCTCTGGGGGAATGGCCTTGGCCGCGCGCTCATACAAGGCTTGCAACACCTCCATGGCGCGGGTGGCCTTGGCCTTGTGGCCATCCACTTTGAATTGTTCGTGGCGGTGGGCAATTTTCACGTTCAGCGCCAACTCGATGGTGCGCAGGTGTTCGTCGGTAGGGCCGCACAAATGCGACAGACGGGTGTTGTTATGCGGGGTGAAGGTGTGGCGAAGAATCAAGTCGATAATCTCTCAAAAGGTTCCCCAATGATAGGCAAGATGTGATTGGCAAATTAAGCGGCATCCTCAGCGAGAAAAACCCACCCCAAGTGCTGGTGGATTGCAATGGCGTGGGCTACGAAGTCGATGTGCCCATGAGCACGTTTTACAACCTGCCCGCCACCGGCGAGCGCGTGTCCTTGCTGACCCACTTTGTGGTGCGCGAAGACGCCCAAATTTTGTTTGGCTTTGGAACCGCCTCGGAACGCGCCACGTTTCGCTTGCTGATCAAAATTTCAGGCGTGGGGCCACGCATGGCGCTGGGTATTTTGAGTGGCTTGAGTGCCGATGAACTGGCGCGTGCGGTGTCGGACCAAGATGCGGGCCGCCTCACCAAAGTGCCGGGCATTGGCAAAAAAACCGCTGAGCGTTTGCTCTTGGAGCTCAAAGGCAAGCTGGGCGCCGATCTGGGGCCTCATTTGTTTTCCACGCCCGACCACCAAAGCGACATCTTGCAAGCCTTGCTGGCGCTGGGCTACAACGACAAAGAAGCCGCTGCCGCACTCAAAGCCCTGCCCGCCGATGTGGGGGTGAGCGACGGCATCAAGCTGGCGTTGAAGGCCTTGGCCAAATAAACCATGAGCATTCAGACTGACGACTTCGCTCCCGCACCTGTGCCCTCGCGCATGGTGTCTGCCGCGCCCGTGTCGCCCAACGAAGAAGCGATTGAACGCGCCTTGCGTCCCAAGCTGCTGCAAGAGTATGTGGGTCAGATGAAGGTGCGCGAGCAACTTGAAATCTTCATTGGCGCAGCCAAGATGCGCAATGAAGCACTCGACCATGTGCTGCTGTTTGGCCCGCCCGGTTTGGGCAAAACCACCTTGAGCCACATCATTGCCCAAGAGCTGGGTGTGAACCTGCGTTCCACCAGCGGCCCTGTGCTGGAGAAGCCCAAAGATTTGGCAGCCTTACTCACGGGGCTAGAAAAAAACGATGTGCTGTTCATCGACGAGATTCACCGCCTCTCGCCCGTGGTGGAAGAAATTTTGTATCCCGCGCTCGAGGACTACCAAATCGACATCATGATTGGCGAAGGCCCTGCCGCCCGCAGCATCAAACTCGACTTGCAGCCTTTCACATTGGTGGGCGCCACCACCCGCGCGGGCATGTTGACCAACCCACTGCGTGACCGGTTTGGCATTGTGTCGCGCCTAGAGTTTTACACCGCCGAGGAGTTGCAACGCATTGTGGTGCGCAGCGCCGGTTTGCTCGACACCCCCATGGATGTCGAAGGGGGTTTTGAGATTGCGCGTCGCTCACGCGGCACCCCGCGCATTGCCAACCGCTTGCTCCGCCGTGTGCGCGACTATGCCGATGTGAAAGGCACGGGCCGTATCACCGAAGACATTGCCAAACGCGCACTCGCCATGCTGGATGTGGACCCGCAAGGTTTTGATTTGATGGACCGCAAGTTGTTAGAGGCGGTGATTCACCGCTTTGACGGCGGGCCTGTCGGTTTGGACAACATTGCCGCGAGCATCGGCGAAGAGCGCGACACGATTGAAGACGTGATTGAGCCGTATTTGATTCAGCAAGGCTTTTTGCAACGCACGCCGCGTGGCCGCATGGCCACCTTGGCGGCCTATCGCCACTTGGGGGTCACACCGCCCAAAGCGATTGACGATGTCGCCACGGACTAAGCCGGCGTTTTAAGTGGTGGTCTCGTCGCGCGGTGCGCCGTCCGCTTCTTCCAAGTGCGACACATCGCCCCAGCCCACCAAGCTCAAGCCCTGAGGCGTCCACAGCAAGCGGTTGATGGCGGCATTGCCCAAGTGCCATGTGCGCGGGGCATCGAGGCTTTGTTGGGTGGCCAAACGGTACAGCGCATCCATCACACCACCGTGCGCCACCAACACAATTTGCTCGCCGAGGTGCTGACTCGCCAATGCGTCCACGCAAGTGGCAATGCGTTCGCGCAGCACAGTGAGTGATTCGCCTCCCACGGGTGACCAATGCGGATCACGTCCACGCCAGCGTTTGGCGTCATCAGGCCAACCGCTTTCTATGTCGGCCCACGTCTGGCCCTGTAAGTGGCCGAAGTGACGCTCACGCAAGCCGGTGTGCGCCACCACGCCAAGCTGCGCAGCGCGTGCATGGCTGTGTGCAATGGCCTGCGCGGTTTCAAAAGCACGGGCCAGATCACTGCTGTAGATGGCGTCAATCGGTTCTTCGCGCAACGCGTGGCCCACGCGCTGGGCTTGCCATTTGCCCGTGTCATTGAGGTCAATGTCGATTTGGCCCTGAATGCGGGTGTCGACATTCCAAGGGGTTTCCCCATGTCGTATGGCGAGGATTCGTGTGGCTTGCATGGGCACAGTTTAAAGATGAAAAACCATGCAAAATAGCACGGTCGTTCTTTTTATGGAATCGCATGACCGCTCCGCTTCAAACCTCAGCCACGGAACACAGAGCCTTGCAAAAAGGCCAGCAAACCAAGGCCGCCATTGTGGACGCCGCCTTGGGCTTGGCCACGCAAATTGGCTTGGAAGGTTTGAGCATTGGCGCTCTGGCCGAGGTGGCGCGCATGAGCAAGTCGGGTGTGTTTGCCCACTTTGGCTCGCGCGAGGAGCTGCAAATCTCGGTGGTGCGCGAATACCACGCGCGCTTTGAGGCCGAAGTGTTTCTGCCCATCTTGCAGGTGCCGCGCGGCTTACCGCGCTTGCGCCAACTCTTTGCCAACTGGACCCAACGCACGTCGGCAGAAATTGATTCGGGTTGTCTCTACATCAGCGGGGCCACTGAATTTGATGACCGCCCCGGCCCCGTGCGTGATGCGCTGGTCAGCTCCGTCAACACCTGGTTGGCTGCCGTCTACCGCACCGTGGTGCAAGCCCGTGAGGCAGGGCATTTGGCTGCCGACATGGATGCGCAGCAAATGGTGTTTGAGTTGCACGGCTTGATCTTGGCCCTGCAGTATGAGGCGCGTTTCTTGCGCTCATCTCACTCTTTGACGCGCACCGCGCAAGGCTTTGAAAATATCTTGCAACGCTACGGCGCACACAAGACGCCGCTGATTTCCAAACCCGCCGCCAAACGCGGCACAGCCACTCCAAAGTAAAAACCATGCCCAGCTACACCCCACCCTTGCGCGATATGCAATTTGTGTTGCATGAAGTACTGAATGTCACGGACGATTTCAAGCAGATGCCCCACCACGCGGACATCGACGCGGACACCATCGCAGCCGTGCTTGAAGAGGGCGGTAAATTCGCCTCGGAAGTGATTTTTCCGCTCAACCAAGTGGGTGACGCACAAGGCTGCACCTTGAACCGCGACACGCACAACGTCACCACGCCCGATGGCTTCAAGGCCGCCTATGCGCAGTACGTGCAAGGCGGCTGGCCGTCGCTGAGTGCTGACCCTGCCTACGGCGGTCAGGGCTTGCCCGTGGTGGTGAACCAGTGTTTTTATGAAATGCTCAACAGCGCCAACCAAGCGTGGACCATGTACCCAGGTCTCACGCATGGCGCCTACGAAGCTTTGCATGCGCACGGCACGGAGGCCCAAAAAGCTTTGTACTTGCCCAAGCTCACCAGCGGGGAGTGGACGGGCACCATGTGTTTGACCGAGCCCCACTGCGGCACCGACTTGGGTCTCTTGCGCACCAAGGCCGAGCCACAAGCGGACGGCAGCTACCGCATCACGGGCAACAAGATTTTCATCAGTGCGGGTGAGCACGATTTGGTGGACAACATCGTTCACTTGGTGTTGGCGCGCTTGCCCGATGCGCCTGCGGGCAGCAAAGGCATCAGCTTGTTTGTGGTGCCTAAATTCCATGTCAACGCCGATGGCAGTTTGGGTGAACGCAATGGCATTTACTGCGGTGGCTTGGAGCACAAGATGGGCATTCACGGCAACGCCACGTGCCAAATGGTGCTCGACGGTGCCGTGGGCACGATGGTGGGTCAGCCCAACAAAGGTTTGGCCGCGATGTTTGTGATGATGAATGCCGCACGTATCGGCGTGGGCATGCAGTCGCTTGGCTTGACCGAGGTGGCGTATCAAAACGCCGTGGCCTATGCCAAAGACCGCATCCAGTCGCGCAGCCTCACAGGTGCCAAAGACCCCAGTCAACCTGCCGACAGCATCTTGGTGCATCCCGATGTGCGCAAGATGCTGCTCACCGCCCGTGCCTACGCTGAGGGCGGTCGCGCCTTGGCCCTGCATTGCGCGCTGCTGATTGACCGCGAGTTGAACCACCCAGACGAGGCGGTGCGCGCCGAGTCAGCCGAGCAGGTGGCCTTGCTCACGCCGATTGTCAAAGCCTTCATCACCGACAACGCGTGGGCAGCGACCTCGTCATGCCTGCAAGTGTTTGGGGGCCACGGCTTTATCCGTGAATGGGGCATGGAGCAATATGTGCGCGATGCCCGCATCAACATGATTTACGAAGGCACCAACACCATCCAAAGCTTGGACTTGTTGGGACGCAAGGTGCTGGGTGACCAAGGGGCAGCCTTGAAAAAATTTGGCGCACTCATCAGCGCGCTGGTGCTGCCCGAGCAAGACAACGACGAGATGGCCGAGTTCGTCAAACCCCTCGCCAAGTTGGCCCAGCAGATGACGCAGTTCACGGGCGAAATTGGCTACAAAGCCATGCAAAACGCAGATGAGGTGGGCGCGGCTGCGGTGGACTATCTGCGAGTGGCAGGTCACTTGGTGTTGGGCTACTTCTGGGCGCGCATGGCGCAAGTGGCTTTGCAAAAAATCGCAGCGGGCAACCGTGATCCGTTCTACCAAGCCAAGTTACAAACCGCGCGGTTTTACTTTGCCAAGCTGTTCCCAGAAACCGCATCGCTCATGCTGACAGCTCGTGCAGGTGCCGCTGTGCTGATGGAGACAGACGCGGTGTTCGTCTGACCCGTGGCGCATTTGAATTCAGGTAAATTCAACGCATGATGAAGACACGTCGTTTGAAAGCCATGGTGGGCGTGGCCCTGTGCGTGATGGCAGGCAGCAGCTGGGCACAAATGACACCTGTGGGCATTTGGCACAGCCTTGACGACAAAACAGGTGAGCCCAGAGGCGAAATCCAAATTGTTGAAAAAGAAGGCGTGCTCACGGGCCGTGTGCTCAGGTCGTTGCGGCACGACCCGCATGCCAAAAAGACCTGCGAGGACTGCAAAGACGATCGCAAAGGCCAAGACATCATTGGCATGGAAATCATCCGTGGGGTCAAGCCCGATGCGTCGGCAGACAACCTCTGGGCCAATGGCGGGAAAATCTTAGACCCTGAAAATGGCAAGGAATACACGGTCAAAATGACCCTGAAAGACGCAGGTCACAAGCTGCAAGTGCGTGGCTATCTCGGACCGTTCTATCGCACACAAATTTGGCTCCGTGCCCAGTAAAGAGGAAACCCATGACTGAAATTTTGAGCCACATGGACGGCGGCGTCCTGACCTTGACCTTCAACCGTGTTGACAAAAAGAACTCGCTCACCGAGGCGATGTACACCGCGCTGGCCGATGCGGTCGAGCAGGCCGAACGCGATACGACGGTGCGTGTCTTGGTGTTTCAAGGCCATGAAACGGTGTTCAGCGCGGGCAATGACATTGCCGACTTTTTGAACCATCCGCCTGAGACGCCAGATGCTCCCGTGTTTCGCTTGTTGCGCAACATCGCTGCATTTTCTAAACCCGTGCTGGCTGCCGTGGCTGGCCCTGCGGTCGGGATTGGCACCACCTTGCTGTTTCATTGCGACTTGGTGTATGCCGGTGACAACGCGGTGTTTGTCATGCCCTTTGTGAACTTGGGGGTGTGTCCTGAAGCCGCTTCCAGCTTGCTCGCGCCACAAATGATGGGTTACCACCGTGCGGCAGAGGCCTTGCTGTTGGGTGAGCCCTTCATGGCCGAGGCTGCGCTGGAGGTCGGTTTGGTCAACCGCGTGTTGCCACCCACCGAGGTCAACAGCTATGTGCAAGCGCAAGCCCGCAAGCTGGCCACCAAGCCCATGTCGTCGTTGCTCGAAACCAAACGCTTGATGAAGGCAGGTCAGGCCCAACGGGTGCAACAACAAATGAACGATGAGGCCGCTGCGTTTGGTCGCATGTTGAAAGAACCCGCCGCCAAGGAGGCATTTGGCGCATTCTTGGAAAAACGCAAGCCTGATTTCTCCAAGCTCTGAGAGGTCGATGGCATGCCACAACACCCCACGAGCCCTGTCGTTTTTGAGCCAGAGTATCTGGAAGGCTTTCGCCAAATCTATGAAGAAAAAATCGTCTTCAACCACACGCTGGGTTTGAAACTCGTGAGCGTCACCCCCGATGAAGTGGTGGCGCGCATTGACATGCGCCCAGAGCTGGTTGGTCACTACGCTTACAACCGCATCCATGGCGGCGTCATCAGTGCGGTGTTGGATGCGATTGGCAGTGCGGCGGTGATGGCTTGTTTGGCCGCCAAGCACATGAAAGAGTCACCCGAGGAGCGCTTGGAACGATTCGCCAAGTTAGGCACCATCGATTTGCGCGTGGACTACTTGCGTCCGGGCATTGGTGAGCACTTCACCATCCATGCCCATGCCTTGCGCGTGGGCACGCGTGTGGGCACGTCGCGCATGGAGTTTCGTGGGCCGGATGGCACGCTGATGTCCACGGGCACGGGCGCGTACATCGTGTCTTAAAGCGCGAACTTTGAACTGAGAGCTCCGTCTGAGGGCTCAGTCTTTGGGGATCACGCGGGGCTTGCCTTGGTCGTCAATGGCCACATAGGTGAGCGTGGCTTCGGTGACCTTGATGTACTCCCCTTGTGTGCTGAAGCGTTCGGCAAACACCTCGACCTTGACGCTGATGGAGGTGTTGCCCACGTGTTGCACACGCGAGAAAAAACTCAAGATGTCACCCACTTTGACAGGATGCTTGAAGATAAATTCATTCACCGCAATCGTGGCCATGCGTCCTCGCACAATGCGCGCTGGCAGCACCGCACCGGCCAAGTCCACTTGTGCCATGACCCAGCCACCGAAAATATCGCCGTTCTGATTGCAATCAGCAGGCATGGGAATGACCTTCAATACCAACTCTTGGTCGGTGGGCAAAGGCACGGCGTGGGGGTTGGTCGAGACAGACATAGGCACAATCGAAGAATTACTTTTTAGCATTGTGCAACATGCGTCATCACGCCTCTTCGTCTGAGCCCACACCCCCTGGCCCCGCTGCGCAGCAGCGACCCGACATCGAAACCCTCAAGCGCCTCTTTCCGTACTTGTGGCAATACAAGTGGCGGGTGTTGGCTGCCTTGGTCTTCATGGTGGGCGCCAAGCTCGCCAACGTGGGTGTGCCTCTGTTGCTCAAAGAGTTGATTGATGCCATGTCTTTCAAACCCAACGACCCCACGGCCGTGTTGGTCGTGCCGGTGTCGCTCTTGATGGTGTACGGCGTGCTGCGTTTGTCGGTGTCGGCGTTCACCGAATTGCGCGAGTTGGTATTTGCAAAAGCCACGCAAGGTGCCGCCCGTCAAATGGCCTTGGAAACATTCCAGCATTTGCACGGATTGAGTTTGCGTTTTCACTTGGAGCGTCAAACCGGTGGCATGACGCGTGACATTGAGCGGGGTGTGCGCGGCATTGAGTCGCTGATTTCGTATTCGCTCTACAGCGTGGTCCCCACGCTGATTGAAGTGGCCTTGGTGTTGAGCATCTTGGCCGTGAAGTTTGATGTGTGGTTTGCGGGCATCACGTTGATCGCGCTGGCGCTCTACATCGTGTTCACCATCAGCGTGACCGAGTGGCGCACCGAATACCGCCGCCAAGCCAACGCCTTTGATTCCGCAGCGCACACCAAGGCCGTGGACTCGTTGCTGAATTACGAAACGGTGAAGTACTTCAACAACGAAGCCTTTGAAGCCGCTCGCTATGACAAAAGCCTAGATGCCCTGCGTCGCGCGCGCTTGAAAGCACAAACCTCTTTGTCGCTGCTCAACACGGGCCAGCAGCTCATCATCGCGGTGGCTTTGGTGGGCATGCTGTGGCGCGCCACGCAAGGGGTGGCCGAGGGGCGCATGACCTTGGGTGATTTGGTCATGATCAACGCCTTCATGATTCAGCTCTACATCCCGCTCAACTTCCTGGGCGTGCTGTACCGTGAAATCAAACAGAGTCTGACCGACTTGGACCGCATGTTCACGCTCTTGGAGAAAGAGCGCGAAGTCGCCGATGCGCCTGATGCCCCCCATTTGCAACTGAGCGGGCCACCGACAGTGAAGTTTGAGTCGGTGGTGTTTGCTTATGAAGCTGCTCGCCCCATCTTGCATGGCATCAGTTTTGAAATTCCTGCGGGCAAGACCGTGGCGGTGGTCGGCCCCTCGGGGTCGGGTAAGTCCACGCTGGCGCGTTTGTTGTTTCGCTTTTATGACGTGAGTGCAGGGGCCATCACCTTGGATGGGCAAGACATTCGCCATGTCACGCAAAGCAGCGTGCGTCACGCCATGGGCATCGTGCCGCAAGACACGGTGCTCTTTAACGACACCGTGCGCTACAACATTGCTTACGGCCGGACTGACGCCACAGAGGCTGAGGTGGAGCAAGCGGCCCGAGCCGCGCACATCCACGATTTCATCGCAGCCACACCCAAGGGCTACGACACCATGGTGGGCGAGCGCGGACTCAAGTTGTCAGGAGGGGAGAAGCAGCGCGTGGCCATTGCGCGTACCTTGCTCAAGAACCCGCCGATGGTGATTTTTGACGAAGCCACCTCAGCCCTCGATAGCGCCAACGAGCGTGCCATTCAAGCCGAGTTGCAAAGCGCTGCGCAAAACAAAACTTCCTTGGTGATTGCACACCGACTCTCTACGGTGGTGGATGCGCATGAAATTTTGGTGATGGAAGCGGGTCGTATTGTCGAGCGTGGTGCACATGCGGCGTTGCTGGCCTTGAATGGGCGCTATGCGCAGATGTGGGCCTTGCAGCAACAGGCCAGCGTTTGATGCGTTGGCAGGGAGGATGGGGTCTGCCGAGCAGAGGCCTTGGACTCGCTTAAGTTTTTAGTTTTTTTACGCAAGCTTTACGCTGGCGCTGCACAATAAGCCCATCCCTCTCAAGCTTCAATAAGCCGCCTTCATGGCGGCCTTGTTTTGACATTTGCCAAAGGCCTTCTCATGCTTCCCTCGCGTCTTCATCACTTCGCTTTGTGTTCGCTGGCGCTAGCCAGTCTTGTGGCCTGCGGTCCCTCGTCGGACGGCAAGCCCGCAGCAGGCGCAGGCGGTCCACCACCTGCCGAGGTGAATGTGATGACGGTCGCCTCAGGCCCCGTGGACTTGACGACCGAGTTGGCTGGTCGTTTGCAAGCCGTGCGCACAGCGCAAGTGCGAGCCCGTGTAGAAGGCGTGGTCGACAAAATCTTGTTCAAAGAAGGTGCGGAGATCAAGGCGGGCACGCCTTTGTTTCAGATCGACCCACGTGCCTACCGTGCCAGCGCCGATGCGGCTCGTGCCGATGCGCAAGCTGCCGAGCAGTTGTTGCAACGCTACCAAGCTCTGTTGGAGGTGCGCGGTGTGAGTCAGCAAGAGTACGAAGCTGCCGTCACGCGTGCCAAGCAAGCCAAAGCTGCACAGGCCAAAGCCAACATCGATTATGAAAACGCCATGGTGGCCTCGCCGATCAGCGGACGCGTGGGCCACGCTTTGGTGACGGAAGGGGCCTTGGTGGGGCGGGGTGACGCCACGCCCTTGGTCAATGTGGACCAGATGGATCCGATTTACGTCAACTTCAGCCAAAGCGAAAACGAGTTGTTCGCGCTGCGCCAAGCCATCAAGCAAGGCCGTGTGAAATCGGGGGACAGCCTGAAAGTGCAGTTGCTGTTGTCGGACGGTTCGGTCTATGGCCAATCGGGCAAGCTGCTGGTCTCAGAACAAACGGTGGATGTGAACACGGGCAATGTGTTTTTGCGTGCCGAGTTTGCCAACCCGCAACGCGAGTTGTTGCCCGGCAGCTTTGTGCGTGTGCGCATTTCGCAGGCCCGCATGGAGCAGGCCATTGTGGTGCCGCAGCGCGCCGTGCAAATGAATTCAAATGGCGCCTTCGTGCTGTCGGTCACGCCTGAAAACAAGGTCGCTCCTGTGCCGATACAAATTGGTTCGATGAGCGGTGACAAGTGGGTGGTCACCGGCGGTTTGGCCGAGGGCACACGCATCGTGGTGGATGGGGTGCAAAAAGCCAAACCCGGCGCGACCGTCAAGCCGGTAGACCCAGCGAATCCCGCAGCACCTGCGGCCTCTGCCGCTTCTGCTCCTGCATCAGGCGCATCTGGCAACGCACCCGTGGCCTCGGCTTCCGCTGCTTTGCAGCAAGGACGCTAAGTCATGTTTGCCAAGTTTTTCATTGACCGCCCTGTGTTTGCATGGGTGATTGCCATTGCCATCGTGATGGCCGGTGCGCTGTCCTTGCGCAAGATGCCTGTGTCGCAATACCCTCAGGTGGCACAGCCCTCGATTGCTTTCAACATCACCTATCCCGGTGCTTCGGCAGAGGTGGTGGAGCAAACCGTCACGGCCTTGATTGAGCAGGAGATGAACGGCATTGAGCACTTGCTCTACATGGAGTCGTCCTCTGAATTGGGCGTGGGTACGCTGACACTCACCTTCGAGGCTGGCACCAACGTGGACATTGCCTCGGTGGAGGCGCAAAACCGCTACAAGCGTGTCGAGGCCCGTCTGCCCGATGATGTGCGCCGCCTTGGTGTGCCCGTCACCAAGCCGCAGCGCAACTACTTGTTGTTTGTGGTGCTGACTTCGCCCGACCAGAGCAAAGATGCCGTGGCCTTGGGCAGCTACGCCGCCGCCAACGTGCTCGATCAAATTCGCCGTGTGCGTGGCGTCGGTGAAGCCACCTTGTTTGGCACGGAATACTCCATGCGCATTTGGCTCAACCCAGCCAAGTTGCATGCCTACGGCATTGCGCCCAGCGATATGTCAGCTGCTGTGCGCGCGCAGAACGTGCAACTGGCCACGGGTGAGATGGGGCAAAACCCCGCGCCCGAGGGGCAACAACTCAATGCGGTGGTGGTGGTGCAAAGCCGACTGAATCGCCCTGAAGAGTTTGGTGAAATCTTGGTCAAGACCCAGCCTGATGGGTCGGCTGTGCGTTTGAAGGATGTCGCGCGCGTTGAGCTCGGTGCGCAAAGTTACGATATCTTGGCGCGTACCGATGGCGCGCCCTCTGCCGCCATTGCGGTGCGTGTGGCCCCCGATGGCAATGCGCTGGAAGTGGCCCAAGCGGTGAAGCAACGCATGCAAGAGTTGGCGCGTTATTTCCCCCCAGGTGTGGGTTGGGATGTGCCTTACGACACCTCGAAGTTTGTTGAAATTTCCATCTCTGAAGTGGTGCACACCTTGTTCGAAGCCATGGTGCTGGTGTTCTTGGTGATGTGGTTGTTTTTAGGAAATTTGCGCGCCACACTCATTCCCGCCGTGGTGGTGCCTGTGGCCTTGCTGGGCACCTTCACCGGCTTGTTCTTGTTGGGCTATTCGGTCAACGTGCTCACTTTGTTTGCCATGGTGCTGGCCATCGGTATCGTGGTGGACGATGCAATCGTGGTGGTTGAAAACGTCGAGCGGATCATGAGCGACGAGGGCTTGTCGCCGCGCGACGCCACGCGCAAAGCGATGGACCAAATCATTGCCGCCATCATTGGCATCACCTTGGTGTTGTGCGCGGTGTTTGTGCCCATGGCCTTCTTTGGTGGTTCGGTGGGTGTGATTTATCGCCAGTTCTCCGTGACCTTGGTGTTGACCATGCTGCTGTCGGCGTTGATGGCCATCACGCTCACGCCCGCCATGTGCGCCACCTTGTTGCAGCCGATTGAAAAAGGCCATGCCCCAACTGAGACCGGTTTGTTGGGGTGGTTTAACCGTTACTTCACGCGCCTGAGCGGGCGCTACGCCGAGCGTGTGGAGAAGATCATCAAGCGCCCCATGCGTTGGCTGGCGGTGTTCTTGGCCATTTGTATTGCGACGGGTTGGTTGTTCACACGCTTGCCTGGCAGCTTCTTGCCGGACGAAGACCAAGGCTATTTCATCAGCATGGTGCAACTGCCTCCGGGGGCATCGACCGAACGCACCCGCGAAGTCGTGAGCACCGCCGAACAATACTTTTTGAAGCAACCCGAGGTGGACCATGTGATCGGTGTGTTGGGATACTCGTTCTTTGGCCGTGGCCAAAACGCCGCGCTGGTGTTTGTCAAACTCAAAGACTGGGATGTGCGTAAAACAGCAGATCAATCGGTGCAGGCGGTGATTCAACGCGCGAATATGTATTTGTTCTCCGTCAAGCAGGCATTTGCGTTGGCGGTCAACGTGCCACCTATTCCCGAGTTGGGTGCGGTTGGCGGTTTTGACTTCCGACTCCAAGACCGTGCTGGACAAGGGCGTGAACGCTTGATGGATGCTCGCAACATGATGCTGGGCATGGCGGCCAGCCACCCCGCGTTGGTCGGTGTTCGACCTGAAGGGCAAGAACCCGCGCCACAAATTCTGTTGGACATCGACCGAGCCAAAGCGCGCGCCTTGTCGGTGGACCTCAGCAGTTTGAACGACACCTTGCAGTCCACTTTGGGCGTGTCTTATGTGAACGACTTTGTGCGCGATGGACGCATCTTGCGCGTGCAGATGCAAGCTGAGGGTGACTTGCGCAGCAACCCAGAAACCATCCTGCGTTTGCCTGTGCGCAATACGCGCGGCGACATGGTGACTTTGGGTGAGTTTGCTAAAACGCGTTGGATGGTCGGCTTGCCGCGTGTGGACCGTTACAACGGTTTGCCCTCCATCAAGCTCTCCGGTGCCGCCGCACCCGGTCGCAGTTCGGGCGAGGCTATGCTGGCGATGGAGGCATTGGCGGCTAAGTTGCCACCCGGCTTTGGTTACGAATGGTCTTCCACTTCGCTGGAAGAGCGTTTGTCTGGCAACCAAGCCCCAGCCCTGTTTGCGGTTTCCGTGGTGGTGGTCTTCTTGGCGCTGGCTGCTTTGTATGAGAGCTGGTCGATCCCGTTTGCCGTGATGTTGGTGGTGCCACTGGGTTTGTTTGGCGCGGTGTTGGCCGTGCTGCTGCGCGACTTGCCCAACGATGTGTTCTTCAAAGTGGGCATGATTGCCATCATCGGGTTGGCGTCGAAAAATGCGATTTTGATCATCGAGTTTGCACGCGAGTTGAACGACCGTGGGCACAGCGTGTTGGACGCCACATTGGAGGCGTGTCGCCTGCGGTTCCGTCCGATTCTGATGACGTCCATTGCCTTCATCTTGGGTGTGATGCCCTTGGCGATTTCCAGCGGGGCAGGTGCCAAGAGCCGACAGGCCATCGGCACAGGTGTGGCGGGTGGCATGTTGGGTGCCACGATCTTGGCCGTGTTTTTGGTACCGGTATTTTTTGTGGTCGTGCGGCGTTATTTCCCGGGCAAACCCAAACACCACGACGCAGCGCAAGGAGCTCACCATGACTGATCGCCTCCGTTTCACAGCGGTTGCCTTGGCCGCAGTCTGTGCCTTGAGTGCGTGCAGCTTGGCCCCGACCTACAAACGGCCTGAAGCAGACCTCGCCAAGAGCTGGTCGACGCAAGCAGGGGCAGCGGACACCTCGCAGCTGCAAGACATTCCTTGGGAGTCGCTCTACACCGATACACATTTGCGTGGTCTGATTCGCACGGCGCTCGAGCGCAACCACGATTTGCGCATCGCCGTGGCGCGCATGGAAGAGGCCCGTGCCCTGTGGGGTGTGCAAGGTGCTGACCAATTGCCGAGCGCCACCATGTCGCTGGGCCGCACCGCATCGCTCACGCCCGCAGGCATCGTGAACAACAGTGCCACACCCGTGCGACTCAACCGCTATGACGCCGGTGTGAACTTGGTGTCATTTGAGGTGGACTTTTGGGGGCGTGTGGCCGATCTGACGAAGGCCGCCAAGTCCAGCTACCAAGCCAGTGCCGAAGACCAACGTGTGGTGCGCTTAAGTCTCATCAGCGATGTCGCCAATGGCTACTACTTGGTCCAAGACTTGGAATTGCGCAGCCAGTGGACGGTGCAGACTGCACAGGGCCGCCAACAAGCCTTTGATTTGACGTTGCGCAAGCAAGCACTCGGTGCTGCCAGTGATGTGGATGTGGCCACTGCGCAAGCCGCCTTGTCAGCGGCACAGGGCGACCAACTCAGCACCGAGCGTGCTTTGCAGCAAGCCCGCAACGCGCTGGCCTTGTTGGTGGGTGGACGTTTGTCGGCAGACCTGCCTGAACCAGCCCCCTTGGATGCGCAAAACTTGACCTTGGCTTGGGGCGCGAATTTGTCTTCTGACGTGTTGTTGCGCCGCCCCGATGTGCGTGCCGCTGAACAGCGTTTGGTCGCGGCCAATGCCAACATTGGCGTCGCGCGCGCCGCCTTTTTGCCGCGCTTGCAGCTCACTGGTGCCTCAGGCTCGGCCAGTACCAGCTTGAACGGCCTGTTTGACTCGGGTTCGCGCAGCTGGAGTTTTGTGCCCACCTTGCAAATGCCCTTGTTTGACTGGGGCCGCACCACCGGCAATTTGGACGTGGCCCAAGCCCGCAAAGTGCAAGCGGTCGCCACCTATGAAAAAACCTTGCAACAAGCCTTCCGCGAAGTGGCGGACTTGCTGGTAGCACGTGACACCTTGCAGCAGCAACTGGCATCGCAAACCAGTTGGGTAGAAAGCCAGCAACAACGCTTGCGTGTGATGGAGGTACGTTACCAACAGGGTGCAGCCAATCAGTTTGACTTGCTCGATGTGCAACGTGATGTGTGGAGTGCCCAGCAGTCACGTGTGCAGGTGCTGCGGCAGTTGCTGGGCACCACGGCGCAGTTGTACAAGGCGCTCGGGGGTGGGGAAGCCTAAGTTCTTCTCTATTGGGCGAAGCCGATCGCCCATCCCCACCCGCTTGGGTCTTACAGACCCGCAGCAGCTTTCAAAGCGGCTGCTTTGTCAGTCCTCTCCCAAGTGAACTCGGGCTCTTCACGACCGAAGTGGCCATAAGCCGCGGTCTTGCTGTAGATGGGGCGCAGCAAGTCGAGCATTTGAATGATGCCTTTGGGGCGCAGGTCAAAGTGCTCGGCCACCAGTGCTGACAACTTGTCGTCAGAAATCACGCCGGTGCCTGCGGTGTTGACGGTGATGTTCATGGGGCGTGCCACGCCAATGGCGTAAGCCACTTGCACTTGGCATTGCGTGGCCAAGCCAGCCGCCACGATGTTCTTCGCCACGTAGCGGGCGGCGTAAGCGGCAGAGCGGTCCACCTTGGAAGGGTCTTTGCCGGAGAACGCGCCACCGCCATGGGGGCATGCGCCGCCGTAGGTGTCCACAATGATCTTGCGGCCCGTCAAGCCGCAATCGCCTTGTGGGCCGCCGATGACGAAACGGCCTGTGGGGTTGATCAAATACTTGGTGTCTTGCAACCACTCTTTGGGCAACACGGGCTTGATGATTTCTTCAATGATGGCTTCATTGAAGCTGGCCTTCATCTTGGTGGCGGACTCGCTTTGGTCAGGGCTGTGCTGGGTCGACAACACCACGGTGTCAATGCTGTGGGGCTTGCCGTCCACGTAGCGCATGGTCACTTGGCTTTTCGCGTCGGGGCGCAAGAAGGGCAGACGACCGTCTTTACGCAACTGGGCTTGGCGCTCGACCAAACGGTGGGCGTAATAGATGGGGGCGGGCATCAGCTCAGGGGTTTCAGAGCAGGCGTAGCCAAACATCAGGCCTTGGTCGCCCGCGCCGATGTTGAGGTGGTCGTCCGACGCGTGGTCCACGCCTTGGGCGATGTCGTTGGATTGCTTGTCGTAGCACACCATCACCGCGCAGCCTTTGTAGTCGATGCCGTAATCGGTGTTGTCGTAGCCGATGCGCTTGATGGTGTCGCGCGCAACTTGGATGTAGTCCACATGCGCGTTGGTGGTGATCTCACCCGCCAACACGACCAAACCTGTGTTGGTCAATGTTTCTGCCGCGACGCGGCTGCGTGGGTCTTGTTCGAAGATGGCATCCAAAATCGCGTCAGAGATTTGGTCTGCCACTTTATCTGGGTGACCTTCTGACACAGATTCAGAGGTGAAGAGGAAATTGTTAGACATGAAAAAAGCTCCTTGTTTTCAATGGGTTGTTCGGCGTTGCCGACCCTGAAAACTTGGAGCCCAGCGAACGCTTTAGCAGATTGCCAGGGCTTCAAGCCCTTGCTGTCACACCGAGGTGTGCGGTCGCTCTGCAAGTAGTTCTTTAACTCAGCGACAATCGAAATTCTAATGGATACATCCAAGTCACCTTAAAGTTCATGTTTTCAGTCACCCGTCTTTTTCACTTTCTTGCGCGCCTGCCTTTGCCGTTCATGCAACGCTTGGGTCGCGCATTGGGTTGGGTGGTGTGGGCCTTGTCGCCGACGTACCGACGTCATTTCAAAGCGAATGTGCAGGTTGCGGGCGTGGCGTGGCGCGACGCGCGTCCGGCCATCGCCGCGATCGGGGCGATGGTGGCTGAGTTGCCTTGGGTGTGGATGCGCCCACATTCGGCGGTGCTCGATGGCTTGGTGCAGTGGGACGGCGCCGAGCACTTTGAAGCTGCCATGCAGGCAGGCAAGGGCGTCATCATCATGTCGCCTCATTTGGGGTCTTGGGAGATTGGCGCGCAAGCGATTGCCGAAAAGTTTGGCCCCCGTCATGGGCCGATGGTGGTGTTGTTTCGCCCCGCACGCAAAGCATGGTTGGAGCCCTTGGTGGCGAATGCACGCACGCGCCCTTATTTAGATTCCGCCCCAACCTCGTTGGCAGGCGTGCGAGCCCTCATTCGTACGCTGCGCCAAGGCGGCTACACCGCCATCTTGCCCGACCAAGTGCCGCCACAAGGCCAAGGCGTGTGGGCCCCGTTTTTTGGCCGCGATGTGTACACCATGACCTTGCTTCCTAAGCTCGCGCAGCAAACGGGTGCACAAGTCATCATGACGTGGTGCGAGCGGCTGCCCGCAGGCCAAGGTTTTTGCATGCACATGCGCCCGTTTGAGGCGCCTGAAATGCGCGATGCCAGCGTGTCGCCCGAGATCGCTGCCGCGGCGATGAACCGTGGTGTCGAGGCGATGGTACGCCATGCGCCGGGCCAGTACCTGTGGGGCTACGCCCGCAGCAAACAACCGCGCGCAGAAAGCTGAGCCATGTTCAGCAAGATCGGGCTTTTGGTGCTGCGCAGTTTGGGCTATTTGCCTTTGTCTTGGTTGCGTGCGTTGGGGGCCGCTTTAGGCGCCTTGCTGTGGGTGGCGATTCCTTCACGCCGTCGTGTGGTGCAAACCAATTTACGGATGTGCTTTGCGCACTTGAGCAAGGCCGAGCGTGATGCGCTGGCGCGGCAAACCTTTGTGCACTTCGCGCAGGCTTGGTTGGATCGCAGCTGGCTCTGGCATCGCAGTGCGGCGTGTATTCAGTCGCGCGTCAAGCTATCGGGTGAGGTGGCTGCTTTGTCTGAGGCCACACCGACGGTTTTGTTTGCCCCGCACTTCGTGGGCTTGGATGTGGGGTGGACGGCGCTCACGTTGAATTTACCTTTGCGCTGGACCACCATCTTCACGCCGCAGTCCAACGCGGCGGTGGATGCATGGGTGTCACTAGGACGTCAGCGGTTTGGGGCGGTGCGTTTGTTTCGTCGTGAAGATGGCGTCAAACCCATCGTCACTGCCTTGCGCCAGCATGAGCTCTTGTATTTGTTGCCCGATATGAACTTTGGTCCGAGCGAGTCTATCTTTGTGCCGTTTTACGGTCAGCCAGCCGCCACCGTGCCTTCGCTGTCACGCTTTGCCAAACTGGGCCGTGCGCGTGTTGTGCCCGTTGTCACCCGCATGACGCCCACAGGCTATGAGGTGGTGGTGCATCCCGCGTGGCAAGATTTCCCCACCGACGATGCCGAGGCAGACACTGCCTTGATGAACCAGCGGTTGGAGGCCTTCATCAACACCATGCCCGCGCAGTATTTTTGGGTGCACAAGCGGTTCAAGACGCGCCCGCCGGGTGCGCCAGAGCTGTACTGAAAAACCAAACGGATTAAGGATGCATCCACTGGTACAAGGTGGTGGCCACTTCATCCACGCCTTGCTTTTTCAGGGCAGAGAACAACCGTACTTCACCGCCGCCTGCTTGTAGCTTGGCAATTTGCAGGGCTTTTGCGCCTTCGGTCTTGTTGAGTTTGTCGGCCTTGGTGAGCAACACCAAAAACTTCAAGCCCTCTTCCACGCGTGGACGAATCACGTCGAGCAAGATGTCGTCGAGTTCGGTCAAACCGTGGCGCGGGTCGCACATCAGCACCACTGCCCGCAAGTTGGGACGGGTGAGCAAGTAATTGGCCATCACTTGCTGCCAACGAATCTTGTCTTGCTTGGGGACTGCGGCGTAGCCGTAGCCGGGCAAGTCGGCCAGCACTGCATCTGTTTTGCCTTGACGGCCCATGGCAAACAAGTTGATGTGTTGGGTGCGTCCAGGCGTTTTAGAGGCGTAGGCCAAGCGTTTTTGCTGGGTCAACACGTTGATGCAAGTGGACTTGCCCGCATTGGAACGCCCGACAAAAGCGATTTCTGGTAAGTCGTAAGCGGGCAGGTGGTGCAGCTGGGCGGCGGTGGTCAAAAACCGTGCGGTGTGCAACCAGCCCATGGCGTATTTGGCTTGATCGGCGGGGCTTAAAAGCTCAAAAGCTGCTTTGGCGGCAGCCAGGTCGGCCTCGCGTTGTGCGGCTAACTCAGCGTTCAACACCGTGATTTCTGGCACCTCAGGCGTGTCATTTGGGGCGGGGGTGTCGTGTGGGTCTTGCTGGTTCATGCAGCATTGTAGAATCACGCGAGTTTTCGACGTCTTTGAGACCCACTAACCAAAGCACACCTATGAAGCTGATTGCCTCCATGTTGATTGCTGCCGCCTTGGTAGCCCCCGTCCTTTCTCATGCCAACGAGCCAGCAGCGCCCGTTGTCAAGGCCGACTTGGCCAAAGGTGAAGCCACTTACACCGCCGTGTGTTCATCGTGCCACGGTGCCGATGGCAACTCAGGCTCGCCTGCCTATCCAAAACTGGCCCAGCAGCACCCAGACTATCTGGTCAAGCAGCTGCAAGAGTTCAAATCTGGCAAGCGTGCCAACGCCATCATGAGTGGCATGGCGGCTGGCTTGTCTGACGACGACATGAAAAACATCGCCGCTTGGCTCGGTTCTAAAGAATCGAAACCCAACTTCGCCAAAGAAAAAGAATTGGTGGTTTTGGGTGAGCGCATTTACCGCGGTGGCATTGCCGACCGTCAGATTGCTGCTTGCGCAGGCTGCCACACACCCACAGGTGCTGGCATTCCCTCACAGTACCCACGTTTGTCAGGCCAACATGCCGATTACGCTGTGACGCAGCTGGTGTCTTTCCGCGACGGTATTCGCAAGAACAGCGTGCAAATGATGGGCGTCGCCGCCAAGTTGAATGACCGCGAGATCAAAGCCGTGGCCGACTACATCGCAGGTCTGCGTTGATCTGAGCGCAAATGCCTCTCCAAAAAGCTGGCCTTGTGCCAGCTTTTTTTTGTGTGTCTGAATTACATTCACAATGCACCATCGCATCTTGAAAGGATGATTCCTATGACGCACCCCCTATTCAGCCGCGCCAGTGACTCTGGGTTCACCCATTCAGTCAGCCATGAAATCACGCCTCAAGCTGTGTACAACGAGCGTCGCACATGGCTCAAGCACATGGCCGCAGGGGCCGCTGGTTTGTCCATGGCCGCTTGGGCCTCGCGCGATGCGTTGGCGCAAGCCAGCAGCTCTGCGCTGGTGCGCTCAGGCAAGTTGGACCCGCTCACGGGGGCCGTCAGCCGCGTGAGTGGTGCTAACACGATGGAGAAAATCACCACCTACACCGACGCCAGCAGTTACAACAACTTCTACGAATTTGGCACCGACAAATCAGACCCCGCCAAATACGCCCACACCTTGCAGACCAAACCATGGTCCGTTGAAATTGAAGGGCTGGTCAAAAAACCCAGCCGCATCGACTTGGAAGACTTGCTCAAACTCAGCCCCATGCAAGAGCGCATTTACCGACTGCGCTGCGTGGAAGGCTGGTCCATGGTGATTCCTTGGGTGGGCTACTCGCTGGCTGAACTCATCAAGCGCGTCGAGCCCTTGGGCAACGCCAAGTATGTGGAATTCATCACCCAAGCCGATCCCAAGACCATGCCCGGTGTGCGCTCACGCGTGCTGGACTGGCCGTATGTGGAGGGGCTGCGCATGGACGAAGCCATGCACCCGCTCACGCTGCTCGCCTTTGGCATGTACGGCGAAGTGCTGCCCAACCAAAATGGTGCCCCCGTGCGTTTGGTGGTGCCATGGAAATACGGTTTTAAGAGCGCTAAGAGCTTGGTCAAGATTCGGTTTGTAGAGAAGCAACCCATCAACTCATGGGGCCGCTCGGCGCCGCAAGAGTACGGTTTTTATTCCAACGTGAACCCCCATGTGGATCACCCGCGTTGGAGTCAAGCCACTGAGCGCCGCATTGGCGAGGACGGCTTGTTTGCCAAGAAGCGCAAAACCCTCATGTTCAACGGCTACGAGGCGCAAGTGGGCCAGCTCTATGCGGGCATGGACTTGACCAAGCTGTATTGAAGTGAAAGCTGCCATTCGCCAAGCGCTGAAACACCGCAGCAGCGCTCCTGCGCTGTGGTTGTTGTGTCTGATGCCCTTCGCATGGCTAGCTTGGGGCGCCGCCCATGATGCGCTGGGGGCCAATCCTGCCGAATACTTGATTCGTGCCACGGGGGACTGGACGCTGCGCGGCTTGTGCCTCACGCTTGCCGTGACACCTCTGCGCGTGTTGGCGGGTCTGCCCGAGTTGGCCAAGTTTCGCCGTGCTTTGGGGCTGTACACCTACTTTTATGGGGTGCTGCATTTGCTCTGCTACAGCTGGCTTGACATGGGGTTTGAATGGGCCGACATCGCCCATGACATTGCCAAGCGTCCTTTCATCTTGGTGGGCTTCAGCGCCTTTGTTGTGTTGACGCCGCTGGCCTTGACCTCGTTCAATCGGGCGATTCGATGGTTAGGGGCCAAGCGTTGGCAGTGGCTTCACCGCAGCGTCTACGTGGCGGCGGTGTTCGCGGTGCTGCATTTCTTTTGGATGCGAGCGAGCAAGCACAACTTGGTGGAGGTGTTTGTCTATGCCTCGGTGCTGGCGTTGCTGTTGTTGTTTCGGCTGAGAAGAATTTTGGGTTCGCGGATTTGAGTTTGCAGGCCGCTTGCACGATCCATACAGCACAACAGCCACATCAAGGTGTGGCAGAACATGGACTCAACGAACCAAGGACTCGCCAGCCATCTGATCCGCCACCGTCTCACGACGACGAATCAGATGCGCCTTGTCGCCGTCCACCAACACCTCTGGCGCCCGTCCGCGTGTGTTGTAGTTGCTGGCCATGGCCATGCAGTACGCGCCTGTGGAGAGCACGGCCAGTAGGTCGCCCGACTGCACCGTCAGTGGACGCTCGCGCCCCAACCAGTCTCCACTCTCACACACCGGGCCGACCACGTCATAGGTGATGGTCTCACCTGTGCGCGCAGACACGGGCACGATTTGGTGGAAGGCTTCGTACATGGCAGGACGCGGCAAGTCGTTCATCGCGGCGTCGACGATACAAAAGTTTTTTTGTTCGCCGGGTTTGAGGTAGAGCACTTCGGTCAGACACACGCCGGCGTTGCCCACCAGCGAGCGACCGGGCTCGATCATCAGCTGACGCTGGCCGTAGCCGCGTGCGTCCAGCTTGGCCAAGAGTTGCGCCCACAGTGCATCCGCCGCAGGAGGCGTGTCGCCGTTGTAGTTGATGCCCAAGCCGCCGCCAAAGTCGATGTGATGAATCGCAATTCCTGCCGCCTCAATGGCTTGCACCAAATCGAGAACGCGGTCCATGGCATCCAAGTAAGGTGTGGACTCGGTGATTTGCGAGCCAATGTGGCAGTCGATCCCTGTCACGTGCAAGCCGGGCAGGCTGGCGGCGCGCTGGTAAGTGGCGAGGGCGCGTTCATGGGCCACGCCGAATTTGTTGCCTTTGAGTCCGGTTGAAATATAGGGATGGGTTTTGGCATCCACGTTGGGGTTGACGCGAATGCTGATGGGCGCGCGTTGGCCCATGCTTTGCGCGACTTCGTTCAGCACGTCGAGCTCGGCTTCGCTCTCGACGTTGAAGCAGGCGATGCCCGCTGCCAAGGCCTTGCGCATTTCTGCGCGTGTTTTGCCAACCCCTGAGAAGATGACTTTGGCAGGGTCGCCACCTGCGGCGATCACGCGGTCGAGTTCGCCTCCCGACACGATGTCAAAGCCGCAGCCCGCTTGTGCAAACACTTGCAACACCGCCAAGGAGGCGTTGGCTTTCATGGCGTAGCAAATGCGGGCTTTACGTCCCGCGAAGCCACGTTGGTAGGCGGCCAGCGCACTCAGCATGGCGGCTTTGGAATACACAAACAAGGGGGTGCCATGTTCTTTGGCGAGGTCAGCGAGTTGGACGCCTTCCAAATACAAGTCGTGGTTGTGTGTGGCCACAAAAGGCGCACCGGCAAGCAGAGGTTGTGTCATCGACGGTTCTTGAAAAATTAGCGGCCAGTGGCCGCTGAGGCCGCGCTGGCAGCGGGTGTTGCGGGTGTTGCAGAGGCGCCTGGAATTTGACGACGCACAATATCGGGCAGCTTGGCACGTTGTTGGAACTCAGGGTCGTTGGGCATGTACAGATTGCCCTTTTGTCCGCAAGCCGCAAGCAGGCAGCCCACGCACAACGCAGAGGCCACAGCATGACGCAGGCTTTTGCCCCTGACTAGAATCTTTTGTTCAATACCCATGGCGCAAATTGTAATGACCGATCTCGAATTCTTAGACCGCGCAGAACTTCTGCTCAAAGCCGTTGAATTGGCCTGTGACCGCATCAACGACGACGGTGAGGCCGACATCGACAACCAGCGCGTGGGCGGCATGATCACGCTGACGTTTGAGAACCGCAGCCAAATCATCATCAACTTGCAAAAGCCCTTGCATGAGGTGTGGTTGGCCGCGCGTTCAGGCGGCTATCACTTCAAGTTTGATGGTCAGCAATGGTCGGACACCAAAGGCCAAGGCGAGTTCTTTGACCGCTTGAGCCAAGACGCCAGCACCCAAACGGGGCTGGCGCTTCATTTCACTGCTTGAACAAATCGAGAATCTTTTTCTTCTCGTCATTAACTGGCAGTGGTTCGCTGCTGTTGTTGGCGGGGCGGCTCTCCATGCCTAAGCTGCTCACGCCGGCGCCTTTGCTGAACTCGACGTAGGCCCAATCGCCGCCTTCGTGGCTCAGGCCAGCGGGGGGCACGGGTTCGGCAATCGGAACGTTTTGCAGGGCGTGCTGCATGTAGCTGATCCACACAGGCAAGCTCAAACCACCGCCGGTTTCTCGATCCCCTAATTTACGCGGTGTGTCATAACCAATCCAAGTCACGGCGGTGAGTGTGGGCTGGAAGCCTGCAAACCAAGCGTCCATCGAGTCGTTGGTCGTACCTGTTTTGCCATAGATGTCGGGTCGTTTGAGGGTGGCTTGCGCGCGCGCGGCGGTGCCGGAGCGAGTCACTTCTTGCAACAGGCTGGTCATCACAAACGCATTGCGTGCGTCAATGGCACGCGCAGACTCATCCAAGGGCGGCGGTGTGAACTCGGACAAGGTTTTGCCCATTTGGTCCGTCACCTTGGTGATGAGGAAGGGGTTCACACGGTAGCCACCGTTGGCGAACACCGAATAACCTGCCGCCATTTGCATGGGCGTGACCGATCCAGCGCCCAAAGCCATGGTCAGGTAAGGCGGGTGCTTTTCAGCATCAAAGCCAAACTGGGCAATCCAGTCTTGTGCGTTTTGTGCGCCCACAGCTTGCAACACGCGAATCGAAATCATGTTTTTCGATTTGGCCAAACCTTTGCGCAAAGTCATGGGGCCTTCAAAGCCACCGTCGTAGTTTTTGGGCTCCCAAGGCTGACCACCGGTGACGCTGGCGTCAAAGAACAGGGGGGCATCGTTGACCACGGTCATGGGCGTGAAGCCTTTTTCCAGCGCGGCTGAATAGATGAAAGGCTTGAAGCTCGAGCCGGGTTGACGCCATGCTTGGGTCACATGGTTGAACTTGTTTTTGTTGAAGTCAAAGCCCCCAACCAAAGCGTGAATCGCACCGTCGCGTGGGTCGATGGACACAAACGCGCCTTCGACTTCTGGCAGTTGGGTGATCTCCCAAGCGCCTTTGGCATTCGTGGTGACACGAATCAAAGCGCCGGGGCGCAGCTTGATGTTGGGTGCGGCTTTGTCTGACAAGCCCGATTGCACGGGTTGCAGACCCTCGCCTGTGATCTCCAGCACCTCGCTGTTTTGGCGCATGGCGCGCACTTTTTTAGGCGTTGCCTCCAGCACCACGGCGGCCAGCAAATCACCTTTGTCGCCTTGCTCGATCAAGGCGTCGTCGATCGCGTCTTCGAGTTCAGAAGGCTTCGTGGGCAGATTGATGAAACGCTCTGGTCCACGGTAGTGTTGGCGACGCTCATAGTCCATGATGCCGCGACGCAGCGCAAAGTAGGCGGCTTGTTGGTCGCTGGCGCGAACGGTGGTGTAGACGTTCAGGCCACGCGTGTAAATCTCGGCGCCGTATTGCGCAAACATCAGCTGACGGGCCATCTCAGCCACATAGTCCGCATGCGTGTTGAGGCTGCTCATGGCGGTGCGAATCTTCAACTCTTCTTGCTTGGCGGCGGCGGCTTGTTCTTTGGTGATGAAGCCGTTTTCTTCCATGCGCTCAATGATGTAGAGCTGGCGCGCGCGGGCTCGCTTGGGGTTGGCAATCGGGTTGTAGGCCGAGGGGGCTTTGGGTAAACCAGCCAACATCGCCGCTTCGGCAATGCTGATGTTTTTCAGCGGCTTGCCAAAGTAGGCCTCAGAAGCAGCGGCAAATCCGTAAGCGCGATTGCCCAAATAAATTTGGTTCAGATAGATTTCAAAAATCTGGTCTTTGCTGAGCATGTGCTCGAGCTTGCTGGTCAGCAAGATTTCGTAAATCTTGCGGGTGAAGGTTTTTTCAGACGACAGGTACACATTGCGTGCCACCTGCATGGTGATGGTGGACGCGCCTTGGCTCTTGGCGCGGCCCAAGTTGGCCAAGCTGGCACGCAACAAGCCGATGTAGTCAACGCCGCCGTGTTGGTAAAAGCGTGCGTCTTCAATGGCCAGCACCGCGTCCTTCATCACTTTGGGAATGTCTTTGAAGGGCGTGAGGTTGCGGCGCTCTTCGCCGAACTCGCCAATTTGTGTGCCTTCAGCCGAGTACACCCGCATCGAGAGCTTGGGGCGGTAGTCGGCGAGGTCCGAAATGTCTGGCAACTGCGGGTAAGCCATGGCCAACGCCACGGCGACCAAGAGGCCCAAGATGAGCATGCCAGTTGCAGCAAGCCCAAAGGCCCACAACAAAAGCTTTCCCGCCATGGAGCGTGGGGCTGTCGAGGCAGCAGCGTGTTCTTTCGAACCTTCGGGGGTGGGGTTGGTCGCCATAAGTGTGCAGATTATAAAAACTGCGCTGTCGTTACAAAAGTCGCGAGTCAAACACTTACGCAGCGACTTGTCAACGCGTTGAAATGGCAAGCATTTTTTTTCAGCTCCTGAAAGGACGTGCCTCATGCCTTGGAGATCCCGCTTGTCGCGTGCGCAGCCGCTTCAACTCAGTGTGGTGGGCTTGGACTTGAGCCCACCAGCTTGCTGCTTGGTGGTGCTGTCGGGCTCCCACACGCAAGCGCAGCGTGTGTATTGCGAGGAGAACTTGCGTGTGCCAGCGGGTTGGGTGGCACAGGGCAACGTGCTGCAGCCAGAGGCCTTGGGTGAATGGCTCGGTGCTTGTGTGAAAGCGGCGGGTCATGCCGCCACGGCTGTGTACATGGGACTAGACGACGCATGTGTCTCGACTCACCGCATCACTTTGGCGGCTGGCTTATCGCCAGAAGATGTGGCGTTTCAATTGCATGCCGAGATGGCGGCCATGCAGCCGCAAGACGCGGAGGTCTGTATCGACTACTGCTTGGATGCCGCGCTTGCACCGGAAGGTGAGCAAGGTTATCTGGTGCAAGTGGCCCCCCGTGCGCGTGTGGATGCCTTGCAGCGCGTGGCCCAGGCCGCGGGGTGGCGTGCAGGTTCGGTGGAGCCTCGTGCGGAGGCGCTCCCGCGCGCGCAGCTGGGCCACGTTTTGGTGAACGTGTCGCCATCAGGGGTAAGCGACACAGGGCGGTGTGATGCGGCCTTGGGCTTGGCCCTGTGTGCGTGGCATGGGCACGGGGTGAACTTCTTGCCCTACCGCGACGAGGCACAGCAAGTGCTGCGTCGTGCTTGTTTCGTCAGGTGTGCACGATTTGCGTGGGGTGGTGTCATGGCCGCGGCCTGCTTGGCACTGACCCTGTCATGGCTGGCGCAACGCCAAACCCAACAGTTGGGGGACATGGCCGCACTCACGGATGCCGCTGCACAAGCGCAAAAAGAACATGCCCATGCACAGGCCATGCAGCAGCGCCACGCCGCGCAAACGCAATGGCTCAAAACACGTCAAACCGTGCAAGCGCAAACTTTGCAGTGGAGTGATGTTCTCAGCCATGCCGCACACGGCGTGTGGGTGGCCCATGTGACGCAGCAAGGCGCGCATTGGTCGGTGCAGGGTGAGGCCTTGTCCTCCGCCCATGTGCAGCAATTGGTGCAACAACTCAAGTCCCTTGATATTTGGGCGCAAGCCCCCGCGTTGCCGCAGCTTCAACGCTTGCCCGCTGTGTCCAGCACAGGCTTGCCCGTTTGGCAATTTCGCATAGACGCTGATTTGACGCAGGCCCCCTGATGAATTGGCGTCAACCTTGGACTTGGCCTAGCGCCTACCAACACGCCCTCCATGCGAGTGCGGCCCTTGTGGGCGTGTGCTTGTTAAGCCCTTGGTGGCTCTCGCGCTGGCAAGCGTGGGACATGGCCAACACCGCACACGACGAGCAGCTTGCATTGCAACAAACCACGCAAGCGTTGCGCGCGCAAACCGCACACTGGATGAAGCAGTCGCCTGAAGCACTGCCCCTGTTTGCCGATGTTGCAGCGCTCACCACACGGGCGCACCAGCAAGGTTTGCAGCTGTCCCACTGGGAGGTCGAGTCCGTGCCCAACCCCGCATGGCAAGCCCTGCAGCTGCAACAACTGTCCGTGCATGTGAAAGCGCAGGGCTCTTGGGATACGTGGCGTCATTGGTTGGCGCAGTGGCCCACTTCAGCGCCCGGTGTGACACTGTCATCCCTCACGCTCAAAGCTGACCCGCATGCTGGCGTCGCAGCCGATTTGGTGGTCACCGCCCCTCAAGTCATGGCGACCGACCCTTTGCATGCGCTGGCGCGTGCGGGCTTCAATGACCTCGCCCCCGCCGATCCCTTCAACGCCCAAAGTTGGACCCGTACCCAACACGCCCATGCCGCGCAACACCCCAGCTATGCACGATGGGTGGCGCCAGAGCTCGCGCGGCCACGCGAGCCCCTCGAGGGCTTTGCGCGCGAGCGTTTGCAATACGTGGGTCACATGGAGGCGGGCGCCGAGAGGGAAGCTTTGGTCCAGGTGTTGCCTGCAGCAGGGGCGAAAAAAGACGAGTCGATGATGCGTGTGTACCGCCTGCGCGTGAACGGCTATTTGGGCCACAACTTTGGCCGACTGCTGGCCATTGCCCCTGACCACTTGCGGGTGCAAGAGTTGGTGTGGATGCCCACCGGCGAGTGGCAACCCCGCGAGCTGCGTTTGCCTTTGCAGGAGACATCGCCATGATGCGTCGCGTGTCTATCAAACCGCGCTTGCGGTGCTGGGCTTGGCTGGTGGTTTGCCATAGCGTGTGTGCATTGCCGCTTCACAGCCAAGAGCTCAAGCCTGTGTACACCGGAGCGCCCATGTCGTTGAGCTTTCAGCACATCGAGGTGCGTACCGCCCTACAAATCATCGCGGACTTCACGGGCTTGAACCTCATCGCCTCAGACAGCGTGACCGGCTCGCTCACCCTCAAACTGCACAAAGTGCCGTGGGACCAAGTGCTGGACATCATGGCGCAGTCCAAGGGCTTGAGTGTTCGCAAGCAAGGCAACGTCGTGTGGGTGGCTCCGCGTGCCGAAGTCGCGGCACGAGAAAAACTTGAATACGAAAGCACGTTGGCGGCACAGAATTTAGAGCCCATGCAAACCCGCAGCTTTGTCCTCAACTACGCCAAAGCGCAAGAGGTGGTCGCACACATCCAAGGTGGCGCGGTGATGTCGGCCCCGCCGCCCCTGTCTGGTTGGGGAGGCTACGGCAGCGGGTGGAGCGGTATGGGCTTGCCTGCGGGTGGCACGCGCGTCCTCAGCCCACGCGGCAGTGCCATGGCCGAGCCGCGTACCAATCAGATTTTTGTCACGGACATTGCCGAGCGCCTCACGCAAGTGACGCAGATGATTGCCAAGATCGACATTCCGTTGCGTCAAGTGATGATTGAGGCGCGCATCGTGCAAGCCAGTGACACCTTTGGCCAAACGCTGGGTGTGCGCTTGGGTGGCTTGGGGCAGGGCGGTGCGCAAACCGTGTGGGGGCCGACCAATGCCAACGTCATCGCCAATGCCAACCCAACGGCGCAGCAAGGCACTAGCTTCAACACGGCCAACAAAGCGCTCGACACCTCGGGCAGCTTCGTCAATCTGCCCGCTGCCAGTCTGAACGGGTTTGCCTCGGCCAGCTTTGCGGTGTCCATCTTCAACTCGGCCAAGAACCAATTTCTCAACTTGGAGCTGTCGGCCTTAGAAGCCGATGGTCAAGGCAAAGTGGTGTCCAGCCCGCGCGTGGTGACCGCAGACCAGGGCAAGGCCGTCATTGAGCAGGGCACCGAACTGCCTTACCAAGTCGCCGCGGCCAGCGGGGCGACGAGCTTGGCCTTTCGCAAAGCCAACCTCAAGCTGGAGGTCACACCGCAAATCACGCCCGAGGGCGCCATCGTGTTGGATTTGGATATCTCCAAGGACAGCGTGGGCCAAACCACACCGGCAGGTTTTGCCATCGACACCAAGCACATCAAGACGCAAGTGCTGGTGGAAAACGGTGGCACGGTGATGATTGGCGGCATTTACGAAAGCACGGAGCAAGCGGATGACTACAAAGTGCCGCTCTTGGGGGACATCCCCGTGCTTGGTTATTTGTTCAAAAACCATCGCCGAGCACAAGCCAAGCAAGAGCTGCTGGTGTTCATAACCCCTAAAATGCTCGATCACAGTGCCCCTGCACGTTAAGAAAGCATATGTTGTTGGTTTTGGTGGGTCTGCCGGGTTCCGGCAAAACAACCGTTGGGCGTCAACTCGCTCGGCGTCTTCACCTCCCCTTTGTGGATTCGGATCACGCGATTGAAAACCGCCTAGGTTGTTCGGTGCGCGAGTATTTCGAACGCGAAGGGGAAGACCGCTTTCGCGATCTCGAATCTGATGTGCTGGCCGATCTGTGTCAAAACCACCAAGGCGTGTTGTCTACCGGTGGCGGCTCGGTGTTGCGTCCGATCAACCGCGAACGTTTGCATCGACACGGCCATGTGTTTTACCTGCGCTCGAGCCCTGAAGAAGTGTTTCGCCGTTTGCGAAACGATCAAAACCGGCCCTTGTTGCAAGTGTCTGATCCGCAAGCGCGTTTGCGCGAATTGATGGACAAGCGTGACCCGCTCTACCGCGAGACCGCGCATTACGTGATTGAGACGGGACGCCCCAACGTGGCAGGCTTGGTCAACATGATCGTGGCGCAGCTCGAACTCGCAGGCCACATCCAACCCGTTCAGCCTGCATCGCCCACGGACCGCCCTCGCGTCTCGCCCCCACACAGAAACTGATTCATGTCGAACACCCCACACCTCGAACGCGTCGCCATTGATTTGGGCGAGCGCAGCTACCCCATCTTGATTGGCGAGCAGTTGCTCAACGCTCCCAGCACGTGGGCCGATTTGCCCAAAGCCACGGCCGCCCTCATCGTCACCAATGACACCGTGGGCCCCATTTATGCCGCGCGTTTGCAAGCGGCGCTCGCACCGATTTACAAGCAGGTGCATACCGTGGCCTTGCCCGATGGCGAGAGCCACAAAGATTGGCAAACGCTGAACCTGATTTTTGACACCCTGCTGGGCCAAGGCGCTGACCGCAAAACCGTCCTGTTCGCCTTGGGCGGCGGCGTGGTGGGCGATATGACGGGCTTTGCCGCCGCGTGCTACATGCGCGGTGTGCCGTTTGTGCAAGTGCCCACCACCTTGCTGGCGCAAGTCGATTCATCCGTGGGTGGCAAAACCGCCATCAACCACCCCATCGGCAAAAACATGATCGGCGCGTTCTACCAGCCCCAACGCGTGGTGTGCGACCTCGACACCCTGCAAACCTTGCCCCAACGCGAGATGAGCGCGGGCTTGGCCGAAGTCATCAAATACGGCCCCATCGCCGACATGCAGTTTTTGGATTGGATTGACACCCACCTCGACGCGCTGTTGGCGCGTGACGCAGCCGCTTTGGCGCATGCGGTGAAACGCAGTTGCGAAATCAAAGCTTGGGTGGTGGGCCAAGACGAGCGCGAAGGCGGCATCCGCGCCATCCTCAACTTTGGCCACACCTTTGGTCACGCCATCGAAGCCGGCTTGGGCTTTGGCGAATGGCTGCACGGCGAAGCCGTGGGGTGTGGCATGGTCATGGCCGCGCACCTATCGCAGCGTTTGGGGCTGGTGGACGAGGCCTTTGTCTCGCGCTTCACGGCCCTCATCGAACGCGCAGGCCTGCCCATCGTAGGCCCCAAACTCGGCGCAGACGTGTACCTGCACCACATGCGCGTGGACAAAAAAGCCGAAGCTGGCGACATCAAATTTGTGCTCATCGACAAGCCGGGCACCGCCATCGTGCGTGGGGCGCCTGACGCCTTGGTCGCGCAAGTCATCGACGACTGTTGTGAAGCATAAATGCGCCAAGATGCGTCATCAGATGCGCAATCAACGGGGCAAGTGCAACCAAGCCCCGACGCAGTCTGTCGGTATGGGGTCTGTGCCGCTGATGATTTCTAGTATGAAGAAGTGGCACAGACCCCATGCCGACAGCGCGCACAGCCAATAAAAGCGCACACACCATGCCCCAACTCGCCCCCTACGCCTGCCAGCCCGACCAAAACCGTGGTCGCAGACACCCAGAGCCCGAAGCCCCCGCACACGCCCCTAGCTTTCGCAACCCGCATCAACGCGACCGCGACCGCATCGTTCATTCCACCGCCTTCAGGCGCTTGGTCTACAAAACCCAAGTCTTTTTGAACCACGAAGGCGATTTGTTTCGCACCCGCATGACTCACTCGTTGGAGGTGGCGCAACTGGGCCGCTCCATTGCCCGCGCCTTGGGGCTGAACGAAGACTTGGTGGAAGCCATTGCCTTAGCCCATGACTTGGGCCACACCCCGTTTGGTCACGCCGGTCAAGACGCACTCAACGAATGCATGTCTCCTTACGGCGGCTTCGAGCACAACCTGCAAAGCCTGCGTGTGGTGGACGAGCTAGAAGAACGCTACCCCGCCTTCAACGGCCTCAACCTGAGCTTTGAAACCCGCGAAGGCATCTTGAAGCACTGCGCGCGTCGCAACGCCGAACTCATCAACGCACAAGAGCCCGCGGGTGTGGCCGCCCGTTTCTTGAACGGCACCCAACCCAGTCTCGAAGCCCAGCTGTGCAACTTGGCCGATGCCATTGCCTACAACGCCCACGACATTGACGACGGTGTGCGCTCTGGCTTACTCACCATCGAGCAACTGCAAGAGGTGTCGCTGTTTGCCCGCTACCACGCGCAAACCTTGGCCGAATACCCGCAGCTTCAAGGCCGCCGCGTGTTGTATGAAACCATCCGCCGCATGTTGAGTGAGCAGGTGTATGACGTGATCAACGCCACCCGCACAGCCCTGCAACAACACGCACCCACCAGCGCCGATGAAGCGCGGCAGTGCCCAGCGCTGGTGCAGTTCAGCGCAGCGATGTTTGAGGAGTCGAAAGCCTTGAAGTCGTTTTTGTTCCGCAATTTGTACCGCCACCCGCAGGTCATGCACACCACCGATGGTGCGCGTGCCATGGTGCAAGAACTCTTTGCCGTGTATTTGGCCAAGCCGCATGAAATGCCCACGGCCTATGCCCAGCGCAGCGACGTGCCTCGCGCCGTGGCCGATTACTTGTCGGGCATGACCGACCGTTTCGCCACGCGTGAACACGCACGATTCACGGTTTGATTTCAACCGTTTGTCCTTGCACATGACCCAACACCGTTTTGGCCTCCACCCCTCGTGGGTCATCGTGTTTGCAGGCGTGTGCGCTGCGCTCCATGTGGGCAAGTTGCCGCCCGCTTTGCCCGTGTTGCAAGACGTGTTGGGCATCACCTTGGTGAAAGCGGGTTTTTTGTTGTCTGCGGTGCAAGTGGCCAGCATGACGCTCGGCCTTGCGGTGGGTTTGAGTGCCGATAGCCTAGGGCTGCGCCGCAGCATGTTGCTGGGTTTGGCGCTGTTGTCGTTTGCCAGCATCAGCGGCGGATTTGTGGATGACGCACAAAGCTTGCTGTTCTTGCGGGCGCTCGAAGGCTTGGGGTTTTTGCTGGTCGTCATGCCTGCGCCCGCGCTCATTCGCCGCACGGTGGATGCGTCGCAGCTCAGTGGTCGCATGGGCTGGTGGGGCACCTACATGCCCACGGGCAGCGCCTTGGCCTTGTTGCTCGGGCCGTGGGTGATTGCCGGCGTGCACTGGTCGGCGTGGTGGTGGCTGCTGGGCGCCGTCGCCGCCTTGGCTTGGGTGGCTGTGTGGCTGTGTGTGCCCGATGTGCAAGCCCCTGCACCTGTTCATGGCAACACGCCCATGCCTGCGCGTGTTGATGCGCAGTCTTGGCCCCAGCGTTTGGCCCTGACCTTGAAAAGCCCCGGCCCTTGGCTGGTCGCGCTCACCTTTGCGGTGTATTCCTCCCAGTGGTTGGCCGTGGTGGGCTTCTTGCCCACGGTCTATGCGCAACTCGGTTTGACGGCGGGCATGGCGGGTGTGTTGTCGGCGTGTGTGGCTTTGGCCAACGTGAGTGGCAACATCCTCTCGGGTCGCTTGCTGCAACGCGGCTGGCCCGCACAGCGTTTGCTCTCGATCGGCTTTGCATGCATGACCTTGGGGGCCGTTGGTGCCTACGCTGTGTGGCAAGGACAGGGCTTGCCCACCCCACTGCGTTTTGTTTGCGTGGTGATGTTCTCGGCGGTGGGGGGCTTGATACCCGGCACCTTGTTTTCAAGCGCCTTGCGGTTGGCCCCTAGCGAAGGCACGGTGTCCACCACCGTGGGCTATATGCAGCAGCTCTCGGCGCTGGGCCAATTCGCTGGACCGCCCTTGGTGGCTTGGGTGGCTGCCCGCGCGGGCGGCTGGCAATGGACCTGGGCAGTGACCGCCACACTCAGCTTGGCCGGCGTGGTGTTGGCACACTTCATTGGCCGTGCTTTGCACACAACACATGACTAAGGCAGAAATGAGCTTCACCTCAGACCTAGCGCGCACCGCCATCGAAGACACCCAAAAATGGTTGCTCGACGCCGTGGTGGGCCTCAACCTATGCCCCTTCGCCAAAGCCGTGGTTGTTAAAGACATGGTGCGCTATCGCGTGTGCGCATCCGCCGAGCCTGCCGAGTTGTTGGTCATGCTCCGAGAAGAGTTGCAGCACTTGGCCGAGGCCGACCCAAACCACCTCGACACCACGCTACTCATCGCGCCCAATGCCTTGCCCGATTTTTTAGACTTCAACGACTTTCTTCAAGACTGCGACAACGTGCTGGTGGACCTAGAACTCGATGGTGTGCTGCAAGTCGCGGACTTTCACCCGCGCTACCAATTTGGGGGCACGGAGGTGGACGATATTGAGAACTTCACCAACCGCACGCCTTACCCCACGCTGCATTTGCTGCGCGAAGCCAGCATTGACAAAGCGGTGGAGGCCTATCCCGATGCGTCGCTCATCTTCGAGCGCAACATAGAGGTGTTGAATAAGTTGGGCCATGCAGGATGGCAAGGATTGAACATTCAGGCGAGGGTGAACCCATGAGGCATGTCATGCAGCTTGGTGTTTCCGCGGCTGATTCAGTTGTATTGCGTGTCTGACTTTGACCCGCTGGATGTTGAAAGTTTGCTTCGCTCTGTCAAGTGACTCTAGGCACAATGGGCCCATGTCTAAACACAAATCCGCGGTCACGCCCAAGTCCCAAGACCCCAGCGCGCAGCTCGACCTGCGCCCCGGCCAGTCGATCGAGCTGCTCAAAGCGCTGCACATCCTCACGCGCGACGGCAAACTGAACCAAGATTCACGCCGCAAACTCAAACAGGTCTATCACCTGTTTCAGTTCATCGAGAAGTTGCTGAAAGAGCTGCCCGCCAGCGCGCAAGGCCCCACCTTGGCCGACCACGGCGCGGGCAAATCGTATTTGGGTTTCATCATTTACGACTTGTTTTTCAAAGCACTCGGCACAGGCCATATTTATGGCATTGAGACACGCAGCGAATTGGTGGCGTCGTCACAAGCCTTGGCGCAACGCTTGGGCTTCGCGCGCATGCAGTTTCTCAACCTCAGCGTGGCCGAGTCCGCGCACAGTACTGCTTTGCCCGAACTGATGGACGTGGTCACTGCGCTGCACGCATGCGATACCGCCACCGACGACGCGATCGCGTTTGGCCTGCAAAAGAAGGCCAAGTTCATGGTGCTCGTGCCCTGTTGCCAAGCCGAGCTCGCGCGCGCACTCAACCAACACAAAGCCCTCAACTTGCAACGCACGCCGCTGGCCGAGTTGTGGCGTCACCCGCTGCACACGCGCGAGATGGGCAGCCAACTCACCAATGTGCTGCGCTGTTTGTACTTAGAAGCCATGGGTTATCAAGTGACCGTGACCGAGCTGGTCGGCTGGGAGCACAGCATGAAAAACGAGCTCATCTTGGCCAAATACACCGGGCAGAAAAAGCGCAGCGCGGCCGAACGCCTACAGGCCTTGCTGCATGAGTTTGGCATTGAAGATTCGCTCGGGCAGCGTTACCCGTTAGGCGTTTAAACCCTCTTAGGCAAGGATTCGAAATTCGGTCGCCTTGGCCACTGGACGCAGAAACTTGTTGTCGCGCTTCATCTCTACAAAGCCGTAATTCGACATGGTTTTGAGCGTGCGTGACAAGTTGCCAGGCTGGCGTCCCGTCATGTTGGCGAGTGAGCTGATGGATTCAGGCTTGCTCTCGCGAATGATTTTTAAAAGCGCGCGGTTTTCATCACTCAGCACTTCAGCCAGTGAACGCATAGAAGTGAACCAAATTTTGGGTTCAGAGGGTTTGGGTTTGTACGTGCCTTGAGCGATGGCCAACGCACGCTCGCGCATGCGCTCTTGCGACATGATTCCGACGACGATGGTTTTCATGGTGTTTTGATTTCCTTCAATACGCGGTCGACTTCTTGGAAAAAATCGGTCAGCAACTGAAATGCATTTTGAAATTCATAAGGCACGCCTTTGTCGCTGATATGCCTATGCTTGTGGTCATAGGCATGTCGATGTCCTGCCAACTTGAAACGCTTTGGCGGTTTGACCGCGTGGGCGTTGCCATAACCCAAAATTCGTTTTCCATATGGCTCGTGAAGCGTCAGTGTGTAGCGCACACCATGTGGAATATGTGCGCTGACATCGACACGCCAAGCTTCCATCTTGACCCAATAGCCATTGCCTTGGTCTAAGACTTGGCCATGCAAATCAAGCAAGGTTGAAATGCCTGGGTCAGGGGGGTGAGCGGGTTTCATTGTATCAACGGTTGATATTTTTGACGTGCAAGCCTAAGTCGTTCAAGGCGAGCTCTGGGCGAGAACAAATTACCAAACACAAGCCTCGTACTTTTAATTGGGGTCAGAACCTAATTACCATTCATGCATGGCCCGCCTCCCTCGTCTCACCATCACCGGCTACCCGCATCACGTCATTCTGCGGGGCAATAACCGACAAGACATTTTTCGCACGACTGCGGATTACCAGCGCATGCTCGATTTGTTGTTCGAGCAAAGCCGTGCGCACGAGGTTGATGTGCATGCCTATGTGCTCATGGGCAACCACTTGCATTTGCTACTCACGCCGCAACAAGATCAGGCGCTGCCCAAAATGATGCAAGCGCTGGGTCGCAGCTATGTGCAAGTGTTCAACAAAGTGCACGCACGCACGGGCACTTTGTGGGAAGGACGCTATCGCTCCACGCTGATTCAAACCGACCGCTATCTCTTGGCGTGCATGGTCTACATCGACCTCAACCCCGTGCGTGCCCAGATGGTGAGTCAACCTGAAGACTACACATGGTCTAGCTATGGGCATTACGCGGGGCATCGAACTGACCGGCTCATCACGCCGCATGCCCTGTATTGGACCTTGGGCAATACACCGTTCGCGCGTGAGGCGGCATACGCCGATTTGGTGCATGCGGGCATCAGTGCGGACCAGCAGGGTGCATTGACCGACGCCACGCTCAGTGGTTGGGCGCTGGGCGACGACGGCTTCATGGCCGATTTGCAGACGCAAACCCAGAGACGGCTCGTCAAAACCAAGGCGGGACGCCCATTCAGCAAGGCGGATAAACCTGTCCCCAATTAAATAATGACCAAAATGAGAGTTTAATTAATTGGGATCTGACCCCAATTAATTTTCTTGGCATGGATGCTGCAATGCAGTATTCTTCTCGTCCCGCTGAATTTTTGAGGAATGCGCCATGTCCACGGCTGCCGATAAAGCACAACTGCAATCTCAGGGTTTGTACGACCCATCCAATGAACATGACGCTTGTGGCGTGGGCTTTGTGGCCCACATCAAGGGTCACAAGAGCCACGCCATCGTGGGTCAAGCGCTCAAAATTTTGGAAAACCTCGACCACCGGGGTGCCGTGGGTGCGGACGCGCTCATGGGTGATGGCGCGGGTATCTTGATTCAACTGCCCGATGCCTTGTACCGCGAAGAGATGGCCAAGCAAGGCGTCGCCCTGCCACCGCTCGGCGAATACGGCGTGGGCATGGTGTTTTTGCCCAAAGAAAGTGCGTCACGTTTGGCGTGCGAGCAAGAGCTCAACCGTGCGGTGCTGGCCGAGGGCCAAGTGTTGTTGGGCTGGCGCGATGTGCCAGTCAACCTCGACATGCCCATGTCGCCACGTGTGCGCGAAAAAGAGCCCGTGATCCGTCAAATCTTCATTGGCCGTGGCAACGACGTGATCGTGCAAGACGCCTTGGAGCGCAAGCTGTACGTCATCCGCAAAACCGCGAGTGCGGCGATTCAGCATTTGAACTTGAAGCACGGCAAAGAGTATTACGTGCCGAGCATGTCTAGCCGCACCATCATTTACAAAGGCTTGTTGCTGGCCGACCAAGTCGGCACTTATTACCGCGATTTGCAAGACGAGCGTTGCGTGTCTGCCCTTGGCTTGGTGCATCAGCGTTTCTCAACCAACACCTTCCCCGAGTGGCCATTGGCCCACCCTTACCGTTATGTGGCGCACAACGGTGAGATCAACACGGTCAAAGGCAACTACAACTGGATGAAGGCCCGCGAAGGCGTGATGTCTTCGCCTGTGTTGGGCGACGATTTGAAAAAGCTCTATCCCATCAGCTTCCCAGACCAGTCTGACACGGCCACCTTTGACAATTGCCTTGAGTTGATGACGATGGCGGGCTACCCCATCAGCCAAGCCGTGATGATGATGATCCCAGAGCCTTGGGAAAACCACACCACCATGGACGAGCGCCGCAAGGCCTTCTACGAATACCACGCCGCGATGTTGGAGCCATGGGACGGCCCAGCTTCTATCGTGTTCACCGACGGTCGCCAAATCGGCGCCACGCTGGACCGCAACGGCTTGCGTCCTTCTCGCTACTGCATCACCGACGATGACATGGTCATCATGGGCTCAGAGTCGGGCGTGCTGCCTGTGCCTGAAAGCAAAATTGTGCGCAAGTGGCGTTTGCAGCCCGGCAAGATGTTCTTGATTGACCTCGAACAAGGTCGCATGATCGACGACGAAGAACTCAAAGCCGGCCTGACCAACACCAAGCCTTACAAGCAGTGGATTGAAAACGTCCGCATCAAGCTCGACGATGTCAAAGGACACGAAGGTGAAGTCGCTCAAGCGAGCCATGTGTCCTTGCTCGACCGTCAACAAGCTTTTGGCTACAGCCAAGAAGACATCAAATTTTTGATGGCACCGATGGCCATCAACGGCGAAGAAGGCATTGGCTCCATGGGCAACGACAGCCCCTTGGCGGTCTTGTCCAGCAAAAACAAACCGCTTTACAACTACTTCAAGCAGTTGTTCGCGCAGGTGACCAACCCACCGATCGACCCGATCCGCGAAGCCATCGTCATGTCGTTGGTGTCGTTTGTGGGCCCCAAGCCCAACTTGCTCGACATCAACCAAGTCAACCCACCCATGCGTTTGGAGGTCAGCCAGCCTGTGCTGAACTTCGCCGACATGGCCAAGTTGCGTGACATCGAAACCCACACCCACGGCAAGTTCAAGAGTGCCACGCTCGACATGACCTACCCCTTGGCGTGGGGCCACGACGGTGTGGAAGCCAAGTTGGCTTCGCTGTGCGCCGAAGCGGTGGACGCGATCAAAGGCGGTCACAACATCCTCATCATCAGCGACCGCGCAGTCAGCCCCACGCAAGTGGCGATTCCAGCGGTGTTGGCCTTGTCGGCCATCCACCAGCATTTAGTGCGCGAAGGTTTGCGCACTACCGCCGGTTTGGTGGTGGAGACCGGCAGCGCGCGCGAAGTGCATCACTTTGCGGTGTTGGCAGGCTACGGCGCAGAAGCCGTGCACCCCTACCTCGCGCTCGAAACATTGGCGAATCTGCACAAAGATTTGCCGGCTGATTTGTCCACCGACAAAGCCATCTACAACTACATCAAAGCCATTGGCAAAGGCTTGTCAAAGATCATGTCCAAGATGGGCGTGTCGACTTACATGTCTTACTGCGGGGCGCAGTTGTTTGAAGCCATCGGCATCAACAGCGAAACCGTACAAAAGTATTTCACGGGCACACCCAGCCGCGTGGAAGGCATTGGCATTTTCGAAATGGCCGAAGAGGGCATTCGCATGCACAAGGCCGCCTTCGGCGAAGACCCTGTGCTGGCCAACATGCTCGACGCGGGCGGTGAGTACGCATGGCGCGCCCGTGGCGAAGAGCACATGTGGACGCCGGATGCGATTGCCAAGTTGCAACACAGCACACGCTCGAACAACTTCAGCACTTACAAAGAGTACGCACAAATCGTCAACGACCAAAACAAGCGTCACCTGACCTTGCGCGGTTTGTTTGATTTCAAGATTGACCCTGCCAAAGCCATTTCGGTCGACGAGGTGGAGCCCGCCAGCGAAATCGTCAAACGTTTCGCCACGGGCGCGATGTCACTCGGCTCAATCTCCACCGAAGCCCACGCCACCTTGGCGGTGGCGATGAACCGTATTGGCGGCAAGTCCAACACGGGTGAGGGCGGGGAAGACCCCGCGCGTTACCGCAACGAGCTCAAAGGCATCCCGATCAAGCAAGGCGATAGCCTCAAATCCATCATTGGCAACGATGTGGTCGAGGTGGACATGCCTTTGAATGCAGGCGACAGCTTGCGTTCACGCATCAAGCAAGTGGCCTCGGGCCGCTTCGGTGTGACGGCGGAATACCTGTCGTCGTCTGACCAAATTCAGATCAAGATGGCCCAAGGCGCCAAGCCCGGTGAAGGTGGTCAGTTGCCCGGCTCCAAAGTGTCGGAGTACATCGGCAAGCTGCGTTACAGCGTGCCCGGTGTGGGCTTGATTTCGCCCCCACCCCACCATGACATTTATTCCATTGAAGACTTGGCCCAGCTGATCCACGACTTGAAGAACGTCGCCCCTCACGCGGACATCAGCGTGAAGCTGGTGGCTGAAATCGGCGTGGGCACGATTGCCGCAGGCGTGGCCAAGTGCAAGGCCGACCATGTGGTGATCGCTGGTCATGACGGCGGCACCGGCGCTTCGCCTTGGTCGTCCATCAAGCATTGCGGTTCGCCTTGGGAAATCGGTCTGGCAGAAACCCAGCAAACTTTGGTGTTGAACGGCTTGCGTGGCCGTGTGCGCGTGCAAGCCGACGGTCAAATGAAAACCGGCCGCGACGTCGCCATTGGCGCATTGCTGGGGGCTGACGAGTTTGGCTTTGCCACCGCACCGCTGGTGGTGGAAGGCTGCATCATGATGCGCAAGTGCCACCTGAACACCTGCCCCGTGGGCGTGGCCACGCAAGACCCAGAGTTGCGCAAGAAGTTCACAGGCAAGCCTGAGCATGTCGTCAACTACTTCTTCTTCATCGCTGAAGAAGTGCGCCAAATCATGGCGCAGTTGGGCGTCAAGAAATTTGACGACCTGATTGGCCGTGCCGACTTGCTCGACATGCGCGCTGGCATTGAGCACTGGAAAGCCTCTGGCCTTGACTTCACGCGCTTGCTGGCTGTGCCTCAAGTGGGCCCAGAAATTCCTCGCTACCACGTGGACAAGCAAGACCACGGTTTGGAAAAAGCCCTGGACCAAAAACTCATCGAGAAATCCAAGCCCGCCATCGAGCGTGGCGAGAAGGTGCAGTTCATGGAAGTGGCCCGCAACGTCAACCGCTCGGTCGGTGCGATGTTGTCAGGCGCGGTGACCAAGGTGCACCCAGAAGGCTTGCCCGACGACAGCATCCGCATCCAACTCGAAGGCACAGGCGGTCAATCGTTTGGCGCGTTCTTGTGCAACGGCATCACGCTGTACCTCATTGGCGACGCCAACGACTACACCGGCAAAGGCCTCTCGGGCGGCCGCGTGGTGGTGCGCCCCAGCATTGATTTCCGTGGTGACGCGGTCAACAACATCATTGTGGGCAACACCGTGATGATTGGTGCGACACGCGGTGAAGCCTTCTTCTCTGGCGTGGCGGGCGAGCGTTTCGCCGTGCGTTTGTCTGGCGCGACCGCTGTGGTCGAAGGCACAGGCGACCACGGTTGCGAATACATGACCGGCGGCACGGTCGCGGTGTTGGGCAAAACCGGCCGCAACTTCGCCGCAGGCATGAGCGGCGGTGTGGCGTATGTGTATGACGAAGACGGTCAGTTCGACAAGAAGTGCAACACCGCCATGGTCTCCATGGAAAAAGTGTTGAGCGCTGCCGAACAAGAGGCCTCGTTGCCACGCGCCATTTGGCACCGTGACCAAACCGACGAAGCGCAACTCAAGAAGCTGCTCGAAGACCACCACCGTTGGACGGGCTCCAAGCGCGCCCGCGATTTGCTGGACAACTGGGACACCGCACGTGCCAAGTTTGTCAAAGTGTTCCCCAACGAATACAAGCGCGCCTTGGGCGAGTTGAACGCAGCCAAGACGGCCAAAGCCCCAGCGGCGAAAAAAGCCGTGGCCGCCAAGTAACGCGAAGCACCAGTTAAAGGATTTGAATCATGGGAAAAGTCACTGGCTTTATGGAAATTGAGCGCATCGAAGAGGGCTACAAGCCCGTCAAAGAGCGCCTGAAAAACTACAACGAATTTGTGATCGGTTTGGACGAAGGCCAAGCCCACAAGCAAGCCGCACGCTGCATGGACTGCGGCACACCGTTTTGTAACAACGGCTGCCCTGTCAACAACATCATTCCGGACTTCAACGACTTGGTGTACCAAGGCGATTGGAAAAACGCGATTGACGTGCTGCACAGCACCAACAACTTCCCCGAGTTCACCGGCCGCATCTGCCCCGCGCCTTGCGAAGCAGCTTGTGTGGTGAACGTCAATGGCGACGCGGTGGGCATCAAGTCCATCGAGCACGCCATCATTGACAAAGCGTGGTCTGAAGGCTGGGTCGTGCCCAAGCCCGCCCAACACAAAACAGGCAAGAAAGTCGCCGTGGTGGGCTCAGGCCCTGCGGGCATGGCCGCTGCTCAGCAATTGGCACGCGTGGGTCACGACGTGACCTTGTTTGAAAAGAACGACCGCATTGGTGGTTTGTTGCGCTATGGCATTCCAGACTTCAAGATGGAAAAGTCGCACATCGACCGCCGTGTCAAACAGCTCGAAGCCGAAGGCGTGACCATCCGCACCAACGTGATGGTGGGTGAGTTGCCCAAAGGCTCCAAGGTCACCAACTGGGCCGTCGAGACCATCAGCCCTGCACAACTGCAAAAAGAGTTTGACGCGGTGTTGTTGACCGGTGGCTCCGAGCAGTCACGCGACTTGCCTGCCCCTGGCCGTGACTTGGCGGGCATCCATTTCGCGATGGAGTTCTTGCCCCAACAAAACAAGGTCAATGGTGGCGACAAGGTCAAAGACCAGTTGCGTGCCGACGGCAAACACGTGGTGGTCATTGGTGGTGGCGACACCGGCTCGGATTGCGTGGGCACCAGCACACGCCACGGGGCCGCTGCGGTGGTGCAGTTCGAAGTCATGCCCATGCCACCCGAGCACGAGAACAAGCCTTTGGTGTGGCCGTATTGGCCGCTCAAGTTGCGCACCAGCTCCAGCCACGACGAGAGCGCTGAAAAAGGTTTGCTCAAGCGCGAATTCGCCATCTCGACCAAAGAGTTTGTCGGCAAAGACGGCAAAGTCACGGGCGTCAAAACTGTGCGCGTCGAATGGAAAGACGGCAAGATGGTCGAAGTCGCGGGCAGTGAAGAAATCATCAAAGCCGACCTCGTGTTGCTCGCCATGGGTTTCATCAACCCCGTGGCCACCATCTTGGAAGGTTTTGGCGTAGAGAAAGACGCACGCGGCAACGCCAAGGCGACCACCGACTTCACTGGCGGCTATGCCACCAACGTCCCCAAAGTGTTTGCCGCAGGCGACATTCGCCGTGGCCAATCCTTGGTGGTGTGGGCCATCCGCGAAGGCCGCCAGGCGGCACGCGCTGTGGATGAGTTCTTGATGGGTGCAAGCGATTTGCCCCGTTGATCGCAGCTTTACAAGCCGTTAAAGGCTTGCAATTAAAATAACAAGGGCTGGCCTGTTCTCATCAATAGGCCGGCTTTTGTTTCTATGAACACCACACCCCCCCCCCATACAAGCCCTGACGCCTTGGTCGAGCTGCGCGATATTCGCTTTGGCTACGGCGAACGCCTCATCTTGGACGGCATTTCGCTCACGATTCCCCGTGGCAAAGTGACGGCGCTCATGGGTGCCTCCGGCGGTGGCAAGACCACGGTGTTGCGTTTGATTGGCGGTCAGTACCGCGCCCAGTCCGGCAGCCTCACCTTTGATGGGCAAGAAGTGGGCGCCTTAGACCCCGCCGGCTTGTACGCCGTGCGTCGGCGCATGGGTATGTTGTTTCAGTTTGGCGCGTTGTTCACCGACTTGAGTGTGTTTGACAACGTGGCTTTCCCACTGCGCGAGCACACCGACTTGCGTGAATCCATGATTCGCGACATTGTGTTGATGAAGCTCGAAGCCGTGGGCTTGCGTGGCGCACGTGATTTGATGCCCAGCGAAGTCTCAGGCGGCATGGCCCGCCGCGTGGCCTTGGCGCGTGCCATGGCCCTTGACCCAGAACTCATCATGTACGACGAGCCCTTCGCGGGCTTGGACCCTATTTCGCTGGGCACGGCGGCGCGTTTGATTCGCCAGCTCAACGACACCTTGGGCCTCACCAGCGTCATCGTTTCGCATGATTTGGACGAAACATTCCACATCGCCGATCAGGTGATCGTGTTGGCCAACGGCAAGATTGCCGCGCAAGGCACGCCCGACGAGGTGCGCCACAGCAACGACCCCTTGGTCAAGCAGTTTGTCACCGCTGCACCCGATGGCCCTGTGCGTTTTCACTACCCGGGCCCCAGCGTGGCGCAAGATTTTGGTGTGGAGGGCGAGGCATGAGATTCATCGCCAACATTGGCTATGCCGTGCGCAGTTACTTGGCTGGGCTGGGGCTGGGCGCGCGCTTGTTTGTGCGGCTGGTGGCTGAGTTTGGCAGCAATATGCGCCGCTTTGGTTTGGTGCGCGACCAAGTGCATTTCTTGGGCAACTACTCGCTGGCCATCATTGCGGTGTCCGGCCTGTTCGTCGGTTTTGTGTTGAGCTTGCAGGGCTACTACACCTTGCAGCGTTATGGCTCGTCGGAGGCCTTGGGTTTGTTGGTGGCGTTGAGTTTGGTGCGCGAACTCGGGCCTGTGGTCAGCGCCTTGTTGTTTGCTGGGCGTGCGGGCACATCGCTCACCGCTGAAATTGGTTTGATGAAAGCCGGCGAGCAACTCAGCGCCATGGACATGATGGCGGTCGACCCTGTGCGCCGTATCTTGGGTCCGCGCTTTTGGGGCGGCATCATCGCTTTGCCTTTGCTCTCGGCCGTGTTCAGTGCGGTGGGCATCTTGGGCGGCTGGATGGTCGGTGTGTTGATGATTGGTGTGGACGCCGGCTCGTTCTGGAGCCAGATGCAAGGCGGTGTGGATGTGTGGAAAGACGTGGGCAATGGCGTGGTCAAGAGCATCGTGTTCGGTGTGACCGTCACGTTTGTGGCGCTGTTGCAAGGCTATGAAGCACAGCCCACGCCCGAGGGTGTTTCGCGTGCCACCACCAAAACGGTGGTGGTCGCTTCGTTGGCGGTGCTGGGGTTGGACTTCATCCTCACCGCCATGATGTTCAGTATTTGATGAATCGAGGAAGCTATGCAACGCTCCAAAATTGATGTGTGGGTGGGTTTGTTTGTGCTCTTGGGCGCTGCTGCTGTTTTGTTTTTGGCCTTGAAGTCAGCGAATTTATTGAGCTTGAGTTTTCAGTCCAACTACACCGTGAGTGGTCGCTTTGACAACATCGGCGGCTTGAAGCGTCAAGCCGCCGTCAAAAGTGCGGGCGTGGTCGTGGGCCGCGTGGAGAACGTCACGTTTGATGACAAAACCTTCCAAGCCACGGTGACCATGAGCATTGAGAGCCGTTACCAATTTCCCAAAGACAGCTCTTTGAAAATTCTCACCAGCGGTTTGTTGGGCGAGCAATACATTGGCATTGAAGCGGGATCTGAAGCTGAGAACTTGGCCAATGGCGACCGTATTCAATCTACTCAGTCGGCTGTGGTGCTGGAAAACTTGATCAGCCAGTTCCTCTACAACAAGGCGGCTGAACCTGCGCCTGAAAAAGGCGCCAAGTGATGCCTGCTTCTTTGAATCGCTGGGGTGTGAGCGCTGCGTTGGTGGCGTTGACGCTGCTGAGTTCAGGCTGTGCCACAGGCCCGAATGCCAATCCGAACGACCCACTGGAGCCGATCAACCGCAAGGTGGCGCGCTTCAACGATGCGGTGGATGACAACGTGTTGCGTCCGGTGGCCACAGGCTACCGCGATTACACGCCGCAGTCAGTGCAAACGGGTGTCAATAATTTCTTTCGCAACTTGTCCGATGTTTGGTCGACGGCCAACAACGGTTTACAGCTCAAGGGGCGCGAAACCGCCGAGTCGTTCATGCGCGTCGTCGTCAACACCGTCTTCGGTATTTACGGCGTGTTCGATCCAGCGACGCAAATTGGCTTACAACGCCACCCAGAAGACTTTGGACAAACCTTGGGTTACTGGGGCGTTCCCAGCGGTCCTTACGTCGTGCTGCCCGTGTTGGGGCCATCGACGGTGCGTGACACCTCTGTGTTGCCCTTGGAGTTTTCGACTGATTTCGTCATGAAGCATGATGTCGTGGGCCAGCGTAATGTGGCAATGGCTGCGCGCTTGGTAGACAAACGCGCGAGCCTGTTGCAAACCTCCGACTTGTTGACCGACGCTGCGATTGATAGATACAGTTTCACCCGTGACTCGTACCTGCAATACCGCCGAAATCAAGTCTATGACGGTAACCCACCAGATGAAGACAACTTGGTCGACCCCAGCGCTGAACCCTCAGCGCCGTCAGCCAAGTGAGTCGAAGCCCTGTTCAAAATAAACATGACTCATTGGAGTTTGAAGCCATGAAGCAATTTTTGTCACGCCGCGATGCATTGGCTTGGGTGTTTGGTTTTGCCTGCGCGTTCGGCATGGTCGGCGCCGTGCATGCGGCCGAGGAGTCGGCGGACATGTTTGTGAAGCGCGTTTCGGGCGATATCTTGGATGCCATCAAAGCAGACAAGTCCATCCACAACGGTGATGTGAACAAAATCGTGGTGCTGGTGGACCAGCGCGTGATGCCCAACGTCAACTTCTTGCGCATGACAGCCTCTGCTGTGGGGCCCGGCTGGCGTCAGGCCACGCCTGAGCAGCAAAAGCGCCTGCAAGACGAGTTCAAAACACTGCTGGTTCGCACCTATGCAGGTGCTTTGGGCCAAGTCAATGACCAAACCATTGTGGTCAAGCCCTTGCGTGCGGCAGCCGATGACAAAGAAGTGTTGGTTCGCACCGAAGTGCGCGGCAAGGGCGACCCCGTTCAGTTGGACTACCGAGTCGAAAAAACCACCGATGGCTCCTGGAAGGTCTACAACATGAACGTCATGGGCATTTGGTTGGTGGAGAACTACAAAACGCAGTTCGCCCAAGAAATCAATGCCAAAGGCGTGGATGGTTTGATCGCCAGCTTGGTCGATCGCAATAAAACCAACGCGCGCGCAGCCAAATAAACCATGACTGCCCAACACACTTCCGTCGTCTTGCCTGCCGTGTTGATGCAGGCCCAAGCGCAGGCGGTGACCAACGAGTTGGCGCCCTTGTTGAGTGCGTGTGTCTCTGAGGGCGAAGAGGCCGTGCTCGATGCGTCGGCATTGAGCCAGTTTGACTCTTCGGCCTTGGCAGTCATTTTGGCGTGTCGCCGTGCGGTGTTGGCTCGGGGCGCACACTTGCGTGTCACGGGCCTTCCTGCGCGCGCTCAAGCTTTGGCCAAGGTCTATGGCCTGAGTGCCTTGATCCCTTAAAACTTCTTTTCTTCGCGCTGCCCGGGCGTTGCAAGTCAGGGCCACATCGAGGCTATTCGTAAAGCCTTAAAATCCAAGGCTACTCATGCCCGCTATCTCTTTCCAATCCGTCTCCAAAACTTTTTCCACTGCCCGAGGTCCGTTTCAGGCGCTCGATGGCGTGCGTTTTGATGTCCAAAAAGGCGAGTTCTTCGGACTCCTCGGCCCCAACGGTGCGGGCAAGACCACCCTCATCAGCATTTTGGCTGGTCTGGCCCAAGCCACTTCAGGCGCCGTGCTGGTGCATGGTGTGGATGTCGCCACCCAATCGGCCCAAGCCCGTCGCCTGTTGGGTGTGGTGCCGCAAGAGTTGGTGTTTGACCCATTTTTCAATGTGCGCGAGGCGTTGAAGTTTCAGTCGGGCTACTTTGGCGTCAAGCACAACGACGATTGGATTGACGAGCTGTTGCACAGCCTCGGCCTGGCCGACAAAGCCAATCACAACATGCGTCAGCTCTCGGGCGGCATGAAGCGCCGCATGTTGGTGGTGCAAGCCTTGGTGCACAAACCCCCCGTCATCGTGTTAGACGAGCCCACCGCCGGTGTGGACGTGGAGTTGCGTCAAACCTTGTGGCAGTTCATTGCCAAACTCAACCGCGAGGGCAGCACCGTGCTGCTGACCACGCATTACCTCGAAGAGGCCGAGGCCTTGTGCAGCCGCATTGCTATGTTGAAAAACGGCAAAGTGGTGGCGCTCGACACCACCACCGAGTTGCTCAAAGCGGCGTCCAGCAATGTGCTGCGCTTCAAACTCGACGCCGAGTTGCCTGCCGCACTCGCTGCCAAGGCGCGTGTGACAGGTCGCATCGTGCAGTTCCCTGCCAATGATGCTTTGGAGATTGAGCGCTACCTCGCCGCTGTGCGAGAAGCCGGTTTGCAGGCGCAAGACGTGGAAATTCGCAAGGCCGATTTGGAAGATGTGTTCCTTGATGTGATGCATAGCAGTGATGAGGTGGCACTATGAGCCCCCACATTCGTCACTGCGTGTTCTCACTGCCCCCCGAGGGGGCGTTGCCCTCCTTGGGGCGGCCCTGCGGAGGTCAACCATGATGACCGGCTGGACCATGCTGTTTTACAAAGAGGTGCTGCGCTTTTGGAAAGTCGGTTTCCAAACGGTAGCGGCCCCCGTACTCACCGCGGTGATGTACCTGATGATTTTTGGCCACGTGCTAGAAGCCCATGTGCAGGTGTACGACGGCGTGAGCTACACCGCGTTTTTGATTCCTGGCCTCGTGATGATGAGCGTGTTGCAAAACGCGTTTGCCAACAGTTCGTCCTCCATGGTGCAAAGCAAGATCATGGGCAATTTGGTGTTCTTGCTGCTCACGCCGCTGTCGCACTGGAGCTGGTTTTTTGCGTACGCGCTGTCGGCCATGGTGCGTGGTTTGCTCGTCGGTGCAGGCGTGTTGCTGGCGGGCGTGCTGTTTGTGTGGCAATCGTCGGTGCTGAACTTTTCCCTCCTGCCCGCGCAACCGGTGTGGGTCATCACCTTTGCCGTGTTGGGGGCGCTGATGCTTGGGGGCTTGGGCTTGATCGCGGGCTTGTGGGCGGACAAGTTTGACCAAATGGCGGCTTTTCAAAACTTCATCATCATGCCGATGACGTTTTTGAGTGGTGTGTTTTATTCCATCCACTCATTGCCGAGCTTTTGGCAAAGCGTGAGCCACCTCAACCCCTTCTTCTACATGATTGACGGTTTTCGCTTTGGCTTCTTTGGTCAGAGCGATGTGTCGCCTTGGTTGAGCTTGGGCGTGGTGGGCGTGTGTTTGACGCTGGTGTCTGGCACCGCGCTGCACTTGCTGCGCACGGGCTACAAAATTCGGGGCTAAAAGGTATTCCATGACAGCACAAGAATTACAAGCGTTGATTGCCGCAGGCCTGCCCTGCGAGCACTTGCACGTCGAAGGCGATGGTCGTCATTGGTATGCCACCTTGGTGTCTGCCGAGTTTGAAGGCAAGCGCTTGATTCAACGTCACCAAAAGGTGTACGCCACGTTGGGCGAAAAAATCAAAACCGACGAGGTGCACGCCTTGTCCATGAAAACCTACACGCCTGCCGAGTGGCAAGCGGCGCCAAAAGTTTAAGAAACCCTATGGATAAATTACTCGTTCGCGGCGGCCGCACACTCAATGGCGAAGTGCTGATTTCTGGCGCTAAAAACGCGGCCTTGCCCGAGCTGTGCGCAGCCTTGTTGACCGATCAGCCTGTCACGTTGCACAACGTGCCGCAGTTGCAAGACGTGGCCACCATGCTCAAACTCATCCGCAACATGGGTGTAACGGCCGAGCGCGCAGACGACGGCACAGTCAGCTTGGATGCGGGTGGTTTGAACAACCCAGAAGCCCCTTACGAGTTGGTGAAAACCATGCGCGCTTCGGTGCTCGCACTTGGCCCTTTGCTGGCCCGCTTTGGCCATGCCAAAGTGTCCTTGCCCGGTGGCTGCGCCATTGGCTCGCGCCCCGTCGACCAGCACTTGAAAGGCTTGCAAGCCATGGGTGCTGAGATTGAGGTGGAGCACGGCTACATGGTGGCCAAATTGGGCGGCGGTCGCACACGCCTCAAAGGCGCCCGCATTGCCACCGACATGGTGACGGTGACCGGCACCGAAAACTTCCTGATGGCGGCGGCCTTGGCTGACGGCGAGACGGTGTTGGAAAACGCCGCGCAAGAACCCGAGATTCCAGACTTGGCCGAAATGCTCATTGCCATGGGCGCCAAGATTGAAGGCCACGGCACCAGCCGCATTCACATCCAAGGCGTGGAACGCTTGCACGGCTGCACCCACAAAGTGGTGGCGGACCGTATCGAGGCAGGCACCTTCTTGTGCGCGGTAGCCGCCACGGGCGGCGATGTGTTTTTGCGCCATGCCCGCGCCGACCATTTGGACGCCGTCATCGACAAGTTGCGCGATGCAGGCGCCACCGTGACGGCCCACGAAGACGGCATTCGCATCCAAGGCACGGCCCCTGCGTATGAACACCTCAAAGCGCAAAACTTCCGCACCACCGAATACCCAGGCTTTCCCACCGACATGCAAGCGCAGTTCATGGTGTTGAACGCGATTGCCAAGGGCGCTTCAAAAGTGACCGAGACGATTTTTGAAAACCGCTTCATGCACGTCAACGAGTTGGTGCGCTTGGGCGCACACATCCAAATCGACGGCAAGGTGGCGGTGCTCGAAGGTGTGAAGCAACTCTCGGGGGCCACCGTGATGGCCACCGACTTGCGCGCTTCGGCCTCGCTGGTGATTGCGGGCTTGGTGGCCGATGGTGAAACCTTGGTGGACCGCATCTACCACTTGGACCGCGGCTACGACAAGATGGAAGCCAAGCTGCGCGCGATTGGGGCGGACATTGAAAGAGTCAAATCATGATCACACTCGCGCTCTCCAAAGGCCGCATCTTTGATGAAACCATGCCGCTGCTCCAAGCCGCAGGCATTGAGGTGCTGGAAGACCCAGAAAAATCGCGCAAGCTCATCTTGCCCACCAACCACGCCAACGTGCGCGTGGTGCTGGTGCGTGCGTCGGATGTGCCCACGTATGTGCAATACGGCGGCGCTGATTTGGGTGTGACGGGTCTGGACACCCTCATCGAACACGGCGGTGGTGTGGCAGGTGGCGTGGCCACCACGGGCTTATACCAACCCCTCGATTTGCAAATCGCCAAATGCCGCATGAGCGTGGCTGTGCGTTCTGACTTCGACTACGCTGGGATGGTCAAGCAAGGCGCACGTTTGAAAGTGGCCACCAAGTACACCACCATTGCACGTGACTTCTTCGCCAGCAAAGGCGTGCACGTGGATTTGGTCAAGCTCTATGGCTCCATGGAATTGGCCCCGCTCACTGGCTTGGCCGATGCCATCGTGGACTTGGTGTCCACCGGCAACACGCTCAAAGCCAACCACTTGGTAGAAGTCGAGCGCATCATGGACATCAGCTCGCGCTTGGTGGTCAACCAAGCGGCGCTCAAGATGAAGCAGGCCGACATTCGCCGCATCATCGACGCCTTTGCGGCCGCTTTGCCAGCAGCCAAATAAACCTTTCACCACACACGTACACAAGATGGCCAAACCGCTTCGTCTCTCGACCACCAGCCCCAGCTTTGAAGCCGATTTCAAAGCGCGGCTGCATTGGTCTGCCGACACCGACGCGGCCATCGAGCAACGCGTGGCCGACATCTTGGCCGACGTGCAACTGCGCGGCGACGCCGCCGTGCTGGAATACACCGAGCGCTTTGATGGCCTGAAGGCCGACAGCATGGCCGCGTTGGAGTTGACGCAAAAGGAACTCAAAGCCGCCTTCGACGCTTTGCCCGCCGAACAACGCGAGGCCTTGCAAGCCGCCGCTGCCCGCGTGCGCAGCTACCACGAGGCGCAAAAGAAAGCCAGCGGTGAAAGCTGGACCTACCGCGATGCCGATGGCACCTTGCTGGGCCAAAAAGTGACACCGCTCGACCGCGTGGGCATCTACGTGCCCGGTGGCAAAGCCGCGTATCCCTCCAGCGTGTTGATGAACGCCATTCCTGCGCACGTCGCGGGCGTGGAAGAAATCATCATGGTCGTGCCTACGCCTAAGGGCGAAAAGAACCCGCTCGTGTTGGCCGCCGCCTATGTGGCTGGCGTGAGCCGCGCCTTCACCATCGGTGGCGCACAAGCCGTGGCTGCCTTGGCCTATGGCACTGCCACGGTGCCAGCGGTGGACAAAATCACTGGCCCTGGCAACGCCTATGTGGCTGCTGCCAAGCGCCGTGTGTTTGGCACGGTGGGCATTGACATGATTGCAGGCCCCAGCGAAATTTTGGTGCTGGCCGATGGCTCTACCCCCGCCGATTGGGTGGCCATGGATTTGTTCAGCCAAGCTGAACACGACGAATTGGCGCAAAGCGTGTTGCTCTGCCCAGACGCTGCGTACATCGACCGCGTGCAAGCCGAGATCGAACGTTTGCTGCCGCACATGCCGCGCAAAGACATCATCGAAAAATCGCTCAATGGCCGTGGTGTGCTCATCCACACCCGCAGCATGGAAGAAGCCTGCGCCATCAGCAACCGCATTGCGCCCGAACACTTGGAGGTGTCTAGCCATGAGCCGCACAAGTGGGAGCCGCTGCTCAAGCACGCAGGTGCCATCTTCTTGGGCGCGTACACGAGTGAGAGCTTGGGCGACTACTGCGCTGGCCCTAACCACGTGTTGCCCACCAGCGGCACGGCGCGTTTCAGCTCGCCCTTGGGCGTCTACGACTTTCAAAAGCGCAGCAGCTTGATCGAGGTGAGTGAGCAGGGTGCGCAAACGCTGGGCAAAATTGCCGCCGTGTTGGCCTATGGCGAAGGCTTGCAAGCGCATGCGATGGCCGCTGAGTTCCGTTTGAAGAAAGACTGATCAGATATGACGACTCAAACGAACAAGGCGCTGCGTTTCATTCGTCCCGACGTCCAAGCCATGCACGCATATGCCGTGCAGCACTCGGTGGGCATGGTCAAGCTTGACGCCATGGAAAACCCGTTCACCCTCTCGCCTGAATTGCAAGCCGAGTTGGGCAAGCGTTTGGGTGCGGTGGAAGTCAACCGCTACCCCGGCGCACGCATCGACGACCTCAAAACCGCGTTGGCGAAATACGTTGATTTGCCCGCGGGTTTGGGCTTGATGCTGGGCAATGGCTCGGACGAACTCATCTCGTTGCTGTCCATGGCGTGTGCGGTGCCAAACGCCAAAGTCGTGGCCCCAGAGCCCGGCTTTGTCATGTACGGCATGAGCGCCAAGCTGCAAGGTTTGCAGTACATCGGTGTGCCCTTGAAGGCCGACTTTGCGTTGGACGAAGCGGCCATGTCTGCCGCCATCGCGCAGCACGAGCCCGCCATTGTGTACATCGCGTACCCCAACAACCCCACCGCCAATTTGTGGGACGCCGACACCATTCGCCGTCTCATCACGCAGGTCAGTGCCTATGGTGGCTTGGTGGTGATGGACGAGGCCTATCAGCCGTTCTCCAGCAAAAGCTGGCTCGACGAAATTCGCCAACACCCTGAGGCCAACGCCCATGTGCTGCTGATGCGCACCTTGTCTAAGTTTGGCTTGGCCGGCATTCGCTTGGGCTACATGATTGCGCCCACCGCGCTGATCAACGAGATCGACAAACTGCGTCCGCCCTACAACGTGAGTGTGCTCAATGCCGAATGCGCTTTGTTTGCGCTTGAGCACAGCGAGGTGTTTGCACTGCAAGCGACGGTCATTCGGGCCGAGCGCGAGGCTTTGTTCAACGCCTTGCAGCAGATGGCGGGCGTGACGCCCTATGCCAGCGAAGCCAACATGATGGTGCTGCGCTTTGACGGCGATGCCCATGCAGCCAGCCGCGCTTTTGAGGTACTCAAGACGCACCACGTGTTGGTGAAGAACGTTTCTAAAATGCACCCCTTGCTGGCCAACTGCTTGCGCTTGACCATTGGCACGCCCGACGAGAACCGACAACTTTTGGCTGCTCTGCAAGCCGCCCTCTTAATCGAAAGTCACACATGACCGCTCGCACCGCTGAAGTTAGCCGCAACACGGCTGAGACCCAAATCACCGTCAAGATCAACCTCGACGGCACGGGTCAATCCAAGCTCTCGACGGGCATTGGTTTTTTTGACCACATGCTCGACCAAATCGCGCGTCATGGACTGATTGACCTCGACATCCAAGCCAAGGGCGACTTGCACATTGACGGCCACCACACGGTGGAAGACGTGGGCATCACCTTGGGCCAAGCCTTTGCCAAGGCCGTGGGCGACAAAAAAGGCATTCGCCGCTATGGCCACGCCTATGTGCCGCTGGACGAAGCCCTCAGCCGCGTGGTGGTGGACTTCTCGGGCCGTCCCGGCCTCATCATGCACGTGCCGTTCAAGAGCGGCATGATTGGCGGGTTCGACAGCCAATTGGCGTTTGAGTTTTTCCAAGGCTTTGTGAACCACGCCTTCGTGACCTTGCACATTGACAACCTGCGCGGCGAAAACGCGCACCACCAAGCCGAGACTGTGTTCAAAGCGTTTGCTCGCGCCTTGCGTGCCGCACTGGAGCTGGACCCACGCTCTGCGGGCGTGATTCCCTCGACCAAAGGCAGTTTGTGACCGCCCACGCGTATGCATAACAAAGTCGCGGTCGTTGATTACGGCATGGGCAACCTGCGCTCGGTGGCGCAGGCGGTCATGCATGCGGCCTCGGCGGTGGACCATGCCGAGGTGGTCGTCACCTCTGACCCGCAAGTGGTGCATGACGCGCACCGTGTGGTCTTGCCCGGCCAAGGCGCCATGCCCGACTGCATGCGCGAGTTGCGCGAGTCCGGCTTGCTGGATGCGGTGATGGACGCCGCCCACAAAAAGCCCTTGTTCGGCGTGTGCGTGGGCATGCAAATGCTGCTCGACCACAGTGCCGAGGGCAACACGCCCAGCCTAGGTTTGATTCCAGGCGAAGTGGTGCAGTTTGATTTGGCAGGTCGCACCCAAGCCGACGGCAGTCGCTTCAAAGTGCCGCAAATGGGCTGGAACCAAGTGCAGCCCACCCGCCCACACTTCATGTGGACCGATGTACCCGACGGCAGCTACTTCTATTTCGTGCACAGTTTCTACGCCCGCCCTGCCAATTCAGCCCACAGCGCGGCCCAAACGGACTACGGTGGCCTTTTTACCTGCGCCGTGGCCCGCGATAACATTTTTGCGACACAATTTCACCCGGAAAAAAGCGCGGCGCATGGTTTGGCCTTGTACCGCAATTTTCTGCACTGGAACCCTTGAACTTTTAACGCCATCATGTATTTAATTCCCGCCATCGACCTCAAAGACGGACATTGCGTGCGTCTCAAACAAGGTGACATGGAGCAATCCACCACCTTCGGTGAAGACCCTGCGCAAATGGCGCTCAATTGGGTGGCCAAAGGCGCACGGCGTTTGCACTTGGTGGACTTGAATGGTGCTTTTGCAGGCACGCCTCAGAACAAAGTGGCCATCAAAGCCATTTTGAAAGCGGTGGGTCATGACATTCCAGTGCAGTTGGGTGGCGGTATTCGCGACCTCGACACGATTGAAAAATACATCGATGCGGGCTTGCGCTACGTCATCATCGGCACCGCCGCCGTGAAGAACCCTGGCTTTTTGCGCGATGCGTGCAGCGCTTTTGGCGGTCACATCATCGTCGGCCTTGACGCCAAAGACGGCAAAGTGGCTACCGATGGTTGGAGCAAACTCACCGGTCACGAGGTGGCTGACCTTGGCAAAAAGTTTGAAGACTACGGCGTCGAGTCCATCATCTACACCGACATTGGTCGTGATGGCATGCTCAGCGGCATCAACATTGACGCCACCGTCAAGCTGGCCCAAGCCGTTTCCATTCCCATCATCGCGTCTGGCGGTTTGTCCAACATGGCCGACATCGAACAGCTGTGCGCCGTGGAAGGCGAAGGCGTGGAAGGCGTGATTTGCGGTCGCGCCATTTACAGCGGCGACTTGGACTTTGAAAAAGCCCAGGCCCGCGCTGACGAACTCAATGGCTCATGAAACTCACCAAGGTCTCGCCTGCCAGCGTTTGACCTTGCCTTGTGGCGACACCGTGCTGGTGGCCTTGCAAGGTGCGCATGTGTTGTCATGGGTGAGCCAAGGCCGCGAGCGTTTGTATTTAAGCCCCGCCAATGCGTGGGACGGCACATCGGCCATCCGAGGCGGTGTGCCCGTGTGCTACCCCCAATTCAACCAACGCGGCACCTTGCCCAAGCATGGCTTTGCCCGCAACATGGCTTGGAAAGTTGACGATGCTGAGCAGGTGGGCGAAGCAGTGGCCAGCAATGACACCGCCCACCTTGACTTCAGCCTTAGCTCCAATGCCGACACCTTGGCCATTTGGCCACAAGCCTTTGTGGCCGTGCTGCGTGTGGCACTGGCCCCGGGCCAGCTGACCCTCACGCTCACCGTCCACAACACCGAAGCACACAATGAATTGCACTTCACCGGCGCACTGCACACTTACCTAGCGGTGGACGACATTGATCTCTCCGAGTTGCGCGGCTTAGGCGGCCGCCCCGAGTGGGACGCTGTGGCTGATGTGCATGGCTTGGCTGACGAGGCGCTGTACTTGGATGGCGAGTTTGACCGCGTGTATGACGCTTCAGCAAACCCACTGCATTTGCAAGACGGCTCGACCAAACTGCACATTGAACAAAGCCCTTCATGGGCCAACACCGTGGTGTGGAACCCGGGTGAGAGCAAGTGCGCCGCACTGACCGACATGCCCGCCCACGGCTTTGCGCGCATGTTGTGCGTGGAAGCCGCGCAGGTGGTTGAACCGATCTCGATTCCCGCTGGTGGCCAATGGGTGGGTTGGCAGCGTTTGACCGTTTCTTGACGAACTTTTTGGACCTCTATGCTTGCTAAGCGCATCATTCCTTGCCTCGACGTGACCGGCGGTCGCGTGGTCAAAGGCGTCAACTTCGTGGAACTACGCGATGCGGGCGACCCGGTGGAAATCGCGGCACGCTACAACGACCAAGGCGCGGACGAGCTCACTTTCTTGGACATCACCGCCACCAGCGATGCGCGTGACGTCATCTTGCACATCATCGAAGCCGTGGCCAGCCAAGTGTTCATCCCGCTCACCGTGGGCGGGGGGGTGCGCACCGTGGACGACGTGCGCCGCCTGCTCAATGCGGGCGCAGACAAGGTGAGTTTTAACTCTGCGGCCATTGCCAACCCCCAAGTGATTCGTGATGCCTCAGCCAAATACGGCGCGCAATGCATCGTGGTGGCCATTGATGCCAAACGCCGCACCCCAGAAGACGAACAACGCGTGGGTGCCAACGGTTTACCCGTGGGGCCCGGCTGGGATGTTTTCAGCCACGGTGGCCGCAAAAACGTGGGGCTGGATGCGGTGGCGTGGGCCAAGCAAATGGCCGACTACGGCGCAGGCGAAATCTTGCTCACCAGTATGGACCGCGATGGCACCAAAAGCGGCTTTGATTTGCAGCTCACCCGCGCGGTGTCTGACCTCGTGCCCGTGCCTGTCATTGCCTCAGGCGGCGTGGGCAATCTCGACCACTTGGCCGACGGCGTGCAACAAGGCGGCGCCGATGCAGTGCTGGCGGCGAGCATCTTTCACTACGGCGAATACACCGTGCAACAAGCCAAAGAGCGCATGCGGGAGCGTGGGATTCCAGTGCGTCTTTGATGCGCAGCTAAAGCACATTTAAAGAATTTTTAATTAAAACTATTGGGTTATTCTTTGTTCCTTTTTAAGAAAGGAACCCACGATGTCAGCCGTTAATCTTCTTGTCCTAATTGAGGTTCAACCCAGTAAGCGACAACAGCAAATACAAGCTTATGAAAAACTCAAGCCGCTGGTATTGGCTGAGTCAGGTTGCTTGCAATACGACTTGTTTGCCGATGCAAGCGATGAGAACAAGTTTGTGTTGGTTGAGCATTGGGCCTCGCAGGATGCACTGGATGCGCATGAACAAGCTCCCCATATGCGAGAGGCTGACCGGTTGAACCCAAGTTTTCGAGCTAAACCCTCTGTGGTCATCAAGATGAGCAGGGTGGATTGAGGATGAATCGTGTGCTTCACACGGTACTTGAGCTGCTATAGTTGTACCATTAATTGTACAAAGAGGTCGAAATGGATGCCATGACTTACAGCACAGCGCGTGCCAATTTGGCTGGCGTGATGAACCGAGTTTGCGAAGATCACGAGCCTTTGATCATCACGCGCAATGGTGATCAATCGGTGGTGATGCTCTCGCTTGACGATTACAAAGCTTTAGAAGAAACCGCCTATTTGCTGCGCACACCCGCTAACGCTCGACGCTTGCTGACGTCTCTTGCTCAGCTCAATGCGGGGCAGTCGGTTGAGCGCAAGTTGATCAAGTGAAGCTGATTTTTTCTGAGTTGGCTTGGGAGGATTACCTCTACTGGCAAAAGCAAGACCGCAAATTGGTCGAGCGCATCAACAAGCTGATTGAGGCTACTTTGCGTGAGCCCTTCACAGGCATAGGCAAGCCCGAGCCTTTGAAGCATGTGTTCGCAGGCTTTTGGTCCCGCCGAATCAATGACGAGCACCGCATGGTCTACCGCGTGGAAGGTGAAGCGCTGCAAATTGCCCAATTGAGGTTTCACTACTGAGTAAGATCATCCCCCTATGAATTGGCTAGACAACATCAAATGGGACGACAAGGGACTGGTGCCCGTGATCGCCCAAGAAAAGGACAGCGGCGACGTGCTGATGTTTGCGTGGATGAACCGCGAGGCACTGCAAAAAACGGTTGAATTGAAGCGTGCTGTGTATTTCAGCCGCTCACGCCACAAACTTTGGTTCAAGGGCGAAGAGTCGGGCCATGTGCAGACCGTGCACGACATTCGCATCGACTGCGACAACGACGTGGTGTTGCTCAAGGTGACGCAAGAGGGGCATACGCCCGGCATCGCTTGTCATACTGGCCGACACAGTTGCTTTTACCAGCGCTTAGAACCAAGCGAAGAAGGCCCAGCTTGGCACGCTTGCGAGCCAGTGCTGAAAGATCCTGAATCTATTTACAAGTGAGCACCATGAGTTCGACACACATCAACCATCAAGACACATTGCAACGCTTGGCCGATGTGATTGAAAGCCGCAAACCCGCCAATGGCGGGGACCCCGAGAAGAGCTACGTCTCGCGCCTGCTGCACAAAGGCCCCGACGCTTTTTTGAAGAAGATTGGCGAAGAAGCCACCGAAACCGTGATGGCCGCCAAAGATGTGGACCACGGGGGGGATGCATCCAAGCTGGTGTACGAAGTGGCCGATTTGTGGTTCCATAGCATGATTGCTTTGGCGCACTATGGACTCAAGCCCTCAGACGTGATTGATGAGCTGGCACGCCGAGAAGGCTTGAGCGGTTTAGAAGAGAAAGCCTTACGCAAGGCGCAGCATCGTGAGATGACAGGTGAATAAGCCTGAATTTTCGGACGTATCGTCACAGCAAGAGGATGCGACACACACCGTCAGTCTGATCAGTTACGTGTTGCATTTGATCGTGGCTGTCAGCGCCATCATTCCTGGAGCGCAGGTCGGACCTGTGTTGTTGGTGGTGGCCTTGATGCTTGACTTGATCAAAAAAAGCGATGCGGGCGACGGCTGGGAAGCTTCTCATTTCAGCTACCGCATTCGCACGGTGATCTGGGCGGCTGTGCTGTATCTGATCACCTTTCCGCTGTGGTTCTTTTTCATTTTCCCCGGCTGGTTGGCTTGGGCCGTGATTTCGGTTTGGTTCCTCTATCGCATCGTGTTGGGATTGGTTCGACTGAACAAGCAGCAGCCGATGACGGTTTGATTTTTGGATGGGTTCACGATGACGACAGATTTAAATTGCATTTTTTGCAAAATCATTGCGGGCAAGATTCCCTCGCGCAAGGTGTACGAGGACAGCGAAATTTTTGCGTTTCACGACATCAACCCTTGGGCACCCGTGCACTTTTTGATCATTCCTAAGTTGCACATTCCATCAGTGGCGCATGCCACGACAGCGCATGAAGGTTTGCTGGGGCGCATGATGTTGTTGGCGCCTAAGCTGGCATTGCAAGAGGGTGCAAGACCTTACCCAGAAGGGGGCTTTCGCATCGTGACCAATACTGGCGCTGAAGGTGGGCAAGAAGTCCATCATTTGCACTGGCATGTCATGGGTGGGGCACGCCCTTGGCTGCGTGGCTGATTAGAATTGACTGAATTAATTTAGGAGTTCCACATGGGTTCGTTTTCTATTTGGCATTGGCTGATCGTGTTGCTGATCGTCATCATGGTGTTTGGGACCAAGAAGCTCAAGAACTTAGGTTCTGATTTGGGGGGTGCCGTGAAAGGCTTCAAAGACGGCATGAGAGACGGCGGCGCGGCCACGGAAGACAAGCCAGTGGCCCCTGCGGCGGCTGTGTCAGCTGACAAAAACACCATTGACGTTGAAGTCAAGAACAAGTCTTAATTGCTGTTGATCGCTTGCTTTGTTTGATCTCGATTTTTCCAAAATTGCGGTAGTGAGTGCGGTGGCACTGGTCGTCATTGGGCCGGAGCGCTTGCCCAGCGTGGCCCGTACCTTGGGGACGATGATTGGCAAAGCCAAGCGCTACGTTGCGGATGTGAAGGCGGAAGTCAACCGCACGATGGAGCTCGAAGAGCTCAAAAAAATGAAGGAAACGATGGAGACGGCGGCGCGCGATGTGGAGCAATCGGTCCATACCGCCGCCAGTGATTTCGAAAAAGACTGGGCCGATACGACGGCCGGTTTGTCATCGGAGCATTACGAGTCGTTGGCACCTCTGCCGCCCACCTATCAAAACCCGGGTAAGAAGTGGCGTCTCAAACGCGGTGCCACACCGCATTGGTACAAAGCCCGTCAAGGTGTTCGCACCAAGGCGCAATCGAGCGCCGCACGTGTGGCGCGTTTTCGCCCTGTGAAGCGTTCTGAACATGTCTGATACCCCTTCGAATGACGAGTTGGCTGGCACCGAGCAGCCCTTTGTGCAGCACTTGATTGAGTTGCGCGATCGCTTGGTGAAGGCCTGCATGGCGGTGCTGGTGGCGGGCGCGGTCTTGGCGATTTATCCAGGGCCTGCGGACTTGTACGACTTGCTGGCCGCGCCATTGGTGGCGCAGCTGCCAGAAGGCGCGCACCTGATTGCCACTTCTGTGATCTCACCCTTTTTGGTGCCGCTCAAGATTTTGCTCATGACTGCCTTCTTGGCAGCCCTGCCCGTGGTGCTTTACCAAGTGTGGGCGTTTGTCGCGCCGGGTTTGTATTCGCATGAAAAGAAATTGGTGCTGCCCTTGGTGGTATCGAGCACGATTTTGTTCATGATTGGCGTGGCGTTTTGTTACTTCTTTGTGTTCGGTCAAGTGTTCAAGTTCATCCAGAGCTTTGCACCCAAGAGCATCACGGCGGCGCCAGACATTGAAGCCTATTTGAGTTTTGTGCTGACCATGTTTGTGGCTTTTGGTTTGGCGTTTGAGGTGCCGATTGTGGTGGTTGTGTTGGCACGCTTGAACGTGGTGTCGATCCAAAAGCTCAAAGATTTCCGTTCTTATTTCATTGTGTTGGCCTTCATCATTGCGGCCATCGTGACGCCGCCTGATGTGGTGTCTCAGCTGGCGCTGGCGATCCCGATGTGCGTGTTGTATGAACTCGGTATTTGGGCCGCGCAGTTGTTCATTCAACACACACAAGCGCCGGACGCCGAATAAGCGCCGCGTCTCGCAACCCATGAAACGTCACTGGTTGTTGTTCTCACAAGTCGTCACGGTGCTGGTGGCGATTTGGTTTGTCTTGGTGACCTTGAAGCCAGAATGGGTCAACCGTCCCGCATCGTTGTCCGGTTTGACGTTGCTCGAGGCAGCGCCCAGCGCCACAGGCGTCGCCATGCCCGGCAGCCTGAGTTCTGCCGCACGTTTGGCTTCGCCTGCGGTGGTGAGTATTGCGACGATGCAAGCCAAGGCTGCCAAGCCTGATCTTCAAAATGACCCTTGGTTTCGTTTTTTCTACGGCGATCGAGAGGATGATTCGCCGCAGCAAGGTTTGGGCAGTGGCGTGATCGTGAGCCCCGAGGGCTACATCTTGACCAACAACCATGTGATTGATGGTACGCAAGAGATTGAAGTCACGCTGAGTGACAGCCGTCATGCGACAGCACAAGTGGTCGGTGCTGACCCCGACACCGATTTGGCTGTCTTGCGCATCAACTTAGACCGCTTGCCTGTGATTACTTTGGGTAACTCCGACACCGCCCAGGTCGGGGACCGCGTGCTCGCCATTGGTAACCCCTTTGGTGTGGGGCAAACGGTGACGGGTGGCATCGTGTCCGCTTTGGGTCGAAACCAGTTGGGGATCAACACCTTTGAGAATTTCATCCAAACCGATGCAGCCATCAACCCCGGCAATTCGGGTGGCGCGTTGGTCGATGTGAATGGCAGCTTGCTGGGCATCAACACGGCCATCTATTCCCGCTCGGGCGGCAACATGGGAATCGGGTTTGCCATTCCCGTGTCGACCGCACGCCAAGTTTTAGAGGGGCTGGTGCGCGATGGTCAAGTCACCCGCGGCTGGGTGGGCGTGGAGCCGAGCGAGCTGACGCCTGAGTTGGCCGAGACATTTGGATTGAAGCAGACCGAAGGTGTGGTGATCACGGGTGTGCTGCAACACGGGCCAGCTGCCAATGCAGGGTTGCGTCCCGGTGATTTGTTGGTCAGCGTTGCAGGGCGGCCTGTGAAAAATGTCGGTGAATTGCTGACGCGAATTGCAGCCCTGCCGCCTGGCGAGCGCGTGAAGGTGGATGTGATTCGGCGCAATCAGTCCCTGAGTTTGGAGGTCACGCCAGCGCAGCGCCCCAAAACCAAGGGGCCACGATGAGTCAAGTTGTCACGCGCCAAGCGCTGCTGAGTGCTTTTGACGAGTTGCTGCAGCCTGCGCGTTTCAAAGATTACGGCCCCAATGGTTTGCAAGTCGAGGGGGCGGCATCTGTGCGCCACATCGTTTCTGGTGTGACAGCCAGTCGTGCGTTGATTGAGGCTGCGATTGAGGCCAAGGCCGATGCGATCTTTGTTCACCACGGCCTGTTCTGGCGCGGTCAAGACGGCACGGTGACGGGCTGGATGAAGCAACGTTTGCAATTGCTGCTGGCACACAACATCAATTTGCTGGCCTATCACTTGCCCTTGGATGCGCACCCTGTGGTGGGGAACAACGCACAGTTGGCCCAGCGAATGAGTCTGCAAGTGCAGGGCGTGTTTGGTGAGCAAGACTTGGGCTTGTGGGGCGAGCGTGCCGATGGGCAAACCTTTGCCAATGCGCAAGCCTTGGCCGCAGCCGTGTCGCACGCCTTGGGTCGTGTGCCTGTGGTGGTGCAAACGCCTGAGCGTGAAATTCGAAAAGTGGCTTGGTGCACGGGCGGTGCGCAAAGTTATTTTGAAGCGGCGATTGCAGCCGGTGTGGATGCCTTCATGACGGGTGAGATTTCTGAGCCTCAAGCGCACTTGGCACGTGAGACGGGTGTGGCCTTTTTGGCTTGTGGTCATCACGCCACCGAGCGCTATGGCGCGCCCGCAGCATCAGCTCATGTGGCGAAGAAGTTGGGCCTGACCCACCAGTTCATCGAGATTGACAACCCCGCATGAGCATGACTGAACACGCCAAGCCCATGCTCATCACGCAGGGCGATGCTGCGGGGATCGGGCCAGAAATCATCGTCAAGGCTTTTCGCGATGCACCTGAGCAAATGCAAGGTTGCGTGGTGGTGGGCGACATGGCTGTGATGCAGCGTGCGGCATTGCTCGTGGCCCAGTGTGACTATCACGCACCTCAAATGCAGGTGCATCAGGTGAGTGGTTTACAAGAAGCTGCACAACTACAACTCAGGGCGCCTTTCATCATTCCCGTATGGCAAGTGACACCGCCCCTAGCGGCTGAAGAATTGCCCGTATGGGGGCGCATCAGCGCTAAGTCAGGCCGCCTCGCGGCCGACTGCGTGCTGTGGGCTGCGCATGCTGCTTTGCGCGGCGAGGTATCGGCGATGGTGACCGCACCGGTGCACAAAGAGGCTTTGTATGCAGCAGGCGTGCCGTTTCCGGGGCACACCGAAATGCTGCAAGCGTGTGCTGCTGCGCATGCGGGGGTCGCGGTTGAGGACATGCCTGTGCGCATGATGTTGGCCAATCCTGAACTCAAGACAGTGTTGGTGAGCATTCATGTGTCGCTGCGCAAGGCGATTGAGGCGGTGACCATCGAAAACATTTTGCAAACGCTGCACATCACCCATGCCGCAGAGCTGGCCGCGACTGGCCGCGCGCCGCATATGGCTGTGGCGGGGCTGAACCCACATGCAGGCGAGGGCGGTCTCATGGGCCGAGAAGAGCTCGACATCATCATTCCCGCGCTACAACAAGCGCGTGCTCAAGGTTTGCAGGTCAGCGGACCGTTTGCACCTGACACCGTGTTCATGCGCGCACGCTCAAAGTACGGGCAGCCTGGAGAGTTCGATGTGGTGATTGCCATGTACCACGATCAAGGCTTGATCCCTGTGAAGTATTTGGGTGTCGAGCAGGGGGTCAATGTCACACTGGGCTTGCCACTGGTGCGCACCAGCCCCGACCATGGCACTGCGTTTGACGTGGCTGGGACAGCCAAGGCCGATGCGTCAAGTTTGTTGGCTGCTGTCGCAATGGCGCAATACCGGCTAGCGCTGACTTCATCGCGTGCAACGTCAAGCTAGAGCCACTTCAGCCTCGCCGAGCGAACCTTTTTATTGATTTAAACGACGTCAAATCGCCCCAGCCTAGCCGTGGGCTTTCCATGAGGCGGCTGCCGAACAAAAGGACATGTGTGGCGGTCAGCTACAATCAAGTGTTAACCCAACCAGTGATTATTGTTTGAGGAATTCCATGAGTGACACCCCAGTAGACACCAATAAACGCACGTGGCTAATTGCCTCGACTTGCGCAGGTGCGGTCGGTGGCGTAGCAGTAGCTGTGCCCTTCGTCAGCACGTTCCAGCCCTCCGAAAAGGCGAAAGCTGCCGGCGCTGCTGTTGAGGTCGATATCTCGGCCCTCAAGCCAGGCGAAAAAATGACAGTTGAATGGCGCGGCAAACCCGTGTGGATCGTCAAGCGCACGCCTGAGCAAGTCGAGTCTTTGAACAAAACTGAGCCTCAGTTGGCTGATCCCAAATCAGAGCGCAAACCCGGTGAGTTGACGCCGGCTTACGCGCGCAATCAAGCACGCTCCATCAAGCCTGAAATTTTTGTCGCTGTGGGTATTTGTACGCACTTGGGTTGCTCTCCCTCCGACAAGTTTCAAGCAGGCGCACAGCCTTCGTTGCCCGATGATTGGCAAGGTGGCTTTTTGTGTCCTTGCCATGGTTCGACGTTCGATATTGCCGGCCGCGTCTTCAAAAACAAGCCTGCACCGGATAACCTCGAAATCCCGCCACACATGTACCTGTCTGACACCAAGTTGCTCATTGGTGAAGACAAGAAAGCCTGATAGGACACACCATGGCTGAATTTAAAGAAATCTCTCCTAACGCCAGCGCTGGCGAAAAATTGTTGAACTGGGTGGATAACCGCTTCCCAGCTTCCAAGATGTACAAAGAGCATCTCTCTGAGTACTACGCGCCCAAGAACTTCAACTTCTTTTATTTCTTTGGCTCCTTGGCGCTGCTGGTGTTGGTGATCCAAATCGTGACCGGTATTTTCTTGGTCATGCATTACAAGCCTGATGCCAGTTTGGCCTTCGGTTCTGTTGAATACATCATGCGCGACGTGCCATGGGGTTGGCTGATTCGCTATATGCACTCGACGGGCGCTTCTGCGTTCTTCATCGTGGTTTACATGCACATGTACCGTGGTTTGATCTACGGTTCCTATCGCAAGCCGCGTGAGTTGGTTTGGGTTTTCGGTTGTGCAATTTTCTTGTGTTTGATGGCCGAAGCTTTCATGGGCTACTTGTTGCCTTGGGGCCAAATGTCCTACTGGGGCGCGCAAGTGATCGTGAACTTGTTCGCTGCTGTGCCTTTCGTCGGCCCTGACTTAGCTTTGCTGATTCGTGGTGACTACGTGGTCGGTGATGCCACCTTGAACCGCTTCTTCAGCTTCCACGTGATCGCTGTGCCACTGGTCTTGCTGGGCTTGGTGGTCGCGCACATCATTGCGTTGCATGAAGTGGGTTCGAACAACCCAGACGGCGTGGAAATCAAAGGCCCGAATGCCTTGAAGGATGCCAATGGCCATCCACTCGACGGCGTGCCTTTCCACCCTTACTACACCGTGCATGACATTTTGGGCGTGAGCGGTTTCTTGTTGGTGTTCAGTGCGATCATCTTCTTCGCGCCTGAGTTCGGTGGTTACTTCCTCGAATACAACAACTTCATTCCTGCGGATCCGCTCAAGACACCGTTGCACATCGCGCCCGTCTGGTACTTCACGCCTTTCTATTCCATGCTTCGTGCTATCACCAGCGAGATGATGTACGTGCTCATCGCTTGCGTTTTGGCGGGCGCCTATTTCGGCGCAACCCGTGCCAACCTGCCCAAGGTTGTGAGGGGTGGTGTCGTTGGTGCTGCCGTGTTTGTTTCATTGCTCATGCTCAGCATCGACGCCAAATTCTGGGGCGTGGTGGTGATGGGTGGCGCTGTGATCATCTTGTTCTTCTTGCCTTGGTTGGACAACTGCGCTGTCAAGTCGATTCGCTACCGTCCTGATTGGCACAAGTACATGTACGGCGTGTTCGTTGTGAACTTCATCGTCTTGGCCTACTTGGGTGTCCAGCCTCCTTCGGCGATTGGTGAGCGCGTGTCGCAAGTCGGTACCTTGTTTTACTTCGGTTTCTTCTTGCTGATGCCGATTTGGAGCCGCATGGGTGCAACCAAGCCAGTGCCTGACCGCATTACCTTCAAGCCTCACTGAGATTCACGGAGAACTTAACCATGAAAAAAATCATTCTCAGCTTGGCATTGGCCCTTGGTGTGGTCGCTGGCGCGCAAGCGTCTGGTGGCGACACAATTGCTTGGGACAAAGCGCCTAACAAAACCAATGATTTAGCAGCCTTGCAAAACGGCGCCAAAATCTTTGTGAATCACTGTTTGAACTGTCACTCCGCTGCTTTCATGCGTTACAACCGCTTGAAAGACATCGGTTTGACAGAGCAGCAGATCAAAGACAACTTGCTGTTCACGACCGAAAAGGTTGGCGACACGATGAAGGCCAACATTGATCCTAAACAGGCCAAAGAGTGGTTTGGTGCAACTCCTCCTGATTTGACCGTGATCGCACGCTCACGCGCAGGTCATGGCGGCACGGGTGCGGATTATCTCTACACCTATTTACGCACGTTTTACCGTGATGAATCTAAAGCCACGGGTTGGAACAACTTGGTCTTCCCTAACGTAGGCATGCCTCACGTCTTGTGGGAATTGCAAGGTGTGCGTCGCCCGATCTATGACACACACGAAGAGCACGGTCATCAAGTTCAAACCTTCAAAGGTTGGGAGCAAGTGACACCTGGCAAGATGACACCTTTGGAATACGACCAAGCCATGGGTGACCTCGTCGGTTACCTGCAATGGATGGCTGAACCAGCTCAAAATACACGCGTACGCATTGGCGTGTGGGTGCTGTTGTTCTTGGTTGGTTTCATGTTCATCGCATGGCGCTTGAATGCTTCCTTCTGGAAAGACATCAAGTAACTCGCGCAAATTCGGCAACAGGCTCCAAGCCTGTTGTCACCTCACGGAGTGACAGGTTTTCCTGCCACTCTTTTTGATTTTTAGGAGCCGCCCATCATGATGGTGCTTTACTCGGGAACTACGTGTCCCTACTCACATCGCTGCCGTTTTGTCTTGTTTGAAAAAGGCATGGACTTTGAAATTCGTGATGTTGATCTCTACAACAAGCCAGAAGACATCAATGTGATGAATCCCTATGGTCAAGTTCCAATCTTGGTCGAACGCGATCTCATTTTGTATGAGTCCAATATCATCAATGAATACATCGACGAGCGTTTTCCACATCCTCAGTTGATGCCCGGCGATCCTGTTGAGCGCGCTCGTGTACGCCTGTTCTTGCTGAATTTCGAAAAAGAATTGTTCGCGCATGTCTCCACCTTGGAGTCCCGCGTGAGCAAGGCCAACGACAAAGCCCTAGAGAAGGCTCGTGCCCATATCCGTGACCGTTTGACGCAGTTAGCCCCCGTCTTCTTGAAGAACAAATACATGTTGGGTGAAAACTTCTCCATGTTGGATGTGGCCATTGCACCTCTGCTGTGGCGCTTGGACCACTACGGCATTGACTTGTCGAAGAACGCGGCACCTTTGCTGAAATATGCAGAGCGCATCTTCTCGCGCCCTGCCTACATTGAAGCCTTGACGCCTTCTGAAAAGGTCATGCGCAAGTAATTCGTATGTTGAACGCTCCAGACGCATCTTCGACTCGACCATATTTGCTGCGTGCCATGCACGAGTGGTGTACCGCCAATGGCTACACACCGTATGTGGCTGTGGTTGTGGATGAAACTGTTCAGGTGCCTTTGGAGTATGTGAAGAACGGTGAAATCGTTTTGAACGTCAGCTACGACGCCACTGCAGGTATGAAGTTGGGCAATGAATTTGTCGAATTCAAAGCACGCTTTGGTGGCGTTTCGCGCGAGATCATTGTGCCGGTCAATCGCGTAATTGCGATCTATGCACGCGAGAACGGCCAAGGCATGTCTTTTCCTTTGATGGCGTCAGTGCCAGCAGCTGACAGTCGTGTTGCGCCTGTCCCTGCCTCTGCTCGTCCTGTGCTGAGCGCGGTGGAGACCGCGAACGTGGACAAGACGGATGATGAGCCACCCTCGCCGACAACGCCGCCTGGTCGCCCTACACTCACGCGCATCAAATAACTGTAAAAACTCAGGTTAGAATACTGCCTGCGCCGCTTTAGCTCAGTTGGTAGAGCACCCGCCTTGTAAGCGGTAGGTCGTCAGTTCGATTCCGACAAGCGGCACCATCTAAAACCCGTTACGCCTTTGGCGTAGCGGGTTTTTCTTTTAGCTGTTCGATTTCACTTTCACACGAATCGTGTTCACATTCCAACCTTTGGTGCGCAAGTGTGCGCAAAGAGCTGGCAAAGTTTGGCGAAGCTTGGCCGCAACGGCGCTGTTGGGAACCAATAAACACCACGCGTCATCCTCAACACCGCCGGATTGAACGAGGGCACGCAGTGATGCAGGTAGCAGTGGCGAAATTGCTTTCAGTCGATTCTGGGTGTCATGCGCTATCGCCGAGAGTTGGGCCAGTGAGGGTGCTGACCCCACAACCTGCTCCAAAGTTTGTGATTTGCCGCGCACACTCACCCTAGATTTGGGTGGCGTGTTGTATCCCAACGCACGGTATGCGGCAAGTGTGTCGGGATGGGGCGTAGAACGGGTGGCCATGGCCTCATTATGGTTCCCGTGACGGTTAAAATTCCCAGCTTCTATCAAGCCTTTCACAAAGGATTTTGCGCCTCCGGTTTTTACTAAAAAATTGGACCTCGCAGTGCTCGCATGGCTCTCAATTTCTTGACATACATTTTTGGTAGCCGCAATGAGCGTCTACTCAAGCAATACCGCAAAACAGTCGCGCAAATCAATGCGTTGGAGTCTTCATTGGAGAAGCTCAGTGACGAGGCTTTGCGTGCAAAGACGGACGAATTCAAATCGCGTGTTGCCAGCGGTGAATCTCTAGATAGTTTGCTGCCAGAAGCCTATGCCGTGGTGCGAGAGGCTTCCAAACGCGTGATGAAAATGCGCCACTTTGATGTGCAGATGTTGGGTGGTATCGCCCTGCATCAAGGCAAGATCTCTGAGATGCGCACTGGCGAAGGCAAAACCTTGACTGCGACCTTGCCTGTGTACCTGAATGCTTTGACAGGACGTGGCGTGCATGTGGTGACGGTGAACGACTACCTTGCGAGTCGTGACGCGCAATGGATGTCACGTTTGTACAACTGGCTAGGCTTGTCTGTGGGCATCAACTTGCCACAAATGCCGCGAGAAGAAAAACAAGCCGCTTATCGCGCAGACATTACCTACGGCACAAACAACGAGTACGGCTTTGATTATTTGCGCGACAACATGGTCTACGAAGCTGCAGACCGTGTCCAGCGCAAACTGAATTACGCCATCGTTGACGAAGTAGATTCCATTTTGATTGACGAGGCGCGCACTCCACTCATCATCAGTGGCCAAGCAGAAGACCACACAGAGTTGTATGTGGCGATCAATCGCGTGGTGCCTTTGCTGACCCGCCAAGTGGGTGAAGAAGACCCCCGCACAGGCGAAGGCATCATCACCCCCGGTGACTTCACCGTGGATGAAAAATCGCATCAAGTGTTCATGACAGAGCAAGGCCATGAAAATGCTGAACGCATCTTGGCTGCCAACGGTTTGTTGGCTGAAGGCGCGTCTTTGTATGACCCAGCCAATATCAGCTTGATGCACCACCTGTACGCTGCTCTTCGCGCCAATCACCTTTATCACCGCGATCAGCACTATGTGAACCAAAACGGTGAGATCACCATCGTCGATGAATTCACCGGTCGTTTGATGTCGGGGCGCCGCTGGAGCGATGGTCTGCACCAAGCTGTCGAGGCCAAAGAGGGCGTAGAGATTCAGGCTGAAAACCAAACGCTGGCTTCCATCACGTTCCAAAACTATTTCCGTCTCTACAACAAACTCGGCGGCATGACCGGCACGGCTGACACCGAGGCTTACGAATTTCAAGAAATTTACGGTTTGGAAACAGTGGTGATCCCACCTAACCGCATCAGTCAGCGCGATGACCAGCTAGACCGTGTTTACAAAACAACCGAAGAAAAGTACAAGGCAGCGATTGACGATATCCGCGAATGCTACGAACGCGGCCAGCCTGTCCTCGTGGGCACCACCTCCATTGAGAACTCAGAGCTGATCGCGGCCATGTTGGACAAGGCCAAGTTACCGCATCAAGTTCTCAATGCCAAGCAGCATGCCCGAGAAGCCGACATCATTGCGCAAGCCGGCCGAGCCAAGATGATCACCATTGCAACCAACATGGCGGGTCGTGGTACGGACATTGTGTTGGGCGGCAACGTGGAGAAGATGATTTCCGAGGTTGAATCCAACGAGTCATTGAATGCTGCGGAAAAGCAAAAACAAATTGATGCCTTGCGTGTGCAGTGGACCAAGGACCACGAGTATGTGAAGTCTTTGGGTGGACTGCGCATCATCGCCACCGAGCGTCACGAGTCACGCCGCATTGATAACCAGTTGCGGGGTCGTTCAGGCCGTCAAGGTGACCCAGGTTCTTCGCGCTTTTACCTGAGCTTGGATGACTCGCTCATGCGCATCTTTGCGGGTGAGCGTGTCAAAGCCATCATGGAGCGGTTGAAGATGCCTGAGGGCGAAGCGATTGAGGCGGGTATCGTCACGCGCAGCATTGAAAGCGCGCAACGTAAAGTGGAAGCGCGTAACTTTGACATTCGCAAGCAATTGCTGGAATACGACGATGTGTCGAACGACCAGCGCCGCGTCATCTACCAACAACGCAATGACATCTTGGACGCCACCGACTTGACGGCTCAAATCGCCAGTTTGCGTGAAGGCAGTTTTACCGACTTGGTGCGCCAATATGTACCCGAAGAGTCTGTGGAAGAGCAATGGGACATTGCCGGCTTGCAGCGTGCCCTGCTGCAAGAGTGGCTCATCGAGTTGCCATTGCAAGAAACCGTGGAGCAAGCATCGGCCATCACCGATGAAGAAATTTTGGAGCAAGTGGTAGCGGCGGCACATGCGGCATTCCAAGCTAAGCTCGAGCGTGTTGGCATTGAGCAATTCACGCCTTTCATGCGTGTGGTGCTGCTGCAAAACATCGACAGTCATTGGCGTGAGCATTTGGCTGCTTTGGACTATTTGCGTCAAGGCATCCACTTGCGCGGCTATGCGCAAAAGCAACCCAAGCAAGAGTACAAGCGCGAAGCTTTTGAGTTATTTGGCCAGCTGCTCGACTTGGTCAAGAATGAAGTGACCCGCGTGTTGATGACCGTCAAGATTGAGTCCAACGAGCAAATCGAACAGGCCGCAAATGAGTTAGAAGATCGTGCAGAGAATCTGCACAACGTGACCTACACCGCCCCAGACGAATCGGGCCAAGCGGTGACCACTGTGGATGAAGCAACTTTGGCCGAGCCCATGCCGCAGGTCGGTCGCAACGAGCCTTGTCCATGCGGCAGTGGTAAAAAATTCAAGTTCTGTCACGGCAAGTTGGCTTAAGTTTTATGTCTGTACATCTCACACCCCCCAATCCATCAGATTTGCACGCCATCGAAGGCGTGCGCATTGGTGTCACACAAGCTGGTATTCGCAAAGCAGACCGCAAAGATTTGACGGTTGTCTTGATCGACGAGGGTGCCTCTGTCAGCGGCGTTTTCACACAGAACCGATTTTGTGCTGCGCCAGTTCAAGTGTGCCGCGAGCACTTGGAGTCAGGCCAAGGCATTCGCGCCATGATCGTCAACACCGGCAATGCCAATGCAGGGACAGGTGAAGAAGGTTTGAATCGCGCGCGTGAGACCTGTGTGGCCCTCGCTGAGGCGCTGCATATCTCGCCAAATCAAGTGTTGCCTTTCTCCACGGGTGTCATCATGGAGCCGCTGCCACATGATCGGATCATGGCAGGCATGCCTGCGGCCATCGCCGCAGCGGGTCAGGTTGGCAGTGCACAGCAGTGGGTCGATGCGGCTCAAGGCATCATGACCACCGATACCGTACCCAAGGCTGCCAGTGCGCAAGCACAAATTGCGGGGGCAACGGTCAGCGTCACAGGCATCAGCAAAGGCGCAGGCATGATTCGTCCGAACATGGCCACGATGTTGGGCTATGTGGCGACCGATGCGTGTGTGGCCCCCGTGCTGATGAAAGAGCTGGCTTTGGCCTTGGCCGAAGGATCGTTCAACCGCATCACGGTAGATGGCGACACCTCCACCAACGACTCGTTCGTGGTCATCGCCACCAACAAAGCGCAGCATGCACCCATCACCAGTTTGCAAAGCTCAGAAGGTCAAGCTTTGCTGCAGGCCATGTTGCATGTGGCTCGGCAATTGGCGCAAGCCATCGTGCGCGATGGTGAAGGCGCTACCAAGTTCATCACGATCCACGTGGAGGGGGGGCGCACCAGTGCTGAGTGTCGACAAGTGGCTTATGCCATTGCCCATTCGCCGCTGGTGAAGACAGCTTTTTTCGCCAGCGATCCCAATCTAGGTCGCATCTTGGCTGCCGTGGGTTACGCCGGCATCACCGACTTGGACCAAACAGGCATTGACTTGTATTTGGACGATGTGCACGTGGCCATCCAAGGTGGCCGTCATCCCGCCTACCGCGAAGAAGACGGACAACGCGTCATGCAGCAGTCGGAGATCACGGTGCGTGTGGTCTTAGGGCGCGGGACCGCGAGTGATACGGTGTGGACCTGTGATTTGAGTCATGACTACGTCAGCATCAATGCTGACTACCGCAGCTGATGACAGACGCTCTCCACCCGCTCGAACGCTTGGTGCAACGCGCTGAGGCTTTGATGGCGCGCATCGAACTGGTGCTACCCCAACCCATGGTCGAGCCGGATTGGTCGGCCAGCGTGGCGTTTCGTTATCGCAAGCGAAGCAATGGGCGTGGCGGCCTTGAGCCTGTGCGTCATGTCGCCAAACTGGGCTTGGCCGATTTGCAAGAAATTGACGGGCAGAAGGAAAAAATCCAACGCAATACCGAGCAGTTTGTGAAGGGCTTGCCTGCCAACAATGTGCTGCTTACGGGCGCGCGCGGTACAGGGAAATCCTCACTCATCAAAGCTTGCTTGAATGAATATGGGCCACAAGGTTTGCGTTTGATTGAGGTCGACAAAGATGATCTGACCGATTTGCCCGACATCATTGAGTTGGTGTCAGAGCGACCAGAGAAGTTCATGATTTTTTGCGACGACCTGAGCTTTGAAGATGGCGAGCCCGGCTACAAAGCGCTCAAGTCGATCTTGGACGGTTCGGTTGCAGCAGCCACTCCGAATGTGTTGATCTACGCCACCAGCAACCGTCGTCATTTGTTGCCTGAGTACATGAAAGAAAACCTCACCTACACCCACACCGATGATGGAGAAGTTCATCCGGGCGAAGGTGTGGAAGAGAAAATTTCTCTGTCTGAGCGCTTTGGCCTGTGGGTGAGTTTTTATCCTTTCAGCCAAGACGAATATCTGACCATTGCCGCGCAGTGGTTGGCCTCGTTTGGGGTCAAGCCTGCTGAGATTGAGGCGGCTAAGCCTGAGGCCTTGGTGTGGGCGTTAGAGCGTGCCTCACGCAGCGGGCGTGTGGCGTATCAGTTTGCACGCGACTACGCGGGCAAGCACGCCGCTTAGATCCGTGACTGAGGCTATGACACGCGTCGTCGATGCGGACCAACCGCGTAGTGCTGACCGAAGCTTGGTGCAAGTGGCTGTGGGTGTTTTGGTCGGACCGGACGATAGTTTCTTGCTGACCAGTCGACCCCAAGGCAAGGCCTACGCTGGCTATTGGGAGTTTCCGGGCGGCAAGCTCGAAAAGGGTGAAACTGTTGAGCAAGCATTGCGGCGCGAGTTGCTAGAAGAAATCGGCATCACAGTGCATGACTGCACTTTGTGGAAAACCGAGCGCATTGACTACCCGCACGCTTTGGTACAACTCAATTTTTGCAAAGTCACGCAGTGGACGGGTGCCTTGCAAATGTTGGAAGCGCAGTCGTTTGCATGGCAACAGTTACCCGTTTCGGTGAGCCCTGTATTGCCAGGCACAGTGCCGGTGCTCGCATGGTTGGCCAAAGAACGCGGATTTGAGGCTGCGACACACAGCGCTTGATCTGCAAGAGGGGTTTATTGCAGGGGCGTGTTTTCGAAGTCGGCATCGTCTTGCGGTGTTTGATCCGGCAAGCGGTGCTCTTCATTGGCCCAAGCGCCTAAGTCGATATTGCGACAACGCTCGCTACAAAACGGGCGATATGCGTTGGCGGGCTCGTAGCGACTGGGCCCCCCGCATTGGGGGCAAACAACAAAACGGACCTCAGAATGACTCATGGCCCTAACTAAACGCAAAGAGCCATTTCAAAGGACACATCGTCGGTGCTGTGTTGCAAACGACCATCGCCATCTTGTCGCATCATGCGCACCCAAATCATCAGGCGGTTGCCGCTGATCTCAGGGATGAAACCCAAAGATGGATCAACTGCAACACGCATCAGTTGGAACTTGCCTTGAGCCAAAGACTGCTGGAACTGCCCGCCCATGGCCATCATTTTTTGGGTTGTTCCTGTGTCGCGCATCAAGGAGAGCAGCAAATTCACCGAATCTCGCATGGGTTGAAATACTTCGAACCAACGCAGGATATCGGCGCGGCGTAGGTCTGGGCTTTGCTGCTGCCAAGCGTGATAGGCGGGCAAATCAAAAGAGCAAGTGCCACCCGGAATCGCCACGCGATTACGCAAAGCAGAAAGCCATTCGTTGTCCGTGATGTTTTGACCAATCTTCCCCATGGCCCCATTCAGACCATTGAAGCAATGGTCAATGTTGTCGAGCAGCTGTTGCAAGGCTGTTTCAGAGACTGAGGGGTTGCCACGCAAAGAATTGAATTGTTGCTTGTGACGCTCTAAGTCTTTCAGAACATCGGATTTGAGGTCAGTCCGCCCCCCAGCTTCGACCAGCTCAAATAAGGTGGTGAGTGCAAAGTGGTTGTCAACGGCATGGTTGCGCGATGTCAACTCTTCAAAACGCTGAAACAGGTGTTCCAAGCGCAGATAGGTGCGCACACGTTCGTTGAAGGGATGTTCGTAAAGAATCACGCGGAAAAACGAGTCAAGGGTGAACTTTTGTAATTGGCAAGATCATAACCGTTTGCAAGCGCCCTTTGCCCGCTTCAAGGCAACCGAATAGGCAAAGTAGCGACAAGCTTTTCCAAGGAGTGCAACGACTGTTGATCGTTGAAAATCACCCAGTCTGCCGCGGCCAGTCGTTGGACTCTTGAGGCTTGGGTACCCATGATGTTCTCGATGGTTTCCTGGCTGAGCTGGCTGCGTGCCATGACCCGTTGAATTTGGGTCTCTTCATGGCAATCAACAACCAAGACACGGTCAACTTGTGTGCGCCAACGACCAGATTCCACCAGCAGCGGCACGTCAAACACAATGGTCTTGTAGCCTGCTGCCACTGCGGCATTGGCTTGGCGTTGCGTTTCGCTTGCGACCAAGGGATGAATGATGGCTTCAAGTTGTTGTTTGGCCAATGGCAGGTTGAAGATATGGGCCCGCATGCGGTCACGATCTAGCGCGTTGTCTTGTGTGACAAAGTCCGTGCCAAAAGTTTTTGCAATGGCTGCCATGGCCTCACCATTTGCCCCTGTGAGATTTCTTGCGATGGCGTCGGCATCGACCAAGCATGCACCGCGTTTCACAAGCATGCCGGCCACGCTGCTTTTTCCGCTGCCAATGCCGCCCGTGAGTCCTAAGCGAAGTAGGCCGCCTACCTGTGTGTGTGGAATCATGGGGCTAAGTCTATGTAAAAACTACCAACCTAACCCCGTGAGCAAGGGGTCGATGCCGATCGCCGCGATCAATAAGCCAGCAGCAGCGAGAAAAGGTCCAAACGGCACATAGCCGTCTGGACCTAACTTGTGGGTGAATTTGAGTGTCAAGCCAAATACAGCACCACCCAAACTAGCCAAGATCAGCAAGGGGATCAAAGGCAATGGCCCAAGCCAAGCACCGAGGCCTGCCAGCAATTTGAAATCACCCGCACCCATGCCCTGTTTGCCCGTGATGCGCTCAAACAGCGTGGCAACAGACCACAAGATGCTGTACCCAGAGACGGCACCCCAAACAGCTTGGTCCACGCCCAATGCAATCCAGCCACTGGTGCTGGCGATCAATCCCCCCCATACCAGTGCTTGAGTTAAGTCATCGGGTAGCAGTGTGGTTTGCCAATCAATCACAGCCAAAGCGAACAGGGTTGTGGCAAATATGGCCCAGCAAAGCGCCGAGAGATTGAATCCCCAGTGCCATGCGCATGCGACCCACACCAAGCCTGTGATCAATTCAATCCATGGGTAGAGCGGACTGATAGTCGACTTGCAAAAACCACAGCGTCCCTTCAGCCACATGAAGCTCAACAAAGGAATGATGTGACTTGTTTTTAGTGGAGTGTGGCATTGAGGGCAGTGCGAGGCGGGCCACCACAGGTCAAAGCGAGGGCTCGCGTGTTTGCCCTCATCATCTGCCATGACCATGCGCGGCAAGCGATAAATCACGACATTCATAAAACTGCCAAGCATGAGGCCCAAGCCGAATGCGAGTAGCCAATTCATGCCACTTGCCCGAGTTGAAAAATAGGAAGATACAAAGCCATCACCAAGCCACCAATGAACACCCCTAACACCACCATGATGAAGGGCTCCATGAGTGTAGACAGTCTCGAGACGGCATGATCGACTTCACGTTCGTAGTATTCGGCAGTTTTTATAAGCAAATGGTCCAGTGCGCCAGACTCTTCTCCGATGGCGCACATTTGCCCGACCATAGGAGGAAATATTCCCTCTATGCCTGCCAATGCGTGCGAGAGGGAGACGCCTCGTATCAGTTGTGCTTGGATTGATAGCGTTGCAGCTTGGAATATGTGATTGCCCGTGACACCTTGGGCGGCTTCCAAAGCTTCAGTGAGTGGAACGCCTGCGCCAAATAAAGTAGCCAGGGTCCGTGTCCAGCGAGCTGTGCAGACATGTCGAATCAGTTCGCCTGCCATTGGCGTGCGCAGCAAAAGACGATGAAGCGAGCGTTGCCAAGTGATGCGTTGTTTCACCAGTCGGCGTCCCCACCATGCAGCACCAGTGCAAATCGCGAGGAAAGTCAAACCATGCCGCTGACAGTTCTCGCTGAGCGCAATGACCAGTTGTGTCAGCCAAGGCAATTCAGCACCAAATGACGCAAAGGTATTTTGGAAGGCAGGAACTACAAAAACCAAAATGAGCGTCAGCACTGCTATTGCAATCACAAGAATGGCGGCGGGATAAAGCAGTGCTGAGCGGACGCTTGCTTTGAGTGCTTGTGTCTTTTCAAGGTGATGTGCCAACCGATCAAGCACCACATCTAGCATGCCAGCTAATTCTCCAGCTGCGACCAAGTTGCAATAGAACTCATCGAATACTTTGTATGGCCTGAGTGCGGTGTTCAATGCAGCCCCACTTTCAATTTGCGCATGGATATTGCGAATAACTTTTTTCAGATCGTTGGAGGGAAGACCCTTGTCAAGAATATCGAAGGACTGAAGCAACGGCACACCTGCATGCAACAGTGTGGCCAATTGACGCGTGATTTGGCAGACTTCTCTTGGGTGAATATTGAGGTCTCGCTTCGGTCTGAGCCACGGTGGTAAATCTACTAGGTATTGAATGCGCGTGGCTCGGATCCGCTGCTGGCGTAGCCTTGCAGAGACTTCGTCTTTGCTGTTGGCCTGCATTTCGCCACGCAAACCCATGCCTCGACGATCATTGCCTGACCAAGCGTAGCGATGTTTAGCCATGGGTTGTGAGGGACATCACCTCATCCACGCTGGTCACGCCAGATAAAACCTTTAACCAACCGGCTTGTCTGAGTGTGCGTATGCCTTCCGTGGCTGCTTGCGCGGCCAAGGCTTGCGTGTCGTGGTCGCGGAGTATGAGGGCTTGCATGGCATCGCTGATGGGCATGACTTGGTAAATACCAACGCGCCCTTTGTAACCCTTGTCGCAATTGGCGCAACCAACGGCTTTGTACAACTTGTTGCCTGTGCTCGAGTGCTCGGCCATGTATTGAATGTCTTGCGGATGGAGGGCGCTCAGCGTGGACTCGGCTTGATCATCTGTCATGACATCTTTGCATTGCTCGCACAGGCGACGAATCAAACGTTGTGCTGTGATGAGGCTGACGCTGGCAGCCACATTGAATGAAGAAACCCCCATGTGATGCAACCGCGCTAAGGTGCTGGGTGCATCATTTGTATGCAGGGTAGATAAAACCAGATGGCCTGTTTGAGCAGCTTGAATCGCGATCTCTGCTGTTTCAAGGTCCCGAATTTCGCCAATCATGATGATGTCTGGATCTTGACGCAGCAGCGCACGCAGCGCGGTGGCGAACGTCAATCCTGCTCGTTCATTGATATTGACTTGATTGGCGCCTGGTAGGTGAATCTCTGACGGGTCTTCAACTGTTGAGATATTCACCTCTGTCTGGTTGAGTAACTCTAGACAGCAGTAAAGCGACAAGGTCTTTCCAGCCCCTGTGGGCCCCGTCATCAAAATCAGGCCATGAGGTCGCTTGAGTGATTGGATTAATTTTGTGCAGTCATCTTGCTCATAACCAAGCGTGGCGAGGGCTGGTCTGGTGCGCGAAAAATTCAAAATACGAACTACTATTTTTTCCCCGTGCAACGTGGGTAAAGAGCTGACACGCAAGTCAACGATTTGACCTTTGTACGCATATTGAATTCGGCCATCTTGTGGCACGCGTTTTTCTGCAATATCCATCCGCGCCAAAACCTTCAAACGCGAAACAACAGAATCTCGCAAGCTGAGTGCAGGGGTGGCTGCAATCTGCAATTGCCCGTCAATGCGAATGCGAACACGAAAGTAGTCCTCGCCACTTTCGACATGAATGTCAGAAGCAAGCTGCTCCAGGGCGTGATGGAGCAATTGATCTAGCGTTTGAACTGCAGATCCGTCGGATGCTGCCTGAGGCAGGGTGCGAGCCAAAGTCATCGGAATCCCCATGGAATGGATGAAGATTTTTAGTCAATGGCCCAACCCCAAGAAGGGGCTCAAATTACAAAGTTGTCATCCGAGCTGCGCCTTCAAAATACGCCAATTGGCGTATTCTTCATGCCTGTAATTTTAAGTAAACTGCTCAAATCAGCATTGCTGATAAAAATCAACAATAGGAACAACAACGTGAACAAGACAGAACTCATTGAGCACATCGCAAGTAAATCTGACATCTCTAAAGCAGCCGCCACACGCGCACTCGCTTCCATTATTGATGCGGTCAAAAAGACACTCAAAAAAGGCGACACCGTGACTTTGGTTGGTTTTGGTACTTTCAGTGTGAGCAAACGTGCAGCACGCACAGGCCGTAACCCACGTACCGGCGCCGCTTTGAAAATCAAAGCTGCCAAGGTGCCACGTTTCAAGCCAGGCAAGGGTTTGAAAGATGCGTTGAATTGATATTCGATTTAAATCAATTTAATAAAAGTCCGCTCAATGCGGGCTTTTTAATTTCCGCAAGTATGTTTAAAATAAGGGCGTTTTTTTAACCTATTGAATAGGAACATTTCATGGCACGTATTACCGTCGCAAATCAACTCGCAGCTATTCGTAAGCAGCGTGAACTCTTAGATAAAAAAGAGCAGGCTTTAAAAACTAAATCGCATGACAAAGTTTTGGTGAAAATTATCGCGCTTGCCAAAGAAGCTGGATTAACGGTCGGGGACATTACAAAAGCAATGGGTGCTGTTAAATCAGTTAAGAATTCGAAAACACCCAAAGTTACCAAAAAAGGCGCGTTAGCAGGCAAGAAGGTTGCCCCCAAATACCGCAATCCGGCCAATCCAGAACAAACTTGGACCGGCCGCGGCGTTTCGCCAACTTGGGTTCAAGCTTTGAAAGCTGCCGGTACATTGGACGCAGCTTTAATTGTTCAATCTGCTGCTTAATTCACTCAACCGCCGAGGCCGCATCATGAGTCGTTTGAAATATTTGGCGTTCAGCTTGGCGCTGGTTGGTTTTGTCGTTGTGGCGAAACCAATTGGTGACTATCCTTCCATCCACGTCAGTGAGCTGCCAGATCCTTTGCGGTCTGTGTGGAAAGAGCTCAAACCTGAAATGAATGAAATGAGCCATTGCGCCGCTGCATTTGATAGCCATTCCGATGGCGAGAAGATGGCTTTTCGCTGCTCAATTCACATCAAAATGTCAGCTGAAGGCGAGCGTCGGGCGATGCGCTATTGCGAGGAAAAACGCGTAGAAAAAGATATCAAAATGCCCTGCAAATTAGTCGAAGAATAATAAAACCTGTGTGCCTTTAATGCACCAAGTTTAATTTCTGCATGATCTGCTGGGTCGCCTGAATAATCGGCCTGGCAGCTTCTGCTAACAAATCGGGGTCTGTGGATTGATGTGCCCATTGGTCAGCACGGTCTAGGATTAAATAAAAATCGTCCATATTGCCAATTTCAAAAGTTTCGTCTTTTGCTTTCATGATTTCTAGCAACGTTATATAGCCTAGAAAATATAAGGCAAACATCAAAGAGATAGACGCGTTTTGAGATAGTCCATAGCCATCCACTAATTCAGCAAACATTTCACGAATCGTATCGATCGTGATAATTTCATTTGGACTAAATTTAAATTCAGCTTGAAAGCAATCGCAGGCAATATCCCATTGCTGAATGCTGTCGGTATAGGGTTTGTCTAAATCGTGCATTCGGTTGGTCTTTGGTTAATGACGACGGTCTAGCAGTTGTGCTGCTAAATCGTGCATTGCCTCACGATAAGGTGTGGCTGGCAAGATATTCAATGCTGCAATAGCGCGCTTGGCTTCAGCAATGGCGGCGGCACGCGTCGCATCTAGGGCGCCTGTGGCGCGCACAATTTCTACGATTTCACTCAGCGCGTTCATTTCACCATTTTCAATAGCGTTTTGAATAATTTGACGCTGTTCAGGTGTCCCGCGTTGCATCGCAATGATGAGGGGTAAAGTATTTTTACCTTCACGCAAATCGTCACCCAAATTTTTACCCAATTCTTGCGTATCGCCGTCGTAATCCAGCACATCATCAATCACTTGAAACGCCGTACCCAAGGCTTGCCCATACTCGGCGCATGCAGCTTCAACCTCGGGTGAACTTTGGGCCAAGATGGCAGCCAAGCGGGTGCTGGCTTCAAACAGTTTGGCGGTTTTGGAGCGAATCACGCGCAAATAACCCGCTTCATCGAGCGAGGCGTCGTGCATATTCATGAGTTGCAGCACTTCGCCTTCTGCAATCACATTCGTCGCCTCGGCCAATACTTCCATAACGCGCATTTCGCCTGAATCCACCATCATTTGGAAGGCGCGGGAATATAAAAAGTCGCCCACCAAGACGCTGGCGGGGTTGCCAAACGACTCATTGGCCGTCGGGCGACCGCGGCGCAATGTGGACTCGTCCACCACATCGTCATGCAGCAAGGTGGCGGTGTGAATGAACTCCACCACGGCCGCCAAGTTGTGGCGTTGGGCATTGGTGTAGCCCAATGCGCCTGCCATGAGCAACAGCAGGGCGGGGCGAATGCGTTTGCCCCCCGCTGAGATGATGTATTGCGACACGGTGCCCACCAACGGCACGCCTGAATCTAAGCGTTGCACGATGACACGGTCCACCTCCGCCATATCGGTAGCAATCAGGTCTAAGGGGTGAGAAGTTGTGGTGGACAAAGCGTGGCTAGAAAAAATAGGACGAAAAGCGTTCAAACGCACTGGGATTATAGGGATTGGCCAAGCGGGGCCATTCACTGCTATAATTTCGGGCTCTGCGGAAATCCGTCCGTAGATATCCACATAGATTCTTATCTAGAGGTCTCACATGTACGCGGTCATAAAAACCGGTGGCAAACAGTATCGTGTTGCTGCTGGCGAAAAAATTAAAGTAGAACAGATTGCTGCGGACGTAGGCCAAGAGATTGTGATCGACCAAGTATTGGCAGTCGGCAACGGCGCTGAACTCAAGGTCGGCACACCCTTGGTGTCCGGTGCAACTGTCACAGTGACAGTTTTGTCTCATGGCAAACACGACAAAGTGCGCATTTTCAAAATGCGTCGTCGTAAGCACTATCAAAAACGCCAAGGGCATCGTCAGCAGTTCACTGAGCTGCAGATTGCTTCCATCAACGGCTAAGGAGCATTTGACATGGCACAGAAAAAAGGCGGCGGCTCTACGCGCAACGGGCGTGATTCCAAGCCCAAAATGCTCGGTGTGAAGGCTTTCGGCGGTGAGTTGATCTCTGCTGGCTCCATCATCGTGCGTCAACGTGGCACCAAGTTTCACCCCGGCGTCAACGTCGGCGTGGGCAAAGACCACACCTTGTTTGCACTGGTTGACGGCCACGTCTCGTTCGGCGTTAAAGGCGCTTTGAACAAGCACATGGTCAACATCACACCCGTTTGATTGTTTCAAACTGATTTGTGACAAAGCCCCGACTTGTCGGGGCTTTACTTTTTACACTACACCCATGAAATTCGTAGACGAAGCCTATATCGACATCGCCGCTGGTGATGGGGGGAACGGCTGCGTCTCCTTCCGTCATGAGAAGTACAAAGAGTTTGGCGGCCCCAATGGGGGTGACGGCGGACGTGGCGGCCACGTGTTTGCCGTGGCAGACCCCAACCTCAACACCTTGGTCGACTTCCGCTACTCACGTCGCCACGAAGCCAAGCGCGGCCAGCATGGCATGGGCTCCGACATGTTCGGCCATGCGGGCGACGACATCACCTTGAAAATGCCGGTAGGCACCGTCATCACCGACGTTGAAACAGGTGATGTGCTGTTTGAGCTACTCACCCCCGGCGAAGTCATCACCATTGCCAAAGGTGGCGATGGCGGCTTTGGCAACATGCGCTTCAAGAGCGCCATCAACCGCGCGCCTCGTCAAAAAACACCGGGCTGGCCCGGTGAAAAACGTGAACTCAAACTCGAACTCAAAGTCTTGGCCGATGTGGGTCTGCTGGGCATGCCCAATGCAGGCAAGTCCACCTTGATTTCTGCCATTTCCAATGCACGCCCCAAAATTGCCGACTACCCCTTCACCACCTTGCACCCCAACTTAGGTGTGGTGCGCGTTGGCCCAGAGCAAAGCTTTGTCGTGGCCGACGTGCCGGGCCTGATCGAAGGTGCTTCTGACGGCGCAGGCTTGGGCCATCAGTTTTTGCGCCACCTACAGCGCACACGTTTGTTGCTGCATCTTGTGGACATTGCACCCTTCGACGAAGGCGTCGATCCTGTGGCGCAAGCCAAGGCCATCGTGAACGAACTGAAAAAATACGACAAAGCCTTGTACGACAAGCCACGTTGGATTGTCCTCAACAAGCTCGACATGGTGGCGGCTGATGAGCGCGAAGCCCTCGTGGCTGACTTTGTCAAACGCATGAAATACAAAGGTCCTGTGTTTCAAATCTCTGCGCTCACGCGCGAGGGCTGCGAGCATCTGATCAAGGACATCTTCAAACACATCAAAGCGCAACAAGTCGCGGAACAACCGCCCGAGTACATCGACCCGCGCTTTGTGGAACCCAAGCCCGAATAAGCAGCCATGACGCCCTTCACCTCTACCGTGTTGCGCGATGCACGACGCATCGTGGTCAAGGTCGGCTCCAGCTTGGTCACCAATGAAGGCCGTGGCTTGGACGAACAAGCCATTGGCGAGTGGTGTCGCCAGCTCAGTGCCTTGGTGCGCGACGGTCGCGAAGTTATCATGGTGTCGAGCGGGGCCATTGCCGAAGGCATGAAGCGCTTGGGCTGGACCACCCGTCCGCAAGAACTGCACGAGCTGCAAGCCGCCGCAGCCGTCGGGCAAATGGGCTTGGCTCAGATGTATGAAACCAAGCTACGCGAAAACGGCTTAGGTTCCGCCCAAGTGCTGCTCACGCACGCCGACCTCGCCGACCGCGAGCGTTACCTCAATGCCCGTTCCACCTTGTTGACCTTGCTCACACATGGCGTGTTGCCCGTCATCAACGAGAACGACACCGTGGTCAACGATGAAATCAAGTTTGGCGACAACGACACCCTAGGTGCCTTGGTCGCCAACTTGGTCGAGGCCGATGCCCTCATCATCTTGACCGACCAAAAAGGCCTCTACACCGCCGACCCGCGCCATGACCCTGCCGCCACCTTTGTGCACGAAGCGCGTGCAGGTGATGCCAAGCTGGAAGACATGGCCGGTGGTGCTGGCTCTAGCCTTGGCAAGGGCGGCATGATCACCAAAATCTTGGCCGCCAAGCGTGCGGCGGGTTCGGGCGCTTCGACCGTCATTGCGTGGGGCCGCGAGCCAGACGCCTTGGTGCGTTTGACCCAAGGCGAAGCCATTGGCACTTTGCTGGTCGCCCAAACCCAAAAACAACAAGCCCGCAAACAGTGGATGGCTGACCACTTGCAACTGCGTGGTTCCGTCACCATTGACGAGGGCGCGGTCAGCAAGCTCAGAGCTGATGGTTCTAGTCTGTTGCCCATTGGTATGAGCGGTGTGGACGGCGATTTTTCGCGGGGCGAAGTGATCGCTATCCAAGACAGCCAAGGCCAAGAAGTCGCGCGTGGCTTGGCCAATTACGCAGCTGCCGAAGCGCGCTTGCTATGCCGCAAACCTTCAGCGCAAATCGCCGCTTTGCTTGGCTACGCCGCTGAGCCAGAGATGGTGCACCGAGACAACTTGGTTTTGTCCAAATAAAAAAAGGCCACCCAGGTGGCCTTTTTTTATGTGCCTTCGCGTTGGCGCAGGCCCGCTTGTGGGTCTGGGTCAAACGTCGCACCTGGCGGCAACTCCATGTTCATGGATGCGCCAAATTGTTTGGGCATGCCACTGCTGTCGGGTGTGGGGTGGTGCCCAGCGCGCACAAAGCGACGGTTGTCGTAGCGCGGTAAAAAGCGCGACAACTCCGTCAGCGCCATTTCATACACACCGCGTTTGAACTCCACCACCACATCCAGCGGCACCCAGTAATCGTTCCAACGCCAAGCGTCAAACTCGGGGTGGTCGGTCGCGCGTAAATTCAAATGGTGGTCGGGCGCAACCAATTGCAGCAAAAACCAAATTTGCTTTTGGCCTTTGTAAAACCCGCGTGCATCACGTCGGATGAACCGGTCTGGCACCTCATAGCGCAACCAATCACGGGTACGGGCCACGATGCGCACATGCTCTTGCTTGAGCCCCACTTCTTCGTGCAATTCGCGGATCATGGCTTGCTCGGGAGTTTCTCCTCGATCAATGCCACCTTGCGGGAATTGCCAACTGTGGGTGCGGATGCGCTTGCCCCAAAAAACCTGATTTTTCTGGTTGAGCAAGATGATGCCGACGTTGGGTCTGAACCCTTCTCGGTCAAGCATAATCAAACCTCAAATTTTTAAACTGGTTCGATTATGCACAGAGCTGCCCCAGTTCACTCAAAATTTGTCCCAATTCCCTACTAAATTGACGATTCGATTGCCCGCATGAAAGCCTCCCAGTTCCTGATCTCCACCCTCAAAGACGCCCCCGCAGATGCTGAAGTGGTGAGCCACAAATTGATGATGCGTGCGGGCCTGATCAAAAAGCTCGGCGCAGGCATTTACAACTACATGCCCATGGGCTTGCGCGTCATTCGCAAAGTCGAAGCCATCGTGCGCGAAGAAATGAACAAAGCCGGCGCCATCGAGTTGACCATGCCCGTGGTGCAACCTGCCGAGCTGTGGCAAGAAACAGGCCGCTTCGACAAAATGGGCCCCGAGCTGCTGCGTATCCAAGACCGCCACGGCCGCGACTTTGTGGTGCAACCCACCAGCGAAGAAGTCGTCACCGACATCGCCCGTCAAGAAATTCGCAGCTACAAGCAGTTGCCCAAAAACTTCTACCAGATCCAAACCAAATTCCGTGACGAACGTCGTCCTCGTTTTGGCCTGATGCGTGGGCGCGAATTCATCATGAAAGACGCCTACAGCTTTGACCGTGACCCAACCAGCGCCAAGCAAAGCTACCAAGTCATGGCCGGTGCGTATCGCAATATATTTGACCGCTTTGGCTTGACCTACCGCGCCGTGGCTGCCGACAGCGGCGCCATTGGTGGCGACCTCAGCGAAGAGTTCCAAGTCATCGCTGCCACCGGCGAAGACGCCATTGTTTACTGCCCCACCAGCAGCTACGCCGCCAACCTAGAAAAGGCCGAAGCCCTGGCCCCCACACAAACACGCGGGGCAGCCACCCAAGCCCTCACCAAAACCGCCACCCCCGGCAAAAGCACCTGCGAAGACGTGGCTGCCTTGCTGAACGTGCCGCTGAACACCACCGTCAAGTCCTTGGTGTTGGCCACCGACACCCTCAACGACAAAGGCGAAGTCGTCAAATCCCGCGTGTGGCTCCTGCTCTTGCGAGGTGACCACGACATGAACGAAGTCAAAGTGGGCAAACTGCCCGGCTTTGAAGGGGGCTTTCGCTTTGCCACCACCGCAGAGATTGAAGACCACTTCGCATGCAAACCCGGCTACCTTGGTCCTGTCAACCTCAAGCAGCCTTTGAAAATCGTCGCCGACCGCGAAGTGGCGGTGATGGCCGATTGGATCTGCGGCGCCAACGAAGTCGACTTCCACATGACTGGTGTCAACTTTGGCCGTGATGTCGCTGAACCAGACTTGGTGGCCGACATTCGCAACGTCGTGGCGGGTGACCGCTCGCCGGATGGCCAAGGCGAACTCGCCATTGAGCGTGGCATCGAAGTCGGCCATGTGTTCTACCTCGGCACCAAATACAGCCAAGCCATGAACGCCACCTTCTTAGACGTCAACGGCAAACCCCAATTCATGGAAATGGGCTGCTACGGCATCGGCGTCACGCGCTTGCCCGCTGCGGCCATTGAACAAAACCACGACGAGCGCGGCATCATCTGGCCCGACGCAATCGCCCCCTTCACCGCCGTGATTTGCCCCGTCAACATGGACCGCAGCGAAGACGTCAAAGCCGCCGCCTTCAAACTCTACGAAGACCTGTTGGCCCTAGGCGTGGACGTCATCTTGGACGACCGTGGCGAGCGCCCCGGCGCCATGTTTGCCGACTGGGAACTCATTGGTGTGCCACACCGCATCACCATTGGCGACAAAGGCTTGAAAGACGGCGTGGTCGAGTACCAACACCGCCGCGACACCGAGTCCACCAAAGTGCCTGTGACTGAAGTGCTCGCCCATGTGAAGGCCAAACTCGGTTTGTAATCGCGATGGCCCGCAGCATGCGCTGGTTGAGTCGTGTGTTGTGTGTGGTGCTCGTCAGTGCGTCTGCCCATGCGGGGCGCCAGCAAGAGGAACCCCTGATCGACTCCGTGCGCTCCGCCCTCAGCGCGGCCGTGCGCTCGTCTGGCCCGCCGACTTTGGTGCATGCAGACACCAAGGCGGCCCAAGCGTTTGAGCACTGGCTCACACGGACACAAGCCCGTTTAGAAAAACAATTAGAGCGCCGCACAGCCAGCCCCGCGCCGTCTCCTGTCGGCGTGCCTGACCTGCTGGCGCATGAGTTGGGCAACCCCCACTTGCGTCGTGAGTTCTTGCAAACGGTTTGGTATGAGAGTCAGCGTGCGGGCCTTGCACCAGACTTGGTGCTGGGGCTCATTCAGGTGGAGAGCGGATTTCGTAAATTCGCCATCAGCAGCTCAGGCGCGCGGGGCTACACCCAAGTCATGCCGTTTTGGACGCGCGTGCTGGCCGAGGGGGATGCCAGTGTGCTGTTCCAAGCACAAACCAATTTACGTTTTGGCTGTGTCATCTTGCGCCACTACCTGAATGTCGAAAACGGAGATTTGGTCTTGGCACTCGGTCGCTACAACGGTAGCCGTGGACAGGTGCAATATCCAAATGCCGTGCTCGCGGCACAAAAGGGCTGGCAATGAAAAGCCCGCTGTCAGCGGGCTTTTCATGAGGGGCTTGAACGCCGCCCAAGCGGTGTTTAGCCGTTGATCACTTTTTGCAACTCACCCGACTCATACATCTCCATCATGATGTCCGAGCCCCCAATGAACTCGCCCTTGATGTAGAGCTGTGGAATGGTGGGCCAATTGCTGTACTCCTTGATCCCTTGGCGAATCTCAGCGTCATCCAACACGTTCACAGTTTTGATCGCCTTGGCATCCACACCGCAAGCTTTGAGCACTTGGATCGCACGGCCCGAAAAACCACACATCGGGAAGCTCGCGCTGCCCTTCATAAACAGCAACACCTCGTTGCCCTTTACCAATTCATCAATGCGTTGTTGTGCGTCGCTCATGGGTTCTCTCCAAATCAAAAGTTAATTATTTCACTGTCTGCCATTGTCCGCCCGTGCAGCGCAAGATGCCCGCAAGGTCAGGACGGCTTTGCACATTCACAAACCCTTGGTTGCCCAGCAAGGTTTGCACCGCATGGGCTTGGTCATACCCATGCTCTAGCAGCAGCCAGCCCTTGGGCTGGAGGTGTTGCGCTGCCTCACGCACGATGATGCGGATGTCGTCTAAACCATCAGCCCCAGAAGCCAAAGCCATCACAGGCTCGTGCGTCAAGGCGGCCAAGTGTGCATCATCACGCGCCACATAAGGCGGGTTCGACACGATGGCGTCAAAAATTCGGCCCTTGAGAGGCGCAAGCCATGCGCCGTGATGGAAATCCACAGCCAACGCCAAACGTTCGGCATTGGCACGCGCCACACACAACGCATCGGCACTCACGTCTACCGCACACACCTGGGCATCAGCGCGCGCGTGTTGAAGCGCCAAGGCAATCGCCCCGCTGCCCGTGCCCAAATCCACCACCGCGGGGTGGGGCGTGTCGGCCAAGCAAGACAAAGCCCACTCCACCAAAGTTTCAGTGTCTGCACGTGGGTCGAGCACGCGGCGGTCCACCTGCAGCGTCAAGCCAAAAAACTCTTTGTGGCCCGTGATGTAAGCCACAGGCTCGGTGCTCAGGCGGCGTTGTGCGTAGGCTTCAAAAGTGTTTTGCACAGCCACGTCCAGCGCGTCATCGCCATGCGCCAACAGCCAAGCGCGGTCGTGCGGTGCGCGGCCCAAGGCGTGCAGCAGCAGCACTTGCGCTTCTAGGCGCGGCAGGCCCAAGGTTTGCGCCCAAGCCGCGGCTTGCGCCACCGTCAACGAAGTGTGTTCTGCGTGTGCAGCCGGTGTGACGACGGAAGACATCGCACTCATGGCTTGCCTTCCAGTGCAGCCAGTTGCTCGGCCTCGTGGGCGTGTTTCAAGGCCTGCAAGGCCTCACCCAAATCACCCTCCATGATGAAATTGAGTTTGTACAGCGTGAGGTTGATGCGGTGGTCGCTCCAGCGCCCCTGCGGAAAGTTGTACGTGCGAATCCGGTCGCTGCGGTCGCCGCTGCCAATCAAGCCCTTGCGCATGGCTGCGTCTTTGGCGGCGCGTTCGGCGCGGTCTTTTTCTTGGATGCGCGCCGTCAACACCTTGAGGGCCGATGCTTTGTTGCTGTGTTGGCTGCGTCCGTCTTGGCACTCGGCCACGATGCCCGTGGGCAAGTGGGTGATACGCACCGCCGAGTCGGTCTTGTTGATGTGCTGCCCCCCCGCACCGCTGGCGCGGTAGGTGTCAATGCGCAAATCTGACGGGTTGATCTTGATCGCCTCAGCCTCGTCCGGCTCGGGCAACACCGCCACCGTGCAGGCACTGGTGTGAATGCGCCCTTGCGTTTCGGTGGCAGGCACACGCTGCACACGGTGGCCGCCCGACTCGAACTTCAGCCAGCCATACACCCCGTCGCCGCTTGAACCGCCGTCCATGCGCACCACCACCTCTTTGTAGCCGCCCAGCTCGCTGGGCGATTCACTCACAATTTCCGTGCGCCAGCCTTGGCGCTCCGCGTAGCGCATGTACATGCGCAGCAAATCCGCCGCAAACAAAGCCGACTCATCGCCGCCCGTGCCCGCGCGAATTTCCAAAAACGCAGGGCGTGCATCGTCTGGGTCTTTGGGCAGCAACATGCGTTGCAGCTCCGCTTCGAGTTGCAACAGTTCCGCTTGGGCGCTGGCAATTTCTTCTTCGGCCATCGAGCGCATGTCGGCGTCATCCCCCCCGTCTTGCAGCATCTGCTGGGCCTCTTGCAAATCCGCTTCGCGTTGTTGGTAACGTGCGTAGCGGCCTGCCGTTGCCGTCACCTCCGTGTGCTCGCGCGACAACGCCAAAAACTGCGTCATGTCCTTCATGATGTCTTCGCGAGACAGCAAAAAGTCCAGCTCGTTCAAGCGTTGGGTGTGGCGCTCGAGTTGAGCGCGCAAAAAATCTTTCATGGGGTCAGCGCCTAACGGTTGCTGCGCAAAAAGAAATGCTCTATCGCGTGACGCGCACGTTCGCGCGACGCTGCGTCACCCGCGTGCAACTCGGCCATCGCGCCGTGCAACATTTTTTGCGTCAAGCCGCGTGACAAAGCCTCCAGCACCGCATCCACATCGTCGCCCTTGGCAATCGATTTACGCGCACGTGCCAACTCGGCACTGCGCCAGTCTTCGGCTTGGGTGTTGAGTTGCTGAATCAACGGCACGTTGCTGCGCTGGTCCATCCAGTGTTCAAAACTTTGCACCCCAGCATCAATGATCGCTTCGGCTTGCGCCACCGCCGCTTGGCGGTTGGCTTGGCCCGTTTGCACCACGTCTGACAAATCGTCCACCGTGTAGAGGTACACGTCTTCGAGCGACTTCACCTCGGGCTCAATGTCACGTGGCACCGCCAAATCCACCATGAACATCGGGCGGTGCTTGCGTTGCTTCAGCGCCCGTTCCACCGCCCCCAAACCAATCAAGGGCAGGGTACTTGCCGTGCAACTGATCACCACATCAAACTCGTGCAGTCGCTGCGGCAAATCGGCCAAACGCATCACCTCGCCGCTGAATTGCGTCGCCAACTTCTCGCCGCGCTCCAGCGTGCGGTTGGCAATCGCGATCGCCTTGGGCGTCTTGGCGGCAAAGTGCGTGGCGCACAACTCAATCATTTCGCCTGCACCCACAAACAGCACGCGCGTCTCGCTCAAGTCCTCAAACAACTGGCTGGCCAAACGCACAGCGGCGGCAGCCATGCTGATCGAGTGCGCCCCAATCTCGGTGGAACTGCGCACCTCTTTGGCCACCGCAAACGTGCGCTGAAACAATTGGTTGAGCGTGGTGCCCAAAGCCCCCGCTTCAGACGCGGCACGTACCGCGTCCTTCATCTGTCCCAAAATTTGAGGCTCGCCCAACACCATCGAATCCAGCCCACTCGCCACGCGAAACGCGTGACGCGCCGCATCGGCCTCCAGCAGCGCGTAGGTGTGGCCCTTCAAATCCTCGGCTGACACCCCACCCGACTGCGCCAACCACGCCAAGGTTTGCTGCATTTGCGCCTCGTTGCCCGCGCAATAAATCTCGGTGCGGTTACAGGTGGATAGGATGGCCACCTCGCTATCGGGCGCAAAAGAATGGCGCAGCGTCGCGAGGGTCGGACCCATTTGTTCGACCGCAAAAGCAAAACGGCCCCGCAAATCTAGCGGGGCTGTCGTGTGATTGAGGCCCAAAGCCCAGACTGCCATAACCGAGATTATAAAATTTAACCACATGGGTCCCTACGAACACCTCATTCACACCTTCAACTTCATGGCGCCCGCTTGGGGCATTGCCCTGTTTTGTGCCATCGCTGCCCGTGTTGGCGCCCCTCGGTGGTTGCCTTTGGCACCGTGGAGCTTGTTCACACAAACCCTCTTCAGTGGTGTTTTAGGCACCGCCGTTCTCGTCGGTGGTGTGCTGGTGTGGGGCGTTGACGGAAAAATGGCCACCTATTGCGCCCTCATCATCACCTGCGCCACCGCCCAATGGCTCATGTGCAAAGGCTGGCAGCGCTAAGCGGCGCCATCCCGTGACCCTGCGCGCACATGCGCGCCCCCCTTGTGTTTGACACCCAGTGACCGTTTTTTCTGGTCTCACTCATCGTTGGGCGACGGTTTTTACAAATAATCGTTTGTAGTATTTAAGTACTTTAAAAACGCCCAATGGCTCAAAGAAAACTACCAACTCACTTTGGCTCAATGATGTTCAAAGCATCCCTCACTCTGTGTCTGATTGTTTTTGCATTCTTGCAAGGATGCGTGCTTGGCAATGAGCGCATTGGAACGACTTTGGAATTTACTAACAAGGGGCCTTACAGCATAGGCGTTTTGCGATTCGACCCCGACGGTCTGCGTGGGCCAGTGCCTGGGGCTTTAGGTGTGGGAGGGGGGGCAGAAATGAGTTTCATGCCCGGCGACAGCAAGCGGGGCATACCTCAGTTTGTGGAAGTGGAGTGGTGCGAACCAACGCCAGCATCGCGCGCACAAATTGCCGAAATTAATCGTCGATTTTCTAAATCAGAACGCCTATCAAATGAAGAAATGGCTGAACGAGATTCCTTGTTCAAACACGCCTACTCTCTTGCCAACAACTACACCCGTGTCATCGATCTCACCCCCATCCTCACGCCAGAGCTACTAGCGCAAGTGCGTGCCAATCGAAGCAGCACCAACCTCAAACTGACCGTTGTTTTTCAAGGGGACAACGTCAGCATCACCGCAGCGCCAGATGTATGGCGGAAGTAACGCGTCAAGCCACAGGTGAATCAATGCAGCCAAAGTCAATCACTTTCAATATTGATGCGTATATGGCTTGGCTCAAGCTCAATGGGTATGACCTCAACCAACTTCAGGTGCAGAAATGAACAATATGCGGCGCAAGATTTGCCAGTCCTTGGGTGCGCTGTTTGGCGCAACGAGCTTGGTTGCCTGTGCGCAGCCTGAAGTGAAGAAGCCTGAGTGCAGCTACACCGAAGATGAACAGAGACGTATGGGGAAATTTAAAGGGGTGAACGGGTATGAACTTTGGGTCAGTATCTTTGCAAGAGTTCCTTCGTCTCGCGGACTCTACTGCAAAGTTGTGACTGATACCGGTCGCATACTCTCTCAAGGCATAGGCATTCGAACTGCAGAAGGGGGGCACCCTCCTAAAGCAATACGCGCGACTCTCCTCGACGACACAGATGCCAATTGGAAAGATATACAGCCTGTCATTGTTGGAGACTGGATTGCCCCCGTTGCTGACCGCATCCCTGACGAGTTGCTTGACGACCTTCGCCGTGACCCCAGAGGCATGCTGCGCATCAAGATCAGGTTGCACCGAGAAGGCGTCTTGCTAGGTTGGGACATTGAGCGCAGGCCCAATCCGTGGCAGTTGCCACAAGAGGAGTGGTTTGCTGGTGGTGTTTCACGCGTCCCACAACCGGCATGGACCCACACGGGCGGCGACTTTAAGGAAGCTCGATCTGCCGAGTACGTGTGGGAGGGTTCTGGCTTCAAAGGCTTGCCAGCCAACATTCCCCCGTATAGCCCCGAGATTCGCTGGAAAAGGCCTTGGCGTTATGACAACTTGATCGCTATGCCCAGTGCTGAATCATTGGGCGGCGTCGTCCCAAAACAATGGGCGGAACAAGGGCTATACATTGCCAATGTCAAGGACCACTTGGGTAACTACAGAGGCGTCCTGAAAGAAAAAGGCTGGTACATCCATCCCAAGACGGGCCAACGGATCGAGACAGATTTTTAAGCAATGTCTCAGTTGCGCGGATTTAAGCGAAGTGTGAGCTGTCAAGCCGTCTGGCGCTACGCCTACGACAGCGCCCTTTGTGGATTGCATTTGGCTTTGCGCAGGCCAATACCCCTAAAGCCCGATAGCCGACAGCCCCAAGCTCTGTAAGTGCTCTCGGGCTCTCACAGGCGCGTCACCAACACCCCTACGGTAAAATCAGGGCTTATTTCGCGCCCCCATTGCGCCTAGCGCACACCACACCATGAATGCACCCACCTCGCTGAACCACTTGCTCGCCACGGCCGAAGAAAGCCCGCGACTGCGCGAAATCCCCTACAACTACACCTCGTTTTCGGACCGAGAAATTGTGTTGCGTTTGCTGGGCAGTGAGGCTTGGGAGTTGCTGTTGCGATTGCGCCAAGAGCGCCGCACAGGCCGTTCGGCCCGCATGTTGTACGAGGTGCTGGGCGATATTTGGGTGGTGCAGCGCAACCCGTATTTGCAAGACGATTTGCTGGACAACCCCAAGCGCCGCCACCAGTTGGTCGAGGCCTTGCACCACCGTTTGGGCGAGGTCGAGCAGCGCCGCACGCCCACGGTGGATACCGAGCGCGATGCGATGGTGGGGCAGTTGTTGCAGGCGGCCAGTCAGGCGATTGAAGCCTTTAGCATGCAGTTTGACGCGATTGCCGCTTTGCGTAAAAAAGCGGCACGTTTGCTGAAGAAGCACACGGCGCACGACAACATCAAGTTTGACGGGCTTTCACGTGTGAGCCACGTGACCGATGCGACCGACTGGCGCGTGGAATATCCCTTTGTGGTGCTGACGCCCGACACCGAGGAAGAAATGGCGGGTTTGGTTAAGGGCTGTATTGACTTGGGTTTGACGATTGTTCCGCGTGGTGGTGGCACGGGTTACACGGGTGGGGCGATTCCACTCACTTGGAAGAGTGCGGTCATCAATACCGAAAAGCTCGAAGCCATGACCGAGGTGGAACTGGTGGATTTGCCGGGCGTGGCGCACAAGGTGCCGACCATTTACACCGAAGCGGGTGTGGTGACGCAGCGCGTGGCCGATGCGGCTGAGCGTGGTGGTTTTGTGTTTGCGGTCGACCCCACGTCTGCCGAGGCGTCGTGCATTGGCGGCAACATTGCCATGAACGCGGGTGGCAAAAAAGCCGTGCTGTGGGGGACTGCGCTGGACAATTTGGCGAGCTGGCGCATGGTGACGCCTGATGCGCAGTGGCTGGACGTGATTCGCGTGGACCACAACCTCGGCAAGATTCACGATGCCGAAATGGCGAGTTTTGAGCTGAAGTACTACCAAGCGGACGGCAAAACTTTCATTCGCCAAGAGCGCCTCGATATTCCGGGCAAGTCGTTCCGAAAAGAGGGCTTGGGCAAGGATGTGACCGACAAGTTTCTCAGTGGTTTGCCCGGTGTGCAAAAAGAGGGCTGCGATGGTTTGATCACCAGCGCCCGCTGGATTGTTCACCGCATGCCCGCGCACACACGCACGGTGTGCATGGAGTTTTTTGGCAATGCCAAAGACGCGGTGCCTAGCATTGTGGAAATCAAAGACTATATGTTTGCCGAGCAAAAGCGCAGTGGCGTGTTGCTGGCGGGTTTGGAGCATTTGGACGACCGCTATTTGCGTGCGGTGGGTTATGCCACCAAGAGCAAACGCGGCGGTTTGCCCAAGATGCTGTTGATTGGTGACATTGCGGGTGACGATGCCGAAGAGGTGGCGCGCGTGACCTCTGAGGTCTCACGCATGGCTAACACGCGCAGTGGCGAGTGTTTTGTGGCGGTGAGCCCAGAGGCGCGTAAAAAGTTTTGGCTCGACCGCAAGCGCACCGCGGCGATCAGTCGCCACACCAATGCGTTCAAGGTCAACGAAGATGTGGTGATTCCTTTACCCCGCATGGCCGAGTACACGGACGGTATCGAGCGCATCAACATTGAGTTGAGTTTGCGCAACAAGCTCGAACTCTGCGACGCGCTGGAAGATTTCTTTGCCAAAGGTCATTTGCCTTTGGGCAAGTCTGACGACGCTGCCGAGATTCCCACGCCTGAGTTGTTGGAAGACCGTGTGCAACAAGCCCGCTCACTCATTGGTGAGGTGCGTGGTCTGTGGCAGCAGTGGCTGAATGAGTGCGATGCGTTGTTCCCTCAGTTGCAAGACCACAGCTTGCGCGCGAGCTGGAAAACGCAAATTCGTGCGCAGTTGCAAAACATTTTCACGGGCGCGCAACTCGCCCCCATCTTGGATGAGTGCAATGCCATTCACCAGCGCGTGCTCAAGGGCCGTGTGTGGGTGGCGCTGCACATGCACGCTGGTGACGGCAATGTGCATACCAACATTCCTGTCAACAGCGACAACTACGCCATGCTGCAAACCGCGCATGAGGCGGTGGCACGCATCATGGTGCTGGCGCGTTCGCTCGACGGGGTGATTTCGGGAGAGCATGGCATTGGCATCACCAAGCTTGAGTTTTTGACCGATGCAGAGTTGCAACCGTTTGCCGACTACAAGGCCAAGGTGGACCCAGAAGGGCGTTTCAACAAGGGCAAGTTGCTGCGCAACCAAGACATTGACACATCTTTGCGCCACGCCGATTTGAGTCAAGCCTACACGCCGAGCTTTGGCTTGATGGGCCACGAGTCGCTCATCATGCAGCAGTCCGACATTGGGGCGATTGCGGCGAGTGTGAAAGACTGCTTGCGTTGCGGCAAGTGCAAGCCGGTGTGCGCCACGCACGTGCCACGCGCAAATTTGCTCTACAGCCCACGCAACAAAATTTTGGCCACGTCGCTGTTGGTGGAGGCCTTTTTGTACGAGGAGCAAACCCGTCGTGGGGTGTCGATCAAACACTGGCAAGAGTTTGAAGACGTGGCTGACCACTGCACGGTGTGCCACAAGTGCTTGTCGCCTTGCCCTGTGAAGATTGACTTTGGCGATGTGTCCATGAACATGCGCAACTTGTTGCGCAAGATGGGGCAAAAGAGTTTCCGTCCCGGCAATGCGGCGGCGATGTTCATGCTGAATGCGACCAATCCCGAGACCATTAAGTTTGCGCGCAGCGCGATGGTGGGCGTGGGCATGAAGCTGCAGCGCTTCGCGCACGATGCCTTGGGTGTGGTGGCGCGCATGCAAACCAAAGCACCACCCGCTTCGGTGGGGACGGCGCCGATCAAAGAGCAGGTGATTCACTTCATCAACAAAAAAATGCCGGGCAATTTGCCCAAGAAAACCGCACGCGCTTTGTTGGACATTGAAGACAAGGACTACGTGCCTATCATTCGCGACCCCAAGACCACCACGTCTGAGACGGAGGCCGTGTTTTATTTCCCCGGTTGCGGCTCGGAGCGTTTGTTTAGCCAAGTGGGTTTGGCGACGCAAGCGATGTTGTGGCATGCAGGGGTGCAAACGGTGCTGCCACCCGGTTACCTGTGCTGCGGTTATCCGCAAAAAGGCTCGGGTCAGTTTGACAAGGCCGAGAAGATGATCACGGACAACCGCGTGTTGTTCCACCGCGTGGCCAACACGTTGAACTACCTCGACATCAAAACGGTGGTGGTGAGTTGCGGGACGTGCTTTGATCAGTTGCAGGGTTACGAGTTCGACAAAATTTTCCCCGGCTGCCGCATTGTCGACATTCACGAGTTCTTGCTGGAGAAAGACATCAAACTCAGCGCCGCGCAACAAGCGGGGTATTTGTTCCACGACCCCTGCCACAGCCCCATGAAGCAGCAAGACCCGATGAAAACGGTCAAGGCTTTGGTGGGCGATCAAGTGGTCAAGAGTGAACGCTGCTGCGGCGAGTCTGGCACCTTGGGTGTGACACGCCCTGACATTGCCACCCAAGTGCGTTTCCGCAAAGAAGCCGAGTTGCAAAAGGACGAGTCCGCTTTGCGCGCCATGACGGGTGAGGCCAAAGGGGATATGAAAATTCTCACCAGTTGCCCCAGTTGCTTGCAGGGCTTGAGCCGCTACGGTGACGACTTGCAAAACGGGCTGCTCGAGGCCGATTACATCGTGGTGGAGATGGCGCGCAAGATTTTGGGCGAGCAGTGGATGCCCGAGTATGTGGCCCAAGCCAATGCCGGTGGCATTGAGCGCGTGTTGGTTTAACCCACAAGGACATCATGGCTGGCTTGCAAAAAAACACCCCCGCGCCCCAAGACATCACGGTGCATGGCGCCTCGCGTGTGTTGGAAGTCAGTTTTGCCGATGGCGCGTGTTTTCGTATTCCGTTTGAGTTGATGCGCGTCTACAGCCCTTCGGCCGAAGTGCAGGGCCACGGGCCGGGCCAAGAGGTGTTGCAAACGGGCAAGCGCTTGGTGGATTTGGAGGGTTTAGAGCCCGTGGGTAATTACGCGATCAAGCCTACTTTCAGTGACGGTCACGACAGCGGCTTGTTCACATGGGAATACCTGTACTTTTTGGGCTCTGAGCAAGACCAACTCTGGGCCGATTACGAGCGCCGCCTCAAAGAGGCTGGGACCGACCGCGACGCGGCCATGCCTGAGAAGGGCGGCGCGGGCTGTAGCAGCCACGCGCATTGATACCATGACCCATATGAGCAGCACCCATTTCGGTTTCAAAACCGTTGACGAAAAAGAAAAAGCCAAACACGTGCGTGGCGTGTTTGATTCCGTGGCGTCCAAATACGACGTGATGAATGACCTCATGTCTGCCGGTTTGCACCGCGTGTGGAAACGCTACACCGTCATGGTGGCCGATTTGCGCGAAGGCTCGCAAGTGCTGGATATCGCAGGTGGTACGGGCGACTTGTCCATGGCCTTTGCCAAGAAGGTGGGCAAAACGGGCTGCGTCGTTCACACCGACATCAACGAAGCCATGCTGCGCACAGGGCGTGACCGTTTGCTCGATCACGGCATGGTCTTGCCCACTTTGGTGTGCGATGCCGAAAAGTTACCTTTCTCCGACAACCACTTTGACGTGGTGAGTGTGGCTTTTGGTTTGCGCAACATGACGCACAAAGACGTGGCTTTGCGCGAGATGTGCCGCGTGCTCAAGCCCCAAGGCAAGCTGCTGGTGTTGGAGTTTTCCAAAGTGGCCAAGCCTCTTGAAAAAGCGTACGACTGGTATTCCTTCAACATCTTGCCCAAGCTCGGTCAAATGATTGCGGGTGATGCCTCGAGTTACCAATATTTGGCGGAGTCGATTCGCATGCACCCGGGGCAGGAAGAATTGAAATCCCTCATGAAACAAAATGGCTTTGGCCATGTGGATTTTCACAACATGAGCGCAGGTGTGGTGGCACTTCATGTTGGAATTAAGTGCTGATGAGTAACGACCCTGGGAGATGACGCAATGAAAAAACTTTTGACAGCCCTATTTGTGGTGGCTATGGCTTTTGCCACGATGCATGCTGAGGCCGCCAAACGTTTAGGCGGTGGCAAGTCGATGGGCCAACAGTCCAGCCATGTGACGCAGCGTGAAGCTGCCAAGCCTGCGCCTGCTGCCACCCCCAATGCCGCACCCAATGCCGCACCAACGGCGGCCCCACACGCACCTGCTGCGGCACCTGCGCCTGCCCCTAGTCGCTTCGGTGGCATGGGCGGCATGTTGGGCGGCTTGGCGGCGGGTTTGGGCCTTGCTTGGTTGGCGCACTCGATGGGTCTTGGTGCTGAGTTTGGTCAATTCTTGATGTTTGCTTTCTTGGCCTTGATCGTCATGATGGTGATCGGTGCCCTCATGCGTCGTCGCCAGCCAGAGGCTGCCAACGCAAGTCCCTACGCTTTTGAAGGCGCTGGTGCGATGAGCCCCGGCACCTTGCCTCAGTACGACCCCAAGAATGTGGGCAACGATTCTTCGGCCCGTCCCGTGGACACGCAAACTGACTTTGCATTGAGTGGCGCCCAAACGTGGGGCATTCCTTCTGACTTCGACACCGCTGGCTTTGTCAGCGCTGCCAAGCAAAACTTCATGACCTTGCAGCAAGCTTGGGACCGCTCAGACATCGCCTCACTGCGCATGATGATGACCGACACCATGCTGGAAGAAATCAAATCCCAGTTGGCCGAGCGCGAAGCCACCTCCCATGGCCAAGCCAATCACACCGAGGTGGTCATGCTCGACGCACACCTGTTGGGCATTGAGGATGTCGGCACCAGCTACATGGCCAGTGTGGAGTTCTCGGGCCTCATTCGTGAGGAGCCTTCTTCTGGCCCCACCCCGTTCCGCGAAGTCTGGAACATGACCAAGCCTAAAGATGGCAGCTTGGGCTGGTTGGTCGCAGGCGTGCAAGCCTTGCAATAAACCTGCAAGAAATCGGGGTGTCCTCAGGAGGGCTCCCAAACAAGGAATAATTGGGGACTATGGCAACACAGTCCCCTTTTTCTTGGTTGGCCGATGCAGCAGACACGCTGCGCGCCAAACTCCCCGCAGACCTTCCCGCTTCATTCACACCACCCGCATGGGTGGTGTCTGAGGTGCAGCAACGCGTGGTGCTCTTTTTGAACCATGTGCTCATGCAAGAGCCCGCGGCCCGTGACCGTTTGCAGCGCCAAAAGGGGCGTCAAGTGCAAGTGTGTTGGCGCGACCAAGTGTTTCAATGCGCCTTCACGCCCGCAGGCTTGGTGGAGTTCATCACCCCCGAGGCGGGTGCCAAAGCGGCCGACCTCGTGTTGCGCGTGAACGAGCCTTCGCCCTTTGAATTGGTCAAGACCGTGTTGCAAGGCGACAAGCCCGCCATTCGCATTGAAGGCGATGTGCAGTTGGCCGCCGAGGTCAATTGGCTGATTGACCATGTGCGCTGGGACCCAGAAGAAGACCTGGCCCGACTCATTGGCGATGCGCCCGCCCACACCTTGGTGCAAACCGCCAAGCGTGCGGTGGATGCGTTGCGCAGCTTTGTGCAGCAACAGGCGCAGAAGGTCGCGCCATGATGACCCGTCTGCTGCGGGGCATCTACATCGTTCTGATCGTCTTGCGTTTCGGACTGGACGAGCTGGTGCTCACCAGTTTTCAAAAGCCGGGCTTGCGTTTGTTGGCGCGCATTGTGTCGATCGGACGCGATTTGTCGGCACCCCGCGGCCAGCGTTTGCGTGAAGCCCTAGAACACCTCGGGCCGATTTTTGTGAAGTTTGGTCAAGTGCTGTCGACGCGTCGCGATTTGTTGCCACCAGACATTGCCGATGAGTTGGCCTTGCTGCAAGACCGTGTGCCACCGTTTCCATCGAATGCGGCTGTGGCCATCATCGAGCGTGCGTTTGGTCGACCACTCAAAGACATTTTTGTGGACTTCACACACCAGCCCGTGGCCAGTGCCTCGATCGCGCAGGTTCACTTTGCGGTGATCCAAGACCGCCACGGGGTCACCCGTGAGGTGGCGGTCAAAGTGTTGCGCCCGGGCATGTTGACCGTGATCGACAAAGACCTGAGCCTCATGCGCATGATGGCCGGTTGGGTGGACCGCCTCAGTGCCGATGGCAAACGCTTGAAGCCCCGCGAGGTGGTGGCGGAGTTTGACAAGTACTTGCACGACGAACTCGACTTTGTGCGCGAAGCCGCCAATGCGGCGCAGCTGCGTCGCAACATGGAAGGCCTCAACCTCGTGTTGATCCCAGAAATGATTTGGGACTTTTGCCACAACGACGTCATCGTCATGGAGCGCATGAAGGGTGTGCCTATCAGTCAGACGGATCGTTTGCGCCAAGCAGGTGTCGACATTTCCAAACTGGCGCGCGATGGCGTGACCATTTTCTTCACGCAAGTGTTTCGCGATGGTTTTTTCCACGCCGACATGCACCCCGGCAACATCCAAGTCAGCTTGGAGCCCGCTACCTTTGGTCGCTACATCTCGCTGGACTTTGGCATTGTGGGCACGCTGACCGAGTTCGACAAAGAGTATTTGGCGCAAAACTTCACCGCCTTCTTCCGTCGCGACTACAAGCGCGTGGCCGAGTTGCATGTGGAGTCGGGCTGGGTGCCCGCCGATACACGGGTGGATGAGTTGGAGTCCGCCATTCGCGCGGTGTGCGAGCCTTACTTTGACCGTCCGTTGAAAGAAATCTCACTCGGCATGGTGCTGATGCGTTTGTTCCAAACCTCGCGCCGCTTCAATGTTGAGATTCAGCCGCAACTCGTGTTGTTGCAAAAAACCTTGCTCAACATCGAAGGCTTGGGCCGCCAGCTCGACCCCGAATTGGATTTGTGGAGCACAGCCAAACCGTTTTTGGAAACGTGGATGCTCGACCAAGTTGGCCCCAAAAAGTTGTGGGACCAGTTGCGTGCCGAAGCGCCTCGCTACGCCAAGCTCTTGCCTGAGTTGCCGCGTTTGGTGCATGACTTTTTGAAGCACCGCCAACACAACGGCGGCGCCCAGTTGCAACAACTCATCGAAGAACAACGCCGCACCAACCGCATGTTGCAACGCCTGATGTGGGTGGGCGGTGGTTTCTTAGGTGGGCTTGTGGCCATGCAGATATGGGTGCGTTTGCACCACTACTTTTAATCACTTTACGGAGTTGACCCGTGCTGCTCACACTCGTCATCGTCTATTTGCTGGTCACCATTGCCATTGGTTTGATGGCGGCCAAGCGCGTTCACAACTCGTCTGATTTCGCCATTGCGGGGCGCCACTTGCCCATGGCCATGATCGTGACCACCACGTTTGCCACGTGGTTTGGCTCGGAGACGGTGCTGGGCATCCCCGCCAAGTTTGTGAATGGGGGTTTGCACGGCGTGGTGGAAGACCCGTTTGGTGCGGGCTTTTGTCTCATCTTTGTGGGGCTGTTTTTTGCGGGCAAGCTCTACCGCATGACGCTGCTCACCATCAGCGACTACTTCCGCGAACGCTACGGGCGTGTGGTGGAGGTGGTGTGTTCACTCATCATCATGGTCAGCTATCTTGGTTGGGTGTCGGCGCAGGTGACGGCTTTGGGCTTGGTGTTCAACCTCTTGTCCGATGGCGTGGTCAGCATGGAGCTGGGCATGGTGATTGGCGTGGTGTCGATCTTGGCCTACACCTTGTTTGGTGGCATGTGGTCGGTGGCGATCACCGACTTCATTCAAATGATCATCTTGGTGGTGGGTCTGTCGATCTTGGCGGTGTTTGCCGCAGACCAAGCGGGCGGGGCTGACAAGGTGGTGGCCTTGGCCATCAGCCAAGACATGTTCAAGTTCTGGCCCGAGCCGAACATGAAAGATATTTTGTTTTTCTTCGCCTCGGCCATCACCATCATGCTGGGCTCTATTCCACAGCAAGACGTGTTTCAGCGCGTCATGTCGGCCAACAGCATCAAGGCCGCCACGCATGGCCCCGTGATTGGGGGGGTGTGCTACATCTTGTTTGCGTTTGTGCCCATGTTTTTGGTGGTCAGCGCCATGCTCATCATGCCCGAGCAAGCCGCAGCACTGATGGCCGATGACCCACAAAAAGTGTTGCCCACTTTGGTGATGACGCAAATGCCGTTTGTCATGCAGGTGCTGTTCTTTGGCGCGCTGTTGTCAGCCATCAAGTCGTGCGCCTCGGCCACCTTGCTGGCGCCGAGCGTGACCTTCACCGAGAACATTTGGCGTCAATTTCACCCGCACCAAAGTGACCAGCAAGAGCTGCGCGCCATGCGCGTGACGGTGTTGGTGTTCAGCATGTTGGTGCTGGGCTATGCGATTCGCATGCAAGGCACCTCGATTTACGAAATGGTGTCGGGTGCGTACCAAGTGCCGTTGGTGGGTGCGTTTGTGCCACTGACTTTTGGCCTGTATTGGAAACGTGCCACCACGCAAGGTGCGATCTTTGCCTTGGTGTTGGGCTTGCTCACGTGGGTGCTGTTTTTGGCCACGCCTGCGGGTGACGAGTTTCCGGCCCAGTTGGCAGGCGTGTTGGCGAGTTTGACGGGCATGGTGCTGGGTTCTTTGGGGCCACAAGCCATTCGCAACAGTCAGGGCAGCCACCATCGCTTGGTGGGCGCGGTTTAGGCTGGGCGTTTGTTGGCGCCAAGCGGCGCGAGCGAGGGGGGCTGCCCTTGAAATAGGGCTTGGGCGCCTATAATTCAGGGTTTTACCGAACTCTCCTCGCCATGCCAATTTACGCCTACAAATGCGGGTCCTGCGGTCATGCCAAGGACGTCTTGCAAAAAATTGCGGATGCCCCGTTGACCGACTGTCCGGCCTGCGGTCAATCCACGTTTTCCAAACAACTCACGGCTGCGGGCTTTCAGCTCAAAGGCTCGGGCTGGTACGCCACCGATTTCAAAGGCGGCTCGGGCGGCACATCAGCGCCAGCCGCTGCCGCTGCCAGCGGTGGTAGCGCTGCGGCCCCGGAAACAACGTCGACTGCGAGTGCCGACACCACGGCCAGCACACCTTCCGCCAGCTGCGGTGGTGGTTGTGCTTGCCACTGATTTTTCATCACCACTAGGTCTTTCATGCCGATTAAAAAATACCTGCTCGCGGGTCTCTTGGTCTGGACACCCTTGGCCATCACGGTCTGGGTGCTGACATGGCTCGTGGGGGTGATGGACGGCATCTTCATCGACACCATCTCCAAGTTCCGCCCCTTGGTGTCGCAAGAGACCGTCACGTCGATGCGCAACATGACTGGCTTGGGCGTTGTCTTGGTGTTGCTGGTGTTGCTGACCACAGGCGCCTTGGCCTCCAATGTGTTGGGCAAATGGCTGGTGCGTCAATGGGACAAGTTGTTCACCAACATTCCGATCGTCAAGTCAATTTACGCCAGCGTCAAAAAAGTGTCTGACACGCTGTTCTCCAGCAATGGCAATGCGTTTCGCAAAGCCTTGTTGGTGCAATACCCGCACGCAGGCATGTGGACCATTGCCTTTCAAACGGGGACACCTGTGGGCGAAGTCGCCTCCAAGTTGCAAACCGAACACCTGAGCGTGTATGTGCCCACAACGCCTAACCCCACCAGCGGATTTTTCTTGCTGGTGCCACGCAGCGATGTCATCGAACTCGATTTGAGTGTCGATGAAGCGCTGACGTACGTCATCTCCATGGGCGCTGTGTCTCCTAGCGCTCCCGCTATCAACGAAAAGAGAAACTAAACATGGCAATGCGCTCCCACTACTGCGGTCTCGTGACCGAAGCCCTCAATGGCCAAACCGTGAGCCTGTGCGGCTGGGTCAACCGTCGCCGTGACCACGGCGGCGTGATCTTCATCGACTTGCGTGACCGCGAGGGCTATGTGCAGGTGGTGTGCGACCCCGACCGCCCCGAGATGTTCAAAGTGGCTGAGAACGTGCGCAACGAGTTTTGTATCCAAGTCAAAGGCTTGGTGCGCGCCCGTCCAGAAGGCACGACCAACGAAGGTTTGAAGAGCGGCAAGATTGAAGTGCTGTGCCACGAACTGATTGTGTTGAACGAGTCGGTCACGCCGCCTTTCCAAATTGACGACGACAACTTGTCGGAGACCACACGCCTCACACACCGCGTGCTCGACCTGCGCCGCCCGTACATGCAAAACAACCTGATGCTGCGCTACAAAGTGTCGATGGAAGTGCGCAAGTACTTGGACGAAAACGGTTTTGTGGACATCGAAACCCCCATGCTCACCAAGAGCACGCCCGAAGGCGCGCGCGATTACCTCGTGCCTAGCCGTGTGCACGATGGCCAGTTCTTCGCCTTGCCTCAGTCGCCACAGTTGTTCAAACAGTTGTTGATGGTGGCGGGCTATGACCGCTACTACCAAATCACCAAGTGCTTCCGCGACGAAGACTTGCGTGCCGATCGTCAACCTGAATTCACCCAGATTGATATTGAAACCTCGTTCTTGAGCGAGGAAGAAATTCGCGACATGTTCCAAGGCATGATCAAGCGCGTGTTTCAAAACACCATTGGCGTGGACCTCGGCGACTTCCCTGTCATGACCTACCAAGACGCCATGCACATCTATGGCTCTGACAAGCCGGACTTGCGCGTGAAATTGCAGTTCACCGAACTCACCGACGTGATGGGCGATGTGGACTTCAAAGTGTTCTCAGGCGCTGCCAACATGAAGGGCGGCCGTGTGGTGGCCTTACGCGTGCCTCACGGTTCGGTGGAAGGCGGCGGCATCAGCCGTGGCGAGATTGACGCCTACACCGAGTTCGTCAAGATCTACGGTGCCAAGGGCTTGGCCTACATCCGCGTGAACGAGTTGGCGAAGGGCCGTGACGGTTTGCAGTCGCCGATCGTGAAGAACATCCACGACGCGGCACTCACTGCGGTGCTGGAGCGCACAGGCGCACAAGACGGCGACCTGATTTTCTTTGGCGCCGACAAAGCCAAAATCGTCAACGACGCCATCGGTGCTTTGCGCATCAAAATTGGCCACAGCGAGTTTGGCAAGAAGAACGGTTTGTTCGAAGACCGTTGGGCGCCCATGTGGGTGGTGGACTTCCCCATGTTTGAGTTTGACGACGAAAGCCAGCGCTACACCGCTGTGCACCACCCCTTCACCGCGCCCAAAGACGGCCACGAAGACTGGATGGTCACCGCGCCCGAGAAGTGCATCTCTAAGGGCTACGACATGGTGTTGAACGGTTGGGAAATGGGCGGCGGCTCGGTGCGTATCCACCGCGCCGACGTGCAGCAAAAAGTGTTTGACGCGTTGAAGATCACCCCCGAAGAAGCCCAGCTCAAATTTGGCTTCTTGCTCGACGCCTTGCAATACGGTGCGCCTCCGCACGGTGGCTTGGCCTTTGGTTTGGACCGCATCGTCACCTTGATGACGGGTGCCGAATCGATCCGCGACGTGATTGCGTTCCCCAAGACCCAACGCGCTCAGTGCTTGCTCACCCAAGCGCCTAGCCCTGTGGACGAAAAGCAGTTGCGCGAGTTGCACATTCGTTTGCGCAACTTGGACGCAGTCAAGGCCGCCTAATCGCGCTGACCCTGCACCACAACGCCACCCTCGGGTGGCGTTTTTTTATGGGGCGTTGCTCTTCTCAGTCTAGGTCGATTCGGCTGCGCCAATCGAGTGCGGGGTCGGCTTCATAGTCCGCCACCAGCCACGCCCGCGATGGGTGATTGGCCATGTCGTTCAAGAACTCACGCACCACTTGGATTGACGCTTGGTCGAGCGACACATAGGGCTGGTCTAAGCAGGTGAGGGTGGCGCCGCAGGCCAGCAGCGCCACCAAGCCCACCTTGCGGCGGCTGCCAGTAGACAGCATGAACAGCTTCTTGCCCAGATGGGTTTGCAAGCTCAGGGCCTCCACCAGATCGGCTTGCAGCGCAGCGCTCCAGTGCGGGCATTGCTTTTGCAGCTCAGCCCAAACCTGCTCGGGCGTGGCCTCGTCGTGCTCGGGCAAGGCCAAGTTGAGCCACACAGCATGGGCGGTGGAACGTGTGCCTGCCCGCGCTGGCAAATCACCCGCCAGCAGCCGCAGCAGACTGGTCTTGCCCATGCCCTCGTCGCCCGTCACAGCGGTAAGGCCTGCGGGGATGTTCAGGTTCAGGCCCACCCATAAAGGGTCTGGGCCAGGCCCGCCTGTGAGCCCTTGGGTTTGCAAAACGAAGGCCGTGTTGTCGGTTGAAAAGGTGTGCTTGGGCATGGCAGCCATGTTAGTGTGTGTATTGTCTGAGACTTGATGGATCAAGTTGTTTGACATGAAGGGCAGCCACAACTCAAATTTTGAACGCTCTGAAAGGTTGATTTTGTAAAAACGTTCGGTACGGCTCATGGCTGCTTTCACCAATGGTTTGGCTTTGATGCCGGCTTCTTTTTGGTTTGAACGTTTGCAGGCAACTGAGAAGCACTCAACTCATCATCTTTGATGTACTGACGAACCCAATCCGCATGTTTGACTAGCCGTTGATTGGGGCGATTGATGTTTACCCCTTTACCTTCTTTCATTGGCAACACAATGCCAACTTTGACCATGGGCATATCCGCCTTGATGAGTTTCAGCGCAGGCTCTAGGTCACTGTCGTTTGAGCAGACAACAATCTGGTCACAGGCTCCATTTTTAGCATCGCGGTATATCTCTAGTGCGATGTTCACATCGGTCTGTTTTTCTTCAATCATCCAAACGGCTGAAACGTCATCTTTGGACGCGGCCTGACCTTCACGATAAGAAGGTAGTCGTGTAGGTTGAAACACATGAAATCCCTTGATGACATCAAGGAGTGCCTCATGCGCTTGCAAAGCCCTCAGGTACTGTGTCTGCGCTTCTTCTGAAGCCCTGCCATGGCGGGCATATGAGGCCATCACAGGTGATGTGAAATACTTGATTCGAACGACCTGAGCGCTGGGGTCTTGCTGTCTCAAGATGCGATCACGAAACAGGGCGGCGATGTCGAGCCACTTATGCGCTGAACCCCTTAACCTCGAGTAGTAGAGGTTGTAGCCATCAACGTAAATGATGGTTTTAGTCAAAACGCAGAGGCCAGATGTGAAAAGACCACCATGAAAGGCGGTCTTTTCGCCCTAAACCGAGCCAACTGAATGACACTGTGAAGGGATTGTGTGTATGTATTTTATACCCGTTCAAATGGGTATGTGCATCTACGGGGTTGCCCATATTCAGGGTCATGAGCGCTTACCTTTTTTGCTTGTGCTCGCAGGCAACAAGCTGGTGATGCGCTGATACAGCTCAAACAAAAACGCCACGCGCTCTGCGTCTGACGCGTAGGCCTTTTTGCCGCCGCTGGGCACATACGCGGCGTCTACGGCGGTGTCGAGTTTGTGGTGGGCTTTAAGGAGCGCGGGGGGCATGGTGAGCGGGTCGTACAAATCGGCCAAGGACGATTCTGGGAAATGCGCGCGTGCATCCAACACGCCTTGCGCGGCTTGTTCGATGGCGTTGTGGTGTTTGTCGCTGAGTGGCTCGCCCGCGAAGCCGGGCCAAGGAAAGTTGTTGTAGACGATGGTGTTGGAGTAGCGGAAGTCGCTTTTGATACGCCCGCAAGTAAAGCGCATGAAAGCGTTGTGCATGGCGCTGGTCAATATGCCGAAGTCAAACAGTGTTGCATTAGCAATCATGGAATTGGCGTTGCCACAAATGGTAAATGAACTGCAAAAACCGATGGGAAGGTAGTGCCTGATTTCAGAACTGTGTAACGGAAACAACAAGTAATTACCTTCGCTTGGTTGCTTTATTTCTCCAAACAAAGTCGGCTTGTTCGCTTGTTCGCTAGTTCGATAGTTGCTAACTTTGTGCTTGCAAGACGCATGTTTTTTACAGCGTTTACACGTTTCATGACCAGTGGCATTTGTCTTAGCTCATTTGGCGGACAACCCACCAGCCAAAGGCACCATCGTGGAATGTTGTTGATGAACTCTTCAGCTCCTAAAAACGGGCGAATCCACTTCGCTGCATGCGGTTCGCTTGCGATCAATTCATTCTTATCGGAATCACTCAAAAGCAAATGACCACCATCTGTTGGTTGGCTACCTTTGCTCATAGGGTTAACGTTGCAAATAGGTGCATTACGTTTTTCTAAAAAGACTGTTGGTGCATCCACTAAATAAGGGTTGATATTTTTTGTTTTTACTGCAAGTTGTGAGCCTTTGATGTTTTCGTATTCGTAAATGGTTTTGAAATCATGGCTGTCAGGTCCAAAGCCCACGATGATGCAATGCACGGCTGCTTTGCCGCTGGCTTCGTTGGTCCACTGAAACGTGCGGTGCGCAAAGTGGATGTGCATCTTCAAGCGTTGCATCTCACCCCAGAGCACGGCCACTTGCTCGCCTTGGGTGATGCTATTGGTCGACACAAACGCGGCTTGTGTGCCCGTACATGCTTGCAAGTATTTGGCCGCCAACACATACCAGCCGCACACAAAGTCGAGGTCGCCTGCGCCGTGGATGCCGTGCATGACGGCGGCGAGATCGGCTTTTTGTTCTTTGCTTTGGTAGGTCTTGCCCAAGAACGGCGGATTGCCCAACACATAGCTGCACCGCTGCGCTGGCAGCACGTCGTGCCAGTCCACGCGCAGGGCGTTGCCGTGGTGAATGTGGGGTGTGCTTTTGAGTGGGATGCGCGCAAAGTACAAACCAAACTCCACGCTCACGCGCAGGTTCATTTGGTGGTCCACCAGCCACAGGGCGACTTGCGCAATTTGGGCCGGAAACTCTTCAATCTCGATGCCGTAAAACTGGTCCACGTTCACACCAATGAGGTTGTTCACATCCACACTCAGTTGGCCTTTGTGGGCGCTCAGCTCGTGGGCGGCGCGCGGCACCTTGAGTTCTAGCTCGCGCAGTTCTCGGTAGCTGATGACGAGAAAGTTGCCGCAGCCGCACGCGGGGTCGAAGAAGGTGAGTTGTTTGAGCTTGGTGTGAAATTCGGCCAGCTTGTGGCGGTTGGTGTGGATGCGCTCAAACTCGGCGTGCAGCTCGTCTAAAAACAAGGGCTTGATGAGTTTGAGGATGTTGGCCTCGGATGTGTAGTGCGCGCCTAGGTTGCGACGCGCTTTGTCGTCCATGATGCTTTGAAACAAGCTGCCAAAGATGGCAGGGCTGATGGCCGACCAGTCGAGCCCGCAGGCGTCGAGCAGGGCTTCGCGCATGGGGGTGCTGAAGTCGGCCAAGGGCAAGATTTCTTCAAACAGTTTGCCGTTGATGTAGGCAAACTTGCCGAGTTGTTCGTCGATGTGTTGGTTGCGTTGCGATTCGGGGGTGTTGAGGGTTTGAAACAGTTGGCCCAAGCGAGGGCCCAAGTCCGAGCCGTCGGGGGCGGTGCGCTCTTCGACAAAGTCACGAAACGATTGGGCGGGCTGAAAGATGCCGGTGTCGTCGGCAAACAAGCAAAACAGCAGGCGCACCAGCAGCACTTCAAGGGCGTGGCCTTGGTAGCCGCTGGCTTTGAGGGCGTCGTGCAAGCGGCCCATGCGTTCTGCGGCCTTGATGTTGACGGGGTCTTCGGCCCGAATGTCTTGCACTTTGTAGCCCGCCAAAAGGCCAAACAGTTTGACGTGTTTGTGCAGGTGTTGAAGTTCAAACGCCACGGTCTCGCCGGTGGCCAAGAGGCGCACACGAAAGCGGGCAAAGTCGCACACCACCACGAGCTGAGGCAGGTCGCGGTCGGGCAGGTTGTGCAGGTAGCCCTCGGCTTGGCCTAAGGCTTTGTCTAAGTTTTCGCCGCGTGATTTGTGCTCGACCAACAGCACGCCCGGCCAAAACAAATCGACATAGCCTTGGGCGCCGTTTAATTTTTTGACGTTGAGTTCAAAGGTGGCCACGCGCTTGTCGGTGATGCCGAAGATTTCAAAGAAATCAATCCAAAAGGGTTTGGCTTCGCTGTTTTCGCGACTGGCATCGGCCCAAGTTTTGCTGAAAAGCAGTGCCCTTGATTTAATTTCGTTTCAGTTAAGACCCATAAAGTACTCTTTATTTCTGGGTGAATAGTACTAGAAAGAATTAACTTCAAACCGACAAATCAATGAACTAGGATGACCGCAGATATGACTGTTTCCAAATTTCCCGCCCTTGAATTTCACCTGCCCACAGTCCATCGCCACTTGGCTTATAGCGCGGTGGGTGACGCCCAGAGCACGCATGTGTTGCTGTGTTTGCCGGGTCTGTTAGAAACCCGCGCCACGTTTGACCCGCTGTTGCAAGCCGCCGAGGGCGTGCATGGCTTGCGTGTGGTCAGTGTGGATTTGTGCGGGCGCGGTGATTCAAGCCCTATGCCGGATGACAAGGGTTACACCATGCAGGTGTATTTGGAAGACCTCGTGCAATTCATCCGTGCTGAGTTGATGCCTGAAGGCAAACCTGTGCCACACCTCGAGGTGTTGGGCACCAGCATGGGGGGCATTTTGGCCATGTACTTGGCGCACGAAAAAAACAACCACATTGGGGGTTTGTTTTTCAACGACATTGGTTTGGATTTGCCGTGGCTGTCGATTTACGGTTTGTACGACGGCATGAAAACCGCTGGTCGTTTGCCCACGCCTGACGAGATGGCTGAGAAGTTCAACGTGAGCATCGGGGCCGTATTGGCCGTGCAGTCGCCCTCACACTTTGATTTGCCTTATCGCAAAGACTGGAACGGCATGAAGTTTGGTCATTTGTTGAAGGGTTTCAAAGGTCCTGTGCGCTTGGTGCATGGCAGCGATTCGGGGGTGTGTACCGCGCAGCAAGTCAAAGACTTGCAACGTGAATTTCCCACGGCCACGGTGTTGGAGGTGACGGGGGCGGCGCACCCTGTGCCATTCAATGCGATGGTGAACCAGTTTGTGTTGCAGTCGCTCAATGTGCCCAAGCCCAAGCCCAAGGCCACGCAGTTGGTCATACCGCTGGACGTGCCTGTGGCATCAACCAAGCCGGAGCCTGCTCTGGAGGCCTTGGCTGAACCCGAGCCTGTGCAGCCTCAGGTGGCCCGTGCCCAGCCCGAGGCGTACACACCGCGTGGGGGTTTGTTGGGGCTGATCAAGCAGCTGCTAGGCGCCACAAAGAAGTAACTTCTTTGGCGCGTGCCGCATGCAGCGGGTCGGTCTCGTCCATGGCTTTGCCGTGACGAGGTTGGATGTCGTGGCGGTCCACCAGCGAGAGGCCCGCTTCGCTGATCCAGCACAACAGTTCTTCTCGCGTGCGCAGGCCCAAGTGCTCTGCCAAGTCGGACAAGATGAGCCAGCCTTCGCCCTTGGGTGCGAGGTGCGCACGCAAGCCGCTTAAGAAACCACGCAGCATGCGGCTGCCTTCGTCGTACACCGCATGCTCGATGGGCGAGCTAGGGCGCGCAGGCACCCACGGCGGGTTGCACACAATCAAGGGTGCAAGGCCTTCTGGAAATAAGTCGGTTTGCACCAAGGCCACTTGGTCGGTGCATTGCAAGCGTTTCAGGTTCTCACGTGCGCAGGCGATGGCGCGCGGGTCTTGGTCGGTAGCGACGATGCGTTGCACACCGCGCTTGGCCAATACGGCGGACAACACGCCCGTGCCTACGCCAATGTCAAAGGCCAAGGTTGTGTTGGCAATGGGGGTGCGGGCCACCAGATCGACATACTCGCCACGCACGGGCGAGAACACACCGTAATGCGGGTGGATGCGGTTGTTGGGGCCGTCACCCAAGGCGGCAATTTCCACACCGTTTTTGCGCCACTCGTGCGCGCCCACCACCCCCAAGAGTTCGCGCAGCGACACCATGTAGGCTTGGCCGGTGGCAGGGCCCCATGCTTCGGTGCAGGCTTGTGTCAGGTTAGGGGCGCGACGCAGGGGGATGGTGTAGTCGCCCTCTAAGGGCACGATGACCATGGCCAAGATGCGCGCACGTTGGCCCAAGGCGAGGCGGTGTGCATGGAAGGCTTGCACGGGTGTGACGCCAGCTTCAGACTTTTTGTTTTTCTTGGGCTTGCGCTCGGTGCGTCGCGCCAAGGCTTGCAGCAGTTGGCGCGCGTTGTGAAAGTCCCCTTGCCACAGCAGGCCGGTGCCTTCGCAAGCAAGGCGGTAGGCCGTGTCGGCAGACATGGTGTCGTCAGCGGCCACCACACGGCGAGGCGCCGCAGCACCGCTTTCGGCGCGCCATGTGGGGAAGTGGTCTAGGGGGGTGAGCATGCGGGCATCATAGAGGCGCCCCGCAGGGTGTGTGCCTCGCATGAGGCACACTTAGGCGTGAACATGAACACATTCAAAGTTGCCACCTACAACATTCACAAAGGCGTGCAGGGCTTGGGTCCCGCACGGCGTTTAGAGATTCACAACCTCGGTCATGCGGTGGAGCAGTTTGATGCAGACATCATCTGCCTGCAAGAAGTGCGGGCGTTTAACCGCCAGCAAGCGCGACGCTTCAAGCATTGGCCCGACCAAGGGCAAGCTGATTTTTTGGCGCCCGAAGGTTACACACCGGTCTATCGCTCGAACGCCATCACCAAGCATGGTGAACACGGCAACGCCTTGCTCAGTCGTTGGCCTGTGTTGGCGCATCGCCATGAAGACATGTCGGATCACCGCTTAGAGCAGCGCGGTTTGTTGCACATCACGTTGCAGATTCAGGCGCGCGAGTTGCATGTGATCGTGATTCATTTAGGGTTGTTGCCCGGCAGTCGCTTGCGCCAAACCCAGCAGTTGCATGACTTCATTGCACGCGAAGTGCCCGCAGAGATGCCGCTGTTGGTGGCGGGTGACTTCAATGACTGGGGCAGCGCCGTGTCGCGCATGATGGCGACCATGGGTTTGCACACCAACACGGGCAAGGCCTATCCCACCTACCCCTCGCGTTTGCCACTGGTGCAACTCGACCATGTGTATGCGCGTGGTCTGCAGCGTGTGGCCACGCAGGTGCCGCGGGGTCCGATTTGGGGCCGCATGTCTGACCACTTGCCACTGTTGGTGGAGTTTGCGTGGGACGCGCCGTGAGGGCCATACCCGCTTCGTCCCCAAGTACGCTGCGCGTGCTGCAAGGCGGGGTGGATTTGTTCGCCGCGATGGTGGCTGCGTTCGATGCTGCGCAGCATGAGTTGCGTTTAGAAACTTATATTTTTAATTTTTCTGGCGCTGGTGCAGATGTGGGACATGCGCTGATCCGCGCCGCGCAACGCGGTGTGCGCGTGTGTGTGGTGGTAGATGGTGTGGGCACAGGCCCGCTGCCAGCGTCTTGGGCCGCGCAATTGGCTCAGGCGGGTGTGGAGGTACGCGTCTACGCGCCTGTGGTCGGGTTGGGTTTTTGGTTGCCCAGTCGGTGGCGACGTTTGCACCGCAAACTGTGTGTGGTGGACGACACGGTGGCGTTTTGTGGTGGCATCAATATCTTGGACGATTACTTGGATCCGCATGTGCATGGTTTGCTGACCTCGCCTCGGCTTGATTTCGCTGTCAGCATTCAGGGGCCGCTGGTCAAGGCTGTGCGTGAGACCATGCGCCAACTTTGGTCGCGCATTGAAGTCTTGCGCGATTGGCGCAACCATGACTTGCGTGATGTGGTGCAGGTGATGCGCCGCAGAGTGGTGGCTTCGCAGGCACGCACACCTTGGGGTCATGCGCAGTTGGTGCTGCGCGACAACGTTCGCCATCGCACGCAGATTGAGCGTGCTTACCTCAAAGCCATTGCCGATGCACGCCACGACATCGTGATGGCCAATGCGTATTTCTTTCCGACCCTGCGTTTGCGCCATGCGCTCGAGATGGCTGCGCGCCGGGGGGTGCGCGTGCGCTTGTTGTTGCAAGGGCATTACGAGTATTTTGTGCCTTACCGCGCGACACGCCAGCTGTATGGGCAGCTCATGATGGCGGGCATTGAAATTTACGAATACCAAGCCAGCTACTTGCACGCCAAGGTGGCGGTGATCGATGACCTTTGGTTGACCGTGGGTTCCTCCAATCTGGATCCGTTCAGTCTGTTGTTGTCACGTGAGGCCAACATCGTGGCGCACGACGCTGACCTCGCACAGTCTTTGCAGTCGTGCTTGCTAGACGCCATCACGCAAGGGGCCACTCGTGTGGACCCTGCGCTTTATTTGTCGCGGGGGTGGGTTGTGCGATGCGTAGACGCCTTGTCATCAGCGATGTTGCGGTTCGGTATTTTTTTAACCGGTAAGTCCTACTGAGTAGTGTCGGAACATAGGGCTTTAGGTTCGCTGATAACATCCTTCACATGACTGCAAAAGACAACTTTGAAGGCACGCCGGTTTCTGTCAAGATCCGCGAGCGCCTTGCCGCTGCGCGCAAGCGTTTTCATTCCAATGACAACATCGCTGACTTCATTCAGCCGGGTGAACTCGAAGCCTTGCTCGACGAAGTTGAAGTCAAGATGCAAGGCGTGCTCGACAGCTTGGTGATTGACACCGATCACGACCACAACACGGGCGACACCGCCCGCCGCGTGGCCAAGATGTATTTGCAAGAGGTCTTCAAAGGCCGCTATGTGCAAGCACCGGCCATCACCGAATTTCCCAACGCTGAGCACCTCAATGAGCTGATGATCGTCGGCCCCATCACAGTGCGCAGTGCGTGCAGCCACCACTTCTGCCCTGTGATTGGCAAGATTTGGATTGGCGTGTTGCCCAACGAGCGCACCAACGTGATTGGCTTGTCCAAGTACGCACGCTTGGCCGAGTGGGTCATGGGTCGCCCCCAAATTCAAGAAGAAGCGGTGGTGCAATTGGCCGACCTGATTCAAGAAAAAACACAGCCCGACGGCTTGGCCATCGTCATGGAAGCCAGTCACTTCTGCATGTCTTGGCGCGGCGTCAAAGACATGGACAGCAAGATGATCAATTCGGTCATGCGCGGTGCGTTCTTGAAAGACCCCAACTTGCGCCGTGAATTCTTATCTCTGATTCCTAAAGGTTGATGCCATGCTCGTTCGTCTGTTGTATGTGAGCCGTTCCGTTCACCCTGAAACCCCCGAGCAAACCGAGTCCATCTTGGCCAGCTCTCGCGAACACAACCTGAGCAATGGCATCACCGGTGTGCTGTGCTACGGCGGTGGCATTTACTTGCAAGCCATCGAAGGTGGACGCAACCAAGTCAACGCGCTCTACACCCACATCGTCAAAGACCCTCGCCACAAAGACGTGGTGGTGTTGGCCTATGAAGAAATCACCGAACGCCGCTTTGGGGGCTGGACCATGGGCCAAGTCCGCTTGGACAAGCTCAACCCTTCTATCGTGTTGAAGTACTCCGAAACTCCCGAGCTCGACCCTTACGGCGTGTCGGGCCAAGTGTCGTTCGCGTTGCTCGAAGAGTTGATGGCCACGGCCTCCATCATCGGTCGCGCCTGAACGTGGCCAGCATCACGCTGGCATGACTGCCTCGCCTCTCTTGGTGGGCTGCGACTTCAGCAGCAGCCCCTCCAAACGCAAACCCATTGTTGTGGCCGTCGGCCACGCCAAAGCGGGCCGCGTGCAACTGCAAAGCCTGTTGCGCTTTGACACGTTGCCCGCCTTTGCCGATTGGCTCGTGCAACCGCAAGCATGGGTCGGCGGCTTTGATTTGCCGTTTGGTTTGCCGCGTGAGTTGGTCGAGCAACTCGATTGGCCCACCGACTGGTTGGCATGCATGCAGCACTTCACCGCACTCAGCCGTGCCGAGATACGCGACACCTTCAAAGCCTTTTGCGATGCGCGCCCTGTGGGCGGCAAATTTGCCCACCGTGCCACCGACACACCCGCAGGCTCTAGCCCATCCATGAAATGGGTCAACCCACCCGTGGCCTACATGCTGCATGCGGGCGTGCCGTTGTTGATCGATGCTGGCATCACCTTGCCGCGCTTGCATGTGCCTGCAGCATCCACATCGTTGCGCATTGGCTTGGAAGCCTACCCCGGCTTGTTGGCGCGCGAATTGATCGGCAACACCAGCTACAAAAGCGACGACAAAGCCAAGCAAACGCCCGAGCGTTTGATTGCGCGCAAGCAACTGTTGCAAGCCTTAGAGCTGGGTCAAACCCGATTGGGCTTGCGCCTCAAACTCAGCCACGCGCAGCACGACACCTTGGTGGACGACGCATCGGGCGACAGCCTAGACGCCGTGCTCTGCATGGTGCAAGCGGCTTGGGCGCAAGCCCAGTTCGAGGCGGGCGATGCGCACTACGGGCTGCCTGTGTGTGACCCGCTGGAGGGGTGGATCGTCACGGCGTGAGGCTCTAACGCTCAGACGCCAAATCCGAAATCCGATTGAATGCAATACCGACCGACGTGCGCATGCATTCGCCCTGTTGTGCCACCGCCTCGGCCTTGATGCGCTCGGCCAGAGCCACAGGCCGCACGCGCAGCGCGGGGTTGAGCGGCTGTTTCGCCGAGGCGAAGTAGCTGCTGAAATCGACGAAGAGGGAGCGAAGCACAATCACTGTATTTAAACGCAGTATTTTTAAGGGGTGTTGTCTGTGCTTGCACTTTTTGATAGCATTGTTCGTATCAACACGAAACACCGCAAAACGCTGCGTGCTGTGTTTGCCAAGCCCACCTCGGCCTCGCTGGTATTTGCTGACATTGAATCGTTGCTGGTGGCCCTAGGTGGTGAGGTGCATGAGCGAGAAGGCTCACGCGTCAAGATCATCCTCAAGGACGAGCAATGGCGTTGCCACCGCCCGCACCCAGGCAAAGAAGCCAAGCGGTATCAGGTGGAAGAAGTGCGCGAGTTGTTAGAACGAATCGGAGTGAAACCATGAACACCATGACCTACAAAAACTACATGGCTCGCATTGAGTTTGATGAGCGCGACAACATCTTTGTGGGCCGCATTTTGGGCTTGCGCAGCATCATCAGTTTTCATGGTGAAACCGTGTCTGAACTTCGCCACGAGTTTGAGGTGGCGATTGACGACTTTTTGAACGACTGCAAAGCGCAAGGCATCACGCCTGAAAAGCCTGCATCAGGCAAGCTCATGCTACGTGTGCCGCCCGAAACACACGGCGCAGCTTTGGTGGCAGCGCAAGCGGCGGGGAAGAGTTTGAATCAGTGGGCTGCTGAGGTCTTGCAGTCGGCTGCGCACGCTTAAATACACCACCCCATATCCGCAGGCAACGCCTCCAGTTGCCGCAACTGTTGGATCGCCTCCGCATCCGTGCGATACAGATGCAGCCCCGCATGCGCTTGCAGGCATCCGGCGCGGCGCAGCACGACCTCGATCGGTAGCTTCATGCCGCTGATGTGTAGGCTGATGTCGCGCTCGCGCAGCATGGCTTCAAGTTTGGCGAGGCTTTCCACCCCCGTGGCGTCGATGCGGTTGATGGGCAGGGCAAACAGGCACACATGGGCCACGTCGGGGTGTTGACCGAGGTGCTCCATCACCGCGCGCTCTAAGGTGCTGGCGGCGGCAAAGTCCAGCTCGGCGTCCATGCGCAGGGCGTAAAGGTGGTTGGCCAAGGGGGGGAGTTTCCACAGGTGGCGGTCACGCAGGCTGCCATCGGCATGCAGGCCCACCTCGATGATGCGCGGGTGCAAGCGCGTGTGCAAAAAGTGGCTCAGGCCCATCACCACACCGGCCAACACGCCCCAATACAAACGCGGGGCCGAAAGCAGGGTGATGACAAAGGTCACCACCGCCGTCGCGGCTTCGACGCGGTTGATGTTGTACAGCCGCACAAACGCGCGTGGTTTGATGAGGCCCAACACCGCCGCCACCACGATGGCGGCCAACACCGACTGCGGCACAGGCTGCAACACGGCGGTGAAGCACAAGAGGATGACCAAGATCACCGCGACCGAAAAAATGGTGGCCCATGCCGACTGCGCACCTGCATAGAGGTTGAGTGCCGAGCGACTGAATGACGAGCTGGTGGGAAACGCCCCGCACAGGCCCGAAGCCACTTTGGCCAAGCCTTGGCCAATGAGGTCTTGGTCTTGGTCCCAGCGTTTGCCGCTGCGGTCGTTGTCTACCTTGGCGCTCGACGCGGTTTCTAAAAAGCTCACCAGTGTGATGACCAAGGTGGGCAGCACCAACTGCTTGAACATCTCCCACTCAATGACGCTGGGGACAAACAACGCAGGCAAGCCCTGAGGCAATGCACCCACCACCGCCGTGCCCGATGCGTCGAGGTCCAGCAACTCACTCACGCCCGCTGCGCCCAGCACCACCACCAACACGGTGGGGAAAGTGGGGCGCCAACGCCTAGCCACCATCAGCAGCATCAGCGTGACCACGCCAAACACCAGGCTGGCCCAATCAAGACCGGCACCCGCGAGTAAGCCCGACCAGCCATGGGTCAAACCCAACAACGCAGGCAACTGCGACGCGATGATGAGCACCCCCGCTCCCTGTGTGAACGCCATCAACACGGGCGAGCTGACCAAGTTCAGCAGCCAGCCAAAGCGCGCAAAGCCCAACACCACTTGCAACAAGCCCGTCATGAGTGACAGCCACACGGTGAGGTTGACCCACTCGGCACTGCCAGGCACGGCCATGCCACTGAGCGAGGCGGCAATCAAGATCGAGGTGAGCGCCGTCGGCCCCACGGACAAGCGAGGCGATGCGCTAAACAGCACCGCCACCAACGCAGGAAGCAACGACGCGTAAATGCCAGTGATAAGCGGCATGCCCGCCAGCGCCGCATACGCCACACCTTGCGGGATGACCATCAGGCCCACACTCAAACCCGCGAAGGCTTCGCTCTTGAGGAGTTGTTTAGAAGGTCGGGGCCAGCTTAAAAAAGGCAGCCAGTGCTTTGCTGCATGCATGCACTTATCGTAACGCTTGCCTTCACACGCAAAGGGCCAAGCTCTCCACAATTCACTTTTTCATTGAGGTGGTGGATGCTGGATTGGCGACGGGTTCACAGAGACATCAAGATACGGGGCCGGAGGTGGGCCGCAACCGGCGTGGCTGCGTGGTTGGCATGTCTGTGCACGCCCATGCCTGCCTGTGCGTGGCAAGCTGTGGTCACGCATGTGAGCGATGGCGACACCGTGTGGGTGCAACCGGTGCAAGGCGGTGAGGCCTACAAGGTAAGGCTACTGGGCATCGATGCCCCCGAGATATGCCAGCTTTGGGGACCACAGTCACGCGCAGCTTTGCATGCCGTGCTGCAAGGCCAAGTGGTCGAGGTGCGTGCGCGCACGCGTGACAGCTATGGCCGCTTGCTCGCGCAGCTCTCGCGCCAAGGCCACGATGTGGGCGCGTGGATGGTGGGGCAAGGCTATGCGTGGTCGTACAGTTTTCAAAATCATGCTGGACCTTATGAAGCGCTACAAATGCAAGCGCAATCACAGCACTTGGGCTTGTTTTCAGAAGGGCGGGCCTTGCAGCCGAGGTGGTTTAGACAGCGCTTTGGGTCGTGCCACACACCGGGCAACTAGCGTGGCGCTGCAAACGCACCTCGTTCCATGCCATGTCACGCCCATCCAGCATTTGCAAGCGGCCCGTCAGGCGTGAGCCGATGCCCGTGATGAGCTTGACGGTTTCCATCGCTTGCATCGTGCCAATCACACCGACCAGCGGCGCGAGCACGCCCATGGTGGAACACAGCACTTCTTCGGGGGCTTGGTCTGGCGGGAAGATGCAGGCGTAGCAGGGCGATTGCTCGCTCCGTGCGTCGTACACCGCGAGTTGGCCATCCATGCGAATGGCGGCGCCCGACACCAGCGGCACCTTGTGCTTGACACAAGCGGCGTTGACGGCTTGGCGAGTTTCAAAGTTGTCGCAGCAGTCCACCACCACTTGCACGGTGGGCACCAATGCGTCCAGTTGAGCCGCGTCGAGTTTGCGCGCCAATGCGCTCACCCGCACGTCTGGGTTGAGGGACTGCATGGCTTGTGAAGCCGAGTCAACTTTGGGTTGACCGACACGCGCGGTGGTGTGAGCGATTTGGCGCTGCAGGTTGGTGAGGTCCACCACATCGTGGTCTGCCAGGGTGATGTGGCCCACGCCGCTGGCAGCAAGGTACAAGGCGACGGGTGAGCCCAGTCCGCCTGCACCTACCACCAGCACGTGGCTGTCAACCAGACGTTGCTGGCCTTCGATCCCCACATCGTCGAGCAGGATGTGGCGCGAGTAGCGCAGCAGTTGGTCGTCGTTCACCGCGAAGCCACAAGTGAATTACTTGTCTTTGCTCTCAGCAGGGCGCTCGGTTTGCGTTTTGCTGGCCAACACGGGCTGGCCTTTGAGGCGCTTGATGGCTTGCTCCAACTGGAAGTCTTTGTCGCTGCCAAACTCGGGCGCGCGACGCTCGCTGTTGGGCTTCTTGGACTCTTCTTCCAAACGCTTCATGGCTTCTTCACGAGCCTTCTCGCGCGCTTTGTCTTGCGCTTTGTCCGTGTTGGCGTTGCCTTGGCCGCTTTCTAAGTGCTTGTCCAAGTCGGCTTCACGCATGCGCAAGATGGCAAAGGGGCTGCCCTCGGCGGTATCGTCCAGCAACACATCGGGCACGATGCCTTTGGCTTGGATACTGCGGCCACTGGGCGTGTAGTAACGCGCGGTGGTGATCTTCAAGGCGGTATCGGGGCCAAGCTGGCGCACGGTTTGTACTGAGCCTTTGCCAAAGGTTTGGCTGCCCATGATGGTGGCGCGTTTGTGGTCTTGCAAAGCTCCCGCCACGATTTCGCTGGCGGAGGCCGAGCCTTCATTCACCAGCACCACCAGAGGCACCGTGCGGAAAATGCCCTTTGTGTTTTGATGCAAGCGTGCCACAGGGTCGCTGCCGCTGCTGCGGCGGTAAAACTCGGGTGAGGCTTTGTAAACAAACTTGCTCTCGGCCAATTGACCGTTGGTGGACACCACGTTGATGTTCTCAGGCAAGAACACGGCAGACACGGCCACGGCTGCATCCAGCAAACCACCGGGGTCGTTCCGCAAGTCCAGCACCATGCCTTTGAGCTTGGGTTCTTGTTTGTAAATCTCTTCGAGCTTTTTGGTGAAGTCGTCCACCGAGCGGTCTTGGAATTGGCTCAAGCGAATCCAGCCGTAGCCGGACTCCATCACCTTGCCTTTGACGCTTTGGGTTTTGATTTCCTCACGAACAATGTTCACGGGAAAGGTGCGGTTCTCGTCCTTGCGGTAGATGGTGAGCAGCACCTTGGTGCCGGGCTCGCCACGCATGCGCTTGACAGCTTCATTGAGTGACAGACCTTTGACCGCCGTGTCGTCAATTTTGGTAATCAAATCGCCCGACTTCATGCCGGCGCGGAAAGCAGGAGAGCCTTCGATGGGCGAGACGATTTTGATCAAACCTTCTTCTTGCGTGATCTCAATGCCCACACCCACAAAGCGACCGGTGGTGCCTTCACGAAACTCTTTGAAAGTTTTCTTGTCGTAGTACTGCGAGTGAGGGTCGAGGCTGGCCACCATGCCGGTGATGGCGTCGCTGATGAGCTTCTTCTCGTCTACAGGCTCCACATAGTCGCTCTTCACCATGCTGAACACAGCCGCGAGCTGCTGCAATTCTTCGAGCGGCAGCGGTGCCATGTTGCCGCGAGCAGCGGTTTGCAACGAAACGGTGGTCAGCGCGCCTGTCAGTGCGCCGATGGCGACCCAGCCTGCAATCTTGAGTTTTTGACGCATATGCCCTTAAAGGTTGCCCTTGTGTGTGAGACGAATTTCAGAAGGTACTCAATATACAACGCGCCTCAAAAGGACGTTGCCCGAATGACGATTAGGCCTTGCCTTGTGTGGCGACTGAGGCAGCAGCTTTGGCCGCAGTCTGTGGGTCACCCAAATAGTAGTGACGAATGGGTTTGAGCTGGTCGTCCAACTCATAGACAAGTGGGATGCCGTTGGGGATATTCAAGCCCACGATGTCTGTGTCGCTGATGCCGTCCAGGTACTTCACCAAAGCGCGAATGGAGTTGCCGTGTGCCGCCACCACGATGCGCTTGCCTGCTTTGATCGCTGGGGCCATGGACTCGTTCCAGAACGGGAGGACGCGGGCCACGGTGTCTTTCAAGCACTCGGTCAGCGGCACTTGAGCTGAGTCGAGCTTGGCGTAGCGCGGGTCACCACGCTCGCTGCGGGGGTCGGTTGCTTCGAGTTCGGGTGGTGGCGTGTCGTAGCTGCGACGCCAGATCAGCACTTGGTCATCGCCATATTGCTTTGCCATGTCGGTTTTGTTCAGGCCCTGCAAGCCACCATAGTGGCGCTCATTCAAACGCCAGCTCTTGACCACGGGCAGCCAAGTGCAATCCATCTCGTCCAGAGCAAGGTACAGGGTGCGAATGGCACGCTTCAAGACGCTGGTGTAGGCCACGTCGAATTCATAGCCTTCGGCCTTGAGCAGCTTGCCTGCGTTCTTGGCTTGTTCGATGCCCGTGGGGGTAAGGTCTACATCGGTCCAGCCGGTAAAACGATTCTCAAGGTTCCAAGTGGATTCGCCGTGGCGGATTAAAACAAGCTTGTACATGGTGTGGGTCAAACAAAGTCAGTGAAAGGTTGGCCATGATTTTAGAATGCAGCCCTGACGCGATACTTTGAACCCCTCCCTTTTTGTTTTTTTGAACTGGACTCTCCTGTGAAATTTATTCTCGACAACTGGATGTTGATGGCCATTGCCTTGAGCAGTGGCTTCTTTTTGCTGCTGCCTGTGGTCCAAGGTGCTGCGGCCACCGGCATCTCCCCCGCAGAGGCGGTGCAATGCATGAACCGTGAAAAAGGTGTGGTGGTGGATGTGTGTGGGGCTGATGAGTTTGCGCAAAGCCACATCAAAGGAGCCGTGAATGTCCCTTTGGACGAGTTGGAAGCCCGTTTGGACAAGGCTGTGAAAAACAAAAACACGCCCGTCATCATGGTGTGTGCCGCTGGCGCGCGCGCCAAACGCGCGCAAGCCATTGCGCAAAAGTTGGGTTACGAGAAGGTGCATTCCTTGCACGGCGGGCTAAAAGCTTGGAAAGAGGCTAACCTGCCTGTCTCTAAAGCTTAATTTGCCAACGCCTCACCCCCTCGGAGACCCCGTCATGCCCACCGTCAAGATGTACACCACCGCCGTATGCCCTTATTGCATCCGCGCCAAACAGCTATTGAGCGCCAAAGGCGTGGCCCACATTGAGGAGGTACGCATCGACACCGACCCACAAGCGCGAGCCCACATGATGGCCATCACGGGCCGTCGTACCGTGCCGCAGATCTTCATTGGGGACACCCATGTCGGTGGTTGCGATGACTTGGTGGCACTCGATGCCAAAGGTGGTTTGACGCCACTTTTGCAACCTTTAAGCTGACATAATTCAGTCTTCCCGATTTGCTGCCCGCTTCGGTGTGACCGAAGCGGGCTTTTTTGTACTAGGAAAAAATCATGTCAGACGAACAACAAGCGACCCCCGTATTTCAAATTCAACGTGTCTACTTGAAAGACATGTCCTTGGAGCAACCCAACTCTCCCGCCATCCTGACCAGCACCGAGCAGCCCAGCGTGGACATTCAATTGGGCGTCGGCATGGAGCAAGTGGCGGATGGCATCGTCGAAGTCACAGTCACTGCCACTGTGACCACCAAGATTGAAGACAAAACTGTGTTTTTGGTCGAAGCCAAGCAAGCCGGTATTTTTGAAGTGCGTCACTTGCCTGAAGACCAAATGGGCCCCGTCATTGGCATCGCTTGCCCCCAAATCATTTACCCCTACTTGCGCGGCAACGTGGCCGACGTGATTCAACGTGCTGGCTTTCCACCGGTCCACTTGGCGGAGATCAACTTCCAAGCCATGTATGAGCAACAACAGCAACAAGCTGCTGCCGCTATTCAATAAATTTCAGCGCACACCAACGCCATGAAGATTGCCGTTTTAGGCGCAGGCGCATGGGGGACGGCACTGGCGATCAACGCAGGTGCGCACCACACGGTCAGGCTGTGGGCACGCGATGCGGCGCAAGCGCACACCCTGCAAGCCGAGCGCGTGAACACACGCTACTTGCCGGGCCTGCCCTTCAGCGATGGGGTTCAAGTCACAGCCCAGCCCTTGGGCGATTGGCTGACCGAACACGATCTCGTGGTGATCGGCTCCCCCATGAGTGGCTTACGCGGCATGCTCACGCAGCTCGCGCCCATCTTGGGCAACCGCGTGCCTGTGGCTTGGCTTTGCAAAGGCTTTGAAGCCTCGCAAAGCGAGACACACCAAGCGTCACAACCAACGTCACCCGTGGGTGTGGGCTTGATGGCTCACGAAATTCGCGCCCAAGTTGCGCCAGCCTTGCGCGGCGGTGCTTTGAGTGGCCCCAGCTTCGCGCAAGAAGTGGCGCGCGGCCTGCCCACCGCCTTGGTGGCCGCCAGCGACGATCCGTTGGTGCGCGACGCCATGGTCAAGGCTTTTCATAACAACAGCCTGCGCGTCTATGCCAACGACGATATCGTGGGTGTCGAAGTTGGCGGTGCCGTCAAAAACGTGCTCGCCATTGCCACGGGCTTGTGTGATGGCTTGCAACTGGGCTTCAACGCCCGCGCTGCGCTCATCACACGCGGCTTGGCCGAGATCACCCGTTTGGGCGTGGCCTTGGGTGCCCAAACAGAAACCTTCATGGGACTGTCGGGCTTGGGCGACTTGGTCCTCACTGCCACCGGCGACCTCAGCCGTAACCGACAAGTGGGCCTTGCCTTGGCACAAGGCATGACGCTGCAACAAGCAGTCGATTCACTCGGTCATGTCGCCGAAGGCGTGTACTGCGCTCGCACCGTGGTGCAACGCGCGCAGCACCTCAGCGTAGACATGCCCATTGCCCACGCCGTGGTGGCCTTGCTCGATGGTCAGATCACCCCAGCCCAAGCCACTGCGGTGCTGATGGGGCGCGGGGCCAAAGGTGAGCGCTGATTGCCGTTTGGCAAGGTGTTTGTTGTTGCTCGGGGCGTTGGCCTCTTCGCTTGCACACGCCATTCAAGATCGCGCCAACTTAGATCCCATTGAGCCTTTGAAGCCTGATCAATCGGTGGCTTGGAAGGCCACCCTCGGCAGCTACCGCGACTCGGGTACAAAATCTTCTGCCACAGACATCAACTTGCGCGGCAACACCGCAGACACCAAATTTTGGTTAGGTCATTACCAAGACGAAACCAACTTCACGCAATCACGTGCAGGCATAGAACAGTCTTCAAATTTGTTCGCTTATGGACAGTTGATTTCTTCATTGCAATGGGCCAGCGGTGGTTTTGTTGGCGGCAGCATCACCTGGGATGGCAAGCAAGACCAAGTGAACGGGTTATCGCCTTTGCTTGGCTGGGGGCGGACCAATACCAAGCCCTATGAGAATTTGAACTTCGATCCCAACGACTCTTTGCTGTTGGGCGGCTCATTCACCAGCAGCCCAATCGGGCGCTTGTCGCTTTACCAAATCTATGACGACCGTTTGAAAACAGGGCAACGCGTGACCCACTTGGTGTGGCGCAGGCCCATGTCAGAGGCCAAGCGTTTGACGGTGGATGCGTTTGAACGCGTGGGTGCCAGCAACGCCGGCGAGGCGCAGGTCAAAGGCCATGGACTGGCTGTGACCTTGGATATCGGTGACTACTTTGTACGCATGGCGTATGACCAAAAAGCCAACTTCACACAAGCCAATATCACGCGGGTGGTGGTGGGGTTGCGGTTCTGAAGAGCCAGATCGAAATGCATCAGGCAAGAAGACGCGTTTGAGCGTTTAGCCCAACCGCGCTACCTGAGCGCTGGCATTTTCTAGGTGCGCTGTCAGCGCATCGACACACACTTCGAACTCGGCGCTGAAATCGGCGCACGCGCGCAGCGCAGCCAAGCAGCTTTGCGCCATGGCTTGCGCGGTGCGCCAGTGCTTGTTACGCACGCTGGCATGCAGGCTGATTGTGGGCACGGTGCTGGGTAGCTTGCCACTGCTGCTGGGGGCAAAGGCCATAGGCGTCATGTCGTAAGCGGGAGCGAGGTGGTAGGGGCGGCCATGCTCCGACACAAATGACAAATTGCCGCTGTGCATGTCTGTATTGCCCGTGAGCACGCCAAATGCCCACAGCACTTCCGTGCTCTCGGCGGCCTCGGGGGTGATGGCACCCAACGCCAGTAACCTTTGTGCCACCACGGGCCAAGGCTGGTGGGCGGCACCTACAAACTCGGCATCCAAAGCGGCTAGCGACACCACCGCCTTGCGGCCCAGCGTGCCCACGCGGTCAAAGCGCTCGACTTCTAAAAAGCGTTGACCCTCAAAATCCACCACGGCAGACTGTGCGGCCGCCAAACCTGCTTGGCGCAAGGTGGTCAGTGCCAAGTGCTCGGCCAGCAGCAGGTCGCGCCAGCGTTGGCTGATGGGGCTGTCCAGTTTTTCGCTGAATTTCACCATCACATGTGCGGGCCCTGTGCCCGTGTTGGCATAGGCGGTGAACTTGGGCTGCTCGCCCCCCGCTGATGACCCAGGTACATCCCCTTGCGAAGCACCCAAGGCCATCCTTGCGTAAGCGGCGGCCTTGTTGGTGTGGGCCAAGCACACGGGTTCGGGCGCGGTGATGAACTTGTCGCGAGCGATGGGGCCTAGCAGTAGATTGCCCACCAAATCGTGTCCGTGCACCAGCAGTGCTCGCAGCGCATGGCTGTCGGTCCACTCTTTCAACGCGCTGGGCAGCCCCAGCTCTGCGCCGTAGCGCGTGGCATAAGCACGGCCTAGGTAGCCTTGGGGGCGCATGTCCAGCAGCCACCACGGTAAGCCGTCGCTGTGCAGTTGCGTCCCATCAGCTTGCGTGAACACAAAGCCGTCGGGCCGCACGGGGGTGAGCACGCCCAGCTCTTTGAGCTTGCCCTCCGCATCCACCCGAAACACCGATATGTCTTCAAAACCACGCCCCGTGTCGCGCAGCGCGTAACGCGTGCCTTTCTTCTGGCCGATCTTCATCACCTCGCTGCCCATGGCTGCCAACGCACGCGTGGCCGTGGGTTGGCTGATGCCCATCTCTGTGGCCATCTGCGTGCCCGACTTGGGGCCTGCAGCGAGACGCAGGCGCAGGAGGTCGGTGTGGTTTGACATGGATCTATGAATTGAAAGATGAATTAAAAATGAATTATAAACTTTGAAAATTCATTGGCTACATCCAAAACGCAAGTGATCATGACTCAGTGGTACAGAGGTGCGGACTGGGCGCCGCATCAAAGGTGATTCAAACTTACGGGCTTCATCCAATCTAGTACTTATTAAGTTTTTTCAAACTGCATGCTAGCATAAAAAGAGTTCTTTAGATTTATATTTTTCGACGAGTGGTCCATGCCTGTGACCGCACATACATGCCCAAACTTATATGTCACGGACTTACTTTCGGGTTCCCAAGTTTTCAGAAATGACATAACAGTTTGTGTAAATTGAAAAGATAGGAGATTTAAAAATGGAAAAGAATCAGAGTTCTCAAAATAGTGAATTCAAATGGGGAGAGCGGGTTTTGTTTGTCGTGAGCGTTACGTCAATATTTACCGCATTGTTCGGATTCGGCGTAGCTTCTGGCTTTGCAGATGTGTTTGGCTTTGATCCCACAATGCTTTTTGAAAGTACGTTTGATTTGTTGGTTTTATCTTGGCGTGGCTATGCACAAATGTTCATCAAGCTGCCGAATCCCGATGATCTTTATTGGATTCTCTTTAAAAGTAATTCGACGCTCTATATTCCAATCGCCATAGCGCTCGCAATATGTTGGAGTGGATACGTGTTGATGAAAAATGAGCGAGTTTTAAGCTACTTTGAAAAATACAAAGCCTTTAACAATAAGGTGGATGAAAAAAAACAAAAAATGTTCGAACTTAGCGCAATACTTCTTTTGACACCGATAGCTACCTCCCTTGCCATGGTGGTTGCTTTGTTTTTTGTTGTTTTGTTTTTTATGACGCCGTTCTTTATTGGGTTGGTAAGTGCTCGGTCCTTCGCGAATGAGCAAATTATTTCCCCCAAGCATTGCGCAGTGGTGCTGTCACGCGCTGATTACATGGAATCTATAAAACAATTGAAAACGAAATCTAAAAATAGCGATGATCAAAGTGCTCAATGCATATCGGTCAAATCTACCCATAAAGAAAGTAATTTCGAATCTTCAGGGCGGTTAGTGAACGGAACAAGTCACTATGTGATTATTTACCATGCACCAACAGGTATTACAGAGCGAATTCCTCTTCAAGGTATGGTCGTTAGTCCGTCGAATATGGACATACAAAAATTCTGTACGTGATGTGGTTTCACGTTTGTGGGCGCTGAAGGCCTAAACCTCCAAGTTATCAATCAACCGCGTTTGGCCTAGCTTTGCTGCCCCCAACACCACCAGTGGCTCCGCGCAGGGGCCGCTCACGGGTGACAAATCATGTTGGCGGCGTAGGGTGATGTAGTCGGGGGCCCAGCCACGTGCACGTAGGGCCACCATTGCCGCAGTTTCTAAAGCGGGCACATCGAGCTGCCCCGCAGCGTTGCCCGCACGTGCCGCGGCCGCCAAGCTTTTCAAAGCCTTCGACAGTTGCACGGCCTCGGCGCGTTCATCCGCACTCAGGTAGCCGTTGCGTGAACTCAAGGCCAAACCGTCTTCGGCACGGCGGGTGTCGCCGCCGATGATCTCGATGGGCAGGGCCATTTGTTGCACCATGCGACAGATGACCATGAGTTGTTGGTAGTCTTTTTTGCCAAACACCGCAAGGTCTGGCTGCACGATGTTGAAGAGTTTGTGCACCACGGTGCTCACGCCCACAAAGAAGCCGGGGCGGAACGCGCCTTCCAAAATGTCGGCCAATTCGGCGGGGGGGTGGACCTTGAACACTTGGGGTTCGGGGTAGAGGTCTTTTTCTGACGGGGCAAACACCACGTCACAGCCGTTGGCTTGGAGCAGTTCGCAGTCGCGCTCAAAGGTGCGGGGGTAGGTGTCAAAGTCCTCGTGGGGGCCAAATTGCAAGCGGTTGACGAAGATGCTGGCGACGGTCATGCCGCCTGTTTTCACCCGCGTGTCTGCTTCTTGACGGGCCATTTGCATCAGATCCAAGTGGCCTTGATGCAAGTTGCCCATGGTGGGCACAAAGGCACGCAGGGCGGCTGGCTTTAAAGCGCGGCGCAGGTCCGCGAGGGTGTGAACGATGTGCATGAAACGAGAGGCCTTGGCTTAGGCCCAAGCGTGTTTGGCGTTGTCGGGGAAGGTGCCGTTTTTCACAGCAGCCACATAGGCGCTCATGGCCGCTTGCACACTGCTGTGGCCTTCCATGAAGTTGTGGACGAACTTGGGGTTCTTGCCGAGGTTGACGCCCAGCATGTCGTGCATCACCAGCACTTGGCCCGCCGTGCCATTGCCCGCCCCGATGCCGATGGTGTGGCAAGTGGGCAGCTCTTGCGTGAGGGCGGTGGACAGTGGCTCGGGCACCATCTCAAGCACCAGCATGGTGGCGCCGGCGTCTTGCAGGGCCAAGGCGTGTTGGCGCAGTTGGGTGGCTGCGTCGCCACGGCCTTGCACGCGGTAGCCGCCCAAGGCGTGCACGGTTTGCGGCGTCAGGCCCAAATGGGCGCAGACAGGGATGCCACGTTCGACCAAGAAATGCACGATTTCCGTGGTCCAGCCACCGCCTTCAAGCTTGACCATGTGAGCACCCGCCTGCATCAAGACGGTGGCGCTGCGTAGGGCTTGCTCTTTGGATTCTTGGTAGCTGCCAAAGGGCAGGTCGCCAATGATCCATGTGGTGCCTTGCACACGGCGCAAGCCCGTGGCGACGCTCTCCACGTGGTAGCGCATGGTGTCGAGTGCGACGCCCACGGTGCTGGTGAGGCCTTGGCAGACCATGCCCAGCGAGTCACCCACCAAGATGCATTCCACCCCTGCGGCATCGGCCACGGCGGCAAAGGTGGCGTCGTAGGCCGTGAGGATGGTGATTTTTTCACCCCGCGCGCGCAGCTCGTTCAAGCGGGGCAAGCTGATGGGCTTGCGGGCGGCGACGGGGGAAGCGGGAGGCAAAGTGCCGTAGGGCGAAGCGTGGGAGTTGCTCATAGAACGTGTGTGGCGAAAAGCCAGTCCTGTGTTGCCAAGAGGGAGGTGAAGTTTACGCCGACCTTTTACGTCGGGGTATAGGCCAAACGCACGTAAATCGGGGCAAAGGCCTCGGCCTGCGTGATTTCAATCAGCGTTTCTTTCGCCAGTTCAAGCAAGGCGATGAAGGTCACCACCAGCACGGGCACGCCTTGTTCGGGGTTGAACAGGTTTTCAAACTCCACAAAGCGTTTGCCTTGCAAGTGCTTGAGCACGATGCTCATGTGCTCACGCACCGACAACTCCTCACGCGAGATTTTGTGGTGCTGCACCAGCTTGGCCCGCTTCAAGATATCGGCCCATGCTTGGCTCAACTCGACCACATGCACGTCTGGGAAGCGCGGTTGCAAGGACTGTTCAATCAAGACTTGGGCACGCAAAAAGTCGCGGCCAAATTGCGGCACTTCGTTGAGCTTGGCGGCGGCCAGTTTCATTTGCTCGTATTCGAGCAGGCGGCGAACCAACTCGGCCCGCGGGTCTTCCGGCTCTTGGCCCTCGGCCACCTTTTTGGGCGGCAGCAGCATGCGTGATTTGATTTCAATCAGCATGGCGGCCATCAGCAGGTATTCGGCGGCTAGTTCGAGGTTGCGGCTGCGAATCTCGTCCACATAGCTCAGGTACTGGCGCGTGAGCGCGGCCATGGGGATGTCGAGGATGTTGAAGTTTTGCTTGCGGATCAGGTAGAGCAGCAAGTCCAACGGACCTTGGAAGGCTTCTAGAAAAACCTCCAACGCATCCGGTGGGATGTACAAGTCGTGCGGCATGGTGAACAGGGGCTCGCCATACAGGCGGGCCACAGCCACGTGGTCCACCACCTCGGGCATGACAGAGTTGGTCATGGCCTCGTCAGACGGGGTGGTGTCAGCAGGGTGCACAGAGGATGCTGAATGAATGAGGCCAGACCGAAAGTCTTAGGCGTTGGTTTGGTAGACGTACGGCTTTTGTGCCACGCGACCAGCGTCGATGTCTTGCTGGACTTCGCGGTTGACTTGTTTGTCCCACAACAAAGCACGGCCTTCGCGTTGTTCTTTTTCGAGGGTGGGCTTTTGGGCCTTCAGCGACTCGATGAACTGAGTGGCTTCGGAGGTGTAGTGGTCGCGTTGGAAAATCGACATGCTGGTGTTCCTAATTGGATTTCTAGAGATTGCGAAGATTTTAACGACCGAGGGTCTAGGTCAGGGCTTTGGTCAAACCTTGGTTCAAATCGGGCACCCACTGGGTGTCTGGCAAGGCTTGCAGCAGGCCGCAGCGTTGCGCCATTTCGAGGGGCTGGTGCGCCAAGCCGCAAATGATGAGGCGCACCTGTTTTTTGCGGCAGCTGCGCACCAAAGACATCAGTGCATCCGCACCAGAGGTGTCGATGTAGATCAGGTTTTTCAAGTCCAACACGACGGCTTGGGCGGGCAGGTTTTCTTCTATGGCTTCCACCAGTTTGACAGCACCAAAGAACAACGCGCCGTACAAGCGGTGGGCGTGCACGTCGGCCTCATGGCCAGCCAGTTCGGGGTGGTTCTCAGCCAACACCTGTTCGGCGCGGGTGAGGCTAGAGATGCGATAGATGAAGGTCAGGCAGGCAGCCATCAAACCCACTTCCACGGCAACCGTCAAATCGACGATGACGGTGAGCAAAAACACCAGCAACAAGGTGACGCGGTAAGTCATGCGGAACTGGCGCAGATGCACAAACTCGTGCCATTCGCCCATGTTCCACGCCACAAACATCAAAATGGCGGACAGCGCGGCCAGTGGCACATCGCCTGCCAGTGGCGCGGCCACCAACATGACGATCAGCAGCGTGACAGCGTGCACCATGCCCGCCACGGGGCTGTTGCCACCATTTTTCACGTTGGTCACGGTGCGGGCAATCGTGCCTGTCGCGGGCATGCCGCCAAAGAAGGGGGTGATGAGGTTGGCCACGCCTTGGGCCATCAGTTCTTGGTTGGCATCGTGGCGGTCGCCGTAGGGGCCGTCGGCCATCATTTGGTCGGCGATGCGGGCGCACAAGAGCGACTCAATCGACCCCAGCAAGGCCAGTGTGGTGGCGGGGATGAGCAAGAACTTGGCGGTCTCCCAACTGAAGTCGGGCCATGCAAAGGCAGGCAAGTTGTTGGGGATGCTGCCAAAGCGCGAGGCGATGGTCTCGACTTCCAAACCCATCATCTGGCTGGCTACCGTGGCACCCACCAGCACCAAGATGGAGCCGGGGATGGTGGCAAAGTTTTTGGTGCTGGGCATGGCGTTGTTCAAGCGGGGCAAGGCCAGCTGCCAAAACGCCAACACAAACAAGCAGACCACAGCCAAGCCGAAGGCTTCGCCGTTGAGCGTGGCCATGCTGGCGTAGAGGGTGTGCAAGATGCCAAAGAAATCGGCGGGCATGGCTTTGACTTGCAACCCTAAAAAGTCTTTGAGTTGCGACACCATGATGAGCACCGCAATGCCGTTGGTAAACCCAATCACGACCGCCACTGGGATGAAGCGAATCAACGAACCCAAGCGCAGCAAGCCCATGGCAAACAAGATCACGCCCGACATGGCGGTGGCAATCATCAGATTGGCCAAGCCGTAACGCTCCAAGATGCCATAGACGATGACGATGAACGCGCCTGCTGGCCCGCCAATTTGCACACGACTGCCGCTCAGCGCGGAGATCAAAAAGCCCGCGATGATGGCGGTGAACAAACCCGCTTCAGGCTTGAGCCCCGACGCGATGGCAAACGCCATCGCCAGAGGCAACGCCACCACCCCCACCGTGATGCCTGCGCCCACGTCTTGGTAAAAACGTTGGCGTGTGTAGCCTACAAGGGCATCGACTAATTTGGGTTTGAACATGATGAATTGGGGTCAGATCCCAATTAATGGATGCGCATACCGGGTTTGGCGCCGGGCCATGGATGCAGCACGTAAATGCCGGGCTCGGCTTTTTCGTCGGCGTGACTGGCGGCGAGCACCATGCCCTCACTCACACCAAACTTCATCTTGCGTGGCGCCAAGTTGGCCACCATGACGGTGAGTTTGCCTTGGAGGTCTTCGGGCTTGTACATGCTGGCCACGCCGCTGAAGACGTTGCGCGTGATGGGACGCCCCTGCGGGTCGGTGCCTTCGCCCACATCGAGGGTGAGGCGCAGCAACTTGGTCGAGCCTTCCACCGCCTCGCAGTGGACGATCTCGGCAATGCGCAAATCCACCTTGGCAAAGTCGTCGATGCTGATGGTGGGGGCGATGGGCTCGCCGCATGGGGCGACCCTTTGTTCCACCAGGGCAGGGGGCTCAAACAAAGCTTCAAGTTGTTCGGGGGTGACGCGTTGCATGAGGTGTTGGTAAGGTTGAATGTGGGCCACGTTGCCCGTGGCGTTCCAGTTTTGCATGGCGGTGCCGGTGAAGGCTTCCACCGCGTGCGCGAGCGAGGGCAGGACAGGCGCCAAGTAGCGGCTCAGTTCAGCAAACGCATTGATGAGCAGCGAGCACACTTGGTGCAGGGCTTCGTTGTTAGCCACGTCTTTGGCCAAGTCCCAAGGCTTGTGCTGGTCCACATACGCGTTCACTTTGTCGGCCAGCAGCATGATTTCGCGCGTGGCTTTGCCGTATTCGCGTGCGTCATACGCTTGGGCAATGCTGTCTTTGGCGGCGTGAATGTCGCTCAGCAGCGCAGTGCCTTGTTCTCCAAAGCTTTGGGTGAGCTTGCCTTCAAAGCGCTTGGTCAAGAAACCCGCTGCACGTGAGGCAATGTTGACGAACTTGCCAATCAAATCGCTGTTCACGCGCAGCATGAAGTCTTCGGCGTTGAAGTCCACGTCTTCGTTTTTGTTGTTCAACTTGGTGGCCAAGTAGTAGCGCAGCCACTCGGGGTTCATGCCGAGGCTGAGGTACTTCAGTGGGTCAAGGCCTGTGCCACGGCTCTTGCTCATCTTCTCGCCGTTGTTGACGGTGAGAAAGCCATGCACAAACACGTTGTTAGGCGTTTTGCGACCGCTGAAGTGCAGCATGGCGGGCCAGAACAAGGTGTGGAAAGTGACGATGTCTTTGCCAATGAAGTGGTATTGCTCCAGCGCGGGGTTGGCCATGTAAGCGTCATAGTTCTCGCCGCGTTGGTCGAGCAAGTTTTTCAGCGAGGCCAAGTAGCCCACGGGTGCGTCGAGCCACACGTAAAAGTACTTGCCTGGTGCGTCTGGAATTTCAATGCCAAAGTAAGGCGCATCACGCGAGATGTCCCAATCGCCCAAGCCTTCGCTGGTCGTGCCATCGGGGTTGGTGCGCACGCTGAACCACTCTTTGACCTTGTTGGCCACTTCGGGTTGTAGCTTGCCGTCTTGCGTCCACTTCTCTAAGAACGCCACGCAACGTGGGTCAGACAACTTAAAGAAGAAATGCTCCGAGCTTTTCAGCTCAGGCTTGGCGCCCGACAAAGCGGAGAACGGGTTGATCAGGTCGGTGGGGGCGTACACCGCACCGCACACCTCGCAGTTGTCGCCGTATTGGTCGTGGGCGTGGCACTTGGGGCACTCGCCTTTGATGAAGCGGTCGGGCAAGAACATGTTCTTCTCGGGGTCGAAGAACTGGTCAATCGTGCGGCGCTCAATGAGCGAGCCGCCTTGGCTTTCGGGGATGTCGCGCAAGTCGCGATAAATCTGCTGGGCCAGTGCGTGGTTCTCGGGCGCGTCGGTGCTGTGCCAGTTGTCAAACTGGATGTGAAAGCCGTCCAAATAAGGCTTGCGCCCAGCGGCAATGCCCGCCACAAACTGTTGCGGCGTGATGCCTGCTTTTTCAGCGGCAATCATGATGGGCGCGCCGTGGGTGTCGTCCGCGCCCACAAAATCGACCTTGTGGCCCTGCATGCGCTGGAAACGCACCCAGATGTCGGCCTGGATGTACTCCATGATGTGGCCGATGTGGAAGTTGCCGTTGGCGTAGGGCAGGGCGGTGGTGACGAAGAGCTGGCGCTGAGACATTTGTGAGCAAGACCTTAGGGCGAAGGGGTCGATTTTAGTTCCTGCAAAATCTGGGCATGAACTTACCTAGCTTTGAGGAATTCAAGCAAACGTCTTTGGCCGCTGGCTTTGACGAGGTGATCGCGCGCGACTGGGCGCCCCACACCGTGCTCGACACCCACACCCACCCCTTTGGCGTGCATGCCATCCTCACGCGCGGCGAGATGTGGCTGACCATCAACGGCCACACCCAGCATTTGTTGCCCGGTTCGATGTTTCAACTCGACCGTGATGTCCCGCATGATGAGCGCTACGGCGCTGAAGGCGCGGCCTATTGGGTGGCTCGCAAAAACTAAGCGTCATACCCCCCGCCCTGTGACAGGGCTTGTCCTTCCCGATGACCTGCATTGCCCGCGGTTAAATGCCCCGCGCTAGACTTGCGCGCAATTTCAAACTTAGAACAAAGACTTTTATGGCCCTCAACGAACAAGCCCTGACCGCGGCTCTGCAAACCGTGATTGACCCCAACACGGGCAAAGACTTTGTGAGCACCAAAGTGCTGAAGAACTTGCAAATTCACGGCGGCGATGTGTCGTTTGATGTGGTGCTGGGCTATCCCGCCAAAAGCCAAATGGCGGGTTTTCGCAAAGAACTGATTGCTGCGGCCAAAAGCGTGGCGGGCGTGGACAACGTGTCGGCCAACATCAGCATGAACATCGTGGCGCATGCCGCGCAGCGCGGCGTGGCCTTGCTGCCCCAAGTCAAAAACATCATTGCCGTGGCCTCGGGCAAAGGCGGTGTGGGCAAAAGCACCACCGCCGCCAACTTGGCGTTGGCCTTGGCCGCTGAGGGTGCCAGCGTGGGTTTGCTCGACGCCGACATTTACGGCCCCAGCCAGCCCATGATGATGGGCATCGAGGGCCGCCCCGAGAGCAGCGATGGCCAAACCATGGACCCGCTGGAGAACTATGGCGTGCAAGTCATGTCCATTGGTTTTTTGGTGGACCAAGACGAGGCCATGATTTGGCGCGGCCCCATGGCCACCCAAGCCTTGGAGCAGTTGCTGCGCCAAACCAACTGGAAATCACTCGACTATTTGATTGTGGACATGCCACCCGGCACAGGTGACATTCAGCTCACGCTCAGCCAGCGCGTGCCCATGACGGGCGCGGTCATCGTCACCACGCCGCAAGACATTGCGCTGCTGGACGCGAAAAAAGGCATCAAGATGTTTGAGAAGGTGGGTGTGCCCATCCTTGGCTTGGTCGAGAACATGGCGGTCCACGTGTGCACCCACTGCGGCCACATCGAGCACATCTTTGGCGCGGACGGCGGCAAAAAATTGGCGGCCAAAGACGGCATGGACTACCTTGGCGCACTGCCCTTGAACATGCAAATTCGCTTGCAAGCCGACAGTGGCAAACCCACGGTGGTGGCCGACCCTGATGGTGAAGTGGCGGGCATCTACAAGGCGGTGGCGCGTCAAGTGGCGGTGAAGATTGCGGCCAAGGCCAAAGACTTCTCCAGCAAATTCCCAAGCATCAAGATTTCTAAAGAAACTTGATCCACGCCATGACGCAACGCCCCAGCCTTCAAGTCGCCGTGGTCATGCGCCGCGAGCGTGTGCCGGGCGACATGAGCCGCTGGCAGCCTTGGCGCTGGGTGTTGCACGACGTGACGGGCCACGATGTGTTGCCGCACGCCGAGCACTTTGGCACCGCGCCGCGCTGCTTGCGGCAGACCGAGGATGAGCAAATCTGGTTGCATCCGGGCTTCACGGTGGAGCTGTTTCGTGACGACGCCGAAGGCTACTACCTCAACGCCGCCTCGCTTGCGCCGTGTTGGTTTGTCTTGTGGCGCATGGAAGAAGAACCCAGCATTGGTGACGAGGTGATGGCGGTGCCCACGATGGTGAGCCTGAGCTACCACGATGCCGGCCGTTGGCTAGACGCCCAAGAAAACGTCGATCAAGTGCCGGCCCCTGCGGACGTGGTGGCGTGGATGGTCGAGTTCATGGACGCCCACTGGGTGGTCGAGTCCAAGCGCCGCAAGCGCCCCGACAGCTTCAAAGCCTTGCAAGACCGCTTTGGCAACCCCGCTTCAGTGAGCACCGAAAAAATTCGCGGTGGCGGCCCGGGTGGCGCTCCAAATACCGGAGGCCGCGATGGCCCATGACGAAGACACGCCCGCTGGTTTTCTCAGCCGTTGGTCGCGCCGCAAAGCCGAGGTGCGCGAAGGCCGTCCGTTGGCGGAGCCCAAACCGCCTTTGCAGGAAGCCAGACCGCTGGCTCCGCCTCCCGTTGTGCCTGCACACGTTTCCCACGAAGCTGATGCCAGCCCTGCCGCGCAGCAAGCCCCAACGCTGGCGGATGCACAACAACTCACGCCCGAGTCCGACTTCACGGGCTTCATGGCCCGTGGTGTGGCACCCGATGTCAAAAATGCCGCCATGAAGCAGCTGTTCACCGACCCTCACTTCAATGTGATGGACCGCATGGACATCTACATCGATGACTACAGCCAGCCCGACCCGCTGCCTTTGGCCATGCTGCGTCAAATGGCCAGTGCCAAAACATTGAATTTGTTTGACGACGAGCCAGCAAGCAAAGTCGTGGCACAGTCTGCCCCTGCTAAAAACAATCCCAACCCTGAGCCCTCCACGCATGACCACGCTGATTTGCGACTGCAACCAGACCCAACCGCTAGACCCGAAGGCCCTGAGCCAGAGCCTGTCTGAGTCACTCACGCTGCATACCGCGTTGTGCCGTCGCGAGGCGAACGCATTTGTGCAAGCCGTGCAAGGCACAGACGATGTGGTGGTGGCCTGCACCCAAGAGCAACGCCTGTTTGGCGACTTGGCACTCGAGGCGCAAGCCAAAACCTCGGTCATCAAGTTCGTCAACATCCGCGAGACCGGCGGCTGGAGTCGTGATGCCAAAAACGCCTCGCCCAAAATCGCCGCGCTCTTAGCCGCTGCGCATTTGCCCGAGCCTGAGCCGGTGCCCACGGTCACTTTCAAAAGTGCAGGGCGCTTGCTCATCTTGGGTCAGATGGACCAAGCCGAACAAGCCGCTGCGCTGTTGGCCGACACGCTGAATGTGACGATCTTCACCCAAGGGGCGGGCGAGGCGGGCGGCGCACAAAGCCGCCGCTACCCTGTGCTGGGCGGTCAAGTGCTGCGTGTGGACGGCTGGCTGGGTGCGTTCAAGCTGACTTGGCAAAACAACAACCCGATTGACCTTGACCTGTGCACCCGCTGCAATGCCTGCGTGGCCGCTTGCCCCGAGCAAGCGATTGGTTTGGATTATCAAATTGACCTGAACAAATGCAGTGCGCACCGCGATTGCGTGACCGCGTGTGGCGCCGTGGGCGCGATCAACTTCCAGCGCCAAGCGCAAGAAGAAACCGCTGAGTTTGACCTCGTGCTCGATTTGCGCGATGCCACCGCCTTCAACCGCCACGCCTTGCCGCAAGGCTATTTCCGTGGCGCAACGGCGGCCAACTTGCTGCGCTTGCGCGAGCTGGTGGGCGAGTTTGAAAAACCCAAGTTTTTTGACTACAAACAAAAGCTCTGTGCGCACAGCCGCAACGAGCAAGTGGGCTGCAACGCCTGCGTGGACATTTGTTCTGCCGAGGCCATCAGCTCGGACAAGTCGCGCCAGCAAATCAAGGTCAACCCCAACCTGTGCGTGGGCTGCGGTGCGTGCACCACGGTGTGCCCGACAGGCGCACTGACCTACGCCTACCCGCGAGCCAGTGACCAAGGCCTCAAGCTCAAGACGCTGCTGAGCACCTATCAAAAAGCGGGGGGCAAAGACGCGGTCATTTTGTTGCACAGCCAAGACGCGGGCCAAGCCTTGGTGAACGAGTTGGGCCGCGCCGCACAACTCAACGTCGCGCAAGGTGTGCCTGCGCATGTGATGCCGGTGTCGCTGTGGCACACCGCGAGCCTTGGCTTGGAGGTGTGGCTCATGGCCTTGGCCTATGGTGCGGCCCAAGTCTTGGTGCTCCACACCGCCGAAGAAGCCCCGCAATACGCCGACGGTTTGCAAGCGCAAATGGCCCAAGCGCAGGCCATGCTCGAAGGCTTGGGTTATGCCAAAGCTGCACAGATGCCTGTGCAACTGCTTCATGCCACGCAAGCCCTAGAACTCGATGCCGAGTTGCAACGCCTCACCACAGGCAAGCAGCGCCTGAGCAGCACGGTGCCTGCGGCCACGTTTGCGGTGATGGCTGACAAGCGCAGCACCTTGAGTATGGTGGTGGACCACTTGCTCGAACATGCGCCCGTTTTGAAAACCGCCACCGCTCCCGAAGCCTTGGCTTTGCCCAAAGCGGGCTCTCTGTTTGGTTCGGTCGAGGTCAACAAAGACAGCTGCACCTTGTGCATGAGTTGCGTCAGCGCCTGCCCCGCCAACGCGCTGCAAGACAACCCACAAGCGCCGCAATTGCGCTTCTTCGAGAAAAACTGTGTGCAGTGCGGCTTGTGTGTCAGCACCTGCCCCGAGAAAGCGCTTCAACTGGTGCCACGTTTGTTGCTCACGCCGCAACGCAAAGAAGTGCGCGTGCTCAACGAAACGCAGCCTTACGGTTGCGTGCGCTGCGGCAAACCGTTTGGCACGCTCAAAGGCATCGAGGCCATGATTGGCAAACTCGCGGGTCACGCCATGTTCCAAGGTCCAGCGCTGGAGCGTTTGAAGATGTGTGGCGACTGCCGTGTGATTGATATTTACTCTGCGGGCGACGAGCAAAAAATTCTTTAAAAGACGTGTATGACAGAACCCCATTTATCCTCCGCCCTTGATGAAGAAACCGCACGCGCCGAGCTGTACGGTTTGATTTCCGAGTTGTTCTACGCGCCAGCCCGCGCCGAGTTGTTGGCGCAATTGCGCGTGGCCCCCACAGAGGCGCCGACCTCGGGAGGCTTTCTCGAAGAGCCTTGGCGTCAGTTGGTGGGTGTGGCTCGTGAGATGGATGACGCGAGCATTCAAAACGAGCACCACACGTTGTTTGGCGGCGTAGGAAAGCCCGAGGTGTATGTCTATGCCTCGCACCACTTGAGTGGTTTCTTGAACGAAAAACCATTGGCCCAATTGCGCACCGATTTAGCTGCGCTGGGTTTGGGTCGTGACGATGCCACCATGTCGGAGACCGAAGACCATGTGTCTTACGTGTTTGAGGTCATGCGTTTTTTGGTGGCAGGTGAGGATGTCTCGGTGTCCAACCTCACACAACAGGCCAAGTTTTTTGCAGCACATGTGCAAACCTGGGTGCCCGCTTTTTGCGATGTCTTGCAAGCCACGCCGCGCGCCCGTTTTTATGCTGCATTGGCCGAGTTGACGCGCGCGTTCATCAGCGTCGAAGCGCAAGGCTTTGACATGTTGGCCTGAAGACCCACGGCGCCCTTTACTTCTTGTTTTGAGCGCTATGTATGACGCATGCGCGACAGGCAGCGTGTTTTGGCGCCGCATTCCTGAGAATCGATGAAGGCTTTTGACGTTACTACGTAGTGGACAAATGCGCATCATTGGTACAGTATGCAAAGTCGTGCATACCCACGACAACATGAGGAGCTACAAATGCAAAAAGAACAAGCCAAAGACCCAGCGACTGCGTCGCGCCGCGGATTTTTTATGGGTGCCGCCGCCGCAGGTGCTGCTGCCGCTGCTGTGACAGCACTGCCCAGCATCAATGCCCCTTCCGCTGAATTGAACAAACTCCCGCCCGCCCCCGAAAACGGTGGTGGCTACAGCTTGAGCGAGCACGTCAAGCGCTATTACCAGACCACGCGCGTCTGAAGGAGCACCAGATGTTGTTAAGTCGTAAAACCGATACGTCTGCCCAAACCACCGGCAGTTCTGCATTCATTGGCCGCTTGCAACGCGGACTGTCACAAGCCTTGCCCACCTTGGATCGCCGTGGCTTTTTGCGCCGCTCAGGTTTGGGCATTGGCGTGGGCTTGGCCGCAACGCAACTGAGCTTGGTTAAAAAAGCCCAAGCCTCTGGCGCTTTGTCGAGCGAAGGCACCAGCAAGATCGAAGTCAAGCGCACCGTTTGTTCGCACTGCTCTGTGGGTTGTGCGGTCGATGCCGTGGTGGAAAACGGTGTGTGGGTTCGTCAAGAGCCTGTCTTCGACTCCCCCATCAACTTGGGTGCACATTGCGCCAAAGGTGCGGCCTTGCGCGAGCACGGCCACGGGGAGTTCCGTCTGCGCTATCCCATGAAGTTGGTCAACGGCAAGTACGAACGCATCAGCTGGGACACTGCGTTGGATGAGATCAGCGCCAAAGTGCTTGAGTTGCGCAAGACCTCAGGCCCAGACAGCGTGTACTGGATCGGTTCTTCCAAACACAACAACGAGCAAGCCTATTTGCTGCGCAAGTTTGTGAGCTACTTCGGCAGCAACAACTGTGACCACCAAGCACGTATTTGCCACTCCACCACGGTGGCGGGTGTGGCCAACACTTGGGGCTATGGCGCGATGACCAATTCGTACAACGACATGCAAAACAGCAAGGTCGCTTTGTACATCGGCTCGAATGCGGCAGAGGCGCATCCCGTGTCCATGCTGCACCTGTTGCATGCCAAGGAAAACGGCTGCAAAGTGATCGTGGTGGACCCGCGTTTCACACGCACTGCCGCCAAGTCGGATGAGTACGTGCGCATTCGCTCTGGTTCTGACATTGCATTCTTGTTCGGTCTCTTGCACATCATTTTCAAGAACGGTTGGGAAGACAAAAAGTACATCAATGACCGCGTGTTCGGCATGGACAAGGTCAAAGAAGAAGTCATGGCCAAGTGGACACCCGACAAGGTGGAAGAAGTGTGTGGCGTGACACCCGAGCAACTGCTCAAAGTGGCGACCATGCTGCACGAGAACAACCCTGGCACCGTCGTGTGGTGCATGGGCCAAACCCAACACACCACGGGTAACGCCATTGTTCGTGCGTCCTGTATCTTGCAGTTGGCTTTGGGCAATATTGGCAAGTCGGGTGGCGGCACCAACATCTTCCGCGGGCACGACAACGTGCAAGGCGCGACAGACGTGGGCCCCAACCCCGACTCACTGCCCGGCTACTACGGTCTTGTTGAAGGTGCGTGGAAACACTTTGCCAAGGCATGGGGCGTTGAATTTGATTGGATCAAAGGCCGCTTTGCCTCACCTGCCATGATGAGCAAGCCCGGCATCACCGTGTCGCGCTGGATCGATGGCGTGCTGGAAAAGAACGAACTCATCGACCAAGACAGCAACCTCAAAGCGGTCTTCTATTGGGGCCACTCACCCAATTCACAAACCCGTGGTTTGGAGATGAAGCGCGCCATGGACAAGCTGGACTTGTTGGTGGTGGTCGACCCGTACCCATCGGCCACCGCTGCGATGGCTGCGATGCCCGGTAAAGCCGAAGACCTCAACCCCAACCGCGCGGTGTACCTCTTGCCCGCTGCGACACAGTTTGAAACCAGTGGCTCCTGCACCGCATCCAACCGTTCATTGCAATGGCGTGAGAAGGTCATCGAGCCTTTGTGGGAAAGCCGTTCTGATCACATGATCATGTACCAATTGGCTGAAAAACTCGGCTTCGGCAAAGAGTTGGTCAAGAACTACAAGCTGCAAAAAGTCAAAGGCATGGACGAGCCCATGGTCGAAGACATCCTGCGCGAAATCAACAAGTCGGTTTGGACGATTGGCTACACCGGTCAAAGCCCAGAGCGCTTGAAAGCGCACATGCGCAACATGCATGTGTTTGACGTCAAGACCCTCAAGTCCAAAGGCGGCAAAGACAAAGAAACCGGCTACGACTTTGGTGGCGACTACTTCGGCTTGCCTTGGCCTTGCTTTGGTACACCCGAGCTCAAGCACCCAGGTTCACCCAATCTGTACGACACCTCCAAACACGTCATGGAGGGCGGCGGTAACTTCCGCGCCAACTTCGGCGTTGAGAAAGATGGCAAGAGTTTGTTGGCCGAAGATGGCTCGCACTCCAAAGGCGCCGACATCACCACGGGCTACCCTGAACTCGACCACGTGCTGCTCAAGAAGCTCGGCTGGTGGGACGAACTCACCGATGCCGAAAAAGCATTGGCCGAAGGCAAGAACTGGAAGACCGACAACTCGGGCGGCATGATGCGTGTGTTCATGCAAAACCATGGTTGCCATCCATTTGGCAATGCCAAAGCGCGTGCCGTGGTGTGGAACTTCCCAGACCCCATCCCGCAACACCGCGAGCCTTTGTACGGCACGCGTCCTGATTTGGCCGCCAAGTACCCCACACACGATGACAAGAAGGCCTTCTGGCGCATGCCCACCTTGTACAAAACGATTCAAGACAAAAACATCGCTGACAAGGTGTATGAGAAGTTCCCCCTCATCCTCAGCTCCGGCCGTTTGGTCGAATACGAAGGTGGCGGCGAAGAGACGCGTTCCAACCCTTGGTTGGCTGAGTTGCAGCAAGAAGCTTTTGTCGAGATCAACCCCAAGACAGCGTCAGCGCGTGGCATTCGCAACGGCGAGCGCGTGTGGTTGAAGAGCCCCACGGGCGCACGTTTGAATGTGCAAGCTTTGGTGACAGAGCGCGTGGACACCGGCACCGTTTGGATGCCCTTCCACTTCTCGGGTCGCTGGCAAGGTGAAGACATGCTCAAGTACTACCCCAAAGGTGCAGCGCCTATCGTGCGCGGTGAAGCGGTCAACACGGCCACCACCTACGGTTACGACAGCGTCACCATGATGCAAGAAACCAAAACCACCGTTTGCGACATCGAACGCGCCTAAGGAGAAACTAAATGGCACGCATGAAATTTATCTGTGACGCAGAGCGTTGCATCGAGTGCAACGGTTGCGTCACCGCTTGTAAAAACGAACACGAAGTCCCATGGGGCGTGAACCGCCGCCGTGTGGTGACTTTGAACGACGGCGTACCCGGCGAGAAATCCATCTCGGTCGCGTGCATGCATTGCTCGGACGCACCTTGCATGGCCGTGTGCCCTGTGAACTGCTTCTACAAGACCGACGAAGGCGTGGTCTTGCATGACAAAGACATTTGCATTGGCTGCGGCTACTGCTCGTACGCTTGCCCGTTCGGCGCACCACAGTTCCCTAGCCAAGGCACCTTCGGTGTGCGCGGCAAGATGGACAAGTGCACCTTCTGCGCCGGTGGCCCAGAAGCCAACGGCAGCCAAGCTGAGTTTGAAAAATATGGCCGTAACCGTCTGGCCGAAGGCAAGTTGCCTGCCTGCGCTGAGATGTGCTCGACCAAGGCCTTGCTCGCGGGTGACGGCGACATGGTGGCGGACATCTTCCGCAACCGCGTGGTCAAGCGCAACAAAGGCGCCGAAGTGTGGGGCTGGGGCACGGCCTATGGCTCTAAGCAAGCGGGTCAAGCACCTGCCAAAGTTGAAGGAGTGAAGAAATGATGCAACGCATTTCCATCCTCTTGCTCAGCGTGGCAGCGCTCACCGCCTGCGGTGAGAAAGCCCAAACCCTCGGCACCAAAAACGACGCCACGGCTTACAGCGGCGCGAGCAACGCGTTTGTCGCACCGGGTTGGACAGCGGGTGACAAAACCAGCTGGGAGCAACACCTGCGTGCACGCGGCCAATACGGCATGAACGACCACAGTCGCGCACCGTAAAACAAGGGGCACATCATGTACCGCTCTTTTCAATCGGTGTTGTGTGCAGCATTGACGGTGTGCGCACTGTCGGCTCTGGCACAAGACAAAGCGCCTGCCAAAGTGGCGGCCATCCAAAGCGTCAACATCCAAGACGTCAAGCCTGACGCCAGCGATGCGCCCGGCTATGCCGAGCAAACCAACGGTGAACGCAGCAAAGGCAACAACGCGCCCATGTGGCGCGGCGTGGGTGCGGGCATGGAGGGCTACAGCAGCCTGCCCAAGTCGCAAGCGCCCGAGGCGGGTGTGTTGATTCAACCCTTTGTGCAATACCCCGGTTCACGCCTCACCAACGGTGGTGAAGCTTGGCGCCAAGTGCGCAACAACTGGCTGATTCCATACGGCGGTTCGTTGCTGCTGATCGTGCTGGGTGCCATCGGATTGTTCTACTGGCGCAAGGGCATGATCATGATGCATGGCAAGCCCACAGGCGTCGAGATTGAACGCTTCACACCGTTTGAGCGCTCGGCGCACTGGAGCAATGCCATTGCATTCTTGGTGTTGGCCTTGTCGGGCATCACCATGGCCTTTGGCAAGTTCTTTTTGCAGCCCATCATTGGCGACACGCTGTTTGGTTGGCTGACTTACTTGTTGAAAAACGCACACAACTTTGCAGGGCCGCTTTTTGCAGTGTCTCTGACGATTGTGTTTGTGACTTTCTTGAAAGATAACTTGCCACGCAAAGAGGACATCACGTGGATCCTCAAAGGCGGTGGCATGTTGGGTGGCCACGAAGTGCCGTCACACCGTTTCAACGCAGGTGAAAAAGTGGTGTTCTGGGGCGGCGTGTTTGCCTTGGGGCTGGTGGTGGTGGCGTCTGGCTTTGTGCTCGACAAAATCATTCCCTTCCTCGTGTACGAGCGCAGCACCATGCAAATGGCGCATTTGATCCATGCGGTTGCAACGTTGTTGATGATGACGATGTTCATTGCCCACATCTACATGGGCACCATCGGCATGGAAGGCGCCTACAAAGCCATGAAAACAGGCTATGTGGACGAGACTTGGGCCAAGGAACACCATGAGCTTTGGCATGACGACATCAAGGCTGGCAAGATTCCCGCCCATCGCTCCGAGAGTTCGGGCACTACGGCGCACGCTTGATGCGCTGAACAGGAGAACACAGATGAACAAACAACTCTTCGCGCTGATCTTGGCGGCTTTCAGTGCCACGGCCATGGCCAAATTACCTCCCCCTAACGACGAAGCCAAGGCCAAGGCCGCCGAGGCCGCCGCAAAAACTGCGCATGCGGGCAAAGTCGATAACTACTTGCTGTGCAAGTCACAAGACAAAGTGGCCGCGCATGTGCAAAAGACCAACAAAGCCAAGGCAGGCAAGCCCGTGGCGACGCCTCCTTGCGCTGACCCCGGTAAGTTTGTCTACACACCGCCAGAGGCGGCTGCGTCGGCACCTGCTGCGGCAGCCTCAACCGTAGCGCCTGTCAAAGCAGCCACCCCCGCTGCTGCACCCGCCAAGAAGTCTTAAACCACACAACTGGGCTGTTCATTGGGCCGCGCCTGCCAAGGTGTCGGCCCTTTTTGTTGTAGCCTTGTCGGCTTATGTCTGTTGCTTCTTCTCATCCCCACACCCTGCCTCGCCTCACGCAAGCCCAAGCTGAACTGACCCGCCAGATTGAGGTGGTCAATGCGCATGGTCTGCATGAGCAGGTGTCTATTCCAGCCGAACGTGCGTTGACGGTGTACGTGGACAAACGCGAAATCGTCACCCTGATGACCTTGGGTGCGCATCCAGAGTTGTTGGTGCTGGGTTACTTGCGCAACCAACGCTTGGTCCGCGAGGTGAGCGAGGTGGAATCCATCACCGTCGATTGGGATGCTGGCGAAGACGGCGCGGGGGTGGCTGCGGTTAAAACACGTCACGGCATTGCCGACATTCAAGCTCGTACGCAAAAGCGTGTGGTCACCACTGGCTGTGGGCAGGGCAGTGTGTTTGGTGACTTGATGGGCGAAATCGACACCTTGACGCTGCCCGATGCGCGCATCAGCCAAGCGCGCTTGTACGCCGTGCTCAATGCCATTCGCTTGCAAGAGAGCACTTACAAGTCGGCGGGGTCGGTGCATGGTTGCGCCTTGTTTCATGGCGAACACATGCAAATCTTTGTCGAGGATGTGGGTCGCCACAACGCCATCGACACCATCGCGGGATGGATGTGGATGCAAGGTGTGGTGGCCGATGCGGACTCTATTTTTTACACCACGGGCCGCTTGACCAGCGAGATGGTCATCAAGTCCGCCCACATGGGCGTGGCGGTGGTGGTGTCGCGCAGCGGCATCACGCAAATGGGCTACGACATGGCGGCACGCTTGCAACTGTGCGCGATCGGTCGTGCCACGAACAAACACTTTCTTTGCTACACCGCGCCTGAGCGTTTGTTGCTGGACCCCTCGCTTGCTGCGGGTGGCGTGCACAAGGTGGCAGGGGTATGAGTGCGGACTTGTCTCCCGTGCGTCTGAACACCTCATCACCCGCTGCCACGCAGGCCCCATGTGTGGGCGTGAGTTGGTGGGCGCAAGCTTGGCGCACCTTGTGGCGCGATGCCCGTGCAGGCGAGTTGCGCTTGTTGGTGGTGGCTGTGGCGCTGGGCGTGGCGGCACTCAGCTCGGTCAGCTTTTTAGCGGATCGCCTGAATGCAGGTTTGCAGCGCGATGCGCGGCAATTGCTCGGCGGTGATGGGGTGGTGGTCAGCGACCAAGCCACACCGGCGTCCATCGTGCAACGTGCCCAACAAGCGGGCTTGCAAGGTGTGACCACTTTGAGTTTCCCCACCATGGCGCGTGGCCAATCGCACAGCGGCGCGGAAGGCAACAGCCGTTTGGTCGCACTCAAAGCCGTTGAGGCGGGCTACCCGTTGCGCGGTGAGCTGCAGGTGGTCCGCAGTTTGGCGCAAGCGCAACAGCAACAGGCCTCCAACCGCAATGCCGACACGCCTGCACCGTTCGAAAAAACGACCACCATTCCAGCGATTGGCGAGGTATGGGTCGAGCCGGGCGGCTTAGAAGCCTTGGGTTTGGATGTGGGCGACACCTTGATGCTCGGCGACAGCCACTTGCGCATCAGTCGTGTGCTGGTGCAAGAGCCGGACCGTGGCGCGGGCTTCATGAACTTCGCACCGCGTGTGATGATCAACTCCGCGGACCTCCAAGCCACAGGCTTGGTGCAACCCGCCAGCCGTGTGACGTGGCGCTACGCCGTGGCCGGCAAAGAGGCCCTCGTGCAAGAGTTTTTAACCTGGGCCGAGGCGGAGAGCAAAAAACCAGAGGTACGTGGTGTGCGCGTGGAGTCGCTCGAGGCGGGCCGACCCGAGATGCGCCAGACCTTGGACCGCGCTGCCAAGTTTCTCAACCTCGTGGCGTTGCTGGCCGCGTTGCTGAGTGCCGTCGCCGTCGCTTTGGCCGCCCGTGCTTTTGCGGCCCGCCATTTGGACGATTGCGCCATGCTGCGCGTGCTGGGCTTGAGCCAGCGACACATCGCTTTGTCGTATGCCGCCGAGTTTGTGTGGGTGGGGACGTTTGCCAGTGGCTTAGGGCTGGCGCTGGGCTATGCCGTGCATCTGCTGTTTGTGAGTCTGCTCAAAGGTTTGGTGGAGACCGCCTTGCCTGCCCCTAGCGTGTGGCCTGTGATTTATGGTTTAGGCACGGGCTTGACCTTGTTGCTCGCGTTTGGTTTGCCGCCCGTGTTGCAACTCGCCAGCGTGCCTGCCTTGCGCGTGATGCGTCGTGACGTGGGTGAGCTCAAAGCCACCACACTCAGTGTGTGGGCCTTGGGGCTGACAGGCTTTGCCGTCTTGCTGGTGGTGGTGAGTCGTGATTTGAAGTTAGGCCTGATGGTGGTGGGGGGCTTTGCCGCTGCGGTGTTGTTGTTTGCGGCCATGGCTGGGTTGGCTGTTCTTGTGTTGCGCCGCAGTGTGGTGGAGGGGGCTGCTCCACCGTGGCTCATGCTCGCCACACGACAGGTCAGTGCCCGCCCCATGTATGCCGTGGTGCAAGTCAGCGCCTTGGCGGTGGGGCTGCTGGCCTTAGCGCTGTTGGTGTTGCTGCGCACCGACCTCATCAGCAGTTGGCGCAATGCCACGCCGGCGGATGCGCCCAACCGCTTTGTCATCAACATCCAACCGACACAGGCGCAACCGTTCTTAGCCACGCTCCGCGAATCGGGCGTGAGCAAGCTCGATTGGTATCCCATGGTTCGTGCGCGTTTGGTGGCGGTGAATGGCAACACCGTCACACCTGATAGCTATACCGAAGAACGCGCGCAGCGTTTGGTGGACCGTGAGTTCAACGCTTCCTTCAGTGCTGACAAGCCCGAGCACAACACGTTGGTGGAAGGTGCATGGCAAGCCGAAGACCCCAAGGGCTTGAGCATTGAAGAAGGCATCGCCAAAACCTTGAAGCTCAAGCTCGGCGACACCTTGCGCTTTGACATGGCGGGCGTGTTGCATGAGTCCACCATCACTTCGGTGCGCCGTGTGGACTGGACATCCATGCGTGCCAACTTCTTTGTGATGTATCCCGTCAGTCACCTGCGCACGGGTGCTGGCTTTGAGGTGCCCACCACCTACATCGCGGCCTTTCGTGCGCCTCAGCGCGCGACGGCGACGGTGAGTGCTGCTGACACGTCTGCAAGTGCAAGCACCCCCACCCCTGCGAGCGGTCACTGGGTGAAGCCTGTGCCTAGTTTTGACAACCAACTCATCAGCCGCTTCCCCAACGTCACCAATGTGGACATGGGCGCGACGCTGAACCAAGTGCAAAGCGTGCTGGGTCAAGTGGTGAGCGCGGTGGAGTTTTTGTTCTTGTTCACGCTGGCTGCGGGCTTGGTGGTGTTGTTCGCCGCCGTCACCGCCACACGCGAGGAGCGGGCGCGTGAATACGCTGTGCTGCGTGCCTTGGGTGCCTCTAATCAATTGTTAGCGAATGTGCAGCGTGCCGAACTGGCAGGCGTGGGCGCACTGGCGGGTGTGTTGGCCAGCAGCGTCGCCATGGCCATGGGCTGGGGCTTGGCCCACTTTGCTTTTGAGTTTGAATGGACGGCCAGTCCGTGGGTGCCTGTGCTGGGTGCCATCTTGGGTGCGTTGCTGGCCTTGGCAGCGGGTTGGTGGGGCTTGCGCGATGTGTTGCGTCGCCCCGTGGTGCAGACCTTGCGTCAAGCCCAAGCTTGAAATGAAATGAAATGAACGTATGCAAATCGAAGAGAAATCCCCCTTCAACACGCCCTTCGAATGGATCGGTGGTGAAGCGCCTGTGCGCGTGTTGGTCGAACGCTTTTACGACTTGATGGACTTGGAGCCTGCTTACACCGAGCTGCGCGCAGCACACGGCCCAGATTTAGTCAATGCGCGTCAACGCTTGTTCATGTTCTTGTGCGGTTGGTTGGGTGGGCCCGACTACTACATTGAAAAGCATGGGCACCCGCGCTTGCGCATGCGCCACATGCCGTTTTCAATTGGCATCAAAGAGCGCGACCAATGGGTCGCCTGCATGGACCAAGCCATGGGTGAAACCGAGGTGCCCCAAGGTTTGCGTGAACGTTTGAAAAACAGTTTTTTTCAGACGGCAGATTGGATGCGCAACAAAGGCGTTTAAGCCTTGACGCGACTAAGCGTTGCTGGGGCCCAATAGCACCACCAAGGCCCCCGCTCCACCATCCGAAGGTTTGGCTTGCACAAAAGCCAGCACCTCGTTTTTTTGTACCAACCAGCGTTGCACTTTGCTTTTGAGTACCGGCTCTTTGCCGGGTGAGCCCAGGCCTTTGCCGTGGACCACACGCACGCATCGCCAGCCCATGCGTTTGGCGTCACGCACAAATTGACCCAGAGCTTCACGGGCTTCGTCGCTGCGCAAGCCGTGTAAATCCAGCTGACCTTGCAAGCTCCATTCGCCTTTGCGCAGTTTGCGCGTCACATCGGTGCCGATGCCGGGGCGTCGAAAACTCAGTTGATCGTCGACATCCAGCAAGGTGCTGACATCGAATTCGTCGCTCATGCTCTCGCTGAGAGCTGCTTGGTCATCCAGTGTTTGTCTCAATGGACGCGTCGCTGGGCGCTGCGGGGCGATGAACACGCGCGCTTGGGCCGCGATGGGCTTGACGTTGCCGACCGCATGGGTGAATAAATTGCGCTCTTCTTCAGCACGCCGCTCGGCCTCAAGGCGTGCGGCTTCAGCCGCAGCAGCGGCTTGCGCGGCGTCATTCACCTGTTGGCGAATGGCAGCCAAGTCTTGCAGTGATTTGGCTTTCACAGCAGCCCCTCTTCGGCCATCGACAAATACTTGCCTTGTGCCACGATGATGTGGTCGCGCACGGTCACGTCAATCAAGGCCAAGGCCTCTTGCAGGGTTTGGGTGAGTTTCATGTCGGCTTGTGAGGGCTTGACCGTGCCGCCCGGGTGGTTGTGGGCCAGCACCACTCCGTCCGCACCCAAGGCGAGGGCGGTCTTGGCCACTTCGCGTGGGTAGACCATGGTTTGCGACAGCGAGCCGCGAAACATGGGCTGAAAGGACAGCAAGCGGTTGTGGGCATCGAGAAACAAAACGGCAAATACCTCGTGTTTGAGTTGGGCGAGTTCTAGCTGGAGGTATTGTTTCACCGCATTGGGCGAATTCATGACTGCGTTTTCAGTTAATTCTTGGGTCAGGGCACGGCGCGCCATCTCTAAAACAGCCACCAGCTGCGAACGTCTGGCGTCGCCACCCATGCCTTTGAAGGTCTTTAGCTCAGAGGCGCTGGCGTGTATGAGGCCGGCAAAGCCTTTGAAGCGGTCCAACAGCTCTTGGGCCATCACAAATACGCTTTTACCCTTGATGCCGGTGCGCAAGAACAGGGCCAGCAACTCGGTGTCGGTCAGGGCGGACGCCCCGTGTTTGAGTAGTTTTTCGCGTGGGCGCATCTCGAGGGGGAGCTGCTGAATCGACATGGGTTCAAATCTTCGGTCCATATGGAGAGCTTTCTACAATAGACGGTTCATCACAGAGAGTCCTATGACGGCATCCAATCCTCACCCTACCATCGGCCCTGATTCTTTTTTGACGCTGCACTATCGTCTTTCGGGACCGCAAGGCGATGTCATCAACACGTTTGACGACAAGCCCGCCACGCTGTCGCTGGGCTCAGGGGAGTTGTCGCCCGCGTTGGAGCAGCATTTGCTGGGGCTGACCGAAGGCACGCGCACCACCTTTGAGCTGGCTGCTGGCTTGGCTTTTGGCGAGCGCAACCCCGAGATGCAGCAATGGGTGAGCAAGAGCTTGCTCAAAGAGTTCGGTGACCCTGACGAGCAATACAACGTGGGGGATGTGGTGCAATTTCCTGCCCCCAATGGCCAGGGCTCTTTTGCAGGCGCGGTGCAGCAAGTGACTGACGATCAAGTGTTGTTTGACTTCAACCATCCGTTGGCCAACCAACCGGTGACCTTTGAAGTGCAGGTCATCGGAATTTTGTAAACCAGCATGCATACCCACCAACTTCAAGAAATAGTTCTGGCCGAGCCACGCGGCTTCTGTGCGGGCGTAGACCGTGCCATTGACATTGTGGAGCGTGCCCTCGAAAAATTCGGCTCGCCCGTGTATGTGCGCCATGAAATCGTCCACAACACTTATGTGGTGGCAGACCTCAAAAATCGCGGCGCAATTTTTATCGAAGACTTGGCCGATGTGCCTGCGGGGGCAACCTTGGTGTTCAGCGCCCATGGTGTGCCCAAGTCTGTCGAAGAAGAAGCCCTGCGCCGTGGTTTCACCGTGTTTGATGCGACTTGCCCTTTGGTGACCAAGGTACACGTAGAGGTCGCCAAGCTGCACAAAGAAGGCTTCGAGTTCATCATGATTGGTCACAAAGGCCACCCAGAGGTCGAGGGCACGATGGGCCAGTTGCTCGATGGCATTTATTTGGTGGAAGACGTGGCCGATGTCGCGCGTGTGAAACCCAAGCAGACGGAGCGTTTGGCCGTGGTGACGCAAACCACACTCAGTGTCGATGATGCTGCGCAAATCACGCAGGCCGTGGTGGCCCGCTTCCCGCAGATTCGCAAACCCAAGATGCAAGACATTTGCTACGCCACTCAAAACCGTCAAGACGCGGTCAAAGTATTGAGCACCGAGGTCGAGTTGGTCATCGTGGTGGGCAGCCCCACCAGCTCCAACAGCAATCGCTTGCGTGACGTGGCGCAGCGTTCAGGCGTGCAGAGTTACATGGTGGACAGTGCCGAGGAGCTCCACGAGGAGTGGTTCACTGGCATCACGCGTGTGGGTTTAACGGCGGGCGCCTCGGCCCCCGACATCTTGGTGCAACAAGTCATTGCGCGCATGCGCGCCTTTGGCGCTGTGTCTGTGAGAACCCTCGATGGTGTTGAAGAAACCATCAAATTCCCGCTCCCCAAAGGGCTGAAGTAAAGGATTGAAGTAAATGCTCGATATCAACCAATTGCGCCGCGATTTGCCCAGCGTCATTGCCAAACTTGAAACCCGCAAAAACCCACAAGCGTTTTTGAATGTGCAGGCGTACCAAGCTTTAGAGGCCGAACGCAAAACCTTGCAAACCCGCACCGAAGAGTTGCAGGCCAGTCGCAACGCCCTGTCTAAACAAATTGGCATGCTCAAAGCCAAGGGCGAAAGCGCTGACGCGGTGATGTCCCAAGTGGCTGACATTAAAACCGAACTCGACACCTCTGCCGTGCGCCTCGAGGCGTTGCAAGCCGAACTCCAAACCCTTCTCTTGGCTGTTCCCAACTTGCCGCACGACAGTGTGCCTGCAGGCGAGGACGAACATGGCAACGTGGTGCTGCGCCGCTGGAGCCCCACAGGCACCGAGCCAGCGCCCTTGGGCTTCGAGCCCAAAGACCATGTGGACTTGGGCGAGCCCTTGGGCCTCGACTTTGAAATGGGCGTCAAGCTCTCAGGCTCACGCTTCACCGTGATGAAGGGGCAGATCGCTCGCATGCACCGCGCGCTGGCGCAGTTCATGCTCGATGTGCAAACCCAAGAGCACGGCTACACCGAGTGCTACACGCCTTACATCGTGAACGCCGACAGCCTCAAAGGCACGGGCCAATTGCCCAAGTTTGAAGAAGATTTGTTTGCCGCCAAAAAAGGCGGCCAAGACGGCGAAGCCACCAGCGAAAGCACGGCGCTCTACCTCATCCCCACCAGCGAAGTGCCCTTGACCAACTTTGTGCGCGACGTGGTCGTGACCGAGAACGAGTTGCCCATCAAGCTCACCGCACACACGCCTTGCTTCCGTTCTGAAGCGGGCAGTGCAGGCCGCGACACACGCGGCTTGATTCGTCAGCATCAGTTCGACAAAGTGGAAATGGTGCAAATCGTGCATCCCGACAAGAGCTACGAGACCTTGGAAGAAATGACGGGCCACGCCGAAGCGGTGTTGCAAAAGCTGGGCTTGCCCTACCGCGTGATGCTGCTGTGCACGGGCGACATGGGCTTTGGCGCCACCAAAACACATGACCTGGAGGTGTGGCTGCCTGCGCAAAACACTTACCGTGAAATCAGCTCGGTGTCGAACTGCGAAGCCTTCCAAGCGCGTCGCTTGCAAGCGCGTTTCAAAAATGCCCAAGGCAAAAACGAACTCGTGCACACCTTGAACGGTTCAGGTCTGGCCGTGGGCCGCACCTTGGTGGCGGTGTTGGAAAACTACCAGCAAGCCGATGGCAGCATTCGTGTGCCTGAAGCACTGCGCCCTTACATGGGTGGCTTGAGCGAGTTACGAGGCTGATACAGTTGTCAAAAATTGAATGGGTTTAGGTATGAAATATTTGCTGATGCTGAGTGCGGTCGTTTTGCTGAGTGCTTGTACAACCATGAACAGCACCGAGGGTGGCGCCAACAATGACAATACCCAACGCCCCACCATGGAGCAACTCGGTCGCATGCCTTTGCCTGTAGGAACCAAGTTGCGTACGGGCGAGTCGCTTATTTTTGGCGTGGGCGATGGTTGGTTAGGCCGTGCGGTTTTTGAGCTGTCCAATGATGCAACCACCAGCTACAACTTCTTCGCAGAGCAGATGCCACGTCAAGGTTGGAACTTAATTTCCTCCGTCCGCGGCAAGCGAAGCTTGCTGGTGTTTACGCGCGGTGACCGCTCAGCCACGATTGAGATTGAAGATGGCAACGTGTTTAACGTCGGCTGCGTGGCATCGATGCTGATCAGTCCTGTGGGTGGATTGGCGACCACGCCGACTAACACGGGCGTTGTGGTGCAACCTGTTGGAAGCGCTGGCGCACGTCGCCCCTGATAGAATCCACGCTTCGACAGACGACACCGATTCAGGAGAAGTGGCAGAGTGGTCGAATGTACTTGACTCGAAATCAAGCGTAGGGGCGACCCTACCGAGGGTTCGAATCCCTCCTTCTCCGCCAAGCAAAATTAAAACGCCCCGTTAGGGGCGTTTTTTATGGCGGATAAGAAGTGCACTCGGTGTCGCGTTGTCGCAGCACAGGCGTTCAAGCAACAGATTTCGATGGCCATCGTTTGATGTTTCTTTTAAATGCTTTTCTACTAATCAAATACCCGAACTTTGCTGTAAAAAATCAATGTCAAAATGAAATGAATGTTGCCGTTTGATATCAAAAATCAAAGGCCTGTTCGTCTTCAAAAGGACATCTCAATGTCAAAGATATTTTTAAGAAATTTGGCGCGTCAATGCGTGATCCTGTGCGCGGCGAGCATGATGGGTTTTTCATTTGCTGCACAAAACTCGGAGTCTGATGTTTCTGTGCCAAGAGGGATTCAAGACATCGTCTCTTTGATCAAGAAAACGGAAATTGACGCCAAGTCGCGCGATGCGGATATCAAGCTAATTGGTGAGCAGGTGGCTGGTGATGCTTCAGCAGAACAAAAATACGTTTTTTACTATCTACAGGCACTGGCCGCAGAACGCCTAGGACGAATTGATTTACGAATTGATTTCTTGAAGAAAGCACTTCAATTTGCGAAGCCCCAGACCTATCAAGAGTTCATGAGCACCCAAGAGCTCGCGTCAGCTGAGATTGCGGTCGGTAACGCCATGCAGGGGCTGGAGCGCAACAAATCTATCATTCCCCGAGTACCGCCAAATATGATGGGATTTTATTTGGCGCAGATGACCAACACATCCGTGGCATACGCACAGATTGGCGACTTTCAGTCCAGTGAAGATTATTTGAAAAAAGCTGATTCTGCGCTGGTCCTCATGAGGCGTTTCAACTCTTACGCCACCTATGGATTTAATTGGAATAAAAATTTTGCTCGAGCTGCGGGGGAGTTGGAATATCAAAAAGGTCGTTTTTTAGAGGCTGAAATTTATTTTCGAAAAGCCATCGAATTTGTCGAGTCTGGCATGGTTGGGCACGAGAAAGCATTTTTATCTGGGGGTGGGGGCCTAGGTGTCCCGGGAATGGGTAATGGAACAGATTCAGGTAGCCCGAATTCGATGAAAGCAGGATTGGAGTCCCTCTATTTAAGACTGAGCGACACATTGCTGAAATTACGCAAAGTCAATGAGTCCGAGTACTTCGCAAGAGAAGCATTGAAGAAATCTTTAGCGAGAACAGGGAGGGCCTCTCTTGCTGCCTCAAGAGCTATGCGTCAACTAGGCATTGTGATGTTGAGCCGCGAACGTAACAAAGACGCTATCTATTTATTGAATCAAAGTTTGCAAGGTTTGCTAGAGGCGGGTGTGACAGAGGAATCTATTCAACTCGCCGTGACAAAAAAGACAATGGCCTCTGCGCTGGTTGCAGATGATCGCTTTGCTGAGGCTTTGAAAATTTACGATGAGCTGGACACAACCGTCAAAACTTACCCTGAAACTGGACGGTTTGTGGATGTGAACAGCCCAGATCGTGTGCTGGTGCTGATTCGTACAGGCATGTTGGCGGACGCAGAGAGGTTTGCGCGTCAGCTGGTGGCGCTGGCTGAGGCGCGCTCAGGAAAAATATCAAAAGAAACAACGCAAGCGAAATTGTTGTTGGCGATGACCTTGGCAGAACAACGCAAAGACGATGCAGCGAAAAATTTATTTGCAACCGCGATCAAAGAATTAATCGAGCAAGAGCGAGAGGTGTCCGTGGAGTCGGATGGCATTTCCTCTAAGGAGAAGAAGTTCCTCGCTGGCTATGTGGAGTCCTATTTAGGCGTGTTGTCACGCGCCTATGAAAAAACGCCTGATTCGAAGCTAGTCAGCGAGGCATTCGCACTCGGAGATTTGGCCCGCAGCAGCAACGTGCAACGTGCCCTAACCGCAAGCACCGCTCGGGCCAATATTTCTAACCCTCGTTTGTTGCAGTTGGTTCGAGAAGAGCAAGACTTGAATCAGCGGATTGTTTTTCTGACACGGTTTAGCAAAGAACTTGCAATGCAGCCTGCCAATGAGCAGCTACCGCAAATTCAAGCAAAGATGAAAGCGGATATTGAGCAACTGCGCTTGGAAGCAAAGCGAGCCGCACATTTGATTGCTTTGGACTTCCCTGAATATGCAGAGTTGGTGAGTCCAAGGCCAATCACGCTTGAAAAAATTCAAAAGTTAATCAAATCCAACGAGACCATGGTGACGTGGTTCATCGGTAAGCAGTCGAGCTATGTGTGGGCTGTGAACCAGCAAGGTGAGCCCCTCTTCAAGTCGATTGCCATGGGTCAAGCTGAGGTGCGAAAAAATGTATCGCAGCTGCGCAAGGCACTTGATCCTGGCGTCGCAACGATCGAAGACATCCCAAAGTTTGACTTCCAGCTTTCGAGCCGAATGTACGACGTGTTATTCAAGCCCGTGCAAACGGCCTTTGCTGGTAAAAATACGCTCGTTGTCGTGCCACATGACGAGATCGGCCAGCTTCCCCTTGGCGTCTTAACGACAGCCCCCTTTCAGCTCAAAGTTTCGTCGGACAAACTCTTTGCCAATTACAAAGATGCACCGTGGTTGATTCGTCAATATGCCGTGGTGAGTTCGCCATCGGCAACCGCTTTGTACGCTTTGCGTGGATTGCCAGAGCCCAAAAAGGGACGACTTGATTTCATTGGCTTTGGAGATCCGTTGTTCAGTGTCGAACAAGCCAAGTTGGACGACCGGCAGCACGCGTCAGCGTCCACAGGGGGCACACAGCTCGCATCCAGAGGTGTACCACTTCGGTTACGAAACTCACCCAACACGTCCAGTGTGAGTTCGGCCGAAGTCAGCATGTTGCCCCGTTTGCCTGATACGAACGATGAAATTTTGGAAATCGCAAAGGTGTTCGATGTGAGGCCCGAGCGCGATATCTATTTGCAAAAACGTGCAAGCTTGGACGAGGTGCTCAAAGTGGATATGTCCAACCGCAAGGTGGTGATGTTCTCCACGCATGGGTTGATTCCGGGTGAGCTCGATGGGCTCACGCAACCGGCCTTGGCCTTGACGAACCCCGAAGTACAAAATGCAAAAGGTGATGGTCTTTTGAAAGTCGACACGATTTTGACCCTGAAGCTGGATGCCGATTGGGTTGTTTTATCTGCGTGCAACACGGCGGCTGGCGAAGGTGAGGGGGCAGAGGCGCTGTCTGGGTTGGGGCGTGCGTTCTTCTTTGCGGGCGCGAGAGCTATTTTGGTGTCAAGTTGGCCTGTCGATAGTGAGGCCTCTCGCAAGCTCATGACCGATTTGTTCAAACGCTATGCGCAAGAGCGCGACATCAGTAAGCCTCGTGCACTTCAGCAGGCAAGCCTGCGGTTGATGGATGAGGGCGTCCCCGATGACACAAAGTCACGCTATACCTATGCGCATCCGCTGTTCTGGGCGCCGTTCACGATGGTCGGCAATTAAGCGCGGGTAGATTTGTTCATGAATCAATCTGATGCTTGGATCAAAGTGGGTAGACATGCTTAATCTAAAAAAACTCAAGACATGGTCTCTGCTTGTCTTGTTTGCACATTCGTTCAGCTTAACGGCCTTAGCCGAAGATCAAAGTAAACCCCCTGAACCAGAACAAGAGGTTGCAGTTTTTAAGGCACCTCCGCGATCGATCAAAGATGTCATTCGTGCGGTTGAGAACGGAAAGGTCGATGAGGATGAGGTTAGGCGCGCCCAAGAGCAGATTGCTTTAGTGCCGCCTGATACGAACGATTTAGCAGAATTACGAAAATATTATGTCCAGCGAGCTGAGGCCTATCAGCGGTTGGGAAAAATCTCGCTGGCCATTCAAGACATGCGATTGGTGACCACCAAGTACCTGAGTTCTACGCCGCAACTGTTGGTCAATGACTGGCAGACGTTGGCTCGATTTGAACAGCGTGGCGGCAGCATGGTTCAGGCCATTGAAGCGATCGAAAAAGCCAGAAGCAGCATCACGCCCAATATTTCTGGCAACTACATGCTGATCAACCGATTGGCTGTTGCTTTTTATTCTCAGATCGGAAATTTTGAGGCCGCTGAAAAGTCTCTGCGTGATGCGGAAGCTTCCATGGTCATGCTCAGAAGATCGCCCAGCCTGAGTACCAATGGCAAGTCTTGGGAGGCTGATCTTGAAGGCGGGCGTGGCATTTACTTTATGTTTCAAGGCCGGTGGGTCGAAGCTGAGCGTTCGTTGCGTCGAGCGATTCGTTTGCGACAAGAGCAGTTTGCACAAATCGAGACGACCGTTCTCGCCTCAACCGAGGATGCGAAATCTGTGCGAAGTCGTCAAAAATTAAATATCAAGCAAGAAATTGCCTATCGCCAACTTGATTTGGCGCAGGCGATTTTGATGCAAGGAAGATTGGTCGAGGCTGAGGTGAATGCGCGCGATGGCCTCTCTCTGATGTTGGAGGTTTTCAATAAGAACTCCACCGAAGTCGCGGCGGCATTGAATCGATTGACACGCATTATTGCGGAGCAAGGCCGTTCTGCTGAAGCTGTCATGCTGGCTCAAGAAACGATCAAAACATTGAAGGCTGGTAGCGCTGCAGAAGAGGCTATTTCATTCGTCAATGCACGCAAATCTTTGGGTGCCGCTTTAGTCTCAGATCGGAAATTTAAAGATGCTGATTCAGTCTTTACTGAAATGAAACTTGGCATTGAAAAGCAGGCAGCGGGCGATAAGAAAATTCCTGCAACCGACTTGGATTGGGTCATCGCGATGCTCAAAATTGGCAACCATGCTGGCGCAGAAGCGATGATGCGCGAGATGCTAGCCTCAGTTGCGAAGCAATCCAATGTCTCCGAAGGGCGGTTGAATACCTTGCAGGCCTTTCACGCTATGGCGATGCATGCTTCTGGCAAAGAGGATGAGGCGCGTGCGATGTATCACAAGGTCATGCCTAAGTTGACGGAGCGCGCGCGAGGCGATGGCGAAAATCGCACAGCAAATAGTAAACAGCAAGAACGCATGGTGATGATCTTGGAGGACAACATTTCATTGCTGGCTAAGCAAGCTGAGATGCAACCCAATTCCGCCGCCCAAGTTGCTGCAGAAGCTTTCAGCTTGGCCGATTTGGCTCGCGGCAGTAGCGTTCAACGTGCCTTGAATGCCAGCGCCGCACGCGCGAACATCAAGGATCCAAAATTAGCCTTGCTGGCGCGCCAAGAACAAGATGCGCAGCGCCGCGTGTCGTCCTTGGAGGACATCTTGACGGGGTTGATGTCCGCCCCTCCGGGTCAGCAACTGCCTGCGATTCAGGCCAAGATCAAAGCAGATATTGCGCAACTCAAGATAGAACGTGAAAAACTGCGAAAAGATATTGAGGATAAATTCCCTGACTATGCCGATCTGGTCAATCCCAAGCCCGCCACGATTGAGCGCACACGGCAATTGCTCAAACCGGATGAAGTCCTCGTGTCTTGGTATTTCGGTGACAAAGAAGGTTTTGTATGGGCCATCACGAAAAAAGACGCACCACAGTTTTATCGCTTCAATTTGGGGCGAGAAAAAATGGCCGAGATAGTGGGCAAATTAAGAAAGGCACTGGATCCTGGCGTCGCCACTGTGGACGACATCCCTGCTTTTGATGTGGCCTTATCCAACCATTTGTACAAAACGATTCTTGAGCCGGTGCAATCGGCGCTGCAAAACAAGAAGGTGATGCTCACCGTCCCTCATGCCGAACTTGGGCAGTTGCCATTGGCGTTGCTCGCCACCAAGGTTGATGCACAAGCACCTAGGGCCAAAGGTGGTGATTTCACGCTCTACCGTAAAACGGCATGGCTGGTCAAAGACATTGCGGTGTCACAGTTGCCCTCCGTTACCGCGTTGGCTGCTTTGCGTAATTTGCCTGTACCGCCCGCAGATCGACGAACCTTTGCGGGCTTTGGTGACCCATTCTTCAGTGTTGAGCAAGCCAAAATTGCTGCAAACAAAGCAGCGCGTGCAAGCAATGTCATGGCCACCCGAGGCATGCCACTTAAGTTGCGTAGCGCACCCAAAACATCTGGTGTGAGTAGTGCGGAATTGGCTTTGTTGCCTCGTTTACCGGATACCAATGAAGAGTTGCAAGAGGTTGGCAAGGCGCTTTCTGCCGACCCTAGTCAAGACATCTTTTTGAACAAGCAAGCCAGTGTGGCTCGTGTGATGGAGATGGACTTATCCAACAGACAAGTGGTGATGTTTGCGACGCACGGATTGGTCCCAGGTGAACTTGATGGTTTGTCGCAACCCGCCCTGGCCCTGAGTGCGCCAGAAGTGACGGGCGAGAGCCAGGGAGACGGCTTGTTGACCATGGAGAAGATCCTGACCTTGAAGCTCAATGCAGACTGGGTGGTCTTGTCCGCCTGCAACACGGCCTCGAGTGAAGGCGCTGGCGCAGAGGCCGTCTCTGGTTTGGGACGGGCGTTTTTCTATGCCGGTGCTAGAGCTTTGTTGGTGTCGAACTGGCCCGTTGACTCCGAAGCCGCGAAGCTACTGATGACTGATATGTTTAAACGCCAGCAGGCCAAGCCGGGGCTGAATAAGGCGGAATATTTGCAAGCATCAATGATGAATATGATGGACAACTTGAGTTCACAAGACGCCAAAGGAAATAACAAGTACGCCTATGCGCACCCATTGTTTTGGGCCCCCTTTGTGGTGGTGGGTGATTGAAAGATTTTTATGAAAGAGAAAGAAGCTATGTTGAAACGTCATCAAGTCTTGGTTGTTTTGGGTTTCGTGTTTGCAGTTACATCGACCTCAGTTGTGGCGGCGCCATTGATCACGGCCAAAGAGGCGCAATTGCCAGCGGCCAGTGGTGAGCTCAAAACGCGCGGCATTGCAAGAGGCCCCGGTATCAAAGTCATCTCACCCGATGTGACGGCCCCTGAAATTAAAGGCCCTTTTGATTTGAAAGTTGTTTTTGAAAGCCGTGGTGGCAACAAGATTGATGCGTCTGCTGTCAAGGTGACCTACCTCAAAGCCACTGCGGTGGATTTGACGCCGCGACTCAAAAGCGCAATCACGGAAAGCGGAATTGATTTCGCCAAAGCCGAAGTGCCCCCGGGTGAGCATGCCGTCAAGATCACGGTCAAAGATGTCGATGGCCGCGAATCCAACACGGTGATGAATTTGGTGGTCGGCAAGTAATGGAGTGCGTGTATTGCCTCAGCTCGGTGGATGAGCGCGCCAATGTGTGCAAGGTCTGCAAACGTGACTTGTATTTGTTCCGCCCGCTCCTGGAGAAAGTCAAGGATCTTGAAGCTCAGTTGGCGCAACACCAAGATCCTGTTGAGCTGCAGACGCGAGTTGCCGAGCTTGAAGACTTGTTGGCGGCAGAGCAAGCGCGTCATGAGCAAAAACACGCTTCGCCATGGCGACTGCTTGCCGATGTGTGTCAATTCCTCTTGATGCCCTTGATCTTGCTTTTGCTGGCGCACGCAATGATCACGGTGGTGTATGACGTGAATTTGCTGTACCTGCGCATTGCCTCTGTGATCTTGCCCATGCCATTTGGTTTTTACTTGTTTAAAAATTTCAAACGTTCGATCTTTGGCTGGTTTGCAGCCACGGCAGGCTTGGCAGCGGCATCGGTTATTGGCATGAGTGCGATCACGAGCTTGGTGGATCAAACCCCTGTGATGCCACAAAGCATGGTGGAGTGGCGTGAGTTCATCGAATACGCCGCGAGCATCACGTTTAGCTTCTTGACAGGCATGTTGCTGGGCGGGTTGGCTTATCAACGTGCCCATCGCACGGGTCGCAACCAAGACACGCCTTTCTTAGTCGCCTTGGTGAGTGGCTATCTCAAAGAGGGCGCATCTCCCAAAGATATTCATCTCATGATCAAAAAATTAGAGGACACCGGCAGTAGTTTGGTGGCGATTGGCACAACCGCCATGTCCATTTACACGGGATTGAAGGCTTTTATTTAGCGCGTTGGACGGCGCAGTGAATGGGCGAAAATAGCCTCATGCACTTGTCTAGCCGTCCAGCGTTGATCGCTTTGTTTTCCCACCTGGTTAAGGTGGTAGGCCTTGCCGTTTTGGTGGCGGTCTTGGCAGGTTCTGCTTCCGCTGTCTTTCTGTTCTCACTTGACTGGGCTACCCAAACTCGCAACACCCATCGTGCATTGATTTGGGGTTTGCCTGTGGCTGGTTTTTGTGTGGGATGGTTGTATCTGAAGTATGGCCAACAAGTCGAAGCAGGCCACAACTTGCTGATTGACGAAATTCACGATCCCCAAAAAGTCATTCCTTTGCGCATGGCCCCCCTCGTCTTGGGCGGCACCGTCATCTCGCATTTGTTTGGTGCTTCCGTGGGGCGCGAAGGCACTGCGGTGCAAATGGGTGGCGCGTTGGCGGATCAACTCACGCATTTTTTCAAGCTCAAGCACGTGGACCGTCGCATGGTGTTGATGGCGGGGATCAGTGCTGGTTTTGCTTCGGTGTTCGGCACGCCTTTGGCAGGTGCTGTGTTTGCGTTGGAGGTTTTGGCGATAGGTCGCATGCGCTTTGACGCTTTGCTGCCCTGTTTGATAGCCGCTGTGACGGCTGACCAAGTGGGCTTGTGGTGGGGTATTCAGCACACGCACTATGAATTCGCCACGGTGCCTAACGTGACCGCGTGGTTGTTGGTCGTGATGGTGATGGCGGGTGCGCTGTTTGGCTTGGCAGGCAAGGTATTTGCTGACAGCACGCACGCCTTGAGTGGGTTGATGAAAAAGTACATCGCCTATGCACCACTGCGCCCTTTGCTGGGTGGTGCTGTGATTGCCGCCGTGGTGATGGGGGGGAACTTTGACCGCTACATTGGCTTGGGCATTCCTGTGATGGTCGAGTCTTTCACGCACCCCCTTGCCCCAACAGACTTTCTGGGCAAGATGGTCTTCACCGTGGCGTCATTGGGTGCTGGCTTCAAAGGCGGCGAGGTAACGCCACTTTTCTACATCGGCGCAACACTTGGCAATGCGCTGGCCCCACTCTTCGATGTGCCTTTTGGGCTGATGGCTGCGGTGGGCTTTGTCGCTGTGTTTGCGGGGGCGGCCAACACGCCCATTGCCTCGACCTTGATGGCGATGGAACTGTTCGGTGCCGACCTGGGCGTGTTTGCCGCGTTAGCGTGTGTCATGAGTTACGTCTGCTCAGGCCATTCCGGTATTTACCGCGCCCAACGGGTGATTCATCGAAAAACAGATGCAACTTCTTAGAATGAGCACCATGAAACCAAGCCCCATCCGTTTGCTGTGTGCCGCCCTTTTGGGGCTGACATTGAGTTCAACCACTGCATGGGCTCAAACCTTCAAAATGCCGTGCGAGGTGGAGGGCGTGATCCCCGCTCTGGACGACCTCAAACTCAAGCCCCAAAAAGTGGTGATTGAAATTCAATCCATGGGCAAAAATATTTTTCTCAAGATGAACGGTGCCCCGCCTTACTTGGTGCAAGCCAGCAGCTTGGCGACCGAGGAGTTCTCGGGCAAGAACTTGACGACGCCCAAAGAAATGGGCGCGTTTCGTAAGCACAAAGTGACGGGAGCGGAGTCTGAAATTCGCATTGATCAGGCCACGGTGGTGGTGTCCGCTTTCAGCGACATTGAATTTCAGGGTAAAAAAGTTCGCATCAACATCACGGGGCCTTGTGCTGTGCCCCGCTGAGGGTTGAGCGAAAGATGACGATGGTCTTTGACTTAAAACCAGCACCAAAAGCCGGTGCAGTTGCCTGTGATTTGCTGGATCAGCAAGTCCACACCACTGCTCACCACGATCAAGGGCAGCCCCACGTACACAAACGCCCACACCACCAACATGAGCGTGGGGCGTGGTTCATCCAAGCGATGGCCCATCACGGTTTGCGCTTGTCTGCGAAGGCGAAGTTTGTTCAGCATGGTGCGAGGATTTTAGGCGCATGAAGGTCGACTGGGACACCCTCACCCACCAGGAGTGGGATGCACACCATGCCGCTGCTGCAGCCCCCTTGCAGCAAGACTGGGCCTATGGCGCTTGCATGAAGATGCTGGGTGTGGGCGTGTTGCGCGCGTATGTCGAGCAAGACGGTGCGCCTGTGGCGCTGGCCCAATTCATCTTGCGTCGATTCATCGGGGGGCTGGCCCACATGGCGTTGTGCTCTCTGGGGCCTGTCTGGTTGCAACCCATGTCGGGGGCGCAAAAGGCACTGGTTTACAAAGCCTTGAAGCACACCATCCCATTGAAAAACTTGCGTGTGGTGGCCGTCACACCAGAAGAGGCGGTGACTCCAGAGCTGGGGTTGTCGCGCTGGCGCCGTGTCATGACTGGCCATAGCACCGTGATGCTAGACCTCACGCAGCCCATGGAAGCCCTGCGTGCGCAGTTAGACAAACGCTGGCGTCATCGACTAGGGGGCGCGGAAAATTCGGCGCTCACCATCCACCGTGTGGGAACCAACGCAGGCCAATACCGCTGGCTGCTCGACGCAGAGATGCAGCAGCGCGAGCAACGCGGCCTCCACGGCTTACCGTTGCATTTTTTCGATTTGTATGTGCCATCGCGTCAACAACCTAGCCAAACCATTTTGACCCTGCGCGCGGATGTGGGGCGCGACCGTGTGGCGGGGATGATGTTTTTGATTCACGGTCAAGCAGCCACCTACCAAGTCGGTTGGACTAGCGATGCAGGCCGCGATTTGCATGCGCACAATTTAATTTTGTGGAAAGGCATAGAGGCCTTGCGTGAACGCGGCATCCGTAAGCTCGACCTCGGTGGCGTCAACACCACCCGCAGCGCAGGCATTGCGCGTTTCAAGATGAGTACGGGTGGTCAAGTGCTCACCTGCGCAGGGACCTTCATTTAAACCATGCTGCGCGTCTCTCATCTCTCATGCAGTCGCGGCAACAAGCCCTTGTTTGCCGATGTCAACTTCCATGTGCAGGCGGGCCAAGCCTTGCACCTAGAAGGCGACAACGGCGTGGGCAAAACCAGTTTGCTGCGCATGGTCTGTGGTTTGTCGCCTGCAGATGCAGGAGAGGTGTGTTGGCAAGAGCAAAACATCCGGCATAACCCAACGGCTTATCGCGCCGCTTTGTTTTATTTGGGTCACGATTTGTCGCTCAAAGAAGATCTCACGGCACTCGAAAATCTGTTGTCAGATGCAGCCATCGCGGGACGCACGTTGACGCAGCCACGAGCTATGGACGCGCTCGCCCGCATGGGATTGCGTGGGCGTGAACATTTGCCGCTGCGTGTGATGTCGCAAGGCCAAAAGCGTCGCACGGCCTTGGCGCGTTTGCTGGCCAGTCAAGCGACTTTATGGATCTTGGATGAACCTTTCGTGGCTTTGGATGTAAAAGCTGTGGATGGTTTGCGTGCCCTCATGGCCAATCATCTCTCCCAAGGTGGCATGGTGCTGTTCACCAGCCACCAGCCCGTCGCGCTCACGCATGGCGATGGCACCCAGGTGGATATGTCCACTTACCGATTGAAGGGTGCGGCATGAACGCCCAAGCCTTCATGGCCGTGTTGCGACGCGACTTGCGCTTGGCTCTGCGCCGCAAAAGCGAGGTGTTGACGGCGGTGTTTTTCTTTGTGGTGGTGGCCGCGTTGTTCCCGTTGGGCATTGGCCCTGAGCTGAACACGCTGCGCCTCGTGGCGCCTGGGGTGTTGTGGGTGGGCGCCTTGCTGTCGAGCATGCTGGCTTTGCAGCGTTTGTTTGAAGCCGATTACCGTGATGGCACTTTGGAACAAATGGCTTTGTCGCCCGTGTCCATGCCCTGGCTCATCAGTGCCAAACTCTTGGCGCACTGGTTGGTCTCGGGGGTGCCGTTGGTATTATTGGCCCCGGTCCTTGGCTTGCAATTTGACCTCTCGGCAGAGGCCTTGGTCACCCTGACATTGAGCTTGTTGTTGGGGACGCCGATCCTGTCTTTGGTGGGCGGCATTGGTGCTGCGTTGACGCTGGGGGTGCGCGGCGGCGGTGTGCTGTTGTCGCTGTTGGTCTTGCCTTTGTTCATTCCCGTGTTGGTGTTTGGCGCTGGTGCGGTCGAGGCCCAAGCAAGTGGTTTGGGCACACAAGCGCACTTTTCAATTTTGATGGCCATGCTTTTACCGGCAGCGTTCTTCAGTCCGCTGGCATGCGCTGCGGCGCTGAGAATTGCGCTGGAGTAACGGCGCTCACTGATTAAGGCCATGAAGTAAGGTTTATGAAAAATATCAATTGGTTTCACTACGCGGCACCACAAGCCTTTTATGGTTTGGCGGGGCGGGCGTGGTCTTGGTTTGCGGTCTTGGCCACGCTGCTCATGGTGGCAGGCCTCTGGCTGGGCTTTGCTGTCGCGCCGACTGACTTTCAGCAAGGCGAGGGCTACCGCATCATCTTTGTGCATGTGCCTGCCTCTTGGATGTCCATGGTCATTTATTTGGCGATGGCATTTTGGAGCGTCTTAGGTCTGACCTTCAACACGCGTCTGTCCGGCATGATGACCCGTGCTTTGGCGCCGACCGGTGCCTTGTTTGCCTTCTTGTCGTTGTGGACTGGTGCGCTTTGGGGCAAGCCCATGTGGGGCGCTTGGTGGGTGTGGGATGCGCGGCTGACTTCCGAGTTGATTTTGTTTTTCTTGTATTTGGGCTACATCGCGCTGACCTCGGCCATTGACGACACGCGTCGCAGCGACCGCGCAGGCGCCTTGATCGCGATAGTGGGCGCCATCAACGTGCCCATCATTTATTTTTCTGTGAAGTGGTGGAACACGCTGCACCAAGGTGCGTCGGTTTCTCTCACCAAAGCCCCGAGCATGGCGGAGGTCATGCTGTGGAGCATGTTGCTCATGGCATTGGCGTTTTGGTTTTACACCATCGCATTGGTGCTCTACCGCGTGCGTACGCTCATCTTGCAGCGTGAAAGCCACACGGCTTGGGTGCGCGCACTCGACGAGGTGAAGGCATGAAGTGGCAGAACTGGGCTGAGTTTTGGGCCATGGGCGGCTATGCGGTTTATGTCTGGGGCAGCGTGGGGGTGACGGCCTTGTTGCTCGCGCTTGAAGTGTGGCAAGCGCGTTGGGCGCATCGTCAAACCCTTGCACAGCTCAAGGCTGAACAGGCTGTGGCCCAATGCTTGGCTGATGAGCCGCCTGCTGAGGAATGGATGTGATGAAACCTAGAACCAAACGATTGGCACTGATCGCCGCAGGCCTTGTGGTGCTGTGCGCGGCCGCTGCTTTTGTGTTGAATGCTTTCCAAAGCAACTTGGTGTTCTTTTTCACGCCCACGCAGGTGAGTCAAGGGGAGGCCCCCAAGGGGCGCACCTTCCGCGCAGGTGGCATAGTGAAGGAGGGCAGTGTGGTGCGTGATGGCAACACGGTTCGCTTTGTCATCACTGACACGGTGAATGAAATGCCCGTGTCTTACGTGGGCTTGTTGCCCGATTTGTTCAAAGAAGGCAAAGGCGTGGTGTCGCAAGGCAAGTTAGGGGAGGACGGTTTGTTTGTCGCCAGCGAGGTGTTGGCCAAGCACGATGAAAACTACATGCCCCCTGAAGCCAAACATGCCATGGATCAAGCCGCGGCGGCAAAAGCGGCGCAGACGCTCAAAGGTAACCCATGATTCCAGAACTTGGTCATTTCGCGCTCATCTTGGCTGCCGTGGTGGCTGTGCTGCAAGGTGTCTTGCCGATCGCAGGTACGTTGGTGCGCAAGCCGCAAATGCAAGTCACGCTTCAATCGCTGGCACGACCCACGGCAGGTTTGCAATTTGCCTTAGTGGCTTTGGCATTTGGTGCTCTGGCCGCGTCGTTTTTGAGCAATGATTTTTCCGTGCTCTATGTCTCGCAGCACTCCAACTCCTTGTTGCCTAAGCCCTACCAGTTCGCTGCGGTGTGGGGCGGTCACGAAGGCTCGTTGTTGCTCTGGGTGCTGCTGCTGTCTGTGTGGACGGTGGCTGTGGCCTTGTTCTCGCGCAGCTTGCCACTCGACATGGTGGCGCGTGTGATCGGCGTCTTGGGTTTAATTTCTGTGGGTTTTTTGTTGTTCATCTTGACCACCTCCAACCCGTTTGAGCGTTTGTTGCCTGCGGCCATGGACGGGCGCGACTTGAACCCACTGTTGCAAGACCCGGGCTTGGTGATTCACCCACCCATGCTCTACATGGGCTATGTCGGCATGTCCGTGGCGTTTGCATTTGCGGTTGCGGCTTTGATGAGTGGCCGTTTGGACGCCGCATGGGCGCGTTGGTCGCGCCCTTGGACCGTGGTGGCTTGGACGTTCTTGACCTTTGGTATTGGCCTCGGTTCTTGGTGGGCGTATTACGAACTGGGTTGGGGCGGCTGGTGGTTTTGGGACCCCGTTGAAAACGCGTCACTGATGCCTTGGTTGGTGGGCACAGCCTTGATTCATTCGCTGATGGTGACCGAGAAACGCGGCAGCTTCAAAGCCTGGACGGTATTGCTGGCGATTGCGGCGTTCTCACTGTCGTTGTTGGGGACGTTTTTGGTGCGTTCGGGCGTGTTGACATCGGTTCACGCCTTTGCGTCAGACCCCAAGCGTGGTGTGTTTGTGTTGATTTTCTTGGCCGTGGTGGTGGGCGCATCGCTCACGCTGTTTGCTTGGCGTGCGCCGCGTGTGGCCTTGGGTGGGCGCATGGAGTTGGTGTCACGCGAGTCGTTCTTGCTGGCCAACAGTGTGCTGCTGGTGGTGGCCACGGCTGCGGTGTTGTTGGGCACGATTTACCCACTCATCATTGATGCGCTCAACTTGGGCAAGTTATCGGTGGGCCCACCGTATTTCAATGCGGTTTTTGCGCCGTTGTTGGTGCCGACTGTGTTCCTCATGATTCCTGGCTCTGTGGCGCGTTGGCGTGAGGCCCATGTGCGTGACATCGCACGTAAGTTGCGCTGGACGTTTGTCGGCGCTGTGGTGCTGGCGGTGCTCCTGCCCTTTGTGTTGGGTGGCTGGTCGCTGGGTGCAGCATTTGGTTTGTTCTTGGGCTGCTGGGTGGCTTTGGGCACCGCACAACAAGTGCTGGAGCGTGTGAGCAAGCCGGGACGCATTGGTGCATCGTTTTGGGGGCAACACATCGCCCACTTTGGCATGGCGGTGTTGGTCATTGGCGTGACCGGTGTGAAGTGCTACGAGGTCGAGCGCGACGTGCGTATGCAAATTGGGGATGTGGTCACCATCGCGCCCTACACCTTCCGCTTGAATTCACTCGACGAGGTGCGCGGTCCTAACTACAAGGCGGTGCGTGCCGATGTGCAGGTGCTGCGCAACGACAAGGTGATTGAAATTTTGCAACCAGAAAAGCGTCGCTACTTCTCGTCGGCCATGCCCATGACCGAAGCGGGCATTGACTCGGGCTTCATGCGCGACTTGTATGTCTCGCTGGGTGATCCGCTGGATGATGCACGTACCGAGTGGAGCATGCGTGTGTACTACAAACCCTTTGTGCCTTGGCTGTGGGGTGGGGTGTTGCTGATGGTGCTGGGCGGCGTCTTCGCGGCACTGGATCGGAGATACCGCAAATGAAAAAAGTATTGATACCGCTGGTGCTGTTCATCGGGTTGGTGGTGTTCTTGGCTGTTGGTTTGAAGCGTGACCCGCGAGAAATCCCATCCCCCTTGATTGGCAAGCCCGCCCCTGCTTTCAGCCTATTCACCTTGGCGGGTGACACCAAGTTCTCGCCTGCCGACATGGCGGGCAAAGTTTGGATGCTCAACGTGTGGGCCACTTGGTGTGTGGCGTGTCGCGAAGAACATCCCGTGTTGGTCGCGTTTGCCGACAAAAATCAATTGCCGATTGTGGGTTTGAGCTACAAAGAAATTCAACCGCAAGACGATGCCTACAAGGCTGCGTTTGAAACGAAATTGCAATTGGCACGTGAGCGCAGCCAAGTGTGGCTCCAGCGTCATGGCAACCCCTATGTGACTTCGGTCATGGATCTGGATGGTCGTGTGGGCATCAACTATGGCGTCTATGGCGTGCCTGAAACCTACGTCATCGACAAAGCGGGTGTGATTCGCTACAAGCATGTAGGCGCCGTATCGCCTGCCTTGTTGGCTGAGAAAATTTTGCCCTTGGTGATGGAGTTGAACAAATCATGAAACGCCTCGTGGTGCATGCCGCATTGGCGCTGAGTGTGGCGGTGTCGGTCCTGTGCGCTCCGGTCTTGGCGGCAGAGCCGCGCAACACCAACCGAGAGGCCGCACCGATGGCCGAAGACCCCCAACTCGAAGCGCGTCTGGTTGACATTTCGCAAGAGCTGCGCTGCTTGGTGTGTCAAAACGAATCCTTGGCTTCCTCACATGCCGAGCTGGCCGACGACTTGCGCCAAGAAGTGCGCGAGCTGATCCGTGCGGGCAAGTCGGACCAAGAGATCAAGGATTTCCTCGTGGCGCGTTATGGCGACTTTGTGCTGTATCGCCCAGAGGTCAAACCTTTGACGTGGGTGTTGTGGTTTGGACCGTTCTTGTTGTTGCTGGTCGCGGCTATTTTTCTGGGTGTGTATTTGCGTCAGCGCCGTGCCTTGTCTGCGCCTGCTGCGTTGAGCGATGAGGCGCGTGCGCGCGCCAAGCAATTGTTGAAAGGTTGATGTGAATCCCGCACTCGCTTTTATAAGTATTGCCCTGGCCATGATGGCTGTGGTGCTGGTCGTGTTGAGTCTGGCGCTTTGGCGCGGCTCGCAACAAGGCGCACGCTTGGCAGCGCACCAAGCTGAAGCGGCCAACGACCCAGCCAAAGCCAACGCTGCGGTCTACCGTGACCACATGGTGGAGTTAGATCGCGAATATGTGATGGGCAATTTGAACTACGAAGAGCTCAAGGCCGCACGTGATGAACTGTCGCAGCGTTTGTTGGATGACGTGGGCACGGATGACTGGGTTCAACCTTCTGTGTCTGAAGTCGCGCATCCAGCGGCTTCCCCAGTGGTGTGGCACAAGCCTTGGTGGGGCATTGCTTTGTTGGTGTTGGTGGTGCCGGTCTCCTCCCTGTTGATGTACAGCGTGTTGGGCGAGCCAGCTGCTTTGGACCCGCTGGCCTTGAAACAAGGGGTGGATGCATCCGCCGAAATGACCCCCGAGAAGTTGAGCGAAATGGCGACCGCCTTAACCCGTCGCTTGCAAGATGAACCCAACAGCATGGAGGGCTGGGTCATGCTTGGGCGCGTCCAACGTGCCCGTGGCCTGTTTGAGGAGTCCGCGGAGGCCTTGGGCAAAGCCTTGGCAATGAGTCGTGACGACAACTTGTCGATTGAGCGCGCCGAAGTCTTGGCGCAAAAGAATGGTGGGAGTTTTGCAGGCGAACCGTGGGCCATCATCCAACGCGTGCTGACGGCAGACCCGCATCATCTGAATGCCTTGTTTTTAGCCGGCAGTGCCTCGTATGCCGAGATGAACTTTCGCTCGGCCCTGCGTTTTTGGGAGCGTGCCCGCGAGGTGGTGCCCGCTGATTCGCCAGATGCGCCTGAGCTAGACCGCGCGATTGCCGAAGCGCGCGACAAAATGGGTTTGCCTGCGATTCCGCCACGTGCCGCTGGCACCCAGCCAACCCAAGCGGCTGGCACGGCAACCACCAGCATCAGTGGGCGTGTGACTTTGGTCAATGAACTCAAAGGCTTGGTCGCCCCAACAGACACGGTGTTTGTCTATGCCACGGCTGTGACTGGCTCGCGCATGCCGGTGGCGATTGTGCGCACCACCGCAGACAAGCTACCTTTGGACTTTGTGCTCGACGACAGCACGGCCATGAACCCCAACGTGAAGCTCTCCAGCATGGAGGAGGTGACGGTGCGTGTGCGTATTTCCAAGACGGGTCAAGCAGTGCCCCAAGCGGGCGACTTTGGGGTGAGCCTGAGCCCCGTCAAACCGGGCAGCAAGGGTTTGAACTTGATGGTGCGTGACACCTTGCAAGCCTCGCCTTGACAGCATCTAAGTCGCCCAATAAAAAACCCCCGTGAATTTCTCACGGGGGTTTTTGATTGGGTGGAGATGGTGTCGGCTTACAACAAGCCGTTCATCCGTGCAAAGTGCAGCGTTTGTGTACGGCTTTTCACATCCAAGCGACGGAACAAGCGCCACAGGTGAACCTTCACCGTGTGCTCGCTGATGTCCAATTCGGACGCAATGTCTCGGTTGCTCAAGCCGCGGTCCAACATGACGATCAGTTGCTTTTGGCGCTTGGAGAGTTTGGTTTCACCGACGGGGGCGGCCACTTCTTCATCGCCGTTTTCAGCCGCAAATAGGCCTTGGATAGCCGCAGAAATCTCGTTCGCAGGGGAGGACTTCTCGATGTAGATGTCTGCACCAGCCTCAATGCATGTCTCTTCCGCTTCGCCAGCGGGCATGGATGAAATCACGGCCAATGGCACGTTGGCATACATGGCTTTGGTGTCTTTGACGGCCGATGTACCTTTCACGCCTGGCAGCAACAAGTCCAGCACAAACAACTCAGGCTCACCGTTTTTGATGATGGCAGCTTGCAATTCGCTGAACTTTTCCAATTCGATGACTTTCGATGCGGGGCGCATACGACGCAGCAACATGGCAATGGCTTGACGAACCAATGGATGGTCATCAATGATGTACATACTCATTTTTATTACTCCTCTAGCAATATTAGTAGTTTAGCCCCATTTTAATAATTTAATCCCATGGCGGTTCGAACATCCCGCATGGTTTCTCTGGCCGTGATGCGAGCTTTTTCAGTACCTGCATCGACGATGTCGCGCACAATTTTTGGGTTCGAGATGTAAGGCTCTGCGCGTTCGAGCATGGGTTGTTGCTCTCGCAAAATCGCTTCGATGATGGGTTGCTTGCAGTCCAAGCAGCCAATGCCCGCCGTTTTGCAGCCTTGGGCGACCCATTGGCGTTGGCCCTCATCGCTGTAAACCTTGTGGAATTGCCAAACTGGGCATTTCTCGGGGTCGCCGACATCGGTGCGTTTTTGCCGTGCGGGGTCGGTGGGCATGCGTTTGACCTTGTGCTCAATCGTGGCGCGGTCTTCACGGATGGCAATGGCGTTGTTGTAACTTTTGCTCATCTTGGCGCCGTCCAAGCCCGGTAGCTTGCTGGCTTCGGTATACAGGGCCTGTGGCTCGGGCAAGATGATTTTGCCTGTGCCTTTGAAGTAACCATTCAAGCGTTCGCGGTCTTGCTCGTCGAGTTCTGGTGCAGCGGTGATGTAGCCCAGTGCGCCTTCCATGGCTTTGGCATCGCCTGTTTCTTGGTAGGCCTTGCGCGATTTTTCAAAACGTTTGACGCTGTCTTTGGGCAACTTCGCCAAGGACATTTGCACCTTGGCTTCGGCGTTGATTTCACGGCCATACAGGTGGTTGAAGCGGCGCGCCGCTTCGCGGGTCAACTCCACATGGCTGGCTTGGTCTTCGCCCACCGGCACATGCTTGGCTTTGTAAATCAAGATGTCGGCGGCTTGCAGCAGTGGATAGCCCAAGAAGCCATAGGTGGCCAAGTCTTTGTCCTTGAGCTTTTCTTGTTGATCTTTGTAGGTGGGCACGCGCTCCAGCCAGCCTAGGGGTGTGCCCATGGCCAAGAGCGTGAACAGTTCCGCGTGCTCTGGAATACGGCTTTGCAAGAAGATGGTGCAGGCATGGGGGTCCAGTCCCACGGCCAGCCAGTCGATCACCATTTCATACACGTTCTTCTCGATCACCTCGCGGTTTTCATAGTGGGTCGTGAGGGCGTGCCAGTCGGCCACAAAGTAAAAGCAATCCATCTCGGATTGCAGGCGGACCCAGTTTTTTAGAGCGCCATGGTAGTGACCCAAATGCAAAGCACCCGTGGGGCGCATGCCGGAGAGAACGCGTTCTTTCATGTTCAAGGCTTCAGTAAAAATTCAAACGGGCTGAGCATGAGGCTCAACAACTCAAAGGTCAGGGTCATGATGGGCGCCATCCACAAGGTGTCGACGACTTTCAAGACCACCAAGGCCATCACGATGTAAAAGCCGTAGGGCTCAATGCGAGACAGCCACACGGCTTGCTTCCAAGGCAACAAGCCGACCAAGATGCGGCCGCCATCGAGCGGCGGCAGTGGAAACAGATTGAAGGCAAACATCACCGCATTGACTTTCACGCCGGCCTTGCAGACTTCGATGAAGTAGCGCTCCTCCACACCTGCTGCAATCAGACCGTACATGGCAAAGGCCCACAAGAAGGCTTGCACAAAATTGATGGCGGGACCCGCCAAGGCGACCCAAATCATGTCGCGCTTGGGGTGGTTCAAATGGCCAAAATTGACTGGCACTGGGCGTGCGTAGCCAAACAAGAAATTGCCGCCTGTCGCCAAGAACAACACGATGGGCATGACCAGCGTGCCCATGGGGTCGATGTGTGACATGGGGTTCAACGTCACACGCCCCATGATCCATGCCGTGTTGTCGCCTAGGCGGTGAGCCACATAGCCGTGCGCGGCTTCGTGCAGCGTGATGGCAAACACCACGGGCAAGCCGTAAATCAGAATGGTTTGGATCAGGTCAGGAAAATTCACGGCGTGATTGTCGCTCAGAGGCCCAAAGTGCTCAGTGGGCCACGCCCTTCTCGGATGACTTCAGGGTCGCCCCCGCCATCCATGGGGGTCAGGTCAACCACGGTGGTCGGTGCCAAGGGACAAGCGCCAGCGTCGATGACGGCGGCGAGCTCATGCTCAAAGCGGTCGCGAATGTCTTCGGCGTCGTTCATGGGGTCGGTCTCGCCCGGCGCAATGAGCGTGGTCGCCAGCAGCGGCGCGCCGTGGAGTTCGAGCAAGTCCAACAGGGTTTTATTCTGTGGCACACGCAGGCCAATCGTTTTGCGCTGTGGATGGCTGACACGACGCGGCACTTCCTTGGTGGCTTCCAAGATGAAGGTGTAAGCCCCGGGTGTGGCCGCCTTGAGCAGGCGGTATTGACGGTTGTCCACCTTGGCGTAATTGGCCAGCTCGGACAGGTCGCGACACAACAGGGTGAGGTGGTGTTTGTCGTCTACTTGGCGGATGCGGCGCATGTGCTCGACTGCGGCTTTGTCGTCGAGGTGGCACACCAAGGCGTAGCTGGAATCGGTGGGCACCGCCACGATGCCGCCGCGCTCGAGCAGCGACACGGCTTGTTTGAGCAAGCGCGGTTGCGGGTTGTCTGGATGTACTTGAAGAAACTGAGCCATGAACGTGTGCGCGATGAATTTGTGCGTGTGGCGATGCAGGCCACGTGGGCACTGGCGTCGAGTTATTGAATGCGATCAGCCAGCGCTTCCCAGACGGGGGTCAGCTGACCGGGAAGCCAAGGCAGGACACCGAGGTCGATGCGGCTCTCGGTGGGGCTGTGGAAATCACTGCCGCGTGAAGCAAACAAGTCAAACTCTTGGGCCATGTCCGCGTAGGTCACATACTCGGCACTCGTGTGGCTGCCCGTGACCACTTCTACGCCTTGACCGCCATAGTTTTTGAATTCGGTGAAGAGCGCAAATTCTTCGTTCGGTGTGAAACCGTAACGCGCAGGGTGGGCGATGATGGCCATGCCTTGGGCTTGCACAATCCATTGCACCGCGTCTTTGAGCGAGGCCCAGCGGTGCGGCACAAAGCCGGGGTTGCCCTCGGTCAAAAAGCGACGGAACACTTCGGATGTGTCTTGGCACACGCCGGTTTCGACAAGAAAGCGGGCGAAGTGGGTGCGGGAAATCAGTTCGGGATTGCCTACGAATTTGAGTGCGCCTTCATAGGCGCCGTGAATGCCGACCTTGGCCAAGCCTTCCGCCATTTCTTGGGCGCGTTCGCTGCGGCCGCCACGGGTTTTGTGCAGGCCTGCAACGAGTGGCTCGTTGTGTGCGTCAAATCCAAGGCCCACGATGTGCACGGTTTTTTGCGCGAAGGTGACGGAGATTTCCACGCCCGTGAGGTACTTCATGCCGTTGGCGTGTGCTGCTGCCAGCGCGCGATCTTGACCCCCGACTTCGTCATGGTCGGTCAAGGCCCATAACTCGACACCGTTGGCTTTGGCGCGCGCGGCCAATTGCTCAGGTGTGAGCGTGCCATCCGAAACCACGGAGTGACAGTGCAAGTCGGCGTTGAGGATCGATGAGGTCACCGCCTCATTGTAGGCGGGGCAAGGCCGCGCGCGCATTGGCGCTGGTGACGGCGGCGAGTTCGTCCACAGAGATGCCTCTTAAATCGGCCAACACGCGGGCGATGCGTGGCAACTCGGCTGGTTCGTTGCGACCTTGTGCATGGCCCGCCTTGCGTTGCTCGGCGGTGGTGTAGAGCCAATGCGGAGGTATGTCAGGGGCATCGGTTTCCAACACAAGGGCCGAGAGTGGCAGTTCGGTGGCCAAACGGCGCAGCTGCAAAGCACGCGCATAGGTCAGGGCACCGCCAAACCCAAGTTTGAAACCCAGCGCGATGAAGGCTTGCGCTTGTTGCATGCTGCCATTGAACGCGTGGGCGATGCCGCCTGCCACAGGCGTCTCGCGCAAGCCCTTGAGCAGCCAGTCAGCGCTGCGGCGCACATGCAAGATCACTGGCAATTGGTGACGCTGCGCAATTTGGAGCTGGGCTTTGTAGAACTGTTGTTGTTTGGACAAGGCTTCGGGTGTGTTGAGCTCGGGCACAAAGCCATCCAAACCTATCTCACCGACGGCGACCAATCGCGTGTCGTGACGGTGGGTGTGCAGCGCCGCGTCGAGTTGCGCCAAATGCCCCTCGGTGGCCGATGGGGTGAACAAGGGATGGATGCCTAACGCATAAGCGTCTTGTTGCGCATGGGCCAGCACGCGCACGGCCTCAAAGTTGGCGGCTTCGACCGCCGGAATCACGCAGGCGGCCACACCGGCTGCCCGTGTGCGCTGGTGCACCGCTGCACGGTCGTGGTCAAACTCGGCAGCGTCAAGGTGGCAGTGGGTGTCGATCCACATCAAGACTTCGCAGACCTTGTTCAAGCGCGCTGGAGACGCTCGCCGAGCTGACCCAGATTCAATTCCAATTGACGGCCGCAGCGTGCGGCCAACGCATGGTCGTGCGTGACCAGCACAAAGGCGGTGTTGTGCTCGCGCGCGAGTTGCAGCATCAACGCAAACACCTGATCTGCGGTGTGGCGGTCTAGGTTGCCCGTGGGTTCGTCGGCCAGCACACAAGCAGGGCGCGTCACCAAAGCGCGGGCAATCGCCACACGCTGGCGCTCGCCACCGGAGAGTTCTGCTGGACGGTGGTGCAGTCGATGGCCTAAGCCCACCGCTTGCAGCATGGCGCAGGCTTGGGCGCTGGCAGCAGCACGGTCCATGCGTCGAATCCACAGCGGCATGGCCACGTTGTCGAGCGCGCTGAACTCGGGCAGCAGGTGGTGGAACTGATAGACAAAGCCGAGGTGTTGGTTACGCAAGTCACCCAAAGCGGCAGCGCTCAAGCCTGCCAAGGGTTGGCCCATCAAAGACACATGACCCGCGCTGGGCACATCCAAGCCGCCCAACACGTGCAGCAGGGTGCTTTTGCCCGAGCCAGAGGAGCCGATGATGGCCAATGTTTCGCCTGCGTTGACGGACAAGTTGACGTTGTTGAGCACGGTCACATCCAGCGCCCCTTCGCTGAAGCGTCGGCTGATGTGGTGGGCCGTGAGGACAGGTGTGTGCGTCATGTGTTGCCTCATTCGTAGCGCAAGGCAAGGGCTGGGTTGACGCGGCTGGCACGCCAACTGGGGTACAGGGTGGCGAGGAAGGCCAACACCAACGAGATGATCGTGATGGGCCAAATGTCGCCAGCTTGCGGGTCGCTGGGCATGCGGCTGATGAGGTAGATGTCGTGGGGCAAGAAACTCGCACCAAGCAGATGCTCAATCGCCGGCACGATCACATCGATGTTGAACGCCACCGAGAGGCCCAGCAGCAAGCCACCCAAGGTGCCCAGCACCCCGACCGTGGCGCCTTGCACCACGAAGATGGCCATGATGCTGGACGGGCTAGCGCCCAGCGTGCGCAAGATGGCGATGTCGGCGCGTTTGTCCGTCACCGTCATCACCAAGGTGGTGACGAGGTTGAACGCGGCCACCGCCACGATGAGGGTGAGGATGATGAACATCATGCGTTTTTCCACCTGAACGGCTGCAAACCAAGTGCGGTTTTGACGCGTCCAGTCACGCACGATCACATCCGGGCCCAGTTCTAACGACAGCTCCGAGGCCACGCTGCCGGCTTGTTGGCTGTCTTTGATTTTCAAACGCACACCGCTGGGCGCTTCAAGGCGGAAGATGCGCTGCGCATCCTCCATGTGGAGCAGCGCCAAGGTGGCGTCGTATTCGTAATGGCCCGATTCAAAAACACCAGACACATGCAGTTGCTTCAAGCGTGGCATCACGCCAACGGGCGTGACTTGCCCACCGGGTGCAATCAGGGTGATGGCGTCGCCCACCTGCACGCCCATCGCCATCGCCAGCTCGCCGCCCAACACCACATTGAAGCTGCCGGGCTGCAAGGTGGCGCGGACCTGCGGGGGGATTTGCAGCGTGAAATCACTCACTTGAGTTTCTAGCTCGGGCGCAATGCCGCGCACCAATGCACCGCGCATGTCCTCGCCTCGCGCCATCAACGCTTGCTGCGACACGAACGGGGCGGCAGCCACCACTTGCGGGTTGTGTTTGGCCTGAGCCATGAGCGCGTTCACATCCGCAAAGCCTTCGCCACCTGGGGCGAGTAACTCAATGTGTGACACCACGGACAACATGCGGTCACGCACTTCCTTTTGAAAACCGTTCATCACACTCAGCACGATGATCAGCGCAGCCACGCCCAACGCAATACCCAGCATGGACACGCCCGAGATGAACGAAATAAAACCGTTGCGACCGGCCACACGGCCAGCGCGCGTGTAACGCCAGCCAATCAGCAATTCGTAGGGGAGTTTGGAGGAGGTGGGTTGCATGTGGGCTGGATTATCCCGTAGGGCGATAGCCGTCTTGCGAGAGGGCGTTGCCGCATCACAGACAATCAAGGCATGACTTCTGTGCTGACCCATTCTGAGCGCCCCACAACCCTGATTCCCTTTTCGCTGTGGACGGCCCACGGCGCCGAAGCATCGGTGCTGGCCAAGATGGAGTTACCCCATCTGCGCGCATGGCTGGCCCAAGCCCAGCGTGTGGACGTGCAAGTCGATGCGGTGCCAGCCCCTTGGCTCGCCACCTTGTCGCCTCCGCATGAGCGCGCATGGGCGCAAGCCCTTGGTTGGCCTGTGCGCGATGGCTACTTGCCTTGGGCTGCGCGTGCGGCGGCAGAGCAGGGCATAAGCGGCACAGATTGGGCCTTCATCACCTTGTGCAACTGGCATGTGAGCAACGGTCAAGTCACCTTGGGTGATCCCGCTGATTTACAAATCGACGACGCAGCCGACGCGCAATTGCGCGAAGCCATGCACAGCTTTTTTGCCGAAGACGGCATTGCCCTGTACCCCTACAAAGCCGGTCAATGGCTGGCGCAATCGCCCCTCTTCGCGGACTTGCCCACCGCCTCGCTAGACCGTGTGATTGGCCGCAACATCGACCCGTGGCTGGTGGGCAGCCACCTCGGCGCAGGCGCACTCAGTCCTGCCGCCCAACTGCTGCGCCGTTTGCAAAACGAAATGCAAATGCTGCTCTACACCCATCCCGTCAATGAGGGGCGCCGCCTGACTGTCAATTCGTTTTGGGTCCATGGCACGGGCGCGTTGCCTGAGACACCGTCCACACGCCAAGCGCCTGTGGTGGTGGACACCTTGCGTCAAAGTGCGTTGCAACAAGACCTCATGGCTTGGTTAGAGGCGTGGCAACAGGTCGATGCAACGGTCATTGCCCCCTTGTTGGCCCGTGTGGCCGCAGGCGCACCTCAGCGTTTGGTGCTGTGCGGTGAAGACGACTTTCATGTGTACGACAGTGCCGAGCCAACGCTTTGGCAACGCGCGCGCGCGCACTTCGCCCCCACTTCGTTAGACACCGTGTTGGCCGCTGCGCCTTTGAAAGATTAAGCCCATGCAATTCATCCCTCGCGACATGCCGCCACGCAGCATCTGGGCGCTGGAGCAAGCAGGTGTGCACCCGCTGCTGGCACGCCTCTATGCCGCGCGAGGCATTCAAGACGCCGCCACGCTCGACGCCTCCTTGGCCAACCTCTTGCCCCCCACAGGCCCGAAGGGGCTCAAAGGCATTGACGCTGCGGCGGTGTTGTTGGCCGACGCCATGGCTGCCAATAAAAAACTTTGTATCGTGGCCGACTACGACTGCGACGGTGCCACCGCCTGTGCTGTGGCCCTGCGTGGCCTGCGCTTGCTGGGCGCCAAACAGGTGAGCTATATCGTGCCCGACCGCGTGGTGGATGGCTATGGCCTGACGCCGCCCATTGCCGAGCGTGTCAAAGCCAGCGGTGCCGATGCGCTGATCACCGTGGACAACGGCATTGCCAGTGTGGAGGGTGTGGCCCGTGCGCGTGCGCTGGGTTTGCAAGTGCTCGTCACCGACCACCACTTGCCTGCGGCGGTGTTGCCCGAGGCCGATGCCATGGTGAACCCCAACCAACCCGGCTGCGCGTTTGAAAGCAAAGCGCTCGCGGGCGTGGGCGTGATGTTTTATGTGCTGCTCGTCTTGCGTGCGGAGTTGCGCAAGCGCGGGGTGTTCTCGGCGGAACAGCAACCCAAGCTCGACACCCTGTTGCCACTCGTCGCACTGGGCACGGTGGCTGACGTGGTCAAGCTCGACGCCAACAACCGCCGCTTGGTGGCGCAAGGTTTGGCGCGTGTGCGCAAGGGCCAGATGCCAGCGGGCATGACCGCCTTGTTTGCGGCTGCTGGCCGCACCAGCGAGAAATGCACCTCGCAAGATTTTGGCTTTGCCGTGGGGCCGCGCATCAACGCCGCAGGCCGTTTGTCAGACATGACCCTCGGTATTGAATGCCTGACGACGGACGACGTGGGCCGCGCCACCGAACTCGCCACGCAGCTCGACCGCATCAACCGTGAGCGCCGCGAGATTGAAGGCGACATGCGCGCGCAAGCGCTCGAACTTGCACAAGACATGTTTGATCCCGAGGAAGAACCGCCGTCAGCCCTGTGTGTGTTCGACCCCGACTTCCACGAAGGCGTGGTCGGCATCGTGGCGGCCAAGCTCAAAGACTTGCACCACCGTCCCACCTTTGTGTTTGCGCCCAGCCAAGCGTCGGGCAAGGGCCATGAACTCAAAGGCTCAGGTCGCTCGATTCCCGGCTTTCATTTGCGTGATGCGCTCGACTTGGTGGCCAAACGTCACCCCGGCGTGTTGCTGCGCTTTGGGGGCCACGCCATGGCGGCGGGTTGCACCTTGGAAGAAGACCACCTCGCCACCTTTGAAGAAGCCTTGCAACGCGTGGCGCAAGAGTGGTTGGACGACGCCACCTTGCAACGTCGTTTAGAAACCGATGGCCCCTTGCTGCCCGAATACCGCCGCCCCGAGTTGGCCGACACCTTGGCGCGCGAGGTCTGGGGCCAAGGCTTTGCGCCGCCCACCTTCAGTGAAGAGGTCGAGGTGGTGAGTCAACGCTTGGTGGGCGAGAAACATTTGGCCCTCAAACTGCGCCACCACGGACAGCCCGTGGATGGCATTTGGTTTGGCCGTGTGGAACCCTTGCCCGCGCTGGCGCATTTGGCCTTTCGCTTAGAAGCGGATGAATGGCAGGGCAACAAGCGCGTGCGTTTTGTGGTCGAAGGCATGGCGGAATAAAAAATCACCCACCACACCATGGCAACCAAGAAAAAACTCGAACTCCCAGAAGTCAATTTCTCTGACTACGGCGACACCCGCTACCTGCACCTCGGCACACCGTGGGTGCAAGGCTCCATGAACATCGACAAACCGTTTGACATTGACTTGGAGTACGTGCAACGCATGATGGCGTGGCTCTTGTTTGTGGACCTCGACCAAGTGGGCAAGCTGCATGCCATGCAACTGGGTTTGGGTGCTGCCTCACTCACCAAGTTTGCGTTCAAACACCTGCGCATGAAAACCACCGCGATAGAACTCAACCCACAAGTGGTGGCCGCGTGCCGCCTGTGGTTCAAGCTGCCGGCCGACAGTGCCAAGTTGCAAGTGGTGTTGGGCGATGCGGCTGAGGTGGCCAAGCACGACCATTGGCGTGGCCAGATTGATGCCTTGCAAGTGGATTTGTACGACCACGAAGCCGCGTCACCGGTGCTCGACAGCGCTGGGTTCTATGCCGACTGCCGCAGCTTGTTGACAGACGAAGGCTGCATGACGGTCAACCTGTTTGGCCGCAGCTCTAGCTTTGCACAAAGTGTGGAGAAGATGGCGACTGCGTTTGGGGCAGAGGCACTATGGGCCTTTAAGCCCACGCGTGAGGGCAACACCGTGGTGCTGGCGCAGCGCACCCCTAGTCACCCCAAGCGTGCGGAATTGATGGCACGCGCCGAGGCAATTCAAGCGCGATGGCCCTTGCCTGCGACCAAATGGCTGCGTGTCTTCAAACCGCTGCAAGCCTTATAGGGCAAGGGTTTACCCCTGTTTTTGAGGGTCCAAAAAATAGGTGGAACCCACATCGGGTGAAGCCAGACAGCGACTCCATAATTCAGCGCATATTTGCTTTTGGATAGAGGAGACGAAATGATCAAAAGTCAGAAAGACTTTTTCTCCGGCCTGATGTTCACATTGGTCGGTGTTGGCTTTGCGTGGGGCGCGACCAATTACACCGTGGGAACGGGCGCCCGCATGGGCCCCGGTTACTTCCCCATGTTGCTGGGTGTTTTCTTGGCTGTGTTGGGTGGCTTCATCACGTTTTATTCCTTGGTTGAGCACACCGAAGACGGCGAGCCCATCGGCAAGTTTGCATGGAAGCCCATCGTCTATGTCTTGGGTGCCAACATCGTCTTCGGTATTTTGTTGGCGGGTCTGCCCGCCTTTGGCGTACCTGCCATGGGCCTGATTGCTGCCATTTACGCCTTGGTCATCATCGCCAGCAAAGCCGGCGATTCCTTCGTTCTGAAAGACGTGCTGGTGCTCGGTACCGTCTTGTCGGTCGGTAGCTACTTGGCTTTCATCGTGCTGCTGAAATTGCAGATGCCCGTGTGGCCCACCTTCATCACTGGTTGAGCCGGGAGAAATAAAAAATGGATTTGATTGCAAACCTCTCATTGGGTTTTGGCGTGGCCTTCACGCCGATTAACCTGTTGTATTGCTTGATCGGTTGTATCTTGGGCACGCTGATTGGCGTGTTGCCCGGTATCGGCCCTGTGGCGACCATCGCCATGTTGCTGCCCGCCACCTATGCGCTGCCCCCCGTGTCCGCGCTGATCATGTTGGCCGGTATTTACTACGGCGCGCAATACGGTGGGTCCACTACCGCCATCTTGGTGAACTTGCCTGGCGAATCGTCATCGGTGGTGACCACCATCGACGGCTACCAAATGGCACGCAAAGGCCGCGCAGGCCCCGCCTTGGCGGCGGCTGGCTTGGGCTCGTTCTTCGCCGGTTCTGTGGGTACCTTGATCTTGGCTGCCTTCGCGCCGCCTTTGACAGAACTCGCGTTCAAGTTTGGTCCTGCCGAATATTTCTCGCTCATGATTTTGGGCTTGGTGGGTGCGGTGGTGTTGGCTTCGGGCTCCTTGCTCAAAGCGATTGCCATGATCGTGTTGGGCCTCTTGCTGGGCTTGATCGGCACCGACGTGAACTCTGGCGTGGCGCGTTTCAGCTTTGACATCCCCGAGCTCACCGACGGTGTGGGCTTTGTGGTGGTGGCGATGGGCGTGTTTGGTTATGGCGAGATCATCTCGAACTTGTCGCAACCTGAAGACGAACGCGAAGTGTTCACGGCCAAGGTGGAAGGTTTGTTCCCCACCAAGGAAGACTTTAAGAACATGCTGCCTGCGGTGATTCGCGGTACGGCCTTGGGCTCTTTGCTCGGCGTGTTGCCCGGTGGCGGTGCGTTGTTGGCTGCGTTTGCGGCTTACACGATTGAGAAGAAAACCAAGCTGCGTCCAGGCGAAGTGCCCTTCGGTCAAGGCAACATCCGCGGTGTGGCTGCGCCTGAGTCGGCCAACAACGCCGGTGCGCAAACCTCGTTCATTCCCTTGCTCACTTTGGGTATTCCACCCAACGCGGTGATGGCTTTGATGGTGGGTGCGATGACCATTCACAACATCCAGCCCGGCCCTCAGGTGATGACCAGCAACCCTGAGTTGTTCTGGGGTCTGATTGCCTCGATGTGGATTGGTAACTTGATGCTCGTCATCTTGAACCTGCCTTTGATCGGCATGTGGATCAAGTTGTTGTCTGTGCCTTACCGCTTCTTGTTCCCTGCCATCGTGCTGTTTTGCGCGATCGGTGTGTACTCGACCAACAACAACACCTTCGACATTTGGATGGTGGCCGCCTTCGGTTTTGTGGGCTACACCTTTGTGAAGCTGGGTGTGGAGCCTGCGCCTTTGCTGCTGGGCTTCATTCTTGGCCCGATGATGGAAGAGAACTTGCGTCGCGCCTTGTTGCTGTCGCGTGGTGACTGGACGGTGTTTGGCACACGGCCACTGTCCGCAGGCTTGCTGGCCGCTGCTGCCTTGCTGTTGGTGATCGTGCTGTTGCCCTCCATCAAGTCCAAACGCGAAGAGGCTTTTGTGGAAGAGTGATTCAGTTCATTCTGTTTTCACCCTCAAACGGCACCCTCGGGTGCCGTTTTTCATGGGTGCTACTCTAGATTTGCGTCAGAATCAGCTCTCTTTGAAAGGCATTCATCATGGATCATCCGCAGCGACTGGCGCTCCACAACGAAGTCCATGCGCGTCCGCCAGAACCGATGCAAGCGCCCATGGCGATTTCGCATGTGGTCATGTGGGTGGATCGCGCCAGTGCGCAAGCCAGTCGCGATCACTTGGCGCAGTTGCTACGCGATCACCATTTGCCAGCACCCGATGCGCACACCAACCATGTGCGCATGGACTTGGGGACATTTCGCTTGCGCTGGGAGCTGCACACGGAGTTTGTGTCTTGGACTTTCATGCGGGCAGTCGGTGACGATGTGTTTGCGCGCGCAGAGCCCCTGAGCGCCATACAAAGCGTGCCGCAAAAATGGCTCTCTCAGTTGCCGGGCGAATGCTTGGCCCGTTTGCATGTGTGGCTGGTGCAGGGCGTTTCGATGGATTTGCACGAGATGCTCGCTCAAGTGCTGCATGAAGACGCCTTGGTGGCCTCCACCGTGGCGGAAGGCCATGGCGAGGTCTACACCGACTTCCAGCTCCACCCCGATGGTTATTCGCGCATCGTGCTGCTCACCGGCTCGCTCACGCCGCGCCGCCAAGGCCGCTTGGTGCAGCAGTTGCTGGAGATTGAAACCTACCGCATGGCCGCCTTGCTGGGCCTGCCAGCCGCGCGTGTGGCCTCGCATGTCTTGGCCGATGCGGAACGCGAGTTGGCCGCCTTGGCCAACGCCATTCGCAATGCCGAGCGTTCGGACGAAGCCGGTTTGCTCGACCGTTTGACCCGTTTGGCGGGCGAGGTTGAGGGGCAATATGCGGCCACGCATTCGCGCTTTTCTGCCACGCGTGCTTATTTTGAGCTGGTGGATCGCCGTATCCATGACATCGCAGAGTCGCGCATGCCCGGCATGCAAACCATCGCGGAATTCATGGAGCGCCGCTTGTCGCCCGCGCGCAGCACCTGCGACTGGGCGGCGCGTCGCCAAACCGCGTTGTCTGAACGCGTCTCGCGCATGAGCAATTTGTTGCGCACACGCGTGGACTTTGAACAGCAACAAAGCAGCCAAGCCTTGCTCACCACGATGAACCAACGCCAAGACGTGCAACTCAAATTGCAGGCCACGGTGGAGGGGCTGTCTGTTGCGGCCATCACCTATTACTTCACGGGCTTGGTGAGTTATCTGGCCAAAGGCGCGGAGAAGTTGGGTTGGCCTTATGCACCAGACATCACCGCCGCCTGCGCTTTGCCCTTTGTGGGCTTGATGGTTTGGTTGTCGATGCGGCGACTGCACAACAAAGTGTTTAAGAAGTGAGCGATCAAAAACTGACGCGTTGGCGCGCTGCACGCTGCGGTGTCGCCCTTGCATGGCTGGCGTTTTTGAGCGCTTGCACCACATCGCCCCACACCGTTGGCAGTGAGCCTCTACAACCCGAAATCGCCACGGGCTTCTCACGCAAAGCCGATGTGGTGACCCAACAATTTGCGGTGGCTGCTGCCAACCCCTTAGCGACACAAGCGGGCTTCGAGATTTTGAAAGCGGGTGGCTCAGCGGTCGATGCGGCCATTGCGGTGCAAATGGTGCTGGGGCTGGTGGAGCCGCAATCGAGTGGTTTGGGCGGCGGGGCCTTCTTGTTGCACAGCGCGTTGGGCCCAGATGGTGCGCTCAAAGTGCAAGCCTTTGATGGCCGCGAGACTGCACCTGCGGCGGCTACAGAAGATCTGTTGCTCAATGCCGAGGGCAAGCCACTCGCGTTTCACGACGCAGTGGTGGGCGGTCGTTCCGTGGGCACACCCGGTGTGCTGCAGATGTTGGCGCAAGCCCATGCGCAACATGGCAAGCTGCCATGGGCGCAGTTGTTTGAACGCGCCATTGCCTTATCGACACAAGGCTTTGACATCAGCCCGCGCTTGCACGCGCAACTCAAGGCCGATGCGTATTTGCGCTTAGACCCGACGGCGCGGGCCTACTTTTACCAAGCCAATGGCGAGCCGCATCCGATTGGTTTTGTGTTGCGCAACCCCGAGCTGGCCGGTGTGCTGCAACGCATTGCCCGCGAGGGCGTGCAAGCGTTCTACAGCGGCGAAGTGGCGCAAGCCATGGTGCGCAAAGTTCAGCAGCACCCGACCAATCCCGGTCGCTTGCAACTCAGCGACTTGGCCGACTATCAAGCCAAAGAGCGCGCGCCTCTGTGCTTTGACCACGCCGCCATGGCGCACGTGTATCGCGTGTGTGGCTTTCCGCCTCCAAGTTCGGGTGCGATTGCCATGGGACAAATTTTGGGCATGTTGCAGCACACGCCGGCCTCCTTGATGCCCTTGTCCCGAGAAGCGGATGACCTCGCCCCTGACCCGCGTTGGTTGCATTTGTACTTCGAGGCCTCGCGCCTCGCTTTTGCCGACCGCGCGCACTACGTGGCCGACCCCGACTTTGTGAACGGCCCCGGCGGCGATTGGCGCACTTTGTTGGCCCCTGCTTATCTGCGTGAGCGTGCCCAATCGATTCGCCCCGTGGCCATGCACCAAGCCGCGCCCGGCGTGCCTGTGCGCGGCCAACGCAGCAGCTTGGCGCCCATGGGGGAGCAGCCCGAATACGGCACCTCACACATCAGCATCGTCGATGGGCAGGGCAACGCGCTGGCCATGACCAGCACCATTGAAGACGCGTTTGGTGCGCGCCAAATGGTGAAAGGTTTTCTACTCAACAACGAGCTGACCGACTTCAGTTTTGTGCCGCGTGATGCACAAGGTCGCGCCATCGCCAACCGCGTGCAGCCAGGCAAGCGCCCACGTTCGTCCATGTCGCCCACCTTGGTGTTTGACCAGACCACGGGCCAGTTGGTGATGAGTGTGGGCAGTCCGGGGGGCGCGATGATCATCCACTTCACCACCAAGACTTTGTATGGCGTGCTGAACTGGGGCTTGAGCCCGCAACAGGCCATGGACTTGCCCAACTTCGGCACCGTGGGTGGTTCTGTGCTGTTGGAGTCCAATCGTTTTGCTCCCGCCACCTTGGAGGCCTTGCGTTCACGCGGAGCCGAGGTGCGCGAGACGCCTATGCCCAGTGGCTTGCAAGCCATTGTTCGCCAACCGGTGAACGGACGCAGCGCTTGGGTGAGTGGGGCTGACCCACGCCGCGAGGGCGTGGTGATGGGGCAGTGATGAGTTTTTTAGAAAGTGACCTATGTTTTTAAGTCGACGTGTATTGAATAGCCTGCGCGCTGGTGTGTGGATGATTGCGGCTCTTTGCCTGTGTGTATTGACTGGCGTGGCAAGCGCGAGCTCACCCATCGACATGGCGCACATCCTCGGCGCCGACTACAACCGTCACACGGGCGTACCCACAGGGGGCCACACCTTGCTCAAAGGCGATGTGCGCCTCATTCCTGGCAGCGAGTCCGACCCAGACCCCAGTGGCGTGTACCGCGCCCATGTGCAAATGGCCGACCCCGCGAGGCCTGGGCAGTGGTTGACCAAAACGGATCGCAATGGCAGCCCCATGTACAACACCATGTTTCCCAAATCGTGGGATGCACAGCGTGTGACGTCGGAACTCGATGCGGCTTGGAACAGCCCCACCAAAACCATCCAAGGAGACAAGTGGCGCGCACTCACGCCCAGTGGTGTGCGGGTGGAGGGGTATCTCGCTCCGCGTGTCACCGCCTATCCTGTTTACAGCAAACACCCATGAAGCACATCCACTTCTTGCACCGTGAGCAACTGCCTGTGCCCGGCTCACAGGCCAAAGCCGTGCGCTATCCCACATGCGAATGGCGTGCCCCCGCAGGGGACGCCTCAGATGCCGCACACCATCCTTGGAACCGCTTTGTGTGTAGCTGGCTCACCAGTGACATGGCGGATGTCGCGCATTGCGATGAGGTGCTTCACGTCATGGCGCAGATCGAAGCCGGCACACGCGAAACATGGTTTGTAGATGGCAATGCCTTCAACGTGGACTTGCAAGCCACGGGTGTTCAGTTCAACCCAAGCAATGTCGGACCAGAAGACACCGCGTATTGGAACCAAGCGCAAGGTCGATTCACGCTGACCGAGGTGCAGGCCGTCTTGCGTTTGTGGCGAGATTTTTTAGCGCAGTCGCGCTAACGCGGCTGGCTATCGCCCAAGCCCTCTTTGTGTTTGAGCGCATCGCGCATCAGCGCGTAGCGCGTCATACGCTGGCCTTGCACCAAACGAATCACACGTTTGAGGGGAATGCCGATGTGGGCCAAGGTTTGGCTTGCAAGCATCAGGCTGCCTTCAATCACTTCGGGCACGACTTCGGCAGCGCCTGCTGCGCGCAGCGCTTCTAGGTGCTCGTCGTCGTGGGTGCGAACAATCACGGGCACGTGTGGGGCATGCTCTTTAACCCATGCCAACACCTTCAGCGCTGAGGGCGTGTCTGGGTAAGTCACGGCCACCGCTGCGGCGCGCACCAAGCCGGCGGACATGAGGCTGGAAAAACGTGTGGCATCGCCCAGCTCCACATGGTGGCCATGTTCGCGGCCCATGTGCACTTGGTCGGGGTCAGAGTCGAGGGCGACGTAGGGAATGTTTTCCAGCGTGAGCAAGTCGGCCAAGTTGTGACCACTGCGCCCGTAGCCGCAAACAATGACGTGGTTTTCAATCTTGAGCGACCGCTGCGCCATGCCGGTGAGCGCCAGCGATTGCAGCAGCCAGTCGGTGCTGATGAGGCGGTTGACGATGCGGTCTGCATTCATCACCAAGAACGGTGTCGCAATCATGGACAGCACCATGGACGCCAAGATCGGACTCATCCACGCGGCAGGGATGAGCGCATTTTGCAAGCCCAGCGACAACAGAACAAAACCGAATTCACCCGCTTGTGCCAAGTACAAGGCGGTGCGCAGACTCACGCCCGCTGGCGCGCCCGTGATGCGAGCCAACACAAACACCAAGCCAGCTTTGAGAAACAGCGGCACCACCGACAGCAGCAGCACCCAGCCCCAACTGTCGATCAGCACCTCCCAATCCAGCTTCATGCCAATGGTGATAAAGAACAGGCCCAACAACACATCGTGGAAAGGACGAATGTCGGCCTCCACCTTGTGCTTGAAATCTGTTTCGGCAATCAACATGCCGGCCAAGAACGCGCCCATCGCGAGGGACAAGCCGGCCAGCTCGGTGAGCCAAGCCAAGCCCAAAGTCATGAAGAGCAGGTTGAGCATGAACAGCTCATCACTTTTGCGCCGTGCCACCAGTTGCAGCCAAGAACGCATCACACGTTGGCCGCCCCACAGCAGCAAGCCCACCAGTGCGGAGGCTTTGAGCATGGCGATGGACAGCACTTTCCAAATATTGTTTTCACCCATGTCGGCCAGTGCGGGGATGAGCACCAACAGCGGCACGACCGCCAAGTCTTGAAACAGCAGCACGCCCATCACACGCTGGCCGTGAGGGGACGCCAGCTCCACACGGTCCGCCATGAGCTTGACCACAATGGCCGTGCTGGACATGGCCAAGGCACTCCCCAGTGCCAACGCCGCCTGCCAGCTGAGACGCCAGATATAGCCCAACTCTTTGAGGGCAAAGCCCACGGCCAAGTTAAAGAGCAAGGCGCCTACGAGGGTGAGCACCACTTGGCCCAGTCCCAAGCCAAACACCAGTTGGCGCATGCGCATGAGCTTGGGCAGGTTGAACTCCAAGCCGATGACGAACATCAAAAACACCACGCCAAACTCAGCCAAGTGCTCAACCGCGGCTGAATCGTTGGCCAATGCCAAAGCGTTGGGGCCTATCACCAGGCCCGCGAACAAATAGCCCAACATGGCGGGCAATTGCAGCAGTCGGCAAGCCACCACACTGACCACAGCAGCGCACAGATACAGGAGCGTGAGTTCGAGGGATGACATACCACGCAATGGTACTGAGCGTTTGTGACATGCTGGCTTTTGTCGCTCACATAAACTCAAAGCTTATTGCGTAATTTGTCGAATGAACTCTGTCCAACGTCCGGCGCTGTCCGGCCTTCTTCTTGCCGCAGCTGGCGCCATTGCCTTCAGTGGCAAAGCGATCATCGTCAAACTGTCCTATCGCTATGGGGTGGATGCGGTCACGGTCATCATGTACCGCATGTTGTTTGCGCTGCCGTTGTTCATCGCTATGGGCGTGTGGGCTGAGCGCCAAGCCAGCGCGCGTGCGAACCCACTGACACGACGCGATGTGCTGGACATCATCGGCCTAGGCTTTGTGGGCTATTACCTGTCGAGCTACCTCGACTTCTTGGGCTTGCAGTTCGTCACGGCCAGTTTGGAGCGGTTGATCTTGTACCTCAACCCCACCTTGGTGGTGCTGCTGGGCTGGGCGGTTTATCACAAGCCCATTCATCCCAAGCGCATGTGGGCCATGGCCGTGAGCTACAGCGGTGTGCTGTTGGTGTTCTCACATGAGCTGTCCTTTGCGGGTGCTGATGTGCTGCTAGGCAGCAGCTTGGTGTTTGCCAGTGCCTTGAGCTATGCGGTGTATTTGCTCTACAGCGGCCAACTGGTGCAACGCATCGGTGCGTTGCGCTTGGTCGGCTGGGCCACCAGCGTGGCGTGTGTGTGTTGCATGGTGCAGTTCGCGGTGTTGCGCCCACTGTCTGCGGCCGTGGTGCCGGTCGAGGTGTTGTGGCTGGGTGTGCTGAATGCAGTCGTGTGCACGGTCGCCCCCGTCTTGATGGTGATGATGGCGATTGAGCGCATCGGTGCCGCCTTGACCGCACAAACAGGCATGATGGGCCCCATGGCCACCATCGCCTTGGGTGTGTGGGTGTTGAATGAGCCACTGAACATGTGGATTGGCTTTGGCACTTTGCTGGTGTTGGGTGGTGTATTTATTGTTTCTAGATATGGGAGTAAGTGATGGATTTAGGACTCAAAGGCAAATGGGCATTGGTGGGTGGCGCAAGCAAGGGCTTGGGTTTTGGCTGCGCACAATCGCTGACGCGTGAAGGCGCGCATGTGGTCATCGTGGCGCGGGGTGCTGAGGCGCTGCAAGCGGCTGCTACAGAGCTGCGCAAACTAGGCACCACCATTCTTGCGGTGGCGGCGGACATCACCACCCCCGAAGGTCGCGAAGCCATTTGGACCGTGGCGGGGGGACCTGGCAAAAACTTTGACATCGTGGTGACCAACGCAGGCGGACCGCCCCCTGGCGACTTTCGAACATGGGATCGCGATGCGTGGATCAAAGCGGTGGACGCCAACATGCTCACCCCCATTGAGTTGATCAAAGCCACGGTGGACGGCATGGCCGAGCGTCAATTTGGTCGCATCATCAACATCACCTCCAGCGCGGTGAAGGCACCCATCGATATCTTGGGCCTGTCCAATGGCGCACGCTCAGGCTTGACAGGTTTTGTCGCGGGCGTGGCACGGACACCCAAGCTGGCCGCCAACAATGTGACCATCAACAACTTGCTGCCTGGTGCCTATGACACCGACCGCCTCAAAACGACGATGAAAGGCGCGGCAGACAAAACGGGTCAGCCCATCGAAGCCATTGCAGATGCCCGCAAGAAAACCATCCCCGCCCAGCGCTTTGGTCACCCACAAGAGTTTGGCGACACCTGCGCATTTTTGTGTTCAGTACAAGCGGGTTACATCACGGGGCAGAACGTCTTGACCGATGGTGGGGCTTACGCGGGGACGTTTTGAGCGATGGCTGTGCGGCTCACTTGCGTGACGACACCACAATCCCTCCCACAATCAGCACAAATGCTGCAATGTGGTAGGTCTGCGGCAGCTCGCCCAAGGCCAGTGCGGATAGCGTGGCTGCAAACACAGGGGTGAGGTTGGCAAAAAAGCCCGCGATGTTGGGGCCGACGCGCTGCACACCCAAGCCCCAGCAGCGGTAGGCTAAAAGTGCGGGGCCAACAGCGACATAAATGAGTGCTGCGACCAAGGGCCAGCCCCAGCTGATGTGTGCGTCTACCAAGCCGGTGTAACCGCCCCATTCCGCCGCAGTGAAGGCACCCGACCAAACCAAACCAAACGCCATTTGCGCCATCAAAAAGAAGGCCCAGTTGCCGCGCACTTGCGCAGGCTCTTGCGTGTGCGACAGCAGCCAGCTGTACCACGCCCAGCACACGGTGGCGATGAGCACACACACATCGCCCAGCACCCAACGCACATTGGACAAGGCGTACCAGTCACCACGGCACAGCACCAACAGCACCCCCATGATGGACAACACGGCGCCTAAGATTTGGCGCTTGCGAACCACCTGTTTGAAAAACAACGCACCCATGCCCAGCATGAACACGGGCGTGCTGGAGGCGACCAAGGTGACGTTGATGGGGGTGGATGTTTGCAGCGCCAAATACTGCAAACTGTTGTAGCAGCCCACACCCAGCAGGCCCAGCAACGCGTAGCGCTTCCAGTGCGACCAGAGTGGGCTGTGGCGTCGCAGCACATGGTGCGCGATGGGCAGCAGCAATGCAAAGGCCAAAACCCAGCGCAAAAAGTTCAGCGTCAGCGGCGGGATCAGCTCGTGCACCAGTCGCCCCACGATGGCGTTGCCTGCCCACAGCAAGGGGGGGACCAATAAAAGCGCCGCAGTGCGCGGCGTCAGGGCATGAGGAACTACAGACATAGGAGCGAGACTTTACCTGAGGGGGCGATAACCCATGCGACACCCCCATCACTGATTTCGTGGCAGGATTTGGCACCTTCAAACTAAACCAACTCCGGAGCATCACCCCATGACCAAAGCAGTCATCATCGAAAAAAACGGCGGCCCTGAAGAGCTCAAGCTCATCGACGTGACCGTGGGCCAGCCTGGTCCTGGCGAGATTCGTATTCGCCACAAAGCCATTGGCTTGAACTTCATTGATGTGTACCAACGTACTGGCGTCTACACCTTGCCCATGCCTTTGCATTTGGGCATGGAAGCCTCGGGCATCGTCGAAGCCGTGGGCGAGGGCGTGACCCATCTGAAGGTGGGTGACCGCGCTGCCTACGCCAGCCAGCCCCCCGGCAGCTATTGTGAAGAGCGCGTCATGCCCGCCAAGTGCGTGTGCAAATTGCCAGATGCGATTTCATTTGAAACTGGCGCAGCCATGATGCTCAAAGGTTTGACCGCGCAATACTTGCTCAAGCGCACCTTGCCACAAGGTGGTTTGCATGCAGGCGACTTCATCTTGTTCCACGCCGCAGCCGGTGGTGTGGGCCTGATCGCTTGCCAATGGGCCAAGGCCTTGGGCTACCAACTCATCGGGACGGCTGGCAGCGACGCCAAGTGCGCACTGGCCAAAGCGAATGGCGCAGCCCACGTCATCAACTACAACACCGAAGACTTCTTGGCCCGCGTGAAAGACATCACGGGCGGCAAAGGCGTGAAAGTGGTGTACGACTCGGTGGGCAAAGACACGTGGGACAAGTCACTCGACTGCTTGGCCCCCTTTGGCTTGATGGCGAGCTTTGGCAATGCCTCAGGCGCACCTGCCCCCATCGCGCCTGGCATTTTGGGCCCCAAGGGTTCGATTTACCTCACACGTCAAACCTTGTTCAGCCACATCGTCACGCGCGAAAGCACGCAAGAAATGGCCGACGATTTGTTTGAAGCGGTGACCAGCGGCAAGGTGAAGATTCACATCGACCAAACTTACCCCTTGGCCGACATTGCCCAAGCGCACCGCGACTTGGAAGCCCGCAAAACCACGGGTTGCACCATCATCACGCTTTAAGCGTTGTGTTGCTTGAAACCCAACCACGACATGACGTGCGTGGCTTGGGTCTCAAAGCTATGCTCCCCACCGTACACCACGGTACTGGCGCCATAGCGTGGGCCTGCGTACTGCGCAAACCGCTGACATCCTTTGAGCCAGTCTTGACTGAACGTGGTGCCTGATTTGATTTCGACAGCATGTAGCAACCCCCTGTGTTGAAACAGCAGGTCCACCTCGATCCCGTGGTTGTCACGCCAGAAGTACACGTCGGCAGGTAAGCCTTGATTAAGCCGATGTTTGAGTGTTTCTGTGAGTACCCAAGTTTCAAACATGGGGCCACGCATCGCATGCGTGGCCAAAGCGGTGGGGCTCTCAATCCTCAGTAACCAGCACAGCAAACCCGTATCTAAAAAATACAGTTTGGGCATTTTGACCAAGCGTTTGCCAAAGTTTTCATGCCAGGGCCGCAGCAGCCGTATGACGTAACTTGTCTCTAAAACACTCAACCATTGACGTGCGTTGGATGCGCTGATGCCGCAATCGGCCGCGAGCGCTTGTAAATTCAACAGTTGGCCGCTGCGTGATGCACACATCAAGACAAAACGCTCAAAGCTTGCCAGATCGCGTACCCCAAGCACATGCCTCACATCACGCTCAACGTAGGTAGACACGTAAGCTCTGAACCAATCGCTGGGTTGCAAGGCTTGGGATCGTGTGGCGTTGTACAGCGCAGGGTAGCCGCCCGCAAACATCAAGGTGTTGAGTTGCGTGGTGTCTAGGGTTTGACGCTGGGCAATCTCACCCAGCCTGAGTGGCAGGAGTTCAATCAAACCAACGCGACCTGCCAGAGACTGCGTGATCGCTTCCAGTAACCCAAATTGCTGCGAGCCGGTGATGATGAACAAGCCCATGCGTTGTTGAGCATCAACCACACCTTGTAAATAAGAAAAGAGCTCGGGTGCGCGTTGAATTTCATCCAACACCGCACCGTCTGGAAACTGCGCCAGAAATGCGCGCGGGTCAGACAGGGCGAGTTGCCGTGTTTCAGGATCTTCGAGTGTGCGATAGGGTTTGTTTGGAAAGGCGCTGCGAGCGAGTGTGGTTTTTCCAGATTGACGGGGTCCTGTGAGCGCAATGACCGAAAACGCTTGGCTTAGTCGAAGCAGGGCGCTGAGTGCGTCGCGCTGAATGTAATCGTGAAATGCTGGCATTTGTACAAATCAACTTTTTAAAAGCTGAATTGTACAAATTGCTTTTCCTGCGTCAAGCGTCTTGAAACTTGTCTGCGCGGCAGGTCAGCACCAGCGTGTCACGATGTCCGCCCTCAGCCACAGGCTGAATGGGCGTGGTTTCGTGGATCACGCGCGTGTCGTCGAGCAACACCAACGACCACGGCTCGCTCAATGTGAAGCGTTCGCCTTGCGGACCATGTGCATCAAACACGCGGGTTTCGCCGCCTTTGATGCCCCAGCGGTTGACCATGAACACGGCCACAAAATCCACGCCATCGCGATGTGCGCCCTCGGGCGTGGGGCGGCCAATGCCATCGGTGGTGTCAATGCGGAACTGATGCGCTTCGATGCACCACTTGACGTGGTTTGTGCCACGTACTTGGGCTGCGGTGCGCGCCAGTGCCGTGAGCAGCTTGGTCCATGCAGGTGCGGCCACGGTGGTGCCACGCATGGGTTCAAACCAACGCTCCATGCCGCCGTGCAGCGCGTTGTAGTCCAGTGATTGCCAATGTGCGCGGTGCGGTACTTGGGTCAATGCCTCGTTCTCGAACACAAAGCTGCTGTGGCGGCGGCGGCGGTAGCGGCCACCATCTTTGAGGTAGTTGTCAGGCGGCATGTCAGCCCAGTCGGGCGACAGGGCTGCGAGTTCGCTCAATGCACAACCGGCCCATTGCGCCACGTTGGTGGCGTCGAGCACGCAGTAGCCTTTTTGTGCCAAGGTCGAGGTCAGTTCAACAATAGGAACCGTGCTGGGTGTGAGTGTGTGCATGGTCAGTGTCCTCGGCGTACGCGCAAGACCTCATCCAAGATCAGGCACATGGCACCTAAGGTGATGCCGCTGTCTGCCACGTTGAATGCGGGAAAGTGAATGCCTGCGTGATGGAAATCAAGAAAGTCCACCACGTAGCCGTAGAGCACGCGGTCAATCACATTGCCAATCGCGCCGCCCAAGATGCAGGCGATGGCGAAGCCAAACAGTTTTTGGCTGGGGTGTTTCTTCAACATCCACACCATCACCGTTGTCGCCACCAAACCCAAGCCTGTGAAGAGCCAGCGTTGCCAGCCGCCTGCCGTGGCAAGAAACGAAAACGCTGCGCCTTCGTTGTGCACACGCACGATGTTGAAAAAGCTGGTGACAGAGAAGCCCTTGCTCAAGGCATACGTGCTGACGATGAGCACCTTGGTGAATTGGTCGGCCACCACCACGACAGCAGCCAGGAGCAGCCACAGCCAATAAGAGGTGCTGTTGCGAAGAAAGGTGTGACGGGCCATGGTGTTATTGGGGTGAGGTTTTAAGCAAAGTGCCGCACTTCACCGTCGCCGTGCAAATTGCTGTCGCAACGGCCGCACAGGGTTGGGTGCGCGGGGTTGTGGCCCACGTCGTCGCTGTAGTGCCAGCAGCGTTCGCACTTCGTGGCTTCGCTGGCTTTGACGTCTACGCGCAAGCCTTCGCCTTTGACCAGCGCGACCTTGGAGGTGATGAACACAAATTTCAAGTCCTCGCCCAATGAGGTCAAGGCGTCATACGCTGTGCCGTCGCAGTGGATGACCAGCTCCGCTTGCAAGGAAGCGCCCACCACGCCCTCGGTGCGTTTGTTTTCGATTTCTTTGTTGGCCACTTCGCGTACATGTTGTACGGCGCGCCATTTGTCCATCAACGCGGCATTGCTTGCACCGAGGTCTGTGAACGTTTCCAAGAAGATCGACTCCGACTTGCCAAACGTCGTCCACGCTTCTTCGGCAGTGAAGCTGAGGAACGGGGCCATCCAACGCAGCATGGCATGGGTGATATGGTGCAAGGCGGTTTGTGCGCTGCGGCGTGCGAGTGACTTGGGCGCGGTGGTGTAAAGGCGATCTTTGAGCACGTCCAAATAGAACGCGCCCAAATCTTCCGAGCAATACAGCTGCAACTTCGACACCACGGGGTGGAACTCGTATTTGTCGAAGTGGCTCAAGATGTCGGCCTGCACTTGCGCGGCACGTGCCAAGGCGTACTTGTCGATTTCTAGCAAGTCGTCAAATGCCACGGCATCTTTGGCGGGGTCAAAGTCACTCACGTTGGCGAGCAAGAAGCGCAGCGTGTTGCGGATGCGGCGATAGGCATCCACCACGCGAGCCAAAATTTTGTCGTCGATGTTCAGGTCGCCCGAGTAGTCGGTCGACGCCACCCACAAGCGCACAATTTCGGCGCCCATCTTGTCGCTTACCTCTTGGGGCGCGACGGTGTTGCCCAAGCTCTTGCTCATCTTGCGACCCTGCCCATCGGTGGCAAAGCCGTGGGTCAGCAGGCCTTTGTAGGGGGCGCGGTCGTACAAAGCGCAGCCCAGCAGCAAAGAGCTGTGGAACCAACCACGGTGTTGGTCGTGGCCTTCGAGGTAGAGGTCAGCTTCTGGAATTGAGTTGTCGGGTGAGACATGGAAAGGCGCACGGTGGTTCACACCGAAGTTGTAGGCATCTTTGTGGCTGCCGCGCAGCACGTGCTGGAAGGTGGAACCTGAGTCAAACCACACCTCCAAGATGTCGGTGCTCTTGGTGTAGCTGCCTGCGTCGTCGCCGGGCTGGTTGAGGATGTCTTCTACCGTCATGCGGCTCCACGCTTCGATGCCGCCTTTTTCAACGATGTCTGCCGCTTGGTCCATGATGGCCATGGTGCGTGGGTGCAACTCGCCGCTGTCTTTGTGCAAGAAGAACGGCACGGGCACGCCCCAAGAGCGTTGGCGCGAGATGCACCAGTCGGGGCGGTTGGCAATCATGTCGCGCAAACGTGCGCGGCCGTTTTCTGGGTAGAAGTGGGTTTGGTCAATCGCGTGCAACGCGAGTTCGCGCAGCGACTTGGCCGACTTGTCCGTGATGAATTTGCCCGTGGTTTTCTCGGTGGTGCTGTCAAACGCGTCCATGCGAATGAACCACTGTGCCGCTGCGCGGTAGATGACGGGCGTTTTATGACGCCAGCAATGTGGGTAGCTGTGCGTGATGGTTTGTGTGGCCATCAAGCGGCCGGCGCTTTGCAGTGCTTCAAGAATGACAGGCACCGCTTTCCAGATGTGTTGGCCGCCGAACAGGGGGAAGTCGGCGGCGTAGGCGCCGTTGCCTTGCACGGGGTTCAAGATGTCGGTGTACTTCATGCCGTTGGCCATGCATGAGTTGAAGTCATCCACGCCATAGGCTGGTGCGCTGTGCACGATGCCGGTGCCGTCGCTCTCACCCACGTAGTCGGCCAAGAACACGGGGGCTGTGCGCTTGTAACCCGCGTCGACGTGTGCGAGGGGGTGGTTGAATTCAATCAGGCCCAGTTTGTCGCCCGTGGCGGTGGCAACGACCTGGCCTTCGAGCTTCCAGCGCTCCAAACATTTCTCGACCAGCGAAGCCGCGCACAAAAACAAACCACGCGCGGTATCGACCATGGCGTAGTTAATTTCGGGATGCATGTTGAGTGCTTGGTTGGCTGGGATGGTCCAAGCGGTGGTGGTCCAAATCACAGCGAAGGCTTCTTTGTCGAGCTTGGGCAAGCCAAAGGCAGCAGCCAGCTTTTCAGGTTGAGCGCACAAAAAAGCGACATCCAGCGTTTCACTTTTCTTGTCGGCGTATTCAATTTCAAACTCGGCCAAGGATGAGCCGCAGTCAAAGCACCAGTAGACGGGCTTCAAGCCACGGTAGACAAAGCCGCGTTCCATCACGCGTTTGAAGGCGCGCAATTGGCCTGCTTCGTTGGCAGGGTCCATGGTGCGGTAAGGACGTTCCCAATCGCCCAGCACGCCGAGACGTTTGAAGTCTTCGCGTTGTTGATCAATTTGTTCGGTGGCGAAGGCGCGGCTCTTGGCTTGCATGTCATCACGGCTGAGTTTGCGACCGTGCAACTTTTCAATGGCGTTTTCAATCGGCAAACCGTGGCAGTCCCAGCCCGGGATGTATTGCGCGTCAAAGCCACCCAGTTGTTTGGACTTGACGATCATGTCTTTTAGCACTTTGTTGAGCGCGTGGCCGATGTGCAGTTTGCCGTTGGCGTAGGGCGGGCCGTCGTGCAACACAAACAGCGGAGCGCCTTGGCGGGCCGCGCGGAGTTTTTTGTACAAGCCTTGCTCGTTCCACTGCTTGGCCCACGCGGGTTCGCGTTTGGGCAAGTCGCCACGCATGGGGAACGGGGTGTCCATCATGTTGAGGGTGGCACGGTAGTCGGTGGCTTTGTCGGTCATGGCTGTCTCGGGTCGGAGGCTCTGAATCAGAAGCAGGGAGGAAAGGGGCAAGGCTTTTTCACGCGTCAGCCTTGGCAAGCAAATGGGGTGGGTGGCGCGGGGCAATGTGCAGCAAGTGGGGCTGCACGCCCCGTCAAATTCGGGCTGCGAGCCAAGCGCGTGCGTCGTCACAGTCTTTGTGTATGCCTTGCATCAAGGCGTCCAGACCGTCGTACTTCAGCTCGTCGTGTAATTTGTGCAGCAGTTCCACGCGGATGATTTTACCGTAGCCCCCCTCAGCGCCGAGGCTGGCGGGCCAGTCGAGGCAATGGGTTTCTAGCAGCACGCGGCCACCGTTCACATCCGATGCGTCCAGCGAAGGACGAATGCCCAAGTTCGCCACGCCTGCCAAAGCTTGATCGGTGAGGCCATGCACCTGCACCACGAAGATGCCGCTGGCCGCTGGCTTCCAATGGCTGAAGCGCAAATTCAAGGTGCGACAGTTCAACTCACGGCCCAGTTTGCGGCCATGCACCACATGGCCCGAAATGGCATAGGGGCGGCCCAACAACTGCGCCACCTCTTGCATCGCGCCACGGCCCATGGCCTCGCGCACGGCAGAGCTAGAGACGCGTAGGTTGGACCTGCCGCTGGGCCGCCCCAAGGCGGGGCTGGCCCCCTCGGGGGGCATCGAGGACACCAGGTGCCGAGCGTGGGGGCTTGATACTTCGTAACTGTTCATGCGGGCCACGTCAAAGCCCAGTCGTGCGCTTGCGGCGTCGAGCATGGCGTAGTCGCCCGCGCGTTTGGCGCCGAAGCGAAAGTCGTCTCCCACCAGCACGTATTTCACGCCGAGGCCTTTGACCAACACCTCTTCAATAAAGGCCTGCGGCTGTTGCGAGGCAAAGGCTTGGTTGAACGGCAGCACCACGCATTGGTCTACACCGCAAGCGGCTAGCTCGTTGAGTTTGTCACGCAGCGTAGCAATGCGGGCTGGCGCGAGGTCAGGCTGCTGGTGGTGCTTGGCGAAGAAGTCGCGCGGGTGCGGCTCAAACGTCATCACGCAACTGGGTACGCCGCGGTGACGTGCCTCGTTTTTCAGCAATGCCAACATGGCTTGGTGGCCACGGTGAACACCGTCAAAGTTGCCAATCGTTAAGGCGCAAGCCTGGGCCAATTGGGGGTGATGAAAACCTCGAAAAATTTGCATGGTTTGAGTGTGGGGCGACAAACATCAAACTGTCACCCAATAAAGGTATATTGTCAGCGATAGATGTGCATTCCCAATCGGTCGTTTTGAAAGCGAATGGAGGTGAGGTGTGAAGGTCTTGAAACTGTCTGCCCAAGGGCTACCGCAGTCGTGGATATCGCTCGAACAAGCGGTGATTCACTACGCGGCCGACGAAGTGCGCTGGGAATCTGGCGGCGAGGTGGCGGTGTTTCATGGCGGCACCAATGCCATCACAGGGCAGCAGTCCATCATCGTGGTCAACAGCATCATCGGCACCAAGGGCGTGCCCAACATCAATCCCTTTGATTTGAAATCGGGCCTGACCAATGACAAGCTTTTCAGCCGCGACCGCAATATCTGCGCGTACTGCGGTGACCACTTTCACGAATCAGAGCTCACACGCGAGCACATTCGGCCCGTGGGCCAAGGCGGCCCCAATGTGTGGATGAATGTGGTGACGGCGTGTAAATCATGCAACCACCGCAAAGGCAACCGCACGCCTGAGCAAGCGCGCATGCCGCTGCTCTACACACCATATGAGCCGTCGTTGTGGGAAGACTTCATCTTGCGCAATCGCCGCATCTTGGCGGATCAGATGGACTTCTTGTTGGCGCATGTGCCTAAGAGTTCTCGGCTCTTGACTTAGTTTGTTGCGTTGGCTCCGGCAAAATGGCTGACTAAGGCTTATTCATGCGTCGCAGAGCGACGTCCTCGCGTGTTTCTTACCAAGCGAACTTCAAGCCGACAGTCCAAAGCCTCTGCGTATTTCGACAGCGTGGCCAGTGATGGCGAATGCTTGCCGCTGCCCGATTCCATGCGTGCCACGGCAGATTGGGTGGTGCCAATTTTTTCAGCCACTTGAGCCTGTGTGAGGCCTTGTGCCGCGCGTGCTTTCAGGAACTCGTCTAACAACGCGTATTCGCCGCTGAGTTTGTCGAACTCGGCTTGGACAGCCGTGTTGCCAAGCGCTTTGGCGCGTAGTTGTTTATGTGTCAGCATCTTTCCACTCCTTCATGCGCTTGCGCGCCAGTGCTAGTTCCTTGGGCGGCGTCTTGTCAGTTTTTTTGACGAATTGGTGGAGCATCACAATCTAGCGTCCTATCAGAGCGCAATAAAACACGCGTCCAATGCCTTCACGCGATTTCAACCGCAGTTCAAACAAGCCTGCGCTCATGGCCCGCGTGTGCGGCATACCCAAGTCGGGGCCAAATTTCAACATCCGATCGGTGCAATGAAAGTACCTTGCCAAGATGCCAGCTGGCAACCCAAGGACTTCTGCCTGCAACTTCTCGTCGTGGTATTTGATGTCCCAATCCATGACTTTGAATATAGCAGATTTGCGATAAATCGTACTTAGGTAGCCAGCAGGTCTGCCACCGCCTTCGGATACATCAAATGCTCCTGCGTCAACACCCTTGCAGCCAGTGTGTCTGCGGTGTCGTCAGGCAGCACGGGCACCACAGCTTGTGAAAGGATGGGACCGTGGTCTAGCTCGGCAGTCACACGGTGGACGGTGGCGCCGGCAAATTTGCAGCCGGCCTCGATGGCGCGTGCGTGGGTGTTGAGGCCTGTGAAGGCGGGCAACAGCGACGGGTGGATGTTGATCAGCCTGCCTTCGTAGTGCGCCACAAAGCCATGCGTGAGGATGCGCATGAAGCCGGCCAGCACCACAAGATACGGCTGGTGTTGGTCGATCTCTTTCATCAAGGCGGCGTCAAAGGCTTCGCGGGGCTGGGGCTCGCCCGCAAAGGCTTTGTGGTCAACCACCGCCGTGGCGATGCCGTGTTGTTGGGCAAAGGCCAACCCTTCGGCGTCGGCTTTGTTGCTGATGACGGCACTCACGCGGGCGTTGAGGCGTTTGGCCCAGTGTTGTGCTTCAGCGGTGCGAATGATGGCGGCCATGTTGGAGCCACTGCCAGAAATCAAGATGACGATGTGTTTCATTGCCGCGAATTATCGCGGGGCGTGCCGTGTGGCTGCATACAAGGGCTTAGTTGATTTTGACGAAGCGCGCCTGCATCACGCCGTCAATCAACACCTGCTCGCCAAACATTGCCGCAGGGCGCACCCATAAGCCGTGCGCACCATAGAGTGCGCGGTAGACGGTCATGGGTTCGAGTGTTTCGCTATGGCGAGCGGTGCCAATCACCTCGTATTGGCCACCTTTGTAGTGGCGGTAGAGGCCGATGGGAGTTTCTTGCAGTGGGGGGAGGTCTTGGTCGTTCATAGGATGGGACAATACACCCTATGCATCCAAAAGCCCTTGTTGAAGCTTGTACTGAGCTTGTCCGCCTCACTTTGAAGTTTGACCACCCTGCCGACGCCGTGGTGTCTAAGTTTTTCCGTGACTACAGTAAAACCTATGCCTTCGGCCCGCGCGAGCGTGCAGCTTTGGCTGAAACCGTCTACAACGTCTTGCGCAACAAACTGCGCTATGACCACTTCGCGCCCTCGGGCTCTGGCCCCAAAGAGCGCCGTTTGGCCATCCTCGGCTTTGCCCAGCACTTGAAAGACCAAGCGCCTGCCAACAACGCGCCCAAAAGCACCAAGCACGCCAATCACAGTCCATTGGACTTTTTGATGAGTGCGTTGAACAAACAAGAAGCCGCTTGGCTTGAAGCCTGCGAAGCGGTGAACCCCAGCGACTTGATGGAGCGCCATCGCCACAACATGCCCGAGTGGTTGGTCGAGCCACTCAAGGCCCAAGTGGGCGAGGGTTTTTGGCCTTTGGTCGAGCGCCTCAATGGCGGCGCACCGCTGGACTTGCGCGTGAACACCTTCACCGACAAACGCGCCGATGTGCAGCACGAGTTGAAGCTCGCGGGTATCAAGGCGGTGGACACCCCGTTTTCACCTTGGGGTTTGCGCATTGAAGGCAAGCCTGCCTTGTCGGGTCTTGACGCGTTTTCGCGTGGTGCGATTGAAGTGCAAGATGAGGGCTCACAGTTGTTGGCCTTGTTGCTCGATGCCAAGCGCGGCGAGATGGTGGTGGACTTTTGTGCGGGCGCTGGTGGCAAAACCTTGGCCATTGGCGCGTCCATGCGCAGCACAGGCCGCTTGTATGCGTTTGACACCTCGGGCCACCGTTTGGAATCTCTCAAACCCCGATTGGCACGCAGCAAGTTGTCCAACGTGCATCCCGCTGCCATTGCGCACGAACGCGATGAGCGCGTGAAGCGCTTGAGCGGCAAGATTGACCGCGTGTTGGTGGATGCGCCTTGCTCGGGCCTAGGCACCTTGCGTCGCAACCCCGACCTCAAGTGGCGTCAATCCCCCAAGGCCGTGCAAGAGCTGACGCAAAAGCAAACCGCGATCTTGGCCAGTGCGGCACGCTTGGTGAAGTCAGGCGGGCGCTTGGTGTACGCCACTTGCAGCGTGTTGCCCGAAGAAAACGAAGCGATTGCCCAAGCCTTCAGCGCCGCACACCCCAACTTTGTGCCGTTGTCAGCAGCCGACACCTTGACTGAGTTGAAAGTAGCTAATGCAGCTTCTTTGTGTACGACAGACGGCTTGTATTTGCGCCTTTGGCCCCATCTACATGCCACGGATGGCTTCTTTGCCGCAGTTTGGGTAGCCAAATAAGGTTCAGAACTTTAAAATTGCCTACGAAATTCCATAAGTTGAAAGATTGACATGTTGTTACCCAATTGGGCTTGGCTGGATGCCACCTTGAACTGGCTGAGCTACGGCTTGCTGCATTTTTCTGGCTGGCAAGTCTTTCTTGTCACGATGGTGCTCACGCACATCACCATTGCCAGCGTGACCATTTATTTGCACCGCCACTCTGCGCACCGTTCGCTGGACTTGCATCCGATGGCCTCCCACTTCTTCCGTTTTTGGTTGTGGTTGACCACGGCCCAAGTGACCAAAGAGTGGACCTCGATTCACCGCAAGCACCACGCCAAGTGCGAGCAAGCGGAAGACCCGCACAGTCCTCATGTGCACGGCATCAAGACCGTGTTGTTCACCGGTGCTGAGTTGTACCGCAAAGAAGCTGAAAACCTCGAGACCCTCGAGCGCTTCGGCCACGGCACGCCTGACGACTGGATTGAGCGCAATCTCTACACCCCTCACTCTGTGTGGGGCGTGGCCTTGATGCTCATCATCAACTTGGCATTGTTCGGCGCTTTGGGGCTGACCGTGTGGGCGGTGCAGATGATGTGGATTCCCGTCACAGCCGCCGGCATCATCAACGGTGCCGCGCATTACTGGGGCTATCGCAACTTTGAGGCGCCAGACGCCAGCACCAATATTTCGCCTTGGGGCATCCTCATTGGTGGTGAAGAGTTGCACAACAACCACCACACCTACCCCACATCGGCCAAGTTGTCGGTCAAGCCTTATGAGTTCGATTTGGGTTGGCTCTACATCCGTATCTTAGAAACTTGCGGTCTGGCGACTGTGAAAAAGACGGTGCCTAAGCTGGCTTTTGGCGACATCAAGCCCGTCGCCGACGAGAGAACACTCGAGGCCGTGATTGCCAACCGCTACGAAGTGATGGCCAATTACGCACGTCAATTGCGTTTGACCCTGAACCAAGAGTTGTCTGGCATGTCGACCTTGCCAGCGGACTCTGTGCTGGCGGCTGCCAAGCGTTGGATGCACCGTGATGCCGAGAAAGTGCCGGCCAAAGTACTTTCACAACTCGATCAGGCGCGTGCGCTTTTGCCCGATGTGGACACCATGGTGAAGATGCGCGAAGAGTTACGTCAACTCTGGCTCAACACCAGCCTCAACCGTGCTCAGTTGGCGCAAGACCTGCAAGCTTGGTGCAAACGTGCCGAGAGCAGTGGCATTTCTGCCTTGCAAGAGTTCTCTATGCACTTGCGTGCGGCACGCGTGTAAACCACAAGCACAGACAATAAAAAAACCCGCTGATCAAAAGGTCAGCGGGTTTTTTATTGGGTCCATCTGAATTACTTCAGTTTGGTTTCCTTGTATTCCACGTGCTTGCGAGCTTTGGGATCAAATTTCATGATCAACATTTTCTCGGGCATGGTTTTCTTGTTTTTGCTGGTCGTGTAGAAGTGACCTGTGCCGGCTGTCGATTCCAGCTTGATTTTTTCGCGTCCGCCTTTGGATGCCATGATCGTGTCCTTTCAGTAACTGGAATTAAGCTTGACCGCGCGCGCGCAAGTCAGCCAACACGGCGTCGATGCCGTTTTTGTCGATCAAACGCAGAGCTGCGCTAGAGACGCGCAAGCGCACCCAACGGTTTTCAGTCTCTACCCAGAAACGGCGGTATTGCAGGTTAGGCAAAAAACGGCGTTTTGTTTTGTTGTTTGCGTGAGAAACATTGTTCCCAGACATGGGGCCTTTGCCCGTGACTTCACATACGCGTGCCATGTGGACACTCCATATTCAACGGCGGTCGTTCCCACGAGCGCCTCACCTCGCCAAAAAGGGTGGCGGTAACCCATCTCTTCACTGAATTCAGCAAAGCCTGAGATTGTAGCGTCTTTTTAGTGGACGCCTTGCTCCAAGAAGCGTTGGGCGTCCAAGGCCGCCATGCAGCCCGTGCCGGCGCTGGTGATGGCTTGGCGATAGATGTTGTCTTGCACGTCGCCCGCCGCAAAGACGCCAGGCACGCTGGTCATGGTGGCAAAGCCCTCGGAGCCGCTCTTGGTGAGCAAATAGCCGTTTTTCATGGCCAGTTGACCTTCAAAAATGCCGGTGTTGGGCGAATGGCCAATGGCAATGAAACAGCCTTGGGTGGCGATGTCGCGGGTGCTGCCGTCGCCAGTGCTCTTCAGGCGGATGCCAGTCACGCCCGAGGCGTCGCCCAGCACTTCGTCCAAGGTGCTGTTGGTTTCCAGCACGATCTTGCCTGCGGCGACCTTTTCCATGAGCTTGTCGATCATGATGGCCTCGGCCTTGAAGGTGTCGCGGCGGTGCACCAAGTGAACTTTGGAAGCAATATTGGACAGATACAGGGCCTCTTCCACCGCCGTATTGCCGCCACCGACCACGCTGACCACTTGGTCGCGATAGAAAAAACCATCGCAAGTGGCACAGCCCGACACCCCGCGCCCCATGAACGCTTCTTCAGACGGTAGGCCCAAATACTTGGCCGATGCGCCCGTGCAGATGATGAGCGCGTCGCAGGTGTAAGTGCCGCTGTCGCCGGTCAAGGTGAAGGGACGCTTGGAGAAATCGACTTTATTGATGTGGTCAAACACGATTTGGGTGTTGAAGCGCTCGGCGTGTTGTTGAAAACGCTGCATCAGCTCGGGGCCTTGCACGCCGTTCACGTCCGCAGGCCAGTTGTCCACTTCGGTGGTGGTCATCAGTTGGCCGCCTTGGGCCATGCCGGTGATCAACAGGGGCTTTAAGTTGGCGCGGGCCGCGTAAACAGCGGCTGTGTAGCCGGCAGGGCCGGAGCCGAGAATCAAAACTTGGGAGTGTTGGGTGGTAGACATGGAAAAAGCGCAATCCAAAGAGACAATAAAACTCCGATTGTAAGAACCTCGCTTTTTCCCCTGACGGTGCAAGGTCGCCTCTCAGGTAAGCTCTGCCTCTAGACATGACTTACTCGCTCAATACCCTGAAAAACGATCCGCGCGCATCTTCTGTTGATGCGGACAACAAGCCCACAGGTTTTCGCCGCTTCGCTCAAGAAATTGCGTTGACGGCAGGCTTTGTGTTCATGACCTTTTGGTTGCTCGCGCTCATCACCCAGTCGCCGCTTGATCCTGCTTGGACCACCTCGGGGTCGGGCAATGCTGTGCGTAACTTCGGCGGGCGTTTGGGCGCTTGGTTGGGCGACTTGAGTTTTTTCCTGCTCGGCTACTCCGTCTGGTGGTGCTATGCCGCAGGGTTGGTGGCATGGTTGGCTGCGCTCGCCAACCGCTTGCGTGACGATGACGAGCCTCGGCCCGATCACTTGGGCTGGCGCTACACGCGCTTTGCATTTTGGGCCGGCTTGTCTTTGCTGCTGGTGTCCAGCACGGGCTTGGAATGGACACGCATGTACCGCTTTGAAGACCGTTTACCGGGCCATGTGAGCGGCGGTGTGCTGGGCTACTTGGTGGGGCCATCGAGCTTGAACTGGTTGGGTTTCAATGGTTCGGGTTTGATCTTCATCGTGTTTGGTGTGGTGGGCGCATCGTGGGTGTTTCGCTTCTCATGGGGGCAAACCGCTGAGAACCTCGGCGCATGGCTGGATGGCATGTACGAGTCATGGCGCGAGCGTCGTGAGCGTGAAGAAGATGTGGCCTATGGCTTGGTCGCTGCCCGTGAACGCGAGGAAGTGGTGTTTGAAGAGCGCGTGGAAATCCAAGAGCACCCCCCCATCACGGTACACATTGAGCCGGAAGTCATTGAAGTGCCCAAGAGTGCCCGCGTCGCCAAAGAGCGTCAAAAGACCTTGTTCACAGATGCGGCGACCGATTCACGTTTGCCGCAAGTCGATTTGCTCGACGACCCGCTGATTCGTCAAGACACCGTGGCCCCTGAGACGCTGGAGATGACCAGCCGCATGATTGAGAAAAAACTCAAAGACTTCGGCGTGGAAGTGCGTGTGGTGGCGGCATCCCCCGGCCCAGTCATCACGCGCTACGAGATTGAGCCCGCCACCGGCGTGAAAGGCTCGCAAGTGTTGAACCTCGCCAAAGACTTGGCGCGTTCACTCTCGTTGGTGTCTATTCGCGTGGTGGAAACCATTCCCGGCAAAAACTACATGGCGCTGGAGTTGCCCAACGCCAAACGTCAGTCGATTCGCTTGAGTGAAATTTTGGGCTCCGACGTGTACAACGAATCCAAGTCCATGCTCACCATGGGTTTGGGCAAAGACATTGTGGGCAACCCCATCGTGGCGGATTTGGCCAAGATGCCCCACGTGCTGGTGGCGGGTACCACAGGCTCGGGTAAGTCAGTGGGCATCAACGCCATGATTTTGTCCTTGCTCTACAAGGCCGAAGCGCGTGATGTGCGCTTGCTGATGATCGACCCCAAGATGCTGGAAATGTCGGTCTACGAAGGCATCCCCCACTTGTTGGCCCCCGTGGTCACCGACATGCGCCAAGCCGCGCATGGCTTGAACTGGTGCGTGGGTGAAATGGAAAAACGCTACAAGCTGATGAGCAAGCTAGGCGTGCGCAACCTCGCGGGCTACAACGCCAAGATTGACGAAGCTGCGGCGCGTGAAGAATTCATCTACAACCCCTTCAGCTTGACGCCTGAGCAGCCCGAGCCACTGCAGCGCTTGCCGCACATCGTGGTGGTGATTGACGAGTTGGCGGACCTGATGATGGTGGTGGGCAAGAAGATTGAAGAACTCATTGCGCGTTTGGCACAAAAGGCCCGCGCCGCTGGCATTCATTTGATCTTGGCGACTCAGCGCCCCAGCGTGGACGTGATCACGGGCCTGATCAAGGCCAACATCCCCACGCGTATCGCGTTCTCCGTGGGTTCCAAAATTGACAGCCGAACCATTCTTGACCAAATGGGTGCAGAGGCCTTGCTGGGCATGGGCGACATGCTCTACATGGCCAGCGGCACAGGCTTTCCCGTGCGCGTCCACGGTGCGTTTGTGAGTGACGAAGAAGTGCACCGCGTGGTGAACTACCTCAAGAGCCAAGGCGAGCCCGACTACATCGAAGGCGTCCTTGAAGGCGGTACCGTCGATGGCGATGGCAACCCCTCTAGCCCCGATTTGTTTGGTGATGTTCCGGCTGAAAAAGACCCCATGTACGACCAAGCTGTCGAGGTGGTGCTGAAGAATCGCAAGGCCAGCATCTCGCTGGTGCAACGCCATTTGAAAATTGGCTACAACCGTGCGGCCCGTTTGGTCGAAGACATGGAAAAAGCAGGCATGGTCAGCGCCATGAGCAGCAACGGGCAGCGTGAAATTTTGGTGCCCAAGCGCGATGACTAACTCACATGAATAACCCAGATGAATGATGTGATGCCTCCGCGGGTTCAAGCGTTTGTGAACTGTCTATCGCGCCGCGTTGGATGCGTGTTGCGATCCATGGCCGTGGGGTGGGCTGTCGTCTGCTTTGCCAGTGCAGCACACGCCAGCAGCTTGGAGACGTTGGAGATTTTTTTAAAGTCCACCCAAAGCGGTCGCGCCGACTTCACGCAAGTGGTCACGCCCCCCGCCAAGGCAGGGCAAGCGAGTGTGCGCAGCAAAACATCGACAGGGCAGTTCTCGTTCGTGCGTCCTGCGCGTTTTCGGTTTGACTACCTCAAGCCGTTTCCTCAAGTCATCGTCGCCGATGGTCAAACCTTGTGGTTGTATGACGCAGACCTAGAGCAGGTCACCGCCCGCAAACAAGCCACGACCTTGAGCAGCACCCCTGCCGCTTTGGTGGCCACTGCGGTGGATGTGGGGACTTTGCAAAAAGAGTTCAGCTTAGAAGCGCAAGCCGATGCCGATGGCTTGCAGTGGGTGCAAGCCACGCCCAAGCATCGCGACAGCACCATTCAATCGGTGCGCCTAGGTTTGCGTCTCGATGGCGCACAGGTGAGCTTGAGCAAGCTGGAAATTTTGGATGCCATGGGTCAACGCTCCGTCCTCAGCTTTGAACGCTTTGAAGTCAACCCCGCCAACCTCGGTGCTGCGCAATTCAACTTTGTCGCACCCAAAGGCGTGAGCGTCATTCGCCCTTGAGCGCCGCATGACGCAGGCACGGCCCGTCTTGCAAGGCTTGGCGCCTGTGTTGAGTCCCGACACACGCTTGGTGGTGCTGGGCAGTTTCCCTGGCGTTGCCTCGCTGCGTGCGCAGCAGTATTACGGTCACCCCCACAACCAGTTTTGGAAAATCATGGCAACCCTGCTGGCCCCTGAGCCTGCGGCTGTCTTAGCTTTGCCTTATGCGGCCCGTGCGCAATGGCTGCTCCACCAAGGCGTGGGCTTGTGGGATGTGTATGCCGCGTGTGAGCGCGAAGGCAGCTTAGACGCCAACATTCAAAACGCCCAGCCCAACGATTTGCAAAGCCTGCGCACGCGCTGCCCAGCCTTGGCGGCCATCGCGCACAACGGGGGCGAGAGCTTCAAGCACGCCAAGCACACACGCTTGTTGGGCCTGCCTGTGTACCGCTTGCCGTCCACCAGTCCTGCCAACGCCAGTTGGACCTTCGCGCGCAAGTTGGACGCTTGGCGTGAAGTGTTCCAAGGGGTCGGTGTGGTGCGCTGAAGGCCAGCGGCACTCCCGGTGCCAATGGCCCTTCGCTACACTCCTCGTGTCCCAATCAAAGTCTTTTTGAGCTTGTCTTCCACCCACATTCCCCTTGCCGAACGCCTGCGCCCACGCACACTGGGCGAGGTCATTGGTCAACAGCATTTGTTGGGCGAGGGCATGGCCTTGCGGGTGGCGTTTGAATCGGGCCAACCGCACAGCTGCATTTTGTGGGGCCCGCCCGGTGTGGGCAAAACCACCATTGCCCGTTTGATGGCCGATGCGTTTGACGCGCAGTTTTTGTCCATCAGCGCGGTGTTGGGTGGGGTGAAAGAAATTCGCGAATCGGTGGAGCAGGCCATGGCCGCCCGTGACTCGCTCGACCCCAAGCGCACCATCATGTTTGTGGATGAGGTCCACCGCTTCAACAAAAGCCAGCAAGACGCTTTTTTGCCGCATGTTGAGTCTGGCTTGTTCACCTTCATTGGTGCGACCACCGAGAACCCCTCGTTCGAGGTGAACTCAGCCTTGTTGTCGCGCGCGGCGGTGTATGTGTTGCAGTCGTTGACCGAGCAAGACCTCACCCAAATCATTGGCAAAGCGCAAGCCTTGGGTGCGGTGCCTGCTTTGGAAGACGCTGCTTTGCAGAGGCTCATCGCTTATGCCGATGGGGATGCACGCCGATTGCTCAACACCCTTGAAACGCTATCGGTGGCCGCCAACCGCGAGAAGCTCGAAGCAATCAACGACGCATGGCTCATGCGCGTGTTGGGCGAGCGCATGCGTCGCTACGACAAAGGCGGTGAACAGTTTTACGACACCATCAGTGCGCTGCACAAATCGGTGCGCGGCTCGGACCCTGATGCGGCCTTGTATTGGCTGGTGCGCATGCTCGATGGTGGGGCGGAGCCCAAATACATGGCGCGTCGTTTGATCCGCATGGCGGCTGAAGACATTGGCTTGGCCGATCCACGTGCCCTGCGTTTGGCTCTCGATGCGGCTGAGGTGTACGAGCGCTTAGGCTCGCCCGAAGGCGAGTTGGCCTTGGCTGAGTGCGTGGTGTATTTGGCCGTGGCGCCCAAGTCCAACGCGGTCTACAAGGCCTACAACGAAGCCAAGGCCCTCATCAAAAAGGACGGCACACGCCCTGTGCCCATGCACTTACGCAACGCCCCCACGAAAATGATGAAAGACATGGACTGGGGCAAGGGCTACCGCTATGCCCATGACGAAGAAGACGGTTTTGCCGCGGGTGAAAACTACATGCCTGAGGGTTTAGAAGGTCAGGGCTTTTACCGTCCGGTGCCGCGCGGTTTAGAGATCAAAATTGCCGACAAATTGCGCCATTTGCGCGACAAAAACCAACAAGCAGGTAAATAAAAATGGACGTCTTGCTTCAACAAGTCATCAACGGTTTGGTGCTGGGCAGCATGTATGCGTTGGTGGCCTTGGGCTACACCATGGTCTACGGCATCATCAACCTCATCAACTTCGCGCATGGCGAGGTGTTGATGGTGGGGGCCTTGTGCAGCTGGTCGGTGATTGGCTTTTTGCAACCCCTCATGCCCGACACGCCGGGCTGGTTGTTGTTGCTCATCTCCATGGTCTTGGCTTGCATAGCGGCCGCTGCGCTCAACTACGCTATTGAAAAAATTGCCTACCGTCCCTTGCGCAACGCACCTAAGCTGGCCCCGCTCATCACGGCCATTGGGATGTCCATCTTGTTGCAAACGCTGGCCATGATTGTGTGGAAGCCCAACTACAAACCTTTCCCCGTGCTGTTGTCCACCACGCCCTTTGAAATTGGCGAAGCCGTGATCACGCCCACACAGTTGATGATTTTGGGACTCACGGCGGTGGCGTTGGCGGTGCTGTCGTGGGTGGTGAATCGCACCAAGCTGGGCCGTGCCATGCGCGCGACGGCGGAGAACCCGCGCGTGGCCAGCCTCATGGGTGTGAAGCCCGATGTGGTGATCTCAGCCACCTTTGTCATTGGCGCGGTGCTGGCCACGATTGCGGGTGTGATGTGGGCCATGAACTACGGCACGGCGCATCACGCCATGGGTTTCTTGCCGGGGCTCAAAGCCTTTACCGCTGCGGTGTTTGGTGGCATTGGCAACTTAGGCGGCGCGGTGGTGGGCGGCTTGTTGTTGGGCTTGATCGAGTCGATTGGCTCGGGCTATCTGGGCGAACTCACAGGCGGCGTGCTGGGCAGCCACTACACCGACATCTTGGCATTCATCGTTTTGATCGTCACGCTCACGCTGCGCCCCTCGGGCTTGCTGGGTGAACGCGTAGCAGACAGGGCTTGATGCATATGACGCATAAATTAATTTCGAACCGTTGGCTCATGGCTGTGGTGCTGCTGGGGCTGCCGCTGGTGCTGCAAAGTTTTGGCAATGCGTGGGTGCGCATTGCGGATATGTCGCTGCTGTATGTGTTGCTGGCGCTGGGCCTGAACATCGTGGTGGGCTACGCGGGGCTGCTCGATTTGGGCTATGTGGCTTTCTTTGCAGTGGGCGCTTATCTGTTTGCCTTGTTGGCTTCGCCGCATTTGACCGAGGTGTTTCCTTGGGTGGCGGCGATGTTCCCAGATGGTTTACACCTGAGCTTTTGGGCGGTGTTGCCCATGGCCGCAGGTCTGGCAGGTTTGTTCGGCGTGCTCTTGGGCGCGCCCACCTTGAAGCTGCGCGGCGACTACTTGGCCATCGTCACCTTGGGCTTTGGCGAAATCATTCGGGTGTTTTTGAACAACTTGGATAACCCCATCAACATCACCAACGGACCGCGTGGCTTGGGGCAGGTGGATGCGGTGTCGATCTTTGGCTACTCGCTGTCCAAGCGTTTGGACTTGGGCTTCATCGAGTTGCCCTCGGTCACCTTGTACTACTACCTCTTCCTCACTTTGGTGGTGGTGAGTGTGGTGATTTGCCATCGCCTAGAGTACTCACGCATTGGCCGTGCATGGATGGCCATTCGCGAGGATGAAATTGCAGCCAAGGCCATGGGGCTGAACACGCGCAACTTAAAGCTCATGGCGTTTGGCATGGGGGCATCGTTTGGTGGCGTGTCGGGCGCGATGTTTGCGTCTTTTCAAAGTTTTGTGTCGCCCGAGTCGTTCAGCCTCATGGAGTCAGTGATGATCGTGGCGATGGTTGTGTTGGGTGGTCTTGGTCACTTGCCGGGTGTGATTTTGGGGGCGGTGTTGCTGGCAGCGTTGCCAGAAGTGCTGCGTTTTGTTGCAGGCCCCATCCAAGAGATGACCGATGGACGATTGGACGCAGCCATCATGCGTCAATTGCTGATTGCCTTGGCCATGGTCACCATCATGTTGTGGCGACCACGCGGCTTGTGGCCGACGCCCGAACATGGCAAAAACCTCAACCCACAAGGCGGTGCGCGATGAGCGACCTCGTATTGAATGTCTCTGGCATTTCCAAATGCTTTGGTGGTTTGCAAGCCTTGACCGATGTGAGCATGCAGATTGAGCGCGGTCAGGTGTATGGCTTGATTGGCCCCAACGGTGCGGGCAAGACCACGTTCTTCAACGTCATCACGGGCTTGTACACGCCCGACAGTGGCCGCTTTGCCCTGGCCGGCAAAGCCTATTCCCCCACCGAGGTGCATTTGGTGGCCCAAGCGGGCATTGCGCGCACGTTTCAAAACATCCGTTTGTTTGCTGAGATGACGGCCTTAGAAAATGTGATGGTGGGTCGTCATGTGCGCACCAGTTCTGGCTTGCTGGGTGCGATTTTCAGAACCACCCAATTCAAAGCCGAAGAGTTGGCGATTGAACAACGCGCGCGCGAGTTGTTGGACTACGTCGGCATCGCCCATTTCGCAGACTACAAAGCACGCACCTTGAGCTATGGCGATCAACGTCGCCTAGAGATTGCCCGCGCCTTGGCGACCGATCCCCAACTCATGGCTTTGGATGAACCTGCTGCTGGGATGAACGCCACCGAAAAAGTGCAGCTGCGCGAATTGATTGACAAAATTCGCCGCGATCAGCGCACCGTGCTGTTGATTGAGCACGATGTGAAGTTGGTCATGGGCCTGTGTGACCGCGTGACGGTGCTGGACTACGGCAAAGTGATTGCCCAAGGCACGCCTGCGCAGGTGCAGCGTGACCCGCAAGTGATTGAGGCCTATCTCGGCACGCAATCTGGGCATGGGGGGCATTGAGATGAAACACGAAAACGCAGCCGTGCTGTTGAGGGTTGCTGATGTCTGGGTGGGCTATGGCGGCATTCAAGCGGTCAAGGGCGTGAGCTTGGACGTGCGTGAGGGCGAGTTGGTGTCGCTCATCGGCTCCAACGGCGCAGGCAAAACCACCACCATGAAAGCCATCACGGGCTTGCTCTCCTTGGGAGGTGGTCATATTGAATTGAAAGGCCACACCATTGCAGGCTTGGGTCCTTGGGATTTGGTCCAACAAGGCTTGGCCATGGTGCCCGAGGGCCGTGGTGTGTTCACGCGCATGACCATCGTCGAGAACTTGCAAATGGGGGCGTACATCCGCAACGACCACGCAGCCATTGCCCAAGACATTGAACGCGTGTTTGCCACCTTCCCCCGCCTGAAAGAGCGCCGCGACCAATTGGCGGGCACCATGTCGGGGGGCGAGCAGCAAATGCTGGCGATGGGCCGCGCCTTGATGAGCCGTCCCCAGGTGTTGTTGTTGGACGAGCCCTCCATGGGTTTGTCACCCCTGATGGTGGACAAAATCTTTGACGTGATTCAAGAGGTGTCCAAGCAGGGCGTGACGATCTTGTTGGTCGAGCAAAACGCCAGCCGTGCTTTGCAAATCGCTGACCGTGGCTATGTGATGGAGTCGGGGCTCATCACCTTGAGTGGGGATGCACAGGAGATGTTGCATGACCCCAAAGTACGTGCCGCGTATTTGGGCGAGTGATCGCTCAACCTTCCATGTACCAAATCAAGACTTGCTTGGCGACAAAGCCCAGCATGCCGAACGCCAAAACCATAAACAGCACGAAGGTGCCGAACTTGCCTGCCTTGGACTCACGGGCGAGCTGAAAAATAATGAACAGCATGTACAGCATGAAGCCGCCCACGCCAAAGGTCAGCCCGAATTGGGCGAATTGTTCTTCTGTCATAAAAACTCAGTGAGCCGTTGGGTCGTATGCGACCAAGTCTCGGTACGCGTGCCAACTGGCGTGTCCCAGCATGGGGACCACGGCCAGCAGACCGAGGAACGCAGAGCCAATGCCCAGCGCTGTAAACAAACACAAAATAGCGGCCCAACAAGCCATGGCAAAAGGGTTCAACGCCACCACGCGCCAACTGGTCAGCGCGGCTTGTTGTAGGGTCAGGGTGGGGTGGTCCATCAGCAGAGGAATGGTCACCAAGGTCGAAGCAAACATGGGTGCCGCAATCAAGGCGCTCATGAGTAACCAAATTTCAAACAAGCCGAAGTTGGGCTGGAGCACCACCAAGCGGATGAAGTCTGCGGGCGTGTGGACGCTGGCCGGCAGCATCCAGTGAATCAAACCAGCCGAGCACACCAACCAACCCGCGCTGGACACAGCCAACAACACACCCAATTGGATGAGACGTTTGTCGCCACACGTCCAGACGTGAAAGGCGTCGGTCAAGGTGGCCTCTTCGTTGCGCTCCAAGCGTCGGCTGATGTCATACAAACCCACGGCGAGCAAAGGCGCGACGATCATGCAGACCGACAGCATGGCCGCAATCCACCAAAACTCGTGACGTGCGAACCAAAACAAGCCCCCGCCAATGAGTGCAAGGATCAGACCGTGCGTGACGCCTGGGGTGGGACAGCGCTCCATGTCTTTCCAAGCCAGTGCGAGCCAGTGCATGGGCCGAGACATTTCGATGTCTTTGGCTTCCAAGTCGGGGTGAGGTGTGATGAGGTGCATGGCAATTAGTCTACGCGTGCGCCGCTTGTTTTCACCACGGTTTCGTATTTAGAAAGCTCAGAAGCCATGAACTGACCGAAAGCGGCTGACGTGCTGGGCACGGGTTCTGCCATGAGGGCTGCAAAGCGCGCTTTGGTCTCGGGTGCATTCAAGGCTTGCACAAAAGCGTGGTTCAAGCGTTGAACGACAGCGGCAGGTGTCCCAGCGGGTGCCACCAGCCCCCACCATGTGTCGACCGAGAAGTCTTTCAAGCGTTCTGAAATCGCTGGTATCTCAGGCAATGCAGCACTGCGTGTCGGGGTGGTCACGGCCAGTGCCAAGAGCTTGCCGCTTTTGATGTTGGGTGCTGCGGTGGCGAGGTTGTCGAAATTGAAATCCACATGGCCGGCCAGCAAGGCGAGTTGCGCTGGGTTGCCGCCGTTGTATGGAATGTGAACCGCAAAAATACCAGCCCGTGTTTTGAACAGTTCGCCCGCCAAGTGGCCCGCACTGCCATTACCGCCAGAGCCGTAGTTGAGTTTGCCTGGGTTGGCGCGTGCGTAGCGCAAGAAGTCTTGCAGCGATGCAATGTGCAGACGTTGGGCGGTGTCGCTATTCATCACCAGCACATTGGGCACGCGCACCATTTGCGTGATGGGTGCAAAGTCTGTGGTGGCGTTGTAGGGCATGCGGCTGTAAAGCCAAGGGTTGACGGCATGTGTGGCTGTGGCCGCAATGCCAATCACCCACCCGTCGGGCGCGGCCTTGGCGATGGCATCGGCACCTAGGTTGCCCCCGGCGCCTGGACGGTTGTCGATGATGACGGGGCCTAAGCTGTCCTTCACGCGTTCGGCCAGCGCGCGCGCCGTGACATCAATCGGCCCCCAAGCGGCATAAGGCACGATCAAACGAATCGGTTTGGAAGCTGTCTGTGCATGCGTGGCCTGCAAGCCGCTGATGCCAAGGGCGAGGCTCGCAACCAGCCAAGAAATGATGCGTGGACTAATCAATGCGCGCTCCTGAACGTTGGATGATGGGCGCCCACTTGAGGGACTCATCGTGGATCAACTTGGCGAAGTGTTCGGGTGTGCCGCCGATGGGATCGAGGCCTGCTGTTTGGAGGCGCTCTTTGACCGCAGCGTCATGCAGCGCGGCGTTGAGTGCGCTGTTGATGCGGTCCACCACCGCACGCGGCGTACCTGCGGCGACTAACACACCATTCCATGCCAAGGCTTCAAAGCCTCGCAGTTCGGGGACGCCACTTTCTGCAACGGTGGGGACATCGGGCAGCAAGGGATAGCGCTGTGCGCTGGTGACCGCCAAGTATTTCAGGCGTCCTTGTTTGACCTGTGGCGAGATCACGGTAGGCACAGAGATGATGAATTGCGTTTCACCGGCCATGGTGGCCATCACCGCTGGTGGGCTGCCGTTGAAGGGGATGTGCACGGCATAGGTGTGGGTGACGGCCTTGATGTATTCCATCGTCAAGTGCGACGAGCTGCCGTTTCCGACCGAGGCAAAGTTGTATTTGCCGGGAGAGGCTTTGAGCAGCGCCACAGCTTCGCGCAGGGTGTTGGCGGGTAACTGCGCGTTGGCCGCAATCACATTGGGCTGCGAGGTGGTGGTCATCACCGGCTGCAAATCTTTCAGCGGTTGGTAAGGCAGCTTGGGATACAGGTAAGGCGCAAACGACAAAGGCCCGTTGTAGGAGAGGACCCAGGTGTAGCCATCGGGGGGCGACTTGGCGACTTCGTGGGTGCCCAGCGTGCCGCCCGCCTGTGGTTTGTTTTCAATCACCACCGCTTGGCCGAGGTTGTCTTTGAGTCGGTCTTGCATGGCACGTGCAATCACGTCGAGCGACGAACCCGCAGGTGCGACCACCACCCAACGGATGGGTTTGGTGGGGTAGTTTTGTGCCTGCGCCTGCGCATTGGCCACCATGCCAAGCCCAGCGCCCCAACTTAGCAAGGCAGCCAAGACGCGAAGCTGTGGGCGGTGTTGCCGCGCTTGAGCGATGCCTTGCCTGGGCATGGTGTGCCTACCGCTTAGGCTTTGTCGGCGGCTGAGGTGAACGAATCTGCGTAGAACTCATCCGTGGGCAAGCCTGCTTGGACGTAAGCCGCACGCGCGGAGTCCACCACGATGGGGGCGCCGCAGGCGTAGACCTGATGGCCGCTCAAGTCTGGTGTGTCTTGCAACACCGCTGCATGCACAAAGCCTGTGCGACCCGTCCAGTTGTCTTCGGGCAAAGCGTTGGAGATGACGGGCACATAAGTCAGGTTGGGCATGGCAACTGTTTGCGCTTGCACCCAGTCGTGCATGTACAAGTCTTCTGGCCTGCGACCCCCCCAGTACAGCGTGACGGGGCGTGTGAGCCTCAAGTGTTGCATGTGTTCAAGCATTGCTTTGATGGGGGCAAAGCCTGTGCCGGAGGCTAAAAACACCAAGGGCTTGTCAGAGTCTTCGCGCAGGAAAAAGCTGCCTTGTGGGCCTTCGATGCGTTGGATTTCTTTTTCTTTCATCACGCCAAACACATGGTCGGTGAATTTGCCGCCGGGCATGTGGCGAATGTGTAGCTCAATCGCGGGCGCGCCTTCGACCAAGGTGTGGGGTGCGTTGGCCATGGAGTAGCTGCGGCGGTCACCGTCGCGCAACAAGAAGTCGATGTACTGCCCTGCATGGAACTTCATCACATCGTTGGCGGGCAATTGCAGCTTGACCACCATCACGTCGTGCGATGCTTTGACAAGCGAGATCACGCGCACGGGCATCTTCTTGATAGGGAAGGAGCCTTCTTCCACCACTTGGCGGGACTCCAGCACCACATCGCTGTGCGCGGTGGCGCAGCAGGTGAGGACAAAACCGTTGGCTTCTTCGTCGCTGCTGAGTGCTTTTTCTTGGTGCGTGCCGTGGGTGACTTCACCCGAAATCTTTTTGCATTTGCACGAACCACAGGCGCCATCCTTGCAGCCGTAGGGCAGGCCAATGCCTTGGCGCAGGCCAGCGGCCAGCAAGGTTTCGTCAGAAGTGGCGGTGAATGCGCGGCCGCTGGGCTGGACCGTGATGTTGAAACTCATCTTTGGGTATCCTTGAACTTTTACAGGGTGTATTTTGCCTTCCAATCAATCCCCCCTCGGCGCCTTGCCTTCTCGTTTCAAACGCGAGCGATTGCTCATCATCGGCTGTGGTGACGTGGGCCAGCGCGTGGTGCGTGCCCAGCGCCATGTGCGGGTGCTGGCCTTGACCTCCAGCCCTGCGCGTGTGCCCGCTTTGCGGGCGCAAGGGGTGACGCCCATCGTGGGCAATTTAGACGCCCCTGCCAGCCTGCAACGCTTGGCAGGTTGGGCCACGCGGGTGTTGCACTTGGCCCCGCCGCCGTTGCAAGGCCACACCGACCCGCGCACCTTGGCACTGACCCGTTTGCTGATGCGCCGCAGCGCACCGCGCAGTGTGGTGTATGGCTCCACCAGTGGTGTGTATGGTGACTGCGGGGGTGAGTGGGTGAGTGAAACCCGTTGGCCCAATCCGATCACGCCCAGAGCTCAGCGTCGCGTGGATGCTGAGCAGCGCATGCGCCTTTTGGGACGTTTGCGTGCCAGCGCTGTGCAGGTGCGTGTGTTGCGTATTCCCGGCATCTATGCGCCAGACCGTGAGGGGGGTACGCCACGCGAGCGTTTGTTGCGTGGCACGCCGGTGTTGGCACAGGCCGACGATGTGTTCACCAACCACATCCATGCCGACGATTTGGCCCGTGCCTGTCAGCTCGCGCTGTGGCGTGGCCAGCCGCAACGCACATACAACGTGAACGACGACAGTCAAATGCGCATGGGCGACTACTTCGATATGGCCGCAGGCTTGTACGGCCTCGCCAAGCCACCGCGCATCAGCCGTGCGCAAGCGCAAACCGAGTTGCCTGCCATGCAACTGAGTTTCATGAGCGAGTCACGTCGCATGGTGAACACACGCATGAAGCGCGAGCTGCGCTTGCAACTGTGCTACCCGCATGTGCAAGACGGGTTAGCCTGATCCCAGGGCGTCGGTCGTGTGTGGCGACTCAATCGAACTTGATGTTGCCTGCCTTGATGGCCTTGGCCCAATTGGCGGTGTCGCGCTCTAAAAGTTTGGTCGTGTTCTCTGGCGTGAGGTAACGCACTTCCACGCCTGCGGCGTCGGCACGTTGTTTGGTTTCTGGCAGCTCCATGCTGCGTTTGACATCCGCCGACAGTTTTTGCACCACGTCCTTGGGCGTGCCGCTGGCCACGTACAAGGCCACCCACGACTCCAATTCAAAGCCACTCAAACCAGCTTCAGAGGCGGTGGGCACTTGGGGCAGTTGTGGATGACGGGTTTTGCCTGTCACGGCCAAGGCCTTGAGTTTGCCGCTTTGCACATGGCCCATCACCGAGGGTGGGGTGGTGATGAAGACTTGCACTTGACCTGCCAACACGTCTTGGATGGCTTGACCCGAACCCTTGTAGGGCACGTGCGTCATTTCAATGCCCGTTTGTTGCTTGAAAATTTCTGTGCCGATGTGCGACACCGAGCCATTGCCTTGCGAGGCGTAGTTCACTTTGCCTGGGTTTTGCTTGGCCCACGTGATGAACTCTTTCAGCGTGTTGGCTGGGACAGACGGGTGTACGGCAATCACGTTGGTGGCCACGGTGATCAGTCCCACAGGCGTGAGGTCTTTGATGTCCCAAGGCAGCTTGTCCATCAAGATGGGGTTGGCGATGTGATAGCCCGAGTACGACACCAGCACGGTGTAGCCGTCTTTGGCACTGCGTGCCACGGTAGCGTAGGCCAAATTACCGCTGCCGCCGGGCTTGTTGTCCACCACCACCGATTGGCCGATGACGCGAGACAAAGGCTCGCTGACCAAACGTGCAGAGGTGTCGACCAAACCTCCGGGTGGGTTGGGTACAACGAGGGTGATGGGTTTGCTGGGGTAGCTGTCTGCCTGCGCGGTGAGGGGGGCGAGAAAGCTGGTTGCGCCTAGCAGGCTGACCGCAATGAACGCGGCCTTGAGGTTGAAGCGTGTGAGGTGTTTCATGTGTTGTCTCTGATTTCTTATCGTTGGCCCATTTGTACGGCATCAAAAATGCCTTGTGCTTCGCGTGGCATGCAGCGCCAATATTGTGGGCTGGCTTGCACGGCACCGTGCAATGCGGCAGCAGCCTCCCACACCCAGCGTGGTTTGTAGAGGAAGGCGCGCGCCATCGCAATCAGGTCTGCGTCGCCACGCACCAAGATGTCTTCGGCTTGCTGGGGTGCGGTGATGAGTCCCACCGTGATGGTGGGCATGCCTGTTTTTTGCTTCACCAGTTTGGCGAAGGGCACTTGGTAGTCAGGTCCGAGTGCAATTTTTTGTTGCGCTGCCACGCCGCCTGAGGAGATGTGGACAAAGTCCGCACCTGCCAGCTTCAACCTTAACGAGAAGTCGGCGGTTTCTTCAGGCGTCCAACCGCCCTCTACCCAGTCAGAGGCTGAGATGCGCATGCCAAGTGAGCCTTGGTAGACCGCACGCACGGCTTGGAAGACTTCCATTGGGAAACGGGTGCGGTTTTCAAAGTTGCCCCCGTACTGGTCTGTGCGTTGGTTGGCCACAGGTGACAAGAACTGATGCAGCAAATAGCCGTGGGCGCCGTGCAGTTCGATGGCTTCAATGCCCATGGCCTGCGCACGTTGGGCGGCTTTGGCGAAGGCTTGTTTGATGCGGTCTAGGCCCTGTGCATCGAGTTCATGCGGAGCAGTTTCTTGCGCTAGATGGGGAATCGCCGAAGGACCTTCGGTGGCCCAGCCACCCTGTTCAGGCGTCAACAACTGCCCACCTTGCCAAGGCACTGCGCTGGATGCTTTGCGGCCAGCATGCGCGAGTTGGATGCACACAGGCACTGGCGGTGCCAGTTGGCGAGCGCGGCTGAGTTTGTCGTGCAGGGCGCTTGCGGTGGCATCGTCCCACAAGCCCAAGCACTGCGGTGTGATGCGACCTTCGGGCACAACGGCGGTGGCTTCGATGATGAACATGGCGGCACCACTGTTGAGCAAATTGCCCCAGTGCATCAAATGCCAATCTGAGGCTTGGCCATGGTTGGCAGAATATTGGCACATGGGGGCCACAACCGCGCGGTTGGCCAATGTCAGTGGACCGTTGGGCGAGGTGAGGGTGAATTCAGAGAAGAGGTGGCTCAAGGGGAACTCCAGAAACAAAAAAGCCTGCGTATCAGGCAGGCAGGAATCGTAATCAGGTATGCGTCAATTGCATGGCATCTGCGTGACATGCATTGTTGCTTGAGCGTTGTGTGGTGGGCTGATCGAAGGACCAAACCGGAAAACTCGAGAACTTTCGCAAGAGCTGAAAGCGAGTTGTTTCTCGTCAGAGCGGTCAAGGTTACCGATGGTGCCCGGGGCCGGAATCGAACCGGCACGCCTCGCGGCGGGGGATTTTGAGTCCCCTGCGTCTACCAATTTCACCACCCGGGCACGGGAGAGAAGACCAAGATTATGACACAAATTCGCCACTGTTCTGGGGCGCTGCGAAAAACTTGCGTTGCGCTGGTGAGGTCGTTTGTAAAGATGAGTTCCGTAAACAAACATACGGTTCGTCATACAGACAGAAAACCGCCATGAGTGAAGGTTTGTAAAGGTTGTTCTAAAAATGTAATTTTTTTCACAAAAGTTTTAGCATTTGTAGCATGAGTGAACAATTGTCGTGCCCTACGCTTGCATCGGAAAGAATTGTCATGCAGCCCATTCAATCAGATGATGCTGATAACTTTTTTGAAATGTGGACCACTGAGGGTTTTGATATCAGCGGTGGCTTCGAAAAACCTACGAGCCTCCAAGCGGTCGTTGACAGCATCGAATACTTTAAGGTTTTGAACACATCAGGTTTTTATCTCAAATGGAGCATTCGTTTACGTGACACAAACGAATTTTTAGGGGAACTTGAATGTTATCCACTGAAGCCACAAATAAGGCCATGGATTGAATGGGGCGTAGGCTACAGCTTGAAGAAATCAGCATGGGGCAACGGTTACATGACCGAAGCCTTGAACCGATTTCTACTTTTTGCATTCAAGGAAAAAATAATCATTAGGCTCAAAGCCGACGTTTTTACAAGCAATCTTCGTTCAATCTCCCTGCTCAATAAAGTTGGCTTTCTTCATGAAGGACTTCAAGCTTCTAAAAACTACTCTAATGGAGAATTTAAAGATATGGCGCTGATGGCATACGCTAGAGAACGTTTTATACGTGAACGTAATTTTGAAAACTGATTGCCGCTTAATTTTCTTCAGTCTTTTATGGCTAACGATGACAGCATTGCATGGGCAGCCCACATACGAGGCACATCTGCTGTCATTCGCACGACTCAATCAAACTTATGCAACGGAAGAGTACTCTGCTATCAATCGCCAATTGGCATTTCCCACGACAGAACCCAACTTAGCTCAAAGGACGGATGAGACCAAGGCAACAAAACTGCAAATCCAAGCCCTAAACAACTGGCATAGGGAATTTGATATTCGGTTACAAAAAATTATTGATGACCAAAAAAAAATAAACCCATCAAACGGATTTGTTTATCAAAATTTTGCTGACAAAGTTGATTCTGTATATGGCAAATTGAGACGCAAGGAATTGAACTTTGGCAATGCGAATCAAGCATTGATGGCGGCACAAGCAACCTTAGTTTTCGATCCTGAGATCTTGCCTAAGTCAGCCCCAAAAATCCAAGCAGCTGTTACGCCATCTGTTGCCCAGCCCTTAGAACCCAAAGTACCGTCCACGTCAAATGCAGAACCGGCCAAAAAGTCTGTTCAGGCTCATAGACCAAAGGTGTCGTCAAATGCTTTGTGCGATCAAAAGCTGGTCGAGCTCGAAGCACTGCGTCTTGAAGAAGAAAATTGGTATGAGGTTACTGAATCCTTGAATCAAGTGATTAAACAATCAAGTGATCGTGAAATAGCAGAACAAGCTCAAGGCCTTCAATCAAACGCAAGACAAATAAAAATTATGGAACTGGCTTCTTTCCTTAGAAAGAATTGCAAGGCTTGAGCAGACGCCTGCTGCGATGCTTCAAACAAACAAGCATGACTTGATGCCTTATCAAGACGCCCACTTGATGCAAAAAAATGATGACTGCACCCCTAAATGGCGTGGCACTCAAAATGCACACGGACATTCCATGCGCCATGAGCCTGCATCTCCAATGATCAAGGGATGCTGGTGACTGTTTTGAGACGACTTCAAAACTTTTCGCATCTCAATTCCAGAACTCTTGTAATAGCGACCATAGTCTTTCATGGGTAGCCAATCTTGATTGATTGGTGGCGCTGCTTGCGATATGGCTGCATATCCGCCCGAGCCATAGACAACGTTGCCTCCCACCATGGTCAACACGGACTCCAAGTTTTTGATTTCATCGACTGGCATATTGAAATAGTCAGCGGATAGGAATACCAAATCAGCGAACTTACCTACTTCGAGCGTGCCTTTTTTGGTTTCTTCGTTGGACATCCATGCGCCGCCCGTTGTGTAAAGGCGCAGGGCCTCTGTGCGGTTCAGCAGGTTGTGATCTCCTTGCAGTTTGGCGCCACCTAATGTTTTACCTGTGATGAGCCAATGAACGCCGACCCAAGGGTTATAGCTCGTGGCGCGATTTCCGTCGGTACCGGCTGCTAAAGGTATGCCCATTTCTCGAATACGTTGAATTGGCGGCGCGTTTGCTGAGACTTGGGGGCCATAACGCCTCAGGAAGGCTTCGCCATCCAATGACATTCGGTTCTGAATGTTGATGCTGCCGCCCAAAGCTGCCACGCGTTCCAATGTCTGCGGTGACAAAGTTTCGCAATGATCTAGGCCCCAACGTAAACCAGTGAGCGGTACCTCTTGGTGCACTTTTTCAAGCACACCCAATATGCGTTGGGCCGTCTCATCAAAACTGGCGTGCATGCGAAATGGCCAACGTTTATCCGACAAGAATTTTCCAACGGCAGTGAGTTGGCTTTCCATCACCGCCGGAATCGTGGGTGGCGCTTTGTCAAAGTTTGTGACGTCACCTGCAGCCCAAACAATGTATTCACCTGCACCCAACATCCGGAAATAGTCATCTCCCTCACCAACGTTGACCATCTTGCTCCACGCTTGGTAGTTGTCTATCTCTTTACCGCCTGCTTGTGCGAACAACTCATAGCCAATACGCATGGTCATCTTTTGATCGCGAGCCAATTGGGCAATCGCAGCATAGTTGTCCGGATAGTTTTGCCCCCCGCCACCCGCGTCAATCACGCTGGTCAATCCCAAGCGGTTGTTTTCACGCATGAAATGCTGCGTGGACAAGATCTGATCGTTTTGCGATAACCGTGGAATCTTGAGCCAAGTACTTACCAAAGCTGGCAAGCCAACGGTTGCAATCAGTAAACCGGTTGGATTGCCTGCACCATCACGTTCTATCTGACCACCAAATGGGTTGGGCGTGTCTTTGTTCCATCCCAGTACGCGCAATCCTGCGCGATTGATCCACGCACGGTCATACAAATGCATGATCATGGCGGGCGTATCGCCGGTTGCTGCGTTGATTTCAGCCAAAGTGGGGAAACGCTTCTCATCAAATTGGGCCCAAGTCCACCCGCCAATGACTTGTACCCAATGGGGTGAGGGCGTGCGTTGCGCTTGAATTCGTAAGATTTCGAGACCGTGGCTGAGGGACGATAAACCATCCCAACGAACCTCCATGGAGTAAGTCAATCCCCCGCGGATAAAGTGCGTGTGAGCATCGTTTAAGCCAGGAACTATCGTGCGTTTTTGGGCATCAATGATGCGGGTGTTGGGCGTTCGATGGCGCATCACCTCGTCTTCATTCCCAATGGCCAAGATTTTTCCACCAGTAATCGCCAATGCTGATGCGTTGGGTTGTTTGGGGTTGAGCGTGGCAATGTTGCCGTTGATCACAATTGTCTCGGCTGTGGGAGTAGGTGCGAATAAAGTCGCGCAACCGCTGATGGATGACAGGCTCGTCACTGCCATGCTGCCGCCAACTAAGTCACGTAAAAATTGACGTCGTCCGAAATAGCTTTGCGCGTTTTCTGAGGGAGTTTGGCAGCTGAGTTCGGTACAGTTGGATTGCAGGCAAATCATGTTTTCCTCCTAAGTGGCCGATCATTGCTGCCGACTTCTGTATGTAGCTGACACGTTCGTGACATCCTAGGGTATGTTCATACACAATGCGCTTCACGAAAGAAAAAGCGCTATGGCTAAGGGTGTGGGCTTTTGCCAGTCGAATGCCACTAGTCCGGCAGCTTGCGTGACGTGGTCAGTTGCAGAGTGGATGCAGGAGTTGGTTGCTTCGTAAAACTTGCATCTTGCTGGTGAGGTCGCTTGTGAAAAAGGCAAGGGCGGGGGTTTAGACAACACGCGGTTTTGATTTAGCCAACTTTGGTTCAAATAGCAAGGGACTCAGGTCATGGCAAAGTGTTTAAAAAAATAGTCCAGAAGTGCGTCAGCACATCGGATGGCACTCTCACTCAGGGTTGCGCAGTTCGTGTCGATACCTATTCTGTAGCAATGAGCATCTTTCTGTCATTTTGCAAACCTAGAATCTGGATTCATTGCACATTTTTTTAAGCACCATATTCGATTGGCAACATGAGTAACGAAGAGTTTTCAGGCATCGTGAGAAGCGGCTCAGCGCATAGCGTGAGTGTGTCTGAACGCACGGGTAACGCCAAAACTCCCAAGAACATCGTTCGCTCAGATGCAGAAGAAACAGAAGCTAGAAAGATTGCATTTGAAAAAAAGCAAGCGGCTTTGAACGAAGCCAAGCAAGCATTGGCAGCGGCTCTGGACCAACACGTTGAAAACGTCGCTGGTGATGTTGCGGCAAAGCCCAACATTCAAAACGTAGATGCAAGCGCCCTCGAGGTGAACAAGCAAAAACTTGCGGCTTCTGATGCTGCCAGTAAGGCCAACATACAAGGTGTCAAAACAGACAACCTCGCTGCCAATCTGCAATCCGTTGGCACCGATAAGGTGGCCGCCAACCGACAAAATATTCCACAGGGCAAGGGCATTGCACCGAATGTGCAGGGCGTAGGTGTAGATTCAATTGCCGCAAATAAACAAAATGTTGGCGCTGGCAATATTGCCGCGAACAAACAAGAGGTCGCCAACGGCAAAGGTATTGCAACCAATCTTCAGGGCGTGGGTACTGAGGCCATCTCCGCCAATAACCAACATGTTGGCGGTGGCAACGTGGCAGCCAATCGACAAGGAGTTGGCCTCGACAACCTCAGTGACAACACTCAAAACGTCGGTCAAGCAAACATAGCGGCCAATTTGCAGAGCATAGGACACGACAACATTGCAGCCAACATGCAAGACCTCGCGACCGGTAAAGCAATCACCGATAACGTTCAAGGCATCCCAAATGAAGGCATCGTCAAGAATAACCAAGCCTTAAAAACAGACCACATTGATCCCAACGTCCAAGGCGTCGGCAAAGAAAATATCGCCAGCAACAAGCAAGAGATTGAGATCTCCAGCATGGCCGCAAACAATCAAGATGTGGGGCAAGGCAACATTGCAGGCAATACACAAGAGGTGCCCAACGGTAAGGGCATCGCTGCGAATGTTCAAGAAATCCCCGTGGATGGGATCGGTGCCAACCAACAAGCCGTTCCTCATTCGCCGGCGGCTCCCAACCACCAAGCTTTACCGGACGACAAAGCTGGACCTAACAATCAGGCCGTGCCTTCGCCGAAGGCAGATGACAACCGACAACCCATCTTGAATGCTGCACCTGCTGGGAATGACGCCAAAGTCGCTAAGCTGGGTACGGATAACAACAATCAAGGGGTCGATGAGCAATCGCTAGACACCAACCGTCAGCCTGTTGAGCATCCAGTTGCTGCGTTGAATAGGCAAGGCGCTCCAGAAGATGGCCCTGCAGGAATCAACAGGCAGCCAACGGATAACAAAAAGCTTGAAGATCACTTTGAAGTTGTGTCGTCAGAAAAGATTGAACGGTCAACGGTGGACTTTGGCGGTTCAGTTGTGCAAAGCAGCTCTGCCTCTGCGTCGGCACTCGCTGGGACTGTCAAAAAGCAAGGGGGCATGGCGGCTGCCAAGGTTCAACCCAAGCCACCCTCGTTGAGCGCGCAACAAACAGCCAAACTCAAGCACGACAAGTTCGTTGAAGAATTCCATGGCCGATTGGCAGGAATCAAACACGATGTTGACTCGTTGAACCAAAAGCTGGACAACTTCGAGAACAAACAAGGCTAAAAGAGAATCCGCGAACGTCGAACACGGTTAAAGCTTGCAGTGTGAAAGCTAGAATCGATTGACAAAAATGGAGTTAACTTGTGATGAATCAATTGAACGCGTGGGTTTTGGTTATCGGTCGAATCATGATGGCCGTCATTTTTGTGGCAGCCGGTGCTGGTAAGTTGGCTAACTTTGAAGCAACCCAAGGTTATATGCAATCCATGGGTGTTCCAGGGGTACTTCTGCCACTCGTCGTTTTGACGGAGCTGGGTGGTGGCTTATCGATTCTTTTGGGTTACAAGGTTCGAATCACCTCACTTCTTTTGGCAGGTTTTTGTCTTGTCAGCGGAGCGATTTTTCATCACAACTTTGCAGACCAAGCGCAAGTGATCATGTTCATGAAAAACTTAGCGATGGCCGGTGGATTCTTGATGTTTTTCGTTTCGGGGGCTGGTCCAATCAGTTTGGATGCCAAGTTAGCGCAAGTTCCGAATGACGTCTAATCATGTGCCTGCGTGTTCGTCACACACGCAGGCGCGAAGCCATCGTTAGCTTCGTTTGACTTCATTTCATGGGTCTCGCCGAGGCCAACCCACCATCAGGCACTTTCATCAGAAGGCCTCGTCTTCGCGCAGTGCGATTCACACAGGATAAATCATGGCAATCAAAACTCAATCCATCCTATGGTTAGACGATGTTCAAGCGCATGACTATCCAGCGGCCGAATCCTATTTACGTTTGATTTACGACGAGAAGCGCGTAAAAGTGATCGTTAAAAAATTGCGTAAAGCAGCCATCGTTGAATTCAAAGCCAAAGATATTTTTAGAGCCTCCTCTCTGTCTTTGCTTGGTGTGAGTAACTCCCATGTGGCTAAAGACAGCAAAAAAATTGCCAAGGCAACAGCACTTTCACCGCTTCTGCTGGTGCGAGATTCAAGTTTGGGCAAGGTGATCATTGCTGACGGTTACCACCGCATGTGTGCGATTTACCAAGTGAGTGAAGATGCTTTGATTCGTTGCAAAATTGTTTGACTGGCCGCGTTTGACAAGCCATGGCGTCAATCGCTTGAGTTTCATGAGTTTGTCAACATTGATCAGGTGTTAGTCAGGTCAAATGCCTCAAACTCATCCAGTCCGTATCCGTCTATCAAAGCCCTTAAATATGATTAGAAAAGTGTGTGTTCATCGAGCCACTGTGTTGATGGCCACTTTGTGCCTCTGGAGTTGCTTCAGTCAAGCTGGAGAGGTGAGTCATGATAAGAAGGTGTCCCCCTCCAAAGAATGGTCACTGCCGGAGCTCGTAGAAGCTTTAAAAGAAAACAACCCTCAACTGCGTTCAGCGGCACAGACGGCCAAAGGCATTGAGCTCGGCGTGTTGCCAGCTCAGGCATTTGACAATCCAACTTTGGGTATCACACAAGATCCTTTGAAGAATGGGCCTCTCAATGTCAACTCCTCAACCGGAATGGTTTGGGGGGTGTCGCAAAATTTCCCATGGCCAGGAAAGAAACGATTAGCTGGTGAAATTGTTCAAGCGCAAGCTGAATCCACGAAAGAGCAAGTCAATCAGCTCAAAGCACAACTTCTGAGCCAACTTAAAAGTACATGGCTGAGTTGGCAACAAATTACCTCGCAAATTGCTATTGCTCAATCTCAAGTACAAAGGCTTGAGCAGATCAAAGAAATTACCAAGATTCGTTACGCAAACAATGCCGCTGCGTTCAGTGATTATGTGAATGCGCAAGTAGCGCAAGCGCAGCTTCAAACGGATTTATTGGGGCTTGAGCGACAGCAAAAAATAGCAGCGGATCAAATTTCTATGCTCGTGGGTTCACAAGACTCACTCAAGATCAAGATGGCTATGGCAGCTGTGGGACAACCCACAGCAACACTCGACCGCTTGGAGGCACTTGCCCTTGAAATCAGTCCGCAAGTGAAGTCCTCACAATTCAATGTGGATGCCGCGCGAAAGTATGTTGAGCTTGCTGAATTAGGCAAACTGCCTGATTTCAGTGTTGGCGTCACGGCTCGTTCCTCGTCGCCGCCTTGGGGATTTAAAAGCAGTGAAAGCTACGGCATGAACCTTGGTGTGACGTTCCCTCTCTACTACGGCTACAAGGAACGCAATCTGCTGGACCAAGCAAAGGCTTACTTGAGCGCTGCACGCGAAGCGGATGAATCACTGCGACAGCAGGTGATCTTCAGCGTTCGGTCAGCGTTTCATCAATTGACACAGTCTTTAGACCAAGTGAAGTTGATGGAAGAGCGTGTGATCAAACAAGCGCAGGTAGGTTATCGATTGACTTTGTCCAATTACTCATCAGGCCAAGTTTCATACAGCGACCTTCTTAACGCATTCAACACTTTGAAGTCGACGGAGATCACGCGAGAGCAAGTCCGTGCTCTGGCCATACAGGGAAAAGTGGCGCTTGATTTGGCAGTAGGCGAGATTGAATAAGAAATGAATATGAAAAAAGACATGAAGAAAATCATTGCCCTCAGCACAGTCGTTGCTGTTGTTTTAGCAGTCCTGGGATTTCGTTTTTACAACGACGAAAAAAATCCCCAAGGCAATGCCGCGATGAATAAATCGGCCGCCATGAGTTTGAATAGCAGCTTGGTTCAAGTTGAAGAAATCAAGCAAGAGGATGTGCAAGATGCCGTCCAAATGACAGGAAAGCTTGCCATCAATAGCTTACGGTTGCAGCAAATCTCCGCGCGTGTGCCGGGTCGTGTTGACAAGTTGGCAATGATTGAAGGTCAGGCTGTCAGGGAGGGTCAGGCCTTGGCTTGGATTTACAGCCCTGAATTTATTTCTGCGCAGAATGAATTTTTACTTGCAAAAAGAACTGCAAAAACACTCAACACACAAGCGACACAAGATTTGTTTGAGGATGCCAAAGCAACCCTGGAGAGTGCTCGCGATAAACTGCGCATCATTGGTGCTAGTCCCCAAGATATCCAGCAGTTAGAAAGTCGTGGTACTGCCTCTGAATTCTTGACGGTGACCTCGGCGATCCATGGCGTTGTCACAAAACGCAACATTGATTCTGGTGGATATCTCAATACTGGCGACAGCCTTGGCGCTGTTGCGGATTTGTCCTCACTCTGGTTTTTGGGCAATGTGTTCGAATCAGACTTGCCAAAACTCAAAATTGGTCAGCCAGTGGATATCCAAGTGATGGGTTCTGGGTCGGAGCGCTATGAAGGAAAGATCAGCTTTATTTCTCCAACCTTTGATCCTCAGACACACGCTGTGGTGGTTCGCGTAGATCTTCCGAATCCCAAGGATGCGCTCAAACCGGATATGTTTGCAAAAGCAAAAGTCAGCGTGGGCGTGGCTAAATTGCCCGTCGTACCCCGAGTTGCCGTCGTTCAAGACGGAGCTCAGTCATTTGTCGTTGTGAAAAGAGCAGATGGGCAATTCCAGCGTGTGGCGGTCAATGCTGTACCTGCTAACGACAACGAACACTTGGCCATCACTTCGGGCATTCAAGCCGGGGATCAAGTCGTTGTGGATGGTGGTGTGTTGGTTGATCGATCTCTTGTGAATGCGGCCAAGACGGCGGCGAATTCTGCTGCTGGGCTGGTGAAGCCATGAGTAGTGTTGACTCAAGCTACGGGCCTTATAAATTCGCCCGGCAGATGATCCGCAACAGGTGGCTGGTCGTCGCCGCCTGTATTGCTTTACTTATCGCGGGCATCAGTTCCTTTCGTAAGCTGCCTATTGAGCCTTATCCCAACGTATCGCCGCTCAACGTTCAAGTCATCACGCAGTGGGCGGGGCGAAGCACCTTAGAGGTTGAACAGCAACTCACCATTCCAATTGAGACGGCCTTGGCTGGATTGCCAGACGTCAAAGCATTTAGATCCATTTCTCTGTTTGGGTTGAGCGTCGTCACGATCCAGTTCTCCGACAAGGCGACGTCGTTTGTGGCGCGTAATAACGTGTTGCAGTACTTGGGGAATGCCAGTTTGCCCAGCAGCGTGAACCCTCAGCTTTCACCGGATGCTGACGCCTTAGGCGAAGTGATGCGTTATCGAATTGATGCGCCTGCTTGGGATTTGACTTCTCTGAAGTCATTGCAAGATTGGGAAATTTATAAATCTCTCAAAACGGTTCCAGGTATCGCCGACATCACAGGCTTTGGTGGACGCGTGAAGCAATACCAAATTCTCCCGGAACCAAGCAAGTTGCAGCTGTATGGCGTCACGCTCAATCAGTTGATGATGGCTGTGACGAATGCCAACGGCAATACCGGCGGGGATGTCCTCAATACAGGGAGCCAACGTGTTGTGGTGCGCGGAGTCGGCATGTTGCGATCCTTGGCAGACATACGCAATATTGTCATTGCCGTGAACAATGGCGTACCCGTGCGGGTTGGAGATGTGTCGGAGGTCTTGACCGGTTTTGCGCCGAGGTTAGGCGCCGTCGCCCAAAACGAATCAGACGATATTGTTGAAGCGATTGTTTTGATGCGTCGCGGAGGAAATGCCTCCGAAGTGTTGGGACGTGTTCGTGAGCGAATCAAAGACCTCAATGCCGCCGGCTTGCCAAAGGGCGTTCAGATCACGCCTTTTTACGACCGTCAACATTTGCTGGATCTCACAGTTGAAACTGTTCAGCACACGCTGGTCGTGGGTGTCGTTCTCGTTTTAATGGTCTTGTATGCGTTCTTAGCCAATTTCCGTGGCGCCGTGATTGTGGCGATGGTCATTCCATTGGGCTTGTGTGCAGCTTTTGTTGGCATGATTCAAGTGGGTATTCCTGCTAACTTGATTTCTCTTGGGGCCGTGGATTTTGGCTTAATCGTCGATGCGGCGGTGATCGTGATTGAAAACATCATTCGACTCATCGAAGAAAAGCGTTATCAAAACTTAACCGATGCCATTGTCTCTGCGGTTGCTGAAGTGCAGCGTCCGGTTATTTTCTCAACCTGCATCATCATCACTGCTTACTCTCCCCTGTTCATTCTGGGTGGTGTGGAAGGAAAAATTTTCCACCCCATGGGCATGACGATGGGCGTTGCGCTCCTCGCATCCATTGTGTTGGCTTTGACGCTTGTCCCCGCTGTTGCCTCATTGGCGTACCGCGGCAACACTGAGCTTCATGAGCCCCAATACATGGTGACGATGATGGCGCGATACAAATCACTCGTGACAAAACTTTTGGACAAGCCCAAGGCGGTGATCGGAGCGGCCTTGGCAGCTTTCGCGATCACAGTGGTTCTTGCAACAAGGCTAGGCACGTCCTTCTTACCGACCCTCGAAGAAAACAATCTCTGGGTCCGAGTTACTCTGCCAACGACTGTTGACTTGGATTACTCGATCCGAGTGAGTCAAAAGCTGCGCCACTTCTTCATGAGTCAACCCGAAGTCAAAAGCGTGACCGCTCAGATTGGGCGGCCAGATGACGGCACAGACGCAACGGGTGTTTTTAACCAAGAGTACTCGGTGTCATTCAAGAACCCTGATGCATGGCCCAAGGGTGTGACGCGTGAAGATGTGGTCAAGCGCTTGAAAACTGAAATGGACACCGTACCCGGCATCGACATCAGTTTTTCACAATACATCCAAGACAACGTGGCTGAAGCCATCTCTGGGGTCAAAGGTGAAAACTCGGTCAAAGTATTTGGTGCAGATCTTGACCAGTTGACCACCATTGCCGAGCAAATTGAACATGTGTTGGACACGACTCCCGGTGTGGTTGACGCTGGTATTTTGAGAGCCATGGGTCAGCCTACCTTGAACATCATCGTGGACAGATTAGCGTGTGCCAGATTTGGAATCAGCGTCAATGATGTCGAGAATTTGATTGGTAATGCAGTCGGTGGTGGCGTGGCAACCACGGTGCTTGAAGGTGAAAGACGTGTCGATGTGGCTATTCGCTTGCCAAGCCAAGATCGCTCAAGTGTCGAGCGCTTAGGGGTGCTCTTGGTTGACGCGCCCGACGGTTCTCGTATTCCTTTGAAGATGCTTGCCAATATCGAACAAGTCAACGGTCCTTTCTTCGTTTATCGCGAAGGCGCACAGCGCTACATGGCCGTTAAGTTTGGCATTCGTGACCGCGACTTAGGTAGCACGGTTGCAGACCTTCAAGCTCGCATTGGCAAAGAAGTAGATATTCCACACGGCTACGCTTTGAAATGGGCGGGTCAATTCGACCAAATGAAAGAGGCACAACAAAAGTTGATGCTCATCATTCCAGCCACCTTAGCCCTGATTTTTATGTTGTTGTTCTTCGCGTTCAACAGTCTGCGTGATGCAGGCCTCGTGCTAGTGAACGTCCCATTTGCAGCGATTGGTGGAATTTTGGCGCTTTATCTAACCGGTGAAGAGCTGTCTATTTCAGCGGCAATTGGTTTCTTGTCGTTGTTTGGTATCGCAATTCAAGATGGTGTGATCTTGATTTCCTATGTGCGAAAGCTCATCGACGACAAGATGAGTCATCATGGCAACATCACATTTGAAGCAATACGTGAGGCAGTCATTGAAGGGGCCTCCTTGCGCATGCGTCCGGTCATGATGACGGCATTGCTCGCAGGTTTAGGTCTGCTCCCAGCGGCACTCTCGCATGCCATTGGGTCACAAGCCCAACGTCCACTGGCACTGGTGATTGTGGGTGGAATGATGACGACGACTTTATTGACCCTTTTGGTATTGCCAGCTATTTACATGCTTGTTCGTACACACAAATTGAAACGCTAAGGACGCTCTCCAGCATGCCATTCAAACGTAGGCAATTACCCTTGTGGTCAATTCGATAAAATTACGACATGAGCAGAGATGATGTCACCACCAAAATCGCCAGCGATGGCCTTCGCTACAAATCCAAAGCAGGCGGCAGTCCGTTCGGCGCAACAGGCAACATGATTAACACCATGAGTTGTATGAAGTGCGGATTACACAAACCCCGCGCACTAGGCTCATTCCGGCGCTTGCTGGACAAGAGCCATTTCTTCTGTGGGGATTGCCGCCCCCTCAAAGCACCAGAGCCTGCATGATGAGCCGCCTACCGTCGTCCAGGTGACAAAAAAAATCCCCATGTTTGGCGACATGGGGATTTGTTTTTTGAAGCGTTGAATCAAGCGCGTGTTTTACGGCGTGCGGGTGCTTTGGATGGTTGAGCGGCTTGGGGTTTTAATTTGGCCAAGCCTTCTTGAGCCAGCTCAACAGTTTTCTTGGCGTTCTGACGTGCTTCGGCGAGTGCCTTGTTGCTCGCCTCGACAGCCGCTTTGACCACTTGCACAGCTGCTTCAGATCCTTCAGGGGCCTTCTTAAGGTTGTCATGGAGGGCTTGGTTGGCCGCTGCATGCGCTTGGTCGAAATGACCTTCTGCAAATGCCGTCGTCTCGGTTTGGAATTGTTGCGCCAACTCGAATGCCGTGGCCGCAAAGCCAGCCAAGCTCTTGGCTGATGTTTCCAATTGTGTTCTCAACAACTCAATGGCTTGAGCAGGATCCTTCACCTCCAAGACCGAGGCCAATTGTTCTTGAGCCAACTCTGAATTGATCTTGGCTTGTTCGAGTGTCAGCTCAGTCAGACGTTCGACTTGGGCGAAGGACAAGTTCGTCAATTCGAAAGCTGCTTGTACAGAAGCAGCCACCTGAGGTTTGATTGTGTTTTGCATGTGTGTTCCTTCAATGGCTAATTGGACGAAGAAATGTTATCGGCGTATTTTTAAAAAACAACGCAGCGTGTTTGCTTTAGAGCCAGTTCTCTAGCCAATTTTGATGGGGCCATGGGCGCGAAACTTGATACTTAGTGGTGCACAGACGCACTTTTTAAACGCGTGTGAGCTGGATGTCTTGCGACTTATGGCACAGTGTGGTTCATGAGTTCACACATCATTTATCCAACCTTGGAAGACGCGATAGGCAAGACACCTTTGGTTGCCTTGCAACGCATGGGCGCCGCAGACAATGCTCAGCGCGGCAATGTGATCTTGGGTAAGTTGGAAGGCAACAATCCTGCAGGTTCTGTGAAAGACCGTCCCGCGTTGTCGATGATTCAGCGTGCCCAAGAACGCGGTGACATCCAACCCGGCGACACCTTGATCGAGGCCACCTCTGGCAACACAGGCATTGCATTGGCGATGGCTGCGGCGATCAAGGGCTACCGCATGGTGTTGATCATGCCGGAGGACTTGTCGATTGAGCGCGCCCAAACCATGAAAGCCTTTGGTGCCGAGTTGATCTTGACCCCTAAGAGTGGTGGCATGGAATACGCCCGCGACTTGGCCGAACGCATGGCCAACGAAGGCAAAGGTCGTGTGCTCGACCAGTTTGCGAACGAAGACAACCCACGAATCCACTACGAAACCACCGGCCCAGAGTTGTGGGCCGACACCCACGGACGCATCACCCATTTTGTGAGCGCCATGGGTACCACGGGCACCATCACGGGGGTGTCGCGTTACTTGAAAGAGAAGAATCCAGCCATTCGCATCATCGGTGCACAACCCGCGGAGGGCTCGCGTATCCCTGGCATTCGCAAATGGCCCCAAGCGTACCTTCCGAAAATTTACGATGCCAGCAACGTGGACGAATTGGTCTATGTCAGCCAAGACGATGCCGAGGAGATGTGCCGACGCTTGGCGCGGGAGGAGGGCATCTTTGCTGGCATCTCTGCTGCAGGAGCCTGTTGGGTCGCGATGCAAATTGCCCAACAAGTCGAGAACGCCACGATTGCCTTCATCGTTTGCGATCGTGGTGACCGCTATCTGTCTACAGGTGTATTTCCAGCATGAAGATTGATGTAGAGCTAGACACGCGTGGGTTGAACTGTCCGCTGCCTATTTTGAAAGCCAAAAAAGCATTGAGTGCGATGACGAGTGGTCAAGTGCTCAAAGTGGTGTCCACCGATACCGGCTCATTGCGAGACTTTGCGGCGTTTGCCAAACAAACGGGCCATGCGTTGTTGTCGCAGTCCACAGAGGGCAGCGACTTCATTCACACCCTCAAACGACGTTGAGGTGTTGAAGGTACTCGCGGAATTCCTCACCGACTTCTGCATGCTGAAGGGCCAACTCAACGCTGGCTTGCAAGAACCCCACCTTGCTGCCGCAGTCGTAGCGCTTGCCCTCATACGAATAAGCCAACACCTTTTCTGTCGCCAATAAGCCCGCAATGCCATCTGTGAGTTGAATCTCGCCTTGCACGCCGCGGCCACCTGCACGGATGCGCTCAAACACCGCAGGCGTCAAGATGTAGCGACCCGCCACGGTGGTTCGTGAAGGGGCCACTTCTGCTTTGGGCTTTTCGACCATCTGCTGGATATCGACCAAGCGGTTGCCCATGTCTGTGCCTGCCACCACACCATAGCGATGCACCTGCGCCAGCGGCACTTCTTGCACCGCCAATACCGAGCATTGCGTGCGTGCAAAGACCTCGGCCATTTGCTTGAGCACACCGGGACCGCCGACCTTGCCACGCATCAAATCGTCTGCCAACAACACGGCAAAGGGTTCGTTGCCGACCAAATGCTCTGCGCACAACACGGCATGGCCCAAGCCCAATGCACGGGGCTGACGCACATACACGCATTGCATGTCGTCGGGCTGCACGCTGCGCACGATGTCGAGCAGGGCTTGCTTGCCCGCCGCTTCGAGCTCAGTTTCTAGCTCGTAGGCCATGTCAAAGTGGTCTTCGATGGCGCGCTTGCTTCGGCCCGTGACAAAAATCATTTCACGAATGCCCGCTTCGTAGGCCTCTTCCACCGCGTATTGGATGAGTGGCTTGTCCACCACCGTCAACATTTCTTTGGGACTGGCTTTGGTAGCGGGCAAGAAGCGTGTGCCCATGCCAGCAACAGGGAACACGGCTTTGGTGAGTTGTGGGGTCATGGTTTGAATCGTGATGTTTGGACTGAGTCTAACGAGGCTTTATTTCCCCAGTTTGACAAGCTGCTCTTGCACCTTGGTCAAGGTGGCCGTGAACTCGGCCACGCGTTTCTTGGCTTCTTCAATCACAGCCGGTGGTGCTTTGGCCACAAAGGCTTCATTCTTGAGCTTGGCGCCTGCTTTGTCGATTTCGTTTTGCAAGCGGTCAATTTCTTTGCCCAAGCGAATTTTCTCGGCGGCCACATCCACTTCGATGAACAAGCACACACGCAACTCGCCAATCACAGCCACCGGTGCGGCTTGCGCGGCCGCAGACCAGGCTGCTTCATCGTCAAACACTTTGACTTCGCTGAGTTTGGCCAGAGCTTGCAACACAGGTGCCACGCCTTGCATGAACGCCATTTCCTCGGCGTTGCCCGCCAGCGCAAACAAAGGCATGCGCGTGGCGGGTGAGACACCCATTTCACCGCGCAAGTTGCGACACGCATCCACCAAGGACTTCACACGCGCCACATGGGCTTCGGCGTGTTCGTCGATGCGCTCAGGTTGGCTCACAGGGTAGGCGGCAATGCTGATGGACGCCGCTTGGTCGTCGGCCTTGACGCGACCGGCCACCACCGCCACGGTTTGCCACAACTCTTCGGTGATGAATGGCGTGATGGGATGGGCCAAACGCAAAATGGTTTCGAGGGTACGAATCAGGGTGCGACGCGTCGCGCGCTGTTGGGCTTGGCTGCCCGTGTTGATTTGCACCTTGGCGATTTCCAAATACCAATCGCAGAACTCGTTCCACACAAAGTCGTAAATCGTGTTGGCCACGTTGTCGAGGCGGTACTCAGCAAAGCCTTTGGCCACCTCGGCTTCCACACGTTGCAGCTTGGACACGATCCAACGGTCTGCTTGGCTGAATTGGAGGTAGCCATGTGCGGGGCCGCCCACGGCGCATTCGGCTTTGCTGTGTTCTTTGAGGCCGCAGTCTTGGCCTTCGCAGTTCATCAGAACAAAACGGGAGGCGTTCCACACCTTGTTGCAGAAGTTGCGGTAGCCCTCGCAGCGTTTGCTGTCGAAGTTGATGCTGCGCCCCAATGAGGCGAGTGCGGCGAAGGTGAAGCGCAGCGCGTCCGCACCGTAGGCAGGAATGCCATCTGGAAATTCTTTTTCGGTTTGCTTGCGCACCTTGGGCGCTGTTTCGGGCTTGCGCAAACCTTGGGTGCGTTTGTCGAGCAAGGGCTCGAGCGTGATGCCGTCGATCAAGTCCACAGGGTCCAACACATTGCCTTCCGACTTGCTCATCTTCTTGCCTTGGGCGTCAAGCACCAAGCCGTGGATGTAGACGTGCTTGAAAGGTACTTTGCCCGTGAAGTGCGTGGTCATCATGATCATGCGGGCGACCCAGAAGAAGATGATGTCGTAACCGGTGACCAGCACGCTGGATGGCAAATACAAATCGTAATCAGCGGATGCACCATGGCTGCTGCCGTGAGCGTGGGGGGCGTGGGCAGGCGCAGCGACATTCTGAGCATCGCGAAGAGGAGCAAGACTGTCTGCGCCCCCCGCGCTCGCGGCAGTAGCCTGCCAGCCAAGCGTGGAGAAGGGGACGAGTGCACTGGAATACCAAGTATCTAAAACGTCTTCATCACGCTTCAAAGTTTTGCCCGGAGCTTGGGCTTGCGCCTCGGCTTCATCTCGGGCCACATACACCTGGCCGTCTTCGTCATACCAAGCCGGAATTTGGTGGCCCCACCACAGTTGGCGCGAGATGCACCAGTCTTGGATGTTGTTCATCCACTGGTTGTAGGTGTTCACCCAGTTCTCGGGCACAAAACTCACTTCGCCCGACTGCACCGCGTCGATGGCTTTTTGCGCAATGCTTTTGCCGGTGGCGTCGCCTTTGCCCACTTGGTTCATGGCGACAAACCACTGGTCGGTCAGCATAGGTTCAATCACTTGGCCGGTGCGGGCGCAGCGCGGCACCATGAGTTTGTGTTTTTTCACCTCGACCAAAGCGCCTGCGGCTTCGAGGTCAGCCACCACGGCTTTGCGAGCCACAAAGCGGTCAAGGCCACGGTATTTCTCGGGCGCGTGGTGGTTGATGGTGGCGTCCAAGTTCAGCACGCAAATCATCTCTAGCTTGTGGCGTTGGCCCACGGCGTAGTCGTTGGTGTCGTGTGCGGGTGTGACCTTCACCACGCCGGTGCCGAAGTCTTTGTCCACGTAATCGTCGGCAATCACGGGGATGGTGCGGCCGCACAAAGGCAGGTTGACCTGCTGGCCAATGAGGTGCTTGTAGCGTTCGTCTTCAGGGTGCACCATCACGGCCACGTCGCCCAGCAGGGTTTCGGGACGGGTGGTGGCGACAGTCAAGCTGCCCGAACCATCGGCCAAGTCATACCGGATGTGCCACATCGAGCCGTCTTCTTCTTCGCTCTCGACTTCAAGGTCGGACACCGCGCTCATCAGCACCGGGTCCCAGTTGACCAAGCGCTTGCCACGGTAAATCAGGCCTTGTTCGTACAACTGCACAAAGGTTTCGGTCACGGTCTTGGACAGCTTGGGGTCCATCGTGAAGTATTCGCGGCTCCAGTCCACACTGTCGCCCATGCGGCGCATTTGGCTGGTGATGGTGTTGCCCGACTCCTCTTTCCACTCCCACACCTTACTCACAAAGTTCTTGCGGGCTTCGGCAGGGCTGGTGCCCATGTCGTGGCGGCTGATGCCTTGGGCTTGCAGTTGGCGCTCCACCACAATTTGCGTGGCAATGCCCGCGTGGTCGGTGCCGGGAATCCAAGCCGTGTTGAAGCCCGACATGCGGTGGTAGCGCGTCAAGCTGTCCATGATGGTCTGGTTGAACGCATGGCCCATGTGCAGCGTGCCCGTCACATTGGGCGGTGGGAGCTGAATGGCAAACGCGGGCGCGTCCGCCTGCGGCACACCCGTGCCACGGAACCCTGCCACGCCGTAACCGCGTTTTTCCCACTCGGGGCCCCAATGGGCTTCTAAGGCGGCGGGTTCGAACGATTTCGACAGGCGCTCAAGACCGGGTTGTTCAAGGGGTAAGGCGGGCGTGTTGCTCATGGGGGGATGCTTTTGACAAAAAGAAAACGGCATGCCAATGCTGCCGTTGGGCCTGAGGGCTAAAACCCAGATTTTACCTAGGGGATGAGGGCGGACCCCTGATAATTCAGGTTTTCTCGTGAAGCCATTTCGTGCCTATGCTGTTCCTGCTTTCTCCTGCCAAAGCCCTTGATTACGACACCCCTGCGGGTGACGTGCCGCACACCCAACCCTTGTTTGTGAAACAGTCGGCTGAGTTGATCGAGGTGCTCAAAGACAAATCACCGCAAGACATTGCCAGCTTGATGAGTTTGAGCGACGCGCTCGCTCACCTCAATGTGGCGCGCTACCAAGCGTGGCAACCCAAATTCACAGCGAAAAATTCCAAGCAAGCCGTGCTCGCTTTCAATGGTGATGTGTACGAAGGCTTGGATGCCAAAACCTTGAAGCCTAAAGACTTGGCGTGGGCACAAGACCATGTGGCGATTCTCAGTGGCCTCTATGGCGTGTTGCGCCCCCTCGATTGGATGCAGCCCTATCGCTTAGAAATGGGCACGACCTTGGCCAACCACAAAGGCAGCAACCTCTACAAATTTTGGGGCACGCAGATTGCCGACTATGTGAACGAGCGTTTGCACGGCGAGCGCGAGCCCATCGTCGTCAACTTGGCGTCACAAGAGTATTTCAAATCGGTGGACCGCAAGGCGCTCAAAGCCCGTGTGATTGAGTGCGTGTTTGAAGACTACAAGGGCGGCAAATACAAAATCATCAGCTTCAACGCCAAGCGTGCGCGTGGCCTGATGACACGCTATGCCGTGACCCATCAAGTCAAAACCCCCAAAGGCCTCGAAGGTTTCAACCTCGAAGGCTACGCGTTTGATGCCGCCGCCTCCGAGCCTGATCGCCAAGTGTTTCGCCGTCGATTGGACTGATGCACATGAACACCCCTGAACACTCCCAGCTTGGCAAAACCTCGGCGTATGTCGACCAGTACGACGCGTCTTTGTTGTTTCCAATTCCACGTCAAACCAAACGCGACGAGATTGGCGTTCCTGCGCAGCCTCCATTTTTTGGCGCTGATTTGTGGACCGCTTACGAATTGAGTTGGCTCAACACACGTGGCAAACCGCAAGTGGCCTTGGCCCGCATCACCGTGCCCGCAGAGTCCACGCACATCATTGAGAGCAAATCGTTCAAGCTCTACCTCAACAGTTTCAACAACACACGCCTAGACGACACCGCCGAGTTGCAAGCCCGTTTGCGCCAAGACCTGAGTGCGGCCATTTGGCATGGCGAACCTGTCAAAGCCAGCGTGGGCGTGCAACTGGTGTTGCCCGAGCACTTTGACCGAGAGCCTGTGCATGAGCTGGACGGTTTGAGTCTGGATCGCTTGGACTTGGATTGCGACCAGTACCACCCCAACCCCGAGTTGTTGACGGCCCATTTCAACGAAGCCCCCACCACCGAAACCCTGACCAGCCATTTGTTGAAAAGCAATTGCTTGGTGACGGGGCAACCCGACTGGGGCAGTGTGCGCATCAGCTACACAGGACCACAAATTGACCAAGCAGGCTTGTTGCGCTACATCGTGAGTTTTAGAAACCACAACGAATTTCACGAGCAATGTGTGGAGCGCATCTTCATGGACATCACGCGCCGCTGCCAACCTTTGCGCCTCGAGGTGTATGCGCGTTACACGCGTCGAGGTGGGCTAGACATCAACCCGTGGCGCACCAGCCACCCGCAAGCCATGCCGTCTAACGTGCGCACGGCACGTCAGTAGCCGCGCACGCCTCAGCCGCGCAAGGCTTTGACAAACACGTCCGTCATCTTTGGGCAAAACAATTTGCCCTTGTTGCTCAGCACCACGCGCACCGCATCCGCGGGGCTGCTTTCGCTCTTGGCATAGTCGCCCGATTGCAGCTCTTCATAGGCCTCCACGATGGCCACAATGCGCGCCCCAATCGGAATGTCATTGCCAGACAGCGCATCTGGAAACCCCGTGCCGTTGAAATATTCGTGATGCGAGCGAATGATGGCGGCCACCCCTTTCATATCGTCGAGCGTGTTCAAGGTGGCCTCGCCCATCGTGGTGTGTGCGCGATAGACCTTGGCATCGGCCAGCGGTAACTCAATGAACTTGGTGTTCAACACCCGGTCACTCAAACCAATTTTTCCGATGTCATGCAACAGGCCTGCGATGTACACCGACTGACATTCATCATCACTCAAGCCCGCAAGCTTGGCCATCTTCATCGACAGCTTGGCGACGCGGCGGGAGTGGGGCAGCAGGTCGGGACGGCGCAACGCCAAGAGGTTGGAAAACGCTTTGATGGATGCCACATAGGCGGCACGCAAATCTTGGGTGCGCTCTTGCACGCGCGACTCCAAGGTGTCCACCATTTCGTTGAGCGAATCTTTTTGCGCGACTGTCAGCGCTTCGAGTCGCTCGTGCTCGCTGGCTAAAGTACCAAAAGCGATGGCGGACTTGAGCGTGCCCAGCAACTCCTCGTCGTTCCAAGGCTTGGCGGTGTAGCGGTAAATCGCGCCTTGGTTGATAGCGTCAATCGCCCCCGATACATCGGACGCGCCCGTGAGCAACAAACGCATGGTTTGTGGCCATTGCTGGCGGACCTTCTCTAGCAGTTGTGCGCCATTCATCTGTGGCATTTGCATGTCCGAGATGATGACGTTCACTGGCTCTTTGGTCAGCATGTCCAAGGCTTGCGCACCGCTCTCGGCGGTGAACACTTGAAAGCCCTCCAATGACAGCATGCGGCGCAGTGCCGACAAGATGTTGGGCTCGTCGTCCACGCAGAGGACTTTGTATTGGCTTGCATCAAATGTGTCATGGGCGCTCATGGTCATCCTTGTGGCGTGTGGCGTTGGATGGGGAGGGTGATGGTGAAGGTACTGCCAACGCCCACGGTACTGACTGCTGTCAGCGTTCCCCCATGCTGTTGAATGATGTTTTGCGACACCGATAAACCTAGGCCTGTGCCCGTGCCCGGATCTTTGGTGGTGAAAAACGGATCGAAGATTTTTTTCAAAACATCAGGCGCGATGCCAGGCCCGTTGTCTTGTACGTCAATCCATACCAACTTGTCATTGCAGCGGGTGCGAATCTGGATCAAGCCCATCTTGCCCTCTGGCATGGCTTGCGCTGCATTGACGATGAGGTTTAAAAACACTTGATCTATCTGAGACGGCGCACAGTCAATCATGGGCAAGTGACCAAGCTCCAAGCGCACATCGGCGCGATTTTTCAATTGCGCGCGCGCAATGTTGAGTGTTGACTTCAACCCAATGTGAATGTCTGCTGCCACGTAATGCGCGGAAGCATTGGTGCGTGCATAGTCCTTCAAGTCTTGAATGATGGTCTTGATGCGCCCCACGCCCTCTTGCGTTTCTTGCATCAGGTTTTGCAAGTCATCATGGATGAAGGTGTAGTTGAGTTGCTTTTTCAACGCCGCCATTTCGGCGCTGGCCGCCTCTGGGGCCTCCAATATTTTTTCGTACACCGTCAAATACTTTTGCAGCGTCGTCAAATTGGAGGAAACATAGCCCACGGGGTTGTTGATTTCGTGGGCCACGCCGGCCGCCAACTCACCCAAGGAGGCCAGTTTTTCAGACTGCACCAAGCGTTTGGTGGTTTCGTCCAACTTGACTTCAAACATGTGCTCGCGCTTGACCACAGTGAAGTAAGCGCGCCACAAAAAAATGCCCAAGATGATGACACCTGAGAGCACCGACAACCCAGACAGCAGCAGAGTTTGCCGTCTCAGGTTGAGTAAATCTTCACTGTCCAAGACGTTGTCTGTTTGAAGACGAATCCAGCCCAGATCGGCACCCAAGCGAATTTTGGCCCACGTGGTGATGTACGCCTTGTCTCTCGATTGCAGCAGGGGTTGTGTCGTTTCAGGCGTGGGGATCCAGTACGGGTCAAACATGACGCGAGGTGTTTGGCCCTTGTCGCGCTTGAGCGCTGACAAGACGCGCCCGGAGGTGTCGGTCACCATGACCGATGACACTTCGGTGTTGGACATGGTTTGCAAAATCCGTGACTCGACCGAGGCATAGTCTTTCAAGACGATTTGGTCGGCCACCGCAACCACCAAGCCTTGCGATAAGTTCTGTGCGGTTTGGAGTTTGCCTTCCCACAGCAAGCTCTTCGATTGGTAATAAGCGGCAAGCCCAGAGCCAATTTGCAACAGCGCCAAGGCCAACCCAATCAAAAGCGCGGGTTTGATGCTTTTCCACTGCGAAGGACTGAGGCGTTGTTGCATGTCACTGCCCGCTCAAGACCAAGAACTTTTCGAGATGCAGCGCTTCCAAGGGCTTGTAATGTTTGGCATACGTCACTGGTTGTGGTTGCCGCAAATTGATGTCGGCAAGTAATTGGCGACCAGCCTCGTCTTGAGTCAGTTTGAGCATGGCTTGGAGAAAGCGATCACGCACCGCCGCAGAGACCGAGGGGTGGGTGACGATGGGGTGTGGCGTGTAGGCCGGTGTTTCAAACAGCACGCGCAACTGTTGGCGCACCTCTGGGGCTTCGTTGTCTAAGGTGTTGTTCACGCCACCGCCCGCCACCGCATCTTTGGTGATGACGGAGCGATACACATTGCTGTGTGTCTTCACAAACACGGGCCGGATATCGATTTTTCTTTTCGCCAGTTCTGCGCGTATCAGCAGCGAGGCGGCGAAGGCATTGGGCGCAGGCATGGACACCGTTTGACCTTTGAGTTCTTCCAAGCTTTGGATGGGGCTGTCTGCACGCACCACCAAAATGCCTGTGAGCAAGTCTTCGCTGTCGGCCAGCAATGGTTGGTACTTTTTCTTTTGGTAGGCCAACACCGCGTGGTACGGGTTGAGAAACACAAATGCGGGATCGCCCTTGAGTAGCCTTTGTTCGAACTCTGGGATGGTGGGCCAGACACGCAACTCAAAACACAAACCTGTCTCTTCACCCACACGCTTGAGCAGCGGTGACCAGGTGGTGTAGATCTTGGCCGCTGTGAGCTGCGGCACGACGTCGAAGCTGTAGACGGTGGTGCTGTTTTGCTCACCCAAACATGCGGCGTGGACAGACCCGCCTAGGAGCAAGGCGCTGGCGAAAATCCCGAGGAGATGTTGTCTGACCGTGCGCATGTGGCAAAACCTATCTTTGTTGATTTGGCTATTTTGACCTGCCCAAAAAGTTACTCATTTCGAGGTACATCGTCGCCAAACAGGGACACGGTATAAGGCTGTGAGGGCGTTTCTTCGGCGCGCAGGCCTTGGGCTTGCCAGTCTTCTAGCTTCATGAGCGAGCCCACGCGCACACCCAACAAGCGCAGGCGGCGTGTCAGGTCAACCCGTTTGAGGCACTGACCCGCCGCATGGCGGATGGCGCTTGCTTGGTTGACATAGCTTGGGAGTGTGAGGTCGCGCGTCACGCTTTGAAAATTGTCGTAGCGCAGTTTGATGCCAATCGTCTTGCCCACATAGCCTTTGCGTTGCAAATCGGCCGCCACTTGCTCACTCAGTCGCGTGAAGATGGCGCTGAGGGTCTCGCGGTCACGCACCGCGTGCAAGTCTTGTTCAAACGTGGTTTCGCGACTGAGGCTGACAGGCTCGCTGGCGGTTTCAATTGGGCGATCATCTTTGCCGTGGGCGGCATCATGCAGCCACGCGCCGTAGCTTTTGCCAAAGTGTTGCATCAGCCACAGGCGGTCACGTTGGGCCAACTCGCCAATCGTGTGAATGCTGTGCGTGGCGAGCTTGGCTTCGGCCTTGGGGCCGATGCCGTTGATCTTGCGGCAGGGCAGGGGCCAGATCAGTGTTTCCAAGTCCTCGGGCTGCACGATGGAAATGCCGTTGGGCTTGTTGAACTCGCTGGCCATCTTGGCCAGCAATTTGTTGGGTGCCACGCCCACCGAGCAGGTGAGGCCGGTGTCGTCAAAGATGGCTTTTTGAATCAGCCGCGCCAGCACACGACCGCCTTCGCGTTGCCCGCCGGGTACCTCGGTGAAGTCTATGTACACCTCGTCGACCCCACGGTTTTCCATCAGCGGCGCAATGTCGGTGATGATGGCTTTGAAGCGTTGCGAGTAGTGGCGGTATTGGTCAAAGTCCACCGGCAACAAAATCGCATCGGGGCAGAGCTTGGCGGCTTTCATCACCCCCATGGCCGAGCCCACGCCAAACTGTCGCGCCGCATAGGTGGCTGTGGTGATGACGCCCCGTCCCGTGTAGCCCGAGATGCGCGGAAAAAAATCCAGCGGTATTTCGTGCAGATTGTGTTCAGACCATTCGTGCTCTGGGTGCTTGGCGCGCAAGCGGCCCAGCATGTCGTCCTCGCGGCGGCGTCCCCCGCCGATCACCACCGGCAAGCCTCGCAGTTGCGGGTAGCGCAGCAACTCCACCGACGCGTAAAAAGCGTCCATGTCCAAGTGCGCTATGCGGCGCTGACGAGGTGGCGTGGATTCAGACGTGGTCACGGCTGCAAGCATAATCGCAGCCAACTTTTAAACCTCAGGAGAACCCATGCCCACCATTCGCGTTGAACTCATTGAAGGCCGCACACCCGAGCAAAAAAAGGAGTTGGCCCAGGCCTTCACCGCCGCGTGTGTGCAAACCCTGGGCAGCAAGCCCGAGAGCGTGGATGTGTTGTTCCTGGATGTCCCTCGCCATGATTGGGCGACGGGTGGCGTGCCGTGGAGCGAGAAGCTGTAAGGCTTAAATCGCTTTTTGCACCAGCCAGCCTTTGAACAGCCAAGGCTGCTGGGGTTGGCCGTGGTGTGGGCCACGGTCTTTGTTTTCCACGCTGATGCCCAAGCTGCGTGCGCCCTCGATGGCTGGCGCGGGCACATCGAGTTGCTGCGTTTTGTAACGGTCGGTGAGCACCCCCAGCAAGCGCGGCGAGCCATCGTCCGCAAGGGCCCACACATGCAGGCTTTGCTCACGACCTTCTTTGACATCATTGAGACGTTGCACCTGCAATTTTTGAGTCTTGGGGTCGTAGGTCAGCAGCATGGCGGGGGCTTGCTGCTCGTCGAGCAACACCGACACCTCACGCACCTGCGGAATCTCCACCAACTTGGCTTCCAAGTGGTGAATTTGCGCCTTGAGTTGCTCATACATGCTGGCACTGAAAGCCCAACCGATGAACACCACAAGGGCTAGAAAAATACCCAGCGCGCGCCACCAAGCGCTCACACCTCGGGTCGTGGGGGATGTTGTGATGTGTTCATTCATGCGCTGAGTGTGCCTGATGACGGTGGCGCAACCTGCCTCAAGCCTTGGGGAAGGTGCCGGGCAGCAAGATGCTTTGGTTCACGTTTTGAATGTCGGTGTGGCCGCAAAACGCCATCGTCACATCCAGCTCTTTGTGGATGATTTGCAAGGCCTTGCTCACACCTGCTTCACCCATCGCCCCCAAGCCATAGACCATGGCGCGGCCAATCAGGGTGCCGCGTGCGCCCAAGGCCCAAGCCTTCAACACATCTTGGCCGGAGCGAATGCCGCCGTCCATCCACACCTCGATTTGGTCGCCCACGGCCGCCACGATGGGGGGCAGGGCTTCGATGCTGGATTGCGCGCCGTCCAACTGGCGGCCGCCGTGGTTGCTCACCACAATGGCATCTGCGCCACTTTGCACGGCCAATTTGGCGTCTTCCACGTCTTGAATGCCTTTGAGGATGAGTTTGCCGCCCCATTGGGCTTTGACCCAAGCCACGTCTTCCCACGACAGGCGGGGGTCAAACTGCTCATTGGTCCATGAGGAGAGCGACTTCATGTTGCTGACCCCTTTGACGTGGCCCACCAAGTTGCCAAAGGTGTGGCGGCGTGTGCCCGCCATGCCCAAACACCAGCGGGGCTTGGTCATCAGGTTGATGATGTTGGCAATGGTGGGGCTGGGGGGTGCGGTCAAGCCGTTTTTCAAGTCTTTGTGGCGTTGGCCAATCACTTGCAAATCGAGCGTCAGCACCAAGGCGCTGCACTTGGCTTTGCGAGCGCGCTCAATCATGTTGGACATGGCTTCGCGGTCGCGCATCATGTAGAGCTGGTAAATGAAAGGGGCGGTGGTGTGCGCGGCCACGTCTTCCATGGAGCAAATGCTCATGGTGGACAGAATGAAGGGGATGCCAAATTTTTCAGCAGCGCGGGCAGCTTTGATTTCGCCATCGGCGCTTTGCATGCCAGTCAAACCCACGGGTGCAATGGCCACAGGCATCTTCACATCGAGGCCCACCATCTTCGTGGCGAGGCTGCGGTTTTCCATATTGACCGCCACGCGCTGGCGCAGCTTGATTTTGTGGAAGTCTGCTTCGTTGGCGCGGTAGGTGCCCTCGGTCCAGCTGCCGGAATCGGCATAGTCATAAAACATGCGGGGCACACGTTTTTCGGCCAAAACGCGCAAATCTTCGATGTTGGTGATCACGGGCATGAGGGTCTCCTAAATGTGAGACAGATGGTAGCCCGAGCGAGGTGCTGAGGCCTGTGAAGAGTGCGACAGCCGGATTGAAATAATTTAAAGCGAAGGCGTCACAGGGCTTGGACTACCAATTGTGGCAACAAATAGTGCACATCTGCTGCTTGGCTCAACGAGGTGCCGGGGGCTAGCAAGGCCGCTGCGCCAGACGCCATGCCGTATTGAAATGCCTTGACCAAGCTGTCACCACGCGCCAGTGACCACACCATGCCCGCCACAAAGCTGTCGCCCGCACCAATGGTGGTTTTCACCTCCACGTTGATGCTGCGCGCGCGCCACTGCTCGGTGGCACTGACCACCAGTGCGCCCTCCGCCCCAAGCGACACCGCCACGATCTCGGCTTGTCCGCTGTGGATGAGTTGCTGGGCCGCTGCCACTTGGCTGTCTAGGTCGGGCAAGTCTTGCCCGGTTAAATCGCGCAACTCGTGCAAGCTGGGTTTGAACACATACACGCCGACTTTGAGTGCCTCGGTCAAGGCGGGGCCATTGGTGTCGAGCACCACGCGCACGCCATGCTGTTTTGCCAGTGCGCTCAGGCGCGCATAAAAATCGTTGGGGATACCCGGTGCCAAGCCACCGCTGATGACCAACATGTGTTTGGGCAAGTGCTGTGCCACATGGTCGAAACAGGCCTCGTACTCGGCGGCGGATACCTGCGGGCCGGGCAACACAAACCGAAAGTCGTGGCCACTGGACAGCTCATGCACTGAAAAACTCTCGCGTGTTTCTTCGGCCATCGGCATGACGTGGCAGCGTACTTTTTCCGCGCGCATCAGCTGGTGGTGGCGCTCACCGGTGACACCACCGGCCAAGTACACAGCCACGCAGTTGGCCCCCAAGCGGTGCAGCACCCGCGCCACATTCACACCACCGCCGCCCGGGTGTTTGAGGGTGGGGCCGCAGCGCATTTTGTGCGTGTCGCTCACCGTGTCGATGGTGGTCAGCACATCCAAGGCGGGGTTCAGGGTGAGGGTGAGGATGTCGGTCATGCGAGCCCCTTGGCTTGGTGGCGTTGCCAAAGGGCATAGACCAAGTAGGCCACGATGGTGGCATTGAGCGCCACGATGAAGGCGTTCACCCACGACGCTTTGTCGATGAAGTGCAGCACCTCAAACGGAATGTAAATACCGCCCGACAGCGCCCCCAAATATTCACCCCACGCCTTGCCCAGCCATAGGCCCGTGGCTTCGATGAAACGCAGCGCGATGTAGGCCGAGGCCAGCATCACCAGCATGCGGACATCCGTGTTGGGCAGCAAGTCGGCGTAATGCAGCAAGAGGGATGGGTAGTGGCCTTCGGGGTCGAGGCCAAAGCGTCCGATCAAGGCGGTGACGACCGCACGCACATCGCGGTGCAGCAAGTCGAGCACGCCTATCAAACCCGCCAACGCGGCCAAGCCCTTGACCGCTTCAAAGATCGCGATGGCGTGGAGGGCGCTGCGCGGACCTTTGACCTTGGGCATCTCAGGCGAGGCGTTGGTGATGACGCGCAATCTGCGCCCGCACTTGCACGGGCGCGGTGCCGCCCAAGGTGTTGCGTGCGTTGAGTGAGCCATGCAAGCTCAGGCAGTCGTACACGTCTTTCTCGATGGCGGGGTGGAAGCTTTGCAGCACTTCGAGGGGTAACTCCGACAAGTCGCAGTTGTGGCTGGCAGCGGCCTTCACGGCGTGGGCCACGGTTTCGTGGGCATCACGGAAGGGCTGGCCTTTTTTCACCAAGTAGTCGGCCAAGTCGGTGGCGGTGGCAAAACCTTTTTTGGCGGCGTCTTCCATGGCTTGGGCGTTGACGGTGATGCCGCCTTCTTTTTGGCCTGTGGCGGGGTTGACTTGGCCGCCCACCATTTCGCTGAAGATGCGCAAGGTGTCTTTGAGGGTGTCCACCGTGTCAAACAAAGGCTCTTTGTCTTCTTGGTTGTCTTTGTTGTAGGCCAGGGGTTGGCCTTTCATCAAGGTGATGAGGCCCATCAAATGGCCCACCACGCGGCCGGTTTTGCCGCGTGCGAGTTCGGGCACGTCTGGGTTTTTCTTCTGCGGCATGATGGAGCTGCCGGTGGTGAAGCGGTCGGCAATTTTGATGAAGCCAAAGTTTTGGCTCATCCACAAAATCAACTCTTCCGACATGCGGCTGATGTGCACCATGCACAGCGAAGCCGCGGCGGTGAACTCAATCGCGAAGTCGCGGTCGCTCACGCCGTCCAAGCTGTTTTGACACACTTGTGCATTGCCGTGCTCGTCCACCATGCCCAGTGTGCGGGCCACGCGTTCGCGGTCCAGCGGATAGGTGGTGCCAGCCAATGCAGCGCTGCCCAAGGGCAGGCGGTTGGTGCGGCGGCGCACGTCGCTCATGCGCTCGGCATCACGCGCAAACATTTCCACGTAGGCCAGCAAGTGGTGCGCAAAGCTCACGGGTTGGGCCACTTGCAAGTGGGTGAAGCCGGGCAAGATGACCTCGACGTTTTTCTCTGCCACTTCTACGAGTGACTTTTGCAAATCAACCAGCAGGTCAATGATGAGGTCCATCTCGCCACGCAACCACAGGCGCACATCGGTGGCAACTTGGTCGTTGCGGCTGCGGCCCGTGTGCAGTCGTTTGCCTGCGTCGCCCACCATTTGAGTCAGGCGTGCTTCGATGTTGAGGTGCACGTCTTCAAGGTCAAGCTGCCACTCGAACTGGCCTGACTCGATCTCAGACCAAATTTGCGCCATCCCTTTTTCAATGGCGGCTTGATCGTCTTGGCCGATGATGCCTTGGTGGCCCAGCATCTCGGCATGGGCCAAGCTGCCCGTGATGTCGGCTTGCCACAAGCGCTTGTCAAAGAACACGCTGGCGGTGTAGCGCTTGACCAACTCGCTCATGGGTTCAGAAAACAGGGCGGACCAGGCTTGGGATTTTTTGTCGAGTTGGTTTGTCATAGGGCTCAGATTTTATCGGGCTATGTGTGTGCCTAGCGCAAGGCGTTGTGGCGAGCACGCCTGCTACCATTTGTCGCAATTATTTTCGCCACGCGCGTCGTGGCTTTACCAGCGAGCTTTTGTTGTGTCTACTGCTTCCACGTCCCCTGTTTCTCTGACCATTGCCACCCGCGAAAGCCGTTTGGCCATGTGGCAGGCCGAGCATGTGCAAGCCTTGTTACAGGCCCAAGGCCACAGCGTGTCGCTGCTGGGCATGACCACGCAGGGCGATCAAATTTTGGACCGTTCCCTTAGCAAAGTGGGCGGCAAAGGCTTGTTCGTCAAAGAACTCGAAGTGGCCCTCGAAGAAGGTCGCGCCAACTTGGCCGTGCATTCGCTCAAAGACGTGCCCATGGATTTGCCCGAAGGTTTTGATTTGGCCTGCGTGATGACCCGTGAAGACCCGCGCGATGCATGGGTGTCGTCCCACTACGCACACCTGAATGATTTGCCCCAAGGTGCCGTGGTGGGCACGTCGAGTTTGCGCCGCACCGTGCTGCTGCGCGCCTTGCGCCCCGATTTGAAGATCGAGCCTTTGCGCGGCAACCTCGACACCCGATTGCGCAAGCTCGACGAAGGCCAATACGACGGCATTGTGCTGGCGGCGGCGGGCTTGAAGCGTTTGGGTTTGGGGGCGCGTATTCGCCATATTTTTGAAACCACGGAGATGCTGCCTGCCGCAGGGCAGGGCGCCTTGGGCATCGAGGTGTGCAGCCACCGCGCCGATGTGGCCCAAGCCTTGGCCCCGTTGGCCGATGCCGCCACCTGGCTGACGGTGACCGCCGAGCGTGCCGTGAGCCGCGCCATGGGCGGCAGTTGTTCCATGCCGTTGGCAGCCCATGCCACCTTGACCGACGGCGTGCTGCATTTGCAAGCGGCATGGGGCGACCCTTCGGGCGCGCCCGTGTTGCTGCGTGCCGACGCCAAACAAATGTTGGATGCGGCCGACCCCGCCTCACGCGCTGCCGCCAATGCCTTGGGCGAGTCGGTGGCGGCCCAGTTGCGCGCACAAGGCGCGCACTGAATCGCGCGGCCTGCCATGCGCGTTGTCATCACCCGACCCGCCGCAGATGCGTCAGCGTGGGTCGATGCGCTGCAAGCGGCGGGGCATCAGGCGCTGGCCTTGCCGTTGATGGAGGTGGGGCCTGTCGCGCACACCCAAGCCGTGGTGCAAGCGTGGGCGCAGTGGCCCGAATTTCAAGCTGTAATGTTTGTCAGTGCGCAAGCCGTGCGCTACTTTTTTGAATGCCAACCTCTCGCTCTGCGTGCCGCCGCAGGAGATGCCACCCATCCGCTGTGGACGGCAGGTCCGCGTTGCTGGGCGACAGGCCCTGGCACACACAAAGCTTTGTTGCAAGCGGGTGTGCCCGAAACATGGATTGACAGCCCCGCCGCCGATGCGCAGCAGTTTGATTCCGAGGCCTTGTGGGCGCGCGTGGCCGCGCAGGTCAAACCAGAGCAGTCTGTGCTGATTGTGCGTGGCCACGACGTGTGTGCAGACACCGCGGTGTCAACCAGCGCCGCATCTGCTGCGCCTTTGACTGGCACGGGGCGCGACTGGCTGGCGCAACAACTCCAAGGGCTGGGTGCTTCGGCGCAGTTTGTGGTGGCTTACGAGCGCCGCGCACCCGCGTGGTCGCTGGCGCAAAAAACGCAGGCCACGCAAGCCGCCACGGACGGCAGTGTATGGTGTTTCAGCAGTTCGCAAGCCATTCACCACTTGGCCCACGCCTTGCCTACCCAAAGCTGGGCCAAGGCGCGTTGTGTCGCTACCCATGACCGCATTGCGCAGACGGCGCAGAGCTTGGGCTTTGGTGAGATTCACAGGACAAAGCCGTCATTGGCCGATGTCTTAGTCTCATTAGAATCTCTGGCATGAAGCCCGAGCACGACGACACCCACAACCTCCCGCCTTTGGGCCACACCACAGAACCGCTGGCCAACGTCAGTGAGTTCACCAGTCCGAGCTCACACCCCAGCACATGGGTGACCCGCAGCATTGGCGCACTGGCTGTGGTGGGTGCTGTGGGGTCGGGCCTGATGTGGGCCAAGCTCTCGGGGATCCAAGAACAACTGGCGCGTCAAAGTGCTGACACGGGCAGCCAAGCCGTGGAAGCGCGTGTGACGTCCAAGCAAGCCGAAGAGCTGGCGCGTGAAACCGCGGCCCGTTTGGCCGTGACCGATGCCAAGCTCAGTGAAGTGGCGCTGCAACGCAGCCAACTCGAAGAGCTCATGCAAAGCCTCTCGCGCTCGCGGGACGAAAACTTGGTGGTGGACATCGAATCCGCCATCCGTTTGGCCCAACAACAAGCCCAGCTCACGGGCAGCGTGCAGCCCTTGCTGGCTGCGCTCAACTCGGCCGAGCAACGTCTCAACAAGGTGGCGCAGCCACGTTTGGCGCCTTTGTTGCGCGCTGTGATGCGTGACATCGAACGCATCAAAGCCACGTCCGTGGCCGATACCCCTGCCCTGTTGTTCAAGCTTGACGAGCTGGTGCATGTGGTGGATACCTTGCCTTTGCTCAACGCGGTGGGCACTGCGCCCAAACAAAAATCGGCCAAGCCCGTGCCCGCCACCACTTGGGCCAAGGCCATCAGTATGAATTGGTGGGAAAAGGTGTTGGCTGACATTTGGGACGATGCACAAAACCTAATTCGCGTCAGCCGCATTGACAAGCCCGAAGCCAGTTTGCTGGCGCCTGACCAAAGCTTCTTTGTGCGTGAAAACTTGAAGCTGCGTTTGCTCAACGCCCGTCTGGGTTTGTTGGCCCGTCACTTCGAAGCCGTGCAGTCTGACATGAAGCAAGCCAATGACGATTTGGTGCGTTACTTCGACATGCAAAGCCGTCTAGGCCAAACCACCTTGGCTCTGGCGCGTGAGGTGCTGGCGCAGTCCAAACAAATCGAGATTCCGCGTGTCGACGACACCCTCGCGGCGCTCACCACAGCCGCAGCGGGGCGCTGAGATGAGAGCCGCTTTGTGGTTTGTGGCGCTGTTTGGTGTGGCAGTGGCGTCGGCCTTGTTGGCGGGCGGTAACCCAAGCACAGTCACGGTGTTTTGGTCGCCTTACCGTGTGGACCTGTCACTCAATTTGGTGATGCTGTCGCTGGTGGTTTTGTTTGTCATGCTGCACTTGGCATGGCGCGCCATGTCGGCCTTGTTTGAATTGCCGCACCAAGCCCGCCGCTGGCGCTTGCAACAAAAGGAGCGTGCCATGCACGCCGCTTTGTTGGATGCCTTGTCTGAGTTGTGGAGCGGGCGCTATGTGCGTGCCGCCAAATCTGCCGAAAAGGCCTTGGCTTTGGAGCGCCTGTTGGCCTCCGTGCGCACCGCCGACGATGCAGCGCCACGTCATGCGCATCAGTTGCGTGCTGTGTCCCATTTGGTGGCTGCTGAAAGTGCGCACGCTTTGCGTGACCACGCTGCGCGCGTGTCGCACCTGCATGCTGTGATGGACATGGGGCGTAACGCAGCCGATGAGGCCGTGGAGGAAACCCTAGAGGCCGCCTATTTGGCTGCAGCCCGTTGGGCCATGAGCGACCGCGATGCGCCCGAAGCCATGCGTTGGCTGGATGGTTTGCGCCACGGCGCCGCACGCCGCATGTTGGCTTTGCGCATGCGTCTCAAAGCGGCACGTTTGAACCAACAACACGCCTCCGCGCTGGACACCGCACGATTGCTGGCCAAACACGGCGCATTTTCAGAGGCTGCTGGTCAGAGTTTGTTGCGCGAATTGGCGGTGGCCAGCTTGAACGAAGCGCACGACAGTGTGCAGTTGCAACGTGCTTGGGATCGTTTGGAACCCAGCGAGCGCAACCAGCCTGATGTGGTGCTGCACGCTTCCCAAAGGATGCTCAAACTCAGCGGCGAAGCTGCGGCCGTGATGCCTTGGTTGACCCCGTTGTGGAACCGCATGGTGCAGCAACCCGAGAGTTGCTCCCCCGCCATCCGCGAACGCGTGGCTCAGACCTTGGCGCGTGCGTTGGTGCTGTTGCCTGCTGACCCCGATTGGTTGGCGAGTATTGACCGTGCTCGTCAAACCTACCCGCGATGGGTGGAGTTGCAGTATTTGGCAGGCATGGTGTGCTGGCACCACGCCTTGTGGGGCAAAGCCCAGCAGATGTTGGAGCAAGCGGCGCCACAACTCGCCCATGCCGACATGCAGCGCCAAGCATGGCGCACCTTGGCCCAATTGGCCGAGCAAAAAGAAGACACGGCACGTGCCCAGTTGTGCTGGAAGCGCGCGGCTGAAGTCGCCAAATAAAACCTGCGGAGTCAGCCCCATGCGTCGCATGGCGTTGCACAAACAAAAACGGCCTAGAGTGATCTAGGCCGTTTTGTTGGGTTCGCTCAACCCCTTGCGGGGGTGGTGAGATTTACAGATCCTTGCGGGTCTCAACCAACACCAGTGGACCTTCGTCCAAGTTCACCAACGGGGGGCGCTCGCGTGGCACATGCACAGGCTTGGGCTCGGCGGCGATGGCCGCTTGTACGGCAGCGATGCGTTCTGGATTGGAGTTGACCCATTCCAAACCGCTGCTTTGGGCCACGGCTTGCATGTCGGCCAAGGGCAGTGTGAAGGTTTGCACGCGAGGCATGCCCGCACGCGAAGGCGCTGCTGCGGGTGCCGCTGGCTGCGCTTCGTCACGCGGTGCTTGACGTGGGGCGCGGTCGTTGCGCTCTTGGCGCTCACCCCGTGGTTCGCGGGCTTCTTGTGGGGCTGGCTCGTGTGAAGCGTGGTCATGCGCTGCATGATCGTGCTCAGCAGATGGGCCGTGGTCGGCGTGTTCTGCGGAACCTTCTTCACGCGGTGCGCGGTCACCACGCTCGCGGCGGTCACGGCCATAGCGGTCGCGTGAACGGCGTTCACGACGCTCGCCACCGTTCTCGTCGGTTTGCGGGGCTTGGCCTTCTGCGCCAGCTGCGTTGTCGAGTGGCAAGGCTTCTGGGTTGCCGTTTTCGTCTAGGCGAGGGGCGCGTTCACGGCGGCCCTCGTTGCGTTCGCCACGTGGGCTGCGCTCGCGACGGCCTTGGCCTTCGCCACGTTCGGCACGGTCGCCGCGTTCAGCGCGAGGTTCGCGTTGGTCGTTGCCGCCTTCCGTGCTGTCGCCACGCTCTTCGCGGGCCATGCGTTCGTTGCGTGCTTTCGCGCGCGCTTCGGCTTGGGCTTCGGGGGTGGCGTTGAGGTCGAGGGCCGCTTGGCCTTCGGCGTTGCGTGGTTCACCACGGCCACCGCGGTTGCGCTCTTGACGTGGGCCGCGGCCTTCGCTGCGACCGCCTTCACCGCGTTGTTCCAGATTGCGCTCGCCGCGCTCTGCACGTTCGCCGCGTGCTGGGCGTTCGCCACGGGCCTCAACGCCTTCGGCGTTGCGCTCGTTACGGCCTTCAGCGTTGCGTTCGTTGCGGCCCTGACCTTCAGGACGCTCACCGCGCTCGGCGCGGTCACCGCCACGGCCACCGCGACCACCACGGCCGCCTCGGCCATTGGCGCTGCGACCATCACGGCGCTCGCCGCGTTCGCTTGGCTTTTTATCACCCACGGCGGGCTTGGCTTCTTCTTTTGAGTCGCTGCTGAACAAGCCCGTGAACCAGCCCCACAAGCCGCCCGATTTGGCTTCGGGTGCTTTGGCTGCAGGCTTAGCGCCACGTGCGTGTGCAGGTGTCGCTGCCGTTTTGGCCGGTGCCGTAGGCTTGGGCTCATGCGCGGGTGCTGGTGCATCTGGCAACACGCCTTTGATGACGGGCGTTTGCTTGTTGGTAGGCTCTTGCGAGCGGCGGGTCACGGCGGTGGGGTCTTCAAACTCCTCGGCCATTTTGTAGCTGGCTTCCACGCGGTCAAGGCGGGGGTCGTCGTGCTTGAGACGCTCCAACTTGTAGTTGGGGGTTTCCAGTGTCTTGTTGGGCACGAGCAAGACGTTCAAGCGTTGTTGAATTTCGATCTTGGCAATCTCAGTGCGCTTCTCGTTCAACAAGAACGAGGCCACTTCCACCGGTACTTGGGCGTACACGGCGGCGGTGTTGTCCTTCATGGACTCTTCTTGGATGATGCGCAAGATTTGCAGCGCCGAGCTCTCGGTGTCACGCACGTGGCCAGAGCCGCCGCAACGTGGGCAAGGAATGGAGGCGCCTTCGGAGAGCGCAGGGCGCAAGCGTTGGCGGCTCATTTCCATCAAGCCAAATTTGCTGATGTTGCCAAACTGCACGCGGGCGCGGTCGTGACGCAAGGCGTCGCGCAAGCGGTTTTCCACGTCGCGACGGTTGCGGCTTTCGTCCATGTCAATGAAGTCGATGACGATCAGGCCGCCCAAGTCGCGCAAGCGCATTTGGCGGGCCACTTCGTCGGCGGCTTCGAGGTTAGTGCGAGTGGCGGTTTCTTCGATGTCGCCGCCTTTGATGGCGCGGGCTGAGTTGACGTCCACCGACACCAAGGCTTCGGTGTGGTCAATCACAATCGCGCCGCCCGAGGGCAGGTTGACGGTGCGGGCATAGGCCGATTCGATTTGGTGTTCGATTTGGAAGCGGCTAAAGAGTGGGGTTTCGTCGCTGTAGCGCTTCACACGGGCGGCGTGCTCGGGCATGACGTGGGCCATGAACTGGTGCGCTTGCTCGTAGATGTCATCGGTGTCGATGAGGATGTCACCGATGTCATGGTTGAAGTAGTCACGGATGGCGCGGATGACCAAGCTGGATTCTTGGTAAATCAAGAACGCGCCTTTGGCACCCTTGGCGCCGTCAATCGCTGTCCACAACTTGAGCAAGTAGTTCAAGTCCCATTGCAACTCAGGGGCGCTGCGGCCAATGCCCGCGGTGCGCGCGATGATGGACATGCCCTTGGGGTATTCCAATTGGTCCATCGCTTCTTTGAGTTCAGCGCGGTCGTCGCCCTCGATGCGGCGGCTGACGCCACCCCCACGTGGGTTGTTGGGCATGAGCACCACATAGCGACCGGCCAAGCTGATGAAGGTGGTCAGGGCGGCGCCCTTGTTGCCACGTTCTTCTTTTTCCACTTGGACCAAGAGCTCTTGGCCTTCTTTGATGACGTCTTGGATGCGTGCTTGGCTGACCGACACGCCTTCCATGAAGTACTGTTTGGAGATTTCTTTGAACGGCAAGAAGCCGTGGCGGTCTTCGCCGTAGTCCACAAAGCAAGCTTCGAGCGAGGGCTCGACGCGGGTGACTACTGCCTTGTAGATGTTGCCTTTGCGCTGTTCGCGGCCTTCGATTTCAATTTCATAGTCGAGCAGCTTTTGGCCGTCGACGATGGCCAGGCGGCGTTCTTCCGACTGGGTTGCATTAATGAGCATCCGTTTCATGATGCGGTTCCTTCACGTGTCAAATCATCACAGGCCCATGACGGGCCAACGATGCCTGAGGGACGTCAGAGAACGAAGGGAATTGCCGCTGAAACCGTGGCCGCCGCGTCGATCAAAAAATGATCAACGCAGGGGGTGGTGTGTGGGCGCGTGGATAAGGGCAAGAAGTCGCGGTTGTCCTGTTGTCGAGTGCGTGGCTTGATGAGCCGGTGCAGGGGAGACAGGGCTGGTCCAGCTGGCAAAGGTGCGACGCACAACGCTGCACACCATCGGTGGCAAAAGCCACTCTGTGCAGAGTTTCATCAACATCAACATTGCCACAACCATCGTTTTTGCTTCTCGCAGTGATCCGTCATGGAGACTTTTCAAAAAGAGCCTCCACAACTTGGGGTATTCCGTTTCAGTGTTTTCTGAGCGTCGGCTCAACTTTTGGGGCGAGTGCCACACCGTCTCTTGGGTACGGGGTCTGCGTCTCGGGCACAAAAGGGGCATCGACCTTACCGCGTTCGTCAGTACATGGTCTAATCTGTGTTAAATCAAGCACTTAGAGCAAAACGCTGGTGAATCACATTATAGGGGCTTCGACCCCAACTCCCGCCCCCTCGGTAAAAACACTGACGGTCGACGAAGACTCGGCGGGGCAGCGCCTCGACAACTTTCTCATGCGCCACCTCAAGGGCGTGCCGAAAACCCACGTCTATCGCATCATTCGCTCCGGTGAGGTGCGGGTCAACAAAGGCCGTGCCTCGGCTGAGCAGCGCGTGGAGACGGGCGATTTGGTGCGTTTGCCGCCTGTGCGCATCTCGGCCCAAGTGCAGGTCAAGGCCGACGCGCCCGCGCCCGCCCGTGAATTTCCGGTGCTGATGGAAGACGAGGCCATGATGGCCATCGACAAGCCCGCAGGGGTGGCCGTGCATGGGGGTAGCGGCGTGAGCTTTGGCGTGATTGAGCAATTGCGCCGCGCCCGTCCCGCTTTGACCCACTTAGAGCTGGTACACCGCTTGGACCGCGAAACCTCAGGTGTGCTGCTGGTGGCGAAGAAGCGCAGTGCGCTGAAACATTTGCAAGACCAGTTTCGTGACCGCGAAACGGGCAAAACCTATTTGGCCTTGGTCCTGGGCCTGTGGCCATCAAATAAGAAGGTGATTGATTCGCCCTTGATGAAATACACCATTCCAAACGGCGTGGGCGAGGGCGAGCGCCGCGTCAAAGTGGTGGACAAGGATGACCCCAACGGCATGCGCTCCATCACACTGGTGCGCGTGGCGCGCACGGTGGGGCCTTACACCTTGCTGGAGGTGACCATCAAGACAGGGCGTACCCACCAAATCCGTGTGCATTTGGCCAGTCAAGGCCACCCGATTGCGGGCGACGACAAATACGGTGACTTTGAACACAACAAACTTTTGCAAAAAATGGGCCTCAAGCGCATGTTTTTGCATGCGTGGCAACTCAAGTTCCAGCACCCACAAAGTCACAGGCCGGTCAGCCTGCAAGCGCCGTTGCCGCCTGAGTTGAAAAACTTTGTGGACGGCATTCAGCCACCCATCATCCAACCGCATCTCGATGTATGACCACACGCCCGCGCCAGTTTGATTTGATTGCCTTTGATTGGGACGGCACGCTGTTTGACTCCACACAAATCATTACCCGTTGCATTCAGGCTGCGGTGGTGGATGTGGGCGGAGCCAAGCCCACGGACGAGGCGGCCTCGTATGTGATTGGCATGGCACTCATGCCGGCGCTGGCGCATGCCGCGCCCGATGTGCCACAAGACAAATACCCGTTGTTGGGTGAGCGCTACCGCTTTCACTACATGAAGCATGCGAATGACATTGCCTTGTTTGACGGCGTCTTACCTTTGTTGGCCGCCTTGCGTGAGCGCCACCATTGGTTGGCTGTGGCCACGGGCAAAAGCCGCCGTGGTTTGGACGAAGCCCTGCACACCAGTGAACTCCAAGGGGTGTTCGATGGCTCGCGCACAGCGGATGAAACCGCAGGCAAGCCCCATCCCCGCATGCTGCATGAGCTGATGCGCGAGTTTGGTGTTGCGCCTGAGCGAACCTTGATGATTGGTGACACCACGCACGACCTGCAAATGGCGGTGAACGCGGGCTGCGCCAGTGTGGGGGTGAGCTATGGCGCGCACGACCACGGTCAGTTTGAGCCCTTGAATCCACGCTTTGTTGCCCACTCGGTGGCAGCGTTGCATGACTGGTTGTTAGCCAACGGGTGATGGCCATGTCTGACGCTGATATTCAAATCAAACCCTTGTGCCAGAGTGCTGACTTGGTCGAAGGTGGCCGCGCGGTGCCGTTTGATGTGGTGTACGCAGGCCAAACTTGCCGCGCGTTTGCCATTCGATTTGAAGGCCAGCCGCACGCCTACCTCAACCGCTGCACCCATGTGGCGATGGAGATGGACTTTCAGCCCGACCAGTTTTTTGATGCCAGCGGCCGGTGGCTGCTGTGCGCCACGCATGGCGCCGAGTACGCGCCTGACTCAGGCGAGTGCGCCGGTGGGCCGTGCCGAGGCGGGCTGGTCAAGGTGGTGTTGTCTGAGCGCGATGGCGTGGTCCACTGGCATACTGCGTACAACTTGAAACCTTTTGAATTTTTAGATTAACTTTTGATAGAAAAGATATTGCGATGTCTGAACCTCATTTGCCGCCCTCTGAGACCCCCAGCCACAAAACGGTGTGGGAGCGTGACACTTTGGAGCGCCTGGCGTTCGCGACTTTGGCTGAGCAGCGCGCCAGTCGTCGCTGGCGCATCTTTTTTCGCATGGCGTGGTTTGCTCTGGCAGTTGTTTTGCTGTGGACTGGCATTCACAAAGGTGGCGTGGGTGGTTCAAGCCCAAGTCAGCCGCACACGGCGGTCGTGGCCATCAAAGGTGAAATTGCCGATGGTGCAGATGCCAGCGCGGAGTGGGTGGTCACGGCTTTGCGTGCAGCGTTTGAAGACGAGGGTTCGCAAGCCATCGTGTTGCAAATCAATTCGCCCGGCGGCAGCCCCGTGCAAGCGGGCATCATCAACGATGAAATCCGCCGCTTGAAAGAAAAGCACAAAAAACCCGTGTATGCGGTGGTGGAGGAGTCGTGTGCTTCGGCAGCTTATTACATCGCTGTGGCGGCAGATGAGATTTATGTAGACAAAGCCAGCATCGTGGGCAGCATTGGTGTGCTGATGGACGGTTTTGGCTTCACTGGTTTGATGGACAAACTCGGTGTGGAGCGCCGTTTGATGACGGCTGGTGTGAACAAAGGTTTCTTAGACCCGTTCAGCCCACAAACCAAACCTCAGCGTGCGCATGCTCAAACTTTGTTGGATCAGATTCATCGGCAATTCATCCAAGTCGTTCGCGATGGTCGCGGGAATCGCTTGAAAGAAACCCCAGAACTGTTCAGCGGCCTGTTTTGGAGCGGTGAGCAAGCCGTGGAATTAGGCCTCGCCGATGGTTTGGGTAACTTGGACTATGTGGCCCGTGAAATCGTGAAAGCGGAAGACATCATCGACTACACCCGCCACGACAACGTGGCCGAGCGTTTGGCCAAACGCTTTGGTGCTGCGATTGGAGAAGGCGCAGTGCATGCGCTGCAAACCATGCCTGCGGTGCGCTGACACGTCAGCGGCTTATTTGCCAATCAAAAACACAGTCGGCTCGCCTGAAATTTGAGCCTTGCCTGCACTGCGCCAAGCTTGCACGGTTTTGCACTGCACTTGCATGCTGGCCATGGTCAAGCCGCAGGCGCGGGCCAAGCGGGTGTTGCCTTGCAGGCCGTTGACCAGTGCGTCCCACAAGGCTTGGTTGCGGTAAGGCGTTTCGATGAACAGTTGGGTTTGGCCGTGTTTCGCGGCTAGGTTTTCTAGCTCACGCAAGCGCTGGGTGCGGGCGGCGCCGTCTTGCGGCAAGTAGCCCACAAACGCAAAATTTTGACCGTTCAACCCACTGGCTGCTAAGGCCAGCAGCAGCGACACGGGGCCCACCAAGGGCACCACGCGAACCCCCAACTCATGGGCCGCACGCACCACCGATGAGCCAGGGTCTGCCACCGCAGGCATGCCGGCTTCACTGACCAAGCCCACATCGTGGCCTGCCAAGGCGGCTTTGAGTAAGGGCTTGGCATCAAATTCGCCCGTGTGGTCACCTTTTTTGTGCACCTCGCGGGGCAACTCGGTGATGGTGTTTTCTTGGATGGATTGGGCCAGAGGCACATGGGCGTCCACGCGTTTCAAAAAGGCACGGGTGCTTTTGGCGTTTTCGGTGATCCAGTGCGTCACGCCAGCCGCCACGCGCAAGGTCTCTTGCGGGAGCACGTCGGTGATGGGGGCTTGGGTGTCGCAGCCAAAGTCGAGTGGTGTGGGCACCAAATAGAGCGTGCCTTTGCTTGCGTTGCTCATGGCTGCATGGTTCCAAGTAAGTCAATGCCTGCGGCACGCAGCAAGCGTGCGGTACGAATCATGGGCAGGCCAATCAGGGCGGTGGGGTCGTCGTTGTCAATTGCGTCGAGCAGCGCAATGCCAAGACCTTCGCTTTTCGCGCTACCCGCGCAGTCGTAGGGCTCTTCAGCTCGTAAGTAGGCCTCGATTTCGGCATCACTGAGGTCGCGAAAGCGCACTTTGATTTGTGCGAGCTCGGTTTGTTCAAAGTGCTGAGCACGGCACACCACCGAGACCGCCGTTTGAAACACCACGGTTTGACCGCGCATGCGTTGCAGCTGCAAGACCGCGCGTTCGTGGGTGCCAGGTTTGCCGAGGGGCTCACCGTGGAGGTCCGCCACTTGGTCTGAGCCAATCACCACGGCATCTGGATGCAGGGCGGCCACGGCTTGGGCTTTGGCTAGGCTCAAGCGGGTGGCGAGCGCTTGTGGTGTTTCGCCAGTCAAAGGCGTCTCATCCACGTCGGGGCTGACTACATCAAAAGGAATGCGTAAACGCGCGAGCAGCTCGCGGCGGTATCGAGAGGTAGAACCCAAAATCAGGGTGCGTTGAACTTGAAGCATGAATGGATTCTCTTACACTGGCGCGCATGCAAAAACCAAAGAACCTTCACAGCCTCGATGTCAAAGCCTTTGCTAAGGCCCAAATGCACTTAGACGGCGAGACGCCGCTGGTCGAGTTTGTGCGTTTAGCCGAAGACTGCAGCGGCGAGGTGACGGGGCATGTGGCTTGGTCAGCGCAGGGCGCCCTTGACCCAGACCAAAGCGGCAAAGACGCGGCGTGGTTACACCTGGAGGCCAAAGCAACGGTGCCTTTGACATGTCAGCGTTGTTTGCAACCGGTTCCCGTGGAGTTGCTGGTTGGGCAGGACTTTCGCTTTGTCGCTGACGAAGCCACAGCCTTGGCTGAAGATGACGCGTCGGAGGAAGATTTGTTGGTCTTGGAGGACAGCTTTGATTTGATGTCGTTGATTGAAGACGAACTTTTGATGAGTTTGCCTTTGGTTCCCATGCACCAAGCCTGTCTGAGTGAGCAGGCGCCAACTTCTCCCGAGGAAGAGGCGGCTATGTCTGAGGCCAAACCCAATCCTTTTGCGGTGCTTGCATCACTCAAATTGCGTAAGCACTGAGAAACGATGAGTTGGGCTATAATCTTAGGCTTCGTGTCACGCTGGCCTTTGGTTAGTTTGTGGCCCAACGGTTAACCCATATTTAGTTCCAGGAGCCGATCATGGCTGTTCAACAAAACAAAAAATCTCCTTCCAAGCGCGGCATGCACAACTCTCACACCGCGTTGACAGCTCCCGGTACAGCCGTTGAGCCAACGACGGGTGAAGTCCACTTGCGTCATCACATCAGCCCCACTGGTTTTTACCGTGGTCGCAAAGTGCTGAAGACCAAGTCTGAAGCTTAATTACTTCATACCTCATTGGCCCGTGGCTGTCTTAGGCGCCTCGGGCTTTTGTTTTTTTGACGAAAAGAAACCTGCATGACCACTCTTGCTGTTGATTGCATGGGTGGCGACCATGGCCCGCGTGTCACGCTGGTGGCTTGTCGCCGTTTCTTAGAGACGCATCCAGACGCTCAACTTTTGTTGGTGGGACTGCCCGATGCGCTGTCCTCTTTTTCGCATCCGCGCGCTCAAATCGTTGCCGCCTCTGAAGTCGTGGCTATGGATGACCCCATTGAAGTTGCCTTGCGCCGCAAAAAGGATTCGTCCATGCGTGTCGCTATCGAGCAAATCAAGAGTGGCGCGGCCCAAGCGGTGGTCTCTGCTGGTAATACAGGCGCTCTGATGGCCATTGCGCGCTATGTGCTCAAAACCATTGAGGGCATTGATCGCCCCGCCATTGCTGGACGCATGCCTGACTTCAAGGGCAGTGGCACCACCATGCTGGATTTGGGGGCCAATGTGGATTGCACCCCCCAGCATCTGCTGCAATTTGCTGTCATGGGCTCTGCCTTAGTTTCTGTGCTTGACAACATCGAAAGCCCCACCGTGGGCTTGTTGAATATCGGTGAAGAAGACATCAAAGGCAACGAAACCATTAAAAAAACTGGCGAACTGTTGCGAACTGCTTCTAATTCCGGAGATCTGAATTTTCACGGAAACGTCGAAGGCAATGATATTTACCAAGGTACGGTGAACTTGATTGTTTGCGACGGTTTTGTTGGGAATGTTGCGCTCAAGGCCAGTGAAGGCTTGGCGCACAAGATCAGTGAGACCTTGAAAAACTCGTTTACTCGCAATATTTTCACGAAAATTGCAGCGATCTTTGCTTATCCTGTACTTTCTGACTTTAAGGACAAGGTCGACCACCGCCGCTACAACGGTGCTGCCTTGTTGGGCTTGAATGGCATTGTGTTTAAGAGCCATGGCTCAGCAGATGATGTGGCCTTTGGTACTGCTTTGAACCGCGCGTATGATGCAGCCCACCATAACTTGCTCGAACGTGTACGCTCTCGTATTGCCCATGCGGCTCCCCTGTTAGCCCTAGGACAATCAGACGTCTCGGCCTGAGCCACCTGATTAATGACGCTTTTCTCCCGAATCACTGGCACTGGAAGTTTTCTCCCCCCCCGCCGGATGACCAACGCAGACTTGGTTGCGGAACTTGCCACACAAGGTGTGGAAAGCTCAGACGAATGGATTGTTGAGCGCACAGGCATTCGCGCACGACACTTTGCTGAATCAGACGTCAACAGCAGCGACTTGGCGTTTGAAGCTTGTCGACAAGCTTTGTCAGCCGCGGGTCGCCGCCCCCAAGACATTGACCTCATCATTGTTGCCACGTCCAGCCCTGACATGGTGTTCCCTTCGACCGCCTGTATCTTGCAGCACAAGCTGGCCCAGTTGGATGAGACTGCCGCTGGCATTGCGGGTGCTCCCGCATTTGATGTGCAGGCCGTGTGCAGTGGATTTATTTATGCGCTGACCGTGGCTGATGCCATGATTCGCAGTGGTTCGGCCAAGCGAGCGCTCGTGGTCGGTTCTGAAATCTTCTCGCGCTTGCTTGATTTCCAAGATCGCACCACCTGCGTGTTGTTTGGCGACGGTGCTGGCGCTGTGGTGTTGGAGGCATCCGACACACCCGGCATCTTGGCTACCGACATTCATGCCGATGGCAAACATGTGGGCATCTTGTGTGTGCCAGGCCACGTCCGCAACGGCAGCATCTTGGGTGACCCTGTACTCAAGATGGACGGACAAGCCGTGTTCAAGTTAGCGGTGGGCTTGCTCGAAGGCGCTGCACGCACAGTGCTCGATAAAGCGGGTCTGACGGACGGTGACATCGATTGGTTGATTCCTCATCAAGCCAACATTCGTATCATCCAAAGCACGGCCAAAAAGCTAAAGCTGCCGATGGAGAAGGTGGTTTTGACGGTTCAAGACCACGGCAACACCTCTGCGGCATCGATCCCGTTGGCGTTGGACAAAGCTGTGCGCAGCGGCCAAGTGAAAAAAGGCGAGACGCTCATGCTCGAAGGCGTGGGTGGTGGCTTCACTTGGGGCGCAGTTCTCGTCAAACTGTAAGTCTGCGCCAGACTTGATGTGACCAACTTTTCATAGACGTTATGACTTCATTTGCTTTTGTATTTCCGGGTCAAGGCTCTCAATCCGTCGGCATGCTCGACGTTTGGGGTGACAACCCTGTGGTGGCGCAAACTTTGACCGAGGCGTCTGACGCCATGGGTGAAGACATGGCCAAGCTCATTCATGAAGGCCCTAAAGAGGCCTTGGCGCTGACCACCAACACCCAGCCCGTCATGTTGGTCGCCGCAGTCGCTGCATATCGCGTGTGGCTGGCTGAAGGCGGTGCTGCGCCAAGCGTGCTGGCGGGCCATTCGTTGGGCGAATACTCTGCTTTGGTGGCTTCTGGCGTGTTGACTCTGGCCCAAGCTGCGCCCTTGGTGCGTTTTCGTGCGCAAGCCATGCAAGAGGCTGTGCCAGTGGGCACGGGCGCGATGGCGGCGATTTTGGGGATGACTGCCGCGCAAGTCATCGCGGGCTGCGCGGAGGCGCAGGCCACCTTTCAAGCAGGCTCTGCAGAAGTGGTGGAGGCTGTGAATTTCAACGATCCGGGGCAAACCGTGATCGCAGGAAGCAAAGCCGCTGTTGAAAAAGCCTGTGAAGTGCTCAAAGCCAAAGGCGCCAAACGTGCGTTGCTATTGCCGGTGTCTGCGCCTTTTCACTCCAGCTTGATGAAGCCCGCTGCCGAACGTCTGAAAGAAAAACTCGCTGCCACTGTTTTTGCCGCCGCGCAAATTCCTGTGGTGAACAACATCGATGTCGCGGTGCAAACCGATGCAGATCGCATCCGTGATGCCCTGTATCGCCAAGCTTTTGGTCCTGTGCGTTGGGTGGAGTGCGTGGCAGCCATCAAAGCGCGTGGCGTGAACACTTTGATCGAGTGCGGTCCTGGCAAGGTTTTGGCGGGCATGGTCAAGCGCATCGATCCAGATTTAACTGGCTTGCCTTTGTTTGACCCCAACACGTTGGCAGAAGTCAAAACGGCGCTGGCCTAATCAAAAGAGAAAAACATGAGCGATCACAAACAACACATTGCTTTGGTGACAGGTGCTTCACGTGGCATCGGCGCCTCCATCGCCCAAGAGTTGGCCCAGCAGGGCTACTTGGTCATCGGTACGGCCACGTCTGACGATGGTGCAGCCAAAATCACGCAGGCATTGGCTGCGCATGCAGGCTGCCGTGGCGCCAATCTGAATGTGAACGACGGCGTGGCTGTTGACGCATTGATTGATCAAATCACCAAAGAGCACGGTGCGCTGCATGTGTTGGTCAACAACGCCGGCATCACGCGCGACACCTTGGCCATGCGCATGAAGGATGACGATTGGGACGCTGTGCTCGACACCAACCTCAAAGCCGTATTCCGCGTTTCACGTGCCGTCATTCGCCCCATGATGAAGCAGCGCTATGGACGCATCATCAGCATCACCAGCGTGGTCGGTGCGTCTGGCAACCCTGGTCAAGCCAACTATGCAGCGGCCAAAGCCGGCGTGGCAGGGATGACTCGCGCACTGGCGCGTGAGTTGGGCAGTCGTGGCATCACGGTTAACTGCGTAGCGCCAGGGTTTATTGAGACCGACATGACCGCCTCGTTACCCGAAGAGCAGCAAAAAGCCTTGCTGGGCCAAATCCCTCTGGGACACCTCGGCAAGCCTGCTGACATTGCACATGCCGTGGTCTATTTGGCTGGCGCAAATGCCAGTTATGTGACGGGTCAAGAGCTGCATGTCAACGGTGGCATGTTCATGGCTTAACGCCTGAATTGCCAAAGTAAGCAAACAGAATCAATACGGTCAGTCCGTCCGGTTAAAATAGCGGCCTTATTCACAACCCTTAGAGGGAATCCATGAGCGATATCGAAACACGTGTCAAAAAAATCATTGCTGAACAACTCGGCGTTGAAGAGTCTCAAGTCACCAACGAAAAAGCCTTCGTGGCAGATTTGGGTGCCGACTCCTTGGACACAGTGGAATTGGTGATGGCATTGGAAGATGAGTTTGGTATTGAAATCCCAGACGAAGATGCCGAAAAAATCAACACCGTGCAAAACGCGATTGATTACGCGTTGGCCCACAAAAAAGCCTAACTTTTAGGAACACCGCATGAGCCGTCGTCGCGTCGTCGTGACCGGCCTAGGTTGTATCAGCCCCGTGGGTAACACGGTCTCTGACGCTTGGGCCAATCTTTTAGCTGGTAAATCTGGCATTGCGACCATCACCCGTTTTGATGCGTCCGCAATCAACTGCCATTTCGCTGGTGAAGTGAAAGATTTTGATCTTGACCAATACATTCCTCCAAAAGAGGCGCGTGCCATGGACAAGTTCATTCATTACGGCATTGCTGCGGCGGTGCAAGCGGTTCAAGACTCGGGCCTCGCCACCGGCGAAGCTTTGAGCGAAGAAGAAGCGACCCGTATTGGGGTCGTGATTGGCTCTGGCATTGGCGGCTTGCCGCTGATTGAAAGCATGCACGACGAAATGTTGGCCAAAGGCCCTCGTCGTATTTCGCCTTTCTTTGTGCCAGCGTCCATCATCAACATGATTTCTGGTCACGTGTCCATGCGTTACGGCTTCAAAGGCCCGAACTTGGCCGTGGTTACAGCCTGCACCACAGGCTTGCACAGCATCGGCGAAGCTGGGCGTCACATCGAGTACGGCGATGCCGACGTGATGATTGCTGGCGGTTCTGAGGGCTGCATGTCACCCTTGGGCGTGGGCGGCTTTGCTTCCATGCGCGCACTGTCGACTCGCAACGATGACCCTGCGACTGCCTCGCGTCCTTGGGACCGCGATCGCGATGGTTTCGTCTTGGGCGAGGGCGCTGGCGTTTTGGTGCTCGAAGAGTACGAACACGCCAAAAAGCGCGGCGCCAAAATTTACGCAGAACTCGGTGGCTATGGCTTGAGTGCCGACGCGGGTCACATGACCGCACCCAATATGGACGGCCCACGCCGCGCCATGCTCAGCGCACTCAAGAATGCAGGGGTGAACCCCGATCAAGTCGATTACTTGAATGCACACGGCACATCGACGCCGCTGGGCGACGTGAATGAAACCAACGCCATCAAAGCTGCTTTGGGCGATCACGCCAAGAAGACCGTGGTCAACTCCACCAAGTCCATGACCGGACACTTGTTGGGCGGTGCCGGTGGCATTGAAAGCGTGTTCACCGTTTTGGCCATTCATCATCAAAAGAGCCCACCCACCATCAACATCTTCAACCAAGACCCTGAGTGTGACTTGGACTACTGCGCCAACACTGCGCGTGACATGAAGATCGATGTCGCTCTGAAAAACAACTTCGGATTTGGCGGCACCAACGGCGCGTTAGTTTTTAAACGCGTCTAAGGCTTTCGCCATGCACAACGCCCCATCGGTCTCGTATCCGGTGTGGCGTTGTGCTTTTCAGCGTGGTTGCTTCGCATGTTTGCTGTTTTGTGCTTGCTCGGTTTTGGGGGCTTGGTTGGCTTTGCAACCCCTTCAAAGCACTATGGTGTTGAGTGCGGTGTGCGTGTGGGTGGCCTCGCTCTGGGGCTGGAAGTCCTTGCAGGACATCGGTACTTTGAGTTGGGATGGCCAAGTTTGGTGTTTGCATGACCGCGGTGGGCAACGAGAGGACGAGTTAGGTGTCCTGCAGGTCGCACTGGACGTTCAGCAGGCCTTGCTTTTACGCTGGCAGCCCACATCTGACACACTGCACGCCAAACCCGTTTGGCTTTGGCTCGGAGCGGAGCAAGCGCGTGAACGGTGGCAAGATTTGCGTTGCGCTGTGTATCAGCGATCTGAAATGAATTGAAGGAACAAACATGGCACATCCAATGGTATTGAAACGTTCTGTCTCAGTTGGGCTTTTGGGTGCCTCGTTGTGGGCTGCTGGCCTAGGTCTGGCGCTGATGCAGCCTGTCAGCGCACAGGTCGCGACTGCTCAAGCTGTGCGTGGGTTGCCCGACTTCACCGACTTGGTGGAGCAGGTGGGGCCATCTGTGGTGAATATCAGAACCTTAGAGAAAGCAGCGCCTCGTGAGGCGCAGGGCAATGAACCGGATGCAGAAATGCAAGAGTTCTTTCGTCGTTTCTTTGGTGTGCCCATGCCAACGCCAAACAGCCCCAATTCGCCTCGTCAGCAGCGGCCTAACCGTGGGCAATCCGAAGAAGCTCAGCCCAAGGGCGTGGGCTCAGGCTTTATCTTGTCAACGGATGGTTACGTGATGACCAACGCCCATGTGGTTGAGGGGGCTGATCAGGTCTTGGTGACGTTACCCGACAAGCGCGAATTCAAAGCCCGTCTTGTGGGTCTCGATAAACGCACCGACGTAGCCGTCGTCAAGATCGAAGCCACAGGCTTACCTGCTGTGAAGATTGGCGATGTGAGTCGCCTCAAGGTGGGCGAGTGGGTCATGGCGATTGGCTCTCCCTTTGGTCTAGAGAACACGGTGACTGCGGGCATCGTCAGCGCCAAACAACGCGACACAGGAGATTACCTGTCCTTCATTCAAACCGATGTGGCGATCAATCCCGGCAACTCGGGTGGTCCGCTCATCAATATGCGCGGTGAGGTGGTCGGCATCAACAGTCAAATTTATTCGCGTTCCGGTGGTTTTATGGGCATCTCATTCGCCATTCCGATTGACGAAGCCGTGCGTGTCAGCGAGCAACTCCGAGCAACAGGCAAGGTGCAACGAGGTCGCTTGGGGGTGCAGATCGATCAAGTGAGCAAAGAAGTGGCTGAATCGTTAGGCCTCTCCAAACCACAAGGGGCTTTGGTGCGCGGTGTGGAGCAAGCATCTCCCGCTGAAAAGGCTGGCTTGGAGCCCGGGGACATCATTTTGAAGTTCGAAGGCAAAGCCATTGAGAAGTCCAGCGACTTGCCTCGCATCGTCGGCAACACCAAGCCAGGTACGCGCAGTGCCATCCAAGTCTGGCGTCGCGGCGGCTTAAAAGACATGCAAATCACCGTGGGTGAGTTTGAAGCAGATAAGCCCCTCAAGAAAGCATCTGCCCCTGAAAAGACACAACCCACAGATCTGGTGACGAAGGTGCTTGGTCTGACCGTGAGTGAACTCACGGATGCACAAAAGAAAGAGCTCAAGTTGCGGGGCGGTGTTCGCGTCGACGCAGTGGCAGAGCCTGCAGCACGCGCTGGCATTCAGGAAGGCGATGTGATTCTGGCTTTGGCCAACATTGAAACGCCCAATGTGCAAACTTTAGAAGCACTCACGGCCAAGCTCGATCGCAACAAGGCCGTAAGTTTGTTGATTCGTCGCGGTGAGTGGGCCCAATACACAGTCATTCGTCCAGCACGTTAAATCCCTAGGTTGGGGTCGGGAATGAAGAGGATTTTTTTATTTTTTGTGGAAGCTGAAAATACTTTTTAAGTTAGTGATCACAAACTTAAATAAAGTGCTCAAGCCCTTTTTGTATAGAATTAAGGGGCTGAATGCGTTTTTGCGATATATCGCAAGCCCAAAACTTCACCATACGGGATTGGTTAGCTGACTCCACAGGTGATCCACAGATCACCCACAAGTTGTTCCAAAACCCCTTTGTCAAAATGTTAATAAGTTGTGGATAAATCCATGTTGCTAACCCGCAACGAGCCATTGGTCGTGTTGAGGCCGCTGTGCAAATCGGGGTTTTTGCCTACAATGAACTCCCAACTTATGCAGTTGCCATTGCTTGTTGGTTCTGGGCGCGTCAGCACATGACGCGCCCTTTTTTCATGGCGCTCTCCCTTTGAATTCAATCACTTAAGTGCTCCCGTTGATGAACAACATCAGAAACTTTTCAATCATTGCCCACATTGATCACGGCAAATCGACGCTCGCAGACCGTTTGATTCAGCGTTGCGGAGGACTTGAAGAGCGCGATATGTCTGCGCAAGTTCTCGACTCGATGGACATCGAAAAAGAGCGTGGGATAACTATCAAAGCACAGACCGCTGCGCTGCAATACAAAGCAAAAGACGGACAGATCTACAACCTGAATTTGATCGACACGCCGGGCCACGTTGACTTCTCGTATGAGGTATCGCGTTCACTCTCCGCCTGCGAAGGTGCGTTGCTTGTTGTGGATGCCAGCCAAGGTGTGGAAGCACAGACGGTGGCCAACTGTTACACCGCCCTCGACCTCGGTGTCGAAGTTGTGCCCGTGCTGAACAAAATGGATTTGCCCAATGCCGATCCAGACAATGCCAAAGCTGAAATCGAAGACGTGATCGGCATTGATGCCACCGATGCGATTCCATGCTCCGCCAAAACAGGCTTGGGCATTGACGAAATTTTGGAGGCCGTAGTGGCAAAGATACCGCCTCCCCAAGGTAACAAAGACGCCCCCTTGCGCGCCATGATCATCGACAGCTGGTTTGACAGCTACGTGGGCGTGGTGATGTTGGTCCGTGTGGTGGACGGTCGCTTGGGCAAAGGCGAGCGTTTCAAAATGATGGCCACAGAGGCGGTCTACAACGCCGACAACCTTGGTGTGTTCACGCCCGCCAACGAACCGCGTCAGTCGCTTGAAGCGGGCCAAGTGGGCTACATCATTGCGGGCATCAAGGAGCTGCAAGCCGCCAAGGTGGGTGACACCATCACCTTGGAAAAGAAGTTGCCCAACAACTTAGGTCCCGCCGAACAAGCCTTGCCCGGCTTTAAAGAAATTCAGCCGCAGGTGTTCGCGGGTTTGTATCCAACAGAGGCCAACCAATACGATGGTTTGCGCGACGCCCTCGAAAAGCTCAAGCTCAACGATGCGTCACTGCAATACGAGCCCGAAGTCTCGCAGGCCTTGGGCTTTGGTTTCCGTTGCGGCTTCTTGGGCCTGTTGCACATGGAGATCGTGCAAGAGCGCTTAGAGCGTGAGTTTGACCAAGACCTCATCACCACCGCCCCCAGCGTGGTCTATCAAGTGGTCATGCCTGGCAATGAAGTGGTGATGGTGGAAAACCCTTCCAAGATGCCCGACCAAGGCAAGCTGCATGAAATTCGCGAACCCATCGTGACCGTGCATCTCTACATGCCGCAAGACTATGTGGGCGCCGTCATGACCTTGGCCAATCAAAAACGTGGCGTGCAAATGAACATGGCCTACCACGGTCGCCAAGTGATGCTCACTTACGAAATGCCCTTGGGCGAAATCGTGCTCGACTTCTTTGACAAGCTCAAATCGGTCTCTCGTGGCTACGCCTCGATGGACTATGAGTTCAAAGAGTACCGCGCCTCCGACGTGGTGAAGGTTGACATCTTGCTCAACGGCGAGAAGGTCGATGCCCTGTCCATCATCGTGCACCGCTCACAGTCGCAGTACCGTGGTCGTGCCGTGGTGGCCAAGATGCGCGAGATCATCAGCCGTCAAATGTATGACGTGGCCATTCAAGCCGCGATTGGTGCCAACATCATCGCGCGCGAGACCATCAAGGCCTTGCGCAAGAACGTGCTGGCAAAATGCTACGGCGGCGACATTAGCCGCAAACGCAAACTGCTTGAGAAGCAAAAAGCAGGTAAGAAACGCATGAAACAAATTGGTTCGGTGGAAGTTCCGCAAGAGGCCTTCTTGGCCATTTTGCAGGTGGAGGATTGATGGCTACGTTGACCGCATTCGTGCTGGCTGCCTTTGTGGGCTACGCTGGTTTTTGGTATGTGGGCATGATTGAAGGCAACTTTGCCTTGCTCATGTTCATGGCCACCGTGGTGACTGGTATTTACTGGTTGGCCGAACAGTTTTATTTCTTGCCTCAGCGCAAAGCAGCGGCTCAGGCCCTCCAAGCACAAGCCGACAAACGCACCGCCGAGTTACACGCCCAAGGCATCACCCAAACCGATGTGAATGTGACCGAAGCGAAAGAGCGTCTGTACATGCAGCCTTGGTGGTTGGACTGGACAGCCGGCTTGTTCCCCGTCATTGCCGTGGTGTTCGTGTTGCGCTCCTTTTTGTTTGAGCCCTTCAAAATCCCTTCTGGCTCCATGATCCCAACCCTGCTGGTGGGCGACTTAATTTTGGTGAACAAATACCACTACGGCGTGCGCTTGCCCGTGCTCAACATCAAGCTGACCGAAGGCAACCCCGTGCAACGCGGTGACGTCATGGTGTTTCGTTACCCACCCAAGCCCAGTCTGGACTACATCAAGCGTGTGGTTGGCGTCCCGGGCGACGAAGTGGCTTACTTGAACAAGCAACTCACCATCAATGGTCAACCTGTCAGCAAAGCCCCGCGCGCCGACTTCTTTGAAGAAGACAGCATGCGTTACATCACACAGTTCGAAGAGCAGTTACCGCTGGGTAGCAAGCCTTCTGAGATGACCGGTGTGCGTACCCACAACTTGTTGAACGACAAAGACCGCCCCTCTTTCGTGCCGGGCGCAGATGACTTTGTGTTCAAAGACAACTGTCACTACACCGTCGAAGGTGTGACCTGCAAAGTCCCAGCAGGCCATTACTTCATGATGGGTGACAACCGTGATAACTCACTCGACTCGCGCTACTGGGGCTTTGTGCCAGAGAAAAACATTGTGGGCAAAGCCTTCTTTGTTTGGATGAACTTTGGCAGCCTCTCGCGCATTGGCGCATTTCAATGACATCACGCGCTCGTTCAGCCCCACTCAGCCCGTCTCAACAACACATCCTTGAGACGCTTCAAGCGCGCTTGGCGTACACGTTTCAAAACCCCGCGCTGCTCACGCAGGCCCTGACGCATCGCAGCTTCAGCACTGACCACTACGAGCGCTTGGAGTTCTTGGGCGACTCGGTCCTCAACTTGGCCATTGCCAATTTGCTTTATCAGCGCCTCAACACCTTGCCAGAGGGAGACCTCTCGCGTGTACGCGCCAACTTGGTCAAGCAAGACACCTTGCACCACTTGGCTGTTGAACTTGGGCTATCCGGCATCTTGCGCTTGGGTGAGGGCGAGATGCAGTCAGGTGGGCAAAAGCGACCCTCCATCTTGGCGGATGCGCTAGAGGCGGTTCTCGGTGCGGTCTACCTTGATGCGGGCTACGCCGCCGCAGACGCCTTGGTGCAACGCATTTTTGCCAAGGTCGAAATCAACCCCGAGATGCAAGCCGTTGGCAAAGACGCCAAAACCGAATTGCAAGAGTGGCTGCAAGCACGCAAGTTCAAATTGCCGATCTACCGTGTGGTGGGCACCTTGGGTGCGGCACACAAACAAACCTTTGATGTGGAATGTGAAGTTCCAGAACTGGCCCGCTGCGAGCGTGGCATTGGCGGCTCGCGCCGCGCAGGAGAACAAGCCGCCGCAGCAGCCATGCTCCAATTTATCAAAGAGTCGCTATGACCAAAGCCCCCAACAACGAACAAAGCCTCCAAGATATAGATGCCATGCTCGCTGCCAGCAAAGGCAACCGTGTTGTCGCCAGTCAAGCCGTGGTCGCACCTGCGGACCAACGTTGCGGCCTGATTGCCATTGTGGGCAAGCCCAACGTGGGCAAGTCCACCTTGCTCAACGCCTTGGTGGGCCAAAAAATCAGCATCACCTCACGCAAAGCGCAAACCACGCGCCACCGCATCACGGGCATGCACACCCAAGGTGCGGCGCAGTTTGTGTTTGTGGATACACCCGGCTTTCAAACCATCCACGGCAACGCCCTCAACAAGTCGCTCAACAAAGCCGTGCAAGGCGCGGTCGGCGATGTCGACTTGGTGTTGTTGGTGGTCGAGGCGGGTAGCTTCACGCCAGCCGACGAAAAGGTGTTGTCGCTTTTGGCCAAAGGCATTCCCACCATCTTGTTGGCCAACAAACTCGACACGATGAAAAATCGCGCCGACATCATGCTGTGGCTGCAAGCCATGCAAGATCGACACCCCTTTGCCGAGATCGTGCCCATGTCGGCCAAGAACGACAAAGACGTGCAACGCCTCTTGGGCATTTGCGAAAAGTACCTGCCCGAGCAAGCTTGGATGTACGCTGCCGACGAGTTGACCGACCGCAGTGAAAAATTCATGGCCGCCGAAATGGTGCGTGAAAAACTCTTTCGTTTGACCGGCGACGAATTGCCCTACACCTCAACCGTCATCATCGACAAGTTCGAAGAAGAAAAGGGCAAGACCAAAGGCGTCAAACGCTTGGTGCGCATCGCTGCCACCATCGTGGTGGAGCGCGATGGCCACAAAGCCATGGTCATTGGTGACAAGGGTGAGCGCTTGAAGCGCATGGGCATGGAATCGCGCACCGAGCTCGAAAAACTCTTCGACGCCAAAGTGTTCTTAGAGCTATGGGTCAAAGTCCGCTCCGGTTGGGCCGACGATGCAGCGCGGGTGCGTAGCTTTGGCTACGAGTAAGTCCAGCACCTTCACGATGTCGCGGGGCATTCCCCGCATCCATGACGAGCCCGCGTTCGTGGTGCACCGCTACGACTGGAGTGAGTCCAGCCTGATTTTGGAAACCTTCACCCGCCACTTCGGTCGGGTGGCCTTGGTGGCCAAGGGTGCCAAAAAACCCAGCTCCAACTTTCGCCCTGTGCTGCTGCCTTTGCAGCCGCTGACCGTCAGCTATTCGGGCGACGCCGAAATTCGCACCTTGAAGGGAGCAGAGTGGGTGGGCGGCCACATCATGCCCACGGGCGAGGCGCTGCTCTCAGGCTACTACATCAACGAGTTGTTGCTGCGCTTGTTGGCGCGCGATGACCCGCATCCCTCGCTCTTTGATCTGTACCGCCAAGTGGTGCAGGTGCTGGCCTCAGGTCACGAAGGCACCATCAACCCCGCGCTGCGTGCGTTTGAGTTGCTGCTGTTGCGTGACATCGGCTTCTTGCCTGAGCTCAACGCCCAAACCCTCACCCTCAATCCCTTGCAGCCTGACGCCTTGTATGTGCTGGTGGCCGAAGGCGGCCTGCGCGCCCACAACGCGCAAGACCGCACCGGCTTGGCGGGCTGCGTGTGGCTGCAACTGCACGACAGCCTGTCCACAGACGCGCCCTTCACCGCCACCCTGCGTTTGTGCGCCGAGCTGCCCTCTGAGCAGCGCAATGCCTTGCAGGGCCAGCTACGGGCCTTGCTGCACTACCATTGCGGGGTCAAAACACTGCGTACACGGCAGATGATGATTGACCTGCAATCCCTTTGATTTACGCCATGCCTCCACACACACACACGGCCTTGTCGGTCAACCTCAACAAAGTGGCCTTGGTGCGCAACACGCGCCATTTGGGAATTCCCAGCGTCACGCGCGCGGCCACGCTGTGCCTAGAGGCGGGTGCTGCGGGCATCACCGTGCATCCACGTCCAGATGCACGTCACATCCGCGCAGGCGATGTGCTCGACTTGGCTGCCTTGCTCAAGGCGTGGCCTGACCGTGAGTTCAACATCGAAGGCAATCCCTTTCACAACTTGATGGACTTTGTGCGCCAAGTGCGTCCCCATCAAGTGACTTTTGTGCCCGACAGCGAAGGCCAGTTCACCAGCGACCATGGCTGGACCTTTCCGCAAGACGCTGAGCGCTTGAAGCCCCTCATTGATGAGGCCAAAGCCCTTGGCGTACGCGTGAGCCTGTTCATGGACCCCATGCCCGAAGCCATGGCCGCTGCCAAAGCGGTGGGCGCTGATCGCGTGGAGCTCTACACCGAAACCTATGCCTCGGCTTATGGCACACCTCAGCAAGCTTCAACTTTGGCCACCTTCAAAGCTACGGCCGAAGCCGCTTTGGCGGTGGGCCTTGGCATCAACGCTGGCCACGACCTGAACCGCGACAACCTGCACACCTTTCTCACTACCGTGCCCGGTGTGCAAGAGGTGTCGATTGGCCACGCCCTGATTGCCGACGCGCTAGAGCTGGGCTACACCGACACCATTCGCGCTTACCGCGCGTGCATGGCCGCATGATTTACGGCATCGGCACCGACATTTGCGACATTCGCCGCATCCGTGCGTCGTTGGAAAAACACGGCGATCGCTTTGCGCAAAAAGTACTGAGCGACAACGAGATGCAAACCTACCGCGCCCGCAGCGCCCGTTGGCCCGAGCGCGGTGTGCGCTACGTCGCCACCCGTTTCTCAGCCAAAGAAGCCTTCAGCAAAGCCATCGGTTTAGGCATGCGTATGCCCATGACATGGCGCTTGTGCGAAGTGGCCAAGCTGCCCAGCGGCCAGCCCACCCTCGTGCTGCATGGCGTGCTCAAGGCATGGTTTGAAGCCCAAGGCCTCACCGCGCACGTGAGCGTGAGTGACGAGTCTGACTACGCCACCAGCTACGTGGTGGTTGAAACACACACCGCCTAAGAGCATTCGATTTATGTCTCACCACGCCCCTCTCATTCTTGACATCGCAGGCACACAGGTGTCAGCGGCGGACCGCCAGCGTTTGAAGCACCCCCTCACCGGCGGCGTCATTTTGTTTGGCCGCAACTGGGCCAACCGCCAGCAGCTCACCCAGCTGTGCGCCGACATCAAGGCCGTGCGCGATGATTTATTGATTTGTGTCGACCACGAAGGTGGGCGCGTGCAACGCTTTCGCACCGATGGCTTCACGCACATTCCACCCATGCGCGCCTTGGGGGAGCTGTGGATGAAAGATCAAAAAGGCATCACGGGCGAATTTAAAACTGGCAGCGGCGCCATGGCAGCGATGGACGCCGCCACTGCCAGCGGCTATGTGTTGGCCAGTGAGTTGCGTGCCTGCGGCGTGGACTTCAGTTTCACCCCCGTGCTCGACCTCGACCACGGCGAGAGCGGCGTCATTGGCGATCGATCTTTTCACCGTGACCCGCGCGTGGCCACCGCACTGGCCAAGAGCGTCATGCACGGTTTGTTGTTGGCAGGCATGGCGAACTGCGGCAAACACTTTCCGGGCCACGGATTCGTCAAAGCCGACTCGCATGTCGATATCCCTGTCGACAAACGCAGCCTCAAAGCCATCCTAGGCGACTGCGCCTTGCCTTACCAATGGCTCACCACCACGCTCACCAGCGTGATGCCAGCCCACGTCATCTACCCCAAGGTCGACGCCTTACCCGCAGGGTTTTCACCGCGTTGGTTGCAAGAGATCTTGCGCGGCCAGCTCCATTTCAACGGCGCCATCTTCAGCGATGATTTGTCGATGGAAGGCGCACGCCGTATCCAAGGCCACGCGGTCAGCTTTGCCGAGGCCGCTGTGGCCGCGCTCAACGCAGGCTGTGACTTGGTGCTGCTGTGCAACCAAAGCCTTGGCAATGGCCGCGCGGTGGACGAGATGCTCGACGGCTTGACCGAACGCCTGGTGAAAAACCAATGGCACGCCAGTGACGCCAGCGAACAACGCCGACGCGCACTGCTGCCCCAAACTTCGCCGCTAGCTTGGGATGCGCTGATGACTCACCCCGCATACGTGCGGGCCCTGGACCTCTTGCCTTAAACCGCACCCACTTACCCCTTCACGAAAGCGCACATGGCAACCCCCAACTACAACTACGAAAAACGTCAACGCGAGCTCGCGAAGAAAAAGAAAAAAGAAGAGAAGTTGCGCGAGCGCGAAACACGCAAAACCGCGCCTGACGGTGAATTTGAACAAGACCCTGACCACGCCCAAAATCCAGATGGCGTGTCGCCCGCTGCCCGTCCAGATCAAGTGTGATTCGTTTGTTTTGAAAAGGAGTTCTGCCATGTTTCCTTCACTTCGCTTGTTTGCGGTTCTAGCTTTTGCGCTGTCCTGCGGTCTGGCTGTTGCACAAAACGCCAAACCCATCAGATTGATGGTGGGCTTTCCGCCTGGCGGTGGCACAGACGCGGTGGCCCGCATCTTGGCTGACAAACTCAAAGACGAACTTGGCGTGCCAGTGGTGGTCGAGAACAAGCCGGGTGCAGGCGGACAACTCGCCGCGCAAGCTCTCAAAGTGGCGCCTGCCGATGGCACCGTGTTGTTCCTCTCGCACGACCACACCATCTCCATCTTGCCCTTGGTGGTCAAGAATCCAGGCTACGAACCTGCCCGTGACTTTGCACCCGTGGCGGGCTTTGCCACCTTTGTCAACGCGTATGCCGTCTCGGGTGGCACATCGGCCAAATCGTTCAACGACTATGTGGCTTGGGTCAAAACCCAAGGCGGCAAAGGCGCTGTGGGTATTCCAGCGCCGGCCTCCACGCCTGAGTTTTTGGTCAAGGTCGTGGGGGACAAGTTCAAGCTTGATCTGATCGCTGCGCCTTATCGTGGCAGCGCGCCCATGATGGCGGACATGCTGGGCAACCAAATTGCCGCAGGTGTGGGTTCGGTGCCTGATTTCATCGACAACCACAAAGCAGGCAAAGTCCACATCGTGGCGGTGCTCGGTGCACGACGCCAAGCCACATTGCCTGATGTGCCCACCTTCGCCGAGTTGGGTTTGGCGGGGCTCGAGGACATGCCTTACTACGGCATCTTTGCGCCCTCGGGTACGCCTCAAGCCACCATCAACCACTTTGGTGTGGCCTTGTCCAAGGTGCTGCTCATGCCCGATGTGCATGAACAGCTCACCAAAATGGGCCTCACCGTGGGCTACATGAACTCGCATCAGCTCGAACAACGTGAGCATGTCTACACACAAGTGTGGACGAAGCTGATCAAGAGCAGCGGTTTCCAACCGCAATGAATCAGTCGCGCATGGAACCCGTCTCGCTTCACGTCTAAAGGACTCACGACCTATGGCAATACCTTGGCTCTCTGCTCTCAAAGTCATCCCTTGGGGAGATGTGATGTCGCATGCCCCTCGCGTGCTTGAAAAAGCCCGTGACTTGATGGACCGCAAACGTGCCGACGCTGCGCCACAACCCATGGCCACGCCGAACGCGCACGATGATGTGCCTACTTTGGGCGAGTTGAAAATCCGCTTGTTGACGGCCCACCTGCAAATCGATGAACTGCAACAAAGCCAAACGCAACTCACGCAAACCGTGCGCGAACTGGCCGAACAAAACGTGGCACTGGTGTCTGCTGTGAGTAGCTTGCGCCAAACCTTTCGCTGGATGGTTGGTGGCTTGGCGTTGGCGTTTGTGGGCCTTGGAGTGGCGGCTTATCAACTGCATTTCTAAACTGACTCAGCCAATAAAAAAACGCCTCGCTAGTGCGAGGCGTTTTGCTTGCGGGCGAGCTAGCTAGTTAAGCTTCGCGGCGCAGGGCTGGGAACAAAATGACATCACGGATGCTGGGGCTGTCGGTCAGCAACATCATCAAGCGGTCAATGCCAATGCCGCAGCCGCCTGTGGGGGGCATGCCGTATTCGAGGGCGCGCACAAAGTCGTGGTCGTAGAACATGGCTTCGTCATCGCCGCTGTCTTTGGCGGCCACTTGGGCGTGGAAGCGGGCGGCTTGGTCTTCGGCGTCGTTCAACTCGCTGAACCCGTTGCCAAACTCACGGCCTGTGATGTAGAGCTCAAAACGCTCGGTCACCTCGGGTTTGCTGTCGCTGGCGCGGGCCAAGGGTGAAATCTCCACGGGGTGTTCACAAATGAAGGTGGGCTGCCACAGTTTTTCTTCCACCGTTTCTTCAAAGTACATCACTTGCAAGCTGGCCAAACTGCGGGTGCTAAGTTTGTCTTTCTCTTCTTTGAAACCGAGTTTTTGCAAGGCGTTGATCAACCATGTGGTGTTGTCCACGTTGTCGCCTGCTCCGCTGTGTTTGAGGATGGCTTCGCGGATGGTCAGGCGCTCGAACGGTTGGCTCAGGTCCACTGGCTTGCCGCCGTAGGTGAGCAGGGTGGTGCCCGCAGCCTTCATGGCGGCGTCGCGCACCAACTCTTCGGTGAAGTGCATCAGGTCTTGGTAATTCCAGTAGGCCGCGTAGAACTCCATCATGGTGAACTCGGGGTTGTGACGCACCGAGATGCCTTCGTTGCGGAAGTTGCGGTTGATCTCAAACACGCGCTCAAAGCCCCCCACGATCAAGCGCTTCAAGTACAGCTCAGGCGCGATGCGCAAAAACATTTCTTGGTCCAACGCGTTGTGGTGTGTGGTGAAGGGCTTGGCGTTGGCACCGCCGGGGATAGGGTGCAACATGGGTGTTTCCACTTCGAGGAAGTTGTGTTGCACCATGAACTCGCGAATGCCGCTGACCGCTTTGCTGCGCGCCATGAAGCGTTTGCGTGCGGTCTCGTCCGTCATCAAGTCGACGTAGCGTTGGCGGTATTTGATCTCTTGGTCATGCACGCCGTGGAACTTGTCGGGCATGGGGCGCAGGCTCTTGGTCAACATGCGGATGCTGGTGGCGTGGATCGACAGCTCGCCCGTGCGCGTTTTGAACAGCTTGCCTTCGCAGGCCACGATGTCGCCCAAGTCCCAGTGCTTGAAGTCGGCGTAGAGGTCTTCGCTCACGTCATCACGCGTCACGTAAATTTGGATGCGGCCTGTGCTGTCTTGCAGCGTGGCAAAACTGGCCTTGCCCATCACGCGCTTGAGCATCATGCGGCCTGCTACTTTGGCGAACTGGCCTTCTTCGGTCAGAACCTCGGCCGTCTTGTCGCCGTGCATCTCATGCAAGGTGGCGGCGTGGTGGGCTGGCTTGAAGTCGTTGGGGAAGGCCACGCCTTGACCCGCTGCCTGACGCTCGCGCATGACCTTGAGCTTTTCACGGCGCTCAGCCATGAGTTGGTTTTCGTCGACGGGAGCGGCTTCTGGTGTGGCGGGGGTGTGGTTGTTAGACATCTAAAGCGTTGTAGGTAGGGGTAAGTCTGCGAATTGCAGCAAGCGGTGCATTTTAAGAGGAAGGCGCTGCTGATCTGAGACGCAGCTCAAACAACGCTGTTTGGTTGCCGCTTTCAGCCAATCCCCCAATGCGACGTAAACACCCAAAGCAACCCTCCCGTCATCACCACATACCGCACAAACTTGCCCACCGCCATGTAGGCCACGCACGGCCAAAAAGGCAGGCGTAGCCAGCCCGCCACAGCGCACAGGGGGTCGCCTACGCCGGGCAGCCAACTCAGCAAGCAGGCCTTGGGGCCTAAGGCATGCAGCCAGCGCAGGGCGCGGGCGTCTTGGGCGGAGGTTTCTTTGTGGCGCAGTTTGTCGCTCACCTGGTGCGCGCCGTGGCCCATCCACCAACTGATGGCGCCGCCCACGGTGTTGCCAGCGGTGGCCACCAGGACGGCGGGCCAAAAGAGTGCGGGGTTGAGTTTGACCAAGCCAAACACCACGGGCTCCGAGCCCAAGGGCAGCAAGGTGGCCGACACCAGTGACACCACAAACACGGTGCTCAGGCCGTATTCGGGCAGGGCCAAGGCGGCCAGCACAGATTGCATCCAAATTTCCATGCCCATCAGTGTAGTGACGCCACGGCCGATTCTTTGCCAAGCCTTACAAAATGGTCATTTTCAGACCACATGCTGAAATTTTGGGCAGGTACAATTGCGCCTCCTTTTTAAGCACACCTCACTGACTCCCCCATGCACATCGGTCCCTACACACTGGCAAACAACTTGTTTGTCGCGCCGATGGCTGGCGTGACTGACCGGCCGTTTCGCATGTTGTGCAAGCAGTTGGGCGCGGGCTATGCGGTGAGCGAGATGGTCACCTCGCGCAAAGACTTGTGGACCAGCCTCAAAACCTCACGCCGCGCCGACCACACCGGCGAGAGTGGGCCCATAGCTGTGCAAATAGCCGGCACCGATGCGGCCATGATGGCCGAGGCCGCGATCTACAACATCGAGCGCGGTGCGCAAATCATCGACATCAACATGGGTTGCCCTGCCAAGAAGGTGTGTAACAAATGGGCGGGCTCGGCCCTGATGCAAGACGAGCCATTGGCCCTGTCCATCGTGCAAGCGGTGGTCGATGCTGCGCAGCCCCACCACGTGCCCGTCACCTTGAAGATGCGCACAGGTTGGTGCGACGCCCACAAAAATGCCGTGGCCTTGGCCCGCGCTGCCGAGTCCGCAGGCGTGCAAATGATCACCGTGCATGGCCGCACCCGCGAGCAAGGCTACAAAGGCATGGCCGAGTACGACACCATCACCGCTGTCAAGCAAGCCGTGCGCGTGCCCGTGGTGGCCAATGGCGACATTGATTCGCCCGAGAAAGCCAAACAAGTTCTACAGCTCACCGGCGCAGACGCGCTGATGATTGGCCGCGCCGCGCAAGGCCGCCCTTGGATATTTCGCGAAATCGCGCACTACTTGGCCACCGGCGAGCACTTGGCCCAGCCTTTGGTGCAAGAGGTCAGCCGCCTCTTGCTGGCGCACCTCGATGAGCATTACGCCCTCTATGGCGAGCGCACCGGTGTGCGCAGCGCCCGCAAACACATTGCTTGGTACATCCGCAGCTTGCCCGGTGGCGAGGTGTTTCGCCAACACATGAACAACCTAGAAGACAGCGCGTCGCAACACCGCGCCGTGGCTGCCTTCTTCGATGACTTGGCCCAGCGTCACGAGCGCTTGCCCGACCCTGTTTTATTAGAAGAACCCTTGGCTTTGCATGAGTAAAAAACACATTGAAGAGGTGGTGCGTGCCAGCCTCGAAACCTATTTCCGCGACCTCAAAGGCACTGAACCCGACAACCTGCACGACATGATGGTGCGCGTGGTTGAAAAACCGTTGCTCGAAGTGGTGATGCAGTACGCCGACCACAACCAGTCACGCGCCGCCGAATGGCTGGGCCTCAACCGCAACACGCTGCGTAAAAAACTTCTCGATCACAAACTCATCAAATAAGACTGCATCCCCATGAAAGCACTCATCTCCGTCTCTGACAAAACCGGCATCGTCGAACTCGCGCGCGAATTGCACGCCTTGGGCGTCGGCCTCATCTCCACCGGCGGCACCGCCAAGCTCTTGGCCGAACAGGGCTTGCCCGTCACCGAGGTGGCTGAAGTCACAGGCTTTCCCGAAATGCTCGATGGCCGTGTGAAAACCCTGCACCCCAAAGTGCACGGTGGCTTGTTGGCACGTCGCGATACGCCCGAACACATGGCGGCTTTGAAGGCGCACCACATCGATACCATCGATTTGTTGATCGTGAATTTGTATCCGTTTGAAGCCACCGTGGCCAAGCCCGGCTGCACGCTGGCTGACGCGATTGAAAACATCGACATCGGTGGTCCCGCCATGGTGCGTAGCGCGGCTAAAAACTGGCAAGACGTGGGCATCGTCACCGACGCCAGCCAATATCCCGCTGTCATCGCTGAACTCAAAGCCACCGGTAAGTTGAGCGACCAACTGCGCTTTACCCTGTCCGTGGCCGCGTTCAACCGCATCAGCCAATACGACGGCGCGATCAGCAACTACCTCTCCAGCGTGAACTTCGACGCTGAAAAACTCAGCGAAACCTACGTCCCCGAACGCGCCCAATTCAGCGGCCAGTTCAACGAGCAGTATGTGAAGGTGCAAGACCTGCGCTACGGCGAAAACAGCCACCAGCAAGCTGCGTGGTACCGCGACCTTACCCCCGCTGCGGGCTCGCTCGCCACTGGCGTGCAACTGCAAGGTAAAGAGCTGAGTTACAACAACATTGCCGACGCAGACGCGGCGTGGGAATGCGTGAAGAGCTTCGACACCTCAGCCTGTGTCATCGTCAAACACGCCAACCCCTGTGGCGTGGCCGTGGGCGCCAACCCACTGGAGGCCTACAGCAAGGCCTTCCAGACCGACCCCACCAGCGCGTTTGGCGGCATCATCGCTTTCAACCGCCCTGTGGACAAAGCGGCTGCCGAAGCGGTCAGCAAGCAGTTCGTCGAGGTGTTGATGGCTCCTGATTTCAGCGCTGAAGCACTCGACGTGTTCAAGAGCAAAGTCAACGTGCGCCTGATGAAAATTGCCCTGCCTGCCAATTACGGCCATGTGCGCAACGCCTTGGAAACCAAGCGCGTGGGCTCGGGCCTGTTGCTGCAGAGCGCGGACAACCACGAGTTGGCTTTGGCTGACCTCAAGATCGTCACCGTCAAGCAACCCACACCAGAAGAGTTGAACGACTTGTTGTTCGCTTGGAAAGTGGCCAAGTTCGTCAAATCCAACGCCATCGTGTTCTGCAAAAACGGCATGACCATGGGTGTGGGCGCAGGCCAAATGAGCCGCCTCGACTCTGCCCGCATCGCCAGCATCAAGGCTGAAGCCGCCAAGCTCAGCCTGCAACACACCGTGGTGGCGAGCGACGCCTTCTTCCCCTTCCGCGACGGCCTCGACGTGGTGGTGGATGCAGGTGCCACCTGCGTGGCCCAGCCCGGTGGCTCCATGCGTGACCAAGAAGTCATTGACGCCGCCAACGAGCGCGGCGTGGCCATGGTGTTCACGGGTGTGCGTCACTTCCGTCATTGATCGCCCACATTGAACATTGACCACACCAACGTGCCGCTTGATGCGGCACTGATGCAAGAGACTGCAATTGTGAGCTTTGCCCAGCTCGGCCTCAACGCCGAGCTACAAAGCTCAGCAGCCCAAGCGGGATTTACAGTTCCCACACCCGTGCAGATGCAAGCCATTGGCCCCGTGCTCCATGGCCGCGATGTATTGGCCCAAGCCCAAACAGGCTCAGGCAAAACGGCAGCCTACGTGCTGCCTGTGTTGCAGTTGCTCATGACCACTGCATCATCACGCGATGAAGCACCAAAGAAACGCACCACCCAAGTGTTGGTACTCGTGCCCACACGCGAGTTGGCGACACAGGTGAGTGATGTGTTGCGCGATTTGGCGCGGCCCCTCGCGCAGTCCATCAAAGTGGGCACGGTGTTTGGTGGCGTGTCCATCAACCCCCAAATGATGAGCTTGCGCAGCGGTGCTGACGTGGTGGTGGCCACGCCCGGGCGCTTGCTCGACTTGGTGGACCACAACGCTTTGAACTTGGGCCATGTGCAACACCTTGTGTTGGATGAAGCTGACCGCTTGCTTGACCTCGGCTTTGCTGAAGAGCTGCAACGTGTGCTGGCGCTGCTGCCAGCCAAGCGACAAAACCTGTTGTTCAGCGCCACCTTCGAGCCTGTGGTGCAAACCTTGGCCGAAGCGTTGTTGCACGACCCCGCACGCATCACCATCGCGCACACGCAAGAACATACGCCCGACATTGCGCAACGCGCGATTCAAGTGGATGAAAAAAGTCGCACGGCCTTGCTGCGTCACCTCATCAAAACCCACGTGTGGAAACGCGTGTTGGTGTTTGTGGCCACGCGTTATGCGTGTGAGCATGTGGCCAACAAGCTCTACAAAGCGGGTGTGTTTGCCACTGCGTTTCATGGCGAAATGAGCCAAGGTGCACGCCAAGACGTGCTCGCCGAATTCAAAGAAGAACGCTGGGAAGTGGTGGTCACCACCGACCTTGCGGCGCGTGGCATTGACATCGCGCAGCTGCCCGTGGTGGTCAACTACGACCTACCGCGCTCCGCCACCGACTACACCCATCGCATTGGCCGCACGGGCCGTGCGGGTGCGCATGGCGAGGCCGTGAGTTTTGTCACAGCTGCCACGCTGGCCCATTGGCAACTGATTCAAAAACGTGTTCAAGTTCAGCTGCCACTTGAAGTGCTCGAAGGTTTTGAGCCCACCGAAGTGCCACCGCCAGCATCACCCTTGAACGACGGCACGGGCGGTATCAAAGGCAAACGCCCGAGCAAAAAAGACAAGTTGCGGGCGGCAGCCGCGCATGCAGAGCCGCTTGCACCAAAAGACTAGCGAAGTCTTTGGCGTGCATAGATAACCAGCCCCAACCGCGAATTCAAATTCGAGGATTGGGGTTTTCTTTTGTGCGGCGCGCTTAAGCACCAACGACGGTGATGCGCTCAAGATGAGCCACAATTTAACCAAGTAATACGCCAATGGCGTATAGAATGGACATGTGTGGAATTCATCGAGACACCGACGTTCACCCGTGCTATCACGACGCTTTTGGCTGACGATGATTACGCGCATATGCAAATCGCGTTGGTGCAAAACCCATCATTGGGCGACGTGATTCGTGGCGGAGGCGGTCTTCGGAAGTTGCGTTACGCGGTCAGTGGACGTGGTAAGCGGGGTGGCATTCGCGTGATTTACTACTGGTTCAAAGATGCGCATCAAATTTACATGCTGTTGGCGTATGCCAAGTCTGTGAAAGACACGCTGACAGCGCAAGAACTCTGCGTGTTAAGCGAACTTGTGAAGGAGTTGTGAAATGGACAAAGAACTGTTTGACGATTTGGTAAAGAGCTTGCAAGAAGCCAAAGCCATTTCAAAAGGCCGGCGGCCTGCCGCACGTCGATTTGATATTTCCAATCCCGATGTCAAGCGCGTGCGTGAACAAGTCGGTTTATCGCAAACCGAGTTTGCCCAGATGATGCGCGTGAGCGTGAAGACGCTTCAAAACTGGGAGCAACACCGCCGCACCCCCACAGGGCCTGCAGCTGCGTTGCTCAAAATTGTGTCGACTTCACCCGATTTGGCGATGCGGTCTTTGTACGCCTGATCAGTCGTTGTGGTCGTCATCCAAGCCGTCAAAGGCGTGGCGCTCTTGGTGCTCTAGTGCTTCGCCTGCTGGGCGTTTGGTGCGCACGCCGGGCTTGGCCAGCAGCTCCACATAAAACTGCGTGGCTTGGTTGGCCACAGCGTTGTCGATGCAGGTGATGACGTTGGCCAAGTGCACCACTTCGGCAGTGTCTTCGGTCAAGCCAAATTTGCAATCAAAGTCCCAAAAGTCCGCGCCTTCGGGCAGGTCACGGCGGCGTTCGCGTTTGAGGTATTTGCGAATCTCGTGTTTGATGGCGTCTAGCAAACGGTCTGGGTGTTTGCCTTCAACTTGGAGTTGGAATGTTTTTTTCATGAAAGTCCTTGTGGGTAAAGCGCCCGAAAAGGACGAGAAGAGGAAGCGCCTGACGGCGCGATGGATCAGAGTTTCGCTGGGCGGTTTACAACTGCGCGAACACGTCAGCGGCCACAGCCACGGTTTGTGCAATGTCGGCGTCGGTGTGTGCGGCACTCACAAAGCCAGCTTCGTACAAGGCGGGTGCAATGTACACGCCACGGTCGAGCAGGCCATGGAACAGCTGGTTGAACTTGGGACCGTCGCTGGTCATGACCTTGGCATAGTTCTGTGGCAACTCGGGCAACAAGAAGAAACCAAACATGCCGCCTTGGCAGTCACCACTGAATGGCACACCGGCTTTGACCGCTGCTGCCGTGAGGCCATCGACCAAGCTTTGTGTCCGCGCACCCAGCGCCTCATAGAAACCGGGCTTGGCAATTTCGCGCAGCGTGGCCAAGCCGCATGCGGTGGCCACAGGGTTGCCGCTCAAGGTGCCTGCTTGGTAAACCGGTCCAGTGGGCGCCAGCTGCTGCATGATGGCGCGCGGGCCACCAAAGGCGGCCAACGGCATGCCGCCGCCAATGACTTTGCCCAGCACCGTCACATCGGGTTGGAAGCCGGGAATGAGCTTGGCGTACACGCTTTGCGCACTGCCCAGCGCCACGCGAAACCCCGTCATCACCTCATCAAACACAAACAGCGCGCCGTACTCGGTACACAGCTCGCGGCAGCGTTTCATGAAGGGCACAGACGCACGCACAAAGTTCATATTGCCGGCGATGGGCTCGATCATCACGCAGGCCAGTTCTTTGCCGTGCAAAGCAAACGCTTCTTCGAGTTGGCTGATGTTGTTGTACTCCAGCACCAGCGTGTCGCGCACCACCTCAGGCGGCACACCTGCACTGGTGGGGTTGCCAAAGGTGGCGAGGCCCGAGCCGGCTTTGACCAGCAAGGCATCGCAGTGGCCGTGGTAGCAGCCTTCAAACTTGATGAACTTGCTGCGGCCTGTGGCACCGCGTGCCAAGCGCAAAGCACTCATGCCCGCTTCGGTGCCGGAGCTGACCAAGCGCACCATCTCCATCGAGGGCACATGCTTCAAAATTTCTTCGGCCAGTTCAATCTCGCGCTCGGTCGGTGCGCCGAATGAGAAGCCATCCAACGCTGCTTTTTGCACCGCCTCCAGCACCGCCACGTTGCCGTGGCCCAAAATCATGGGGCCCCAAGAGCCGATGTAGTCAATGTACTTTTGGCCATTGGCATCCCAAAAGTAAGCGCCTTGGGCGCGTTGCACAAAGCGCGGTGTGCCGCCCACAGCGCGAAACGCGCGAACGGGCGAGTTCACGCCGCCGGGGATGACTTTGGCAGCGCGTTCAAACAGGGTTTGGTTCAAGTCGGTCATGGTTTTAAACATCAATGTTTGGTTTCGTGGCGGGGCAGCGAAAAGTCTTCGGCCGTGGCGGGCAGGCCATCCGTGTCTTCGCCCTCGGCGTCTTCCTCTTCTGCCCAAAACAAGCGGTCGGGCAGGATTTGACCCATACCCGGACGAAAGCCATGGTTGAGACTTTGGTCCAAGTAGTTCAGAGCTTCGCGTGTGGCCAACTCAAGGTCAGTGCCTGCAGCCAAGACGGCCGCCAGCGTGATGCTGAGGGTGTCGCCCGCACCGGCAAACACCGCATCAAAGCGCTCAAAGCGTTCACTCACCATCACCGTGTGGGCGGTGGCCAAGGCGTTCTCCACATGCTGGTCGGGGTGGTTGATCCCTGTCACCAACACATACGGCACACCCACTTCGGCAGCAGCCCGTGCGATGTCGCGGGGGCTGGGGCTTTTCTCGCTGCTCCAGTCGGGCAGCAACCAACGCCACAAGCTGTTGTGGTTGCCCACCAGCACAGTGGTTTGGGGCAGGATGAGTTCGCGAAACGCGTCGAGGTAGGCGTCAATCTGCTCGTCTTCCCACCAAGAGAGGTTGGGCATGTAGGCGATGACGGGTAATTCAGCGTAATCGGTGCAGATCTCGGCAATCACACTGAGGTTCTCAGGGTTGCCACAAAAACCGACCTTGATGATTTGCACGCTCACGTCTTCCAACACGCTGCGCGCTTGCTCGGCCACGGCGTCTTCGTCGAAGGCGATGTGGTCAAAAATCTCAGCGGTATCTCGCATGTACGCGCCTGTGACGACGGGCAGGGCATGCGCACCTACGGATGCGCTGGCCAACACGTCCGCAGACAAACCACCAGCACCGCTGGGGTCGTTCGCGTTGAAGACCAGCACGCAAGGCGGTGAGCCGCTGGTTTCGTCTGACAGCGCGATTTCAGGAGAGGGAGGGGTGTTTTCTTGCGCCATAAGCCGGTCGATACAATACATTTCATTCTATGCGTTGACGAAAGAAATACTGTGGCAAATACCTGGATGTGTCTGATTTGTGGATGGATTTATGACGAAGAGGCCGGCTCCCCTGAGCACGGCATTGCCCCCGGCACCGCGTGGGCCGATGTGCCGATGAACTGGACTTGTCCAGAGTGTGGCGCGCGCAAGGAAGACTTTGAGATGGTGCAAATCTAATCCCCATGGACCTTCGCGCACAGTTCGAAACCCATGTGCTGAGCTTGCTGCGCCACCGCCCTGCGGTGGACATGCATGCGGCTCGGCAACTCGAGCTGCTGTGTCAGCGTCAGCTGGATGCGGAGACCCTTGCAGGCTGGCGCACGTTTTGGTCGCTGGCCACCCATTTTTTTGAAGGCTTGCGCTTGGCCCCCAACCGCAGCATTGACGAGTCTGAAGCCAGCGCGACCTCGCAAGTGCTTAGTGGTTTGCAACTGCGTGAACAGTTCAACGAACACCACAAGCCAGTGGAAGATGCCTTGCAGGTCATCAACCACTTGTTGTTTTTAGAGCAAGCCGATGTGATTTCGCAGCGCTTGGTCGGCATCCTCAACGATTGGTCCGAGTCGCCCGAGTCCGATTTGCCCACCGAGGCCCAGTTGGATGTGCAAAGCATGGCTCAGCTCGCGCAAGACGTGCAATTGACGGCGGTGCAACAAGTGGCGGATTCATTGGCCGTGCAACTGGCCCGGCTACGTGCCAAGCGGGTGGCCGAAGACATCAAAACCAGCCTCAGTGGCGCCCACGAGGTCAGTCGTTTGCTGCAGCACTTTGCCGTGGGCAGCATGCGTGAGCCGCAACCCACGGTGTTGGCCGCCCTCAAAGGGGAGTGACAGCGCTGACGCAGGGGCGAGGCGAATGGTCGCCCCTTTATGTCACCTTCTTCACCACCGCATAGCGCGCCAGTGTGTGCGCACGCGCCTCTGCGTGGTCCACGATAGGTCGTGGGTAATCACGCCCCAACACCAAGCCTGCTTCTTCCAACTCCATCGGTTTGGCCAACCACGGTGCGTGAATGGCCTTGTTGTTGAGCTTGCTGAGTGCCGGTACATAGCGGCGAATGAACTTGCCTTCGGGGTCAAACTTCTCGCTTTGGTTGGTGGGGTTGAAGATGCGAAAGTAAGGCTGCGCATCGCAGCCGCTGGAGCTGGCCCATTGCCACCCACCGTTGTTGGCGGCGAGGTCAAAATCATTCAGGTGCTCGGCAAAGTAGCGTTCGCCCCAGCGCCAATCAATGCCTAAGTCTTTCGTCAAAAAGCTCGCTACCACCATGCGCAGGCGGTTGTGCATGTAGCCGGTTTGGTTGATTTGCGCCATCGCCGCATCCACCAGCGGATAGCCAGTGCGGCCCTCGCACCACGCAGCAAAGAGTTCTTTGGCGTGTTTGTGCTGGTCCCACTTGATCTCGTTGTATTCGGGCTTGAACGCACCCGTCACCACACGTGGGTGGTGGTGCAAGATTTGGTGATAAAAATCGCGCCAAATCAGCTCAGACAACCACACCTCCGCGCCTTTCGAGCCCACCAACATGCGCTTGTAGGCCGTTGAGGCCAGCTGACGAATCGACACCGTGCCAAAGCGCAGGTGCACACCCAAGTAGCTGGGGCCTTTGATGGCGGGGAAGTTGCGGGCCTCGTCGTACTTGTCCATGCGCTCGAAAAAGTCTTCAAACAAGGCCAAGCCGCCGGGGCTGCCCGTGGGCACGTGCAGGCTGCTGAGGTTGGTGGGCGCAAAGCCAATCTCGGCCAGCGTGGGGACCGGCATTTGATAGGCCTTGGGCCGCGCAGCCAAGGCCTTGATGTATTTGCCCACCGGATACGACTTCAAGAAATAGTCGTTCACCTTTTGCAGCCACGCGTTTTTGTAGGGGGTGAACACGCCGTAGGGCTTGCCCATTTGTGTGAGCACTTCGCTGCGTTCAAAAATCACATGGTCTTTGAAGGTTTGAAAACCAATGCCAAAGTTAGCCAAACCACCGCGCACCTTCGCGTCACGGGCCAGCGCATCGGGCTCGTCATCGTGGTTGGCAAACACCTCTTGCACACCCAGCTCGTGGGCCAAGCGTGGCAGTTCTGTTTCGGACACGGCATGGCGCACGATCAAGCCCGCACCCGCTTGGCCCGCCACGGCATGCAGCTCGGCATCGAGCGCGACCAGTGATTCGCGGATGAACTCCACGCGGCGGTCAATTCGTGGCAAAGCGTCCAAGATGGTTTTATCAAACACGAACACGCAATGCACTTGCTTGCAGCTTTTGAGCGCGTGGTAGAGCGCCGCGTTGTCAAACGCGCGCAGGTCGCGGCGAAACCACATCAGACCTTTGTCGACGTGCGGTGAATGAGGCGAGAGCTTAGGCATGTTCACCCTTTAAAATTGCTGCATGACCGCTGATTCTCCCTCCATCAACCTGACGCATCATTTTTTGATCGCCATGCCCAGTTTGGAGGATGAGGCTTTTGCCAAAAGCGTGGTCTATGTGTGCGAGCACAGCGAACGCGGCGCACTGGGCTTGGTCATCAACAAACCCGGCGAACTCTCGATGCAGGGTTTGTTCGACAAAGTCGATTTGCCCCTCCATCGTCAAGACCTGATCAACGCCCCCGTGCTGCAAGGTGGCCCCGTGCATACCGAACGTGGCTTTGTGTTGCACGATGCCATGTGGGCGCAAGTGCCTGAGGATGGCGCCCCCCAAAAGGATGCCATTGACGCAGCCCAAGAGGAGGCCGTTGACGCAGCCCAAGAGGCTGCGGCCCTCACCGCCGTGAGTGGCAAAGAATCTGTGTATGCCTCCACCATGACCATTCCCGGCGGCTTGGAGATGACCACCTCCAAAGACGTGCTCGAAGCCTTGTCGATGGGCGCGGGCCCTAAGCGTGTGTTGATTTCTTTGGGTTACTCCGCTTGGGGCGAAGGTCAGTTGGAGTCTGAGTTGGCCGAAAACAGTTGGCTCACCGTGGGTGCAGACACCGCCGTGATTTTTGACACCCCTGTGGAGCAACGCTACGAACGCGCCATGAAGCTGTTGGGCCTAGAGCCTTGGATGTTGTCCAACGACGTGGGTCATTCATGAGCACAGCACTGGATGTGACCGCACAAGTTGCCGCGCCTGCGTCGGACGCCGCATCTTCGTCTGGCGCGCCGTTGGCATCTGCGGCCAAGCCTCTCGTGCCAGCCCACTTTCAATCTTTTCTCGCGTTTGACTTCGGCGTCAAACGCACTGGCGTCGCCTATGGCAGTCGCATGCTGCGCGAGGCACAACCGCAGGCCACGGTCAATGCCGAAGGCGATGCCCGTTGGGCGCTCATCACCCAGCGCATTGCCGAGTGGCAACCCGACGCCTTGGTGGTGGGCGTGCCGTATCACCCCGACGGTGCGGCCCACGAGAACACGGCCAAGGCCAAAAAATTTGCGCGCCAGTTGAACGGGCGTTACCAGCTGCCCGTGTTTGAAGTGGACGAACGCTACAGCACCACCGAAGCGCACAGTCAAGGTGCCAAAGATGCAGACGCGGCCTCGGCGTGCATCATCCTCAACCAATTTTTTCGAGAGAACTTATGAGTACCCACGGAAACCTCATGCTAGATGCGGAGAGCTTGTATGCCGAGCTGCTCAAAGGCGTGCGCAGTCTGCTCACGCCCACCACACGTTTGGTCGGCATTACCTCGGGCGGGGCTTGGTTGGCAGCGCGCTTGCAAAAAGATTTGGGCTTGGAAGGCGAGGCGGGCAGCATCTCATCGGCCATGCACCGCGACGACTTTGCACAACGCGGCTTGGCCGATGGCGGTGCAACCAAGCTGCCGTTTGAAGTCAACGGCGCACACCTCATCGTGCTCGACGACGTGCTCTACACCGGCCGCACCATTCGTGCGGTGTTGAACGAGTTGTTTGACTACGGCCGTCCTGCTCAGGTGCAGCTCGCCGTGCTGGTGGATCGGGGCGGGCGCGAGTTGCCCATTCAGGCCGACTTCGCCGCGGCACGCGTGGCCTTGCCTGCCGCCCAATCGCTGGCTTTGACCAAGGCAGACAACGGCCAATTTAATTTCTCCGTCGAGAGCGACGCAAAGGCCTAAATCATGCTTTACAAACGCAACCCCCAACTCAACAAAAACGGCGAGCTGATTCACCTGCTCTCCACCGAAGGTTTGTCGCGCGACATCCTCACCCACATCTTGGACACCGCGGCCAACTTTGTGTCGGTCAACGACCGCGAAGTCAAGAAGGTCCCGCTCTTGCGAGGCAAAAGCGTGTTCAATCTGTTCTTCGAGAACAGCACACGCACCCGCACCACCTTCGAGATTGCCGCCACGCGCTTGTCCGCGGACGTGTTCAACCTCGACATCGCGCGTTCATCCGCAGCCAAGGGCGAATCTCTGCTCGACACCATCGCCAACCTGAGTGCCATGGCGGCGGACATTTTTGTGGTGCGCCACAGCGAGTCCGGTGCGCCTTACCTGATTGCCGAACACGTGGCCCCGCATGTGCACGTGGTCAACGCCGGTGACGGCCGTCACGCACACCCCACGCAGGGTTTGCTGGACATGTACACCATCCGTCACTACAAAAAAGATTTCACCAACCTCACGGTGGCCATCGTGGGCGATGTGTTGCACTCACGTGTGGCGCGTTCTGACATTCACGCGCTCACCACACTCGGCTGCGCCGAAGTGCGCGTGGTGGGCCCCAAGACTTTGGTGCCCAGCGACTTGTCCGCCATGGGCGTGAAGGTCTTCAACAACCTCGAAGAAGGCATCAAGGGCTGTGATGTGGTCATCATGCTGCGCTTGCAAAACGAGCGCATGAGTGGCGCCTTGTTGCCGTCGAGCCAAGAATATTTCAAATCGTTTGGCCTCACGCAAGAGAAGCTGCAACTGGCCAAGCCGGATGCCATCGTCATGCATCCGGGCCCCATCAACCGTGGGGTGGAGATTGACTCGGCCGTGGTCGATGGGCCGCAGAGTGTCATCTTGTCGCAGGTGACCTTTGGTATTGCTGTGCGTATGGCCGTGATGTCTATCGTGGCGGGGAATGAAGCATGAACATCCTGATTCAAAACGGTCGTGTCATCGACCCAGCCTCTGGCTTTGACCACGCCGCTGATGTGGCGGTGGCTGATGGGCATGTCGTTGCCATCGCGAAGACGGGCGAGAAGTTGCCCGCCAACTTCAAAGCCGAACAAACCATCGACGCCAAGGGCTGCATCGTGGCGCCCGGCTTGGTGGACTTGCAAGTGCGCTTGCGCGAACCCGGCTACGAACACGAAGGCATGCTGGCCTCCGAACTCACCGCCGCAGTGGCCGGTGGCGTCACCAGCCTCGTGTGCCCGCCCGACACCGACCCCGTGTTGGATGAGCCCGGTCTCATTGAGATGCTCAAGTTCCGCGCCGAGAAATTACACCGCGCCCGCGTCTTCCCGCTCGGCGCACTCACCCGTGGTTTGAAGGGCGAGGTGTTGACCGAAATGTCAGACCTCACCGACGCAGGCTGTGTGGGCTTTAGCCAAGCTGAAGTGCCCTTGGAAAACACCCAAGTCTTGCAACGCGCCTTGCAATACGCCGCCACCTTTGGCTACACCGTGTGGCTGCGCCCACAAGACATGCACCTAGGCAAAGGCGTGGCTGCCAGCGGCCCACTCGCCACCCGCTTGGGTTTGGGCGGTGTGCCTGTCGCCGCAGAAACCATTGCCTTGCACACCATCTTCGCCCTCATGCGCAGCACCCAAGCGCGTGTGCATTTGTGTCGCATCTCCAGCGCCGAAGGTGTGGCCTTGGTGCGTGCCGCCAAGCAAGAAGGTTTGGCCGTGACGGCAGACGTGAGCATCAACTCGCTGCACCTGAGTGACCACGACATTGGCTACTTCGACAGCCGTGCCCGCGTCACCCCTGTGCTGCGCCAACAGCGTGACCGCGAGGCCTTGCGTGCGGCCTTGGCCGACGGCACCCTCGATGCCTTGGTGTCCGACCACACGCCAGTGGATGTGGACGCCAAAGCCTTGCCTTTTGCCGAGGCCGAGCCGGGGGCAACAGGCCTCGAGTTGCTACTCAGCCTTTCACTCAAGTGGGCGCAAGACAGCCAAGTGGGTGTGCTGCGCGCACTCGACGTGCTGACTGCACAGCCCGCCAAAGTCTTGGGCAAGTTGCAAGGTCAAAGCACCAGCTTGGGCCAGCTCCATGTGGGGGGCGTGGCCGACTTGGTGGTGTTCGACCCCACGGTGGCATGGCATGTCACCCCCGAGGCACTGCACAGCCAAGGCAAGCACACCCCGTTTGCGTTTGACATGACAGGCATGTCTTTGCCCGGTCGTGTCAAAGCCACCTTGGTGGCAGGCCGTGTGGCGTATCAAGCCGCTTGATGCGCAGCCTAAAAGCCATCGCTAAATTTGTGCGTGTCATCGCGTGGGTGTTGCGTGGCTATTGGATGGTGCGCACCGCGTTTCCTCAACTCAACGACACACAACAAGCCCGGGCCGTAGAGGTGTGGGCGCGTGGCATGTTGGCCATCATCGGCATTGAGGTGCGCGTCAAAGGTCACCCCGCACACGGCCCTGTGTTGATGGCCGCCAATCACATCTCATGGCTGGACATTTTGGTCATGCACGCCGCGTGTCATTGCCGCTTTGTGGCCAAGTCTGAAATTCGCAGCTGGCCTTTGGTGGGTGTGCTCACCACGGGTGGCGGCTCGCTCTACATCGAACGCGGCTCGCGTCACGACGCCATGCGCGTGGTGCACCAAATGGCCGAAGCTTTGCAGCAAGGCCACGTGTTGGCGGTGTTTCCAGAAGGTGCCACGGGTGATGGCATCACCGTGTTGCCGTTTCATGCCAATTTGTTGCAAGCCGCGATTGCAGCCAATGCGCCCATTCAACCGGTGGCTTTGCAGTTCATGGATGCGCACACACAAGAACGCAGCTTGGCCCCTTGTTACCACGACCATGACACCTTGATCAGCTCCTTGTGGCGCACCCTCTGCGCGCCCCCCTTACTGGCGCAAGTGCGCTATGGGGATCAGCAACAGGCGCAAGGTCGCCACCGTCGAGCGTGGGCGCAAAGCCTGCAGGCTGATGTGGCGCAACTGACGCAGCGCTGAAACACTCAGCGCAAGGTGTCAGCCCAAATGTTTTGCGCCCAATTCAAGGCGTAAATCCCCTCCAGCGCATTGGGCGCGTTGGACACACCACCCGAGCCTGCGACGGTTTTATACGTTTTTTCTTGTGCGTTGTAGGCGTGCACGGAGGCCACGTGGATGACCAACTTGTCGCTCACAAAGCTGTAACACGTGTTGGTGAGCAAGGGGTCTGGGTTGACGGGTAAGTCCGACAGTTGCGCCACGATGGCGGCAGCCGTGACCTTGCCTTGTGCGTTGGCCATGTGGCCAGACTTGGGCATGGCAGGAGCCAACAGAATCGAATCGCCAATCACGTGCACATCTTTGGCTTGGGTCGACTCGAAGGTTTGATAGTTCACACCGCACCAACGTGCGTTGGCATTGGCTAAGCCGCTTTGCACTGCAATCGTGCCCGCCCGCATGGTGGGCAGCACGTTGAGCACATCGGCCTTCACATCGTTTTGCACTTCAAACTTGACCGTGCGGGTCTTGCCATCGACCGCCAGCGTCCTGTGTTGAGGGCGGTATTCCACAATGCCTTGGTAATGGTCGGCCCAGAATTTTTTAAACAGCGGTCCTTTGGAGGTGACATCTGGGTTCGCATCCAAAATCAAGACCTTGGATTTGGGCTTGTGCTGTTTGAAGTAATGCGCCACTTGACTCGCTCGCTCGTACGGACCGGGTGGGCATCGGTAAGGGGCCTCGGGGATGGTGATGGCAAACACACCGCCATCGTCCATGTCCTCGAGTTGCTTGCGCAGCGCCAAGGTTTCGGGGCCAGCTTTCCATGCGTGCAAGATTTGCCCCGAGGCATGAGCCGTTGGCAAACCTTCAACGCTGTTGAGCATCAAGTCGATGCCGGGGGAGAGCACCAACTTGTCATAACGAATGCTTGCACCGCTGGCCAAGATGACGGTTTTTTTCTCGGCATCCACGCGGGTCACATAGTCGCGCACAAGATTCACGCCGTGGTTGCCAGACAGCTTGTCATAGGGCGTGGTGATGTCGTCCATGGTCTTGCTGCCCCCGATGACCAAGTTGGAGATCGGGCATGACACAAATGCAGCGTAGGGCTCAACCAGCGTGACATCGATTTTGTAGTTCGACAACATTCGGATGTATTTCGCTGCGGTGGCCCCCCCATAGCCGCCACCCACCACGACCACGCGTGCTTTTTCTGGAATACGACCTGTCGAGGCGCAACCCACCAAAGTGCCCAAAGGGCCCAGCGCCAAAGCGGCGTTTACAAAACTGCGACGTTGCATGGGGTGTCCTTTAGCGTTGGAGGCTGGCGTAATAGGCCGCGATGCTGTTGATTTGCGCATCGGTCAAACCTTTGCTGAGTTGGTGCATCACCGTGGCAGGGCGTGTGCCCTCTTTGAAGGCCTTGAGCTGGGTCACCATGTCGGCCTTGGGCATGCCTGCTATGGCGGGAATGGCTGAGCCCTGCGTGGTACGGCCCTCGGTGCCGTGGCAACTGGCGCATGTCGCCGCGTTGGCGCGTTGGTACAAGTCTTCGGCTGCTGGCTGCGCATAAGCGCTTGAGACGGCGCATGCCAACACGGCGGCGGTCAGCGCCCAACGGTGTGGCCCCGAGGAGACTTGCGTCCCTTTGGCAGGTCGTGAACACACGAAGTGATGAACGTGGGGTTGCATGGTGAAGTCTCCTGCGAAGCCGCCTCCAAGGAGGCTTGCTCAATGATGAACCAAGCCAGCAGTCTAAGCGGATTTGCTCAGGCAAAATGCCTGCGACTCGACACAACACCATATGCGCAATCGCCGTCAAACCCTCCAGCACAGCTGGGCTGTCGCCACACTTTTAGGCACGGCCGGTTGGCTGCCGTTCAACGCCATGGCGTTCGACAAAGCAGCCTTCGAAGCCAAGTCCATGGCTGCCGCACTGCAGGCCTTAGGTGCATCAGCGCCTGTGCCGAGCAAAGACGTCACCCTCATCGGCCCCGAGATTGCCGACAGCGGTGCCAGCGTCATGTTTGCTTTTGGCACCAGCTTGCCCCATGTGAAACGGTTGTTCTTGTTTGTTGAAAAAAATCCGGCCACCTTGGTCGCCAGTTTTCAACTCAGTCCTGCGGTGGAGAGCCAATTCTCCTTACGCATCAAGATGAGCCAATCCTCCGATGTGTATGCCGTCGCTTTGCTGGAAGACGGCAAAACGTATTTCGCCAAGCGCGAGGTCAAAGTCACCCTCGGTGGCTGCGGCGAATGAACCGAGGAAAGCACCATGTCTGACGCCTCGCGCATTCGCATCGTCCCCACGGACAGCAGTGCCCTCGTGCGGGTGCTGATGAGCCACGAGATGGAGTCTGGCCAGCGCAAAGACAGCCATGGCAAACCCATTCCCGCTTGGCACATCCAAGAGGTCACGGTCTTGCTCAATGGCAAATCTGTGCTGAGTGCAGAGTGGGGCACCGCTGTGTCTAAGAACCCGTTTTGGCAGTTCACGCTCAAAGGCACCAAGGCGGGTGATCGCGTGACCATCCAGTGGAAAGACAACCGCGGCGACAGCCGCAGCGACGAGGCCACCATCGGCTCGATGTAATTCGCCTTAGATGTTTAGGTAATTAACAACCAAAAACTCTGTCGTTCCCTTTTGGCGCTGCTGCGCTAAGAATCCATCCATCGCAATTGAGATGGATGTAAAGGGAACCCAAATGATTCAACGCAAAGACTTTTTCAAGACACTCGCCGCTGGCGCTTTGTTCGTGGCCACAGGCTTGGCAGCTGCACAACCTGCACCCGTCACGCTCCTCAATGTGTCGTACGACCCCACGCGCGAGTTGTATGTCGAGTTCAACCAAGCCTTCGCCAAGCAATGGAAAGGCAAAACGGGCCAAGACGTGACCATCAAACAATCGCATGGTGGCTCGGGCAAACAAGCCCGCTCCATCATTGACGGTTTGGAGGCAGACGTGGCCACCTTGGCCTTGGGTGGCGACACCGATGCCCTGCACGAGCACGGCAACCTCATCCCCAAAGACTGGCAAAAACGTCTGCCACACAACAGCTCGCCCTACACCTCCACCATCATCTTGGTGGTGCGCGAGGGCAACCCCAAAGGCATCAAAGACTGGGACGATTTGGTCAAGCCCGGCATCAGCGTCATCACACCCAACCCCAAAACATCGGGCGGCGCACGCTGGAACTACTTGGCTGCTTGGGAATTTGCCAAACGCAAATATGGCGGTGACGCCAAAGCCAAAGACTTTGTGAAAAAACTCTACGAGAACGTGCCCGTCCTCGACACGGGCGCGCGTGGCTCCACCATCACCTTTGCGCAACGCAACCAAGGCGATGTGTTGATTGCTTGGGAGAACGAAGCCTATTTGCTGGAAAAAGAATTCGGCGCCAAGTTTGACGTGGTGGTGCCCTCCATCTCCATCTTGGCCGAACCCGCTGTCACCGTGGTGGACAAAAACGTCGATAAAAAAGGCACACGTGCGGTGTCGCAAGCGTATTTGGAATACCTCTACAGCGACGAAGGCCAAGACATTGCGGGCAAAAACTTCTACCGTCCTACCTCGCCGAAGGCGCAAGCCAAATACGCCAAACAGTTTCCTAAGCTGAACTTGGTCACCATCGACAAATCATTTGGCGGCTGGACCAAAGCCACCCAAGACCACTTTGCCGACGGCGCGAGCTACCGATGCCTATGAAGGCGCACGCGAAAAAGTGCGTGCGTTCTTGGGCGCAGGTTCGGTCGAAGAAATCATCTTCGTGCGCGGTGCTACCGAGGCCATCAACTTGGTGGCCAAGACCTGGGGTTGGCAAAACGTGGGTGAGGGCGACGAAATCATCGTCTCTCACCTCGAACACCACGCCAACATCGTGCCTTGGCAACAGTTGGCGGCAGCCAAAGGCGCCAAGCTCAAAGTCATTCCAGTGGACGACAGCGGCCAAGTGCTGTTGGACGACTACAAGAAGCTCTTGAGCGATCGCACCAAGATCGTGTCGGTCACTCAAGTCTCGAATGCTCTGGGCACCGTGGTGCCTGTGAAAGAGATCGTCGACTTGGCTCATCGGGCAGGCGCTGTGGCTTTGGTGGACGGCGCGCAATCCGTCAGCCACATGCGCGTGAACGTGCAAGAAATCGGTGCGGACTTCTTTGTGTTCTCTGGGCACAAAGTGTTTGGCCCCACGGGCATTGGTGTGGTGTATGGCCGTCGTGCGTTGCTCGACGACATGCCACCTTGGCAGGGCGGCGGCAACATGATTGCCGACGTGACCTTTGAACGCACGGTGTTCCAACCACCGCCCAACAAGTTTGAGGCAGGCACGGGCAACATTGCAGATGCTGTGGGTTTGGGCGCCGCGATTGACTATGTGCAACGCATCGGCATGGACAACATCGCACGCTACGAGCATGACTTGCTGGCCTATGCCACCCACCACTTGAAGCCGATTCCTGGCGTTCGCTTGGTGGGCACGGCCCATGAGAAGGCGAGTGTGTTGTCATTTGTGCTCAAGGGCTACACCACCGAAGAAGTGGGCAAAGCCATGAACGCAGAAGGCATTGCGGTGCGAACCGGTCACCACTGTGCGCAGCCTATTTTGCGTCGCATGGGCTTAGAAACCACGGTGCGACCTTCGCTGGCGTTTTACAACACCTGCGAAGAGGTGGACCGCCTGATCGCGGTGGTGCGACAATTGAGCCACGCCAAACGCTGATCTCCCTGTTGGAAGAAGCTTGGCTTCTTCCAACTTTTTGAGATGCCCGATACGTCCTCCCGTTTGTTAGTTGCTTGCTTTTGTGCAGCATGGTGTCGCACATGCGATGACTACACGCATGTGTTTGACACACTCAAAGCGCAATGTGTTGAAAACGCCGACTTGGTGTGGGTGGATATCGAAGACCAGGCCGACGTGCTAGACACCATCGATGTGGACAACTTCCCCACGCTGTTGATCTCAGACGCGGAACACGTTTATTTTTGGGGCCCTCTGTTGCCACACTTGGCAACCGCCTCTCAGTTGGTGGGGCGCGTCGTCTCGGGTGATATGCCAGCGACGGATGCGCCTGACATCCTCGCCCTGAACCAACGGTTAAGAACGACTCTTTTCAATTAGGTCTGTCGTCTCCGTTTTCGCCGCGCCAGACACTCGGTTTCATGAGCATCTGCCTCGGGCTTTCTCCTTTAGACGGATGCGTTATTAACTAACAAATAAACAGTCGTTTGAGTTTGCAGCATTGCCACCCACAATCGCGGCCATGTCTACATCTCCCACCATCGTCATTGTTCCCGGTTGGCGCGACTCCGGTCCCGGCCACTGGCAAAGTCTGTGGGCCGAGTCCATCGCTGGGGCGGTGCGTGTGCAACAAGACAATTGGATTTCCCCCACACGCAGTGCGTGGGTGAGCCGTATTGCTGAGACGGTGTTGGCCCAAGACGGCCCCGTGGTGTTGGTGGCGCACAGCTTGGGCTGCATTGCTTGCACACACTTGCTGTCCGAAGCGGTGGCACGCATTCAGGGGGCCTTGATGGTGGCCCCAGCCGACCCCGAACGTCGCGCACCGTTGGTAGACTTCGCGCCCGTGCCTTACCAAACCTTGCCCTATCGCAGCGTGTTGGTGGCCAGCAGCAATGACCCGTATTGCCCTGTGCGTACCGCAGGCGCGTATGCTCGGTCTTGGGGCAGTGAGTTTGTGCGACTGCAAAATGCAGGGCACATCAATCTTGATTCTGGTTTCGGTTCATGGCCTTTGGGCTTGGCACTTTTGCAGTCGTTGGTGGAGGCCCCTTTGGTGTTCCAGCCTTCCGCCCACGCAACGCCCTCTCATTCGTTGGAGTTTCAAACTGTATGAAAAAATTTCTACACACCACCTTGGGTGTCGCTTTGCTGGCAGTCAGCGCTTTGGCGAGCGCACAAACGTTGCTGAATGCGTCCTACGACGTGGCCCGCGAGTTTTACAAAGACTACAACGCGGCCTTCGTGGCCCATTACAAAAAGACCACAGGTAAAGACATCAAGATCGACCAAGCCCATGGTGGTTCGAGCGCGCAAGCGCGTGCGGTCAACGATGGCTTGGATGCCGACGTGGTGACCATGAACACCACCACCGACATTGAGTTCTTGGCAAACAACGGTGTGGTGGCCAAAGACTGGGCCAAGAAGTTCCCCAACAACGCGTCGCCCACCAGTTCGACCATGTTGTTCTTGACCCGCAACGGCAACCCCAAAGGCATCAAGGACTGGGACGACTTGGTCAAGCCCGGCATTCAAGTGATCATCGTCAACCCCAAAACCGGTGGCAATGGCCGCATGGCGTATTTGGCTGCTTGGGCTTATGCACGCAAAAAAGGCATGAACGATGCAGGTGCTGCTGAGTTCGTGGGCAAGATTTTCAAGAACGTGCCTGTGCTCGCCAAAGGTGGGCGTGATGCCACCACCATCTTCTTGCAACGCAACATCGGTGATGTGCTGGTGACGTTTGAGTCTGAGGTGGTGTCGGTCGACCGCGAGTTTGGTGAAGGCAAAGTCGATGCCGTGCATCCGTCGGTCAGCATCATTGCCGAGAACCCCGTGGCTGTGGTGGAGCGCACCGTGGCCAAGAAAGGCACGGGCGAGTTGGCCAAGGCGTATCTGAATTACTTGTACTCGGACGAAGCGCAAGAGATTGCAGCCAAGCACGCCTTGCGCCCCCGTTCCCCCGCACTCTTGAAGAAGTACGCCGCGACCTTCAAGCCCATTCAGTTGGTGCCGGTGAGCGAGTATTTCGGCTCCCTCAGCGAAGCACAAAAAGTCCACTTCAACGACGGTGGTCAGTTCGACAAGATTTACACAGTGAAGTAATTGTTCATGGCATTGTTTTCTCTGACGCGCAGCCACAAAGCGGCGCGTGTGCTTCCCGGCTTCAACATCACGCTCGGCTTCACGATCACTTACCTGAGCTTGATTGTGTTGATCCCGCTGTCGGCTTTGGTCTTCAAAACCTTCACGCTCACATGGCCTCAGTTCTGGGAGGCCGTCACAGGCCCGCGCGTGATGGCCTCGTACCGCCTGACCTTCGGTGCGTCCCTCATCGCGGCGTTGGTGAATGTGGTGTTTGGTTTGCTGGTGGCGTGGGTGCTGGTGCGCTACAACTTCTTTGGAAAAAAAGTCGTGGATGCTTTGGTGGATTTGCCCTTTGCCTTACCGACCGCAGTGGCTGGTATTTCGCTCACCGCTTTGCTCGCTGGCAATGGCTGGGTGGGGCAGTTCTTGGAGCCGCTGGGGATTCAGTTGGCCTTCAACCCCAATGGCGTGGTGATTGCGCTCATCTTCATTGGCTTGCCTTTTGTGGTGCGTACCGTGCAGCCTGTGCTGGAGGACACCGAGAAAGAACTCGAAGAAGCAGCCACTTGCTTGGGTGCCACACGCTGGCAAACTTTCAGCCGAGTGATATTTCCCAGCATCGCCCCTGCGTTGTTGACCGGATTTGCCATGGCCTTTGCGCGTGCGATTGGCGAATATGGTTCGGTCATCTTCATTGCGGGCAACATGCCCATGGTGTCTGAGATCACGCCACTCATCATCATTGGTAAGTTGGAGCAATACGACTACGCCGGCGCCACCGCGGTGGCCGTGGTGATGTTGGTCATCTCATTCGTGTTGTTGCTGATCATCAATGCCTTGCAGGCTTGGCAGCGTCGCCACACAGGAGTGGCGGTATGAGTGCCTCAATCAACGCATCGCGTGCAGGCACCACGGAGCCCGCTTGGGTGCGCTACAGCCTCATTGGCTTGGCACTCACGTTCATGTTTTTCTTCTTGGTCTTGCCACTGGCTGCGGTGTTCACCGAAGCTTTGCGCAAAGGCTTGGAGGCGTATTGGGTGGCCTTGCAAGAGCCGGATGCTTGGTCTGCTGTGCGCCTGACCTTTCTGACCGCCTTGATTGCCGTGCCCCTGAACTTGGTCTTTGGCATCGCTGCGGCGTGGGCCATTGCCAAATATGAGTTCACGGGCAAAGCCTTTTTAACCACCTTGGTCGACTTGCCGTTCTCGGTGTCGCCCGTGGTGGCCGGTTTGATTTATGTCCTGATGTTTGGCGCACAAGGCTGGTTTGGCCCGTGGCTGCAAGCGCATGACATTCAAATCATTTTTGCCGTGCCCGGCATTGTGCTCGCCACGGTGTTCGTCACGTTTCCCTTCATTGCGCGGGAGTTGATTCCGCTCATGCAAGCACAGGGCAATGACGAGGAGCAAGCGGCCATCGTGTTGGGTGCCACAGGGTGGCAAACCTTTTGGTATGTCACGCTGCCCAACATCAAGTGGGGTTTGATTTACGGCGTCATCTTGTGTAACGCGCGTGCTATGGGCGAGTTTGGCGCGGTGTCGGTGGTGTCGGGCCACATCCGTGGGCAAACCAACACCATGCCCTTGCATGTGGAAATTTTGTACAACGAATACCAATCAGTCGCTGCCTTTGCCGTGGCCTCTCTTTTGGCTTTGTTGGCCTTGGTGACCTTGGTGTTGAAGTCATTTGTGGAATGGCGTCATGCACGCGAGCTCAAAGCCACGGCTGATTTGCCACAAGAAATGCCAAGCGCCTAAATTCATACGAGTACCGAATCATGAGCATCGAAATCAGAAATATCCATAAACAGTTTGGCAACTTTCAAGCGCTGGGCGATGTGAGCCTAGACATTCACTCGGGCGAATTGATTGCTTTGCTGGGCCCGTCGGGCTGCGGCAAGACCACCTTGCTGCGCATCATTGCGGGTTTAGAGACTGCAGACAGCGGCACCATTTTGTTCAGTGGTGAAGACACCACGCACGTGCATGTGCGTGAGCGTCAAGTGGGCTTTGTGTTTCAACACTACGCCTTGTTTCGCCACATGACCGTGTTTGAAAACGTGGCCTTTGGCCTGCGCGTCAAGCCACGCAGCGAGCGCCCCAGCGAAGCACAAATTCAAAAGAAAGTGCACGACTTGTTGAGCCTCGTGCAACTCGATTGGTTGGCCGACCGCTACCCCTCACAACTCTCGGGCGGACAACGCCAACGTATTGCTTTGGCTCGCGCCTTGGCGGTCGAGCCCAAAGTGCTGTTGCTCGACGAACCCTTTGGTGCCTTGGACGCCAAAGTGCGCAAAGAGTTGCGCCGCTGGTTGCGCCGCTTGCACGACGACTTGAACGTGACCACCATCTTTGTGACGCACGACCAAGAGGAAGCCCTCGAAGTGGCCGACCGCGTGGTGGTGATGAACAAAGGCAATGTCGAACAAGTGGGCAGTCCACAAGAGGTGTGGGAACACCCAGCTAGCCCGTTTGTGTATGGCTTCTTGGGCGATGTGAACTTGTTCCACGGCCGCGCCCACGAAGGCGAAATGCACATTGGGGTGGAAGACCAAACCGTGCGCGTGCCCAGCCCTGAGCACCATGCTGCGCAAGACGCCAAAGCCTTTGCCTATGTGCGTCCACATGATTTGGATGTGCGCCGCTACACGCACGGTGATGAAGGCATCGTGGCGCAATTGACGCGTGCCATTGTGGTGGGGCCGATTGCGCGCTTGGAGCTGGTGGCAGCCGAGGGTGACAGCCCATCGGATGAGCAGATCATTGAAGCGCAAATCCCTGCTTCGCAGTTTTACGAGCAGGGATTTACAGAGGGTGAGACCTTGGTGCTCACACCGCGCAAAGCGCGGGTGTTCATGGCCTAAACACGCGTTGTTTAGACGCGTTGTTTGAACCAAGCCAAGGCGCGGTTCCATCCATCAATGGCGGGGCCTGCGCGGTAGCTGGCGCGATAGTCGGCGTGAAACGCGTGCGGCGCATCGGGGTACAACACAAACTCGGAGGCCTTGGCTGCGGCGTTGCCTTGGTTGGCCGCTTGCGTCAGAGCTTCTTTCATGCGGTTGATCGATGTCACGGGAATGCCCGTGTCCGCGCCGCCATACAAACCCAGCACGGGGGCTTTCAAGGCGCCTACCAAGTCGATGGGGTGCTTGGGCGTGATGGCGTTGGTGTCACCTTCCATGCGGCCATACCAGGCGACGCCCGCTTTGATTTTGGGATTGTGTTGCGCATACAGCCACGTGATGCGACCGCCCCAGCAAAAGCCGGTGATGGCCGCACGTTGGGGATTGCCGCCGTTGTGGCTGGCCCATTGCAAGGTGGCATCCAAGTCGGCCATGACTTGCGCATCTGGGACTTTGGCGATCAGCTCGCTCATGAGTTTGGACAGTTCTTTGTAAGCGCTGGCGTCGCCTTGGCGAATGAACAATTCGGGCGCAATCGCCAGATAGCCCTCTCTGGCCAAACGACGCGTCACATCGGCAATGTATTCATGCACACCAAAAATTTCAGAAATCACCAAGACCACGGGCAAATTGGTTTTACCGGCAGGTGCCGATCGGTAGGCCGGCATCTTGAAGCCGTTCACCTCAATCTCCACACGTCCGGATGTCAAACCTTCAGCCGATGTTTGAATCGCCGTCTGAGCCATCAGTGGCATGGCCGCCGCTGCATACCCGAGCCCCAGCGCGGTTTGCAGCGCCAAGCGACGCGTGGGCGTGTGCGAGGCTTCGGTGCTGTTGAGCAGGGCGTGGGTGTCTGTGATGAGGTCGTGGTTCATGGGGTCTTTCTGCGTTGAATCAATTCGTAGGCAATCATCCCAAAAATCATAGACAGCACAAACACAAGGGCTTTGTCTTGACCTGCGGCCATGCTGACCAAGGCTGGGCCTGGACAAAAGCCAGCCAAGCCCCAGCCCATGCCAAACATCACATTGCCCCAAATCAAATGTTTGTCAATTTCAGTCGACTGGGGCAAGTGCAAGGCGCCGCCCAAAAAATTTGTCGTGCGTTTTTTGACGACGGCAAACGCAAAGAAGCCCACAAGGATTGCACCCCCCATCACGAAAGCCAATGAGGGGTCCCATTGACCCCATAAGTCTAAGAAACCCACGACCTTGCTGGGGTCCGTCATGCCCGAGAGCATCAGACCTAAGCCAAACAACAAACCCACGACAAATTCACTGATGCGTTGCATGTGTGACGCCTTAGAGGATGTGCTTGAGCACAAAAACTGTGACAAAACCTGCCGCCATGAACAAACCCGTGGCTGCCATAGAACGGGGCGACAGACGTGACAAACCGCACACTCCGTGACCGCTGGTGCACCCCGATCCATATCGTGTGCCTAGGCCCACCAACAGACCTGCGACCACCACTGTCGTCATGCTGGCGTCGATACGCGGCGCATGCAATAACTCGGCTGGCACAACGGCCTTCATCACCAAGGGCGACACGCACAAGCCCAATAAGAAGGTCAGACGCCAAGAGGCATCCCCCGTTTGGGCTGGCAATAAGCCACCCAAGATGCCGCTAATTCCCAAGATGCGGCCATTCAACAAAATGAAGAGCGCAGAGGCCACGCCCAACAATACGCCGCCACTCAAAGAAGCCCAAGGGGTGAAATGTGTCCAGTCCAAGTTCATGCTTGACGCCTCAGTTGTTGCAATACGTTTTGTACAAAACCTGCATCACCGCCAAGGCTTCGGGGCTGCTGATTTGGTAATAAATGTTTTTACCTTCACGCCGTGTGGTGACCAATTCTTCATTGCGCAACACCGTGAGTTGTTGCGACAGCGTGGGTTGCACGATGCCTAGTCGTTCCTCAAGCTCACTCACGCACTGCTCGCCCTGTGCCAATTCACACAGCAGCATGAGACGGTCGGCGTTGGACAGCACCTTCATCAAGCGACACGCTTGATCGGCAGCTTTGTGCATGTCTGCGAGGTCAATATTTTTGGACTTCATGGTTCAGGTTTGAGCACAGTGTTGATTTGTATAGTATATTAAAAAATAGATTGTTATTTGATAGATTGAAAAAAATGATGCAAGTAATCCCTCATCCTTTGGTGCACGGCATCTTTGATCCCGCCACATGGACGGTGACGTATGTGGTGTATGAGCGCGTCGGTGGTGCATGCGCCATCATTGATTCGGTGCTCGACTATGACCCCAAGGCGGGGCGAACCAGTCACACCTCCGCCGATCAAGTGGTGTCCTTTGTGCAAGCGAACAATTTGCACGTGAGGTGGATTTTGGAAACCCATGCACATGCTGATCACTTGACGGCAGCGTCCTATTTGAAGGAAAAACTAGGCGGCCAAATTGGCATTGGCGCTCACATCACCACGGTGCAACAGGTATTTCAAAAAGTCTTCAACTTAGAGCCAGAGTTCAAAACCGATGGCTCGCAGTTCGATGTGCTGCTGCAAGAAGGGCAGACTGTCCAGCTGGACACGATCGCAGGAGAGATTTTGGATGTGCCAGGCCACACGCCCGCCTGTGTCGCCTACAAGTTTGGCAATGCGGTGTTTGTGGGTGACACCTTGTTCATGCCTGATGTCGGGACGGCGCGGTGCGACTTCCCCGGTGGTGATGCCAAAACGCTCTACACCTCTGTGCAGAAGTTGTTGAGTTTGCCCAGTGACACGCGTTTGTTCATGTGTCATGACTACCCGCCCACTGACCGACCTGTAGCCTATGTGTCCACCATTGCCGAGCAACGCGCGCACAATATCCACGTGCATGACGGTGTGCGTGAAGCCGAGTTCGTCGCCATGCGTACACAGCGAGACGCTTCCTTAGAAATGCCTGTGCTCATCTTGCCCGCCGTGCAGGTGAACATCCGAGCCGGTGAGTTTGCGCCTGCGGAAGCCAATGGCACCCATTATTTAAAAATTCCTCTGAATGTCTTAGCTTTATGAACCGCCATCTTGTCTTGCTTTCCATCGCACAGGGCTTGTTCCTGACCAATAACGTGACCTTCATTGCCATCAATGGCTTGGTCGGCTTGAGCCTGGCACCGCAGAGTTGGATGGCGACGCTGCCTGTGATGGGCTATGTGGTGGGTGGCGCCTTGAGCACGGGCTTGGTCGCCAAGTCGCAGCAGCGCTTTGGACGCAAGGGTTCATTTCAATTGGGCTTATGGGTCGCTTTGTTGTCCGCTGCGATGGGTGCGTGGGCCGTGTTGACCCAATCGTTTGTGTTGCTGATCTCCGCCACCGTGGTGGCCGGTTACTACAGCGCCAACGGCCAGTTGTATCGGTTTGCAGCGGCTGAGTTGTGTCCGCCTGACTACCGCGAGAAGGCGGTGTCCTTGGTGATGGCCGGTGGCTTGATTGGGGCGATCATTGGCCCTAACTTAGCCATTCAAACCAAAGACTTGCTGGGCATGCCATTCGCTGGGGCCTATGTGGCCTTGATGGTGGTGGCGTTGCTGTCGATGACCTTGATGAGCTTCATCCAATTCCCGCCTGCGCCTGCTGCCAAAGTCGGTGATACCGGCGGTCGCCCCATGGGGCAGATCATGCGTCAACCCGTCTTCATCGTGGCTGCTATGGCGGCGGCTTTGGGCTATGGCGTGATGAACCTTTTGATGGCGGCCACGCCGTTGGCGATGCAAGTGTGTGGCTTTCAATTTAAGGACACCGCTTGGGTGTTGGAGTGGCATGTGATCGGCATGTTTGCCCCGGGTTTTGTGACGGGCCATCTGATCAAACGCTTTGGGGTTTTGCCCATCATGGGTGCGGGCGTGGTGCTCAATCTCGCGTGCATTGCGATCGCGCTGTCAGGTGTGGACTTGCATCAGTTCTTATTGGCTTTGTTCATGTTGGGTGTGGGCTGGAATTTCTTATTCACGGGCAGCACCACCTTGTCGATGCAGGCGTACACATCGGAAGAAAAAAATCGCGCACAAGCCACCATCAACTTTTGTGTGTTTGCCACGATGGCCTTCACCTCGTTTGCGTCCGGCGCCTTGGTCACGACACAAGGCTGGACTTGGCTCAACTGGGGTTCGTTGGTGCCTGTGTTGATCACAGGGGCGGGGCTGCTGTGGCTGGCACGAAAAAAAGCCTCAGCCGCGTGAGCGTGCTGAGGCTGTCGTGAAGCACGCGCCAGTCAGTGGGCGGCTTCTTCTTCGGCCGGCTTGAGTGGGCAGGTGTTGATGCCGAACAAAGTGTAGGCACCACAAAAGCGAAACACCCCTGTGGCCAAGACGACCACGCCCAAATAACCCCAAACACCGACCACCCCCGTGGCAGCCAATGCGATGAGTGCCAAGCCTGCGACGATGCGCACAATGCGGTCCATACCGCCAACATTTGCTTTCATAACGTTCTCCTAGTGAGTCTGCATTAGACACCTCACGTAGAAAGATGTCATTGAGGCATGTCAATGGCTCAGACTCAGATTCAGAATCTGTAGAGTTGATGTGGGTTGTCCACCAGCACTTGTTGCTGGATTTGTGGCGTGCCTAGCCAAGCATCACGTTCATGCCGCAAGTCCTCGGACGCGATCACGCGGTAGCTGCTCACCTCATGCGGGCCGCGTCCTGGTTCTCGGTTGGTGTGTGGCCAGTCACTGGCCCACAACAAGCGATCAGGGCGTACCGCGATCAAGCGTTGACACAGAGCTTGGAGCGCTTGCGGGTCTTGGATGGACACGCGGTAGCTGGCCGATAGCTTGATGTAAATCTGACCTTGCGCTAACAGCTCAAGCAACGTAGTGGATTCGGCCGAGGTGCATGACGCGTCCGCCCACAACGCAAAGTGGTCCAGCACCACCGGCACGGGCAGCTGTGCAATGTGCGATGCACACGCTGCCACCACCGCCAGTGGCGCGTAGATCTGAATGTGCCAGCCGATGTCCGCCAAACGTGGTGCCCATGTGTGCAAGGCCGCACGCAGGGCTGAGGTGTTGTGTTGGCCTGAACTTTCTAAGTTCAAACGAATGCCACGCACGCCTTGGGCATCGAGCGTGTGAAGTTGTGATGTGGCGGTGTGCGTATCCAGCACCGCCACCCCGCGCGCATGTCCTGCCATGCTGCGCAAGGCATCCAGCATGCATTGGTTGTCGTTGCCATACACGCTGGGCTGGATGATGACGGCTCGCGTGAGACCTTGGCGCTTCAAATGCGCTTGTAAATCTTGCACAGAGGCGGGCCCCGGGGTGTACTGCCGCTCGGCCACCATGGGGTAAATGTGACGCTCACCCATGACGTGGACATGGGCGTCACATCCAGCCATCCAGCTCATGGCTGTTGCAGGCGCTTGACCACGGCTTGGCCTGTGGCACGCGTGCCCAGTGCACCGCCGATGTCGCGTGTGGATTCGCCAGCTGCGATGCAAGCCGTGATGGCGTCTTCTATCGCGCGGGAGGCTTGAAGGTATGCCGCATCGCCGCTGCGTTGGGCATGCCAGCCCAAAAGCATGGCGGCCGAGGTGATGAGCGAAAAGGGGTTGGCAATGTCTTGCCCTGCAATGTCGGGGGCAGACCCATGCGCGGCTTGTCCCATGGCGTTGTGCAAACCGGCGTTCAATGAACCACCGAGGCCCAAGCTGCCGGAGAGTTCTGCCGTGAGGTCAGACAAGATGTCGCCAAACATATTGGTTGTGACGATGACGTCAAAGCGCTGGGGCGCGCGCACGACGTGCGCCATCATGGCGTCCACGATGAAATCGTCCACTGTCACTTCTGGAAATTCAGCGGCCACGCGGTGACAGGCATCTAAAAAAATACCATCGGTGATCTTGAGCACATTGTGTTTGTGCACCAAGCTCAGATGCTTGCGGCGTTGCATGGCCAGTTGAAATGCGCTGCGTGCAATGCGTTCACAACAATCCCGAGTGATGCGACGTAAAGAAATCGCCACATCTGGGGTGACCAAAATTTCGCTGTTACCGGACTCCACATTGCGGTCTGCGTAAAAACCTTCGGTGTTTTCGCGCACCACCACCAAGTCAAAGGCAGAGGTGATGGTTTTGACGCCGGGGTAGGTGCGAGAAGGGCGTATGTTGGCAAACAGGTCTAAGCTTTTCCGGAAAAACTTCGAGGGATTGATCTCGCCTTTGGCCTCATCTTTGAAGTCATAGGTGGCCATCGGGCCAAGCATGAGACCGTCGGCACTTTGGACTTTGGCGAGCAGTTCGGGGGTGACGGTTGCACCGTGTTTTTTCAAACTTTTATGGCCTGCGATGTCATGGATCAACGTCAAGTCCAAACCAAACCGTGTGGCGGCCGCTTGCAACACCGCCACGGTGACCGCCATGGTTTCGGGGCCAATCCCATCACCGGGTAAGACAACAATTTTCATTTCACTGATCCACTTTCACGTTGGCTTCTTTGATGAGCTTTTCAAATTTCACGGACTCCGCTTTCACATAGTCTGCAAATTCAGCGGGTGTATTTTTGGGGACGGCCACATTGTCGGCCTCGAGTCGGGCACGAAGTTCAGCCTGTGCCAGCAAGCCATTGACCTCGCGGTTCAAGCTCTCGATCACGGCAGTTGGGGTGCCCGCGGGTGCAAACAAGCCACCCCACAAGGTGTAGCTGAAGCCGGGTAAGCCGGCTTCAGCAATGGTGGGCACGTTTGGCAACGCGCTCATGCGCTGTGGTGTGGTCACTCCCAAAGCTTTGAGTTTGCCCCCTTTGATTTGTGGCATGGCCGCAGAGGCACTGCTGAAGAAGGCTTGCAAGCGGCCTGCCATCAAATCAGACAGCAAAGGGCCCACGCCTTTGTAGGGCACATGCACCATGTTGAGCTTGGCACCCAGCCCCAAAGCCACCGCAGACAAATGACCGGGTGTGCCGGCGCCCACCGAGCCATAACTGAACTCGCCCGGCTTGGCCCGCGCCATTTGGATGAATTCACTCACCGTGTTGTAGGGCGCATTGGCAGGGGCCAACATCAACAAGGGCGCATTGCCGATCAGCACCACGGGGATCAGTTCTTTCATGGGGTCATAGCCCATGTCTTTGATCAGCAAACGGTTGACCGTGATCTCGCCGGTCTGCCCCAGCAACAAGGTGTAGCCATCGTTTTTAGATTTCGCCGCAACCCGTGTGCCGACCGTGCCCGAGACGCCCGGCTTGTTGTCGACCAGCACGGGTTGCTTGTAGACGGTAGACAGTTTTTCGCTCACCAAGCGCGCAAATACATCGCCTTGGCCGCCAGGTGCGTAGGCCACGATGATGGAAATGGGTTTCGTGGGGTAGTCCGTGTCAGCTGCAAACACAGCAGAAAGGCTCAGCAAAAGCGAGAGCAGCGTGGCAATTTTTTTCATGCGTATGTCCTGTTTATTCGGGTTTGATGTGGGCTTCTCGGACGACACGCGTCCACTGGGCGAGCTCTTGCTTCAACACACCATCGAGCTCTTGTGTCGATGAGCTGACCGCTTGCATGCCCAGCTTGTTGAAGCGTTCACGCACATCGGGGCGTTGCATGATGGTGCGCAAATCTTGGTTCAATTTATCGACCACGGGCAGCGGTGTTTTGGCTGGCAGAAAAAAAGCCAACCAAATCGTGGTCACATAGCCCGGGACGCCTTGCTCGCTGATGGTGGGCAGGTCTGGTAGTTCAGGATGGCGCTTGGCGCTGGCAATGCCCAGCGCTTTGACGCGTCCAGATTTGATGTTGGGCACCGCCGAGTTGAACGCATCAAACATCAGTTGAATGTGTCCAGCCAGCAAGTCTTGTGCGGCGGGGCCTTGGCCTTTGTAAGGCACATGACCGAGCTGCGTTTTGGTCATGCTTGCAAACATTTCCGAGCCCAAGTGATAGGTGCTGCCCGTGCCCGATGAGCCATAAAACAGTTTGCCCGGATTCTCTTTGGCGTAGCGAATCAGCTCTGGCACGTTGTTGGCGGGCACGGAGGGATGCACCACCAAAATATTTTCAATCGTGGCGACAAGGCTGACGGGGATGAAGTCGCGCACGGGGTCGTATCCGAGTTTGGGCATCAAGGCAGGATTGGCCCCCATGATGCTGCTGGTACCAAACAAGATGGTGTTGCCGTCAGCGGGCGCACGCGCCACAAATTCAGCGCCAATTGCGCCGGTGGCGCCCACACGGTTGTCCACGATGACGGTCTTGCCCATGGCTTCAGCAAGCAGTGGCGCGATGACACGCGCTGCAATGTCTGTGGGTCCCCCCGTCGAAAATGGAACGACCAAACGCACGGTGTTGTTCTGCGCAAAACTGAAACTTGTCGCGCACAGCAAGCTGGCAGCCAGGGCCAAGTGACGGCGTGAAATCATGTAAACCTCCGGATGGCTGAAACCAATTCAGGCCAGTAAGCGTTGGCGAATTTCGAGTGGGGATAGCACCTCCAGCGGCTCTGCGCCGCCGTTGGGAATGCCGACTTGCGTGGCATTGAGCAACATGGAGACCATCACATAGGTGCCGGATAAAACGGTCAGGTCCACCACGGCTTGCTCGCCCATTTGCTCGACCGCTTGGGCCCAGAGCGCATCTGGCACGCGGTGGTTGAGGGTCAGTTGGATGCAAAAGTCGTAGACCAAGGCTTCATCGGCTTGCATCCCCTGCGGGCGCTGGCAGGCTCGCAGTTGTTCAATGATGTGCGTGGACAAGCCAGCGCGTTGTGCAATCGGGTCATGCGCCCACCATTCATATTGGGCGTTGGCAATGCGCGCTTGGATGAGGATGGCAAATTCATTCAAACGTTTGCTAACGGAGGTTTTAAAGCGCAGGTAGTCCAAAAAGTCAAAGCAACGCCGCGCCATGTCTGGGCTGCGCAGCAGCGCGTTGTAGGGGCCACCCAGTGCGGCACTGGACACTTTGAGAATGTCATCGGCCAGCGGGCGGACCTCAGGGGCCAGGTCTTCGTAGCGAACTTGTGTGAATCGTTCAGTCATGGGCATAGGGCTCTTGGTTTGGAAACAGGGTGCGTCGTGTGTTGGTGAAGTGGGGGCGGCAGATGTCACTCCAAGCGGTGCCACGCACGGCAAGCCAGGGGTCAGAGTTCAGCACCGCTGGGCTGATCAAGTCGTAGCAAGCGAAGGAGCGCGGGGCATGGTCGAGGTTGAGGTAGCGACGCGCCACCTTGCAGCCGGGCACGCGCGCCAAGCCCGGCAGATGTTCTTGGTCGTACCACTTGAAAATCTCGTCTTCCCAGCCCTGCTCAGGGTCTGTCTCGACCACATAGTGCGCGCCGAAGCGCGGATCGTGCTGCGGTGTTTCGAGGTGCATCACTTCGTGCAGTCGTGACATTTGAGCGGTCTGTCCCGTCAGTGCGTGCCATGTGGTTTCTAAAGCGGCGCAGTCACTGGCCGTGATCTCGGTCGATTCAGCCAGCCAAAGATACACATGCTGCATGGGTAAACCGTTTTCTGCTTGCGGTGTGAAGGCGCTTTGCATCACGGTTGGCGCAGGCATCCAGTCTGTGAGCGCTTCATGCCAGCGTTGAGCTGTCCCGTGGGGGCAGGCGGCTGCACATTTCAAAAGCAGGGCGTTGCAAGTGTGGGTTGGCATGTCAGTGTCCAATGCGCAGCGCGACCAACACGCGTGACACCATGTTGTAGGCCCCAATCGTGATGCACAGATCGAGCAGGGTTTGACCTTCAAAGTAGGCGCTGACGCGGGCAAACAAAGCGTCAGACACCTCAATCTCATGGGTCATGGCGTCGGTCAAACTGAGCACCACGTTTTCTTTGTCCGAGAACAGACTGGCGAGGTCGGTGTGTTTGACCGCGTCAATCTTGGCACGTGGTAGACCTGCAAGAAGCGCGTGTTCGACGTGTGCGTCAAATTCATAGGGCGCTCGGTTCAAAACGGCAACACGCAGGATGATCAATTCGCGCAGATCGGCGGGCAGGCTGTTGCGCTGACGCACCGCACTCAAAAATTCTTCCCAGCCTTGCGCCATGACGGGGCTGTTGAGCAAGTGCTGGTACAGCGGCGTGATGCGTCCCCGCTTGGCGATGATTTTGGCTTCCAGTTCCGCCAGTTCAGGGCGTGTGCCCGGGGCAATGGCAGCGATGCGTGCAGTGGTGGTCATGGCGTGTTCAATCTGCTTTGACTTTTTTGTCGCGGATGACGCGGCCCCATTTGGCCATGTCGTGCTTGAGTAAATTGTTCAGTTCTTGCGAGCTAGAGGCGGACGGCTCGGCACCCGAGGCCAGCAGTTTGGTGCGAACGCTCTCGTGCGCGAGTGTGCGGCGCACGGCTTGGTTGAGCCGTTCTAAGTCTGCCGCCGAGGTGTTTTTGTGGGCGAACAAGGCGTACCAGTTGTCGGAGTCCACACCCGTGACGCCGATTTCTTGGAAGGTCTTGACCTCAGGAAACAGAGGGTGGCGCCGTGTGGAGGCGAGTGCAACGGGTTTGAGTTTGCCGCTGCGTATGTGTCCCATCAATCCCGGAATATCGCCAAAGAAGGCATCCACATGACCGGCCATGACATCGGTGATGGCGGGTGCTGCGCCTTTGTAGGGCACATGCACCAAGTCGGTCCGTGTGGCGTCAGCCAGCAACTCCATCGCCAAGTGCGGCACGCTGCCCGTGCCCGAAGAGGCCATGGTGATGGGCTTTTGTTTGGCCGTGGCAATGAAGTCTTGCGGGCTGTTCACAGGGCTGTTGGGGTTGACCACCAACATCTCGACGTTGTTCACCACCAAGGACACGGGCGCCAAGTCGCGCACAGGGTCGTAGCTGAGGGCGGCATAGAGCGAGGGGTTGATGGCCACAGCCCCTACGCTGGTCAGCCACAAGGTCTGTCCATCCGCAGGGGCTTTGAGCAAGGTGTCGGCCGCAATGGCACCGTTGGCCCCTGCTTTGTTTTCAACCATCACGGGTTGCCCCAACTCTTTGCTGAGTTGTTCGGTGAGCGTTCGCGCCACAAAGTCCACGGGGCCGCCCGGTGGGAACGCGACCAAGATGCGCGTGGTTTTGGTTTGAGCGGCAGCGCAGGTCGTCAGCCCCGCCAACAAGGTGGCCGCCAAAATTTTCATGAAGTGTTGTCGTTGCATGGGAAGTCTCCGTCAATCGCATCGGGCCGACATGCCGCCGTCCACAATGATTTCAGTGCCCGTGATGAAACGCGCTTCATCGCTGGCTAAAAAAAGCACCGCATTCGCCGTGTCTTGGCCATCGCCCATGAAGGGCAGCGGGATACGCGCTTGTCGTTGTGTGAGCAGGGTCTGCACATCACCGCCGGTGCGTTGTTTGGCCAAACGCACATCGACCATCGGGGTATGCAACTGACCGGGCACCACGGTGTTGACGCGAATGCCTTTTTTGGCGTACTGCACGGCCACCACGCGTCCCAGTTGAATCACCGCCGCTTTGGTGGCAGCGTAGGCGACTTGGGCAGAGCCTGTCCAACGGATGCCGGAGGTCGATGAGATGTTGACGATGGCGCCTGCGCCTTGTTGCTCCATCACGGGCAGGGCGTATTTGCACATCAAGAACACGCTCTTGAGGTTGTGGTCAATTTGGGCATCCCATACCGCTTCACCCATCTCCACAGGTCCGCCTGGGGCAGACCCGCCGACGTTGTTGATGAGGACATCTAGGCGTCCAAAACGTTCCAGCGTGCGCTGCACAGCGGCCTCAATGGAGGCGCTGTCGGTGACATCGCAGGTCATGGATGCGATCTCGCCACCGTTGACATGGCGCAGCGCATCGGCGCGAGACAGGGTCTCCTCGAGTCGGTCTGCATCACGGTCCAACGCCATGACTTTGGCACCTTCTTGCACCATGCGTACCGCGATGGCGCGGCCATTGCCCCAGCCCGGTCCCACAGAGCCCGCGCCTGTGACCAACACGACTTTGTTTTGCAGCCTTCCTGTCATCTTGAGGTGTCTTTCGTTGTCAGAAGCGATAAAGGGCTTGTGGGTTATCCACCAACAGGCTTTGCATCAGATCGGGGCGGGGTGCGATGTGTTGCAGGGCATCGACCAACACCCCATCATCCGGAATGTGTGTGTGGTTGGGGTGAGGCCAGTCGGTTCCCCACACACATTGTTTGGGAAAGCGCTCGACCAATTGGCGAGCCAACTCGATGCCTTGCGCGTAAGGCGGCACGTCCAAGGGGACATGTGCATCGATGCGGTCAATGCCGCTGACCTTGACGTGAAATTTGGCATCGTCCAACAGGTGCATCAAGGCTTGGAAGTCTTCGTGTGCCATCCCTAGAGCGGCATCTACACGGCCCATGTGATCGATCACCACGGGGACCGCCGATTGTTGCAAGCACGGGCTGAGTTCGTGGATCAAACTGCTTTCAAAATGGACTTGCAAGTGCATGTCATGCTCGGCCAGTCGGTGGGTCAAGCTCACCAGTTCTTGCGGCGTGGCACCCATGCCCAAATGTTTCATGAAGTTGAAGCGGATGGCCCGAAAACCGGCCTTGGCCAAACGACCGAGTTCTGTGTCGTCCACGTTGGCAGGCGCCAACGCAACGCCCAAATAATGACCTTGGCCTGCAGCGATGGCGTCTTCCACCACGCGGTTGTCAAAGCCATGCACCATCGATTGCACGATCACACAGCGCGTGATGCCCATGTGCTGGTGCAGTGTGAAGAGTTGCTCTTTGGGCGCTTCGGCGGGTGCGGCGCTGGCGGGGTTGGCGTGAGGAAATCGATGGTAGGGGCCAAAGACATGCACATGGCTATCGCATGTGTGGCTGGGCAATTTGAGCTTGGGCTTGGTGGGGTTTGCCATGAAGGTGGCGTGTGCGGTGGACGGCTTTTGCATCGAAACAATCATGCGACAACCGTCTCTAGTGATAACCCTAGGCCAGTCCTCTGTGTGACTGGAAGTTTGTATTTCTAAGGGTGATAACCTTGGCGGATGACTACTGCTAACTTGAAACTATCTCCTTCTCAACTTTCTGGCGACATATGGGGTGGCTTCGCCGCCATGCTGGTCGCGTTGCCCTCAGCGATTGCGTTTGGCGTGACCATCTTCTCGCCGCTGGGGGCTGACTTTGGCGCCAAGGGCGCATTGGCTGGCATGTTGGGTGTCACGGCTTTGGGACTGGTGGCAGCCACCTTTGGGGGCACACAGCGTTTGATCTCGGCGCCTTGCGCACCTGCGGCAGCGGTGTTGTCTGCACTCACCATTCAAATGACGCAGCAAGGGTCGGGTGTGGGCGCGGTGGTGCTGACCTTGTTCTTGGTGGCGTTCATCAGCAGCTTGGTGCAAATCTCGTTTGGTTTGTTGCGCATTGGCGAGCTCATCAAATACATGCCATTTCCTGTGGTCAGCGGCTACCTCAGTGGCGTGGGCCTCATCATCGTGATGAGTCAGCTGCCCAAGTGGATGGCTTTGCCCAAAGGCATGAATTGGTGGCAAGGCCTGCATGCGATCGAGTTGTGGCAAACGCCAAGCCTGATCGTTGGGGCTGTGACCGCTGCATTCATGCTGTTGGCCCCGCGCCTATCGAGGCGTGTGCCGGCTGTGATCGTGGGATTGCTGGCTGGCATGGCGTCATATTGGGTGCTGGCTTTCACGGCTTGGCCAGAGTTGGGCCAGCTGCACGACAACCCGTTCATCATTGGGCCATTGGCAGTGGGTGGCGAGGGCTTCTTCGAGTCGCTGCTCGACCCCTTCAGAAGTCTGAGTGAATCGGGCATGCCCCATTGGACGCAAATCGCTTTCCCCGCTGTCACTTTGGCTGTGCTGCTGTCCATCGACACCCTCAAAACTTGTGTGGTGCTCGATGCGATGACAGGCTCGCGCCACGATTCCAACAAAGAACTCATCGGTCAAGGCCTCGGTAATTTGGCCTCATCACTCATTGGTGGGGCGCCGGGCGCGGGCACCATGGGCGCGACGTTGGTGAACAAAGCCAGCGGTGGCACCACCTATTTGTCGGGCGTGTTTCAAGGCGTGTGGTCGTTGTTGGCGATCTTGCTCTTGACCTCACTCATTGCGTGGGTGCCCGTGGCCGCCTTGGCTGCCTTGCTGATCGTGATTGGGTTCAAGATGATTGACTGGCATTCGCTGCAACTGCTGCGGGCCAAAGACACCATGCTCGACTTTGCCGTGATTTTGTTGGTGGTCATCGTCGCCAATACCGTGAGCTTGATTGCCGCATCCGGTGTGGGCGTGGCCATGGCCATCATGTTGTTTTTGCGTGAGCAAATCCACACCACCACGATTCGACGCAAGTCATATGGTGATAAAACTTTTTCATCTCGGGTGCGCGGTCAGCGTGAACGCGATGTGCTGACCGAGACGGGCGGCCATACCGTGATTTTTGAATTGCAAGGCAGCTTGTTCTTTGGCACCACGGACCAGCTCTACACCGCCATCGAGCCCGAGTTGAGCAAGGCCAAGTTTGTGGTGCTCGACTTCATGCGCGTGCAGTCGATGGACATGACCGCAGGCCACATGATTGAACGCATCCGCAATATGTTGTCCGAGCGACATGCCAAGTTGGTGCTGACCCGCGTGCCAGAGCGCTTGCCCAGTGGACGGGATTTGCGTTCGTACGTGAATCACATTGGCCTTTTGTCGGACAGCACAGCCAAACTCTTTGATGAGTTCGATGAAGCGCTGGAGTGGATTGAGGACGAAACCTTGGCGCTTGCAGGCCATGCCCATGTCTCGCATGAAGGCATTCCTTTGGGTAAGTTTGAAATTTTTCATGGCTTGAACGCGCAAGAAATCGAGGCCCTCGAACGCTGCGCCCAACGCCATGTGTATGAGGCCGGTGATTTGGTGTTTGGTGCGGACACAGTAGGCCATGAGTTGATGCTCATCAGCCGTGGCGAAGTGAAGGTGAGCTTGCCATTGGCCAATGGCAAAACCATTCATCTCACCACCTTCAGCCGAGGTCAGTTCTTTGGTGAGATGTCGTTCTTGGATGGCCGCGCGCACTCGGCCGATGTGTACGCGACCCGCGAGACAGAGCTGATCGCCATTGACCGCAAAGCTTTTGCCACCGTGGCTGCTGGCGACCCTGTGATGAGCATCAGCGTGATGCGTTCGGTGGCCTTGGCCATTGCTGACCGCTTGCGTCATGCCAACGCAGAGTTGCGCGAAATGCGACAAGCTTGAATGTGTCGTGGTGCCCCCGACAGGAATCGAACCTGTATCACTCCCTTAGGAGGGGAGAGTTCTATCCATTGAACTACGGTGGCGGTAGGCGCGAATTTTACGGTGCTACTTGCTCAACATCCGCATGGCTTCTTCGAGGCCTTTGAGCGTCAGCGGATACATGCGGTTGCTGACGATTTGTTGAATGATGGCAATGCTCTGACGGTATTGCCACACGCCTTGTGGTTCTGGGTTGATCCAAGCGAATTTGGGGAAGGCGTGCAGCAGGCGTTGTAGCCACTCGGCACCGGCTTCTTCGTTGTTGTATTCCACGCTGCCACCCGGTTGCACGATTTCATACGGACTCATGGTGGCGTCACCAATGAAGATGAGTTTGTAGTCTTTGTTGTACTTGCGAATGATGTCCCAAGTCTCAAACTTTTCGGCGTAGCGTCGCTTGTTGTTGCGCCACATGAAGTCGTACACGCAGTTGTGGAAGTAGTAGAACTCCAAGTGTTTGAATTCGGCTTTGGCCGCAGAGAACAGTTCTTCGACCCGTGCAATGTGTTCGTCCATCGTGCCGCCCACGTCCATGAGCAGCAGCACTTTGACGTTGTTGTGGCGCTCGGGCCGCATCAAGATGTCCAAGAAGCCTGCATTGGCTGCGGTTTTGTGAATGGTGCCGTCGAGGTCTAGTTCTTCCACCGAGCCTTCACGTGCGAAGCGACGCAATCGACGCAAGGCCACTTTGATGTTGCGCGTGCCCAGTTCTTGGGTGTCGTCGTAGTCTTGGTAAGCGCGTTGGTCCCACACTTTCACGGCGCTTTTGTTGCCCCCTTTGCCGCCGATGCGAATGCCTTGGGGGTTGTAGCCGCCGTTGCCAAAGGGCGAGGTGCCACCAGTGCCGATCCATTTGTTGCCACCTTCATGGCGCTCTTTTTGTTCTTCGAGACGTTTTTTGAGCGTTTCCATCAACTCGTCCCAACCCATTTTTTCGATGGCGGCTTTTTGTTCTGCGGTGAGTTCTTTTTGCAGAATCTTCTCTAACCAGTCGAGGGGGACTTCTTGGGTGAAGTCGGTCAGCAGCTCCACGCCCTTGAAGTACGCACCAAAGGCACGGTCAAATTTGTCGTAGTGTTTTTCGTCTTTGACGAGGATGAGACGACTCAAAAAATAAAAGTCATCCAAGCTGCAAGATTCACTGCCGGGGCCAACGACTTGCGCTTGCAAGGCTTCGAGCAGCGTGAGGTACTCCTTGACCGAAACCGGCAGCTTGGCGGCACGCAGGGTGTAGAAGAAGTCAATCAGCATGCTGGTGTTTTATTCTGCGTCTGCTTTAGGCGCACGGAAGTGGCGTGCGGCTTGCAAACCCATGCCGCCCCCAATGCCGACCAAGATGATCGCGACGATGCTGCCCGTGCCATAGCCTTGGGCAAACAAATTCAAACCGAAGGTCACACCTACGCCATAGCCGAGCAGGGCGCCGATGACAAAGCCCATGGCATCGGTCAGACCTTCAATGAGAGAGGCATACATGGGATGTGCTTTCTTTATCGGTTGCGGTTTTGCATGAACACCAATTTTTCAAACAGCGTCACGTCTTGTTCATTCTTCAACAGCGCGCCCACGAGTGGCGGGATCGACACTTTGTCGTCGGCAGTTTGCAGCGCTTCGAGTGGGATGTCTTCGGCCACCAAGAGCTTGAGCCAATCGATCAATTCACTGGTGGACGGTTTCTTCTTGAGTCCCGGCAAGTTGCGAATGTCAAAGAAGGTTTTCATGGCCGCCGACAGCAGCGCTTGCTTGATGTCGGGGAAGTGAACCGCCACGATGTGACGCATGGTGTCCGCATCTGGAAATTTGATGTAGTGGAAAAAGCAGCGGCGCAAGAAAGCGTCCGGCAACTCTTTTTCGTTGTTGGAGGTGATGAAGACCAAGGGTCGCGTTTGGGCTTTGATGAGTTGACGCGTTTCGTAGCAATAAAATTCCATGCGGTCGAGTTCGCGCAACAAGTCGTTGGGGAACTCGATATCGGCTTTGTCGATTTCATCGATCAGCAAAGCCACCGGTTGCTCGGAGGTGAACGCTTGCCACAACACGCCTTTGAGGATGTAGTTGTTGATGTCCTTCACGCGTTCTGCGCTTTCGGTATCGGCCATCTGGCTGTCGCGTAGACGACTTACCGCGTCGTACTCGTACAGGCCTTGTTGGGCCTTGGTCGTAGATTTGATGTGCCATTGCAACAAGGGTAAACCCAGGGCTTGGGCGACCTCTTCTGCAAGCATAGTCTTGCCTGTGCCGGGCTCCCCCTTGACCAGCAAGGGCCGCTTGAGTGCGATGGCTGCATTGACCGCGAGCATCAAGTCTTGGGTTGCAACGTAGTTGTCAGTACCTTTGAATTTCATGGGTAGTTCCGTCTATTATTTGAGTTACATCAACCTCTTGGGATTGTGGTTTGCATATGAAAAAGTTTGTCTCGTTCGCGTTTGCTCTGACTGTATCTACCTTGTCTTCGCTGTCGTTTGCGCAAGATGTGAAGGGTGATGCTAACGCAGGTGAAAAGAAAATCGCGATGTGTATTGGTTGCCATGGCATTGTGGGCTACCAAGCTAGTTTTCCTGAAGTTTATAAAGTCCCCAAAATTTCTGGACAGGGCGAGAAGTACATCAGCACCGCGCTCAATGCCTACAAAAAGGGCGAGCGCAAGCACCCCACGATGCGTGGCATCGCGGCCAGTTTGACCGACCAAGACATCGCAGACATTTCAGCCTATTACGCCAACCATGGCAAAGTCCAAGGCGCGACATTGCCCGACAAAGCCACCGAGCCCAAAGGCGATGTGGCAGCGCTGTTGACCAAAGGCGCCTGTACCTCCTGCCACGGCGAAAACTTCGCCAAACCCATCGACCCTAGCTATCCCAAGATTGCAGGCCAGAACGCGGACTACTTGTATGTCGCGTTGAAGTCCTACAAGGTCGAAGGTGCCGCGACTTGGGGTCGCGGCAACGGTGTGATGGGTGGTGTGGCGAAGCAGTTCAGCCTGGCAGAGCTGAAAGAGTTGGCCAACTATGTGTCCTCGCAACAAGGTGATTTGAAAACCGTGCCTCAAAGCAAGTTTCGCTGAACGGTTGCACTCCATCACTAAGCCCGCTGTGTGCGGGCTTTTTTTGTGCTGTGACTTTTAAAGCGCGTTGAGCACTTCTTGTGTGTGTTCACCCAAACGTGGCGCAGGACGCCAGACGCCTGTGGGTGTGCCACTCATGCGCACAGGCGGACGCAGTTGACGCAATTGCCCCTCAAAGGGATGCGCGATATCCAACCACGCGTGTGTGGCGGTGAGGTGGGGGTCGGTGAGTAAATCATCCAACTTCATCATGGGCATGACGGGGATGTCGTTTGCCGTGAAGTCTTTCATCCACGCGGCACTGGTGCGGGTGCGCATGTATTCAGCGACGAAGGCATAGAGTGCGTCGATGTGTTGCAGACGATCGGCATGGCTGCGAAAGCGTGCATCGGTTTGAAACAAATCGGCGCGACCAATAAGACCCAAGAAGGCTTGCCAATGCGCGTCGTTGTACATGAGGGCGCAAAGGTGCCCGTCTTGCGTTTCATAAGGTTTGCGGTGGGCCGACAGCATGCGTGGGTAGCCCATGGGGCCAATAGGAGGTTGCCATGTCTCACCGCTCAAATGCTCACCCAAGACAAATTGCAGCAGGCATTCAAACATGGGCACTTCCACATGCTGGCCGAGGCCTGTGCGGTAGCGCGCAATGACTGCCGCCAAGACGGCATGCACCATGTTGAGCCCCGTGACGCGGTCGGCAAAGGTGGCGGGTACGTAGCGTGGCTCTGGGCTGCCGCTTTGCGTCATCAGCCATGGAATACAGGCCGCGTCTTGGATGAGGTCGTCGTAGGCAGGCCAGTCCGAGTAGGGGCCGCCTTCGCTGTAGCCATAGGCACCGCAGACGACCAAGCGCGGGTTGAGTGCGTGGAGTGTGTCAAACGACAGTCCCAAGCGTGCCATGGAGGCGGGACGGATGTTGTAGGTCAACACATCGGCGGTTTTGCACAGGGCCAGCAACTGTTCACGTTGCTCGGGTTGGCGTAAATCGAGCACAACGGAGCGTTTGTTGCGGTTGGCGTTGATGAAGATATGACCCATGCCCGGGTGCTTCATCGGGCCCGCATGGCGCATGATGTCGCCGCTTGGTGGCTCGATTTTGATGACGTCGGCACCGTAGTCGCTCAAGATTTGGGTGGCATAGGGGCCAAGCACCACGCCTGTCAAATCAATGACGCGCAAACCTGCAAGCGCGCCTTCAAGAACAGCTTGGTTGCTGGTGCCCATGGCTTACTCAGGCGTGATGCCAGCGGACTTCACCCAGCCACCCCATTTTTTGATTTCTGTCTCAATGGTTTTGGCGAGGGCGGCCGAGTCTTCTGCGTCGATGTCCACGCCTACACCTTGGATTTTTTCGCGCACTTCGGGTTTGGCCAAAACGGCCATCAAGGTGGCGGTGGCTTTCTTTTGCACATCGGCAGGAATACCGGCTGGCGCCATCAAGCCAAACCAAGCGCTGACGTTGTAGCCGTTCACGGTGTCGCCAATGGGGGGCACGTTGGGAGCTTTGCCAGCCCGCTTGCGGGTGGTCACGCCTAGGCCGCGCATGCGGCCACCGTTCATTTGCGACACGGCGTTACCCGTATCGGCAAAGGTAAATTGAATTTGGCCGCCCAGTAAATCGGTCAAGGCTGGGGGGATGCTTTTGTAGGGCACGTTCACCGCTTGGATACCAGCTAACTCGGTCAACATGGCGGCTGAGACGAGCGAGCCCGATGAGCCGTGACCAAAGGCCAGTTTGCCCGGGTTGGCTTTGGCGTAGCTCACAAACTCTTTCATGTCCTTGGCGGGGAAGTCGTTGCTGACCATCAAGATAAAGCCCGTCTCGCCAATCTTGCCGATGGGGGTGAAGTCTTTCACGGGGTCGTAAGGCAGCTTGCGGTACAGGTGGACGTTGGCCGCTTGCGTGGTGCTGGTGGTGACCAAGAAGGTGTAGCCATCGGCGGGTGCCGCCTTGACCACTTCAGCGCCCAAGATGCCATTGGCACCAGCCTTGTTTTCGATGGTGATGGGCTGACCCCATGCGTCGCTCATGGCTTGGGCCAAGATGCGGCCCACGTTGTCGGTGGCGCTGCCCGCGCTGAAGGGCACCACAAACTTGACGGGCTTGTTGGGGTAGCTTTGGGCGAGTGCGGCAGGGGCGAAGCCAGCGCACAGGGCCAAAGCGGCGAGGGCAGCCGTGCAGCGGCGGCGCAGCAGGGAGTGATGTGGAAGGTGGCGCATGGGGCGAGTCTCCTGAATCCCAGAATTGGGTGAATTGCGTATAGATACTTTAGGTTTCATTCGCTATGCTGGAATGGGTCGGGAAAGAGTATCTCAAAAAGTATTCAGCAACCCGATGAAGCTGGTGATTCAAGACTTGTTTTTTGAAGGGACGACATGATGGAACGCATGGTGAATGGCTCAGGGCTGGTGATGTGGTTGGTGATGTTGGCGGGATGCGCAAGCCACAACACAGCGCCGAATGTGGCGATGCCGATCCAAGAGATTGGTAGTTTTCATGTGGGTGGGCGCTCCGCGGAGTTGCGTGGTCTTCCAAAGAAGGAGGTGCGTTTTACGCCGACGCAGCCGCCTACTGTGATTGACCCGAACGGGGAGTTTGAGGTGGAGCAGATGTATGCGCAGTTCACCTTGTTGGCAGACTCGGCGAAGCGTGCAGCCTATCCTTTGGTGATGATTCATGGAGGTGGGCTCTCAGGGGTGACTTGGGAGACCAAGCCAGATGGCAAGCCCGGATGGCAAATGTTTTTTTTACGCCATGGCTATGACGTGTATGTGGTGGATGCGGTGGAGCGTGGCCGAGCTTCGTGGGCGCGGTATCCAGAGGTGTTCAAGTCGGAGCCAATTTTTCGAACCAAAAAAGAGGCGTGGGAGTTGTTTCGATTCGGGCCGTCCTATGGCGCGGGTGGAGGGACGCAAGAGGCGTATGCAGACACGCAATTTCCAGTGGCGCATTTTGACCAATTCATGAAGCAAGGTGTGCCACGGTGGGTGACCAATGATGTGCCAACGCAAGCGGCATACAACGCCTTGGTGGAGAAGGTGTGTCCCTGCGTTTTGATGCCGCATTCGCAAGGCAGTACGTTTGCTTATCAGGCGGCACTGAAGTACCCCCATTTGGTGAAGGCGGTGGTGGGGATTGAGCCCTCTGGGGCCTTAGACCCAGACAAGACAGACATGACACAGCTGAAAAATATTCCGATGCTGTTTGTGTGGGGCGACAAGATTCGCGAGACGGCGCGCTGGGGCGGCATCATGGCGTCATTGAAGAAAATGATTGCGGCACAAAAAGCGCAGCAGGGCGTCGCAGACGAAATAGATTTGCCCATGATGGGCATTCGCGGCAACAGTCACATGATCATGATGGATCGCAACTCCGATGAGGTGGCGAGATTGGTCGATGCGTGGCTGGTGGCCAAGGGCTTGACGAGGCCTTGAGTGGCTAGTCTTGAGTGGCTCTGCGCTGCACCGCGTCAATGTAGGCGTGGCCGGTGCTTATTGACAAGTCTGTTTCTATTTGATATCTTAAAGATATCTAATATCAGGGGAGCCAAACATGAAAGCTGCAACAGCCCAGATCGCCTTCCGTTACCGCCCGCAAGACAGCGCAACCGGCGTGACGCGCACAACGGCCAAACGTTTGGCGGATGTTTTGGGCGTGGACGAAACGCAAGTGATTCACCTGGCGCTGCACGAGTTGGCCACCAAGTTCTTGCCACAGTACGAGGCCGATGAGGGGGCATTGACCAAAGCCCAACTCAATCAGGTTAAAAAATCAGCCCCCAAGGCCAAGGGCGGCACGGTTCGCAGCAGTCTGTTTGAATTGGACAACGCCTGATGCGCTGGTGGCCGGAGCCCACGGCTGGCGACATCGTCTGGTGCCACTTTCCCGACCACATTCAGCCCAAGCCCAAACCACACCCCGGCCTCATTGTTTCGACCAAAGAGGATGACGAAGGCATGTTCTTCGTGAGCGTGGCCTACGGGACGAGCCAAAAGACGAATCGACTCTACAGTGGGGAGTTCAGGGTTTCCAAGCGCGAGCACCTTGCTGCTTATGCCAGCGCTGGTTTGAGCTATGACACCAAATTCGATCTGAGAAACGTGCTTGAGCTTCCGTTCAACGACGCCTATTTCTCAGTCCCGCCTCATGTGCCCCACGGTCAAGTGCCAAAGCTTGGAACCCTGCATCCGAGCATGGTTCGGATTGCCGCTACTGCTTTTGCGGCGGCAAGCAAATAGGCGCGTTCAACCTCTTTTAATCTTTAGTCGCCCGACGCTGCACCGCGTCAATGTAGGCGTGGCCGTCGGGCGGGCGGCCGCTGCGTTGGCTTTCCCAAATCATTTGGCCTAGCGCGTCCATGGTTTCGTGGTGTGCTTGGTGCAGCGAATCGCGTTTGGCGGTAAGAAGCTCCACCGCTTGGCGAATGCCGCGTGGCTGGTCAATCGAGCATTGCTCACTCACCGACAGGTGCATGGACAGGTGCAAGAAGGGGTTGGTTTTGCCGTCCTTCACTTCGTACATGCGCTCCAGCGCGGCATCGACGTCAGAGAAATCAGCGTGGTACTCGGGGTGCTCGGCCACCCATTGACTGGCCAAGGTTTCCAGCGCGTCCATGGGCTGGCCGTCTCGCCATTTGGCGTAGACGGCGCAGAAGAAGCGCCGCACGTCGGCTTGGCTGGGTTCAAACATGCGGTGCTTTGATCACTGTTCCACGAAGGCGCGTTCGACCACAAAGTCGCCGGGGGTGGTGGTGGAGCCTTCTTTGAAGCTGCGTTCTTCCAGCAAGGCGCGCATGTCTTTGTTCAGCGCGGGGCTGCCGCAAATCATGATGCGGTCATTGGCAGGGTCGAGGTTGGGCAAGCCCAAATCTTGGGTGAGTTTGTTGGAGGTGAGCAAGTCGGTCACGCGGCCTTGGTTTTTGTAGGGCTCGCGGGTGACGGTGGGGTAGTAGAGCATTTGAGCGCTGACCATCTCGCCCAAGAACTCGTGCTTGGGCAGCTCTTCGGTCAAGTAGTCGTGATAAGCGAGTTCTTTGACTTCGCGCACGCCGTGGACCAAGATGACTTTTTCAAAACGCTCATACGTTTCTGGGTCACGCACGATGCTAAGGAACGGGGCTAAGCCAGTACCGGTGCCAATCAAGTACAGATTTTTGGCGGGCAACAAGTAGTCGATGAGCAAGGTGCCCGTGGGTTTTTTACCGACGACGATTTTGTCGCCCACTTGAATGTGTTGCAGCTTGGAGGTGAGGGGGCCGTCTGGCACCTTGATGCTCAGAAACTCCAAGTGTTCTTCGTAGTTGGCACTGACGATGCTGTAGGCACGCAGCAGCGGTTTGCCGTTTTCGCCGCGCAAGCCAATCATGGTGAAGTGGCCGTTGGAGAAACGCAGCGAGGTGTCGCGTGTGGTGGTGAAGCTGAACAGGCGGTCGGTCCAGTGGTGGACGGACAAAACTTCTTCGTCTAGGAATGCACTCATGACAGTAATAAATCGATATAAATCAAGCCCTCTAGTGTAGGCGAGGGCTTAAAACCTGAGGCTATATGTTGGTGGTGTGAAGGCTATAAGCCCTGACCTGAATCAACGGGCGTTTTTAGGTCTTTCCCGCAAAGCCGTTTTGTCGCCACGCCTCGTAGGTGATGACGGCGACCGAGTTCGACAAGTTCAAGCTGCGTTGGTCGGCACGCATAGGTAGGCGCAGACGTTGTGTGAGGGGAAAGCTTTCGCGAATGTCCACCGGCAAGCCGCTGGTCTCTGACCCAAACACAAACCAATCGCCCGGCTGAAATGCCGTGTCGTGCGCGGTGTGAGAGCCTTTGGTGGTCATAGCAAATAGGCGTGCAGGGTCGGGTTGGGCGTCGTTTAAAAACGTGGCCCAGTTGGCGTGGCGCAGCACGGGGGCGTACTCGTGGTAGTCCAAGCCTGCGCGGCGCATGTGCTTGTCTTCCATGGAGAAGCCCAAGGGCTCGATCAAATGCAAGGTGCAGCCCGTGTTGGCGGCGAGGCGAATGACGTTGCCCGTGTTGGGCGGAATTTCAGGGTGGACGAGGACGATGTGAAACATGGTTGCATTGTCCCGTATGGGTGGGTCGCTTTATGCTTCGCGCCCTTGGGCTTCGGTACGTGCCAGCACCAAGCCCGTGATGTGCGCAGCGCCGCTTGCACGTAAGGCGCGGGCTGCTTCGTAAATTGACGCGCCTGTGGTCATCACATCGTCTACCAGCACCACGCGCTGCCCACGCACCGCAGAGACGCGCTCGGGGGCGACCCAAAACGCATCTTTTACAAGCGCCAGTCGTGCTTGCCGCGAGGCGCCTACTTGGTGAGCACTGCCACCACGGCGCAGCAAGGTGTGGGCGTGGGTTTTGTGCGGGGCTAAGTGGCGTGCCAGCTCTAGGGCTTGGTTAAAGCCGCGTTCACGCAAGCGTTTTGGCGAAAGCGGCATGGGCACCACCAGCGTGGCGGTGTCGAGTGCGGGTTCGACCCATGGGGCGTGGCGCATGAGGTGGGCCAAGGCGCGGGCGAGGCTGGGGTCGGCTTGGAATTTGAAGCGGGCAATGCAGTCAGACCACGGAAAGGTGTAGCTCACGGCGGCCACACAGGCGTCTAGCGGGTTGGGGTGTCGTGCGCAATTGAGGCAAGGCGGGTTCGGTGTCGTGCGGTGGCTCTGGTGAGGGAGGCTCAGCGTGAGCCGCGCAGGTCGGGCAGCGCGAGGTGGGCTGTGCAAAGCGGTTGATGCAATGCTTGCACAAGGGCTGGCTGGGCCAGCTGTGGCAGATGTGACAAAGACTGGGCCAACGCAACATGACTTGCATTGAAAAGACATTACGCATGTTTAGGTTGAAGCGATGGGCAATGTTTGCGAAGGGCATGGTGTCGATAATGCATGCCATGTCTGAATCGCCTCGCGCCGAACGCCCCCCCACCTTAGACCCCGTTGCCTGCGCCCGCTGGGCGGCATGGCCGCATAGGCAGTCTCCTTGGCTGAACGAGGAGATTGGTCGCCGCATGGAAGACCGTTTGCAGTGGATTCGCTTGCAGCCCAACTTGTGGGTGGATTGGGCGCCACTGAGTGGGGGTGTGCAAACACATGCTCAACTGCGCGCGCGCTACCCGCAGGCGAAGTGCCAAGTGGTCGAGACCACACCAGCACGAGAGGAATTGGCCCGCCAAACGCTGCAGCCGCCTTGGTGGCGGCGTTGGATCAAGCCCGATGCGTTGAGGTTCGGCGTGCCTGATGCAGGCAGCGCAGACATGTTGTGGGCCAATATGGCACTGCATGTCAGCGATGACCCCGAGGCTTTGTTGCAGAAATGGAACCAACTCTTGGCTGTCGACGGCTTTTTGATGTTCTCGTGTCTCGGACCGGACACGTTGCGTGAGCTCGCTGAGGTCTACCAAAGCAAGGGTTGGCCGCCTGCATGTCACGCTTTCACTGACATGCACGACTGGGGTGACATGCTGGTGCAAGCTGGATTTGCGGAGCCTGTGATGGATATGGAGCGCATCACCTTGACATATGCCAACGTCGATGGTTTGCTGGCAGAGTTGCGTGCGCTAGGGCGCAATCTGCATCGGGAGCGCTTTGCTGGGCTGCGCGGTAAGCAGTGGTTGATGCGTCTGAAAAGTGCCTTGTTGGCGTTGGCCAAGCCTCAACAAGATGGCCGCTTGACCCTGACTGTGGAGGTGATTTACGGCCATGCTTTGAAGCCCTTGCCACGCCCTAAGGTTCAATCACACAGTTCTGTTTCCCTACAAGACATGCGAATGCTACTAGGGCAATCCCCTAGTAGTCGCTCTGTATGATTTTCTGTGTAAGCTTTTAACGCATTCGCGCTTGAACACTTTGAGTTAAATCAGTGTTTATCGGGTTTGTAACTAGTCCTAAAGACAAAAAACATTAAGGCAATCAAAGTGATGAAGAACAATCTTTTACAAAAGTTGACTTCAGGTGTGTTGTTCCTCGCCGCATGGGTGAGCACAGCTGCTTGGGCGGTGAATGATTTGCCGGGCGGCCCTGGCGTTCGACAACTGAACCTCCAACCCGGCGCGACCAAAATTGCCCAAGAGCAGGGCTGGTTGCATTGGTTCATGCTGATCATCTGTACCGTGATTTTCTTGGCAGTTTTTGGTGTGATGTTTTATTCCATTTGGAAGCACCGCAAGTCGGTGGGTCACAAATCAGCCAGTTTTCACGAGTCGGTGAAAGTCGAAATCGCTTGGACGGTTATCCCCTTCATCATCGTGATCTTGATGGCCTTGCCTGCAACCAAAGCGGTGGTGGCCCAAAAGGACACTTCCAACGCAGACCTCACCATCAAAGCCACGGGCTACCAGTGGAAGTGGGGCTACGACTACATCAAAGGTCAGGGCGAAGGCATTTCGTTCATCTCAACGCTGGACAATGACCAACGTGTCATGTCTAACAACGGCGCTAAGGGCGTTGACATTGATGACTACTTGCTGAAGGTCGACAACCCCTTGGTGGTCCCAGTCAACAAGAAGGTGCGCATCATCACCACGGCCAACGATGTGATCCATGCATTTGCTGTGCCTTCGTTGGGTGTGAAGCAAGATGCGATTCCCGGCTTCGTGCGCGACACATGGTTCCGTGCGGAGAGCGTAGGCGACTACCACGGCCAATGCCAAGAGTTGTGTGGCAAGGAACACGCTTACATGCCCATTCATGTGAAGGTGCTCAGCGCTGCTGACTACACCGCATGGGTGGCAGGTGAGCAAAAGAAAATGGCGGCTAAGCAAGACGACCCATCCAAGGTCTGGACCTTGGCCGACATCACCAAGCGTGGCGAAAAGGTATACGCCGCAAATTGTGCGGCTTGCCATCAGCCCAACGGCAAAGGTGGCGGTCCAGTCAAGCCACTCGACGGCGCTGCCGTGGTGTTGGACGCAGACGCAAGCAAGCAAATCAAAGTCTTGCTGAATGGTCAAAACAACCTGGCCATGCCAAGCTGGAAGCAGCTCAGTGACACCGACATTGCAGCTGTCATCAGCTTCACAAAAAATAATTGGTCAAACAAGACCGGCCAGCTGGTTCAGCCTGCCGATGTCAAGGCCGCCCGTTAAAGCTAGCGTTTAGAAGGAAAACATCATGAGCGCAGTACTCGATTCCCACGGCCACGTTCACGGTCACGATGACCACCACGGCGCACCTCACGGATGGCGCCGCTGGGTGTTCGCCACCAACCACAAAGACATTGGCACCTTGTACCTTTTGTTCGCCTTCACCATGCTGATGATTGGCGGTGTTTTGGCTTTGCTGATTCGCGCCGAGTTGTTCCAGCCCGGCTTGCAATTGGTCAACCCTGAGTTGTTCAACCAGCTCACCACCATGCACGGCTTGATCATGGTGTTTGGCGCGATCATGCCGGCCTTCGTGGGTTTTGCGAACTGGATGATTCCTCTGCAAATCGGCGCATCGGACATGGCTTTTGCCCGCATGAACAACTTCAGTTTTTGGTTGATGATTCCTGCGGCTGTCACCTTGGTGAGCTCGTTTTTCATGCCTGGCGGCGCACCTGCGGCGGGCTGGACTTTGTATGCGCCCTTGACGCTGCAAATGGGCCCCTCGATGGATGCAGGTATTTTTGCCATGCACTTGTTGGGCGCGTCGTCCATCATGGGGTCGATCAACATCATCGTGACCATTCTCAACATGCGTGCACCGGGCATGACGTTGATGAAGATGCCCATGTTCGTTTGGACTTGGTTGATCACCGCTTACTTGTTGATCGCCGTGATGCCCGTGTTGGCTGGCGCGATCACGATGACGCTGACTGACCGTCATTTCGGCACGACCTTCTTCAACCCTGCGGGTGGTGGTGACCCCATCATGTACCAGCACATTTTCTGGTTCTTTGGTCACCCTGAGGTGTACATCATGATCTTGCCGGCTTTCGGCATCATCAGCCACATCGTGCCCGCGTTCGCGCGTAAGAAGTTGTTTGGTTATGCCTCTATGGTGTATGCCACTTCATCGATTGCGATTTTGTCGTTCATCGTGTGGGCTCACCACATGTATGCCACGGGCATGCCTGTGACGGGTCAGTTATTCTTCATGTACGCCACGATGTTGATCTCCGTGCCCACCGGCGTGAAAGTGTTCAATTGGATTGCCACCATGTGGCGCGGCTCCATGACGTTTGAAACCCCGATGCTGTTTGCAGTGGGCTTTATTTTTGTGTTCACCATGGGTGGCTTCACGGGGCTGATCTTGTCGATGGCGCCGATTGACACGCAGGTGCAAGACACCTACTACGTGGTGGCTCACTTTCACTACGTGCTGGTGGCTGGCTCGCTGTTTGCCATGTTCGCTGGCTTTTACTACTGGTGCCCCAAGTGGACTGGTGTGATGTACAACGAAACGCGTGGCCAGATTCACTTTTGGTGGACCTTGATTTCCTTCAACGTGACCTTCTTCCCCATGCACTTTTTGGGTCTGGCGGGTATGCCACGTCGCTATGCGGATTACCCCATGCAGTTCGCCGACTTCAACGCAGTGGCTTCGATTGGTGCGTTTTGCTTTGGTTTTGCGCAGGTGTATTTCTTCTTGTTCGTGGTGCTGCCAGCGATGCGCGGTCATGGCGTGAAGGCTTCTGCCAAGCCTTGGGAAGCTGCTGAAGGTTTGGAGTGGGAGGTGCCTTCACCTGCGCCATTCCACACCTTTGAGACGCCACCTAAGTTAGACGCAACTGCAACGCGCGTGATCGGCTGATGAGCATGAACGACGAACAACGCAAAAACAACCTTCGCTTAGGCCTGATCTTGGCCTCTGTCGCAGTCGTGTTTTTTGTGGGTTTCTTTGTCAAAGTCATGTTGTTGAATCGCTGAGATCATGGCTTCATCGCGTCATAACCTGATCATGTTCAAGAAGCTCGTCGTGGTGGCGGCGGGCATGTTCGCGTTCGGTTATGCCTTGGTGCCGATGTACAAAGCGATTTGCGAATTCACGGGCATCAACATCTTGGCATTGGGTGAGCGTGAGATTCCAGGCTCAGGTTCGGCGCGTTCGAAAGTGCAAAACACACAAGTCGATTTGAACCGTACGATCACTGTCGAGTTTGATGCCAATGCGCGTGGCCCCTGGAAGTTCAAGCCCGCACAGAACTCCATGCAAGTGCATCCAGGCGAGATGATGACGGTGATGTACGAATTTGAAAACGTGCAAGACCGCACCATGTCAGCCCAAGCCATTCCCAGTTACGCGCCACGCCAAGCGGCGGCGCATTTCAACAAACTGGAATGTTTTTGTTTTAACCAATACACCTTGGCTCCCGGCGAAAAAAAGCAGTGGCCTGTGGTGTTTGTGATTGACCCCAAATTGGCCAAAGACGTGACCACGATCACGTTGTCGTACACCTTCTTTGAAGTGGGTTCCAAAACGCCAGCTGCGCCGACGGCTGCGCTGGATGTGGCCCAGAAATCTGGAGCGGGCGTATGAGCAACAAGATTTCGCTCATTCGCGCTGTCAAAGCCGTGGCATGGTCGTTTTTAGGGATTCGCAAAAGCAGCGAGTTCCAAGAGGATATTGACAAGATCACACCTTTGCATGTGCTGGGCGTGGGCTTGTTGGCAGGTTTGTTGTTTGTGATCGGCTTGATCGTTTTGGTCAATCTGGTCGTCGCGAAATAAAGAAGGAGTGGAAATGAGTAGCACCTCACACGGCTCAACGCCTTACTACTACGTACCTCATGCATCGCGCCATCCGGCGATGGCTGCGTTGGGCTTGTTTTTTGTGATTCTTGGCGCAGGCCAGTGGGTCAACGGGGTGGCATGGGGCAAGTACAGCTTGTTCTTTGGCTTGGCCTTTTGGTTGGGCGTGCTCTACCAATGGTTTGGTGACGCCATCGCGGAGAGCCAAGATGGACAGTATGGTCACAAAGTTGATTTGTCTTACCGCTGGAGCATGAGCTGGTTCATCTTCTCTGAGGTGATGTTCTTTGGAGCGTTTTTCTCCGCCTTGTGGTGGACACGCGCACACTCAGTCCCGATGTTGGGTAACTTGGACAACGCGCTTTTGTGGCCTGATTTCAAAGCGGTATGGCCGAGTGCAGCTGCAGGCATGACCGCATCGCCTGCTGGCATCATTGAACCGTTTCAAACCATGACGCCGTTTTGGTTGCCCACCATCAACACCGCCTTGCTGTTGACATCGGGTGTGACCTTGACCATCGCTCACTATGCCTTGATTGAAAACAAGCGTGACACCACCATCAAGTTCATGTGGCTCACGGTGCTGCTTGGCGTGGTGTTCCTGTCTGTCCAAGGTTATGAGTACGCCCATGCCTATCACGAGATGAACCTCAAGCTCAGTTCAGGCGTGTATGGCTCGACCTTCTTCATGCTCACAGGCTTTCACGGTTTTCACGTGTTCCTTGGCATGTTGATGTTGTTGGTCATCACCCTGCGTTTGCAAAAAGGCCATTTCACAGCAGACAAGCACTTCGGTTTTGAAGGCGCGGCTTGGTATTGGCACTTCGTGGACGTGGTGTGGCTGGGCTTGTACATCTTGGTTTACTGGATGTAAGTCTCGTCACCCCATCAACAAAGGCCGCATGTGCGGCCTTTGTTTTTATGTTTCGCGTTCAATGGTGCGCGTTGTTTGGGTGGGTCTTACTGTCCTGCTGCGATGCCGGTAGGTTGTATGTAGCCCAGATGCCAACCCACCAAAATACAAAGAAATAAAACAATCGAGATACCGACCCGAAGTCCTAAAGCTTTCACCATCTGGCCTGATTTGGTTTTGCCGCTGCGCCCATTGCGCATCATGAAGACCAAGGCAGAGCCTAGGCTGGCGAGAATGGCTAAGAATGCAAGTGCAACAATGAATTTCATGGGCCTCATTATCTCTATCCCACGAACACGTGCCTTTGCATGGGTGACACTGGCGATGCTCATTGGCGTTGCGGTGACTGTGCGCTTGGGGTTTTGGCAGCTCTCACGTGCGGCTGAAAAAGAAGCGCGGCACGCGGCCATCGTGGCGCTGATGGCGGCGCCAGTTTTGGACACGGCCGCCCTGTTGAAAACACCCTCGCACTTTGCACAGTTGCATCAGCGTGTGGACTTGGTGGGGCAGTGGCTACCCGAGCACACGGTGTATTTGGACAATCGCCCCATGAACGGGCGTGCTGGGTTTTGGGTGCTCACCCCTTTGCAGTTGGATGCTGTCACCCGTGTCTTGGTGCAGCGCGGCTGGGTGCCACGCCACCAACAAGACAGAACTTTGCTGCCCGCCATTCAAAGCCCCTCAGGCATGGTGCGTGTGCAAGGACGCATTGCACCGTCGCCCTCCCACTTGATGGACTTGGGTACAGCCGCAGAGGCGGCAGGGGCTTCGTCTGACACATCCAAGATTCGGCAAAATCTTGATGTGCAAGCCTACGCCTCGCAAACAGGTGGTGCGTTGGCGGCAACCGTGTTGCAAACCGATGCCGCTTCGGATGGCTTGCTGCGCGATTGGCCCGAAATCACCGCAGGGGTTGAAAAAAACCTCGCTTACGCCTTTCAGTGGTTCGCACTCGCTGCCTTGCAGTTGATGCTCTACATTTGGTTCCAATTCATTCAACCTCATCGCCATGCCAGACGCTCCTCGTTCTAAACCATCGCACCCACTTGGGATGACGGTGTATGACTTGCCAACCCCCTCCGATGTCGTGCAAGCCGACGCCAAGCGCACTGCCATGGGACGCTTACGCATGTTGTTGGTGCTGCTGATATGTGCAGCGCCAGTCGTAGCTTCCTATTTCACCTATTACGTGGTCCGGCCAGAAGGACGCCGTAATTTTGGTGATTTGATTGAACCTGTGCGCGCCTTGCCTGACGCGACAGCACAGACCTTGGGCGCAGCGTCCATGTTGTTGCCTTCGCTCAAGGGGCAGTGGTTGTTGATCAGTGTGGCCGGCGGTGCTTGCCCAGCTGATTGCCAACACCAGTTGTATTTGCAGCGCCAAATCTTGACGGGCTTGGGCAAGGACCGTGCGCGTACCGATTGGGTCTGGCTGGTGTCAGATGATGCAGAGATTCCAAGCAGCATCCTGCCTGGCTTGAAAGAAGCCACGGTGTTGCGCGTGAAGCCTGACGTGCTGACGCAATGGTTGCAACCTGCGGAGGGCCATCAGTTGCAAGACCACTTGTATTTAGTAGATCCACATGGCCAATGGATGATGCGTTTTCCTGCCCATCTCAGCACCGAAGGTGCTTTGAAAACCAAGCGTGACATCGAACGTTTGTTGCGCGCTGCTGCTTCATGGGATGAGGCTGGACGCTGAAGCGAGCAACACATGACCGACAGCCTGTACAACCTCACGCCTGTTCTGCACCTGCTCACCATGGGGGCTTTGGTCGCCATGGTGCCCTTGTGTTGGGTGTGGCTGCGTAACCCGAAGGCTTCCACCCGTCGTCGCGTGCAGGCCCTGACCTTGGTGACCTTGTTCATTACCTTTGATTTGGTGTTGTTTGGTGCGTTCACCCGTTTGACAGATTCGGGCTTGGGTTGTCCCGATTGGCCTGGTTGCTACGGTCACGCCAGTCCTGTGGGCGCGCAGTCCGCCATTGCCATTGCGCAAAGCCAACTGCCGAGTGGCCCCGTGACGCACGTCAAAGCTTGGATTGAAATGATTCATCGCTACATGGCCATGGCCGTGGGGGGCTTGATCTTGACCTTGGCGGCATTTGCGTGGGTACGTCGCTGGCGCACAGACGCGAACAACGGTGTGTTGTGGCCCACGGTCACGCTGCTGTGGGTCTGCGTGCAAGGGGCCTTTGGCGCGTTGACTGTGACCATGAAGTTGTTCCCCCTCATCGTCACCTTGCATTTGATGGGCGGCTTGGTGCTGTTGGCATTGTTGACGTTGCAAGTGCAACGCCACCGATTGACCCATGAGCGGCGGCCATCCATTTTGTTGACACCCATGTTGTATGCGGCCACTTGGCTTGGCCTGCTGCTTTTGACGCTACAAATTTTGTTGGGCGGCTGGGTCAGCACCAACTATGCGGTGCTGGCGTGCAATACGTTTCCGCTGTGTCAAAACAGTTGGTGGCCGCTGATGAATTTCGAGCAAGGCTTTACCTTGTGGCGCCATTTAGGGGTGGACACGAACGGTCAGCCTTTGATGTTTGAGTCTCTGACTGCCATTCACTATGTGCACCGTCTGATGGCGTATGGCGTGTTGGCTTATTTGGCTCGCTTGGGCTTTTGGCTGCGCCGTGTGCCGGCGATGCGAACGACCGCTCATCTGTTATTGGGATGTTTGTTGTTGCAGTTGCTCACCGGCTTGTCGAATGTGGTGTTCGATTGGCCCTTGGTTGCAGCAGTGATGCACACGGGTGGCGCAGCGGCGCTGGTGATTGTGCTGATGTGGATGTTGACCGGTGCGCGACCTTCGCGCAGCACGGTGTTGAATGGATTGTGACGAGACCTTTTTTATGAGCTTCACGTTTCCTCTGTTATCACGCTGGCGGCAGTTCAATGCGCTGACCAAGCCACGCGTGATTCAACTCATTGTGTTTTGTGCCCTCATCGGCATGGTGCTGGCTGTGCCTGGTGTGCCGTCTTGGCCTGAGGTGCAGTTGGGTTTGCTGGCGTGTGTGGGCATTTGGTTTGTGGCGGGTGCAGCGGCGGCGTTTAACTGCTTGGTTGAGAAGGGCATTGACTCGCGCATGAAGCGCACCGCTTGGCGGCCCACCGCCAAAGGTGAGTTGAGTGACCGTGAAACCCTGCTGTTTTCGACTCTCATGTGCGTGGTCGGATCATGGATTTTGTATGTCTGGGTGAACCCACTCACCATGTGGCTCACCTTTGCAACGTTCGTGGGCTACGCCGTGGTCTACACCGTGATCTTGAAGCCGCTCACGCCACAAAATATTGTGATTGGCGGTGCGTCTGGTGCCATGCCACCTGTGTTGGGCTGGGCTGCGATGGCAGGTGAGGTCAGCCCCGAGGCTTTGATTTTGTTCCTCATCATCTTCTTGTGGACCCCCCCCCACTTTTGGGCCTTGGCGTTGTACCGCCTAGAAGACTATCGCAAGTCGGGCTTGCCCATGTTGCCTGTCACACATGGCAACGAGTTCACACGTTTGCAGATCTTGCTCTACACCTTTGTGTTGCTGGCTGCTTGCTTGATGCCCTTTATCTACCGCATGAGTGGCTGGTTCTACTTGGTCTGTGCGGTCATTTTGAGTTTAGGATTCTGTGGCTATGGATGGGCCTTGTGGCGCAACTACTCGGATGAGTTGGCGCGCAAGACCTTTCGTTTTTCTTTGATCCATCTCAGTCTGTTGTTTGCGGCACTGTTGATTGACCACTACCTTTGAAGTTGATCATTGATGCTTCTCTATACACGCCGATTTTTGTTGTCCGCTTCGGTGATCCTCGCCTTGGCCGCCTGCAGCCCTGATAAGCCTAAGTTCAACGCCATCGATATCACGGGGGCCGATTACGCCAAGGGGTTCACGTTGACCGATCACAACGGCCAAAATCGCAGCCTCTCGGATTTCAAAGGTAAGGTCGTCGTGCTCTTTTTTGGCTACACGCAATGTCCAGATGTGTGCCCCACGTCCATGGCGGAGTTGGCTGAAGTCAAACGCTTGCTCGGTGCCGATGCGGACAAATTGCAAGGTGTTTTTGTGACGGTGGATCCTGCACGTGACACGGCCGAATTGCTCAAGGCCTACATGACCAACTTTGATCCCACCTTCTTGGCGTTCATCCCTACGCCAGAGCAGTTGGCGGTGGTCGCCAAGGACTACAAAATCTATTACAAAAAAGTAGATGGCAAAACGCCTACCAGCTACACCGTGGATCATTCAGCGGGAAGCTATGTGTACGACACACAAGGTAATTTGCGTTTGTACAGTCGATACGGTGTGGGCCCTCAGGTGTTGGCGCAAGACATTCAGACCTTGTTGAAAACAACACAGTGACTATGTGTTCAATCGGCAGACCTTGACCTCAAAGAAAAAGGCTACCCTGTCAAACAGGATAGCCTTTCGCGTTTGCCCATCAGCTTTTTAAGCGTACTCGGCCAACGCTGTTTTCATCTTCTTCATGGCAGCGACTTCGATTTGACGGATGCGCTCGGCACTCACGCCAAACTCGGCAGCCAAGTCGTGCAGTGTCATGCCGCCTGAGCCGTTGTCTTGCACTTTGAGCCAGCGTTCTTCCACGATACGGCGGCTGCGTTCGTCGAGCACGTTCAGCGCAGCAGCGATGCCGTCAGAGGCCAACACATCGCGCTGGTGGGCGGCAATCATGGCGGTGGGTTCGTGGTTGGTGTCGGTCAAGTAGGCGATGGGGCCAAAGGCTTCGTCGCTGTCTTCGTTGGGTGTGGGGTCCAGCAGCACATCACCGCCGGACATGCGCATCTCCATCTCCAAAACGTCTTCGGGTTTGACGTTGAGTTTGGTAGCGACAGCATCTACCTCTTGTGGGTTGAGTGTGTGGCGATGTGTGGCTTCAGACGCATCGGCCTTGAAGCCTTGCTTCATCGAGCGCAGGTTGAAAAACAATTTGCGCTGGGCTTTGGTGGTCGCCACTTTGACCATGCGCCAGTTTTTCAGGATGTACTCGTGAATCTCGGCCTTGATCCAGTGCATGGCATAGCTCACCAAACGCACCCCTTGGTCAGGGTCGAAGCGTTTGACCGCTTTCATCAAACCAATATTGCCTTCTTGAATCAGATCGGCGTGGGGCAGGCCGTAGCCCAAGTATTGGCGCGACACCGACACCACCAAACGCAGGTGCGAGAGCACCAGCTTTCCAGCGGCTTCGAGGTCGTTGTTGTTTTTAAGCTGGCGTGCGAACTCCTGCTCTTGCTCCAGCGTGAGCATGGGCAAACGGTTGGCTGCCGTGATGTAGGCATCCAAGTTGCCCAGCGACGGAACTAGTGCCCAAGGATTGGAAATGGCGAATGGCTGATGGGTGATTGCAGTCATGGAATTAGTCCTTTCGGATAACTAAAACGTATATTAGCACTCCTGCATCAAGAGTGCTAAACCCTGAGGAGTTTGTGGGTTAACCCTTGGTAAAGAGATGGCTCAAACACTGTTTTTTTTAACATATACTGAAAATAATCACAGTATTTAAGGAGCCCGTTATGCCACCCATGACCTTGGAGCGAATGGCCGTGCAGTGCTGCAAGAGCTGCGCGCATGTACTCAATTCCGACTCATCTGAAACCCATTTGCGTTGTGGCTTGGGCTATTACATCCAGCCACCGCTGTCGCGCAAGCAAGGCCGCATGGACAGTTATCCAGTGGTGGAAGCGCATGAGCGCTGTGGCCGTTGGCGCGACAGTTTGAAGGGGGTTTTAAAGCCCTAAGTCGTGGTTTAGCCCAGCAAGGCGTCGGCAAATTCTTGGGCGCTGAAGGTTTCAAGGTCTTCCACAGCTTCGCCGACGCCGATGAAATACACAGGCACAGCCGAACCTCCCGCAGCCGCACGGCTTTGGCCCCACAGGGCAATGGCGGCTAGCACCCCCCCTTTGGCGGTGCCGTCAAGCTTGGTGACGATGAGGCCCGTCAACCCCAAAGTTTCATCAAAGGCTTTGACTTGGGCGAGGGCGTTTTGACCTGTATTGCCGTCAATCACCAACAACACCTCGTGCGGTGCTGTGGATTCGGCTTTTTGCACCACGCGTTTGATTTTCTTGAGCTCTTCCATCAGGTGTAGCTGTGTCGGCAATCGACCTGCCGTGTCGACCAGCACCACGTCTTTGCCACGCGCACGACCTGCGGTTACGGCATCAAAGCTCACGGAGGCAGGGTCACCGCCTTCTTGGCCGACGATTTCCACCGTGTTACGTGTGGCCCAAACGGCGAGTTGCTCACGCGCTGCGGCACGAAAGGTGTCGGCTGCGGCCAGTAACACCGAAGCGCCGCTGTCGCTGAGGTGGCGGGTGAGTTTGCCAATCGAGGTGGTTTTGCCTGCGCCGTTGACACCCGCCACCATGATGATGGTGGGTTTGTGTGCGCCGATGGTGAGGGTCTTTTCCAAAGGTTTGAGCAAATCGGCGATGGACGCCGCCAGCAAGGCTTTGACGGCGGAGGGTTCGGTGGTGCCCGTGTCTTTGACGCGTTTTTTCAAGTCCGCTAGCAAATACTCGGTGGCCTGCACACCGGCATCGGCCATGAGCAGGGCGGTTTCGAGTTCTTCATAGAGTGCGTCATCGATTTGTGTGCCAGTGAAGACGGTGCTGAGGGTTTGGCCCGTGCGGCGCAGGCCTTGGCCTAAGCGCGCCATCCAGTTGGCGCGTGGGCGCTCGGCGGGCATCTGCTTTGGTGCGGCTTCTGAGGGGGGCGCGTTGGCGTCTGAGGTCGTGCTGTGGCCTGTGGCATTGGCATCGGGCTGACCAGCGATTTTTTTCTTGAAGAAGCTAAACATGTGTGGGGGTTTCTAGAATCAGTCCATTCTATGAAAACCCGCACACCACCTTCTTTCAATCCCCCCCCCGCCAAAGCCGTTGTTGAGAAGCGGCACAAAGGTGCGGGCGAGGTACGCATCATCGGCGGCGAATGGCGCCGTACCAAACTGCCTGTGGCCCTCAAGCCGGGTCTGCGTCCCACGCCCGACCGTGTGCGCGAAACTTTGTTTAACTGGCTGGGTCAGTCGTTGCTGGGCTGGCGCTGTGTGGATCCCTTCGCGGGCACCGGTGCCTTGGGGTTTGAAGCGGCCTCTCGCGGCGCAGCCCATGTGCAATTGTGCGAGTTGGACCCCGCTTTGGTGGCGCAACTCAGCACGCAAGTCAACCGCCTCAAGGCCACTCAGGTGCATGTGCTGCGTACCGATGGTGTGGCTTGCTTAAAGCAACTCACAGCCGCCAGCGTGGATTTGGTTTTCATTGACCCGCCGTTTGATGGCGCTTTGTTTGAGCCTGCCTTGCAAGCCGCGTCCAAAGCGGTGAAGGCCGATGGCTATGTGTACCTAGAAGCGCCTGTGGCGTGGACAGACGCGCAGTTAGCGCCGCTGGGCTTGTCTCTGCACCGCCATCTCAAGGCGGGAGCCGTGCACGCGCATTTGCTGCGTCGAATTGCATAATTAGTTTTGACAGTTAGAAACACTTAGGAGCGTCCATGTCCAAGCAAGTTGTGGCCATTTACCCCGGCACTTTTGACCCGATTAGCTTGGGCCATGAAGACATTGTGTTGCGTGCGGCGGCGATGTTTGACAAGGTGATCTTGGCTGTGGCGACAGCGCACCACAAGAAAACTTTGTTCACCCTAGACGAACGCATGGACATGGCGCGGGAGGCGATGGCCGCCCACCCACAGGTTGAGGTGGTGCCTTTCACCGGCTTGGCCCGTGACTTTGTGCGTGCCCACCACGCCACCGTGATGGTGCGCGGCGTGCGCACCGTGACCGACTTTGACTACGAGTTTCAACTCGCCGGCATGAACCGCGAGTTGATGCCCGGGGTGGAAACCGTGTTTCTCACGCCCAGTGCGAAATACCAATTCATCTCCAGCACCTTTGTGCGCGAAATCTCTTTGCTGGGTGCGGGTGACGATGGCAAAAACTTGGTGTCGGCAGGCGTCTACAAACGCTTGCTGGCCAAGCGCGCGGCTCAGTGACGGAGTTTTTACTCATTCGCCATGGCGAAACCGCGTGGAACCGCGAATTGCGTTTTCAAGGCCAGTTGGATGTGCCGCTCAACGACATGGGGTTTGAACAAGCCCAGCGTTTGAAAACCCGCATGGTGCAGGCCATGGCCGATTGGCAAGCACAGGGCCGTGTGCCCACCCGACTCATCACCAGCGATTTGTTGCGTGCCCAACAAACGGCACAGCCTGTGGCAGAGGTGCTGGGCCATACGTGTATCTTGAATGCGGACTTGCGCGAGCAATGTTATGGCGTGCTTGAGGGCATGCGCAGTCCTGACATTCAAGCTCAGCACCCCGAGGCATGGCAGCGCTGGCTGGCGTTTGATGCCGATGTGGCGGTGGAGGGCGCAGAAACTACGCGCGTTTTCCATGATCGGGTGATCGCCGCCTTGCAAGCGCTGGCGCAGCAATATGTGGGCGAGCATGTGGTGGTGGTCACGCACGGGGGGGTGCTCGACATGGTGTGGCGTCATGCACAGGCCTTGTCGCTGAACGGACCGCGGCTCTGCGAGATACCCAACGCGGGCCTGAACCAAGTGGCTTGGCGTGATGGTGCTTTGCACATTCAAGCGTGGGCCGATGCCGCGCATTTGGCCGATTTGCCTGAGCAACCGGTGTATAGCCAAAAGCGGTTATTGCAAGCGCGAGATAATTGAGTCTTTGGACCACCGATGGATTTCTTATGGCCTTGATGATCACCGACGAATGCATCAACTGCGATGTGTGTGAGCCCGAGTGCCCGAACGAAGCCATTTTCTTAGGGCCCGAGATTTACGAAATCAACCCCGACAAATGCACCGAGTGCGTGGGCCATTTCGACGAGCCTCAGTGTGTGCAGGTCTGTCCCGTGGCGTGTATTCCGGTGAACCCAGAGCGCGTGGAAGGGCGTGATGCTTTGCTCGCGAAATTTCGACTGTTGCAGCAAACCTCTCAGTAAACGGCAGCGCTATGGCTTGGCAGGCAACGCTTTGGCGTTGCTTTTCTTTTTGGCGGATGCTGATGGGTCTTTGGCTGTGAAGTAAGGGCTTTGGGGGTGGCCTTTACGTTTGTGTTTGCCGTGTGTGCGGCTGTGTTCTGTGCTGTGGGGTGTCACGAAGTGGTTGGACTGCTGTGGCACACCAAGTTTTGGGGGCACCGTTGGTGTCACTTGATACGCCGTTTGCCGCCGGTTGGTTTCGAGGGCCTGCGCTTCCCGCCCCGCTTGTTTGATGACGCTGGCTGGGTCGGGCGTGTGGGTGTGAAGTTCAGCACTGGGTTGAATGAGCTCTGTTGCAGGGCCGTCTTGGCATTGTGCAGAAGCACTGTAGGCATCACCACATCGATACACGGCATGGTCGGCCGTTGCGGCGGAGGCTGACACGAACATCAAGCAGCCCATCCACGCGCGCTGTAAAGGCCATGTGTGGGCTTTACCCTGCCTGATTCCCTTTGACGTTTGTTTGTTTCCCATCCTCAGCTCCTGTGCTCTCCGTGCCGGGCAGCGCCGTTGGCCGAGGTGGTTTGGGCCGAGGCGGCTTGGCAGTGTGAATCATTTGCGTGGCTTTGACCATGTCTCCCGCGAGCAAATGTGGCAAGGCCAAGCTGGTGCGTGTGATGCAGTCTTCAATGGCCGTGCGTTGGTCTGGGGCTGGTTTTTTCAGCACCCAGTTGGCAACTTCTGATTTCACACCGGGGTGGCCAATGCCAATGCGCAGCCGCCAGTATTGGTCTGTGCCGAGCTGTGCATGGATATCGCGCAGGCCATTGTGGCCAGCATGGCTGCCCCCGAGTTTGAGTTTGGCTTCGCCAGGTGTGATGTCTAGCTCATCATGAACGACCAATATCTCTTGCGGTTGAATTTTGAAAAACCGAGCCAATGCGCTCACCGACTTACCCGAGAGATTCATGAACGTCTGTGGTTCAAGCAGCCACACGTTTTCGCCTTTGACCGAGGTGCGTGCGACCAAGCCGTGATAGGTGCGATCGGGTTGCAAGGACACCTGGAGGTCGCGTGCCGCCGTGTCTATCCACCAAAAGCCTGCGTTATGTCGCGTGGCTTCGTATTCAGTGCCGGGGTTGCCCAGGCCAACAAGGAGCTTGATCATGTGCGGATTATTCCAAAGCAAAACGGCTCACCGAAGTGAGCCGTTCCAAGTGTCCGTGTCAGCGGATTACTTCTTCTTTTTGTCGGTGCCAGCAGCGGCAGCGGCTTCTTGAGGTGTAGGTGCCTCAGCCTTGGTGGCAACCACAGCGACCAACACAGGGTTGGAGTTGCCAGGAGCCACCACGGTCACGCCTGCGGGCAGGGTGATGTCTTTGGCGTGCAAAGAATGACCTTTGGTCAAGTTGCTCAAGTCCACAGCGATGAACTCTGGCAAGTCTTTTGGCATGCAAGAGACTTCCAATTCAGTCGCGATGTGATTGATCAAACATTGGTCCACTTTCACAGCAGGCGAGTTCTCTTCACCAGAGTAGTGCAAAGGCACTTTTTTCTTCATCTTGGTGTTGGCATCGATGCGTTGGAAATCGATGTGCAAGACGAGTTGCTTGAAGGGGTGGTATTGCACGTCGCGCAACAACACTTCGGTGGTTTTGCCAGCGAATTCCATTTGCAAGACAGAAGCGTGGAAAGCTTCTTTCTTGAGGGCGTGCCACAACGCGTTGTGATCGAGTTCGATCAGTGTGGGTTCAGCGGTGCCACCATAGACGATGCCTGGTGTACGGCCAGTGATACGCAGACGGCGGCTCGCACCCGTTCCCTGCTTAGCGCGCTCAAAAGCGACAAATTTCATAATTAACTCCAGTAAGAACCCACCGCGACCAGTGTGGCTCCAGTTTCAAAAATAGACGGCATGAATGCAGTCCGGGGTCGATGTTCGACGACGTCAGACGCTGTTTAGAACAGCTGGTCTTGGTCGGAGAACAAACTCATGACCGACTCGCCGCTGGCAATGCGTTGAATCGTCTCAGCGATCAACGGGGCCACGGTGAGTTGGCGGATTTTTTTGCAGGCGCGACCCGCTTCGCTCAAAGGAATGGTGTTGGTCACCACGACTTCGTCGAGGGCATCGCCTTTGGCAATGCGTTCAATCGCAGGGCCAGAGAAGATGGGGTGTGTGCAATAGGCGTACACCTTTTTGGCACCCCGTGTTTTGAGAACTTCAGCTGCTTTGACCAAGGTGCCTGCGGTGTCGATCATGTCGTCCATGATGACGCAGTTGCGGCCTTCGATGTCGCCAATGACGTTCATCACTTCCGAGACGTTGGCTTTGGGGCGACGCTTGTCGATGATGGCCAAATCACAACCGAGTTGCTTGGCCAAAGCGCGCGCGCGCACCACGCCACCCACGTCGGGGGAGACCACAATCAGATCGTCATAGTTTTTGGTACGCAAGTCGCCCAACAGCACGGGTGAGGCATAGATGTTGTCGACAGGAATATCGAAGAAACCTTGAATTTGGTCAGCATGCAAGTCCATGGTCAACACGCGGGCCACGCCTGCGGTTTGCAGCAAATCGGCCACGAGCTTGGCAGAGATGGGCACACGGCTTGAGCGTGGACGGCGGTCTTGACGGGCGTAGCCAAAGTAGGGGATGACGGCACTGATGCGTTCTGCTGAGGCGCGCTTCAAAGCGTCCACCATGATCAGCAATTCCATCAAGCTTTCGTTCGTCGGTGCGCAAGTACTTTGCACCACGAACACATCGCGGGCGCGCACGTTTTGATTGATTTCGACAGTGACTTCACCATCCGAGAAGCGGCCCACATGGGCGGCGCCAACTTCGATGCCGAGGTGCGTTGCAATCTCGGCAGCCAACGTGGGATTGGCATTGCCAGTAAAGACCATGAAGTCGGGGGTGTGGTTCGACATGATGACGTATGACTTTCGCTTCAAGACCAATGACGCAATAAGTCGTCACTTGCAAACCAAGCACGGGTGTGCTTTTAAGAAATTTGGCAGGGGATCGAGGACTCGAACCTCGGAATGCTGGAATCAAAATCCAGTGCCTTAACCAACTTGGCGAATCCCCTACACAGGTCAGTCGCTTTGCAGCGACCAACCGTTAACTTTCGCTAGCAGCCCACCCCGCTTGTGGATGAACCGCCATATTGCTGCAGATCCGCATTTGCCAGTTGTGTGGGGCTGAGTCAATCAACACACCATCGGGTAACTGTGCAAACACTGCGCTGCCAGAGCCTGTCATGCGTGGGCTTAATCCAAAAGTGCCAAGCCATTGAAGGGCTTGGGTGATTTCTGGGCACAGCGCTTGGGCCACTGGCTGCAAGTCATTACGGCCAAAACCGTAAGGATTAACAACGAAGACCGGCATTGTAGCAGTTTCTGTGGCCCGCTTTAGCTCTGGGTGATGAAAAATTTCAGCGGTTGCCAAACCTGCGTGGGGTTTGAGCACGGCAAAGCGAGCGGCAGGCAATTCGATGGGGTTGATTTGCTCGCCAATGCCTTCAATCCATGCGTTGTGACCGCCTAAAAAAAACGGGACATCTGCGCCTAAAGCCAAGCCCAAAGGCATGAGTTTGGACAATGGCCAATTGAGGTGCCACAAACGGTTGAGCGCCAGCAGTGTGGTGGCTGCATCCGAGGAGCCGCCGCCCATGCCGGCTTGCGCAGGGATGTGTTTTTCAATTGCGATGTGTGCGCCTAGATGTGTGCCGCTGGCGCGTTGCAGTGCCTGGGCTGCACGCATGACCAAATCATCAGCAGGCAGGGTCAAGGTGAGGTCTTCGCGTGTCAAGACGGCGTCATCGCGCACGTCAAAGTGCAGCGTGTCGCACCAGTCAATCAGCATGAAGACCGATTGCAGCAAGTGGTAACCATCGTCGCGCAGACCTGTGATGTGCAAAAACAAGTTGAGCTTGGCAGGGGCTAAGACGTGGTGGAGCGAGCGCATGGGTTTATTGGTCGAGCTTGATGCGCAGCGTGACTTCGGGTGCGGGCTCTGTGCGCCGTGCGGTGAGTGTGCCTTGCGACACAGCCGACAGATCCGCTTGCCAGCCTGTGGCGTGTGTTTCGCGACCTTGCAGCCAGCTAAAAATGGCGTCCACGGGGAGTGCGGCACCCATAGTTTTTTCGGTCAACTCGGCCAATGAGCGGAAGTGTTGGTGCGAGCTGCCATCGCGGAGCTGAACGTTTTGTGGTGACCACTGCAAAGCACCCACAGTGGTGCCAAGGGGGGAATACAAATCCAGCTCGCCATTGTTGGCATCGCCACGCAGGAGAAAGCTGGCACTCATGGATGAGGGCGCGTCACCCTGCACATTCACGCTGATGCGGCCTTGCCATTGCGAAGCATGGATGGGCTGAAGCTCTGCTCGTGGTGCGGGACGGCTGGGGGTCGCACAGCCTGCCAGCATCAATCCCATCAGCAAGATGGCCCACAAGATTCGCATGGTCACAGCGTTGGTTTGAGTCGTTGCAGGGTTTCTTGCAAAGTTTCGTTATTGGGCGAAGTATTCAAGCCTTCGCGCCAAACTTGCACGGCTTCATCTTGACGCTTCATCTTCCAAAGTACTTCGCCTAAATGTGCCGCGATTTCTGCATCCGCGCGCTCTTTGTAGGCTTTTTGCAAATAACCCAACGCTGAACCGAGATTGCCCAAGCGGAACTCAACCCAACCCAAGCTGTCGGTGATGAAGGGGTCATCGGGTGCAAACGTGAGGGCTTTGATGATCAGTTGCTTGGCTTCAGGCAAACGCATGTTTCGATCAGCCAACGAAAACCCCAGTGCGTTGTAAGCGTTGTAGTAACTCGGATTTCGAGCAATCACGGCACGCAGAAGTTTCTCCATCTCATCCAATCGCTGGAGTTTTTCTGCCAGCATGGCTTGCTCGTACATCAAGTCAACATCGTCGCCAAGGTTGGCTGCGAGCAGGTCAAAGGCCGCTTGCCACTGGTTGTGATCACGTAAAAGCTGGACCTCGGCGAGCAGGCGACTGCGTTGTTCGTCCGCGTTGTGGATGGGCAGTTGGGCAATCAGTTGACGCGCTTGGTCCATCTTGCCTTGGCGTGCCAGCAATGCCGCACGGCGAGTTTGAGCTTGGGTGAGTCCGCGTGTGTTGGTGTTGTTGGCGTCTTGTGTGGCGAGCGCGACGTAGCGGGCCAAAGATGTTTCGGCTTGTTTGTCTTGGCCTTGTTCAAATTGCAAGGAGCCCAGCACCAACCAAGCATCAGCCAACTTGGGGTCTTTGCGGGTGATGGCTTGGAGTTGCTCAGATGCGTCGGTGTAGCGCTCCAGCTCAATCAAGACGCGAACATAGCTCATGGCTAAGTCAGTGCCCTCTTGGCGGCGCAGGGCTTGAGTGACGATGGCTTCGGCCTCCGGTACTTTTTTGGTCATCAACTCAAGAGCCAACAGCACGGGCCCTTGGGCTTTGATGTCGGCGGATTGCCCCTTTTGTGCGGCGTCCAGTGCGCCAGCCATGTCGTTGTTCGTGACGCGCATGCGTCCGACGGTCGTCCAGGCAGAGGCGGCGTTGTTGGATTTGCCTAAATAGGGTTCAAGCGCCAACTCCACCACGCTGGCCGCGCGTTTTTTGTCAGTGACGCGTGCATAGTGACGGGGGATCAAGTTGATGACGTTGTCACGTTCTAAGTCAGAAGCGAAAGCCAATTCTTTCTTGAGCGGTTCCAGGCTTTCTGGCACTTGGTTGAGAGCCAACAAAATTTGCAGTACTTGGCTATTGGCCTTGCGGTCTTGCGGCCATGCTTGTGACCAAGCGCGAGCAGCCATCAAGGCCCCGTCACCAGAGCGGGCTTGAAGCGCAATTTCAACGGCGCGGTCATACACCTGCGCGTCGTTTGACTTGCGCGCTGCATCCAATAAAAGCGAGAACCCAGCGACAGCTTCACCTTGGCGCAAATTGAGTTCGCCCAACAAAATCTCATACAGCAACTCGCCTGTCATCGTGGAGTTTTCCGCGATTGGCGCGTCGCTGACTTGTGCGTTCCCCGTGGCAGGCAGGACGCATGTCGCGCTGGTTAAAAGTGCAAGGCGCAATGCCCAAAGACGGGCTGCAGACAAGGGGAATTTCATGTGCGCATCATAATCGCTGACTGTTTTTTTTTGAATATCCAATGCCCGAATTACCTGAAGTTGAAGTGACTCGCTTGAGCTTTGCTGATCGCATCGCAGGTGCGCGCATCACGGCGGTGCGACTCGGCAAGCCGCTGCGCTGGCCATTGGGTTGTGAGCCTGACGCGTTGGTGGGCGACAGGGTGCTGGGCGTTCGCAGACGCGGTAAGTACCTGTTGGTGGATTTGGATAGCGGCTTGTTGTTGTGTCATTTGGGCATGTCGGGCAGCTTGCGTTTCAGCGATGACAGGAGTCCTGCACAAGCACATGACCACTTTGATTTGGACACCACCCAAGGCTTATTGCGTCTGAATGACCCTCGCCGCTTTGGGGCCGTGGTGTATGCACCCAGCGAACAAAGCGCCCAAGCCGTGAAGCTGTTGGGGCACTTAGGCGTGGAGCCTCTGAATGGCGGTTTTAGCTTGGACGCATTTCACGCCGGATTGCGCAAACGTCAAACCGTCATCAAACAAGTCTTACTCGGCGGCGAGTTGGTGGTTGGGGTCGGAAATATTTATGCGTCAGAGGCCTTGTTTTTGGCTGGCATTCGACCAACGGTACGGGCAGAACGCATCAGCCGTCCACGTGCGGAGAAGCTGCGTTTGGCCATCATGGATGTATTGGCCCGTGCGGTGAAAAAAGGTGGCAGTACTTTGCGTGATTTCTCGAGTGCCGATGGTCAGCAAGGCTACTTCCAGCTCGAAGCCCATGTCTACGATCGCGCAGGTGAGCCATGCCGAGTCTGTGGCACGACGATCAGGCGAATCCAACAAGGCCAGCGATCCACTTATTACTGCCCCACTTGCCAAAAACCATGAGAACACCCCAGATGAACTTTGGCACCACCGTGGTGGCTTGGCAAAAAAAACATGGTCGTCACGACTTGCCTTGGCAAAACACGCAAGACCCTTATGCCGTGTGGCTGTCAGAAGTCATGTTGCAGCAAACGCAGGTCAGCACGGTGCGTGAATACTTTGCCCGTTTCATGGCACGCTTTCCAACCGTGGCCGATTTGGCAGCGGCCCACCAAGATGAGGTGTTGGGCTTGTGGAGTGGCTTGGGCTACTACAGCCGCGCTCGCAATATGCATCGTGCAGCCCAAGAGGTGGTGGCCTTACATGGCGGGGTGTTCCCCCGCAGCTCCGAAACTTTGCAAACCTTGCCAGGCATTGGTCGTTCCACGGCGGCGGCGGTGGCCTCGTTGTGCTTTGGCGAACCCATTGCCATTTTGGATGGCAATGTCAAACGCGTGCTGACCCGTTATTTGGGTTTCAAACAAGATTTGGCATCTTCGCGTGTGGAAAAAGAGTTGTGGGCCATCGCTCAAACCATGCTGCCTCAGCGTGATGTGACCCAAGCTATGCCACGCTACACACAAGGCGTGATGGATTTGGGTGCCACCATCTGCACACCCAAAAAACCGCAATGCGGGCAATGCCCGGTGGCCAATGCTTGCGTCGCCAAACGAGAAGGGCAGCCAGAAAGCTACCCCGTCAAAACGCGCAAGCTCAAGCGCACGTCAGAGCAGTTGTGGTTGCTGCAAGCCCAGACGGTCAAGGGCGATGTCTGGCTGATGCAGCGTCCGCAAATTGGCGTGTGGGCGGGGTTGTATTGCTTGCCTGTGTTTGAGAGCTTTGAGGCTTTGCAAGCGGCGCTGCCTGCGAAGTACCGTGTTCAATTGCAGGAAGCTGCCGTGTTCAAGCATGTACTGACGCACAAAGATTTGCATTTGCATCCTGTGCAGTTGACATTACCCATTGCTGCCAAACTGGGTGCCGCGGTGGGGGACGGGCAATGGGTGCTTCAAGCCGACTGGCCTGCGCTGGGCCTGCCTGCACCTGTGCGTAAATTGTTGACGCCTTAGGGCGCCACATCCAATTCACGGTGACGTTTGAGCGTGACCCACTCTTGCGCAAATCGTTTGGACAGCAACTCCACCAAATACACCGAGCGATGCTGCCCTCCTGTGCAACCAATCGCCACGGTCACGTAGCTGCGGTGGTCTTGGTTGAGGTCCGGTAGCCATGTGTTCATGAAGTCGGTGATTTGGCTCGCCATTTTTTCCACTGCGCCATGCTCGGCCAGCCAATTGGCGACAGGTTCATCACGGCCCGTCAGGGGGCGCAACGCAGGCTCATAGTGTGGGTTGGGCAACATTCGCACATCAAACACATAGTCGGCATGCACAGGGATGCCGCGCTTGAACGCGAAGGATTCAAACATCAAGGTCAGCTGCGTCGCAGGGGCTGAAATCAGAGATTTGATATAGCCCTGCAACTTGCTGCTGCGCAACAGACTGGTGTCAATGATGTGCGACTCTTCGCGCAGTTCGGACAGGAGTTCGCGCTCAAACTCAATCGCCTCCACCAAGTCCCGTTGCTGGTCACGCACCACGTCCGACCCATCTTGGCGGGACAGTGGATGACGGCGGCGTGTTTCAGAGAATCGATGCACCAAAATTTCGGTGGTCGCATCCAAGAACAACAGGCGCACATCAACATCCATGGTGCGTAAATGAGCCAGTTGCGCTGGCACCAAAGGCAAGGAGCTGGCGCTGCGCACGTCCATCGCAATGGCGACTTTGCCAATGCTTTGTTGTTCTTCCAATTGCACAAATGGCAACAGCAACTCAGGTGGCAAGTTGTCAACGCAGTAATAGCCCGCGTCCTCCAGTGCATTCAAAGCCACGGACTTGCCTGAGCCCGACATGCCGGTAATGAGCACCAGTTCTTGTTTCATTTTTTGCTTGCCTTGGCAGATGTTTGAAGCATTTCTCGTGCGTGCGCGAGGGTGGTGTCCGAGACTTTTTCGCCACCCAACATGCGTGCAATTTCGCTCACACGGGCATCGCCAGTCAGGGCCGAGACTTGGCTTGACGTGCCTTGTGCATCGCTACGTTTGGACACCAGCAAGTGGTGGTCTGCACAAGCCGCGACTTGCGGCAAGTGGGTGACGGCCAAGACTTGGCGGTCTTGGCCAAGTTGCTTCATGAGGCGCCCGACGGTCTCGGCCACAGCGCCGCCCACACCAGAGTCGACCTCGTCAAAGATCAGTGTTTGTGCGGTGCCCAGCTCGCTGGTGGTCACCGCAATTGCCAAGGCGATGCGAGAGAGTTCACCCCCGGATGCCACTTTACCGACTGGGCGCGGTGTGCTTCCCGGATGACCTGCGACCAAGAAGGTGATGGTCTCTAGGCCGCTGGCAGTGGCTTGCGCTGCTTTGTCTAGCTGCACCTCAAAGCGCCCACCTTGCATGCCCAGACCTTGCATGGCTTGGGTGATGGCGTTGGCCAGTTTGGGCGCGGCTTGTGTGCGGGCCTGCGACACCTTGCGGGCTTGTGCTTGATAGCTGTCTGCGGCTTTGGCTTCTGTGGCTTCAAGGGCATTGAGATCGGTGGCCGCATCCAGCTGTAGCAAACGGTCTTTCCACTCTTGATGGAGCGCGGGCAACTCTTGCGGTGTGCGCTTGAAGCGGCGCGCCAAAGACATCCACAGCGACAGGCGCTCGTCCAGTGTTTGCAAGCGTGCAGGGTCCAGCTCGGTGCGGCTCAAATAGGCGTTAAGCGAGTGCGCCACGTCGCCCGCTTGTGCGAGGCTAGAGGCCAATACGTCGACCAGTGCGCTGAACTCTGGCTCTACATCGGTTTGGTCTTGCAATGCGTCTTGCGCTTTGGCCAGCAGGCGCAACGCGCCGTTGTCGTCGTCTTCCAAGGCGTGTGTGGCACTTTGTGCCGCATCCATCAAAGCTTGCGCGTTGGACAAACGGGTGTGTTGACTGTTGAGGTCGGACCACTCATCCATGGCAGGACTGAGTTTGTCGACCTCCGCGATCTGCCACAACAAGCGTTCACGTTCTTCTTGCAGTGTGGCTTGTGCGGTCCGCGCGTCATGCAAGGCTTGGGTGGCTTGGCGCCATTGGGTCCATGCGTGGGTGAGGTTGTGCAGTGTGACGCCCGCATAGGCATCGAGCAAACCGCGCACAGCCTCTGGGCGGGTCAGGCTTTGCCACGCGTGTTGGCCGTGAATGTCGAGCACCATGTCGCCCAAGGCGCGTAGCTGGGTGGCCGTGGCTGGGCTACCGTTGATCCACGCGCGGCTTTTACCTTGCGCGTCAATCGTGCGTTTGAGGAGCAGGTGGTCATCAGCCGCGATGTCGGCAAAGCCTTCCTCGTCCAGCCATTTCAAAATGTCAGGCGTGGTGTTGAACTCGGCACAAATCTCAGCACGGGCGGCACCTTCGCGCACCACGCTGCTCTCGGCGCGCGCACCTAGCACCAATTGCAGCGCGTCAATCAGTATCGATTTGCCCGCGCCGGTCTCGCCAGTGAGCGCAGAAAAACCACTCGATAAATCGAGATCGAGTTCGCGCACGATCACGAAATCGCGCAAAACGATGTGTTGCAAACTCATGCAACACCCTCATTCCAGTGAAGTTTTTGACGCAAGGTGTCGTAATAGCTCCAGCCACGTGGATGTAAAAATCGAGCGTGGTAGTTGGAGCGTTTCACGGTGATACGGTCACCAATCAGCAGTGAAGCGAGTGACTGCATGTCAAAGTTGGCGCTGGCGTCGCGGCCTGCGATCAAGTCAATCGTCACTTCGCCGGTGTCCGCCAACACGATGGGTCGGTTTGACAAGGTGTGCGGTGCGATAGGGGTCAAGACCCAAGCTGGCAGCGAAGGATGCAACAAAGGCCCCCCAACGGACAGCGAATAAGCCGTAGACCCTGTAGGGGTTGCAATGATAAGACCGTCCGCACGTTGGTTCGCCACAAGGCGACCGTCTACCGCCACGCGGACTTCCAGCATGCCCGACGTAGCCCCGCGATTGACCACCACATCGTTGAGCGCGAGGGCGTTAAAAACGCAGTGCCCATCACGCCAGACCTTGGCGCGCATCAAGGCGCGTCGGTCTTCTTCATAAGCACCGCCCAGCATCGTGCTCAAGGTGTTTTTAACTTCGTTCAGTGGAATATCGGTGATGAAACCTAAGCGGCCTTGGTTGATGCCAATCAGGGGCACGTTGTGCGGTGCCAGTTGACGGGCATAGCCCAGCATCGTGCCATCGCCTCCGACCACCACGGCGAGGTCGCATGACTTGCCGATGTCTTCAATGCCCATCACAGGGTAGCCGCTCAGGCCTGAGCCAGCGGCCGTGTCGTGCTCGAGGACGACCTCGCAGCCTTGCGTGTGCAAGAACTGAGCGATGTCCTCTAAAGTCTTCTTGGAGGAAGGCTTGGCGTTGCCCACCGAGGCGTGGTATTTGCCAAACAAGGCAATCTGACGAAACTTCGATTTCATGGGTAAATTACATCATTAAAATTCGCCAAAGATTCCACATGCTAGACGATCGCGCCAAGTTATTGCTCAAAGCGCTGATAGAGCGCTACATCGCTGACGGGCAACCCGTCGGTTCTCGCACGTTGTCTCGGGCCACGGGCATCGAGCTGTCGCCTGCCACCATCCGCAACGTGATGTCCGACCTAGAAGAGCTGGGCCTGATCGCCAGCCCCCATACCTCGGCTGGACGCATTCCCACCGCGCGCGGCTATCGACTCTTTGTGGACACGATGCTGACTGCCGAGCGCAGCCAAATGCCTTCTCCTCACTTGGCACCAGATCAACCGCAAAAGGTGATTGCCAATGCGGCCCATTTGTTGTCGGACTTGTCGCAATTTGTGGGTGTGGTCATTGCGCCGCGACGCAGTTCGGTGTTTCGCCACCTTGAGTTTTTGCGCTTGTCGGACCGCCGTGTGTTGGTCATCATCGTGTCGCCTGAGGGGGATGTGCAAAACCGCGTGCTGTTCACTGAGACGGAGTACACCGCGTCACAGTTGGTCGAGGCATCTAACTACTTGAATCATCATTTTGCTGGTATGGCGATTGAGCAAGTGCGTGAGAAGCTGTTGGCTGAGGTGGAGTCGCTGCGTGGGGAAATTGCCAGCCTGATGCAGGCTGCTGTACAGGTGAGTACCGAGGCACTCACCCAAGCGCAAGACGATGTGGTCATCAGCGGCGAGCGCAACTTGCTGTCGGTGAGCGATTTTTCCAGCGATATGGGTAACCTGCGCCGAGCCTTTGATTTGTTTGAGCAAAAAGCCCAATTGGTCCGCTTGCTCGACAGCTCAGCCCAAGCAGAGGGTGTGCGTATCTACATTGGAGGCGAAAGCAAAATTGTGCCGATGGAAGAGTTGTCCGTGGTCAGCGCATCCTATGAAGTTGATGGCCATGTGGTGGGTACGTTAGGCGTCATAGGCCCTACACGCATGGCCTATGACCGAATGATTCAAATTGTGGACATCACCTCCAAGTTGGTGAGCCATGCACTCAGCCATAAATAGAGAACGACTGCTTTAAGTTTGAGGCAAGCGCACTGGTTCCAACGCGAGCGATGACCAAATCTATACACCAACGACAACTACGTAAGACCTAACTGCTCTGAGTCAAGGTGTCATGTGGGAATTGCAGTTTGTGAAGCCTCTACAATCTGGCGCTGAGGTTGGGGCGTTAGCTCAGTTGGTTAGAGCAGAGGACTCATAAACAATTTTAGAACTTAAGTTGTCTGTAAATCCTCAATGAGATCAACGACTTATTAAGCCCTTAAGTCGATAAATTGCTTCTACACCGCTTCCACACTTTGCTTAATTTTTCAGCAGGGGAGTTAAGTCGGTCTAGAGCCTAGAATCAAGATGTTTTAAGGGGCGTTAGCTCAGTTGGTTAGAGCAGAGGACTCATAAAAATTGTGCACCGAGAGGGGAAACCACTCGTGTGAATGACGTCAAATTCGGTGAAAGCTAAGTCGCAAGATATGCCAATGCCGAGCGAAGCTAAGTGCGAAAGCACTCTGAACGTGTAGAGACTAGACGGCGTCCACCTAAAGCGCAAGCAATGGTGAAGGCATAGTCCAGGGAGTAGTGAAAGCTACACAAACCAGAATCCTTTGGTCGACAGTTCAAGTCTGTCACGCCCTACCAACAATGGAAAAGCCACTGATTTCGGTCAGTGGCTTTTTTTTCATTAAACAGCCAATTACTTTATACGGGTACTGCACCACCTAGTAACTTCTTGAATATTGTCAAAAAAGCATCAGTTTCAGAAATTTTTGGGGACTGAACATGATGTGTAGGGAAATCAAGCTCCAAGCACTTTGACTTGCTTGATTCCATTAATGAATAAATGAGCGTAAGTGTCTCAAGATCTGCATCGCTTACTGAACCATTTGAACTAGCTTTTTGAGCAATTGGATTTGGGAAAGGTTCATTATTTCCGCCACTGATTGGCTCTCTCATTGACAGCCGCCAATTTGGCAGTCTCGGCAATGCGCTTGGCCCGCGTTTCTGCCTTTTTGGCAATTTCGATCCACTCCAGTATGCCCCGCTTCGCGTACCGCGGAAAAGCATCAAAGTAGCTCGATGCCGCGGGTAATTGCGCCAGCGCATTGCGCAAGTCATCAGGAATTTCCAGATTTTCAACAGCATCTAACTTTGTCCACGAGCCATCCGCTTTTGCGGCATCCACTTTGACAAGTCCTGCTAGGTCCATTTGCCTATTGGCAATCAACCTCTCAACCCTATTCTTGTTGAGTCGCGACCACCCGGTCCCGGGCTTTCTTGGAGCGATCCATAAAAGAGACCGATGCTCATCCAGCTTGTTAGGCTTGCTGTCAATCCAGCCAAAACACAAGGCTTCCTCTACAACCTCGTCATACGAGAGTAGAGCGCGTCCGCTCGCCTTTTTCCAGAACACTAACCAGATTCCGTCAGGCCGGGCGTGATGTATTTGCAACCAATTCCTCCATTGCTTGCGGTCTTGCGGATGGTATGAGTTTGCCGGTAATTGGGTACCTGTCTTCGCAACTGCAACTTGCTGCTTTGTCCGAGCCATAGAGCCGCTCCCCTAATCCCGTTCTGCGCGCACCCGCAATGTCATCAGCCCGAGTGCAAGAAATGGAATGCCGGCCCATGCGATTTGACCAAACCCCAGATAAGCACTGGAAGTGCCACCAACGATTGAGCCCAATGCTGTTCCAAAATAGAGCATGGAGGTATTCAGAGACAAAAGCAGCGGTGCATTTTTTGCTGACGCCGCTGCGAGCCTGGCCTGTTGCGGCGGCATCATTCCGAAGCCTGCTGTTCCCCATACTAGCAAGGCTGCCAGAATGGCCGCGTAGTTTCCAACCGTAAGGGGCACTACCACCTGCGCAACCAAAAAGATGACCAACTGCACTTGAAGTGTCCTAAGGGGGCCAAAGCGATCAGTTGCCCAGCCGCCAATCAGGGTGCCAAGGACACCGGATACCCCAATTGCCAGTAGTGTCAAAGACATCTGCGATACCGACATGGGCCCTAGGGCTTGCAGTACTGGGCCGATATAGCCAAACAAAGTGAAGATGGCGGTGAAGTAAAGGAGCGTCAGCAGCAAAGACAGTCCTACTGCAGGCTTGCGAATCAGCGCAACCGCGCCCTGGAAGCTTGCACCTGGCGATTGCAGACTCGCGGGTACACGCCACATTAGCACCGCCAGCATCAGCATGCTGGCAGCCGCCACGACTTGAATCGGGAGACGCCAGCTTTGCACGGATGTCAGCCATGTGCCCATGGGAAGCCCCACCACATAGCTCAAGCTGATGCCAAGAAAGACCAACGACAGCGCTTTGCCGCGCTGGGCGGGCGGAGATCCTGCGACCGTAAGTCCCGCCACGATGGGCGTGAACATAGCACCAGCGCCCATTAAAATCCGTCCCAACAGCAGCGTGGTCAAGCTGCCGGCGAACGAACACACCAGGTTGCCCATCGCAAAGAGGGCCAAGGCCAATGCCATGGCCTGTTTGCGTCTGAGCTTGCCCGTGAGCACCAATAAAAAGGGGGCCAGCAGGGCGGTAGATAGCGCATATGCCGTCATTGCCTGCCCCGCTGCCGGAACCCCAATACCCAAATCCACGCTGATGCTGCCCAATATCCCGGCAAGGATGAACGCGCCGGTACCGACTACGAGATTGCCCAATGAAAACAGGGCCAGGGGCGGGCTGGTTTCTGAAGTCATGCTGGTCATAGCAAGGCTCCCTGGAAGTCATGAGCAAACTGCCTGAATCCTATCGCAGGACGGCCCAAAAGGTCCTGCACATCCAGGCTGACGGCGCCGGCATATCCGGCCGCAATGAGCGCATTGAGCGAAGACAGCCATTCAACAATACTGGGTGGCATGCCCATCTGCACCATGCTGGCCGTGCCCGCTTCCTGTGACACTTCGACGAAGTTGACAGTCCGGCCTAGCACGTCGCTGAGAATTTGCGTTCTCTGGCTGTCGGTCAGTGCCTCGCTGCCGGTAAGCGTATAGGCCTTGCCAGCGTGAGCTTGCGGGTTGGTTAACACGGTAGCGGCAACGGCAGCAATGTCACGCACGTCGATGAGGCTTTGCGGCGCGTCAGCGGTGGCGCCATACACGGTGCCGGCTCTTACCATACCAGCCATGTAGCCCGAATAGTTCTGCATGAACCCCGCTGGGCGCAGAAAGGTGGTTGCAATGCCCGTGTCGCCGAACACCTGGTCAATGCTGCCCTGAAGTTGGGGTAATGCAAAAGCAGCTTGTGGGTCAGCGCCAGCGCCGCTGGTGCGAACGATGTGCTTGACGCGTGCCGCTTTGGCAGCCTGGGCCACATTGCGTGCAAATTGCAGCTTGTTGGGCACCAGCGGCAGCAAGACAAACAAAGTGTCGATACCGGCAAATGCTTTTTGAAGACTTGGAACATCGGAAAACGACGCAACATGCGCAGCGCTGCCTACCACTGCTTTGGAGCGCATGACTTCAAAGTCTGCGCCGGAGGCGCGCAGTGCTTCTACGAGTGGCGCGCCAATGTTGCCGCTGGCGCCGGTTACAAGAATTTTGTTCATGAAAGAGTCCTTTCGGTTGTTTATTGAGTGATTGTTGCCAATGGATTTCTATTGAAAAAGACACTTCCAATAGAACTTCTTGATACTTAAAGTTGATAATCCCAACATGGAAGACATACAGAAGAACTGGCCCGGATTTGTGGCCGCAGTTAAAGTGGCAGATGCGGGAAGCTTCTCCGAGGCTGCCAGGCAGCTCGGCATCACCCCTGCCGCCGTGGGTAAAAGCATAGGTCTGCTGGAAGCACGCCTGGGCGTTCGCCTTTTCAACAGAACGACTCGCCAGCTTGCACTTACCCCTGAGGGCGAGCGCGTGGTGGAGCGGGCACGTGCGGCGATGCAGGCACTCGAAGAGGCAGGCGCAGTGTCCAAACCCGACGCAGACTTGAGCGGATTAGTCCGTATCAGTTGCGGGGCGGGATATGGCCGAAACTTCGTGTTGCCGGTTGTTGCGCGCATCCTGGACCGGTATCCCCAGTTGCGCATCGAACTCAATCTTTCGGACCAGATCGTGGATCTGGTGAAAGAAGGTTTTGACATCGGAATCCGTGGCGGGAAAGAGCCGCCGAAAGGCATGGTGGCCAGGCGCGTCAGCAAGGTCTCCACAGTCCTGGTCGCGTCGCCGGCCTACCTGAAAGCCAATGGCATACCCAAAGACTGGACGGAGCTAGCGCATCATCGCCGCATTGGTTTGCGCTTTGCGTCTGGAAGTATGTCCGAATGGAACTTCAAGGTAGGAAACAAAGTGCACAGGATGGACGAAAAGCCAAGCTTGCTTCTCACCGCTCCCGAAGTCGTTGCAGACGCCGCGTCGCTGCACCAAGGCATTGCTCAGTTGGCTCAGCACCATGCGATCGAGGCACTGCGAACTGGCGCCCTGGTGCGATTGCTGCAACACCAACATGTGTCGCGACCTTTTGACATCTCGATCTTTTATCCGCACCGCAGCGGGCTGGCACCAAGAGTACGTGTTGTAGTGGACTTGTTGGTTCAGGCGTTGCAGGCATCAAAAACAAACAATAAAAGCTAGCTCAAGGCAAATTTACTGGTTGTCGTAGAGCCTTTAGCTATGAAGTTATTGACGGTGACAAGTTTCCGGGTGATGATGAGCAGACTTAACTAAAGGTATAGCTCAAAGCCGTAGTCCCGTTGATCAAGCATTGGTCGAAGAATTCTTCGCGCCTGGTTGGACAAAGGAAAATTTGGTGGATGCCATTGTGATCATTGGTGATAAGACGGTAAGCAACTACATTTGTTTACAACGGTTTAGGTTTCTAGACTAAAGACTTGTAGGGACCTCGAACACAAAACACGTTGTGGTTGCATGGGCATACAAACGACCTGATTCATCAAGAACTTTTGCTTCAGCCGTCGCCATCTGCCTGCCTGCGTGTATCACATTGCCAATCGCGCGAAGTGGACCTGTCTTATGCGTGGCGGATCGCACAATTTTGATGCTTAATTCCGCCGACCCAAGATGAGCAATGCTTGGAGAAAAAATACACGCGAAAAGTTAGATGCTAGGCGCGGGGCTCGCACCAGTTGAGGCAAAAGTTCGGATCTACGCGCGGGGCTCGAACCAGTTTGGGAAAAAGTTCGGATCTACGTTCGGAAGTCGAACTTGATCATTTGAGCGGCATCGGAATTGAAAACCGTGCCATATGCCGTGAAATTGGTTTGTAGTTGGTAGGCTGGTGACCAAACAAATGTGTCTATCAAACGAGTAATGACTTGATTTCCGATTGAAGCCTGGGCAAAACCTCCTGCACGAACCATGGATTCTTTTTCAGCCAAATATTGTTCCTAGGACTTGGGTGAGGTAATGGAATGATCTTTGGACCAAATTCTTTCCAAGCCTTGACTGTTTCTGTCAAATTTTCTTTTGCTAATTGACCTAAGTGCCAGGCTTGGGCGTACTGACCTATGACCAGAGTCAGGGAAATTTGAGGTAACTCATTAAGTAATTTCTTTCGCCAAGTCTCAGCACACTCTGGCCTTGGTGGAAGGTCACCTGACTTACCAGTTCCCGGAAAGCAAAAACCCATCGGAACGATCGCAATTTTCGACTCATCGTAAAAAACGCTTTTGTCTATGCCCATCCACTCACGCAGCCGATTGCCACTGGGGTCATCAAAAGGGATGCCCGTTTCATGAACTCGACGTCCTGGGGCTTGTCCAACTATCAAAATTTTTGCTGAATTGCTCACTTGAATGATCGGCCGAGGACCCAATGAAAGGTAAGCCGAGCAAAGCGTGCAGGCTCTTATTTCTTGAGCCAATTCGCGAAGGTGAGGGTGAATCATTGGTTATTGCAATTCAATTTTTTCACTCAATCACTCAGATGGCGCACAAAGGCTTGCACCTTTGCTGATTGGCGCCTCTGAGGGGGACTGACAATGTGAATGGGTAAAGCTGGCGTAAGCCAGTCGGGTAGCAGTATCTGCAAATCTCCCGACTCAATCACATCCTCGAACAACCAAGTCGGTGAATAGCCAATACCCATGCCCGAAAGAACAGAAGCACGAATCACTTCACTGCTGTTCGTTTGCAGATTGCCTTGCGAAAGGATGGTGACTTGTGAGCCATTATCTTCAGACGCATGAGGCCCGGCCGTGAATGTCCATGCGTTTTGCGTTGCGAGTTCAGAATAAACAATACAGTTGTGCTGCAAAAGATCCTGCGGCTCACGTGGGACTTTCAGGCCCTTTGGCAACGAATTTAGATAGGCGCTGCTGGCAATCAAAACTCGTTTTGTGGTTCCGATTCGACTGGCAATTAAAGAGCTATCAGCCAGTTCACCAATTCGTATCGCAACATCGATGCCCCCTTCGACCAGATCGATAAATCCGTCGTTAAGTTTTAAGTCAATTTTCACATTAGGGTGCGCGGCGAGGAACGTTTTTACCAATGGCATCAACTTTAAACGCCCGTAGCCAACAGAGGCGGCCACGCGAAGCCAGCCGTTCAGTTGCTGCTCACCTTGACGAAGCTCAGACTCTGCCTCAGCAATTTCGGCAACCAGTCGTCTTGCTTGCGCAAAGTAGCGCTCACCAGCCTCGGTCAAGGCTAAGGAGCGTGTTGTTCGACTCAGCAACTGTGCACCCAATTGGCGCTCCAGCGCAGCAACCTGTTTACTCACGCCGCTTTGCGTGGTGCTTGTTTCGCGGGCCACAGCTGAGAAACTCCCGCTTTCCACCACGCGCACAAAAGTTTCCATTGCTGTCAGTCGATCCATTATTTCCTCAATATATTCTTTAATGGACTAAATGTTAGTCTCTTTTCATGTCTAGCGCTTCTAAAAAGATTGAATCAAACTTCACTGCATCCAATCACAACCTAGGAGTTCATCATGAACACATTTCCCGTTCCAACCCATGCCAGCGTCAGCCCTGCGAACCAAGCACTCTTTGACAACCTCAAAAAGGGACTGGGCATGGTTCCCAATTTGTATGCCACTTTCGCGCACTCCGAGAATGCGTTGCCCACCTATTTGGCATTTCAGAACGCCAAAAGTAGCCTGATGGGTAAAGCTCGCGAGGTGGTCAACTTGGTCACCAGTCAAGTTAACAAGTGCGAATACTGTTTGGCAGCACACACCGCACTTGGTGGCATGGTCGGTTTTACTTCTGAACAGATCATCGAAATTCGTCATGGTCACGCCAGCTTTGATCCCAAATTTGACGCATTGGCGCGACTCACCAAAAGTGTTGTTGAGAGCCGCGGCCATATTGACCCAGCATTGTTGGATGGTTTTTTTGCCGCAGGATGGACCAAGGAAAACCTGGTGGACGCCATCGTCATCATGGGCGATAAAACGGTCAGCAACTACTTGCATGGCGTAACCAAGGTACCAGTGGATTTTCCACCTGCCCCTGCTTTAAACGCTTAAAAGAGCTCAGGCTAACTCAAGATCAAAGACTGCAAGGAAAAGTAACCACGTTGAATATGCCCATACAAAGCAGTCCTGACAGGAGTCAATTGATGAAAGGTATAGCAGTCGGTCTGATTGCTGCCAGCATCGGTGCGCTTTACACCGTGTTCGCAAGATGGGGGATTTCACATGGTCTGTCATCGCCAGACTTGACTGTGCTCCGCTTCGGTGTTGCCGGTTTATTGACTCTGCCCATTTTGGCATTGGCTGTACGCCGAGACATAAAGCAATTCACTTTGCGCTGGCGGGTGTGGCTGCTAGTCGCTTTTCTTGCAGGAACACCCTTCGGTTTGTTGATGTTCGGTGCCTTGCAATTTGCGCCTGCCAGCCATGCCGCTGTGTTTCCTTTTGCGTCCATGAGTGTGATGGGTATGGTGCTTGGTGCTTTGGTGTTGGGCGACCGGATGACACTGCGACGCCTGTCAGGCATGACAGTTGTTCTGATTGGCTTGGTGCTGGTTTCCGGTGTCGATGCCGCCAGCCTGACGCTTCGCGCAGCATTAGGCGACGCGATGTTTTTGGTTGCAGGCACACTGTGGTCAGGCTTCGGAATCGTGTTGCGTAAACATCGGCTTGACCCCTTGCTGGCTACGTCTGTTATCTCATTCAGCGCGTTGTTGACTTACGTTCCAGCGTATTTATTTTTCACAGGGGGAGAGGGACTTTTGGCTTCTGAACCTAATGTGTTTTGGGTCGAGGTACTGATACAAGGCGTGATTGCTGGAGCTGGCACGCTTTACACCTATTCAAAAATGGTGTCGCTTCTTGGACCTTCACGGGCAGCGGTTTTCCCGGCCTTGGCGCCAGGTTTGGCAGCCATGCTGGCGTGGCCAGTCTTGGGCCATGTGCCCGCAACTTTTGAAACCCTAGGCCTCTTGCTGGTGATGGCGGGTTTGCTGGTAGCTGTGACCTCTTCAACCACTCAAGCTAAAAATAGCTGATCACAACAAGGAAATGCAATATGGACACCTCTACGCTTACACAACAATTGGCCGAGTACAAAGCTGGCTTCATTCAGCGCGCGCCCGCTGAGCGCTTGGCGATGATGGAAAGTGCAACAGCCGACTTGAAGGCTACAGGCATCGAAACCCATGCCCTTCAAGTGGGTGATAAAGCCCCTGACATCACCCTACCTGATGCGACAGGCCGGCCAGTTCGCCTTGCCGACCTGTGGCGGGAAAGCATGACGGTTGTTATTTTTTACCGAGGTGGCTGGTGCCCGTATTGCAATCTGGAGTTGCGGGCATGGCAGCATCAATTGGATGCCCTCGCCCATCTGGGCGGAAAGTTGGTTGCCGTGTCACCTCAGACGCCAGACAATTCGCTCTCGACGGCCGAAAAAAACGAACTGGCTTATTCAGTGCTAAGCGATTCAGCCTTAACAGCGGCGAATGGATTTGGCATTGCGTTTGAAATGCCACAGCCATTGATTGATCTTTACAGCAAAGTGGGGAACGATCTTCCTGTGCTGAACGGAAACGGGCGCTGGGTTCTTCCCTTACCGGCTACCTACGTTATTGGTCGCGATGGGCTCATTCATTTTGCGCATATTGAGTCTGACTATCGGCTGCGTGCCGAACCATTGGACGTACTTCATGCAATCGCTGCGTTGGTGAATGAACAAACTGGTAGTTCAAATAGCGATTTGTAGAATTTAAATTTTGTTGATATCTCAATAATCTTAAGAAGAAACTCTTGATCAAACTCTACTTTCCCTCGACACCAATCGCTTTTTCAAGAACTGGCTTCACTGGGAAAAACAGTTGAACTTAACATTAAGAAAAGAGACCACAAACATGTCTGAATCTAACAAATACGTGCCCCCCAAAGTCTGGACGTGGGACGCCGAGAACGGTGGGGAATGGGCCAAAATCAATCGCCCAATCGCGGGACCGACCCACGAAACTGTTCTGCCTCGCGGAAAACATCCTCTACAGCTTTACTCGCTGGGTACGCCCAATGGCCAAAAGGTAACGATCCTGCTCGAAGAGTTGCTGACACAAAGCGAGAAGGGTGCGGAATACGATGCCCACCTAATCCGAATTAATGTAGGCGACCAGTTTTCATCGGGTTTTGTTGAAGTCAATCCGAACTCGAAAATCCCAGCACTTCTTGATACAGAAACGGGTAGTCGTGTATTTGAAAGCGGCGCGATTCTGCTTTATCTTGCTGAAAAATTTGGCAAGTTCCTGCCCAAACAGAATGCTGCGAGAACAGAGGTTATGAACTGGCTCTTTTGGCTGCAGGGATCGGCTCCCTATCTGGGTGGTGGGTTTGGGCATTTTTATGCATACGCGCCTGAGAAATTTGAATACCCAATCAACCGTTTTACTATGGAAGTGAAACGGCAGATGGATGTACTTGATCGGGAATTATCCAAACACCGTTACCTTGGGGGTGACGAATACTCTATCGCAGATATGGCCACTTGGCCATGGTATGGCAACTTGGTGCTGGGCGAAGCCTATGGTGCGGGAGAGTTTCTGCAAGTTGAGAGCTACAAAAATCTAAGGCGATGGGCTAATGAAGTTCTTCAACGCCCTGCCGTCCAGCGTGGTCGAAAGGTCAACCGTACTTGGGGCGAGCTTTCAGATCAACTACACGAACGTCACGATGCCACGGACTTTGACCTCAAAACTCAAGACAAACTGGCACCTCCAAGTACCACTTGAAACGTGTGTGCTAAATGAACAAAAACAATACTTCTAGATACCCCAATCTGTGATTTTGGCTGGCTGCTCCGGACTTCACTCTTAAGGCCCCCGATGGCTGGCGTTACCCCATAACGGTAGACAATTTCTATAGTATGAGTTGGAGTGAGTAGCACTTTGTACAGATCGATTTATGCAGCTTGCTTTTGGTCATCGACCGTGTAATAAAACGTGCAATGACTGAGAAAAATCGGTCTAAATAATGAGCTAAGTTTTAACCAGAGAACCTCAGATTAACAGTCCGCAGCTTGTTCCAAGCGAATAAACGTTGCTTCTACATTTGCTTCCACACCTCTGTATACCGCTTGTAACCTATTGATTTGTAATAGGTTTTATTTCTTGAACCTGCTCATAATCCTTTGGTCCGCGGTTCAAGTCCGCGACGCCCTACCATCTTTGTGATATACTTTCGGTTTTCCAGAGCGGCTGTAGCTCAGCTGGATAGAGTACTTGGCTACGAACCAAGGGGTCGTGGGTTCGATTCCTGCCAGCCGCACCAAATTGAACAAGGGTTTACATCTTCGGATGTAGACCCTTTTTCTTTTGGTCGCGTTGATTCATTTCCGATGCATAAAATCCTTTTCATGAAAATTCGTTTTGCCGTTTCTTCCCTAACTTTTGTCACTGCTGGCATGTTGTTGGCTGGGTGTGCAACACCTGTTGCCAAACCCGCGTTTTATCCCAACGCACACTACCAACAGGTTGGGCCGGCTCAAGCGCAAGCCGATGCACAAGCATGCGAGAGCTTGGCGCAGCAATCGGACGTGACTGCGGTTAACAAGGTCGATGCAGGTCGTGCGGCGGCGGCGGGTGCCGCTGGTGTGGGTACGGCTGGGGTTGTCGGCTCATTACTCACAGGGCACAAACCGGATTTGAAGAACATTGCCGCAGGTGCGGCGGCGATTGGTGCGGGCGGTGCAGCGGCTACAGCTGCAGGGCAGTCGATCGGTGGCAGTAGTTTGTATCGCCAGTTCGTGCAGCAATGTTTGGCTGAACGCGGTTACCACGTGATTGGCTGGCATTGATTTTTAGCCCAGCATGAGCAAGGCCTTCACGCACGAAACTGAGGCGGATGACGATGACATCACGTTACCGCCCTTGCCTGCGGGGGGTAAAAATTACATCACCCCACAAGGCTATGCGTCCCTGCGTGCGGAGTTGTTTGCGTTAATCGATGACGAGCGCCCACGCATAGTGGACATCGTGCATTGGGCTGCTAGCAATGGTGACCGTTCTGAAAACGGTGATTACATTTACGGTAAAAAGCGTTTGCGTGAGATCGATCGCCGCATTCGTTTCCTGACCAAACGGTTAGAGATTGCTGAAATCACAGACCCCAGTGTTCATCATGGTGGCAATCAAGTGTTTTTTGGCGCAACCGTCACGTACGTCGATGAGGTCGATGTATCGCGCACCGTCACCATCATGGGTATCGACGAGGCTGATAGTTTGAAAGCCCAGGTGACTTGGGTATCACCCATTGCACGTGCCTTACTCAGGGCGCGTGAAGGTGATCTGGTGAAGCTGACGACGCCCGTGGGCGTCCAAGAGGTTGAAGTCGTGACAGTGAGCTACCCGCCACCGAGCGAGGTTTCTGCGTCTTAAATCTTAGGCTTCACGTCCCACGCCAGACACAACACGCTGTGCTTGCAGCACAGACGGTACGCGGCGTAAATTGCGAAGCACAGTATCCAGATGGGCCAAATCACGCACGGTGAAAACAAAGCGTAGGTCGGTCGCTTCTTGGCCGCTCACTTCATCGGCCATCTGAACAAAGGTGATGTCAGCTTCTGCGCTGGCGATGGCCGAGGCGACGCGGGCCAGCACACCTTTGCCGTTGCTCACGGTGACGACAGCAGCGACTTCAAACGTGCGAGTGGGCTCATCTGCCCATTCCACATCAATGAAGCGTTCGCTGTCTTTGTGCTTGAGTCGTTGCCCCACGCCGCATTGGTCTGTATGCACCACCAAACCTTCACCGCGACCGAGGTAGCCCACGATTGCATCACCCGGAACGGGGCGGCAGCAGGTGGCGTATTGCACCGAGGCATTCTCACTGCCATCCACAATCACGCTGCCTTGCGACACGTTTTCGTGGGCCGTGAAGCGTTCGCGACTGAGCAGTAAAGCGTCGGGTTTGAGGCCCGTGTCGGATAGCAGGGTGGCCAATCGTTTGGCCACGATGCTGGCTACGCGTTTACCCAAGCCAATGTCTGTCAATAATTCTGCTTTTGTTTTGCTGCCTGTGAAGTGCAGTAACTTTTCCCACAATGGCGCATGCTTCTCATCGTGCGCGGGCAGGTCTTCAATGCCTTCAGCACGCAGCGCTTGAGCCAACAATTTTTTACCCAAGCTTTGCGATTCGGAGTGCGCCATGGTCTTGAGGTAATGGCGAATTTTTGACCGCGCGCGTCCGGTGCGCACAAAGCCCAGCCAAGCCGGGTTGGGTGAGGCGACCGCAGAGGTCACCACTTCAACAATGTCACCGTTGCGCAGCTCAGTGCGCAGCGGCACTTGCTCACCATTGATCTTGCCGGCCATCGTGCGGTCGCCCACATCGCTGTGCACGGCATAGGCAAAGTCCACGATGGTGGCGCCACGTGGCATCGCCATGATTTTGCTTTTAGGCGTGAACACATACACCGCATCTGGGAATAAGTCGACTTTGACGTGATCCCAAAACTCGGTGGCGTCACGTGTTTCGTCTTGAATATCCAGCAGCGATTGCAGCCACTTGTTGCCTAAATTTTCATTGGCTTCGTTCGCAGAGCCTTTGTCTTTGTAGAGCCAGTGTGCGGCGACGCCTGTTTCTGCAACGAGATGCATGGCCTCGGTGCGCATTTGAAACTCCACGTTCAAACCTGACGGACCCACGATGGTGGTGTGTAGAGATTGGTAGCCGTTGAGTTTGGCAATCGCAATGTGGTCTTTGAACTTGCCTGGAACGGGCTTATACATCTGGTGCAACACACCCAGCGCCGTGTAGCAGTCAATCACATCAGGAAGGATGAGGCGAAAACCGTAGATGTCCGTGACCTGCGCAAAGCTCAGATGCTTGCCATCCATCTTTTTATAAATGGAGTAGAGCGTTTTCTCTCGGCCTGAAATACGTACTTTCAAGCCGGCCTTGGCAAAAGAAGCCTCGACTTCTTGCTCGACCTTTTGCATCAAATCGCGGCGACGGTGACGTGCTTTTTGAATGGCTTTGCTCAATACCTTATGACGCCATGGCCAGAGATGTTGGAACGCCAGTTCTTGCAGTTCACGGTAGGTTTGGTTCAAGCCCAAACGGTGTGCGATCGGTGCGTAGATCTCTAAGGTTTCGTTGGAAATACGGCCCCATTTGGCACGGGGCATATCACCCATCGTGCGCATGTTGTGGCTGCGATCAGCCAATTTGATGAGGATGACGCGCACATCACGAGCCATCGCGAGCAGCATCTTGCGGAATGACTCGGCTTGGTTTTCTTCGCGGGTGTTGAACTCCAGTTTGTCGAGTTTGGTCAGCCCATCGACCAAGTCCGCCACTTGGATACCAAACCGCTCCACCAAATCGGTTTTGGTGATGCCGCAGTCTTCCATCGCATCGTGCAGCAAGGCGGCTGAGAGGGCTTGCGCGTCTAGTTTCCATTCCGCGCATTGCGCAGCCACCGCGATGGGGTGCGTGATGTAGGGCTCACCGCTGTTGCGCAACTGGCCCAAATGGGCTTCATCGGCATAGCGGTAGGCGCGACGCACCATATCCAAACCCTCGGGGTTGAGGTAGCTCAGTTTTTCGATCAACGCAGCAAAGCTCGCCGCCGCTGCATTGGCTGCAGCAGCGCTTCCCGACACAGAGGCGGGCGGCTTCAACGTAGATTGGGTGACGCTCATAGCGAATACTTTACCCGCAATAAAAAAGCACCGACAGTGCGGTGCTTTTCAGTTGGGGTAACCCCGATTTAGCCTGGTACTTTTTTCAGCATTTCGATACCGATTTGGCCAGCAGCAATTTCACGCAGAGCAGTCACGCCTGGCTTGTTTTTGCTCTCCACCTTGGGGGTGTGGCCTTGGCTCAACATGCGTGCGCGGTAAGTGGCGCACAGCACCAATTGAAAGCGGTTAGGGATTTGCTCGAGGCAATCTTCAACAGTGATGCGGGCCATGTGGATACTCCAGAATTCAGGTGATGTTCAGGGCTTGAAAGATCTCAGCCCGAGCCCGGCGCTGAGCCAGGTATTTGAGACGCTGTGCATGCACGATCGCTTTCAGGTCGAACAATGCCGTCTCAAACATTTCGTTGATTATAACGTAGTCAAATTCTTTGGCCTGTGCCATCTCATCGGCGGCGTTTTGCAGGCGCAGGTCAATGATGTCTGGAGCGTCCTCACCGCGGTTGTGCAGGCGAGACTTCAGCTCTTCCCAGCTTGGCGGCAAGATGAAGATGAGCACCGCATTGGCAAACAGCTTCTTGACTTGAATGGCACCTTGAAAATCGATTTCCAAAATCACGTCCGCGCCTTGGGCAATGCGGTCTTCAATGGCTTTGCGCGAGGTGCCGTAACGTTGGCCGTGCACATTGGCCCATTCCAAGAACGCATTGGAAGCGACCATTTGGTCAAACTCGGGTAGCGACACGAAGAAGTATTCGCGCCCATGCTTTTCTTGACCGCGTGGCTGGCGAGTGGTGTGTGACACGGAGGGACGCACTTTGGCGTCGAGTTCCATCAAGGCTTTGACGAGGCTCGATTTGCCAGCCCCGCTGGGGGCCGCGACCACAAAGAGGTTGCCGGGGAAGTTGTCCATTATTCGATGTTCTGTACTTGTTCGCGAAGTTGTTCGATGAGCACTTTCATGTCCACCGAAATACGGGTCATTTCCATGGTGGCTGACTTCGAGCCCAAGGTGTTGGCCTCGCGGTGCAGCTCCTGAATCAGGAAATCCAGTCGCTTGCCCACACCTTCAGCCTTGCCGCCCTTGGCCAGCAAATCGTCCATCTCATCAAAGTGGGACACCAAGCGGGTCAGCTCTTCGGCCACGTCAATGCGAATGGCAAACGAGGTGGCTTCGGTCAATGCACGGTCTTGTGCGGCTTCGGGCAGGGCTGTGCCTTCGGTCAAAGCCATGGCGTCGCGCCACCGCTCCAAAAAGCGCAAGCGCTGTTGCTCGACCAACAGGGGCACGAGCGGCGCGGCTTGGGTGGCCAACACGCGTAGCTGGGCAATACGCTCGCGCAAGGTTTGGCCAAGGCGTGCGCCTTCGCGCTCGCGGGCATCGCTGAGTTGGGTCAGGGTGGTTTGGGCCAGTGTCAACACGGCTGGGCCAATATCGGTCGGCGCGGCAGACTGGGCCGTGGCCAAGCGCAACACATCGGCCACCGACAGGCCGTTGGCCTTGGGCAAATGGGCATGCACCACGTCTTGCAGGGCTGACAGACGTTGCAGCAAGGCGGGGGTGGGCTCGGCAAAGCTGACGTCTGCAGTGCTTTCAATGTGGGCGCGTACCTCGACTTTGCCGCGCTTGAGGTGCTGGGTGACAAGTTCACGCATGGCCGCCTCGTGCTGGCGCAACTCTTCGGGCATCTTGAACGTCAGGTCCAGAAAGCGGCTGTTGACCGAGCGAATCTCCAGCCCCAAGCGCAGGGCTGGGCCGTGGGCCGTGTCAGAGGTCAACTCGGTTTGCGCGCTGGCATAACCGGTCATGCTGGAGATGGGCATGGTGTGGCGTTTCGTATCAAAGACTGAATTATCTCAGGCTCGCAACTGCACTCGGGCACGCGGGCAGGGGAGATCCAGATTGGTCGACAATTGACGGTTAACTGAACCTCATATCAACATAAATAAACGCTTGATTCAAAGCCATCCAACATGACCACTACCTTGCCCGCCTCTCGCCACACCCGTGCTGCCGATCAATTGCGCCCCGTGCGCATCACCCGCCACTACACCATGCATGCCGAAGGTTCGGTGCTCATTGAGTTTGGACACACCAAAGTGCTGTGCACGGCCTCCGTGGAAGAAAAAGTGCCTGGCCACAAAAAAGGCTCGGGCGAGGGCTGGGTGACCGCCGAATACGGCATGTTGCCCCGTGCCACGCACACCCGCAGTGACCGAGAAGCCGCACGTGGCAAGCAATCGGGCCGCACCCAAGAAATCCAGCGCCTCATTGGACGTTCCATGCGCGCGGTGTTTGACCTCAAAAAACTCGGCGAACGCACTATCCACTTGGACTGCGACGTGTTGCAAGCCGACGGCGGGACACGCACGGCCAGCATCACGGGCGCGTTTGTGGCGGCACAAGATGCGGTCAACACACTCATTGCCGCAGGTAAGCTGAGCGAGAGCCCCATTACCCAAGGTGTGGCTGCGATTTCGGTGGGCATGTTGGGCGACTTGCCTTTGCTCGATTTGGAATACACCGAGGACTCGTCGTGCGACACCGACATGAATGTGGTCATGACCAGCGCGGGCCACTATGTGGAAGTGCAGGGCACCGCCGAAGGCCTGCCTTTCACGCGCGACCAAATGAACGCCTTGCTCGCCTTGGCAGAAAAAGGTGTGCGCGAACTCATCGCCATGCAGCAAGAGGCGTTGCAGTCTTAATCCTTGACACAGGCCTAAACCCATGACGCAGCCCTTCAAGCAAATCGTTCTAGCCTCTAACAACCAAGGCAAGCTCGCCGAGTTGCAAGCCATGTTTGCGCCTTTGGGGGTCGAGCTGGTGCGTCAAGGGGATTTGCACATTGGCGAAGCCGAAGAGCCGTTTCACACCTTTGTTGAAAACGCCTTGGCCAAAGCCCGTCACGCCTCGCGTGAAAGTGGCTTACCCGCTGTGGCCGACGACGCGGGGCTGTGCGTGGATGCCTTTGGCGGCTTGCCCGGTGTGCAAACCGCTTACTACGCCACCCAATTTGGCTACGAGAAAAGTGACGACAACAACGTGCGCGCCCTGTTGGAGCAAATGGTGAATGTGGACAACCGCCGTGCCGCCTTGGTCAGCACCCTCGTGGCTGTGCGCCACCCCGATGACCCTGAGCCACTCATTGCTGTGGGCCGTGCCGTGGGCGACATCACCCATGCGCCGGTGGGCACGAATGGTTTTGGCTTTGACCCCATCATGTTCATTGCACGCTTTGGCAAAACCTTTGCCGAGCTGCCCATTGAGGTGAAAAACGCCAACAGCCACCGAGGCCAAGCTGCGCAGCAGATGTTGGCACTCATGCGCGAACGCTGGTTTGCTTAAAGCGACTGCGATGACTCAAGACATCCAACACCTCATGCGCCCCGGCACGCTGTCGCTCAGCAGCTTGCCCCCCCTCTCGCTGTACGTGCATTTGCCGTGGTGTCTCAAGAAATGCCCGTACTGCGACTTCAACTCACACGAAGCCCAGAGTAGCGTGGGTGGCGAGCTGCCCGAGCAGCGCTACCTCGACGCCCTGTGCGCCGACCTAGAGCACAGCCTGCCCCTCATCTGGGGCCGCAGCGTGCACAGCATCTTCATTGGGGGCGGCACGCCTAGCCTGTTCTCGCCCGCGGCGATTGATCGGCTCATCAGCGACATGCGGGCGCGTTTGCCTCTCGAGGCTGATTGCGAGATCACACTAGAGGCCAATCCCGGCACGTTTGAAAAAGACCGCTTCCGCGCCTTCCGCACCGCAGGCGTCACCCGCTTGTCGGTGGGCGTGCAAAGCTTCAATGACCAACACTTGCAAGCCTTAGGCCGCGTTCACAACCGCGACCAAGCCATTGCTGCGGTCGAAGAAGCACGTGAAGCCTTTGACACCTTCAACCTCGACCTGATGTACGCCTTGCCCGGCCAAACCCTGGCGCAGTTGGATGAAGACTTGGACATGGCTTTGTCTTTGCAGCCTCCGCATTTGTCCGTGTACCACCTCACCATTGAGCCCAACACGGTCTTCGCTAAATTCCCGCCCCAAGTGCCCGAAGACGACGACGCCTACGCCATGCTCGATCGGATCACCGAACGCACCGCCGCTGTGGGCCTGCATCGCTATGAAGTGTCGGCTTACGCCAAAGACAACCACCGCTGCTGGCACAACCTCAACTATTGGCAGTTTGGCGACTACCTCGGTATTGGCGCTGGCGCACACAGCAAACTCAGCTTTGCCCACCGCGTGCTGCGCCAAGTGCGCAACCGCGACCCGCGCCTGTTCATGGACCACGCGCTCGACACGGCGCGGCCTGACCGCGCTGTGGCCCAAAGCACCGAAGTGGCCCGCGCCGAGTTGCCGTTTGAGTTCATGCTCAACGCCTTGCGTCTGCGCCACGGCTTTTCCTTGGCCGACTTCACGGACCGCACGGGTCTGCCCGTCACCGCCATTCAAGCCGCGTTGACGCAAGCCGAAGCCAAAGGCCTCATCACGCGCGACTTTCAGCGGGTGGTGCCCACCGAGCGAGGCTTTGATTTCTTGAGCGATTTGCAATCTTTGTTTTTGTCTGAGGCCTGAAGCAAAAGCAGGGGAAAGACACATTACAATGCCAGCAGATTTCAACTTAGGAAGCGTGGCAGAGTGGTTGAATGCACCGGTCTTGAAAACCGGCGAAGGTGTGAGCCTTCCGTGAGTTCGAATCTCACCGCTTCCGCCAAATACCCACATCTGTGGGTATTTTTTTGTCTCAAAATACCTTGTGAAGCCTTGTTTTTACTGGATTTCTAGGTTTATACGGTTGCTTGAAGTCTTCTTAGGTCTTATCATTTATTGATGGTACTTATGTGGGGAACGTTCAAATGCCGAAGTTAGCAAAGCCGCTAGGTGCGCTTGCCGTCAAAAACCTGCTCCACGAAGGGTTTCATGCCGTTGGAGGAGTAAGCGGCCTGTATTTGTCTGTTAATTCGAACGGAGCGAGGTCTTGGATTCTCAGAACCAAGGTTGGAAGCAAGCGTTCGGACATCGGTTTGGGCAGTTATCCATCAATTTCGCTAGCAATGGCTCAGGCAAAAGCCACGGAAATAAAAGAGTTGATAAAAAAAGGGATTGATCCGATTGCAGAGCGAAAGCGTCAAAAAGTCCTAGTTGAGTGGACATTTGAGCGCTGTGCATTCGAATTTATCAACCTACACCGAAGCGGCTGGAAAAATGAGAAGCATGCCCAACAGTGGGAAAACACGCTTAAAACATATGCGTTCCCTGTAATCGGTAACAAGCATGTGAGTGCCATATCAGTGGGCGATGTTCTTTCTGTAATTGAACCGCATTGGTTGTCAAAAAATGAAACGATGAACAGGGTTAGAAACCGAATTGAACTAATTCTGGGTTGGGCTGCTGTTCGAGGCTATCGTGAAAAAGAGAATCCAGCTTCATGGCGAGGAAATTTATCTGGAACGCTTCCTAAGCCTTCAAGGGTCAACAAAAGAGAAGCTCACAAAGCACTGCCATTTGCTGAAATGAATTCGTTTGTGAAAAAGTTAATGCAAAGCGATGGGATGTCAGCGAAGTGCCTTCAGTGGCTCATCCTCACAGCAACAAGGTCTAACGAAGCAAGGGGGACTTTGTGGTCAGAAATAGATATGGAAAACAAGTCTTGGGTTATCCCTGCTGAAAGGATGAAGGGCGGGCGCGACCATCGTATTCCACTAAGCCAAAGTGCATTGAAACTGATTCAGGAACTTCCACGCTTCGAAGGTAATGACCTAGTGTTTCAGGGGAGGGGTGACAAAGCTCTTTCAGACATGGCTATGACGCTTGTGATGAGAAGGTTAAATGTTGATGCTGTGCCTCATGGGCTTAGAAGTACGTTTGTTGATTGGGCGGCTGAACGGACCTCATACCCACCTGAGCTTAGAGAAATGGCGCTCGCTCATGCCTTAGGTGAC
>CAISMH010000018.1 GCA_903886485.1 uncultured Burkholderiales bacterium
ACGTTGTTGCGCTTGCGGTCGAGCTTGATGACCTTGAATTCCATGGTCTTGTTCTCGTAGGGAGACAAGTCTTTGATCGGACGTGTGTCGATCAGTGAACCGGGCAAGAAAGCGCGGATGCCGTTGACCAACACGGTCAAGCCACCCTTGACTTTGCCGCTGGTGGTGCCCGTGACAAATTCGCCAGATTCCAGCGCTTTTTCCAAGCTCATCCACGAGGCCAAACGCTTGGCTGTGTCGCGGCTCAAAATGGTGTCGCCGTAGCCGTTTTCAACGCTACCGATCGCAACAGACACGAAGTCACCTGCTTGGACTTCGAGCTCGCCCTTGTCGTTTTTGAATTCTTCGATTGGCACATAAGCTTCGGACTTAAGGCCAGCGTTCACGACGACGTGGTTGTGTTCAATACGAACCACTTCAGCGGTGATCACTTCACCTGTGCGCATTTCTGAGCGCTTCAGGGATTCTTCAAATAGGGCGGCAAAAGATTCAGACATTTATTTCCTTTGTCTCATCACGGGAAAGAGGGCAGCGACATTGCTACGCCACATGGGCCTGCGATAAGCGGTGGTTTTTGTGGCGTGAGCCACGGGTTAAGTTTTAGATCCGTTGGGCCAGTGCGCCAATGCGGCGCGAGGGGAGCCAAACGGGCCAGAGTTTGCAGCCGTTTCTAAATTTTAAAAAGGCTGCTTGGCTTGCCACCAAGTCAACACTTGGTCTACCGAAGCTTCGATAGAGAGCAAAGAGTTGTCGAGTTGGTAAGCCTCTTGCGCCGCTTTCAAAGGTGCCACGCTACGCGATGAATCGCGTGCGTCACGGGCCTCTAAATCGGCGCGAAGAGAGTCGAGTGTAGTCGAAATTCCCTTTGAAATCAATTGCTTATGACGACGTTCGGCGCGTTGCGCGGCGCTCGCGGTCAAAAACACTTTCAAAGGCGCGTCGGGAAAGATGACGGTGCCCATGTCGCGGCCATCGGCCAAGAGGCCGGGCAGGCGCTGGAAGCTGTGCTGCAAGGCCACCAAAGCAGTACGCACGGCAGGTAAAACAGACACTTTAGAAGCATTCATGCCCGCTTGTTCGGTACGGATGGCGTCGCTCACGTCTGCTTGCCCTAGCCATACGGTGTCGCCCTCGAAGCGAACGGGCAAGGTGCGGGCGAGGTCGGCAATGCGGGCTTCGTCCACGGCTTCGAGCGTGAGGCCTGCTTGCAAAGCGGCATAGGCCGTCACGCGGTAGAGCGCGCCTGAGTCGAGGTAGTGGTAGCCCAAGGCTGCCGCGACACGGCTGGCCAGTGTGCCTTTGCCCGAGGCGGTGGGGCCATCGATGCAAATGACGGGAATGTCTTGCGGGCGGGCATGCGCCACCGAGAACAAGGCTTCAAAGTAGTCGGGGAATGTTTTGGCCACGCACTTGGGGTCTTCCAAGCGCACAGGGATTTGGTCAGCGTTGAAGGCGGCGAGCGAGAAGCACATGGCGACGCGGTGGTCGTCATAGGTGTGAATGCTGGCGGCTTTCCATTGGCCTTGCTGCAGTGGATGAACCGTGATCCAGTCTGGGCCTTCTTCCACGGTGGCGCCGAGCTTGCGGCATTCGGTGGCCATGGCCACGATGCGGTCGGTTTCTTTCACACGCCAGCTGGCGATGTTGCGCAGCGTGGTGGGTTTGTCAGCGTAGAGCGCCATCACGCCCAAGGTCATGGCGGCGTCGGGGATGTGGTTGCAGTCGAGGGTGATGCCTTTGAGAGGCCATGCGCCGCGTTGGATGGCCAGCCAATTCGGGCCGCTGGTGATGGTTGCGCCCATTTGCGCAGCGGCGTCCATGAAACGAATGTCGCCTTGAATCGAGTCCGCGCCCACGCCTTGAATGCGAATGCCGTCACCTGTGGCAATGGCGCCTAGCGCGATGAAGTAACTGGCCGAAGACGCATCCGCTTCCACGTGAATCGTGCCCGGCGATTGATAGCGGCTGCCTGCGGGAAGGGTGAAGCGCTGCCAGCCCTCGCGTTGGACCGCAATGCCGAAACGGGCCAAGAGGTTGAGCGTGATGTCAATGTAGGGTTTGCTGATGAGCTCGCCTACCACTTCAATCACGATGTCTTGTTCTTTGGCGGCCAAGGGCAAAGCCATCAACAAGGCTGTGAGGAACTGACTGGACACATCGCCACGCACTTGAATGGGTGCATCCACTTTGAGCGACGGTGGGCCAATGTGCAGCGGTGGAAACCCGTCATGGCCCAAGTAGTCAATCGAACAACCCAGCGCACGCAGCGCGTCCACCAAGTCACCAATGGGGCGCTCGTGCATACGGGGTACGCCAGAGAGCGTGAAGTCGCCGCCCAGCACGGCGAGTGCGGCCGTGAGGGGGCGCATGGCGGTGCCCGCGTTGCCCATGAAAAACGCAATCGCGTCTTGGTGTTTGAGTTGACCGCCCAAGCCGGTGATGGTGACGGTGGTGCCCGCCACCTCTACACCGCAACCGAGTTGGCGCAGCGCGTTCAGCATCACGCGGGTGTCGTCGGAATCGAGCAGGTCGTGGACCACGGTGGTGCCTTGGCACAAGGCGGCGAGCAACAGCACGCGGTTGGAAATGCTCTTGGAGCCGGGCAGGGTGACGGTGCCAGAGGCGCCTTGCAGCGCGGGGAGGTCGAGGAAGGCGGTGGAGAACATGAAATTAATTTTCTGAGGCTTTGTTGCAAGCATTGCCCGCTTGCAGTGTCCAAGCCGAGCGCACGTCGCTGGCTTGTTGAATCAGTTGTTGAAGCCCCGCGGCATCGCCTTGCTTCAAGGCAGCTTCAAAGTGGTCAAGGGCCACACGAAAGTGCGCGACTTGGGCGAGCACTTCCGTCTGGTTGGCGCTCAAGATGTCTCGCCATACCGAAGCGTCGCTGGCTGCGATGCGTGAAAAGTCCCGAAAGCCTGGACCGGCCATATCTAAATATGCTGCGCCTTGAGGCTGCGACATGAGTGCGTTGACGGCTGCAAACGCCAGCATGTGGGGCAAGTGGCTCACAGCAGCAAACGTGGCGTCGTGCGCTTCGGGCGTCATGGTGCTCACGTGACTTCCAATGGCAGCCCACACATCATGCGCGGCTTGCAAGCGATGAATCCCAGTTTTAGGTAAGGGCGTGAGGATGGTGCGGCGTGCTTTGTAGAGCGAGGCTTCGGCGTGCGCAATGCCTGCCACTTCTTTGCCTGCAATGGGGTGTGCGGGCACAAAGCAGCTCAGGCGCTCACCCAAGGTGGCAAGTGCGGCCGCAATCACATCGCATTTGGTTGAGCCCACGTCCATCAGCAAGGTGTTGGGTTGCAACACATCGCGCATGGCAGCAAAGCTGCTGTGCATGGCACCCACGGGCACGGCGAGCAGAACAAGGTCTGCGCCTTGCACGGCTTGGGCCACGCTGGCACAGGCTTGGTCGATGACGTTTAACTCAACGGCACGTTGACGGGTTTTGTCAGAGGGACTAAAGCCGACGATGGTTTGCACCAGACCCGCTTCGCGCAAAGCGAGCGCGAACGACCCCCCCATCAGGCCACAGCCAATAAGGGCAAGCCGTTGAAACTTCATTCGCGCATCACTCGGAAATGGGGTAGGACCCCAAGACTTTGTAAAACGCGCACAAGCCTTGCAGCTCTTGCAAGGCGGCAGCCACATGGGGCTGGCTGATGTGGCCTGCAATGTCGATGTAGAAGTAGTACTCCCACTGGCCTGATTTGGCTGGGCGGGACTCAAAGCGGGTCATGGAGACGCCGTTGTTTTTGAGTGGCACCAGCAAGTCATGCACCGCGCCGGGACGGTTGGGTACCGACACCACCAAGCTGGTGCAGTCTTTGCCCGAGGCGGGTGGGGTGGCCAAGGTTTGGGGCAGCGCAATGACCGCAAAGCGTGTGCGGTTGTAGGCCTCGTCTTGGATGGCGTGGTGCACGATGTGCAAGCCAAATTGACTGGCTGCACGTTCGCTGGCCAAAGCGGCCCATGCGGGGTTGCTAGCCGCCAAACGTGCGCCTTCGGCGTTGCTGGCGACGGCACGGCGCTCCACATGCGGCAGGTGTTGCGATAACCAGCCTTGGCATTGCGCCAAGGCTTGGGGGTGCGCCATGACCACTTCGATGCCTGCATCTGAATTGCTTTGGCGCATGAGGTTGTGACGCACGAGTAAGCTGACTTCACCCACCACATGCACAGGCGAGCGCAAGAACAAATCGAGTGAGCGGGCGACGACCCCTTCGGTGGAGTTTTCCATACCGACCACGCCATATTGGGCGGTGCCTGCGGCGGTGGCGTGAAAGACTTCGTCGAAGCTGGCGCAGTAAATCAGGTTGGCCGCGCTGCCAAAAAACTCAATCGCCGCTTGTTCGCAGAAGGTCCCTTGTGGGCCGAGAACTGCCACGCGCTGGGGCGCTTCGAGGGCCAAACAGGCCGACATGATTTCGCGCCAGATCGAGGCGACGTGTTCGTTCTTGAGCGGGCCTGGGTTGGCTTGTGTGATTTTGTCGATCACTTGCGCCACACGGTCAGGACGGAAGAAAGGCGAGCCTTCGGCGCGTTTGATTTCACCGACTTGTTCTGCCACCTTGGCGCGGTCGTTGACGAGTTGTAGCAGCTGTTTGTCGAGCGCGTCAATTTGCACGCGCAAGGCGGCGAGGGCTTCGGATTGAACGGGTGGTTGGCTCATGATGTTGTTGTTTTAAGCCTGTGTTTTTTCAAACGCTTGCATGTAGTTCACCAACGCTTGTACGCCTTCGATGGGCATGGCGTTGTAGAGGCTGGCGCGCATGCCACCGACCGACTTGTGGCCTTTGAGTTGCAATAAACCAGCGGCTTTAGCCCCAGCCAAAAACGCGTCGTTGCGCGACTCGTCGGCCAAGAAGAACGGCACGTTCATGCGCGAGCGGCAGTCGTGCGCCACGGGGTTGCTGTAGAAGATGGAGTTGTCCAAAAAGTCATAGAGCAACTTGGCTTTGGCGATGTTGCGTTGCTCCATGGCGGCGACGCCACCTTGACGTTTGAGCCACTGGAAGGTCAAGCCTGCCATGTAAATGCTGTAGGTGGGCGGCGTGTTGTACATCGAGCCGTGGTCGGCCACGGTTTTGTAGTTGAACGCGCTGGGGCAAGCCTTGAGCGCGTGGCCCAGCAAGTCTTCGCGTACGACGACCAACGTGACGCCAGCAGGGCCGATGTTTTTCTGAGCGCCGCCAAAGGCCAAACCAACTTGGGACCAGTCGATGCTGCGCGAGAGCACGTGTGACGAGAAGTCAATCACCAGCGGCGCGTCAGAGCCCAAGGCTTTGAGGTCGGGCAGTGTGTGGAATTCGACGCCGTGGATGGTTTCGTTGGTGCAGATGTGCACGTATTGCGCACCGCTGCTGAGTTGCCACTGGGCGGGGGCGGGCAGCGTTGTGAAGTCGCTGTGCGCACCCGTCGCCGCCAAATGCGTCGTGCAGTATTTGCCCGCTTCTTTGAGTGACTTCTCGCTCCAGCTGCCTGTGACCACGACATCGACGGTTTCTCCGCGTGAGAGGTTCAATGGCACGATGGCGTTTTCTCCTAAGCCACCGCCTTGCATGAACAAGATTTTGAAATGGGCGGGCACAGCCAACAGTTCACGCAGATCGGCTTCAGCCTGTTCGTAAATGCTGATGAACTCTTTGCCGCGGTGGCTCATCTCCATCACGCCCATGCCACTGCTGTTCCAGTTGGTCATCTCGGCAGCGGCTTGCTGCAAGACCTCCAGCGGCATGGCCGCTGGGCCCGCAGAGAAGTTGAAGGGGCGGGTGATCATGTTGTGGATCAAGCCTCTTCGCCTGTTGCACCTGCTTCGCCGTCTTCAGCGCCTTCGCTGTCGTGGGCATTGGCATCGTTTTCGACGATGCGTTGCAAGCCACTGAGCTTGGCGCCTTCATCCAAACCGATCAAGGTCACGCCTTGGGTGGCACGACCCATTTCACGGATTTCAGCCACACGGGTGCGTACCAAGACGCCAGTGTCGGTGATGAGCATGATTTCGTCTTCGGCTTGCACCAAGGTCGCTGCCACGACTTTGCCATTGCGTTCGGATTGTTGGATGGCGATCATGCCTTTGGTGCCACGACCATGACGGGTGTATTCGGTGATGCTGGTGCGTTTGCCGTAACCGTTTTCGGTGGCGGTCAAAACGCTGGCACGAGGCGTGTTGTCGTCGGCGAGGGCATCGGGGTCTTCTTGCTCAGACACCAGCATCGCAATGACGCTTTGGCCTTCTTCAATCGTCATGCCACGAACACCGCGCGCGCTGCGACCCAAGGGGCGCACATCGTTTTCGTCAAAGCGCACAGCTTTGCCGCCGTCGCTGAACAACATCACGTCGTGCTTGCCATCGGTGAGGGCGGCGCCAATCAAGAAATCGCCCTCATCCAAGTTGACGGCAATGATGCCGCCCTTGCGTGGGTTGTTGAATTCGTCGAGCGAGGTCTTTTTGACGGTGCCCATGGATGTGGCCATGAACACAAATTGGTCTTCTGGGAAGGTGCGCGCCTCGCCGGTGAGGGCCAAGACCACGTTGATTTTTTCACCCTCTTGCAAGGGGAACATGTTGACGATGGGGCGCCCGCGTGAGCCGCGTGAACCGGCAGGTACTTCCCACACCTTGAGCCAATACAAACGGCCACGGTTGGAGAAGCACAGCAGGTAGTCGTGCGTGTTGGCGATGAAGAGTTGGTCTACCCAGTCGTCTTCTTTGGTGGCTGTGGCTTGTTTGCCGCGACCACCGCGTTTTTGCGCGCGGTACTCCGACAAAGGCTGGCTCTTGATGTAGCCACTGTGGCTGAGTGTGACCACCATGTCGGTGGGGGTGATGAGGTCTTCGGTGCCCAAGTCTTGGGCGTTGTGCTCAATCACGCTGCGGCGTGCGCCGAGTTTGCTTTGACCGAATTCGTTTTTCACCAAGGTCAGCTCGTCACCAATGATGGTGGACACGCGTTCGGGCTTGGCCAAGATGTCGAGCAAGTCGTCGATCTCAGCCATGACGTCTTTGTATTCGTTGACGATCTTGTCTTGTTCCAAACCCGTCAAGCGTTGCAGACGCATTTGCAAAATTTCTTGGGCTTGGGTGTCGCTCAAGCGGTAGAGGCCATCGCTGCCCATGCCAAATTCTTTTTCCAGACCGTCTGGACGGTAGTCGTCGGCGTTGATCACGCCACCATCAGCGCGGCTGCGGGTGAGCATCTCGCGCACCAGTTGGCTGTCCCAAGACTTGGTCATCAACTCGGCCTTGGCCACAGGGGGCGTTGGCGCGTTGCGGATGATGCGGATGAATTCGTCGATGTTGGCCAAAGCCACAGCCAAGCCTTCCAGCACATGGCCGCGTTCGCGGGCTTTGCGCAGGGTGAAGATGGTGCGGCGTGTCACCACTTCGCGGCGGTGACCCAAGAACACGGCAATCAAGTCGCGCAAATTGCACAGCTTGGGTTGGCCGTCAATCAAGGCCACCATGTTGATGCCGAAGGTGTCTTGCAGCTGGGTTTGTTTGTAGAGGTTGTTCAACACCACTTCAGGCACAGCACCGCGCTTGAGTTCAATCACCAAACGCATGCCCGATTTGTCGGACTCGTCTTGGATGTGGCTGATGTCTTCAATCTTTTTCTCGTGAACCAATTCGGCCATGCGTTCTTGCAAGGTCTTTTTGTTCACTTGGTAGGGCAACTCGTCCACGATGATGGACTGGCGTTGGCCTTTGTCGATGTCTTCAAAGTGGCACTTGGCGCGCATCACGACGCGGCCGCGGCCTGTGCGGTAGCCGTCTTTGACGCCGCTGATGCCGTAAATAATGCCGGCGGTCGGGAAGTCTGGTGCTGGGATGATTTCCATCAACTCGTCGATGGTGGCCTCTGGGTGGCGCAACATGTGCAAGCACGCGTCTACCACTTCGTTCAAGTTGTGGGGCGGGATGTTGGTCGCCATACCCACGGCAATGCCGGAGGAGCCATTGACCAGTAAATTAGGAATACGACTTGGCAAGACCAGCGGTTCTTTTTCAGAGCCGTCGTAGTTCGGGCCAAAGTCCACGGTTTCTTTGTCGATGTCGCTCAACATTTCGTGGGCGATCTTGGACAAGCGGATTTCCGTGTAACGCATGGCCGCTGCGTTGTCACCGTCGACCGAGCCGAAGTTACCTTGACCGTCCACCAACATGTGACGTAACGAAAAATCTTGCGCCATACGCACGATGGTGTCGTACACCGCGCTGTCGCCGTGTGGGTGGTATTTACCAATCACATCACCCACGATACGGGCTGACTTCTTATAGGGGCGGTTCCAGTCGTTATTCAGCTCATGCATCGCAAACAACACGCGGCGGTGCACTGGCTTTAAGCCGTCACGTGCATCGGGGAGGGCGCGGCCCACAATCACGCTCATGGCGTAATCTAGGTAGCTGCGGCGCATCTCCTCTTCTAGGCTGATGGGCAAGGTTTCTTTGGCGAACTGGGTCATGAAAGAGGCCGTAAAGCAGGAAACCGAACATTTTAGGCTGATAAGTCGTCGTACCCATTGTGGTCGCCCTGCAACAGCTTGTGGCTTACCTTGTGACGGCTAGAAGTAGTTTGTTTTGGTTATGGCACAATATTTCCAAGCGTGGTGGGTATAAATACCTAGATCGCCTGAATTCGCAGAGTGGTCTGCGGCTCATAAATCCCTCAGAGGTGAATCATGAAAAACTTGAAGAATTTGGCAACTTTTGTTGCTACTGCTGCCTTGGCGACTGCTGCTATGGCTCAAAACGTTGACAACTGGCGCAATGCTTCTGGCGATGTGTGGAAGAACTCCACAGGCCTGTGCTGGCGCGATGCCAACTGGACACCTGCAACTGCTGCCCCTGGTTGCGACGGCGCTGTTGCCGCTACGCCCGCCGCTGCGCCAGCACCTGCTGCACCTGTTGCTGCCGCCTCTAAAGTAACTTACGCCGCTGACGCATTCTTTGATTTTGATAAGTCTGTGTTGAAGCCAGCTGGCAAAGCCAAGCTCGACGATTTGGTGTCCAAAGTCAAAGGCATCAACTTGGAAGTCATCATCGCTGTCGGTCACACCGACTCCGTTGGCGCTGACGGTTACAACCAAAAACTGTCAGTGCGTCGCGCTGAGTCTGTGAAGGCTTACTTGGTGTCCAAAGGCATCGAGAAAAACCGCATCTACACAGAAGGCAAAGGCGAGAAGCAACCTGTGGCGAGCAACGCAACCAGCGAAGGTCGCGCTAAGAACCGTCGCGTTGAGATCGAAGTTGTGGGCACCCGCAAGAACTGATCTGACCTGAACTGAAAAGAAACCCCGCCTCGGCGGGGTTTCTTTTTGCTTGAACGACAATAGCAGCCATGCAAAACAACGCCACTCACACCAATGTCGATCAGGCCGAACTGGCCAAATTTTCTGACCTGGCCCACCGTTGGTGGGATCCCGAAAGCGAATTTCGTCCCCTGCACCAAATCAACCCTTTGCGTTTGGAGTGGATCAACAGCATTGCACCGTTGCAAGGCAAAAAAGTGTTGGATGTGGGCTGCGGTGGCGGCATTTTGACCGATGCCATGGCGCGTTCAGGCGCGCATGCTTTGGGCATTGATTTGGCGACCAAGTCACTCAAAGTCGCGCAATTGCATGCTTTAGAAGCTCAAACACCAAACGTCCAATACCGCGAGGTGGCTGTAGAAGCGTTGGCTGCAGAGCAGCCAGAGAGCTTTGATGTGGTGACTTGCATGGAAATGCTAGAACACGTGCCAGACCCATCCTCCGTCGTTCGTGCGTGTGCGCAGTTGGTCAAGCCCGGTGGACATGTGTTCTTCTCCACCTTGAACCGCAATGCCAAATCGTTTTTGTTTGCCATCGTTGGCGCTGAATATGTCCTGAACTTGTTGCCTCGCGGCACGCATGAATACGCCAAGTTCATCCGTCCCAGTGAGTTGGCACGTGATTGCCGCGAAGCGGGCCTTGCATGGCAACACACCCGTGGCATGGAATACAACCCATTGACGCGTCGTTATTGGCTGAATAGTGATACCAGCGTGAACTACTTGGTTGCCACGCAAAGGCCTTTGTGATGCTGAAAAATATTCGAGCTGTGCTGTTCGATCTCGATGGCACCTTGATTGACAGTGCGCCTGACCTGGGTGCAGCTGCCGACAAAATGCGCACTGACCGTGGCATGCCTTCCTTGCCTTACGCGTTGTATCGGCCCCTGGCTGGTGCTGGCGCACGTGGCATGCTCAAAGTAGCGTTTGACATGACACCAGAGCATCAAGACTTCATGGCCATGCGCGAAGAATTCTTTGCGAACTATGAAGCCGCCATGACCGTGCGCACCTATGTATTCGATGGCGTAGATGACTTAATTGAACACCTTCAGTTGCGTCAAATGCCTTGGGGCGTGGTGACCAACAAAATGGCCCGTTTCACGGATCCACTCACACAGGCCATGCCTTTGTTCGCAAGTGCAAAGGCCATTGTCAGTGGCGATACCACACCGCACCCCAAGCCCCACCCTGAGCCGCTGTTTGAGGCGGCGCGACGCTTGGCCTTGCCACCTGAGGCTTGTTTGTATGTGGGCGATGACGAGCGTGACATTGCCGCGGGGCGTGCGGCAGGCATGCCAACCGTCGCCGCGACCTACGGTTATTTGGGCGAAAAGACCGATGTCAGCACATGGGGTGCAGATTTACACATAGATTCCCCAAATAAGCTCTTGCAATTGCTGGCAGAGGCCTAAAATACGAGACTTGGGGCTGCACTGGTTTCGACATGGGTTCGGACGCGTGGCAGGGCATGTCGAGGTTCTGATCCTCGTAAAACAACAGAAAAAAAACTAACTGCAAACGACGAACGTTTCGCACTCGCCGCTTAATCCGGTGAGCCTTGCAACAGTTGGCCGATAGGCTGGGTTAGGGGGTCGCAAGACTTCCTAGCTGCAAGGGAAAACATATGGGCTGGCATCACCTCGGGTACCTTGGGGTGGTGTGAGAAAAAAGGGTGCTGGCTGGGTGCGTAGCGTGTCGCTGCGCGACGCACACGGCGAGATCCAAATCAGACGACTACACATGTAGAACTGTACGAAAAAGGCTTGTGGACGGGGGTTCAAATCCCCCCAGCTCCACCAAGTGCATGAATAAAGGCTGCTAAGGATGACCTCCTGGCAGCCTTTTTTCTTTGTAAATCAATAGGTTATTGCTTTTTTGATCTGTCTAGTTACACTGACTGCCAACCTAAAGTGGGGGGATGAATGGGGGTACAAAATCCATTCTGCATCTCTGGGGTGGGGGTACAAACGGTGTCCCCCCAGTCTTTTGCCACTTTGCAGGCGCAGATTAAAGGACATCAGGTGTTAACAGACATTCAATGCAAAAGCGCAACTTGCCCACCCGACAAGAAGCACATCCGCTTGGCTGATTCGGGCGGTATGTATCTTCAAGTTACTCGCAACGGTTCGAAGCGTTGGTTTTTAAAGTACAGGACCATGGGCAAAGAGAAACAGTTTGCCCTGGGGGGATATCCCACGGTCGGTCTTGCTGAGGCTCGAAGAGCGAGAGATGCCGCTAAGTTGCAGAAAGCTGAAGGCGTTGATCCTGTTCAGGATCGGAAGCTTAAAAAGTTACAAGCGATGAATCCCAGCGGCGATTCGTTCCGCGTTGTTGCACTTGAGTGGTACGAGAAGAATCAAATGCAATGGAGTGCAAGTCACGCGGAACGGGCTAAACGTCAGCTCGAGCGAGATTTGTTTCCATGGCTTGGCGAGAGGCGTCTCATAGATATCGCACCTTTTGAGTTGCTAGCTGTTCTTCGTAAAGTTGAAGAGAGGGGAGCGATTGAGACAGCAAACCGCGTGCTTATGGTTGCGTCACTTGTATGGAGGTATGGAGTTGCAACAGGGCGCGTAGATCGCGATGTAACCGTTGACCTCAAGGGTGCACTGAGCCCATACAGGGGAAAGCACTTTGCAGCTATCACAGAACCTCAGAAGTTCGCTTGTTTACTTCGGGCGGTGAAGTATTACAAAGGTGGACAGATTGTTCGTGCAGCTTTGAAGTTGGCCCCCATGCTTTTTCAGCGGCCGGGAGAACTTCGGGCGGCCATGTGGGAAGAGATGGATCTAGAAAATGGAATCTGGACTATTCCATCGAGCAGGATGAAGAGAACCAAGTACGGAAAAGAGAACGGCGATCCACATCTTGTCCCCTTGCCAAGGCAAGCGGTTGAAATTCTTACGACATTAAAGAGCTACACGGGAAGCAGCGATTTCGTGTTTCCTGGTGAGCGACGTAGAAACAGACCAATGTCAGAGAACTCTGTTCGTACTGCACTGATTGCCATGGGGTACACACCAGAAATTCAAACATGGCATGGGTTCCGTGCAACGGCGAGAACTATGCTGGCCGAAGTGTTGGATTTTGACCCGTTGCTTATCGAGGCTCAGCTTGCTCACTCTGTGCGAGATGCTAATGGGCGTGCGTACAACAGAACAACCTACTTGAAACAGCGAACTGAGATGATGCAGCGATGGGCCGATTACCTGGACAAGCTTGTCATCGGGGCTGATGTTCTTTCATTTCCTAAGGTGGCTTGAGGTGAGAAGGACTCAGAATAAAACCGGACGACATGCCAGCGAGCATGACAAAGAGTTAGCGCAGCGTTGGGTTGACGTATACAGAGAAGCTGCTGCTTCACCTCAAGAGCGCATTTGTCTTAACCCAGAAGAAAACAAAGAGCACCATCAGTTCCTGAACTATTCAGACCCTGAGCCACTTCTGAAAGCATTGGAAGCTTTTGCTAAACACGGAACTTTCGAATTCGTAGATGAGGTTGGAATCTCAAAATTCATGTTTTTCCAGGATTACAAGTCACTCATTGCAGATGGAAAGAATTCGACACAAGCTATTGAGGTGCTAGCCGATAAGTACGCAAAGGAGCCGCGAACAATCCAGCGTTGGCTTCAGGGATACACCTCTAAGTTGAAGATGGCCAAAGAGGATAAAGCTGGTTTGTGATGTCTAAATCAAAACATCATCACCATGTCTATGTGGTTTTACTGGACGATACAGTGCTATCGCACAAGAAGTTCACTAAGGCAAATCCGGGATACAAACAAGGCCAGCCTTGTGTCTATGTTGGAATGACAGGACTTGATCCAGATGCTCGGTTTGATAACCACAAAGCCGGTATCAAGTCCAACACTTATGCTCACAAATATGGCGTGAGACTTATGCCGGAGTTGGTCGATGACTTGAGGCAGCCCATGTCTTACGACGATGCGGTTTACATGGAAATTGATGTTGCGGTTCGACTCAGAGAGTTGGGTTTTGGCGTCTGGCAGGCGTAGGTTGTACTGTCTAGCGAAATGTCAAACTACGCGTTTAAGTTTCTTTGCCGCAGCATTTGGGAAAAAGTTCCTATTGATGCCCATGCGCAGTCTCGCATGTACTGCTCGTGCGGTCCTTCAATAGTTAGCCTAAGTTTGAAAAATAGACCTCGTGAAGTGGCAACGAGTACTGCTGCGAATGCATGTTCACATTCAAAAAGGCTGACATGCAATTGTGATTCCAAGTGCTCGTGGACTAATCTAGCTTGAGGAAACATCGTCTTGTAGTCGAGCAGCGCTTGCAGATACTCGGTTTCTGCCGTTGCAACTGGATTGCCATTGATCAAGCTAGAGATACCTTTGTCGTATACGTAGACGGTTGTTTTGGTATGTGGCGCTGAGTACGCTGCGGAAAATCCAAGTCCCGGATGGTCAGTCTCGTTATCGATCAAATTGTCAAAATGGAAGTAGCCTATTTGCCACGGGAGGCTAACGTCAAAAGGGGTAGGTAATGAAATTGAGATGGGAGGTAGCTGATCAGCCTCGTGTAGCTCGATTGCTGAAAGATCAAAGTAGAGATTCCGCTGTTCTGTAACTACTTCTAGACCCTCGGTAAATTTGATTTCGAATGTGAGTTTCTCAAGCCTGCCTGGTTCGTTAGCTACATACTCTCTAGCAATGACACGCCAGTAAGCACCCATAGCACCATAAATAAATCTGGCGATTTTTAGTTGTGTCAGTGAAGCATCTCGGGCTTGACTTGTTATCAGACAGATTGGATCCTTCGCTGACTGACCAAAGCCACCTTCAATAGACAGGTCCTCTCCAAAATCGTTCCTAAGCATTTCTCTCAAGTTCATGGCGACCGATTTATTAGAGTTATTGAGTTGTTTGGAAGCGCTTAGACATCAATCAAATTTAATCACAGTATGTTGCTAGTGCTTGGGTGAGATGAGTTTTTAGAGCTTTTCTCAAACCAATAGGGGACAAGACTTCGACGTCAGAACCATATTTAAGAATGTCACCAACTAACTCACGTTCATCAGAGTAGGGCACTTCTAGCGTGTAACTGCCATCATGATCTAGCAAGCTCTTTTGGTCAGGATGCCATTCTTCATTTTTGACCCATCTTGAGCGTTCTGGTGAAAATTTCAACTTGGCCCAACCCTTTATAGCTCCGCCAAAGATTCCATATCCGCGTTGCATGGATAAACGCAGTTGATCGGGGTCCAGATCTTTAGCATCTTGTTCCTGTACTTCACAACTTGAGATTGCATCAACAGAAAAACTTCTGACCTCTTTGCGGAGATGGCACCACGCATCCACATACCAGTTATCTCTGTAATGCACCAGCTGTTGTGGCGAAATGATTCGTTCGATCGTTAGTCCATTTTGGCGATTGAAGTGGCTGATTTGAATTTGTTTTCTCTCAAGCGTTGCTTTGGCTATCAACTCGAAGCATTTAAGTTTTAGGCGTCTCTTTCCTGCATGAACAAGGTGCACCCTCTGTGACAAAAGCTCAGCGCTCAGTCCTTGTCCAGAAAGCATGTCATCGAGCCTGTCTTGCAGTGGCTTTAGCTTTGGACCGAGCAAGCCAGGTTCAAGCTGCTCCAGCATGTTTTGAATAGTTAACAACGCCAAGATTTCATCTTGACTGAACCATAGTCCAGGGAGTTCTTGTCTAGAGTCAGTTTTTTCTAGCTTGTAACCACCAAGGTCACGATCGAATATGACGGGTATGTTGAGTCGATCACGAAGCTTGGCTAAGTCGCGCTTGAAAGTCGCAGGACTAATTTCTAATTTAGCGAGAATTTCTTCCCGCGGCACTGCGCGACGTCCTGTCAGGATGGTTCGATAGCTGTAGAGGCGATCAATTTCGCTCATAGAGTGTTATCCATTTAGTCATTAGTGCAAGAGCTTTTTGTTCATCATACTGATGCGTTTTTAGTCATCAGATGGCCAGATACCAAATGCTTGATCAAGTGCAGATACAGCTTTTTCTTTCTTGGTTGGCTTAGGCTTGAGGGCTTGCGGCCCGTACTCACGAGCAATCCAAAAAGCCAATGGAATAGTTTGAAGTGGTTCAAAACTTACTGGGTAGACGGGTTTCATATAGCCACGGCCCCATAACATGCAGGCGTTAAGCGCAATGAGCGAGCAGATGACAGCGTTATAAATTGACATGGCCAGATTTTTTCAGGCGACGGGCTAACGGGGAGAGCCTATGAGCCTGGTGCTTTATCCAGTGCCAATCCATCGGTAGGCTCACGTCATGAGCCTTAAAAAGACAAGACTGACCGTATCTCCAAAATGAGGCGGAAGTGTGGCCTTTAATTGGCATTTATTGGAAAAATATGAACACTCAAAACTTGAGTCAAGTAGGCAAAACCGTAGTTTTTTCGTTGGGTGTCTACCTGATGGCTTGTGTTGCCTTGATCTCCTTTCCGCCGATGGGTTCCTTATGGATTGGTGTTTTGTACTTCAGTTTCTTCGAGGTGGTTGTTTTTCTCATCATCACTTTTTTCGGATTGGTACTAATTAATCGGCGATGGCCAAATTCGGGGGCGCAGAGGATTTACCTTCGACTGGTGATTGGCATCACAAGTACGGTCGTTATTGGCACTCTTACTTCTTTGCTTAGTCGCGAGTTCGCTCAAACCTTATTGAGTGCTTATGCGTTTTGCATGATCGTGTGGGCTTTTCTAGGGCGATTGTTAAATGCTGCACTCATATTCGCACTTCTTATCGCAGGGCTGCTGTTCATTCCATTTGATGTGAAGATCAGCATTCGCTCTGAGGGAATTCACGAGCACGGGGTGTTCGTGGAGTTATTGGAGGCGAACTACGGTCTGGTAGATCATCCAATGCCTGGGACGTATCCAATGGGCTGCATGGTCCCGCCTTACCCCCTAAAGTGGATCTTGCTGGTAAGGCTTCAGTGAGACTGTCCTTGGCCAGTCTCACTGTGAATAAAATTTAGCTTCCCTTACGACGACCACGCCCCTCTGATTCTTTCTTTCTCAGGAATGAAGGCATGTTGGAATTGGTCTCATCAATTCCAAACAACATCTCGCTCTTATCAACGAGGCGTCTAGACATCCTAAATGCGGTGAAGCTAGCCTCCTTGACCATCATCTCCATGTCCTCGATAGCCAAGCGATGCAGCTGTCGCATTTTTGCATTGAGCCAAGCATGCTGCCCATATAGAAGATCCATTTCCTTAAGCTTTGCAAGAGTTGCGTTACGTTCGCCTCGTTTTGCGATTTTGCGCAGCTCAATAGAAGCTTTGCCGAACTCAACTTCTAGGACGCGTCGCTCTACTAGTTCGTCTGCAGGTGTTGCATTGAATTCGTTGGTATCAACTACTGGTAATTGCAGCATTGCACTAGTTTTGTCGAGCACTGTGCCATCAAGTTGTATCCCAGAAATTGATACAGCAAGAAGGTCACGAGACGACATGATTGCAGATGGGCTGATATGCAATCGCAAGCTTAGCCATGTTTCAGCACCCCACGCAAGATCGTTCATCTTGTAGATGTTTTCGCTATTTGGTGTGGTGATGCTGCGCATTTCAATGATCACGCCTGGGGCAGGAATAAGCTTCGCATTAATTTGTCGCAAATAAATTGACTCAAGCAGCGAAAGCTCTTCCTCAAAGCTGTCAAACAGATCTTCTGCTGTTTGACCGTAGTACTGCTGTCCGCCACCAGCACGAGCCATTGAGATCATCAAATCTTCGTTGAAACCCCGGCCAAGTCCAACCGTTGTAGTGCTTACACCCTTAGCAGCCCATTCTTTGCAAGCATCTTCGATGCGTTGGATATCCGTTTGTCCTCTATTGGCTTGCCCATCCGAGAGCAGTATCACTCTAGAAATTTCTTTATCTTTACCGCCTTCTAGCTGCTCCGCACCAGCAAGCCATCCACCAAACAGATTTGTGCATCCACCACTAGTGACTTGATCGATCGCTTCTTGAACCTTGCTTGATGAGTGCGTTGCAGAAAGTGGAATTAAGACGTCTACATCGTCATCGTAGACAACCAAACTTAGCTGGTCTTTGGGCGTTATGTGGTTTGCGATGTACGTAGCGCATCGCAAAGCCTCGTCAAGAGGTTCGCCACACATACTGCCTGAACGGTCAATTACTAGTGCAAGGCGCTTGTTCGGGCGGGGGTTTTCTACATGCTCAGGTAGATCTGGTGCTTGCATGCATACAAGCAAATCCAAATAACCGCCTTCATTTGAAATGGCGGGTTTACTGGGTGACAAAATGATTGATGGTTGGTTCATATAGTCCTTGAAGTCTGATTCCATGTGCGTGAGAAACGCCTCACGCACAGTCATAGACGTCTTGGCTTCGTAAATGTCAGGGTCGTTTTTGATTTTTATTAGACTTAGCCTCTCAAATTGAAAAAATTCCTATCAGCTTCGGTATCAGATCGCATCTATGTACAGCAAACACATCACGTCTATCGCCGTCACTGTGC
>CAISMH010000019.1 GCA_903886485.1 uncultured Burkholderiales bacterium
CACTCAGTTTGGTGGAGGTAAGCGGGATCGAACCGCTGACCTCTTGCATGCCATGCAAGCGCTCTCCCAGCTGAGCTATACCCCCATTGGGTGTCGAGAGCAATAGTATAGCCAAATTTTCAGCGTTTGGTCAAACGCTGCAAAACTTTTTCTTGGCCGCACAGCCAAAGCACCGCATCGACAGAGGGCGTTTGGGGCGTGCCCATGACCAGCACACGAACGGGCATCGCCAATTGAGGCATCTTCAGCCCTTGTTCGGTCAGCACTTCTTTGAAGGCCGCACTGACATTGGCCATGCTCCACTCCGTCACAGCATTGAGTTTGGTGGCCAACGCATCCAGCGCTGGCAGCACAGCTGGCGTGATGTGCTTAGCGACATCGTCGGCTTGCGGTGTGACGTCTTTGTAAAAAGCAGTTGCCCAATCGGCCAAGACCAACAAGGTGTCGCAACGGTCTTTGAACAAACCACAGATGGCTGGCAAACGGCCATCCACTGTGATGCTGCGCTTGGCCAACTCTGCTTTGACCAAAGGCGCCAATGCATCGTCAGCCATGGCTTTCAAATGCTGGGCATTGACCCAGCGCAGCTTGGCTTCGTCAAACTGCGCTGCGCTGCGACCCAGGTGGTCGAGGTTGAACCACGCTAAAAACTGAGCGCGGCTGAAAATTTCATCATCGCCATGGCTCCAGCCCAAACGGGCCAAGTAGTTCACCATCGCGTCAGGCAAGTAGCCCTCGTCGCGGTATTGCGTCACGGCCTTGGCGCCATTGCGCTTGCTCATCTTCTCCCCCTGCTCGTTGAGCACGGTGGGCAAATGGGCATACACAGGCGGCTCTTTGCCTAGGGCTTTGAAGATGTTGATCTGGCGCGGGGTGTTGTTCACATGGTCATCACCTCGGATGACGTGCGTGATGGCCATGTCGATGTCATCCACCACCACGCAGAAGTTGTAGGTGGGTGTGCCATCAGGGCGCGCGATGACCAAGTCATCTAACTCATCATTGCTGATTTCGATGCGACCTTTGACTTTGTCTTCCCAGACGACAGAACCACCTTGTGGATTCTTAAAGCGCAAAACAGGTTTCACGCCTTCTGGAATGACAGGCAGGGTCTTGCCCGACTCAGGCCGCCATGTCCCGTCATAGCGCGGTTTTTCTTTGTTGGCCATTTGCTGCTCGCGCAGAGCGTCCAGCTCTTGCATGCTCATGTAGCAGGGATAGACATGGCCAGCCGCTTTCAACTCTTCCAAGACCGCTTTGTAGCGGTCCATGCGCTGCATTTGATAAAAAGGGCCTTCGTCGTGGTCCAGGCCCAACCACTTCATGCCTTCGATGATGACATCGACCGACGCTTGGGTGGATCTTTCCAAGTCAGTATCTTCGATGCGCAAAATAAAGTCGCCGCCCGTGGCGCGTGCAAATGCCCATGGGTACAGCGCAGAGCGAATGTTGCCTAAGTGAATAAAGCCCGTGGGGGATGGCGCAAAGCGCGTGCGAATTTTGGTCATGCAAAAATTGAAATCAAAGGGTATCGAGACCGCGCAACAAGTCGGCCTTCATGTCATCTAGATGCTCTAAACCTACCGCCACGCGAATCAAGCCCTGACCGATACCTGCGGATTGCCGCTGGTCTTCGGATAGCTTGCCATGCGAGGTACTGGCAGGGTGAGTGAGCAAGGTTTTGGTGTCGCCCAAATTGGTACACAGTGACAAGGTGCGCAAGCTGTCAAGCACATGGAAAGCGCGGGTGCGTGCCACCTGTGGATCAGCCGCCTTCACATCAAACGACAACACGGCACCACCCAAACCCGACATTTGCTTCATCGACAAAGCGTGTTGCGGGTGACTGGCCAAACCGGGGTAGTAGACGCGCGCGACGCTGGGGTGTTGCTCTAGCCACAGCGCCAAGTCATGCGCACGTGCGCTTTGGGCGCGCATGCGAATGTCCAGCGTCTCTAAGCCTTTGAGAACCACCCACGCATTGAAAGGTGACAACACCATGCCACTGTTCTTCATCACAGGCAGGCACTTTTCTTTGATCAGTTGTTCGCTGGCACACAAAGCGCCAGCCATCACACGACCCTGTCCATCCAAATACTTGGTGCCCGAGTGCATGACGATGTCTGCCCCCATGTCCACGGGGCGCTGCAAGATAGGCGTGGCAAAGCAGTTATCAACGGCCAACAAAGCACTCGCGTTATGGGCCAACTCGGCCAAGGCCGCAATGTCACACACCTCGGTCAAGGGGTTGGTCGGCGTCTCAGCAAATAAGATTTTGGTGTTCGGGCGAATGGCAGCTTTCCAAGCGGCTAAATCAGTTTGCGACACCACGGTGGACTCCACGCCAAAGCGTGCGAACTCTGAGCCAATCAGCTTGAGAGTGGAGCCAAACATGGACTGCGAATACACCACATGGTCACCCGCCTTGAGCAAGCTGAACAGCATGAGCATCACGGCAGACATGCCCGAGGAAGTGGCCAATGCCGCCTCAGTGCCTTCCAACGCGGCCAACCGCATTTCAAAACTGCTCACCGTGGGGTTGCCGGAGCGGCCATAGGTATAGCCCTCTTCCTCACCCGCAAAACGACGAGCCGAGGCTTGCGCAGAAGGTTGTACATACCCGCTGGTCAGATAAAGCGCTTCGGAATTTTCACCGTACTGGCTGCGGTCTGCGGCCAAACGCACAGCGAGGGTTTCCAAATGCAAATCGTCGGGTAATGGGTGTTGACTCATACCTAGGTCACTCCGATTGATTCGGCAAAGCGAGGCGCGAGTTATCTTCGGCGCCCTCTTCTTGCCCCACACGTTTTTCATTCAGGCGAACGATGTCGCTGGCCGACACATCGCCCGTCACATACACGCCATCAAAACATGAGGCGTCAAAGCCATCGAGCTGAGGTGCGTGACCCGCAGTGGCTGCGCGAACAGCTTGCTTCATCGCATCCACATCTTGGTAGATCAACGCATCGCAGCCAATCAGTTCACGCACTTCGTCGATGGTGCGGTTGTGCGCAACCAACTCTTCGGGCGTGGGCATGTCGATGCCGTACACGTTTGGAAAGCGCACAGGTGGCGCCGCACTGGCCAAGTAGACCTTGCGTGCGCCTGCGTCACGTGCCATTTGCACAATCTCGCGGCTGGTGGTGCCGCGCACGATGGAGTCATCCACCAGCAACACATTGCGGCCTTTGAATTCGCTGGCAATCACATTGAGCTTTTGACGCACAGATTTTTTGCGCACACCTTGACCGGGCATGATGAAGGTGCGGCCTACATAACGGTTTTTCACAAACCCTTCGCGGTACGGCACACCCAACAAATGCGCCAGCTGCGTGGCGCTGGGGCGGCTGGACTCAGGAATAGGAATGATCACATCGATCTCGTTCGGTGGCACGGTAGACACCACGCGCTTGGCCAAGGTCTCACCCAAGTTCAAACGCGCTTGATACACCGAGATGCCATCCATCGTGGAGTCAGGGCGGGCCAAATACACGTATTCAAAAATACAAGGCTTGAGTTGCGGCGTATCTGCACACTGCATGAAGTGCGCATGGCCTGCGAGGTCAATGAACACCGCCTCACCTGGCGCGATGTCGCGCTCAAACACATGGCCTGTGCCTTCCAAAGCCACCGATTCGCTGGCCACCATGTAAGTGCCATCTGCCCCTCGGCCAATGCACAACGGGCGAATACCAAATGGGTCACGGAAAGCCAACAAGCCGTGGCCTGCAATCATCGAAATGACCGCATAAGAACCTTGGATGCGACGGTGTACGCGGCGCACCGCTTCAAACACATCGGCGGGCTTGAGCGACAGGCCACGCGTGGCTTTGTCAATCTCGTGGGCCAGCACGTTGAGCAAGACCTCGGAGTCACTCTCGGTGTTGATATGGCGGTGATCTTGTGAAAACAACTCTGCTTTCAAGGCATGCGCGTTGGTCAAGTTGCCGTTGTGCACCAACACCAAGCCAAACGGCGCATTCACATAAAAAGGCTGCGCCTCTTCTTCGCTGAACGCATTGCCTGCGGTGGGGTAACGCACTTGGCCCAAGCCGTTGTTACCGGGCAAGGCACGCATGTTGCGGGTGCGAAACACATCACGCACCATGCCCTTGGCTTTGTGCATGAAAAATTTACGGTCCAGTTGGGTCACGATGCCTGCGGCATCTTGGCCTCGATGCTGCAACAGCAACAAGGCGTCATAAATCAACTGGTTCACGGGTGCGTTGCTTGCAACGCCGACGATGCCACACATTAGGGGAGGTACTTTCCAAAATCAGCCGGTAACACCGGCTTCAACACATGCAAAAACTGTTGCAACCACTGCGCGCCTTGGGCTTGCTTCCAAGCCTCGGTTTCGCGCATGGGCGTCATGCCCACCAGCACCGTGACGGCCAGCAAAATGACCACGCCACGCATCAATCCAAACAAGCTGCCCAACAATCGGTCCAAGGGGCCAAGGCCAACTGCTGACACCAGTTTCTTCACCATCCAACTGACCAATACTGTGGCGATCAGCACCGCGATGAACACCACCACAAAGCCAGCGGCGTAACGCAACATCTGACTGCTGCCTTCCATAGGCAACCAAGCAGCAGCTTGCGGGGCATACATCTGCGACACATAAAACGCTGCCACCCAACCGGCCAGCGACAGCACCTCTTGCACAATGCCGCGCCACATGCCCAGCAGCAAGGACAGGCCCAAGGCAGCCAGCAGAATCCAATCTACGGCTGAAAGTGTGTGCATATCGGGCAATTACAGAGTTAAGACCTGCGGCTGCAATTGCAACTGCTTGACCTTGCGTGCCACTTTGTCGGCTTCTTCGCGACTGGTGAACGGGCCCACACGCACACGGGTGCGAGCACCTTCTTTGGTTTGTGCCACATTGGTGTAGGTTTTGATGCCTTCCTTCTCTACCTTAGCGCGCACCTCGCGCACTTTGGTTTCATCGTTGAAGGCGCCAATTTGCACCACAAAACGCGCACCCGTTTCTTTGCTGTCGGACGTCGGCTTTGCTTCTGGTTTCACGTCTGTTGGGGCGGGTGATTTGGCCTCCACCTTGTTGACAGGCTCTGGTTTGGCTTCAGGCTTGGGCAACACCGCAGCAACCGCCGCTTCAGGCTTGGTGTCTGGCACGACTTCTTCCTTGGCATCCAAGCCAGCACCCGCTGATAAGGGCTTGGGCTTAGAGGTATCGACCAAGGGCTTGCTGTTGGCGCGGTCTGGAATATCGACCGCAATGTCCACCGACACAGGACGAGGCTGCGTATCAAACAACAAAGGAAAACCAACCACACCCACGATGACCAGCACGGAAGCGCCAATCAGGCGGTGACGCGCGCGACGGCGCATCACGTCCACGCTCTCTGCGGGACTATTGCTGTGGTTGCCTTGGGGCTCGCTGGTCGGTTGACCGGGCAATCGAAACTTGAAAAAAGCCATGTAAATGGGGCCTCAGGAGCTCAAATGTGGGGCATCTAGACGGGGTATGCCATTCGCCAAAACCCCCCCGACCGTGAAGAACGATCCGAAGACCACGATTCTATCAGCGGGGTCTGCCGCCGCCACCGCTGCGTCCAGCGCAGCTTGTGGGCCAGCATGCGTACTCGCCTGCGCATCTTTGCGGCTGTTGCCTGCTTGCCAAATCGCTTGCAAATGCACGGCTTTGGCCGCGCGCTCAGTTGGCAAATCACAAAAGTACCAACGGTCGACCAAAGGCCCCACACGCGCCAACATAGGGGCCACGTCTTTGTCAGCCATGGCACCAAACACCACGTGGGTGGTGGGATAAAAACCCATCGCATCCAAGTTTTCGGTCAGCGCAGCCACGGCGTGCGCGTTGTGCGCCACATCCAACACCAAAGCCGGTTGCCCCGGAATGATTTGAAAGCGCCCCGGCAACTCCACCATGGCCAAACCATTGCGAATCGCCTGTGCCGTCACAGGCATCTCACTGCGCAGGGCTTCAAGCGCCGCCAGCACACCACTGGCGTTGACCAGCTGATTCGCTCCCCGCAAAGCGGGGTAAGCCAGACCGCTGTAGCGACGGCCCCGCCCTGCCCAGCCCCATTGCTGCTTATCGCCTGTGAAGTTGAAGTCTCGGCCAAACAGCCACAGGTCCGCGCCAATTTCGGTCGCGTGATCAATCACGCTTTGTGGCGGCACAGGATCGCTCACGATGACGGGACGGCCCGTGCGCATGATGCCCGCCTTCTCGCGGCCAATGGTTTCTCGGTCTGGGCCTAAAAAATCCATGTGGTCCAAGTCCACGCTGGTGACGATGGCACAGGTCGGCTCAATCACATTGACCGCATCCAAGCGTCCGCCTAAACCCACCTCCAAAATGGCCACATCCAACGGCGACGAAGCCATCAAACTCAAAATAGCCAAGGTGGTGAATTCGAAGTAAGTCAGCGACACCTCACCGCCTTGCGTACGAGCCGCCTCAACCCGTGCAAAGTGCGGTAACAAGTCATCGGGTTGCACGGTGTCACCGTGCAGGCGGCAACGCTCTTGAAAGTGGACCAGATGCGGCGAGGTGTACACACCGGGTCGGTAGCCCGCCTCTAGCAAACAAGCCTCCAACATGGCGCAGGTGGAGCCCTTGCCGTTCGTACCCGCCACGGTGATGACGGGGCAAGCAAATTTCAGCGCCATGCGCTCGGCGACAGTGCGCACACGGTCCAAGCCCATGTCAATGTTTTGAGGGTGCAAACGCTCGCAATGCGCGAGCCAACTGGCAAGTGAATTCATCCGCGAATTGTCGCCCACGCACAAGGACTTTTGGGTTTACGGCATCATTCACCCTATGAGTCAAACAACCATCACCGTTTACGGCATCCCCAACTGCGACAGCGTCAAAAAAGCCCGTGTGTGGCTCGCCGAACGCGGCATTGACTACGTGTTCCACGATTTCAAAAAACAAGGCGTCCCGCCCGAAGCGCTGAACTTGTGGCTCAAACAGGTCGGCTGGGAGGTGTTGGTCAACCGCAAAGGCACCACATGGCGCAAGCTAGATGCCGACTTGCAAAGTGGCGTGACTGACAACACCTCCGCGCGCGCCTTGATGCTGACGCACCCCAGCGTCATCAAGCGTCCGGTGGTCGTGCAAGACCGAACTGTCATCGTGGGTGTCAACCCAGAGGCGTGGGCTCACGTTTCAGGCTGACCCAAGTTTTACCAGCGCTTTACAAGCCCTCCACAGCCAAAGCACTACACTCCTGCCAAGCTAAAAGAGAGATTCACTATGAAAAACACATGGATTCAAAACACCTTCATCGTCGGTTTGATGGCCACGTTGAGCACCTTCGCTGCGCAAGCCCAAGAGGTCGGCAAAGTCATCTCCAGCACGCCCATCATTCAGCAAGTGGCGGTTCCCCGTCAGGTGTGTAACAACCAACAAGTCGTCACCGAAGGCCAGAAATCTGGCGCCGGTGCTGCAATGGGTGCCATCGCAGGTGGCGCCGTTGGCAACCAAATCGGCAACGGTACAGGCCGTGCCTTGGCCACGATGGCTGGTATTTTTGGCGGCGCCATCATGGGCGACAAAATCGAAGGGCCTAGCGCCCCCGAAGTGCGCAACGTCCAAAGTTGCAGCCAACAAATGTTTTACGAGAACCGCACCATGGCTTACAACGTGGTGTATGAGTTCGCTGGCAAGCAATACACCGTGCAAATGCCCCAAGACCCAGGCCCTACCGTGCGTTTGCAAATTACCCCTGTCGCGCCCGCACCTAGCAACGGTGGCTATGGCGTTCCCCCTGCTGGCTCGGCCCCCCGCTACTAAGGCGGTCATCGCGTCACTTTCAGCGTGATGGACAAGCAAAAGCCGCGTTCAGCGGCTTTTGTCGTTTTGGGTCACCTAAAATCCACGTTTTTGCAATTCATACCGAGCGCACACCATGACCACAGAAAAAATCGACCACGTCAGCATCACCACCCAAGCCAATGTGTTTTTTGACGGCAAGTGCATCAGCCACGCCATCACCACAGCCAACGGCACCAAGCTGTCGGTCGGCGTCATCTTGCCCGCGACGTTGACATTCAACACCGCCGCCCCCGAAGTGATGGAGTGCGTGGCTGGTTTTTGTGAATACAAACTCGACGGCAGCCACGACTGGGTCAAGTCCAGCGCGGGCGAAAAGTTCAATGTGCCCGGCAACTCGAAATTCGACATCCGCGTGACCGAGCCCTACCACTACATCTGCCACTTCGGTTAATCGACGGCCTATCGGAACACCATGAGCACCATCCTCCAACACCTCCCCAAAGGCCAAAAAGTCGGCATCGCCTTCTCCGGCGGCCTCGACACCTCCGCGGCCCTGCTGTGGATGAAGCAAAAAGGCGCTGTGCCCTATGCCTACACCGCCAACCTCGGCCAGCCCGACGAGTCGGACTACAACGAAATCCCGCGCAAAGCGATGGAATACGGCGCCGAAAAAGCCCGCCTCATCGACTGCCGCAAACAACTCGCCCACGAAGGCATTGCCGCCATTCAGTGCGGCGCGTTCCACATCAGCACCGGTGGCATCACCTACTTCAACACCACGCCCTTAGGCCGTGCCGTCACAGGCACCATGCTGGTGGCGGCGATGAAGGAAGACGACGTCAACATCTGGGGCGATGGCTCCACCTTCAAGGGCAACGACATCGAGCGCTTTTACCGCTACGGCTTGTTGACCAACCCCAGCTTGAAAATCTACAAGCCTTGGTTAGACCAACTGTTCATCGACGAACTCGGTGGCCGCGCTGAAATGAGCGCCTTCATGACCGCCAATGGCTTTGGCTACAAGATGAGCGCTGAGAAGGCCTACAGCACCGACAGCAACATGCTGGGCGCGACCCACGAAGCCAAAGACCTCGAGAGCCTCGCCAGCGGCATGAAGATCGTCAACCCAATCATGGGTGTGCCCTTCTGGCGCGACGACTGCGTGGTCAAAGCTGAAGAAATCACGATCCGTTTTGAAGAAGGCCAACCTGTGGCCTTGAACGGTGTGTCTTATGAAGACCCCGTGGCGCTGTTCTTGAAAGCCAACGAAATCGGTGGCCGTCACGGTTTGGGCATGAGCGACCAGATCGAGAACCGCATCATCGAAGCCAAGAGCCGTGGCATCTACGAAGCCCCGGGCATGGCCCTGCTGCACATCGCTTATGAGCGCTTGGTCACGGGCATCCACAACGAAGACACCATCGAGCAATACCGCATCAACGGCTTGCGCTTGGGCCGCTTGTTGTACCAAGGCCGCTGGTTTGACCCACAGTCCATCATGTTGCGCGAAACCGCCCAACGCTGGGTGGCACGCGCCATCACAGGCGAGGTGACCTTGGAGCTGCGCCGTGGCAACGACTACAGCATCTTGAACACCGAAAGCCCCAACCTGACCTACGCGCCTGAGCGCTTGAGCATGGAAAAGGTGGAAGACGCCCCGTTCACGCCGCTGGACCGCATTGGTCAGCTGACCATGCGCAACCTAGACATCGTAGACACCCGCGCCAAACTGGGCATCTACGCCCACACCGGCTTGCTGTCGCTGGGCGAAGGTGCGGACATGATCAAGCTCGAAGGTGGGTCAAAGAAGTAAACCCTTCTCTCCACCCATAAAAAAAGCGACCTTCGGGTCGCTTTTTTTATGGGCTCACACCACCACCGGCTCTGGCTCCAACCGAATCCCAAACCGCTCATACACACTGGTTTGAATGGCTTTGGCCAAAGTCATCACCTCACCGCCGGTGCAGGGGTGCTCTTTGCCGCCCACGTTGACCAAGACCAAGGCTTGCTTGTCGTACACGCCGGCATTGCCCACGGTTTTGCCTTTCCAGCCGCAGGCGTCAATCAGCCAGCCTGCTGCGAGTTTGATGCGGCCATCGTCCAACAGGTAGTGCACAAGCTTTGGCTCACGCGCAATGATGTCGTCGCACTGGTCTTGGGTGACGGTGGGGTTTTTGAAGAAACTGCCCGCATTGCCAATGACGGCAGGGTCGGGCAACTTGGCACGACGAATCGCGCAGACCCATTCAAAAATTTGCTGGGCCGTGGGGTGGTGAATGCCCGTCTCGGTCATTTTGCGTTCGAGGTCGAGGTAGCCCAGCACCGGCTTCCAGTCTTTGCGCAGCAAAAACCGCACGCGGGTAATCAAGGCTTTGCCCGCCAGTCCTATGCCGTTGGGCCCACTGCTCTCGTGCTTGAACACCGAGTCGCGGTAGCCAAAGGCGCATTGCGCCGCTTCTAGGCTAAAGGCTTGGCCGGTGGTGAGGTCGATCGCGTCCAGCGAATGAAAGCGGTCTTGCAACTCCACGCCATAGGCGCCTATGTTTTGCACGGGTGAGGCGCCCACGCTGCCCGGAATCAACGCCATGTTCTCCAAGCCGGGCCAGCCCTTGTCCAGCGTCCAGCGCACCAAGTCGTGCCAGTTTTCACCGGCGGCGGCCTCGATCACCCACGCCTTGTCGGTCTCTTCGACCAATCGCATGCCTTTGATTTCCACCTTGAGCACCAAAGGTTTCACATCTCCAGTCAACACAATGTTGCTGCCACCACCCAGCACAAACTTGGGCGCTTCGCGCAAGGCGGCATCAGCCAACACGGCCTGCACATCGGCCTCGGTGTGGATGCGCACCAGTTGCAGGGCTTTGGCTGAAATGCCAAAGCTGTTGTGCGCTTGAAGGGGGGTGTTGGGTTCCACTAACATAGGGCGATTGTCTCATTCTGATTTTGAAAGCCGACGCCATGCCCTCTTTTGACACCGTCCTCGAACCCAATTTGGTCGAAGTGAAAAACGCTGTGGAAAACACGGCCAAAGAAATCGCCACCCGCTTTGACTTCAAAGGCACCTCTGCCGCCGTTGAACTTAAAGACAAAGAAATCACCCTGTTTGGCGATGCCGATTTTCAATTGGTGCAAGTCGAAGATGTGTTACGCAACAAGCTCGCCAAGCGTGAAGTGGATGTGCGTTTTCTGGACAAAGGCGACGTGCAAAAAGTCGGCGGTGACAAGGTCAAACAAGTCATCAAAATCCGCAACGGCATTGAAACTGAAGTCTCTAAAAAGATTCAGCGTTTGCTCAAGGACAGCAAGATCAAAGTGCAAGCCGCTATCCAAGGCGATGCGGTGCGTGTCAGTGGCACCAAGCGCGACGATTTGCAAGCGGCCATGGCCTTGATTCGCAAAGACATGACCGACTTGCCTTTGTCGTTCAACAACTTCCGCGATTAACTGGCGTCTTGCTTCGACCCAATCTTCGACTCTTGCCCTGACACCAAACGCACGATGTTGTCTTTGTGACGCATCAGCAGCAAGGCACTCATTCCCGTCACGGCCAACAGTTCGGCCTCACTGGTCTGCCAAGCCAGTTTGTCGCCAAACACATAGTAGGCCGGTGCAAACACCGAGGCCGCCAAAGCCGCCAGCGAGGAATAGCGAAAGAAGAACGCCACGATCAACCAAGTGCCGATGGTGGCCACGCCCAGCAAGGGTTCGATGCCGAACAAAACACCAGCGGCAGTCGCCACACCTTTGCCACCTTTGAAGCTAAAGAACACCGGCCACAAATGACCGATGAAGGCAGAAATGGCCACCAAAGCCACGGCGCGGTCATCCAAGCCAAAGGCGGGGCCAAACAGCTTGACCAGCAACACGGGAAAGTAGCCTTTGAGGGCATCCAACAACAAGGTGGCAGCTGCCGCTTGCTTGTTGCCTGAGCGCAGCACATTGGTGGCTCCTGGGTTTTGACTGCCGTAGGTGCGTGGATCGTCCAAGCCCATGAGACGGCTCACGATGACCGCGAAAGACAAAGAGCCCACCAAGTAAGCGGCCAAAGTGAGCACCACAACCACCGAAGAATCAGCAAACATTTATTTTTTCCTCTTTACTGCGCAGGATCGCGCATGTCCCAACGGATGGCATCGATGGCAGCCAAAAGCTCTGGCTTCAAGGTGGTTCCCCACGCATCCAAATCAGCGTCCAATTGGGCCAACGAGGTCACGCCAATGATGGTGCTGGCCACTTGCCACTTGGTGTAACAAAACGCCAGCGCCATTTGCGTAGGGGTCATGCCGTGCTCTAGGGCAAGCGCGTTGTAGCGACGCGCTGCCACCAAGGCCTCGGGGCGTCCCCAGCGTTGCTTGCGCACGCTCTCGTACCCAGAAATGCGCGCACCTTGGGGTGCATCTGGGCCAGTGGTACCACTGGCGTCGTACTTGCCGGTCAGCAAGCCAAAGCCCAGCGGCGAATAGGCCAACAAAGACACATTCAAACGGTGACAGGTTTCATCCAAGCCGTTTTCGTAGCTGCGGTTGATCAAACAGTACGGGTTTTGCGTGGTGGCCACGCGTGGCAACCCATGTTGCTCGGCCAAGCGTACAAACTCATGCACACCATAGGGCGTTTCATTGGACAAACCCACATGACGCACCTTGCCTGATTTGACCAGTTGCGCCAGCGCATCGAGTTGTTCATGGATCGTGGTTTGTGAGTTCTCTTTGCTGGGCTCGTAATACACGCCACCAAAGGCGGGCACATGGCGCTCAGGCCAGTGGATTTGGTAGAGGTCAATCACATCGGTTTGCAAGCGGCGCAAGCTGCCTTCGCAGGAGGTGATGAAGTCTTTGGCAGTCAAGCCCATGTGGTCACGAACCCAAGGCATGCCGCGTGAGGGGCCTGCGACTTTGGTCGCCAACACCAGCTTTTGACGTGCGCCTGGGTGCTTGGCAAACCAGTTGCCAATGATGGTCTCGGTGTGACCGCACGTCTCGGCCTTGGGCGGTACCGAATACATCTCAGCCGTGTCGATGAAGTTCACACCACGCGCCAACGAGTGGTCGAGGATGGCGTGTGAGTCGGCTTCGTTGACTTGCTCACCAAAGGTCATGGTGCCTAGGCAAATGGGGGTGACGTGCAAATCGCTGGTACCCAGCTGAACAAAGGGAAATGTCATGTGTCTACTCACGTATGGAAGCTGATAAAACCCGCCAAGTCTAAAGCCTCGCAGACCTTCATTTGACTTTTGCACGCGCCTCTTCTTGCAAGCGCAGGACACGCCGCTGCACCTTGCCTGTGGTGGTCATGGGCAATTCGGGCGTGAATTCAATTTCTTTGGGGTATTCGTAGGGAGCCAACTTGCCGCGCACATGCGCTTGCAACTCGGCCACCAAGGCAACGCTGGCTTCAAACCCTGGGGCCAACACCACATAGGCCTTGACCAACGCGCCGCGTTCGGCATCCTGTTTGGGCACCACGGCCGCATTGGCCACCGCTGGGTGTTTGACCAAGCAGTTTTCAATTTCACTGGGGCCAATGCGGTAGCCCGCCGCTTTGAACACATCGTCGGCACGGCCTTGGTACCAAAGGTAGCCGTCTGCATCGCGCACGGCCATATCCCCAGTGCGGCACCAGTCACCCGTGAATTTGCCTTGGGTGGAGCTGTCGTTTTTCCAGTAGCCCAAAAAGAAAATTGGGTCGGGCTGACCGTGCTGATTGAAGCGATTGAGCGCCACATCGCCCGGCACGCCCACGGGGCACTCGTGGCCGTCTTCGTCAATCACCGCCACACGGTGGCCGGGATAGCCCTTGCCCATGCTGCCGGGTTTGGCAGGCCAACCAACATTCAAACGGTGCGCTGCTAACCCAGCGCCGGTGTGCCCCACGGTCGTCGACGCTCCTTCAGGGGCCCATTCCATCGCACAGTTGCCGACGATGTAGTTGATCTCGGTTTGACCAAACATCTCATTGGCGGTGACGCCCAGTTGCTCTTGGCAGTAACCAAAGACCGTATCGCCCAAAGCCTCGCCCGCGCTCATGATGGCTTGCAGCTTGAGTTTGAATTGGCGGCGAGCTTGGGGGTAGGCCTTCATCATGGCTTTCAAGGCCGTGGGGAACAAAAAGGTGTGCGTCACCCCGTGCTGCTGCATCAGCGTGAAGGCCAATTCAGGACTGAAACGCCCATTCCACGCCACGATGGGGCGACCAAAGTACAGCGTGGGCAACAAGGCGTCCATCAAGCCGCCTGTCCATGCCCAGTCGGCGGGCGACCAAAACACGGCTGAACTGCCTGTGGGTAGGTCCTTGGCGTGCTTCGCCGAAGTCTGCGTCGTTGCAAACCCAAACCAGTTTTGGCTGCACACAAAGCCGGTCAAGTTCCCGATCAGGGCACGGTGAGGAATCAATGCGCCCTTGGGTGGCCCCGTGGTGCCACTGGTGTAGATCAGCACGGCGCCTTCCTCGGCCTTGGTTTGCACTGCGGTGAAATGGCGTTGCTGCGCAGCCATCGCATTGGCGTAGTCCACATCCACATGCAGCATGTCGGTGGCGTCGTTCAGGTCAATCCCGATCACTTCACGCAACGCGGGGCACTGGGCGCGCACGGCCAACACATGGCGGACCGAGGACGCATCCACGATCGCCACCACGGCCTCGCTGTCTTGCAAGCGGTATTCCAAGGCCTCTGGCCCAAACAGCTGTGACAGCGGCATGGCCACTGCCCCCATTTGCATCACAGCGATATAGGCCACCGCTGTTTCAAAGCGTTGCGGCAACACAATGGCCACGCGGTCGCCGCGCTTCACACCCAAGTCGGTCAGCACATGGCTCAGTGCATCGGCCGATTGTTGCAACTGCGCGTAGCTCAGGCTTCGGGGCGGCGTGGACTGACCCTGTGCATCGGCTGCTTGGTGTTCGAGGATGGCCAAACGCTCGTGCGACTTGGCTTGCATGGCCCAACGGCGGCTGCACACCTCGGCCATGTTGAAGTACTCGGGCACGGCCCAACCAAAGTCGTGCTGCATGGCGTGATAAAAATCACGCGACTCAGAGTGGCGCGGTGAATGAGATGTGCGATGCGGAAAAGCTTGGGCCATGTCTCGTGTCCTTATGATTCGTTCAATGTACTCAATCCAAAAGCTTTCACGCAGCGAATTTATCCCTATCCGTCACTTGCGTTACCACGTGCGGCAATGGGGCACGCCCTCACCCGACAAAACGCCACTGGTCATGGTGCACGGCTGGATGGATGTGGCGGCCTCGTTCCAGTTCGTGGTCGATGCACTGCACAACGACCACTGGGTGATCGCCCCTGATTGGCGTGGCTTTGGGCTGACAGAGGCCCCTCACACCGACAACTTTTGGTTCCCAGACTATCTGGCCGACTTAGACCAACTGCTGGACCACTTCGTGGGCGCGCGTCCCATCCACCTGCTGGGCCACAGCATGGGCGGCCATGTGGCGACGATGTATGCAGGTATCCGACCTGCGCGTGTGAAAAAACTCATCAACCTCGAAGGCTTTGGCATGCCCGCCACAAGACCCACCCAAGCCCCCACACGCTTGGCCAAATGGATGGACGAACTCAAAGCACAGACTCGCGGTGAGATCGCGCTCAAGCCCTACCCCAGCTTAGAAGCAGTCGCACAACGCCTCATCAAAACCAACCCGCGCTTGGGTTCAGACAAAGCCCATTGGCTGGCCCAACATTGGGCGCAGGTCAATGACCAAGGCGAGTGGCGTATCTTGGGCCATGCGGCGCACAAAGTGGTCAATGCGCAATTGTTCAAAACCGATGAAACACAAGCCATTTACGAACGCATCACCGCCCCCACGCTCTGCGTGGTGGCCAGCAGCGACAGCATGAGCCAGTGGTGGAAAGACACTTACACCCTGACTGAGTTCATGCAACGCATCGCCGCAGTGCCCCACATCACCCACGCCGTCATCGACGATGCAGGCCACATGCTGCACCACGATCAGCCAGAAATATTGGCACGATGGGTGGAGGATTTTCTAGCGGCCTGAGCTTTGACGAAAGCAGATAAGATTCCATTTTTAGCAATTTAAATTCAATCGATGCTTTCCCAACACACATTGCGTTCGTTGCTACTGCCTGTTTTGTTCGCTGGCATTGGGGCCGTCACATCGGCGCAAGCCGCCGACAACAACCTCTACGACTGGCAACCTTGCCCCGATAGCTTGGCGGTTGAAGGGGGAGCACAACCCACCAAAAAGTGGGATCTGACCCTCTCCCCCTACACCCACCACTGGAGTTACAGCCCGGAGCACAAGCAAGTCATGCTGGGCGCCTTAGACAGCCATGTCAGCGGCGGTCGTTTCTGCGGCATGGCCTTGTTCACCAACTCCTTCGGCCAGGGCTCGACCTACGTCTATGTCGGCCAGCAGTGGGATGGCATTTGGGGCAACCCCCAGCTGTTCACCAAAGTGTCTGCGGGGCTTTTGTATGGCTATCGTGGCGCCTACAAAGACAAAATTCCATTCAACCAAGCAGGCATTGCCCCTGCCATCATTCCATCGCTGGGCTACGCCATCACCCCCAAAGACTCGGCTCAAGTCTTTTTGCTGGGGAATGCGGGTCTTTTGTTCGCTTACGCACGCAGCTTCTGAGGCTTGGTCTGAACGTGAGAAAATCTGCGGTTTTCTCAGACACCTAAAGAAGACCGCATCATGGAAGCAGAACGCATCAACCTCATTGGATCTACCCTCGCCGACCTGAGCGTGCGCACGGTAGATCTCCGGAGGTATCTTTGACTACGATGCCAAAGCCGAACGCCTGCGCACCGTCAACGCCTCGCTAGAAGATCCCACCATCTGGAACGACCCCAAAAAAGCGCAAGAGCTGGGTCGTGAAAAGAAAGCCCTCGACGGTGTAGTCGTCACCCTCACCCGCCTCACACAAGAGCTCGCCGACAACACCGAGTTGTTTGAGATGAGCAAGGCCGAAGCCGACGAAGACGGCCTACTCACCATCGAAACCGACACCCAAGGCTTGGTCAAAACCATTGAAGAGCTTGAATTCCGCCGCATGTTCAGCAACGAAGCGGATCCGCTGAATTGCTTCTTGGACATCCAAGCCGGTGCCGGTGGCACCGAAGCCTGCGATTGGGCCAGCATGTTGCTGCGCCAGTACCTCAAATACGCCGAGCGCAAAGGCTTCAAAACCACGGTAGAGGACGAATCTGCCGGTGATGTGGCGGGTATCAAAGGCGCCACCATCAAAATTGAAGGCGAATACGCTTTTGGTTTGCTGCGTACCGAAACCGGTGTGCACCGCTTGGTGCGCAAATCGCCCTTCGACAGCTCGGGCGGACGCCACACCTCGTTTGCGTCGGTGTTTGTGTACCCTGAAATTGACGACTCGATTGAGATCGACATCAACCCCGCCGACGTGCGCACCGACACCTACCGCGCCTCGGGCGCGGGCGGTCAGCACATCAACAAAACCGACTCGGCCGTGCGTTTGACCCACATCCCTACAGGCATCGTGGTGCAGTGCCAAGACGGACGCAGCCAACACAGCAACCGTGACGTGGCTTGGAAACGCCTGCGCTCGCGCTTGTATGACTTTGAGATGCGCAAGCGCCAAGAAGAGCAACAAAAACTCGAAGACACCAAGACCGATGTGGGCTGGGGTCACCAAATTCGCAGCTATGTGTTGGACAACAGCCGCATCAAAGACTTGCGCACCAACGTCGAAATTTCAGCCACACAAAAAGTCTTGGATGGCGACCTCGATGCCTTCATCGAAGCGTCCCTCAAGCAAGGAATTTAAGGTTATTTATGCACCGTGAAGGCACAGCCCCCTTGATTCAACGCGCCGACTACACAGCGCCCGCGTTTTGGATTGACACCGTCGAGCTGACGTTTGACTTGGATCCCGCCAAGACGCGCGTGCTCAACCAAATGACCGTGCGCCGCAACCCTGACGTGGCGGCCCAGCCGCTGCGTTTGGATGGCGACGAACTCAACTTGGCACGCGTCTTGGTCAACGGCCAAGGCACCTCGTTCAAGATGGACGGCAGCCAGTTGATGCTAGAAAACCTGCCTGAAGGCCACGCGCCTTTCACGCTGGAAATCTTCACCACCTGCAACCCCGCGAAGAACACCAAGCTCATGGGCTTGTATGTCAGCAACGATTCGTTCTTCACCCAGTGTGAAGCCGAGGGCTTTCGACGCATCACCTATTTCTTGGACCGCCCTGATGTGATGTCAATCTACAGCGTCACGCTGCGCGCCGACAAAAAGGCCTTTCCTGTTTTGCTGAGCAACGGCAACTTGGTGGAAGAAGGCGACCTTGAAGAAGGCCGTCACTTTGCCAAGTGGGTAGACCCCCATAAAAAACCTTGCTACTTGTTTGCCTTGGTCGCAGGCCAATTTGTGTGCCGTGAACAGCGCGTCACAGCGCCATCGGGCAAATCGCATCTGCTGCAAGTGTTTGTGCGCTCGGGCGATTTGGACAAAACCGAACACGCCATGAAATCACTCATGGCCAGCATCAAGTGGGACGAACAGCGCTTTGGTTTGAGCCTTGATTTGGAACGCTTCATGATCGTCGCCACCAGCGACTTCAACATGGGCGCCATGGAAAACAAGGGCCTCAACATCTTCAACACCAAGTTTGTGTTGGCCAACTCCGCCACCGCCACCGATGTGGACTACTCCAACATTGAAAGCGTGGTCGGCCATGAATACTTCCACAACTGGACCGGCAACCGCGTGACCTGCCGCGACTGGTTCCAGCTCTCACTCAAAGAAGGTCTCACGGTTTTCCGCGACCAAGAGTTCAGTCAAGACTTGGCGGCTCAAGCCTTGAAAAACAACGCACAGGGCCACGCGCACAGCGAAGCGGCCGCGGCCTCGGCGCAAGCGGTCAAACGCATCGAAGATGTGCGCTTGTTGCGCACCGCGCAGTTCCCAGAAGATGCAGGCCCGATGGCCCACCCCGTGCGTCCTGACAGCTATGTCGAGATCAACAACTTCTACACCGTCACGATTTACGAAAAAGGTGCCGAAGTCGTGCGCATGATGCGAACCTTGGCGGCAACGCCAGCTTCCAATATTTCGCCGCGTGAAGGCTTTGCCAAAGGCATGTCGCTCTACTTCGAACGCCACGATGGACAAGCTGTCACTTGCGACGACTTCGCCCAAGCGATTGCCGATGCCAACCCAGACTCGGCCTTGGCCGCACACTTGGCACAGTTCAAACGTTGGTACGCGCAAGCTGGCACACCCCGTGTGCAAGCGGCTGGCCGCTACAACGCCGACACGCGTACCTACACACTCACACTCAGCCAAAGCTGCCCACCCAGCCCCGGCCAAGACCACAAAGAACCCTTTGTCATTCCCGTGCAAATGGGTCTGTTGGGCGCCGATGGCCGTGAAGTCTTGCCCACACAACTCTTGGTCCTCACCGAAGCCACTCAAAGCTTCGAGTTCAAAGACTTGGCACTGCAAGCGGGTGAAGAACCCGTGCCCTCGCTCTTGCGCGGTTTCAGCGCCCCCGTGGTGTTGCAGTCGGATCTCACCTCCGCGCAACTCCTCACCCTCTTGGCCCACGACACCGACCCCTTCAACCAATGGGAAGCGGCCCAGCACCTGTGCCTCACTGCGGCTCTCACCGCCGTCGCTGCCGACGCGGCACCAACACAAGTCTTGGATGCAGCCTTGCTGCAAGCGCTTCGCACTGTGCTGCGTCACCCAGCACTCGACGCGGCATTCAAAGAGCTGGTGCTCACCTTGCCCGCCGAAACCTACATGGCTGAACAGCTCGACGTGGTGGATCCCCAACGCGTCCACGCGGTGCGCGAAACCATGCGTGCGCAACTCGCGCATGAACTGCACGACGATTGGGTTTGGGCTTTTGAAACCCACCGCGACAACGGTAGCTTCACACCCGACCCCGTCTCCAGCGGTCGCCGCGCTTTGAGCGGCATGGCCCTCAGCATGCTTTGTTTGGACGCTCGCCGCAGTGGTGATACGGCGTGGCTTAATCGCGCCCACCAGTGCTTCAAAGAAGCGCACAACATGACCGACCGCTTCAATGCCCTGAGCGCACTGGTTCAAGCTGGATCAGTCGGCGCCGACCACACCTTGGCGAGTGAGGCGCTGCAGCACTTCTACAACTTGTTCTCGCGCGAACCTTTGGTGATGGACAAATGGTTTGCGCTGCAAGCCGGCAGCACCGACCGCGGCGGCAATGTGCTGCCTTTGGTGCGTCACCTCATGCTGCACCCCGATTTCCACATCAAAAACCCCAACCGCGCACGCAGCCTGATCTTCAGTTTCTGTAGCGCCAACCCCGGCGCATTCCACCGCAGTGATGCGGCGGGCTATGTGTTTTGGAGTGAACGCGTGTTGGAGCTCGACGCCATCAACCCCCAAGTCGCCGCCCGTTTGGCGCGCGCCTTGGACCGTTGGTCCAAACTCGCCGAGCCATACCGCACGGCGGCGCACGAAGCCATCAAACGCGTCGCCGCCAAAGCCGATTTAAGCAACGATGTGCGCGAGGTGGTCTCGCGCGCGCTCTCCAACTAAGGACGGTCCATGTCTGTTTCTCTCACCCGCTATCTGGTCGAACAACAACGTGCCAAAGGCCTGATTCCCTCTGAGCTGCGTTTGCTTCTTGAAGTGGTGGCACGTGCTTGCAAAAGCATCAGCCACGCGGTCAACAAAGGCGCTTTGGGCAGCGAGTTGGGCGACGTCATGGGCTCGGCTGGCAGCGAAAACGTGCAAGGCGAAGTGCAAAAGAAACTCGACATCATTGCCAACGATGTGTTGATCGAAGCCAACGAGTGGGGGGGCCACTTGGCGGCGATGGCCTCTGAAGAAATGGACAGCATCCACGTCGTGCCCAACCGCTACCCCCAAGGCGAATACCTCTTGATGTTTGACCCCCTCGATGGCTCCAGCAACATCGAAGTCAACGTCAGCATTGGCACCATCTTCAGCGTGCTCAAAAAAGTAGACCCAAGCAAAGGCGTGAGCGAAGACGACTTCTTGCAGCCCGGCACCCAACAAGTGGCAGCGGGCTACTGCGTGTATGGCCCACAAACCACCCTGGTACTCACCGTGGGTGATGGCGTGTCCATGTTCACCTTGGACCGCGAACAAGGCTCGTTTGTCTTGACCCAAGAAAACGTCACAGTGCCCGCCGACACCCAAGAGTTCGCCATCAACATGAGCAATATGCGCCACTGGGACGAGCCCGTGAAACGCTACATCGATGAATGTTTGCAAGGCGTTGAAGGCCCACGTGGCAAAAACTTCAACATGCGCTGGATCGCCTCCATGGTGGCCGACGTGCACCGCATCCTCACGCGCGGTGGCGTGTTCATGTATCCCTGGGACAAGCGCGAGCCTGGCAAGGCTGGCAAGCTGCGCCTGATGTACGAAGCCAACCCCATGAGCTGGTTGATTGAACAAGCCGGTGGTGCGGCCACCGACGGGCGTCAACGCATCTTAGAGATTCAACCCACACAGCTGCACCAACGTGTGAGTGTGGTCTTGGGTTCTAAGAACGAAGTGACGCGTGTAACGGGTTATCACACACACAACTGAGCTAGAACCCACCCTCTACCAAGGCCCGCTTTGCGGGCTTTTTTTACGCGCAATTGCGGTCGCAAACCCTCTTGACAGACTTTGCGTTTTCGCAGATATTTATTTCAATATTGAAATATTCAATCAAAAAACAAAACTGGAGCGTTGCATGAATATCGTCTGTATTGGTGGCGGACCCGCTGGCTTGTACTTTGGCTTACTGATGAAAGCACGCTGGCCAGATCATCACATCACAGTGGTGGAACGCAACCTGCCCTATGACACCTTTGGTTGGGGTGTGGTGTTCTCTGATGCCACGATGGACAACATGCGTGAATGGGATCGCACCACCGCCGACCAAATTCAAGAAGCCTTCAACCATTGGGATGACATTGAGCTGTTGTTCAAAGGTCGAACCATTCGCTCGGGCGGCCATGGCTTTGTGGGCATCGGACGTAAAAAACTCCTGAACATTCTGCAAGCCCGTTGCGAGGCCTTAGGCGTGATTTTGAAGTTTGATTGCGACGTCAACTCAGACCTCGATTTTCCTGAGGCAGACCTGATCATTGCAAGCGATGGCATCAACTCCAAGATTCGCACGCAGTATGAATCCGTCTTCAAGCCCGACATTGTGACGCGGCCCAATCGCTATATCTGGCTGGGTACGCATCGCCAATACGACGCTTTCACCTTTGATTTCCAAAAAACCGAACACGGTTGGTTTCAGGCACACATTTACAAGTTCGACGATCAGACATCGACGTTCATTGCCGAATGTCCCGAGCATGTGTGGCTGGCACATGGGCTGGACAAAGCAGATCAAGCCGAATCGATCGCGTTTTGCGAAAAAATATTTGCTGACAACTTGCAAGGCGCCAAGTTGATGACGAACTCACGACATCTGCGCGGCTCGGCCTGGCTGAACTTTCAACGCGTGGTGTGTGAGCACTGGTGGCTCAAGAACAAACACGGTAGCCATGTGGTGCTGATGGGAGATGCCGTGCACACCGCACACTTCGCCATTGGTTCGGGTACCAAACTCGCCTTAGAAGATGCAATTGAACTGACACGCCAATTTGAAATTCATGGGTGTGAGGCTGGACAGATTTCGCAGGTATTGACGGACTACCAAGAGAGCCGCCGCATTGAAACGCTCAAAATTCAAAATGCAGCCTGGAATGCCATGGAATGGTTCGAGGTCTGTGGCGAGCGTTACTGTGATCAACTCGAACCAGAGCAGTTCATGTACTCAATGTTGACGCGCAGTCAGCGCATCAGCCACGAGAATCTGCGTCTGCGCGACAAGAACTGGTTAGATGGTTATGAGCACTGGTTCGCCCAACGTGCTTTCGATCCAGCGACATCCGCGGCAGCGCCTACACCACCGATGTTCACCCCTTACACCGTGCGCTCTGTCACGCTCAAAAATCGTGTGGTGGTCTCACCAATGGCGCAATACTCAGCGCAAGACGGCTTGCCCTCCGACTTCCACTTGGTTCACCTCGGCGCGCGTGCGATGGGCGGAGCTGCCATGGTATTTGCCGAAATGATTTGTGTGAGTGCAGATGCGCGTATCACCCCCGGCTGCCCTGGTCTTTGGAACGATGCACAAACACTCGCCTGGAAAAAAATTGTCGACTGGGCGCATCACCACAGCAATGCACGTATGGCTGCTCAACTGGGCCATGCAGGCGCTAAAGGCTCCACGCGACGCGCGTGGGACGGTATTGACCAGCCGCTGACAACCGATGACACCGAGGCTAATTGGCCCTTGATCAGCGCTTCACCGCAGCAATACTTGGCGGGTGTGAGCCAAACCTCACGCGCCATGACACAGGCAGACATGGCCCGCGTGACGGCCGACTTTGTAGCCTCCACCCAGCGCGCTGCTGAAGCTGGCTTTGACTGGTTGGAATTGCATTGCGCACATGGCTATTTGTTGTCGAGCTTTATTTCGCCGCTGACCAACCACCGCACCGACGCCTATGGCGGTAGCCTAGAAAACCGACTGCGTTACCCCCTCGAGGTGTTTGCCGCTGTGCGCGCCGCTTGGCCAAAGCACCTGCCCATGTCCGTGCGCATTTCTGCCCATGATTGGGTGGATGGTGGCATCACCCCAAGCGATGCGGTGCAAATTGCAAAAGCCTTCAAGGCAGCAGGCGCCGATGTGATTGACTGCTCGTCAGGTCAAGTTAGCAAGCAAGAAAAACCAGTGTTTGGCCGCATGTTTCAAACCCCGTTTTCTGACCGTATTCGCCAAGAGGCTGGCATCGCCACCATCGCGGTGGGGGCCATCAGCGAAGCCGATCATGTGAACAGCATCATCGCGGCTGGACGTGCAGACTTGTGTGCCGTTGCGCGACCGCATTTGGCCAACCCGGCTTGGACCTTGACCGAAGCCGCCCGCATTGGCTACCAAGCCATCGTCTGGCCTAAGCCATACATCTCGGGCAAGCGACAACTGGAAGCTAATTTTGAACGTGCCGCCGCGCAGTCGGCTGCTGCGAATCAAGGAACTAAATGACGATGACCAAGAACAACTCCCACCTTCAGCAGCGTCATGCGGTCGTCACTGGCGCCTCGCGTGGCATAGGCGCAGCCATTGCACGTCAACTCGCACAAGCGGGTGCACAGCTGACCCTGATCGGTAGATCACGCGAGGGCTTAGACAACATAGCCGCCGAACTCCAAGCCGACACACGGGTCCATATCGAAGCGGTGGACGTGACCGACAACGCGGGCGTTCAAGCCGCTATTCAGAGAGCCGAACAGGCCCTCGGACCAATTCATATCTTGGTCAACAACGCGGGCCAAGCCATCAGCCAAACTTTTGACAAAACGGACTTTGCCTTGTGGCAAGCGATGATCGACATCAACCTCACCGGCACCTACATCTGCACCCATGCTGCTCTGCCTTCGATGCTCAAAGCGGCAGCCACGGGCACGCCCGGACGCATCATTCACATCGCCAGCACCGCTGGCCTGCAAGGCTACGCCTACGTCAGCGCTTACACGGCTGCCAAGCACGGCGTGATCGGACTCACAAAGGCCTTGGCCCTCGAGCTCGCACGTAAAAATATCACCGTGAATGCGCTGTGTCCGGGCTACACCGAGACAGACATCGTGCAGACCGCGATAGGCAACATCGTCGCGAAAACTGGCAAGACCGCGCAACAAGCACGTGACACGCTGGCTTCTGGCAATCCGCAACAACGCTTGGTGCAGCCCGAAGAAATCGCCCAAGCGGTGATTTGGCTGTGCAGCCCAGGCAGCGGTGCGATCAACGGCCAAGCCATTGCCATCGACGGTGGGGAGTTAGCAGGATGACCTCTAGCGCAGAATTGCAAGACCAAGAACTGCGGGCCCATGCGGACCACCACGCCTCTTTGAGGCTGTGGCTTCGCTTCCTGTCGTGCACCACGCTGGTCGAAGAAACGATACGCCAAAAGCTGCGCGAGCAATTCGACATCACTCTGTCACGTTTTGATTTGATGGCGCAGCTCGAACGGCACCGTGAGGGGCTCACCATGGGAAATCTGTCCCGCCGCATGATGGTGAGTGGCGGCAACATCACCGTGATCGTGGACCAACTGGAAAAAGAACAGCTGGTACAGCGTCAAGTCGCGGCCACCGACAGGCGTTCATACCGCGTCATGCTCACTGCATCAGGACGCAAATCATTTGCACGCATGGCCGTCGCCCATGAACGTTGGGTGGTTGATCTGTTCAGCGGACTCGATGTGCACGAACAAGAACAACTCAATCATTTATTAGGCCATCTGAAAACTGGCATCCATCGCCACAACGCCACCCTCAGTGCAAAGGAAACCCCATGAGCCAGCGCTATTTGCCCGGTCAGCCACACCAACTGCCACGCCACAGAAAAGGCTTGGCCCACTACCAAGGCCAGCATGTGTTGTTCACGTTCAAAGAGGGGGTGGCCACCATCGCGCTGAACCGACCAGAGCGCAAAAACCCTTTGTCGTTTGAGTCGTATGCAGAGCTCAGAGATCTGTTTCGTGCCATGTGCGACGCGGACGATGTGCATGCCATTGTGATGACCGGTGCCGGCGATAACTTCTGCTCTGGCGGAGATGTTCATGAAATCATTGGCCCGCTCACGCAGCTGGACATGCCAGGCCTGCTGAGCTTCACCCGCATGACAGGTGATGTGATCAAAGCGATGCGCGCCTGCCCACAACCCATCATCGCGGCAATTGACGGCATCTGTGCGGGCGCGGGCGCACTGCTGGCACTGGCTTCTGACCTGCGCTATGGCACTGAGCGCAGCAAAACCTATTTCTTATTTAACAAAGTAGGGCTGGCTGGCTGCGACATGGGCGCCTGCGCGTTGTTGCCGCGCGTGATTGGACAAGGACGCGCCTCGGAACTGCTTTACTCTGGCCGCGGCTTGCAAGGTGGAGAAGCCGAACGCTGGGGTTTTTACAACCGCCTCTGCACCCCAGAGGATGTGTTGGCACAAGCGCAAGCCATGGCCCATGAGCTGGCGAGCGGCCCCACCTTCGCCAACGGCATGACGAAGAAGATGCTGCAACAAGAATGGAACATGGGGGTGGACGAAGCCATTGAAGCAGAAGCCCAAGCCCAAGCCATTTGCATGATGACCAACGACTTTCATCGCGCTTACCACGCCTTTGTCGCCAAGCAAAAACCTGAGTTTGAGGGAGATTGACATGAGCGCCAATCGCCAGATGGACTGGCCTTTTTTTGATCCGCACCATCGCCAACTCAAGCAAAACTTGAGCGAATGGGCATCCGCACACATCCACCCGACCCACGCCGACGACGCCAACGTGGACGCTGAATGCCAACACTTGGTGCGCCAACTGGGAGGGGCTGGCTGGCTGCGCCATGCCATCGCTGGCAAGGCTTATGGAGCCTTGAACGAGAGCATCGACACCCGCAGCATTTGCCTGCTGCGTGAAGAACTGGCGTGGCACCATGGTCTGGCTGATTTTGCGTTTGCCATGCAAGGTTTAGGTTCTGGTGCCATCAGCTTGCTTGGCTCAGAAGCACAAAAGCAACACTACCTGCCCCGCGTGGCGAAAGGTGACGCAATTGCGGCATTTGCCCTCAGTGAACCTGATGCGGGCTCTGATGTAGCCGCCATGCGTTGCAAAGCCCAGCGTGTGGGCGATGACTACGTGTTGAATGGCGAGAAGACTTGGATTTCCAATGGCGGCATCGCTGACTTCTATGTGGTGTTTGCACGCACCGATGACGCCCCCGGCGCCAAAGGCATCAGCGCCTTCATCGTCGACGCCAATTGCCCAGGTTTAGAAATTGCCGAGCGCATCGATGTGGTGGCACCCCATCCATTGGCACGTTTGCGTTTTGTCGATGTACGTATTCCAGTCACCCAACGCGTTGGAGAGAGTGGCGGCGGTTTCAAAGTGGCCATGATGACCTTGGATGTCTTTCGCACCTCGGTCGCAGCCGCCGCACTCGGGTTTGCTGCGCGCGCGCTGCATGAATCCTTGCAATGGGTGAAGCAGCGCCAGATGTTTGGCCAGACTTTGGCAGATTTTCAAATCACGCAAACCAAGTTGGCTGACATGGCCACCCTGCTGGATGCCGCCCGATTGTTGACCTACCGTGCCGCGTGGCTGCGCGACCAAGGGCAACGCATCACGCAAGAAGCAGCGATGGCCAAGTTGACTGCTACAGAAAATGCCCAGCGCATCATTGATATGGCGGTGCAACTGCACGGTGGAATGGGCGTGAGGAAGGGTTGCATTGTTGAATCGCTGTACCGTGAAATCCGCGCGCTGCGCATTTATGAAGGTGCGACAGAGGTGCAACAACTCATCATCGGGCGCGAGCTACTCAAATCGAATTGAGGTTTCTATGCCATCCCACGCACTACTTCCTTCGTCGCATGAAGACACGTATGTCTACGAGCAATTGCCGCCCAGGGATCAATGGCCTGAATTCATCTTTGACAGGCCAGAGCTTCAGTACCCAGACTTGGTCAATGTCGCCTCAGAGCTGATCGATATCCATGTCGCGCAAGGCCACGGCGACCGACCCGCGCTACATGGGTACGACGGTGACGCACCTTTCACGTGGACTTATGCAGAACTTCAAGACCGAGTGGACCGCATCGCCCATGTGCTGACTCAGGACATGGGGTTGGTCTCAGGCAACCGCTTGCTCTTGCGCGGCACCAATACCCCGATGATGGCCGCCTGTTTTTTGGCGGGCTTGAAAGCGGGGTTGGTGATGGTGCCCACCATGCCTTTGCTGCGCGCCACAGAACTCAAGCAAGTCATTCAAAAGGCCAAAATCACCGCTGCGCTGTGTATGCATCACCTGGCCGACGAACTTGGCTATTGCCAAGACAAGCGCCATTCGCAGTACGCCCCCGAACTCAAGCAAGTGCTTCACTTTGGCCTCAAAGATGGCAGCACAGGTTTAGAAGGCTTGATGCTCGGACACGCTAGGCCCTTCTCTGCCCACCCCACCTCACGCGATGATGCATGCTTGATTGCTTTCACCAGTGGCACCACCGGCAGCCCCAAGGGCACGGTGCACTTTCAGCGCGATGTGCTGGCCATGTGCGACTTGTTTCCGCGCCACATCCTGAACATGACACCCTCGGATGTGGTGTGCGGCACGCCCCCCATCGCCTTCACTTTTGGCTTGGGTGGATTGCTTGCCTTCCCTTTACGGTATGGCGCCTCCACGGTGTTGTTAGAAAAGCACACACCAGAGTCCTTGCTTCAAACGATCGCTACGTACCGCGTCACGCAGTGCTACACAGCACCCACTTTTTATCGACAAATGGCGCACTTGGCGCACCAGTTTGATCTAGGAAGCTTGCGCCATCCGGTGTCTGCGGGTGAGGCCTTGCCAGATGCCACTCGCCAGCTGTGGAAAGAAAAAACAGGTATCGACATCACCGATGGCATTGGTGGCACCGAGATGATTCATATCTACATCTCCAGTGCGGGCGCTGAAGTGCGAGCGGGCAGCATCGGACGAGTGGTCCCTGGCTACACCGCACAAATTGTGGATGACGACATGCAAGCCGTGGCTCCCGGCGTACCTGGCCGCTTAGCCGTGCGTGGGCCCACGGGCTGCCGATATTTGAACGATGCAAGGCAAACCAACTACGTGAGAGACGGATGGAACTTACCGGGCGACACGTTCTCGATGGATGCCGATGGATATTTTTATTACGTCGCCCGCAATGACGACATGATCATCTCAGCGGGTTACAACATTGCCGGACCAGAGGTCGAAAGCGCTTTGATGCAACACCCTGCGGTTGCTGAGTGTGGTGTCATCGGCGTGAGCGATCCAGAGCGCGGACAGGTTGTGATGGCCTATGTCTCGCTTAAGCCAGAATTTGTTGGCGACGATGAGATGGTTGAGATACTGCAAAATTTTGTGAAGCAACAGATTGCACCGTTCAAGTACCCCAGACGCATTCAGTTCATGCCGACCTTGCCACGCACTGAAACTGGCAAATTGCAGCGTTTTCGATTGCGTCAACTCGCTGCAGATCATTAACGCAAAGGACAACCCATGAGGAAAGTTTTACAACCCGAAGGATGGCTCGAACCTAAGGGCTATGCCAATGGCATTGAAGCTCGGGGTCGGCAAATTTATGTGGCCGGCATGATCGGCTGGAATGGCCAAGCCCAATTCGAATCCGATGACTTTGTGGCGCAATGCAAACAAGCTCTACAAAATATCGTGGACACCTTGGCTTGTGCGCAAGCGGGGCCTCAGCACATTGTGCGCATGACCTGGTATGTCAAAGATAAAAAAGAGTACCTCAGCAGAGCCCGCGAACTCGGACAGGCCTACCAACAGGTGATCGGTCGCCACTACCCAGTGATGGCCTTGGTGCAAGTGGCTGATTTGGTGGAAGACCGTGCTTTGGTCGAGATCGAAGCCACGGCTGTCGTCCCAGACTGAAGCCTTACTTCTTTCAATACTTCCCTGCGTGCTTTTTGAAGTGTTCCATGAACGCTTGCGCAGCGACGGGAAGTTTGGCCTTGGCCGGTGTGAGGGCCACGATTTCACGGGCCACGACGGGCCCCACCAACGCCACGGTCGCAATCGACAATACCTGCGAGGTAGCTTGGCCGCGTGAAATGGCGTAAGACGGCAGGATCGAGACGCCTTCACCTTCCGCCGCCAAGCCCAAGGCTGTCGCGACATGCGACACCTCATAGGCAGGTTTGAGGTGCTTGCTCCAAGTGGAAATAGTTTTGTCCACCAAGGAACGTAAGCCGCTGCCATGGCGCATCAAGATCAGCGGCTCTTCGAGCAACCTCGGCCATGCCACCTCACGCATTTGCGCGAGCGGATGGTCCACATGGCAAGCCACCATCAATTTGTCGACATACAACAGGTGCGCCGACAGATCAGCCGCATCGCTGTTGGCGGTGCAAACCGCCATATCAACTTCACCTCGCCGCACCAGGTCGGGCAAGGAATCAATCGGCGCGTCCATCAGCACCACACTCACTTGGGGATGTTGCGCACGAAAACTGGCAATCACCTTCGGAAATAAAGCACTGGCCAACAAGGGAGAGGCGGCAACGCGCAGCTGCGATGCTTTGAGGCGCTGCGACTGCTGCAGGCTCGCGATGCCGCTGTCCAACTGCGTGAACACCTGCTCCACCGTCGGCAAAAACTGTTGACCCGCATCGGTCAAAACCACACGACGGGTGGTGCGCTCGAACAAACGCATGCCCAAATCGTCCTCCATGCTGCGAATCAACATGGACAGTGCCGAGGGGGTAAGGTGCAGCCGCGTTGCTGCGCGGGTCATACTGGACTCTTGCGCCACAGCCAAGAAAGCACGTAATTGGCGAAGGCTCAGGTGAGACGTGGGGGGTTTGAGTGGCATAGGTAGAGTTTATGCGGCGCAGCGCAGCAACTGATTGAACAACTAAGTTGCACGATTGTTCAATTTTTATCGTTGGGTGAATCAACCATTATTTGCTCCAATCAACGCGTGATGCAGCCAACCGCCACCTCCCCCACCTCCCCCACCTTACGCCGTGAAGACGCGGCGCTGCTGCGCGGTGCGGCATGCTTTGGTCAAGATGTGGTGTTGCCAGGTGCCCTGCACTTGGCTTTTGTGCGCAGCACACAAGCCCATGCACGCATCACACACATCCATGCCTCAGCAGCGCTCACAATGCCCGGCATACGCGCTGTGTTGTGCGCCAAAGATTTGGGTCTGCGCACCATGCCCGCCATCAACCCCCTGCTGCCCTTGCTGCAAGAAGTGCGCTTCGATTTGCTCGCGCATGAAACCGTGGACTACGTGGGACAGGCAGTTGCAGTGGTTGTTGCCGAGACCCTGCAACAAGCTAGACATGCTGCAGCGCAGGTGCAATTGAGCTTACATCCCCTTGCTGTCAGCAGCGACTTTGACACACAAAGCGCGGTGGTCACACGCACACAACACCACCACGGCGAACTGCCCCACCATGCCCCCTGCGCCAGCGTGCAATTAAAGGTACCCCGACTTACCGCGATGCCGATGGAGCCGCGCGCATGCAGTGCGTCTTGGGATGAGGACACGCAGCGGCTCACCTTCAGGCTGGCGACTCAAACGCCCTCCAGGGCTCAAGCCGATGCGGCACATGTGCTGGGGATTGATGTGGCACAAGTGCGTGTGATCTGCCCGGACGTCGGCGGTGCGTTTGGTGCTCGTGCCTCCGTCAGCCCCGAAGATCTGCTGGTGGCGCTGACGGCAAAGCATTTACGCAGCACGGTGCGCTGGACGTCTTCGCGTTCGGAGGATTTCTTAGCAGGCATGCAAGGCCGCGGCGCTCAGCTTGAAGGGCAGTTGTGGTTAGACGAACAAGGCCGCATGCAAGGGCTCGCAGCCCAGTTGCATTTCACCTTAGGTGCATGGCTGCCCTACTCGGGCGTGGTGCCTTTGCGCAATGCGGCGCGCATCTTGCCTGGGCCGTATGCGCTGAATCATTTAAAAATTGACGGAATTGCCACACGCGCCAACACAGCGCCCGTGAACATTTACCGTGGCGCTGGGCGGCCAGAAGCTGCCTTGCTGATGGAGACCTTGATCGACATAGCAGCGCGCCGCCATGGCATGGACCCTGTGGATGTACGTTTGAAAAACTTAATACCCAAACAAGCCATGCCCTTCACGACAGCGAACGGCGAAGTGCTCGATTCAGGAGACTACGCACAAGCACTGACCCAAGCCTGTGACCGCTTTGGCTATGCGCATGAGCGGGCAGAACAGCTCAGACGCCGTGCGCAAGGTGAATGCATAGGCCTTGGCATCGCCATGTACATTGAACCTTGTGGTCAGGGGTGGGAATCAGCATGCGTCACGCTCCACAGCGATGGACGCGTGACGGTGGCCAGCGGCTCTCCCGCTCAAGGTCAAGGACATGCCACGACTTATGCGCAGATCGCCGCTGACAGTTTGGGATGTGAGGTGCAGCAGGTTGAAGTACTGATGGGGGACTCACACACCTGCCCTGTGGGTATCGGCGCCTTGGCCAGTCGCAGCACTGCCATCGCTGGCAGCGCCATCGTGCAAGCCTGCGCAAATGTGCAGGCACAAGCACGGCAAGGTGCCGCCTACCCCATCACCGCTGAGGAGCGATTCACTGCCCAAGAGGCATGGAGTTATGGCTGCGTCATGCTGCGTTTGAGCATCGATAGAGACACGGGGAAACCCACCATCGAGCGCTTGGTCTGGGTTGATGATGCGGGCCATATTGTCAAGCCCGTCTTGGCACACGGACAGCTCATCGGTGGTGCCGCCCAAGGTCTGGGACAAGCGCTGATGGAGCAACTCATTTATGACGAGCAGGGTCAGCTTGTCACCGGCTCTTTGATGGACTACGCCATCCCACGCGCCAGCGACATGCCAGACATCGACATCTTTTCCATGCAGACACCCAGCCCTCACAACTTGCTGGGCGCCAAGGGTGTGGGCGAAGCCGGATGCATTGGCATCCCCGCCGCCTTGATGAATGCCGCACGCGATGCCTTGTCACCCCAAGGCGAAACGGATCTTCAGTTTCCACTCACGCCAGAAAAAATCTGGCTGGCCATGCACACCACTCAACCGAAGGAAAAATCATGAAGTACAAAAAATCAGAAGCCAAAGAATATGCCCGCGAACACATGGTAGGTGTGTGGGCCGCCAACCTCACGCCCTTTGATGACGCACTGAAGCTCGATGAAAAAGCCTACCGCGAGAACTTGAACCACTGGATCAACACACTCAACTTGGGCGGTTTGTTCATCGCGGGTAAACAAGCCGAGTTCTTTTCGATGAGCTTGGCAGAGCGCAAACGGTTGATGGAATTGTCCGTAGAAGTGGCTTACGAAGCAGGCAATCGTGATGGCAAAGGACATTGCGGCATCGTCACCTCTTGCTCAGACACCAACTTGGATGTGGTGCTGGACTTGGCCAAACATTCACAAGCCATTGGCGCCGACTACGTGATCGTGCACAGCCCTGTGCTGCACTTTGGCGCCGACACGGACGAAACCATTTACGAGTACTACCGATATTTGTCGGAAAAAATTGACATCGGCTTGGCGATGTGGAACCACCCCGACTGTGGCTATGTGATGAGTCCAGAGCTCTGCGCCCGCATCGCAGACTTGCCTAACGTGGTCGCGATCAAATACAGCACAGACCGCGAAAAGTACAAACGCCTCACCGAGATGGTGGGCCACAAAATTCATGTCAGCAACCCAGATGAGCCTGATTGGCTAGAAAACATCTTGGAATACGGCTGGAAACTCTACCTCTGCTCGACGCCTCCGTTCTTACTGCAGACAGCCGCAGACCAACGCATGAACGCTTACACCCAACTGGCTTTTGCAGGCAAGTTTGACGAAGCGCGCCAAGTACGCGACAGCTTGAACTCCGTGCGTGAGGCCTTTAAGCAATCCAAACCCAAAGGCAAACCGCAAGCGCATGCCAAGTATTGGCAAGAACTCATTGGCCAGCACGGTGGGCCCGTGCGTCGCCCTTTGTTGCAACTCACCGAAGCGGAGCGTGAAGTCACAAGACAAGCCGTGGCCCGCTCAGGTCTGAAATTGTCCTAAATTTCGTGCACACCGTTCCACTCACCCTGCATCTGAATCATCGAGCCGTGTCGCTCGAGGTGGCACCATCTTCCCTGCTGATTGATGTGTTGCGGGAACAATGCCAACTCACAGGGTCACACCAAGGCTGCGACACAGCGCAATGCGGTGCCTGCACGGTACTGGTCAATGACAAAGCCATCAAATCATGCAACCGATTGGCCCTGCAGTGTGCTGATCAAACAGTGCTGACCATTGAGGGCGTGGCACCCAATGAACAAGCTTTACATGTGATGCAGCAATGCTTCAGCCAGCATCACGCCCTGCAATGCGGCTTTTGCACACCTGGATTTGTGATGCGGGCCTTGGCCATGGTGCACGAAGATGTGCCGGCCACGCCTGAAGCGGTGCGTGACGCCTTGTCTGGCAACCTTTGTCGTTGCACAGGTTATGAAGGCATCGTCGAGGCGATTTGCGAAGCCTTGGCGCTTCTGAGGCTGGAGCGCTGATGTCCAACACCGACTACCTGCGGCCGCGTTCGATCGCTGAAGTCTCACAGTGCTTGGCATCGTTTCCAGAGGCGCAACTGTTGGCGGGTGGGCAGAGTTTGTTGGCGGCATGGCGACTTGGGCTTTGCAAGCCCACACATTTTGTTGATCTGCAAGACGTCCCTGACTTGAACGACATTCGCTCAGAAGATGGGGCGCTTTGGATAGGTGCCATGTGCACGCATGCGCAAATTGCGGCCAGTCCGCTGATCGTCTCGCAAATTCCCATGCTCCGTGTCTTAGCGCAGGGCATCGCTGACGCCCAAATTCGCAACGTGGGCACAATCGGTGGGGCTTTGGCCAATAACGACCCAGCGGCATGCTGGCCCGCGGGCGTCTTAGCCATGGATGCCAGCATCGTGACCAACCATCGCGTGATCCCTGCTGATGCATTTTTCGAGGGTCTTTTCAGCACGGCGTTACAAAACGGCGAATGGATTCTGGGCGTTCGCTTCCCACGCGTGGCATGGGCGCACTATTTGAAATTTGAGCAAGCAGCTTCGCGATTTGCATTGGTCGGCGTGGCTGTGGCGCGATCCACGCGCGGGCAAGTCCGCGTCTCGATTACAGGCTTAGGCCAAGGCGTCACGCGCTGGACGGATGCAGAAACTGCCCTCACTTCACAGTGGGGCGTGCACGCCTTGAACGAGCTAGCCTTTGATGCAGAGGCTGCACAAACCGATGTCCATGCCAGTGGGTTCTATCGCGCGCATTTGGTATCTGTGTTAACCCGTCGCGCGGTCGCCATCGACACCGGTGAGCCATCCCTGATGCCGCCGACTCGCACGCCTGTCTTGCGCGAAGCGCCTACGCCTTCACAAGGCCGCCTGCGGGGTAGCAGTCTGCTACAAGCTTCCCCTGATCGGGTGTGGCAGCAGTTGCTAGACCCCGCTGTGCTTCAACGCTGTATTCCCGGCTGTGCAGCCATGACACTCACCCAACCTGAGCACTACCAAGCGCTCATCAAAGTTGGCTTAGGCCCCATTTCTGCAACTTTTACAACACAGATTGCGCTCTTCACCGAGCCACCTCAGGCCTCGCAAAGCCCCATGCGCTGTCGATTGGTTCTCACCGGCGAAGCAGGTGCTTTGGGTGAAGGCAAAGCCACTGTCTTCGTGCAACTGGATACTGTCCATGACCCACAAACGAAACACATCAACACGCGTCTGAATTGGCAAGCCACGCCAGAATTGACGGGCAAGATAGCGCAACTGGGCAACCGGCTGATGGACGCTACCGCGCTCAATTTGAGTCAACAATTTTTCAACCGTTTCAGTGGGGTGCTATCTGGCGACACCACACCTCCAAACCAAAAGTTTTCCCTTTATGCTTTGACCACCAATGTCAAGCAATGGTTTCTGCGTTTCTTTGAAAGGTAACTCCCGATGACCTCGACAGCCCCCGTACCTTCCCATGACCACTACAGCCAGCCCTTGAACTTAGACCACTGGGTCAGTTCTAACGCGCATCATCTGAAACCACCCGTGGGCAACCAACAGATTTGGAAGAATTCAGATTTGATTTGCACCATCGTAGGCGGCCCCAACCAACGCACCGACTTTCATGTCGATCCCTACGAAGAATATTTCCACCAATTCAAAGGCAATGCCTCGGTGTTGATTGCTGACCGCGGCAAGATTGAACGCGTGCACTTGCGCGAAGGCGATGTTTTCTTACTGCCTGCCTTTGTGCGTCACTCGCCCCAACGCCCCGAAGCGGGCAGTCTCTGCACGGTCATCGAGCGCAGTCGGCCTGCAGGCGTGATGGATGCTTTTGAGTGGTATTGCGCCCAATGCGGTGAATTAGTCGCGCGTCGAGAGCTTCAACTTCAAAGCATTGTGGAAGACCTGCCGAAAGCTTTTGCTTCGTTTTATGACACGAGCGACGCTGACCGCAAATGTTCGCACTGCGGAACGGTTCACGCGGGTCGTGATTGGGCGTCGTGGCATCAACTTTGTGGGCAAAGTTTCGTGAAAACCCTGATGCCATAATTTATTTCAAGATTAAAATTAATTTTGCTTTTTCCTTCAACCAAGAGGCCATCCATGATGAAACTAGCGGTCAAGTCTTTCTCCCTCGCCTGCGTTCTCGCACTCACCAGTGTGGGCAGCTACGCGCAACAACCTTTGAAGATTGGTTTTTTGGGGACGCTCTCGGGCCCCGCTGGTGCCCTTGGCCAAGACCAATACGATGCCTTCATGCTGGGCATTGAGCATTTGGGCGGTAAGCTGGGCAACAGCGCGGTGCAAGTGCTCAAAGAAGATGACCAACTCAAGCCAGACTTAGGTGTTGAGTTGGCCAAGAAATTGATTGAGAAAGAAAAAGTCAACATCATCACGGGCGTGACCTTCTCCAACGTCATGATGGCGGTTCATAAGCCGATCACCGACGCTGGCGTCTTCTTGATTGGCTCTAACGCAGGCCCCACACCGATCACGGGCAAGGGTTGTAGCCCCATGTATTTCTCTACCTCTTGGAACAACGACTCCTTGCACGAATCCATGGGCGCTTATGCACGCGAGCAAGGCTTCAAGCGTGTGTATTTGATGGCGCCCAACTACCAAGCGGGTAAAGATGCGTTGGCAGGTTTCAAAACCCAATACAAAGGTGCGGCCCTTGACGAGGTCTATACCCAAATTAACCAGCCAGACTACTCGGCTGAAATTGCCCAAATGCAAGCGGCCAAGCCTGATGCGGTGTATGTGTTTTATCCAGGCGGCATGGGCGTGAACTTTGTGAAGCAATATCAACAAGCAGGCTTATTAGGTAAGGTGCCACTGTTGTCCGCCTCGACCGTAGACGGCACCACGCTCCCCGCGCTCAAAGACATTGCCTTGGGCGTCATCACGAGCTCGCCTTACAGCCCAGACATTGACAATCCACAAAACAAAAAATTCGTCGACGACTTCCGCAAAAAATTCAACCGCGTGCCCTCGTTGTATGCAGCACAAAGCTACGACGCTGCCATGCTGTTGAACTCTGCCTTGCTCAAAACACAGGGAAAAGTAGATCGCGAACAGTTTCGTGCCGCTCTGAAACAAGCCAACTTCAAATCAGTCGCGGGCCCCTTCAAGTTCAACAACAACCAGTTCCCGATTCGTAACTTCTACCGCGTGGACGTCGCCAAAGACAGCAGCGGTCAGGCTGCCTTGGTGAACAAAGGTATCGTGCTGAAAGATCACGCCGACGCGTACGCCAGCCAGTGCACCATGAACTGATGCTGATTTTCAAGGCGTTAGCTCCAGCGACACCTCATAGGCTTGGCTCATGACGTCGTCGCTGTTTTTCATCCAACTCCTCAACGGCCTACAACTCGGGGTGTTGCTCTTTATGCTGTCGGCGGGTTTGACGCTGGTGTTCGGCATCATGAGTTTCGTTAACTTGGCGCATGGCTGCCTTTACATGATGGGGGCTTACTTCGCGGCCACGGTGTACGCAGCGACTGACTCGTTTGTTGCCGCTGGCGTTGCAGCGGTCTTGGGCGGTGGCTTGTTGGCTGCTTTGGTGGAGTGGGTGGTGGCACGACGTTTGTATAGCCGCGACCACCTCGACCATGTGCTCGCCACCTTTGGGTTGATTTTATTTTTCAATGAACTGGCCCGTTGGGTGTGGGGTGCATCGCCCTCTTACATGAATGTGCCCCATGCCCTGTCGGGAACGCTTGATATCTTGGGTGTGATGTACCCCATGTACCGCTTCGCCATCATCAGTGCAGGGTTAATCGCTGCGCTGGGTTGTTACCTGTTGATTGCGAAAACACGCGTGGGCATGTTGATTCGCGCAGGCTCACTCAACCCCACCATGGTGGCCGCCTTGGGGGTAAACATCCGGTTGCTCAACGCCTTGGTGTTTTCTCTTGGGGGCGCATTGGCTGGGTTGGCAGGTTTGATGAGCAGCCCCATCTTGTCGGTGCAACCCGGCATGGGGGAACCTATTTTGATTTTGGTCATGATCGTCATCGTGATTGGCGGCATTGGCTCAGTGCAAGGTGCTTTCTATGCCGCCTTGATGGTGGGTGTGATTGATACAGCGGGGCGCGCTTTCTTGCCCATGTTGCTGCGTGAATTCATTGACCGCAGCAGTGCTCAAGCGGCTGGACCAGCCATCGCCTCTATGCTGACTTGCATCTTCATGGCGACCGTGTTGGCCATACGACCCCAGGGCTTGTTCCCAGTAAAAAACAAATGAAAACGCGTATCACGTTGGTCATCACCATCAGCCTCTTACTGCTTTTGGCTCTGCTACCTGTGTATGCAGGGTGGGTAGAAGAGCCTTTCTTGCTGACCTTTTCGACCCGCGCCTTGGTGCTGGCCTTGGCAGCGCTCAGTTTGAATATCGTGCTCGGCTTTGGTGGCATGGTGAGTTTTGGACATGCCTTGTACCTCGGCCTTGGCGCCTACAGCGTGGGCATTTTGGCAAGCCATGGCGTGGATAACGTTGCGGTGCAATTACTGGTCACGGTGGTGCTGTGTGGGCTGGTCGGCTTAGCCACAGGCTGGGTGTCCATGCGGACCAGTGGCATTGGTTTCATCATGATCACCTTGGCATTTGCCCAAATGTTTTATTACTTATTTGTCAGCCTCAAACCTTATGGTGGCGATGATGGTTTGTCCATCTCGTTGCGCAGCAACTTACTTGGTTTGAATATGGGCGACCCCCTCACGCTTTACTACACGGCCTTTGCGTGTGTGTTGGCCGTGGTGGTTTGGACACAGCACATGGTGCAGGCGCCCTTTGGCATGGTGCTGCAAGGATGCCGCATGAACGAGCGGCGAATGAATGCTTTGGGTTTTCATACCCTGCGTTACAAACTCAGCGCTTATGTGCTGGCTTGCGTGATCGCCGGTGTCGCCGGATTTCTATATGCCAACTTGACCGGTTACGCTTCGCCCGCCTATCTGGCTTGGACTGTCTCAGGCGAACTCATTGTGATGGTGGTGCTAGGAGGCATGGGCACGGTGCTGGGTCCACTGGTCGGTGCGTTGACCTTGTTGGGCTGTGAAGAACTGCTCAAGGGTATGACTGAGCACTGGGCCATCGTCTTAGGTCCGCTGATCGTGCTGGTGGTTCTGCTCGCTCGGCGCGGCTTGTATGGCCTAGCGCTGGATTGGGATGCGCGCCATGCGCAGCTGAAGGAACAGCCATGACCACGCTGCGCACAGCGCCCCTACAAACGCAAGCCTTGGTCAAACGCTATGGCGGCCTACTCGCCACAGACAATGTGAGCTTGTGCTTAGCCAGCGGCGAGCTGCACGCCATCATTGGGCCCAACGGTGCTGGCAAAACCACACTCATCGGTCAACTCGGAGGGGAGCTTCAACCCGACAGCGGTGACGTGTTTTTGCAAGGTGAATGTGTCACGGCACTGCCCGCCGCTGAACGCGCTTTGCGAGGTTTGGCAAGGTCTTACCAAATCTCATCTGCCTTTCCTGAATTCACCGTGCTTGAGTGCGTGGCCTTGGCCAAACAGGTCCACTCTGGCCATAGCTTTGGCGCATGGCGTGCACTGCTACAACGCAGGCACTTGGTCGACACAGCGGAACTCGCTATTACCCAAGCCGGATTGAGCCACCGCATCACCCAACGCGTGTCTGACCTGGCACACGGCGAACGCCGTCAACTCGAATTAGCCATGGTCTTGGTTGGAAATCCAAAAGTTTTGCTGCTGGACGAACCCATGGCGGGCATGAGCCACCAAGAATCCATGAAAGTGGTCGACTTATTGGCGGCACTCAAAGGTCGCTACACGCTGCTGCTGGTCGAACACGACATGCAAGCCGTGTTCGCTTTGGCAGACACCATCTCCGTCTTGGTCAACGGTGCCATCATTGCCACTGGCAAACCCGAGGACATTCGCCAAAACCCAGAAGTACGCACGGCATACTTGGGTGATGAGGAGCTACCCGAATGACCACCAAGTCTTTGCTGCAAGTGCTGGACATAGAGACCTGCTATGGCGACGCGCAAGCTTTGTTCGGTGTCAGCCTCGCTGTGGCTGAGGGTGAGTTTGTCACCTTGCTTGGACGCAACGGCATGGGTAAGACAACCACTGTGCGCTCCATCATGGGCATCATGACACCGCGTCAAGGTCGCCTTGTATTTGCGGGACAAGACATCACGCATCTACCATCACATCAAATCGCTCGTTTGGGCATTGGCTTGGTGCCAGAGCAGCGTCAAGTGTTTGCCAATCTCACCGTTCATGAAAACTTAGTCGCCACTGCGCATAACCGTTTGAACCAACGAGCGCCTTGGACGCTAGCTCGGGTTTATGCACTGTTTCCGCGCCTCCAAGAGCGCGCAGGCAACCTAGCTGCTAATTTGTCGGGTGGCGAACAACAAATGCTGGCGATTGGTCGCGCGCTGATGACGAACCCACGCCTATTGATCTTGGATGAAGCCACCGAGGGTTTGGCCCCTTTGGTTCGCGCCGAAATTTGGCACTGCTTACAAACCCTCAAACAATCGGGCCTGTCTGTGTTGGTGATCGACAAAAACTTGGTGCCCCTGATGCGCTTAGCTGACAACCACTTTATCTTAGAAAAAGGGCAAACCATTTGGCACGGCAGCTCCGACAGCCTGATGGCGGCACGCCACGACCTCAAGGACAGCTTGGGTGTCTGATTGGCGCACTTGGCCGCAGGCTGAATTGGAGCGTCAATACGATGCAAGAGGCACCGTGCCTGATATTGCCCTAGAGCTCAAAGCTTACCGAGATGCGTCAACCCCCATGTATGCGCTAACGCCTTGCTGGCGTGATGTGGCTTATGGTCCTGGGCCTGACGAAACAGTTGACCTGTTCCCATTGGCTGGACATCCCGATGCGCCCCTGTTGGTCTTTATTCATGGTGGCTACTGGCGTGCACTGCACAGTCAAGATTCTGTCTTTATGGCCCAGCAGTTCACATCTCACGGTGTTGCCGTCGCGGCCATCAACTACACCTTGGCACCGCAAGCAACACTGGCGCAGATTCTGAAGCAGTGCCAACGCGCCGTGGCATGGCTACAAAAATACGCTACGCCGTATGGAATTGCCCCGAAGCGCACCGTCTTGGCGGGCAGCTCCGCAGGCGCACACTTAGCGGCCATGCTGCTCTCGCCTGACTGGCACGATGAAGGCCAATTGCCTCCAAAGTCGCTCAATGGCGGTGTGCTGCTGAGTGGGCTTTACGACCTTGAACCCGTACAGCAATGCTTACCCAACACTTGGTTGAACCTGAACGTGCAAGAGGCCAAGCGCTTGAGCCCGATAGCGCACCTGCCAGATCCGCGACTGCCTCTGTATGTCGCAGTGGCCGAGCAAGATACGGATGAGTTCAAGCGTCAATCTAGCGACTATGCTGCCGCCTGCCATGCACAAGGCAACTTGGTAACTTGGCATACAGCCCCGCAACGCAACCACTTCGACATCGTGCTTGATTGGATGGACCCCAAAAGCCATCTATTTCAGGCCACGATGGCCTTGCTCAGTGAGACGCCCGAACAAAAAATAAAACGGGTCAGTTCGATTGCGCCAGTTCAGCCGAAGATAACAGGCGAGAAATAGCGCTCGACCGTCGCCATCAAACTCAAACCGACCACCCAAGACGTTTTGGGATTGTCTGGCGATGGTTTGTTCACAATTTGTAATTTCATGTCGCCAAATGCGCCTGTCGCATGCACGCAATGCATGTTGCCCTTCGCATCGGGGTCCACCACGATGCGAACTCTGGTCGCGTCAAACCCCTTACCTGCCAGGGCCAAGCTTGCTGCGACATTCAAGTTTTGCGGGTAACGCAACGCTGCCTCGCGTGCATGACCATCAAACAACAACACCTCATGCCCGATTGGCTGGGTCTCACCCAAACGTTGCAACTCATCTGCCCATGCTGACGGTGGTTTGCGAGATTCATAGACGATCTGTGTGTCAGGTAAATCACGCACAGCGCGAATGTAATCCAATGAGCCGATCGCACCGCTGGGGAAAATCAACTTCGCGCGTCCCTGCTCGGCGGCTTCACAAAGTTGTTGATACAAGCGGCCGTCTGCCATCGCCCCCACCGAGACGGCCACAAATGACAAACCTGCAATCAAACACGCTTGCGCGTAGTCACGGACAGCCTGATGCCCTGCAGCCTCCACCACCAAATCAGGTTGGAAATGCAATACATCCTGAACGCTCGTCAAGCATGACACACCAACAGGAAGGTGTGCACGTGAAGCGGAGTTCGAGCGAAGTAAAACCGCCAATGTGCAATCGGTACCGTATTTGTCACGCAAACGCGCGATCAATTCGGCCGCGATCGCACCATAACCAATGATGACCAGACGAGCTTTCATACATATTCCAACCCTGAGGGCGTGAAGTTTAAAACCGATAGCAAGCATACATGCCGCCAAAGCTCATGCTTGGGATTGAAATTTGTATACGTGAGCTTTTTTTGCTCGAAGAAAATATTTCATTCAATACCTTCATGGGCTCGTTATGAAAAAAATCCTCCTCTTGGGCTCAGGCGAGCTCGGCAAAGAATTCGTCATCAGCGCTAAGCGCTTGGGCTGCTATGTGGTCGCCTGCGACAGCTATGGGGGCGCACCCGCCATGCAAGTCGCCGATGAATGCAGCGTGTTCAGCATGCTCGACGAACCCGCGCTTCGCGCTGCCATTGCCCAGCACAAGCCCGACCTGATCGTGCCTGAGATCGAAGCCATTCGCACCGAGGTGCTGCTCGAGGTAGAAAAAGAAGGCTTTGAAGTCATCCCTAGCGCCCGCGCGGCCAACCTCACCATGAACCGCGACCGCATCCGCGATGTGGCGGTGGGCTTGGGCGTGCGCACCGCCAAGTTCAGCTACGCCGAATCGGCAGATGAGTTGATGAACCAAGCCAAGGCCATTGGTTTTCCGGTGGTCATCAAACCCGTGATGAGTTCGTCTGGCAAAGGCCAAAGCGTGGCCAAGACCGAGGCTGACATTCAAACCAGTTGGGACTATGCCTGCGAAGGCATGCGTGGTGACCGCCGCCGCGTCATCGTGGAAGAGTTCATCCACTTTGAATTTGAAATTACCCTGCTCACCGTGCGCCAACGCAACGGCAGCACGGTGTTTTGCCAACCCATCGGTCACGTGCAAGAACGCGGCGATTATCAATACAGCTGGCAGCCACAACCCATGAAGCCCGAGCACCTGAAGGCGGCAGAGCAAATGGCGGAGAAAGTCACGTCTGATTTGGGCGGTGCTGGTTTGTTTGGCGTGGAGTTCTTTGTCACGAAAGACGAAGTCATCTTCAGCGAACTCAGCCCTCGTCCACACGACACGGGCATGGTCACCCTCATCAGCCAAAACCTGAGCGAGTTTGATTTGCATGCGCGCGCGATTTTGGGTTTACCCATTCCCAACATCGACACCGTCGAAGGCGCAAGCGCGGTGGTGCTCGCTACCAAAGAAGGCACATCGCCTACCTTTACGGGTGTGGCCGAAGCCATGCGCGAGCCCGGCACCGATGTGCGTATTTTTGGCAAGCCCACCACGCGCCCCTACCGCCGCATGGCGGTGGCTTTGGCCAAAGGCCCGAACGCCTTAGCACGTGCACGCGCTGCCGCGAAAAAAATCAGCGTGATCACGCACTGAGCGACGGTGCGCCATGAAAAAGGGCGCTTTTCGGCGCCCTTTTTCATTACTCCACCTCACGCGTTCACACCAAACCCTGCATAGGCTGGCAACTCGCCGCCCGCATGAATGGCCACGGCACAGTACTTGAACTCGGGAATTTTTCCAACAGGGTCTAGGGCTGGGTTGGTCATCATGTTGGCCGCCGCTTCGTAATACGCAAACGGCACAAACACCGCACCTTGCGGCGTGCCGTCATCACGACGCACACGCAAGGTCACCTCACCACGACGTGACGCAATGGTGATGACATCACCCACCTCTACGCCCAAGCGCGCCATGTCTGCACCGCACAGCGAAGCCGTGGCCGTGGGCTCCAAGGCATCGAGCACGGTGGCACGTCGCGTCATGCTGCCGGTGTGCCAATGCTCTAACTGGCGACCTGTGATCAACACAAACGGATAGTCACTGTCTGGACGCTCATTCGCAGGAATGATGTCGGCAGGCACCAAATGCACGCGGCCATCATCCGTGGCAAAGTGGTCTATGAATTCAATGCGTTCACCCGGATCCTCCTCGCTCAAGCAAGGATAGGTCACGCTCGACTCACGCTCTAAACGTTCCCACGTGATGCCGTTGATCGCGGCATGCATGGCTTGGCGCATTTCGTCGTACACCTCGGCCACACCGTGGTGTTCGCCTTGGTAGTTCCAATGCAAACCTCCACTGCCGCCGGGCCGCCCCAAGGCAGGGGAAGCCCCCTCGGGGGGCAGCGTAGCGTGGGGGCCAAGGATGTTGGCGATTTGTTGGATGATCCACAAATCGGCCCGCGCATCACCTGGTGGCTCAATCGCCTGCTTGCCCAACTGCACCATGCGGTCGGTGTTGCTGACGGTGCCTGTTTTCTCAGGCCATGCCGTCGCGGGCAACACCACATCGGCGAGCCATGCGGTTTCGGTCATGAAGATGTCTTGCACCACCAAATGCTCCAAGGTCGCTAGCGAATGGCGTGCATGGTTCAAGTCGGGGTCACTCATGGCGGGGTTCTCGCCCATGATGTACATGCCGCGAATTTTGTGGGGGTCGCTGTCATCGGCCAAGATCTTGCCCATGATTTCCACCACGGTGTAGCCGGGCTGGTCATCCAGCGGTGTGTCCCAAAACTTTTCAAACCAATCGTGGGCGGCCTGGTTGGTGACGCGTTGGTAGTTGGGGTACATCATGGGGATGAGGCCCGCATCACTCGCACCTTGCACATTGTTTTGGCCGCGCAGCGGGTGCAACCCCGAGCCCGGCTTACCAATTTGACCGGTCACAGTGACCAAGGCAATCAAGCAACGCGCGTTGTCTGTGCCATGCACGTGCTGGCTCACTCCCATGCCCCACAACACCATCGCACCTTTGGCGGTGGCGAACTCACGCGCCACTTCACGCAAGGTCTCGGCAGGAATGCCGCAAATCGGCGCCATGGCTTCTGGGCTGTAGCCTTTGACGTTTTCTTTCAAGGCTTCGTAGTTGTTGGCGCGACGACGGATGAAGTCTTCATCCACCAAGCCTTCTTCAATCACGGTGTGAATGAGGGCATTGAGCATGGCCACATCGGTGTCAGGCTTGAACTGCAAGGTGCGCCACGCATGCTTGCCAATGTCGGTGATGCGCGGGTCGGCCAGCACAATCTTGGCACCGCGTTTGGCGGCGTTCTTCATCCATGTGGCCGCCACGGGGTGGTTGGTGGTGGGGTTGGAACCGATTACAAAAATCAAGCCCGCATGTTCCACATCATTGACTGGGTTGCTCACCGAACCCGAGCCCACACCTTCTAACAAGGCCGCCACGCTCGATGCATGACACAAACGCGTGCAGTGGTCCACATTGTTGGAGCCAAACCCGGTGCGCACTAATTTTTGGAACAAATACGCTTCTTCGTTGCTGCCCTTGGCCGAGCCAAATCCAGCCAAGGTTTTTTTGCCATGCGTGTCGCGCAAGGCCTTGAGTTTGCCGCCGGCCAACGCCAAGGCTTCTTCCCACGTGGCTTCGCGAAACACCTCGGACCAAGCCGCTGCATCACGGTTGAGCCGAGCAATCGCCTCTGGGTCTTTGGGCACGCCGGGCTTGCGAATGAGTGGCTGGGTCAAACGCTGCGGGTTGTGGATGTAGTCGAAACCAAAACGCCCTTTCACACACAAACGGTTGTGGTTGGCGGGGCCGTCGCGGCCCTCCACGCTAACAATTTTGTTGTCCTTCACGTGGTAGGTCAGCAAGCAACCCACGCCGCAAAACGGGCAGACGGAATCTACTTTTTTATCCACCCCTTGTGAGCCAATGTGTGTCTTGGGCATCAACGCGCCCGTGGGGCACGCTTGCACACATTCACCGCATGCCACGCAGGAGCTGTGGCCCATCGCGTCATCTAAGTCAAACACGATTTGGCTGTGTGCGCCGCGGTGGGCATAGCCGATCACATCGTTGACTTGCTCTTCACGGCAGGCGCGTACACAACGGTTGCACTGAATACACGCATCCAAATTCACCGCCATCGCGGGGTGTGACACATCGCAGGCGGGTTGTTCGCGACGCAGGGCGTGCAACGCAGGGCGCACAGTCACGCCCATGCGAGAAGCCCAATCGCTCAACTCCCCATGTTGACCTTCATCGTTCCACTTGTAGCCCACATCTGGCATGTCAGAGAGCAACATCTCCAACACCATCTTCTGGCTCTTCACCGCACGCTCGCTGACCAACACTTCAAGGCCCGCTGTCGCCGTGCGGCAGCAGCTCGGTGCCAAGGTGCGTTCACCTTTAATTTCCACCACACACGCGCGGCAGTTGCCGTCGGGGCGCAAACCATCTTTGTAGCAAAGGTGGGGAATGTCCACGCCGTGCCGCTGGGCCGCCTTCAAAATAGTTTCCCCTGCATAGGCTTGCACAGGCTGGTCGTTGAGCTTGAACGCCACCGTTGGCGGCATCAAGTCGGTGGGCTTGAGTGGGGCGTTCATTTACACAATCTCCTCAGGGAAATAGGTTTGCACGCAACGCACGGGGTTAGGTGCGGCTTGGCCTAAACCACAAATCGAGGCATCCGTCATCACTTGGTTCAAGTCTTCCAAGGTGGTGTTGTCCCACACCTTGGCCTGCATCAGTTGCGCCGCTTTGGCAGTACCCACGCGGCACGGGGTGCATTGGCCACAGCTCTCGTGCGCAAAGAAGTGCATCATGTTGATGGCCGCATCGCGCGCTGAATCGTGTTGGCTCAACACAATCACAGCGGCTGAACCAATGAAGCAGCCATAGGGCTGCAAGGTGTCAAAGTCCAAGGGGATATCGTTCATGCGCGCGGGCAAGATGCCCCCCGATGCACCGCCAGGTAAATAGGCGTAGAGCTCATGACCGTCGCGCATGCCACCGCAATACTCGTCAATCAACTCTTGCAGGGTGATGCCCGCTGGGGCGAGTTTGACGCCCGGTTGTTTGACGCGACCACTGACACTGAAACTGCGCAAACCTTTGCGTCCGTGTCGGCCAAAACCACTGAACCAGTCTGGTCCTTTTTGCACAATGTCGCGTACCCAATAGAGGGTTTCAAAGTTGTGTTCCAAGGTAGGCCTGCCAAACAAACCCACTTGGGCAATGTAGGGCGGGCGCATGCGTGGCTCACCGCGTTTGCCTTCAATGCTCTCAATCATGGCGGACTCTTCACCGCAGATGTAGGCGCCTGCACCGCGTCGCAACTCGATGTGCGGCAACGGGCATGGTGGATGGGCTTGCAAGTGCGCCAGCGCTTGTGTGAGCAGCTCACGGCAGCCGTGGTACTCGTCACGCAAATAAATGTAAATGGCGTCGATGCCCACCACCTGTGCGGCCACCAGCATGCCTTCTAAAAAACGGTGGGGGTCACGCTCGAGGTAAGTGCGGTCTTTGAAGGTGCCGGGCTCGCCTTCGTCAATGTTGACGGCCATCAAACGTGGGGCGGCTTGTTCACGCACGATGCGCCACTTGCGCCCTGCTGGAAAACCTGCGCCACCTAAGCCGCGCAAGCCAGAGTCTTCCATGGCCTTGAGGACGTGCTCGGTGTCTGCTTTGCCATTGTGCAAATCAGTCACCAAGCGGTAGCCGCCGTCGGCCACATACGCATCGAAGTCCACATGCTCGGTCATGGCTTGATGGGTTTGCTTGGCGTTCACCGCAGCCACCACCAACGCTGGTGTGGCATGTGGCACAGGGTTTTGATGCACCACGGCGACCGGCGCTTGCTCGCAACGGCCCACGCAGGGCGCAGTAATCACACGCACATCGGCATTGCCTAGCAGGGCGGGCAATTTCTCTAACAATTGTTTGGCCCCCGACAACTCGCAGCTCAAACCCTCGCACACACGCACGGTCAAACCGGGTGCGGCTTCATCGCCACGCACCACCTCGAAGTGGTGATAGAAAGTGGCCACTTCAAACACCTCGGCCATCGGCAGCCGCATCTCGTTGGCCAAAGCCACCAAGTGACGGTCATGCAAACAACGGTACGCATCGTTGAGTTGGTGCAAATGCTCAATCAGCAAGTCACGGCGATGCGGTGCTTCGCCAATCAAGGCGCGCACCTCTTGCAATGACACCTCATCGGCTTGTCGGCCTTTGAGCTGACCTTTGCGACGAATGGTTTCGCGCAGTTGCTCAACCGTGGCGACAACGACGTTGGGTGTGCAAGGGTTTGAAGCAGAATGGTTCATGGGGTAGAAAACAAGTGTCTATAGATACGATACTCTGAAAATTCAAGGAAACTCATATGGCGCACCTCAGCGAAGACATGCTGTCGAACACATCGAAGAACTTATTGCTACAGATGACAGCAAGGCGCAACGTGGCCCCCAAAAGATTGATCGAACCGGGCCCGACCGAGGAGCAACTGAACCTGATCTTCAGAGCTGCCTCGCACGCCCCAGACCATGAGCGGATTCAGCCTTGGCGATTCATCGTCGTGCCCAAAAACAAACGCGCCAATCTTGGCGAGGCTTTTGTTCAAGCCCTCAAACATCGCGCACCCAATGCAAGTCAAGTGCAGATCGATGCGGCCTACGAAAAGGCATTGAGAGCCCCGTGTCTGATGATTGCGATCATCAGCGCTTTGCCCAGCGAACCTGCGGTGCCGCTGAATGAACGACTGATCTCGTTGGGATGCGCAATCCAAAACATGCTGCTCATGGCAGAAACGCTCGCCATTGGCAGTGGCATCACCAGCGGACAAGCCATGAATGCACAAAGCATTCGGGACTTGTTCTTTTTGACGGCGCATGAAGAAGGTGTCTGCTTTTTGAACTTCGGCACCGTGGCTTCGCGCAAACCTGCTCGACCCAGAGCACCCCCCTCGGCCTTTGTCACCACGCTTTAGCCCATCGCGCGGTCGCGGGCTTGGGCGAATCATCACCTTGGCTATCATCGTCTTATGAAATTCATGACTTGGCCTGTTCCCGCCCTGCTGGCTTGGGGCTCTTCCTGGCTCATCTTCAAAGGTTTACTCAGCGTCGGATTGACGGAGACCATCGCCTTGGTGGTGGCTGCTTTTTGGGGTGGTTTTCTCAGCCGATGGGGCCACACCCCCATGCGCAAGGCTTTGATTGTGTTGGGCTTTCCGCTGTCGATGGTGGCCTCGTCTGCCACCCTCAGCGTGCCACCGATGGGCTGGTTGTTGTTGCTGGGCTTGATTGTTTTGGTCTACCCACGCAAAGCGTGGCGCGATGCGCCCTTGTTTCCCACGCCCAAGAAGGCCCTGCGCGAGTTGTCACAACACATCACCTTGCCTGCGAATGCACGCATCTTGGATGCAGGCAGCGGCATGGGAGACGGCTTGCTGGCGTTGCGTGATGCGTTTCCCCGCGCTGAACTGCATGGGGTCGAAATGAGCTGGCCGCTGCGCGTGTTGAGCGCCATGCGTTGCTCGTTCGCACGCATTCGACAAGGTGATATTTGGTTGGTCGATTGGCGCAGCTTTGTTCTGGTGTATTTGTTTCAACGCCCCGAGAGCATGCCCCGCGCTGTTGAAAAAGCCGAAGCTGAATTGCGCCGAGGCGCTTGGCTGGTCAGCCTAGAGTTTGAAGCCAGGGAGCTGGTGCCCAGCGCCATCCTGACGTGCCGCGATGGTCGCCCCGTGTGGATGTATCAAATCCCATTCAAGCGACGCGGCTGACCAAGAGCTTGTCGATGCGGCGGCCATCCAAGTCCACCACCTCAAAGCGCCATTCACCATAGACCACCACATCGGCCACCGCTGGTAACGCACCCGAAATAGCCATCACCAAACCCGCCACCGTGTTGTAGATGCCTCGGTCTTCGTCTGGCAGTTCCTTGATGCTCAAGCGTGCTTTGAATTCGCTCACCGGCATCAACCCGTCCACCAACCACGAGCCATCGGCGCGCTGCGTGGCCCACGCTTCATCGGTGGGCGTGGCTTGCAGCAACTCACCCGTGATGGCCTCTAACAAATCGCGGGGGGTGAGCAACCCATGCACCACGCCGTATTCGTCGACCACCAGCACCATGCGGCCATGTGCGGTCGCGCGTTCGGCGGGTTTGCGAAATTGCTCAAGCAAATCCAAACCACTCAAGGTTTCTGGAATGAAGGCCACGGGCTTGGCAAGCGCCTCTACCGTCATGTCTGTGCCCGGGGGCAAACGCAACAGTTGCGACACACTCACGGCACCGACCACATTGTCCAAGTCGCCACGACACACGGGGTACCACGAGTGCGCACCACTCGCACCGACTTGCGCCAAAGCTTGCGGCACAGGCAGTTTGGAATCCAACCACTCGATGTCTGAACGGTGCACCATGATGGAGGTGAGAGGCCGCTCATCAAGGTTGAACACGTTTTGCACCATTTGATGCTCGTGCTGCTCAATCACACCGGCGTCCACACCTTCGACCAAACTGGCAGAAATTTCTTCCTCGGTCACGGTGCGTGCGCCATGCACATCAATGCGCAAGAGCTTCAAGATGCCACTGGTGCTGGCCGACAAAGAGTAGACAAATGGCTTGGCCATGGCCGCCAAGGTCAACATCAACGGCGCGGCCACGCGGGCCACCGACTCGGGGAACAACTGCCCAATGCGCTTGGGGACCAACTCGCCAAACAAAATGGTGCTGAAAGTGATGAGGGTCACCACGAAGGCCGTGGCCAAAACAGACGCCAAGTTCTCGGGCACACCTTGGGCTAACAACCAATATGCAAAGTCGTCACTGAAAGCGGCCTCGCCCACGATGCCGTTGAGCACACCAATGGAGGTGATGCCAATTTGCACCGTGGATAAAAACTGGGTGGGCTGCGCCATCAAGCGCAGTGCCGCTTGTGCCCCACCGTCCCCTGTCTCGGCCAATGCCGCCAAACGTGCCTTGCGGCTGGAGGCCAACGCCATCTCAGACATGGCAAACACGCCGTTGAGTAGCGTGAGAAAAACAATCAGCAGAACATCCATCACAATCTCCTACATGGCACTTTACTTCATTGGCGATATACAAGGCTGCGACGAAGCGCTGCAACGCTTGTTGACGCACATCGCGTTCTCACCGAGTCGCGACACGCTGTATTTGCTCGGCGATTTGGTCAACCGTGGTCCTCACAATGCAGCGGTGCTGCGCCGTCTAATGGGCTACGGCAGCAGCGCCCAATGCTTGCTGGGCAACCATGACTTGCACGCTTTAGCCGTCTCATGCGGTGTGCGCAAACCCAACCCACAAGACACCCTGCAAGACCTCTTGACTGCGCCCGACAGCACCGAGTTGTTGCACTGGCTGCGTCACCAACACTTGGGCCTACAAGTGGGCCAAGTGCTGATGGTGCATGCGGGCGTCTTGCCCCAATGGAGCGCCGTGCAAACCCTCGCACTGGCTGGCGAAGTCGAAACCGTTCTGCGCAGCGACGACTGGGCGGCGTTCATGCCGCAGATGTATGGCGGCCTGCCCAATGTGTGGCGTGATGACCTAGAGGGCGCAGACCGCTTGCGCGTGATCGTCAACGCCCTCACCCGCTTGCGCTTTTGCGATGCACACGGTGCGATGGATTTCAGCGTGAAAGAAGGCGCAGACCAAGCCCCCGCACACCTCATGCCTTGGTTTGATGTGCCAGGTCGATTGACGGCCGATGTGCGCATTGCCTTTGGCCATTGGTCGACCTTGCAGATGACCTCGCGCCAAGATGTGGTGTGCCTCGATGACGGCTGCGTGTGGGGTGGGTGCCTGAGTGCGGCGAAACTAGAAGCCTCAGACACCTTGCTCGGTGTGCGCCATGCACCTGCGTGGCAGCGGGTCAGCGTGACGTGCCCGCAGACGATGGACCCGTTGGCCTAGCCAAGCTATCTGGCTATACCAACGCACCACAAGCTTGTTGTCTGCGGCAGCTGCCAAGAAAACACAATAAACCAAAGTCATAGAAAGCTGATGAATATGCCTGTCCTGATCCATCAGCCATAGTCGACACGTTTAAACGAAGGATCTCTTTGCAGCGATAGCTGTCGGTTGACGCAGCAAGGCACGACAACAGTAAGGGTTTAAAGTCTGCTTTAGCTTGCAATGTTCGTCTGCTATGGGTCGGGAGTGTCTGTAGAGCTAGCGCAAGAGCGGTCGTTCATGTTCGCTCAAGCGCTGATCACATGCACAGCATGTCGAGCGCCCAGTATTGGCACATGCTGTCTTTGGAGGTCCTACCGGTTGAACGACGGGCAGTGATCTCCTCAACAATAACGACCACTTACCACTAGCGTCTCATAACAGTCTTAAGCCGACCTACGTAGATTTCCACAAACTGATCAAACCAGATGCGGCAAAACCTCTCATAAAAAAACGCGCCATCAGCGCGTTTTTTTAGGTGGTGGACTTAAACAAAGCCGCAATCACCCGCTTAGGCTTGATGTTGGCCGACTTGCGCAGCGGGTCGGGTGCAGCAGGCGCTGCTTCGGCGCTGCGCACTGGGGCTTCGTAGGGTTTGTCAAAGAACGGATCGTTCTTCACACGCGGTGCGGGCACGTAGCCCACTTCGCGGCTGCGGCGGCTGTCAGGCTCGCGGGGGCGTGTGTCGCGCGACAAGGCGCTGTCGCGTGGACGGCTGGAAGACTCTGAACGCTCACCACGGGAATCACCGCGAGATTCACGTGACTCACCACGCGGCTCGCGTCGTTCACGCGAACGGTCTGGCTCCACGCCCACGGTTTCCAAGTTGATCTTGGTCTTGAGTAATTTTTCAATGTCGCCCACCAAGCGTTGATCGCTGCCCGACACAAAGCTGATGGCGTGGCCCAAAGCACCGGCGCGACCTGTGCGGCCAATGCGGTGCACATAGTCTTCGGCGTTGAAGGGGATGTCAAAGTTGAACACCGCTGGCACGTCTTTGATGTCCAAGCCGCGTGCAGCCACATCGGTACAGACCAACAAATCCACCTCGCCTTGTTTGAAGCCTTCAAGGGCTTTCAAGCGTTCGTCTTGGCTCTTGTCGCCGTGCAAGGCGCTGGTGCGAAAACCATCGCGCTCGAGCGAGCGGGCCAAACGGGCGCAGCCGAGTTTGCTGTTGCAAAACACAAAGGCTTGCTTCATGCCGTTGGCTTTGATGAGGTGACGCAAGGCGTTGTACTTGTCGTCCACGCTCACGCTGAAAAACTGTTGCGTGATGGTGGCAGCGGTCTCATTGGGACGGGCCACTTCAATGGTGACGGGGTTTTGCAAATAGCTGCCGGCCAAGCGTTTGATCTCGGTCGAGAAGGTGGCCGAGAACAACAGCGTGGTGCGCTGCTTGGGCAGGTGGCTCAAGATGCGTTGCAAATCAGGCAAGAAGCCAATGTCCAACATGCGGTCGGCTTCGTCGAGCACCACGTATTCCACTTGGTTGAGCACCACGTTTTTGGCTTCGATGTGGTCGAGCAAACGGCCGGGCGTGGCCACCAAGACCTCGACGCCTTTTTTCAGCTCCAAGGTTTGGGGCTTCATGTCCATGCCACCAAACACCACGGCACTGCGCAGGTGGGTGTGCACAGCGTATTGTTTGATTTGCTGGGCCACTTGGTCGGCAAGCTCGCGGGTGGGCAACAGCACCAAGGCGCGCACAGGATGGCGGGCGGGCGAGGTGGAAGCGTTTTCGTGTTTGAGCAAACGTTGCAGCAGGGGCAGCGAGAAGGCGGCGGTTTTGCCGGTGCCGGTTTGCGCGGCGCCCATCACGTCTTGGCCAGTCAGGACCACGGGAATGGCCTGGGCTTGGATGGGGGTCATGGATTCGTAGCCCATGTCGGCTACGGCACGTGCCAGCGCGGGGGCCAGCTGCAAATTGGAAAAAGAGGTCGTCATGTCTGGGGCATATTGTCGCATTGTGGGCGGGGGCCACCAAAACCGCCGATTTAGCCCTGTGTGTGGCCTTGGCGCTTGAGTTGGGCCGCCAGCTCGCTGAGGGTTTTGTAGAGCTCGCCCGCTGAGGGGCTCCAGTGCTGCACCACCTCGCCCTGTGCGTGCACCACCGCCGTGTCACCCCGCGCGGCGGGGCCAGTCAAGGCCTGTGCTGGGCCCATGGCCAGCACGTTGTCCACGGTGCTTGTGAGCAAGGCTTCGGTCAATGGGCGCATCAACTCAGGCGGCACGCCTGCGCTGCGCCAAGCGTCTTGCGCGATGGCTTGCAAGACCACCGTGAAGTTGCTGCTGAACACCGCGGCAGCGTGGTACAGCGGCTTGTCGGCGCTGGCGATCTCAAAGCAACGCCCGCCAAGGGCGGTGAGCGCGGTGTGCAGCCACGCCAACGCGGGGGCATCGCCCTCGAGCCCGCAAGGCGTGCCTGCAAACTGACGCACACCCGTCTGGGGAGACGCGAAGTTGAGCACGGGATGCGCACTGGCCACATGGCAGCCCAAGGCTTGCAAGGGCTGCAGCTCGGCAGCTCTTAAAAAGCCACTGTTATGAAACACGATCGCGCCCGCCAGCTTGGCCCCCTGCGCCTCGGCCAAGGCCTGCGCGGCGGCAGCCACTTGGGCATCGGGCACGCTGAGCAGCCACACATCGGCTGGGCGCATCTGCGCCAACTCGGTCACTGGCGTGCCCGCGCCTACAAATTGCGCGGCTTGTTCAGCGCTTGGGAAGCTGCGTGAATACAAGTCTTGCACCTGCACTTGGGCGTGCTGATGTAACAAGGCCGCGAGGGTTTGACCCACGCGGCCGCAACCGATGACGTTGAGATTGGCCAATTAAGTCTTGGGCAGTGTGACGCCCACTTGACCTTGGTACTTGCCGCCACGGTCTTTGTAGCTGGTTTCGCAGACATCATCTTTGTCGCTCTCGAAGAACAAGACTTGGGCACAGCCCTCACCTGCGTAGATCTTGGCGGGCAGCGGTGTGGTGTTGGAGAACTCCAAGGTCACATAGCCTTCCCACTCGGGCTCAAACGGCGTGACGTTGACGATGATGCCGCAACGGGCATAGGTGCTCTTGCCCAAACACACGGTCAGCACATTGCGTGGAATGCGGAAGTACTCCATGGTGCGGGCCAGCGCAAAGCTGTTGGGCGGGATGATGCACACATCGGACTCGATGTCCACAAAGCTTTTGGGATCAAAGTTTTTGGGGTCCACCACCGTGCTGTAGATGTTGGTGAACACCTTGAACTCGGGGGCGCAGCGAATGTCGTAGCCGTAGCTGCTGGTGCCGTAGCTGACGATTTTTTCGCCCGCTGCGTTTTGGCGAATTTGGCCGGGCTCGAAGGGTTCGATCATGCCGTGCTCTTGGGCCATGCGGCGGATCCATTTGTCTGATTTGATACTCATGGCATGATTTTAGGGCTTTAGTTATCGCCTTCGGCGTAGCGTTCAAAACACAGTTTTAGCGCATGCATCCACTGTTGGCGCTGCACCTCAGAGACAAAACTGGCCTCAAAACTATTGCGCGCCAGCACATAGGCGTGTTGTGCCGTGAGGCCGGTCGCCTCAAAAGTTTGCACGAAGTTGTCGTTCAGGTAGCCGCCAAAGTAGGCAGGGTCATCCGAGTTGAGGGTCACGCACAAGCCAGCATCTAGCAACTGGCCGATGTTGTGGTGTTTCAAATCAGGGAACACACACAACTTTTGGTTCGACAGCGGGCACACCGTGAGCGGCGTGCGGTCTTTGGCCAAGCGAGCCATGAGTGCGGCGTCATGGACGGCTTGCACGCCATGGTCAATGCGCTCGACATGCAAGACATCCAAGGCACTCCAGATGTAGGCGGGCGGCCCCTCCTCCCCCGCATGGGCCACCAGATGCAGACCGTGCGCGTGCGCCAAGGCAAACACGTTTTTAAACTTTTCAGGCGGGTGGCCCACTTCGCTGGAGTCCAAGCCCACGCCAATGAACTTGTCTTTGAACGGCAAGGCCTCTTGGAAGGTTTGCAACGCCGCCTCCTCGCTCAAATGGCGCAAGAAGCACAAGATGAGTTGCGCACTCACGCCGAGCTGGGTCTGCGCGTCCACACAGGCGCGGTGCAAGCCGTGGATGACGGTGGCCATGGACACGCCACGCTCGGTGTGCGTTTGTGGGTCAAAGAAGATTTCCGCATGCACCACATGGTCTGCCGCTGCACGCTGCAAGTAGGCCCAGGCCATGTCGTAGAAATCTTGCTCATGCAAGAGCACGCTGGCACCAGCGTAGTAAATATCCAAGAAACTTTGCAAGTCGGTGAAGGCATAGGCTGCACGCAGGGCCTCGACGTTGGCGTACGGCAATGTCACGCCATTGCGCTTGGCGAGTGCAAAGATGAGTTCGGGCTCCAAGGATCCCTCGATATGGATGTGCAACTCGGCCTTGGGCATGTCGCGCAACAGCTTGGGCAAATGAAGGGCGGCAACCGCGTGAACTTTGAACATATCGATCTCCTAGGGACGACACATGCTACTCAAGTTTTTCTTGGTGCATGACACCACTGTCGATCACGCTTTTGGTGAAGAACGTGCAAAGATTGGGAGGAATGCACCAAAATATTCACTCGCAAAAGTGTATACACGATTCAACAGGCTGGCACGTTATTCGCAACCACTTGACGGTCACACGTTCACATCCACATATCAGGAGATGCTTCATGAAATTTTCTAAACGAGTGCTTTTCACTGCCGCTTTGGCCATGAGTCTGTCGGCGATTGCAGGTTTGAGCCATGCACAAACAGCGTTAGAGGGCATTCAAAAAAGCAAGCTCATCAAGATTGCCATTCCAACCGACTTCCCGCCTTACGGCTTTGTGGGCATCGACATGCAGCCACAGGGCTTGGACATCGACATGGCCAACTACATCGCGCAAAAAATGAATGTGAAGGTCGAACTCTTGCCCGTCACCAGCGCCAACCGCATTGCTTATTTGCAAACCAAGAAAGCCGACTTGGTGATCTCGACATTGGGGAAAAATCCTGAGCGCGAAAAAGTCATCGACTTCACCTCGGCGTATTCACCCTTCTTTCAAGCCGTGTTTGCATCCAAAGCACTGAACATCAAATCGTTCAATGACCTCACAGGCAAATCTGTCGCGGTGACTCGCGGTGCCATGGAAGATCAAGAATTGACCAAGGTGGCGCCCGCAGGCTTAGACATCAAGCGCTTCGAAGACAACAACGCCACGGTGTCTGCGTTTGTCGCAGGCCAAACACAATTGATTGCCACAGGCGCTTCGGTGGCCGCCAACATGATTCAGCGCAACCCACAACTGGGCGCTGAATACAAACTGTTACTCAAGGACAGTCCCAACTTCATTGGGGTTGCCAAAGGTGAAGATGCGCTGCGCTTGAAAGTCAACGCCATCATTGCAGACGCCAAAAAGTCGGGCGACATTGAAAAGATGGCTCAAAAGTGGCTGGGTCGCGCAGCGGGCAACTTGCCTGAATAAATCGCAAACACATGATGCTCAATGCATTGGACTTTGGGGCCATTCTTCAAGAGTGGCCTCTTTTACTCAAGGGCCTGGCTTGGACTTTGGGCTTGACCACCGTGTCAGCGGTGCTGGGCTTGGCGCTTGGGATCGCCGCCGCATGGACGCGCACCGAAGGTCCTGGCTTGGGACGTGCACTGATGTCGGTGTATGTGGAGTTGATTCGCAACACACCATTCATCGTGCAACTCTTTTTCATTTTTTTTGGCTTACCTGCGATGGGGCTGAGGCTCTCACCTGAATGGGCGTCGATCATTGCCATGGTGATCAACCTAGGCGCCTACTCTGCCGAAATCGTGCGTGCTGGCATTCAGGCAACGCCGCGCGGCCAAATCGAAGCCGCACTCAGCCTGGCCATGACCCGCACACACATCTTCCTGCGTGTGGTGTTGCCCCCAGCGCTGCAAAGGGTGTGGCCTGCACTGGTGAGTCAAATCATCATTGTCATGTTGGGTTCGGCCGTCTGTGGCCAAATCGCAACCGAGGAATTGAGCTTCGCGGCCAACTTAATTCAAAGCCGAAACTTCCGCGCGTTTGAAGCCTTCATCTTGGCCACAGGCCTGTATCTGGCGCTCGCAGTCACGGTACGTGAGGTGCTCAACCGCTTGGGGCGTCGCTTCTTGTTTGGAGGTCACCGTGGTTGAGTTCTCCATCTGGGACATTGTGCGCAACTTGCTGCTTGCAGCCCGCTGGACCGTTGCGCTGTCGTTGATCGCCTTCGTCGGTGGTGGCTTCGTCGGCCTGCTCCTGCTCGTTGCGCGGACCTCACACAACCAACCTCTGCAACGCTTGGTTGCTGGCTATGTTCAACTGTTTCAAGGCACGCCTTTGCTGATGCAATTGTTTTTGGCCTACTTCGGAATGGCCATGCTCGGGCTTGAAACCTCAGCATGGTTTGCCGCCAGCATTGCCTTGACTTTGTACAGCAGTGCCTTTTTGACCGAGATTTGGCACGGCTGCGTCAAAGCCGTTCCGCGCGGCCAATGGGAAGCGTCGCAAAGCCTCGCCATGAATTTTCGGGAGCAACTGCAATATGTCGTGCTGCCACAAGCGGGACGTTTGGCGATTGCGCCCACGGTTGGATTCTTGGTGCAAGTCATCAAAGGTACGGCATTGGCGAGCGTCATTGGTTTTGTCGAACTGACCAAAGCCGGCACGATGATCACCAATGCCACCTTCAAACCCTTCGTCGTTTACAGCTGCGTGGCACTGATGTATTTCTTGCTGTGTTTTCCCATCAGTCTCTACGCCCGCGCTTTAGAAAGAAAACTCCATGCACACCGCTGACTCCCACGCCCCTCTCGCGGTTCACATCCAAGGGCTTCGCAAAGCATATGGCGAGCACGAGGTTCTCAAAGGCATTGACTTGCGTGTCAAGTCCGGTGAAGTGATTGCCATCATTGGCAAAAGCGGTTCCGGCAAAAGTACGCTGCTGCGCTGCATCAATGGTTTGGAAACTTTTCAGCACGGCAACTTGCACGTGCAAGGGCAGCCCTTGGACTACAAGGACCCAGCGGCCATGCGCAGCTTGCGTCAGCAAGTCGGCATGATTTTTCAATCGTTCAACTTATTTCCTCATTTGAGCGTGGGCAAGAACATCATGCTCGCCCCTCAATTGGTCAAACAATTGCCGATAGATGAATTGCAGCATCTCGCGCAAAGCTTGTTGGTCAAAGTAGGCTTGGCCGAAAAATTTGAGGCTTATCCGGACCAACTATCAGGCGGTCAACAACAGCGCGTCGCTATCGCACGCGCATTGGCGATGGCCCCCAGCATCTTGTTGTGCGATGAAATCACATCGGCACTCGACCCTGAGTTGGTGGGGGAAGTGTTGGCCGTCGTGGAGTCACTGGCACAACAGGGCATGACGTTGTTGATGGTCACGCATGAAATGAACTTTGCACGCAAGGTGAGTGATCGCGTCATCTTCATGCACCAAGGTTTGGTTCATGAAGTGGGAACACCACAAGCACTTTTCAGCAATCCCCAAACGCCTGAGCTTCAACAGTTCTTGTCGTCCTTGCATTGACGAGGCATCTATCGTTCGGGAGCTGCGCTCGTCTTTGCACGATCAGTGTGCTGACCGAATCAAGTTACGGACCACTGGATAAATTTGCGCCTCCCAACGCTTGCCGTTGAATACCCCATAGTGGCCCACCCCCGATTGCAGATGGTGCGTTTTTCGATACGCGGGCAACATGCTGCACAAATCTTGCGCCGCCAAAGTTTGTCCCATGCCACAGATGTCATCGCGCTCGCCTTCGACGGTTAACAAAAAGGTTTTGCGAATGGCTTGCAAGTTCAAGGGGCGATCACGGTAAGTCATCTTGCCCGTAGGCAGCGCATGCTCTTGAAACAGGTGTTTCACCGTTTCCAAATAGAACGGGCCTGACAAGTCCATGATGGCGAAATATTCTTTGTAGAAGTCACGAATGACGTCGGCTTTTTCGTCTTCGCCATTGACGCGATGCTCGTAGAGTGTTTTGAATGATTGTTGGTGACGTTCCATGTTCATGTTCAAAAACGCCATGAGTTGCATGAAGCCGGGGTACACGCGACGACCGACGCCCTTGAAGTGCAGCGGCACCATGCCGATCAAATGCGATTCAAACCACTCGATGGGTTGACTCATGGCCAGCTCATTCACACCGGTGGGATTGACGCGGGTGTCAATCGGGCCTGCCATCAAGGTCAGAGAGGCAGGCTGGCAATCGCTGCGGTCCTCGGCCAACACAGCGGTGGCGGCCAAGCACGCCACCGTGGGCTGGCACACACCCATCAAATGCGCGTTGGGCCCGAGATGCTGCATGAACCAAATGATGTGTTCGATGTATTCATCCAAGCCAAACTCACCCTCGCTCATCGGAATGTCACGAATGTTGCGCCAGTCTGTCACGTACACCTCATGGTCTTGCACCAGCGTTTGCACCGTCCCGCGCAGCAAGGTGGCGAAATGTCCAGACATGGGCGCGACCAGCAGCAACTTGGGCAAGTCTTTTGCGTCATCACGGCAAAAACGCACCAAGTCACAAAACGGTGTGCGAAAACTCGTGGTCTCCATCACTGGCACACGCTTGCCTTGCGCGTTGGTCACGCTTGAAATATTGAACGAGGGGCGCGTGTGCGTGAAGCCCAGCAATGCGATTTGCTCGTAATACGCAGCCATGCGCTGCAAAGGTGTGATGCGCTTGTCATCAAACCAATTCAAGGTGATGTCACGCGCGTGATCTGCAAATTTGCGAATCGGGTCGGACACATCGGCCACGGCTTGGTAGTTCTGATAAATCATTGCATCGTCTCCACGCCTTTCGGCCTTGTCTTGATGCGAAACATCGTGCAAGACGCGTGCCACGAGATGGCATATCTCTTGCAACGTGAATTGCACCCAACACAGATGCACCAGAAGGCAACCATGGCCAAAACCACGCTCACACTCAGTAGCAAGAACTACTCCTCTTGGTCATTGCGAGGCTGGCTGATGCTCAAACTGTCAGGCATTTCCTTCTCTGAAATCCCTGTGGCCACGGACAACGTGGATGCGCGTGCCGAGTTGCTGCTGCTGTCGCCTTCCATCCTCGTGCCATGCCTCAATCACGGCAGCGCTCGTGTGTGGGACACGCTGGCGATCGGTGAGTACCTCAACGAAATCGCACCAAAAGCAAACCTGCTTCCCACCAACGCGGTGCATCGTGCACATTGCCGGTCCATCTGCGGCGAGATGCATTCGGGCTTTTCTGCCCTGCGTGCATCGCTGCCGATGAACATCAAAGCCAAGTTCAGCAAATTCAAAGTGTGGTCCAAAGCACAGCTCGACATTGACCGCGTGCTCTTCATTTGGCGCGATTGCTTGTCCACCTACAAAGGCCCGTATTTATTTGGCAAGAAACCCACACTGGCCGATTGCATGTTTGCGCCTGTGGTCACACGCTTCGTCACCTATGGCATTGCCCTCGACCCTGTGTGCGAGGCCTATTGCCAAACCATTTTGTCTATGCCCGAGATGAAGGAGTGGATGGCAGCCGCAACTGCAGAGCCAGATGACATCGAAGAACTTGAAGTGGAGTTTTAACCATGCACAGCGCCGTTTCTAAAACCATTGCCTACGAGAGTCACACCGACTTTTCTCACGTCAAACCCGAAGACACCCAGTTCTTGCCCGGTGGCTTGCGCGACTTCTTTGTCTACCGCGACTTAGGTGTTGCCAAAGCCACGCGTGGCAAAGTCATTGCACACATTGCCAAAGCCAATATGCCACCAGACAACGGCACAGGCTGGCACTACCACGTGGCCGAATTTCAAATCGTCATCATGCTCAAAGGTTGGGCGCGTTTCATGTACGGCGAGACGCCCACGCTGGTGTCGGCGGGTGATTGCGTACACCAGCGCCCCGGCATCATCCACTACTTGTTCGACTACTCGCCTGACATGGAGTATTTGGAAATTGTGGGCCCCGCAGACTTCGAATCGATTCCTGTCGAGGGGCCCTGTGCGGTGCCGCAGATCACGCCTTGGCTCAAGTAGTTACTTAGCGCCCGGCACTTTGCCCTCCACGCCTTTGACGTAGAAGTTGATGCCGCTCAAAAACTTGTCGTCAGCGACTTGGTCTTTCTTGAGGACTTCTTTGCCAGCGTTGTCGACGAGTGGGCCTTTCCAGATGGCGAAGCTGCCATCTTTCAAACCTTTTTTCACATCATCAATCTTGGCTTTGGTTTCCGCGGGTACGTCTTCGGCAATCGACACGAGATCAATGGCACCGTCTTTCACACCCGACCATGTATGCGCGCCGCCTGTCCACTGACCGTCCAAGGCTGCACGGGTGGCGTTGATGTAGTAAGGCGTCCAGTTGATGACGGCAGAGGCCAAATGGGCTTTGGGGCCATAGGCGGTCATGTCCGAGTCCCAGCCGAACGCGCGTTTGCCTTTGTCTTGGGCTGTCTTCAACACGGCTGGAGAGTCGGTGTTTTGGAACAAGATGTCTGCCCCGCCGTTGATGAGGGAGGTGGCCGCTTCGGTTTCTTTGGGTGGGTTGAACCACTCGTTGACCCACACCACTTTGGTCTTGACTTTGGGGTTGCTCGATTGCGCGCCCAAGGTGAAGCTGTTGATGTTGCGGATGACTTCAGGAATTGGGATGGAAGCGACAACGCCCAAGGTGTTGCTCTTGGTCATCTTGCCCGCAATCACGCCCGCCATGTAAGCGCCTTCGTAGGTGCGGCTGTCGTAGGTGCGCATGTTGGGCGCTTGTTTGTAGCCGGTGGCGTGCTCGAACTTCACGTCTGGCGTGTCCGCAGCCACTTTGAGCATGGGCTCCATGTAGCCAAACGTGGTGCCAAAAATCAGTTTGTTACCTTGTCCCACCATGTCGCGAATGACGCGCTCGGCATCGGCTGACTCGGGCACGTTTTCAACAAACGAGGTTTCAATCTTGTCGCCAAACTCGGCTTGCAAGGCTTTGCGCGCGTTGTCATGAGCAAAGGTCCAGCCACCATCTCCCACGGGGCCAACATAGGCGAATGCAATTTTCAATGGTTCAGGCTTGGCCGCAGATGCCGGAACTTCTGCGGGTTTGGTTTCTTCTTTTTTGCCACAGCCAACCAAAACGGCAGCAGAGATTGCGGTGAAGGCTGCAGCTTGCAACCAGCGACGTTTCAACAAGTGAGTCATTCCAAATCCTTCAAAGTGAAAACAAAAAAAGCGAACAAATTATCAACCCGGAAAAAACTGTTTGCCCAACGAGGCTGGCATGTTCAGCCTCAACCAGCGAGGATTTTTAGACATCAGCGCCAGCACCACGATGGTGGCAAGGTAAGGCAACATGCTCAAGAACTGGCTGGGGACATCGAGGCCCGTGGCCTGTAAATGGAACTGCAACATGGTCACCCCACCAAACAGATAAGCACCCAGCAAGACACGTGCTGGACGCCAAGTTGCGAAAGTGGTGAGTGCCAAAGCGATCCAGCCTTTGCCCGCAATCATCCCTTCCACCCACAGCGGCGTGTAGATGATAGAGATATACGCCCCCGCCAAACCACACAGCGCACCGCCAACGACGACGGCAGCCAAGCGAATGCGTCGCACGGGGTAGCCCAGCGCATGGGCAGATTCCGGCGACTCCCCCACCGCACGCAAGACCAGACCCGCACGGGTTCGGTACAAAAAGTAAATCAGCCCCAACGTCAACGCAATCGCGCCATACACCAAGGGGTGGTGTCTGAACAAGGCAGCGCCAAGCCAAGGCATGTCCGCCAAAAACGGCACCTGAAATTGCATGCGCTCCGGCAGTTTGGCTTGCACAAAGCTCACCCCCACAAACGCGGAGAAGCCCCCACCAAACAGACTGAGTGCCAAGCCCGTGGCGTACTGGTTGGTGTTCATCCAAATCACCAACACACCAAAGAGCGCAGCCATCAGGGCGCCAGCGCCCATGCCCGCCAAAAACCCCAGCGTGTCACTGCCCGTGGTGGCCACGGTCGCAAAGCCTGCGATGGCAGCGCACAGCATCATGCCCTCGGCCCCTAAATTGACGATGCCCGCTTTTTCATTGATGAGCAGGCCCAGCGACGCCAATGCCAACACCGTCCCCGCGTTCATGGTGGCGGCCCACAGCAGCGCATAAGACTCCATCACAGTGCCTCCGAAGAGTTGGCCTGGATTGCGCGAGACACCCAACGCACACGGTATTGCATCAAGGTGTCACATGCCAACAGCGTGAACAACAACAGCCCTTGGAACACACCGGTGAGTGAACGTGGCAAGCCAAGGCGCGACTGCGCCAACTCACCGCCGATGTAAAACATGCTCATCAATATGGCTGACAACACCATGCCCATCGGATGCAAGCGCCCCACAAAAGCCACGATGATGGCCGCAAAGCCATAGCCCACCGGCACAAACGGCGTGAGCTGACGCAGCGGCCCAGCCACTTCGAGTGCGCCCGCCAAACCAGCCGCCGCCCCCGAGGTGAGCAAGGCCAACCACAAGGCCTTGCGCGACGAGAAGCCTGCGTAACGCGCCGCATCAGGTGCCAAGCCCCCCACCTGCTGGGCAAATCCGGCATGGGTGCGAAACAAAAACACCCACAACGCGCCCACGCCCGCGAGCGCGAGCAACACGCCCATATTCACGCGCGTGCCCGTGATGAGCTTAGGGATTTGCGTGATGGCATCAAAGGTTTTGGTTTGTGGAAAGTTGTAGCCCAATGGGTCTTTCCAAGGGCCGTAGACCAAAAAATTGAGTGCCATGATGGCCACATAGACCAGCATCAAACTGACCAAGATTTCACTCGCATGAAAACGGTCGCGCAAGAAAGCGGTGATGGCCGCCCACACCATGCCGCCCACAACACCCGCGAGCAAGATGAGCAACCAAAAGCCGCTGCCCGTGTTGGCATCGGCCATCAGCGCCACGCCCGAGGCAAACACCGCCCCCATGACAAACTGACCTTCCGCGCCGATGTTCCAGACGTTCGAGCGAAAGCACACGGCCAGCCCCAAGGCAATGAGCAACAGCGGCGTGGCCTTGACCATCAACTCAGACAAGGCGTACACGCTCTTGATGGGTTCCCAAAAGAACACCTGCAAACCACGCACCGGGTCTTTGCCCAGCGCCACAAAAAGAATCACCCCCAACATCACCGTGATGGCCAGCGCCAGCAAGGGCGAGGCATAACGCCACAGCGGCGAGGGCTGGGCACGCGGCTCAAGACGCAGCATGGGTCACCTCCTGCGTTGCAGCGGGCGCATCCCACAAGCCACTCATCCACGCCCCGATGCGCGACACATGGGCCTCTTCACGGCTGAGCGCGGGCGACAAGCGCCCCTCGGCCATCACATGCAGGCGGTCTGACAGCGCGAGCAATTCGTCCAACTCCTCACTCACCACCAACACCGCACAACCCGCGTCACGCAAGGCCAGCAGTGCCGCGCGTATTTGCGCGGCAGCCCCCACGTCCACGCCCCAAGTGGGTTGCGACACGATGAGCAGCTTGGGTGCGGCTTCGATCTCGCGGCCCACCAAAAACTTTTGCAAATTGCCGCCCGACAGTGAGCGCGCAGCCGCATCGGGCCCACCCGCTTTCACTTGGTACTTGGCAATGATGCGGGCCGCTTGAGCGTGCAGGGTTTTCAAATTGAGCCAGCCTAAAGCGCCCGCCATGCCGCTAGACGCCACCGCATCATGGCGGGTGAGCAACAAGTTTTGCGCAAGACTGAGGCTGGGCACAGCGCCACGCCCTAGGCGTTCTTCAGGCACAAAATGCAGGCCCAGACTGCGGCGTTGGTCGGGGTTGAACTGCCCCACGGCTTGGCCGCTGAGCTCAATGCTGCTCGGGGCGGAACGCCTGTCTTCGCCCGACAAGGCAAACAACAGTTCGCGTTGGCCATTGCCCGACACACCCGCAATGCCCACCACCTCGCCCGCGCGCACTTGCAAGCTCACGCCACTCAAGTCCACGCCAAACGGGTCATCGGCTTTGAGCGTCAAGTCCTGCACGCGCAGCACCGCAACGCCTGGCTTGTGCTCGCGCACCTGCAACTCAGGCGGCAAGCTGCCAATCATGAGTTGACTCAAGGAAGCATTGGTTTCTTGGCGCGGGTCGCACACGCCCGTCACACGGCCCGCACGCATCACCGTGCAAGCAGTGCACAAGGCGCGAATTTCGTGCAACTTGTGGCTGATGTACACAATGCTGCGCCCTTCGCTCGCGAGTTGGCGCAACACCACAAAGAGTTTTTCCACCGCTTGCGGGGTGAGCACCGAGGTGGGCTCGTCCAAGATGAGGAGCTGTGGGTGGGTCAGCAAGGCGCGGATGATTTCCACGCGCTGCATCTCGCCCACGCCCAGCGTGTGCACGGGGCGCGCGGGGTCCATGTCGAGGCCGTATTGCGCGGCGGTGTCGGTGATGCGCTGCGTCACCTCCGTCAAACTGAGCGATTTGTCGAGGCCCAGCCACACGTTCTCGGCCACGCTCAGGGTGTCAAACAAGCTGAAGTGCTGAAACACCATGCTGATGCCCAGACGCCTGGCCTCTTGCGGGTTGCGAATGTTGACCACTTCGCCGTTGAAGCGCATCTCGCCCGCATCGGGCTTGACAGCGCCGTAGATGATTTTCATCAACGTGGATTTGCCCGCGCCGTTCTCGCCCAAGACGGCATGAATCTCGCCGGGCTGCACCGTCAGGCTCACGTCATCGTTGGCCACCACCGCAGGGTAGCGCTTGGTGATACGGGCTAATGACAGTCGGGGTTGGGTCATCGCAGAAGTAGGCGTTGATCAAAGCACCAAGATGGCACGAAAGTCGTTCACATTGGTGTGGGTGGGGCCCGTCACCACCAAATCGCCCACAGCTTCAAAGAAGCCATAAGCGTCGTTGCGATCAAGACAGTCAGGGGCTTTGACACATGCCGCCTCGGCGCGGGCCAAGGTGTCGGGCGACACGCGTGCGCCCGCGTTGTCTTCGATGCCGTCAATGCCATCGGTGTCAGCAGCGATGGCCCACACCCCAGCTTGCGCTTGCAAGGCGACGGCGAGGCCTAAACAAAACTCGCCCGCCCGTCCGCCTCGGCCTTTGGGCGTGCCCGGCGCTTGTGGGCGAATCGTCACCGTGGTTTCGCCCCCACTCAAAATGACGCAAGGTTTTTGGAACGGGCCTTTGCCATGGGCCGCCGCACGCGCGAGCGCAGCGTGGACCTTGCCCACTTCGCGTGACTCGCCTTCGAGCTCGTCACTCAGCACATACGCGTTCAGGCCCGCAGCGCGGGCCAACTCGGCAGCGGCGTCGAGCGACTTTTGGGGTGTGGCTATCAAGTGCACGGGCTCCTTGGCCCACGCGGGGCTGGGCTTGGGGGTTTCGAGTGCGCCCGCCTTCAGCGCCGCTTCAACGGCAGCAGGCACTGCGATTTTGTAGCGTTGCAGGATGGCCCATGCGTCGGCGCAGGTCGTCACGTCGGGCACGGTGGGGCCACTGGCGATGACCGAGGGGTCGTCGCCCGGCACGTCACTGATGGTGAGTGTGACCACCTGCGCGGGCGCACACGCAGCAGCCAAACGACCGCCTTTGATGCGCGAGAGGTGCTTGCGCACACAATTCATCTCGCCAATGCCTGCGCCACTGTGGAGTAAGTCGCGGTTGATGCGCTGCTTGTCTTGCAAGGTCAGCCCCTCAGCGGGCAAGGTCAGCAAGGCAGAGCCGCCGCCTGAAATCAAACACAACACCAAGTCGTCAGCGGTCAACCCTTGGGTCAACGCCAAGATGCGCTCGGCAGCGGCTAGGCCCGCGGCATCGGGCACAGGATGCGAAGCTTCGACCACCTCAATGCGCTCGGGCACACCCGCTGGGCGCGGCGGCGTGTGGTGATAACGCGTGACCACGAGACCCGACAAGGGTTTGTCGGCAGGCCACAAGGCCTCAACGGCTTGGGCCATCGCGCCACCCGCTTTGCCTGCGCCCAGCACCACGGTACGGCCTTTGGGCGGCGATGGCAAATAGGCGGCGGTGTTGTGCAGCGGCAAGGCGCGTTTGACGGCGGCTTGGTAGAGCTCGGCTAAAAACTCATGGGGATGGGTCGCGGGAGTTGGGAGGGGTGAGCTTGCTTCTTGCATTGCCAAATTGTGCCGTGCTCTGAGAGGCTTTGCCCCTGTGGAAACCACTTGGGCAGCGCAGCGAAAAATTGCAACGAGAGAGGTTAAAGTCCGCGCCATGTCAAGCCTGCTCATCCACCGCGCCCGCTGCATCGCCACCCAAGATGATGCGAACACCGAACTCAAAGACGCCTCGCTGCTGCTGCGCGATGGCCGCATTGAACGCATCATCACCGCTGATGAAAACATCGATGAACTGTTGACCCAAGTGCATGAAGTGATTGACGCCCGCCGCCACGTGGTGGTGCCCGGCCTCATCAACACGCACCACCACATGGTGCAAAGCCTCACGCGCGCCGTACCGCAAGTGCAAAACGCAGAGCTGTTCAGTTGGCTCCAAGGGCTGTACCCGATTTGGGCAGGCCTCACGCCCGAGATGGTGCGGGTGTCGAATCAAGTGGCGATGGCCGAGTTGCTGCTGAGTGGCTGCACCACCAGCAGCGACCACCTCTACATCTACCCCAACGGCGTGCGACTGGACGACAGCATTGAAGCCGCGCACACCATGGGCATGCGCTTCACGGCCACACGCGGCAGCATGAGCGTGGGCGAAAGCCAAGGCGGCCTGCCACCCGACCGCGTGGTGGAAAAAGAAGCCTTCATTCTCAAAGAAACCCAGCGCCTGATTGAGACCTACCACGACGCCAGCTTTGGCGCGATGACGCACGTGGCTGTAGCCCCCTGTTCGCCCTTCAGCGTGAGCCAAGACCTGATGCGCGAAGCCGCCAAACTGGCCCGTGCGTTCGGCGTGCGTCTGCACACGCACTTGGCCGAAAACGACCACGACATTGCCTACACCCAAGAAAAGTTCAACTGCACCCCCGCGCAATACGCTGAAGACCTCGGTTGGGTGGGCGACGATGTGTGGCACGCCCACTGCGTGAAACTCGACGACGAAGGCACCTATTTGTTTGCCCGCACACGCACCGGCATTGCCCACTGCCCGTGCAGCAACATGCGCTTGGCCAGCGGCATCCTGCCCCTGCGCAAAATGCTCGATGCCGGTGTGCCCATTGGTCTCGGGGTGGACGGCAGCGCCAGCAATGACGCCGCCCATTTGCTCAACGAAGCGCGTCAAGCCATGTTGTTGGCACGCGTGGGCCGCGCACTGGAAGCCCCACGGGTGCAAGAGGGACGCACCGTGTTTGGCTGTGACTTAGGACCCTCCGACATGACGCCGCGCGATGCCCTGCGCCTGGCCACACGCGGCGGCGCGCAAGTGCTGGGCCGTGCCCACGAGTTGGGGCAAATCAAAGCGGGGTATTGCGCCGACATTGCCATGTTCCGCACCGACACACTCAGCATGGCGGGCGGCGCCGTGCACGACCCCGTGGGTGCGCTGCTGCTGTGCGCCAGTGACAACGCCGACTACGTCGTGGTCAACGGGCGCGTGGTGGTGCGCCAAGGTGAGATTGCCACCGTGGACATGGGGCCCTTGATTGAGCGGCACAACCAACTGGCAGTGCAGTTGGCGTTCGGGGCGAAGTAACCCCCATCAGTGATAGTCATCTTCGCGTTGGTGTCGCACAGCGCCCACAATGATGCGTTGGTCATTCACGATTTCAAAAAGTGCCACATAGCCTGTGTGGCCAAATCCAATGACCAGCTCACGTAAAAAAGGGGTGTCGCCTGCTTTACGACACGAAAACGGTGTCAGCGCCATGAGCTGTATGGCATCGTGAATGGCTTGGAGTGCTCGGGCGGGGATGTCTAAATCGCCGGTTTCACTGTCGAGTTCTCTTTGAAGCGAGAACTCAAAAAGTCGTTCTAAATCAGCACTGGCAGCAGGGCTGAACTCGACTGAATAAGCCATTAAGCTTTTTTCGTCTTTGCACGTTTGGCGGCAACCAATTTGGCTTGCAAATTAGCAAGCACGACCTCGGCCGGTATGCCGCCCCCCTGGCGTTTAACTTCGTCAATCGCAGCCAGGCCACGTTGGACAAAGTCAGATTGGAATTGACGTTTAGACACGGTGTCGCGAATGGCGTTTTCAACAAACTCAGACAAGGTCTCACCGTGGGCCAAAACCTGCTCGACTTGTTGCCTAAAAGCAGGCTCAACGCGGATGGGTGGAATGGTGGATGTTTTCATGCGGCCAGTGTATTGCATCCGCAATACAACATCAAGGCATGTGAAATTGACTGCAACCTACAAGTCAAAACAGTTCACACCGCCCGAGGCTGCTGCCACTGAGACGCACGCCTACACTGCACCCATGATCCAAGGTCTTGTTCAACTCTTCATCTTCCAAGCCCTCGGCGAGCTGGTGTCTAAGTTCGCCCTGCCCTTCATCCCTGGCCCTGTGTTGGGCTTGGTGTTGTTGTTGGTGTTTCTCAGCGTGCGCGGCCATGTGCCTGCGTCGATTGATCTGGTCGGCAGCAGCGTTTTGCAGCACTTGGGTTTGTTGTTCATCCCCGCGTCGGTGGGCGTGGTGCTTTACTTGCCGCTGTTGCAAGCCAATGCGTGGGCCATCAGCGCCGCGCTGGTGGTGAGTGTGGTGGCCACGGTGGCGGTGACGGCGGGCTTGCTCAACGTGTTGTCGAAGAAAGAGCCGACACATGAGTCATGAATTTCAAAACCACCTGCCCCCCATCTCTGAGATTTGGGTCTACCTCTCGGGCAGCCCGCTGTTGGCCTTGGTGCCGACACTCAGCGCGTATTTGCTGGGCCTGACGTTGTATGAGCGCAGTCAACGCAACCCGCTGGCCAATCCAGTGTTGATTGCGGTGGTGGTGGTCACGTTGAGCATCAGCGCGCTAGACATGCCGTATGCCAAGTATTTCGAAGGCGCGCAGTTTGTGCACTTCTTGTTGGGCACAGCCACGGTGTCGCTGGCGATCCCCATCTACAAAGGGTTTGCATCGCTCAAAGGGCGCATGGGCGTGTTGCTGTTGTCGCTGGTGGCGGGAGGTGTGACGTCTGTGTTCACTGCCGTGGGTGTGGCGCGTTGGTTGGGTGTGGACCCTTCGCTGGTGCGCGGGCTGGTCGCCAAATCGGTCACCGCCCCCATTGCGATGGGCATTGCCGAGCGGGTGCAAGCCTCGCCCACCTTGACTGCCATCTTTGCCGTCAGCACCGGCATCTTGGGTGCGGTGCTGGGCCGCTATGTGTTGGATGCTTTGCCCATCACCCCATGGTGGCAACGCGGCTTTGCCTTGGGTGTGGCCGCCCACGGCATAGGCACCTCACGCGCCTTCAGCGTGCACCCAGAAGCGGGCGCGTATGCCAGCCTCGGCATGGGGCTGCACGGCATTGTGGGGGCAGTGGTGATACCGCAAGCGGTGGCTTGGTGGTTTTGAGGCTTGCCGCCAAACTCCACCTTTAGCTAAAATGGCCAAGCAACAGGAGCACACCATGCAAATCACCGCCACCGAGGCCAAGAACCGTTTTGGCAGCATTTGCGCCATCGCCAAGCGCGAGCCGGTGTTTGTAGAAAAAGCAGGACAAATTGATACGGTCATCATGTCGGCTGACCAATACCGCGCCTTGCAAGCCAACCAAAACAACGCCAGCTTGGCCTCTCGCAAAAAGAAGTTTGAAGCCGAGTTTGGCCCGTGGATTGCCGCGCAAAACAAGTGGGTAGAAAAGCAAGGCGTCCCCGGCTCGGACCTGCGCCCTTGGTAACCCGCCGTGGCTCAGTTTGACGTATTCGCCAACCCAAGCGAGAGCGCTGCACTTGGCATTCCCTATGTCGTGGTGGTGCAAAGTGATTTGCTCGATGCGTTGGCCACGCGCATGGTGATACCACTCGCCACCCTGAAATTTGCAGGCAAGTCTCCCGACAAACTCTGCCCTCTCGTCATTGTGAACGGCCAGCGCCTTCGCGCTTTAGCCCACTACACAGCGCCTCTTCCCACTCGCAGCTTGCGTCAACACGTGGGCAATGTGGCAGCACATGCCAGCGAATTAGTTGCGGCGATGGATGTGGTGGTCTCTGGCGTTTAACGCCTCACTTCACCAGCGCCACCGACTTCACCTGCGCCCACACCTGCATGCCCACATGCAAACTCAGCTCATGCACGCCACGCGCCGTGACACGCGCCAGCAGCACGGTGTCGCCGCAACGCAAACGCAGCAGAGTTTGTGAGGGGTGTGGCTCGGGTGTGATGGCATCCACCACGCAAGGCACGTGGTTTTGAATGCTGGTGTGTGTGGCGGCGGCCAAGGTTACGCTCACGTCGCGGGCCAGCACACGCAGGCGCACGGTTTGGCCCACATGCAATCCGCTGTCGCGCACCCACAGCTCGCCACCGGCAAAACCCACTTGGGCCAAGTGCCATTGGGTGTCGATGTTGAGCACGATGCCTGTGAGCAATGCACCCGCATCCTCGCCCAGCACCACGGGCAAGTTGGCTTGGGTCAGCACGTCGGCCACGGGGCCGTTGGCTTGCACGCGGCCTTGGTTCATCACCACCAAGGTGTCGGCCAAACGCGCCACTTCGTCCACCGCGTGGGTCACGTAGAGCATGGGAATGTTCAAGTCGTCGCGCAGTTTTTCTAGCCACGGCAGCACGTCTTGGCGGCGGGCATGGTCGAGTGCGGCCAAGGGCTCATCCAGCAACAGCAAGCGCGGCTGCGTGACCAAGGCGCGGGCAATGGCCACGCGTTGGCGTTCGCCGCCCGACAACTCGTGGCTGCGGCGCTTGAGCAAGTGGCCGATGCCCAGCAGCTCAATGGTTTGCTGCGGCACGGCTTGGCTCATCGCATTGCGACTCTGCTTTTCAGCACGTTGGTGGCCATAGGCCAAGTTGCCCGCCACATCCAAGTGGTCAAACAACGAGGCTTCTTGAAACACATAGCCCACAGCGCGTTGGTGCGTGGGCAAGTTCACAGCTTGCGCGTCGTCTTGCCACACCTCGTGGCCGAGTTGCACCACGCCACGCGCCCAAGGCTCTAGCCCTGCAACGCAACGCAGCAAAGTGGTTTTGCCACAACCCGAAGGGCCGTAAATGACGGTGATGCCGTGCGCGGGCAGCTGCACATCGACTGACAGGTCAAAGTTAGCACGCGCAATGTCTAGCTTGAGGTGGATGTTCATACGCCCACCTTGTTGCGCTGAACAGCGCGACGGTTAGACCACGACAGGCCCAACAAGATCACAAAAGAGAACACCAGCATCACACCGGCCAAGCCATGTGCTTGTGAATACTGCATGGCTTCCACATGGCCGTAAATTTGGGTGGACACCACGCGCGTTGTGTCGGGGATGTTGCCGCCAATCATCAGCACCACACCAAACTCGCCCACGGTGTGCGCAAAGCTCAACATCGCAGCCATCACAAAGCCGGGCTTGGCCAAAGGCAGGGCCACGGTGAAGAACGCATCCCACTTGCTGGCTCGCAAGGTGGCGGCCACTTCCATGGGGCGCGGGCCCATGGCCTCAAATGCGTTGACCAGCGGCTGCACCGCAAACGGCAACGAATAAACCATGGAGCCCACGACCAAGCCCCAAAAGCTAAACGCCAAAGTGCCCCACCCTAGCCACTGCGTGAACTGCCCCATGGGGCCATTTGGCCCAAGCGCCACCAACACATAAAAGCCGAGCACCGTGGGCGGCAACACCAAAGGCAGCGCGACAAATGAGGCCACAGGCGCACGCCAAACCGAGTGCGTGTGCGCCAACCACCACGCCACTGGCGTGGCGAGCAACAGCAGCAGCACCGTGGTGACGCTGGCGAGTTGCAGCGTCAAGGCGATGGCTTGGAAGTCTTCGGCGCTCAAGTTCATGGACTGACTTTACAGGGTGCGGCCATCGCCTGCGGTATAACCGTACTGGCGAATGATGGTTCTGGCTTGGTCGCCTTGCAAGTATTTCAGCAGAGCGTGTGCGGCTGCATTGTCTTTGCCATGGTTGAGCAGCACCGCGTCTTGCTTCAAGGGCGTGTGCAGGCTTTGCGGCACCACCCACGCCGAGCCTTGCGTGATGCGCCCCTCAAATGAGATTTGCGACAAGGCCACAAAGCCCAACTGTGCGTTTTCTGTGCTGACGAACAAATAGGTTTGGCCAATGCTTTCGCCCTGCACGAGTTTGGGCGTGACCTTAGCTTGCACGCCTAAGCGCTGGAGGACCTCCATCGCCGCCACACCATAGGGCGCGAGCTTGGGGTCGGCAATGGCTAACTTGGTGAAGTGATGGCTGCGCAGCACCTCACCTTTATCGTCCACCAAGTTGGCTTGCTTGCTCCACAACGCCAAGCGGCCCGTGGCGTAGGTGAAGCGCGTGCCTGCCACAGCGTGGCCTTCTTTTTCTAAGCGTTCGGATGTTTCATCGTCGGCCGCGAGTAGCACCGCAAACGGCGCACCGTTTTTGATTTGTGCATAGAACTTACCCGTCGCACCAAAGGCCAATTGCGCTTTGTGCCCCGTGTCTTGCTCAAACGCCTTGGCAATTTTTTGCATGGGTGCGGTGAAGTTGGCTGCCACGGCAACCGTCACCTCGCCCGCTTGCGAGACGGCCCACATCAACGAGCCAGCCAAGGCCCAGAGCAAACGTAGTGTCATAGGGAGATTACAGAGGTGAAGCCAAGTCGCGGCAGTATAGCCAGCGACCTCCAAGCACCTCGTGCGTGGCATCCACGCAAGGGCGGCTTATTGCAGCGCCGCGCCAGACTCGTACCAGCGTTTGATCAACGCGCGCTCATCTTCGGTGATGCCCGTGGCGTTGTTCATCGGCATTTGCTTGGTCACCACCGCTTGCTGGTAAATACCCAAGGCATGTTGCTTAACGCCTTCAGCGGAATCGAAGCGCACATTTTTCATTTGCACTTGTGCGCCGTGGCACTGGGCGCAGCGCTGGGCAAACACTTGGCTCACTTCGGCGTAGCTCACAGGCGCGGTGTTCGCCACCGCAGCAGAGGGCACAGCAGGTGCTGGACGCATCCACACAATCACAGCGAGCAAAATCACCACACCTGCAACAGCAAAAGGCAGTGGGTTCTTGGCACGGCCTAAGTGGTAGCCGTGGCGTTGCACGAAGAACTGGCGAATCAAAGCACCGGCCAACATCATCATCACGAGGATGACCCAGTTGTTTTCATAGGTGTACAAGAAGCTGTAGTGGTTGCTCAACATCGCAAAGATGACGGGCAAGGTGAAGTAGGTGTTGTGCACGCTGCGCTGCTTGCCGCGCTTGCCGTGGGTGGCTAGCTCTTTGGGGTCCATCGCCACGCCCGAGGTCATGGCGGCCACCACTTTGCGTTGGCCGGGGATGATCCAGAAGAACACGTTGGCGCTCATCGAGGTGGCGATCATCGCGCCCACCAGCAAAAACGCCGCACGGCCTGCAAACAATTGGCACGACAACCAAGCGGCAAAGCCCACCACCACGATCATGGTCAGCGCCACAATGCGCTCGCCGTTTTCGCGAAAGCCAAACACGCGACACACCGTGTCGTAAATCAACCAGAAGGCGACCAAGAAGCTCAGGGTAGCAGTGATCGCGGCAGCGGGTGACCAGTCCATCAAGGACTTGTCAATCAAAAACGTACCCGCATTCCACAGATACAACACCGTGAACAGCCCAAAACCACTGAGCCAAGTGGAATAACTTTCCCAATAGAACCAGTGCAGTTTGGTGTGGATCTTCTTCGGCGCCACCATGTACTTTTGCGGGTTGTAGAAGCCACCACCATGCACCGCCCACATCGCACCATCCACACCTTTTTCGAGCAGATCGGGCGAGTTGGGTTTGATGAGGTTGTTGTCTAAGAAGACAAAGTAAAACGAGGAGCCAATCCACGCAATGGCGGTGATGACGTGCACCCAACGCAAGAGCAAGTTGGCCCAGTCTAAGAAATAGGTGTCCATGTCGAGACCTCAATCACAGATTCAATGTTTGCTGTTCACCACTGCGGGCGCTGTGAACAACACGAGGGTCGCGAACAAGGCCTCGACACGCAGGCCTGCTCCGCTGCGACAGGTGACACGAAGTGTATACACTTTTTGTCGCCGAACAAAGCGGGCAAGTCTCGTGAAAACCCTAGCCGCGTGCAGCCTCCACCATGACATGGCCCAACATGTCCGCGGTGATGGCCGACAGCGTCCAGCCCAAGTGGCCGTGGCCCGTGTTGTAGAACACGTTGGCTGCTTTGCCTCGGCCTACGCGGGGCATCATGTTGGGCATCATGGGTCGCAGGCCTGCCCATGGCACAACAGAGCGGGTGTTGATGCGTGGGAAGCATTGCTCCACCCAAGCGACCAAAGGCCGGATGCGGTCCGCGCGAATATCGCGGTCCACACCGTTGAACTCCGCAGTGCCTGCCACGCGAAAACGCTGGAGGCCCAAACGGCTGGTGACCAACTTGGTTTCGTCGTCGAGCAAACTCACGCTAGGAGCGCCCATTTGGCTCTCTTCGTCGTTCAAGTTGACCGTGATGGAATAGCCTTTGACGGGGTAGATGTTCACGCGGTCTCCCAACTGTGCCGCCAAGTCGCGGCTGGCGACGCCCGCGCAGACCACCACGCCATCGAAGGTATGCACATCAGGAGCGCCCTGCTCTTGCGCCACAGTGACCACGGCTTGCACGCCATTGCTTTGCAACGATTGGACGTCTTGACCGTACAAGGTGCGCACGCCCAAGCGAGCCGCAGCGGCGGCCAAGCCGTGGGTGAATTTGTGGATATCGCCCGTCGAGTCGCTCTCGGTGAAGTAGCCGCCGTAGTAGGTACCGGCCAAAGTGGGCTCAATGGCCTTCATCTCCGCAGGGGTCACGGCGCGGCGCGGCAAGCCGCCTTTGGCGAGCAATTCAGACACTCTGCCGGCGTGGTCAAACCCTTTTTTATCGCGGTAGATATGCAAGATGCCTTCTTTCTTCAGGTCGAAGTCAATGCCCTCTTCCTGCGCCCAGCCAAACAAATGCGCACGCGCGGCAACAGCCATGCGCGCTGTCTCCACGGTGTTGCGCTCGTAATGGGGCATGGCGGCAATGAACTCGGCAAACCAAGACAGTTTGTGCCAAGTCGGTGCGGGGTTGACCAACAGCGGTGCGTCGCTCTTGAGCATCCACTTCAAGCCTTTGAGGATGGTGGACCAATGCGTCCACACTTCGGCGTTGGAGGCCGAGAGTTGGCCTCCGTTGGCGTAGGAGGTTTCCATCGCGGCATAGCGATGACGCTCGAACAAGGTCACGGCAAAGCCGCGCTTGGCCAAGGCGTAGGCGGTGGTCACACCGGTGATGCCGCCACCAATGACTGCGATTGTTTTCATGGGAAATGAGCTTTCAAAAACGTCGAAGGGTTGAACGCCAAGCACGCAAGTCGCATGCCTAGAGCGCCCCCTCTGTGTTTGGACCTGAGAGATTCACGGTGTTGCATGACGCCAACCGCTTGCTCCTTCGGTGCACTGACGGACGAATACGCCAGCAGCTCTTCAGAGATACATGCATGTGACCGGTCCCTTTGCCTGAGAGTTTCCGGGGCGGTTGCTCCTTCGGCGCTGCCCAGCACGCGTTGGCGTTGGCAGTCTCTCCCGATCACACGTCGACACGAAGTCGATCGAATTTCAAATCATTCTAATGAGCGAAAAACTTCTGAACAAGCGACACCCAATAAGAGGCGCCTGTGGCGATGTTGTCGTCATTGAAGTCGTAGCCTGGGTTGTGCACCATGCACGCGCCCGCAGAGTTGCAGTCGCCCTTGTCATCGCCGTTACCAATGAGCAAGTAGCTGCCGGGGATTTTTTCGAGCATGAAGGCAAAGTCTTCGCTGCCTGTCAGTGCTGGGCCGTGCAAGGTGACGCGCTCAGGCCCCACCAAATCGAGCGCCACTTGGCGTGCAAAGTCGGTCTCCGCCACCGAGTTCACCAGCACGGAGTAACCGGGCCGCCAGTCGATCTCAGCCCGCACGCCAAAACTCTCGGCTTGCGCAGCCACCAAGGCCTTGATGCGTTGTTCCAACAAGCGCCGAACATCGGGGTCGAGCGAGCGCACACTGAGCTCCAAGGTGGCCAATGCTGGAATGACGTTGTTGGCTTGGCCCGCGTGTAAGGCACCCACGGTGACCACGGCGGTGTGCAGCGGATCGACGTTGCGCGAGACCACGGTTTGCAGCGCCATCACGATGGAAGCCGCCGCCACCAACGGGTCCGCCGCGCGGTGCGGCATGGCGCCATGCCCGCCCGTGCCATGAATGCGCAGGGTGACGTAATCGCTGGAGGCCATGGCCGCGCCATCGCGAAACACGAAGTGCCCCACCGGCGTGCCCGGCATGTTGTGCATGGCAAAGACGGCGTCACACGGATGCTGGTCAAACAAGCCATCGGCCATCATGCGCACTGCGCCACCACCGCCCTCTTCGGCGGGCTGAAAAATCAAATTCAAAGTGCCATCAAACGTCGGGTCTTGAGCGATTGCTTTTGCAGCAGCCAGCAGCATGGCCGTGTGACCATCGTGACCACAGGCGTGCATGAGGCCCGGCTTGACGCTGGACCATTCAAGGCCTGTGGCTTCTTGAATCGGCAGGGCATCCATGTCCGCGCGCAAGCCCAAGCTGCGTGCGCTGTTGCCCCGCTTCAAGCTGCCCACCACGCCAGTGCCGCCCAGACCACGATGCACCGCATAGCCCCAGCTCTCTAATTTGGCAGCCACCAACTCAGAGGTGCGGTGCTCTTCAAACGCCAACTCGGGGTGGCGGTGAATGTCGCGTCGCAATTGGATGAACTCGCCCACGCGGTCGATGAGCGCATCACGCAAGTAGCTCATGTCACTGAGGCTGTAAGTTGATGGACTTGGCAATGGCGCGGAATTGCGCGGTGCCATCCACATAGGCTTTGCCCACGGTTTGCAGCGACAAAGGTTTCGCCACCAGTTGACTGTTGGCTTCTAAGCCTGCACGCACCACAGGATCGGCCAACGCATCGGTGATGGCTTTGTGGATGATTTGCACGGTGGCCTCGGGGGTGTCCTTCTTCACGAAGTAGCCGGTCCAAATGTTGAAGGTGAAGTTTTTCAGCGCCTTGCTTTCGCTGATGACAGGATAGTCTTTGACCGACTCCAAGCGCTCGCTGTTGAGCATGGCCAACACTTTGAGCTTGCCTTGTTTTTGCAACTCTTCATACGACTTGCCAAAGGGTGCCAAGAAAATATCGACCTGCCCGCCCAACAAATCTTGGTTGGCGGGTGCGGCACCTTTGTAGGGCACATGCGTCATCTCGATGTTGGTCACTTTGGACAGGTGCTCCCCCAACAGGTGGTAGAAGGAACCCGGCCCCACGCTGGCATAGGTGATGGGGCGGCCTGCTTTCGCCTCTTTGCGGGCGTAGTCTAAAAACTCATCCACGTTGTTCACGGGCAAATCTTTGCGTGCCAAAAAACCGATTTGCGCGGTGGCAATCATCTGCACCAAACGGAAGTCTTCGCTCTTGAACTTGACAGCCGAGATCGCCAAAGGTGCCAAGATCAACTCGTTGGGTGAGCCCTGAAAAATGATCTGACCATCGGCGGGGGCATTGAGTGTTTTTTGCGCGGCAATCGAACCGCTCGCACCCCCGAGGTTTTCAATGATGACGGGTTGCCCAAAATTTTTCGACAAGGTGTTGTTGACTGTGCGGGCAATCACATCGGACAAACCACCGGCGGGATACGGCACCATCAAGGTGATCGCTTTGCTGGGATAGCTCTGCGCGCACACAGCGCCAACCAAGAACAAACCGCTCAACAAAGCGGCCCAGCGGTTGAATGGATTTGACATGTCTCGACTCCAAAGTGGTTGTTGTGGCTGCATCGTAAAAAGCTGTTTCTATAATGTCCAATGCATTCTTATGCCAGTTTGCATGACTTTTATGCATAGATTGGAACAGCCATGACTTTGGTTCAACTCAGGCATTTGATCGAATTGGCCAGCCATGGCTCGTTCAGTCAATCGGCCAGCAAGCTGCATCTCACGCAACCTGCCTTGAGCCGCAGCATCAAGGCGCTGGAAGATGAGTTGGGCCAACCCCTGTTCGATCGCATTGGCCGCAAGAACGAACTCACCACCTTTGGCAGACACATCGTGCAACGCGCCCGCATCTTGGTGGATGAGGCCAACGAGTTGCGCCAAACCAGCCTGCATTTGCAAAAAGGAGAGATGGGGCAATTTCGTGTGGGCATGGGCTCTGGCCCCGGTGCGATGTTGATGACGCCCTTGCTCTTGCTGATGGCGACCGAGCATCCGCAGGCGCACATCGACATTTCGCGCAGCAGCACCACACTGCTGGTGCAAGCCCTGCGTGACCGAAAGCTGGACGCTCTGATCTTGGACATCCGTTCCCTCCAACCCTCGGCGGACTTAAAGGTAGAGGCTTTGCAAGAAATGGCCGGCGCGTTCATGTGTCGGCCCGGTCATCCTTTGGCCAAAAAACGCAGCGTCCCCTTTGCCATGTTGCGCGATTACCCCTTGGCCTCCACACCCTTGAGCGATGAAGTCGCGCGCATTTTGATGGAGCGCTTTGGCCCTAGCGCCCATCCGGAGCAGCTGGTCAATTTGCGCTGTGAAGAAATCTCCAGCCTGCTGGATGTGGCCCGTACCAGTGATGCCGTGGTGCTCGCCATTCGTGCCTCGGCGCCTGACTTGGTGGAGCTGTCCGTCTCTCCTGCCTTGGATATCAAGGCGCGATTTGGTTTGGTGACGATTGCCTCGCGGACCGAGCCGCCACTGCTGGGCAAAGTGCGTGAATTGATGCAAGAAGTCATGCAGGACTGAGTCGCTCTTGCGGCCACACGGCCTTGCACTCAAGCGCGCAGTTGCAACAGCTGGGCGGCCACGGACACCGCAATCACTTCAGGCTCCTTGCCTGTGATGCCACCCACGCCAATCGGGCACGTGATGAAGGCCAACTCTTGGGCGGTGAAGCCCTTGGCTTCAAGGCGATGTTGAAACGTGGCCCATTTGGTTTTGCTGCCAATCAGACCCACAAATTTCAAATCACCCTGCAGGCGCTGGCGTTTGAGGCAAGCAGCCACCACATCCAAGTCTTCAGCATGGCTGAAACTCATGATGAGCACAGATGCACCGCGGGGCAAATCAGCCACCGCTGCGTGCACAGGGTCCGAGTGCTCACACACCACATTGGGGGGCAGATGCGCAGGAAAAATTTCGTCGCGACTGTCGATCCACTGCACGTTGTAGGGCAAGGTACTCAACACGTTCACCAAAGCACGCCCCACATGGCCGCCACCAAAGAGTGCGAGGGGCTGACCGCTGGCCAACAAGCGTTGTTTGAGCGCAGGGGCATCGGCCGCACGGATGCGTTCAAACTTCAGATGGACCACGCCGCCACAACATTGGCCCAAGGCGGGGCCAAGGGCATAGCGGGTGGTGAGGGTGTGGTCTTCACCCACCAGCCAAGCACGCGCCTCTGCGATGGCCTGAAACTCCAAATGCCCACCACCAATGGTGTTGACCAGTGTTTGTGGAAACACGGCCATCCACGCCCCCACCTCGCGCGGGCCTGAGCCCTGCACGCTGTCGACCGACACCAACACGCCATCGGCATGTTGGAGTTGGTTCAACAGTTCAGCGGTGTGACGGGGCACAAAGGCTTTGAGCGGCAAGCGGGCTTTGAACAGCGCGCAATCAAGCGACTGCCTTGGCCTTGACCGCTTCGCACGCCATCAAGATGCGCTCTGGCGTGGCCGGCGCGTCTAAGTGCACCACTGCCTTGTGATGGGCACTGGCCGCCACCGCGTCGCGCAAGGCGAAGAAGGCAGACAGGCCCAGCATCAACGGTGGCTCGCCCGTGGCCTTGCTGTTGAACGGCGTGGGCTTGTTGTTTTGGTTGTCAAACAAGGACACCTTGAAGTGCTCAGGGATGTCGCCCGCCACTGGGATTTTGTAGGTGCTGGGGCCGTGCGTGAGCAGCTTGCCTTGCTTGTCCCAAATGCACTCTTCCATGGTGAGCCAACCCATGCCTTGCACATAAGCGCCTTCGATTTGGCCCTTGTCGAGCGCAGGGTTGATGCTGCGGCCCACGTCGTGCACGATGTCCACGGCTTTGAGCCACCACTCGCCCGTGCGGGTGTCAATCTCCACCTCACTCACGGCGGCGCCGTAGCAGTAGTAATAGAAGGCACGGCCATTCAAGGTGGCGAAGTCGTATTTGATTTCTGGCGTCATGTAGAAGCCGGTGACGCTCAAGCCCACGCGGTCGAGCCACGCTTGCTTGGTCACCTCAGCCCACTTGACGGACTTGCCGCCGCCGTGCACTTCGTTGTTGGCAAACGTCACATCGCCTTCGGCGCAACCCAACATGCGGGCCGCCACGGGCTTCAAGCGTTCGCGCATTTGCATCGTCGCGTTCATGATGGCTGCACCGTTGATGTCGGCACCGCTCGATGCAGACGTGGCCGATGCGTTGGGCACTTTTTGCGAGTCGGTGGCGGTGATGCGCACGTGGTCCACGCTGATTCCCAAACCATCGGCGCACACCTGCGCCATCTTGGTGTTGAGGCCTTGGCCCATTTCGGTGCCGCCGTGGTTGCAACTGACCGAGCCGTCCATGTAGACCACCAACAGCGCGCCGCCTTGATTGAGGTGCGTGGCGGTGAAGCTGATGCCGAACTTCAAAGGCACCAGCGCGATGCCGCGCTTGCGAGTCTTGCTCTTGGCGTTGAAGGCTTGCACCGCTGCGCGGCGCTCGGCGTAGTTGGATTCGTGCTCGACCTGCGCAATCACCTTGTCACCCACCCAGTCTTCGATGAGCTGGTTGTATTGGGTCGTCATGGTGTCGGGCGTGCCGCTGATGGCGGGGTCTTGGTAGAGGTTGAGCTTGCGCACGTCCAAAGGGTCTTTGCCCAAAGTCATGGCGATCTCGTCCATCACTGTCTCGATACCAAACATGCCTTGTGGACCGCCGAAGCCGCGGAAGGCGGTGGCGCTTTGGGTGTTGGTTTTGCAGCGGTGACTCACCAGCTTCAAGGCGGGCAAGTGGTAGGTGTTGTCGATGTGCAAACAAGCGCGGTCGTTCACGGGGCCGGAGTAATCGGTGCTGTAACCGCAGCGTGACATGAGCGTGATGTCTGCGCCCAAGACGCGACCGTTGTCGTCAAAGCCCACTTCGTAGTCGATACGGAAGTCGTGACGCTTGCCCGTGATGGTCATGTCGTCGTCGCGGTTGACGCGCAGCTTGACGGGCTTTTGCAACTTGAACGCAGCCAAGGCAGCGCTTTGGCTGAAGATGCTGGCGTTGCCCTCTTTGCCACCAAAGCCGCCACCCATGCGGCGGCAAATCACCTCCACGTCGTGGGTGTGCAGGTTCAGGGCATGCGCCGCTTCGCGCTGGTTGCCATCGGGGTGCTGGGTCGACACGTACAGCGTGAGCTGGCCGTCTTCCTTGGGCACCGCGTAGGTGATTTGGCCTTCCAGATAAAACTGCTCTTGCTGGCCAGTGCGCGTCGTGCCCTTGATCTTGTGCGGGGCGCTGGCAATGGCCGCAGCGGCGTCACCGCGCGTGATGCCCTTGGGCGGCATGATGAAACTGCTCGCTGCCATCGCCTCTTCCACCGTCAAGATGGGCTTGAGTTCTTTCACCAAGACCTTGGCTTTTTTGGCCGCTTCGCGGGCATAGAGCATGTCACGCGCCACCACCACGGCCACAGCTTGACCGACAAACTCAACCTTGCCCGCGGCGAGGAAGGGGTCGTCATGCACGATGGGCCCACAGTTGTTTTCGCCCGGAATGTCTTTGGCGGTGTAGACCGCCACCACGCCGTGTTCGTTGAGGATGGCTGCGCGGTCAATGCCGTCGCCGATCAACTCACCATGCGCCACGGGCGACAAGATGAGTGCGGCATACAGAGTGCCTGCGTGCTCGGGGATGTCGTCGATGTAGGTGGCAGAACCCGTGACGTGCAGGTGTGCGGACTCGTGAACGATGTCGGTGCCCTGCTGAATGTTCGTCGCGGGCAAAAGATTTTTCAAATGGGTAGGAGCGTTCATCACACCACCTCCGTGGTTGGTTCTTCAATGAATTCCAAAGCCAAGTTGCGCGCCACCAGCGCGCGATACGCCCATGTGGCACGCAAGCCGTCACGTGCGGTGAAGCTCGTGGCAATGGCAGCGTCTAAGTCGGCTGCTGTCACGTCAGCGGGTGATTGGCCTTCGAGCACCGCTTCGAGTTTGGGCGCACGCGCGGGGAAGGGGCTCAGACCGTTGTAGGCCAGCTTCACGCCACGCAACTTGCCGTCCTTGAGCGTGTAGCTGATGGCGGCACAGGTGGCTGAAATGTCTTGCTCAAAACGCTTGCTCACCTTGTGGGCGCGGAACACTTGGCCCGCGACAGGCTGGGGCAACTCCACCGCTTCGATGAACTCGCCCGCTTCGAGCACGCTTTTCTTCATGCCGGTGTAGAAATTTTCCAGCAAGACGTTGCGGGTCTTCTCGCCACGGCGCAGCACCAAGTTGGCACCAAGGGCCAGCAAGCAAGGCATGGAGTCGCCAATGGGCGAACCGTTGGCGATGTTGCCTGCCAAGGTGGCGGTGGAGCGGATGGGCGGCGAGCCAAAGCGGCGCAGCACTTCGGCGAAGTCGGGGTAGGCCTTGGCGATCAGCGACTCCACTTGCGTCAACGACACGGCAGCACCAATGCGCCAAGCCTTGTCGGTTTCGGTCACTTGGCGCAGTTCTTTGACGTTGCCCAAATACATGATGTGGTCGGGACGCGCGAACTGTTTGTTCACCTGCAAACCAATTTCGGTGCTGCCTGCCAACAAAGTGGTGGTGGGGTGCTTGACCAGATAGTCAGACACCTCCGCCAAGGTGGCGGGTGACACAAATTCATTGCCCTTCTTGGTGCGCACCACTGGCTGCACGATGATGTCGCCATCCAAACTCATGGTCGGTGTGCTGGCACGCTTGATTTCTTGGAGCAAGGGCAGATCTGCGCTGTCGTCCACCTTCAAAGCAGCCTTCTTCTCACATGCTTTGGCGGCCGCGTCGATGATGGGCGCATAGCCTGTGCAACGACACAAGTTGCCACTCAGGGCGTCGGTGATGTCTTGACGTACAGGCGAGGTGTTGGTTTGCACCAAGTTAACCAAACTCATCACGATGCCCGGCGTGCAGAAGCCGCACTGCGAGCCGTGGCACTTGACCATCTCGTCTTGCACAGGGTGCAGGGTGCCGTCGGCCTTTTTCAAGCTCTCCACGGTCTTGATCGATTTGCCATCGAGCGAAGGCAGCAACTGGATACACGCATTGGTGGCCACATAGTCCACGCCCGTGCCAGCGGCATTGAGTTCGCCCACCATCACCACACACGCGCCACAGTCGCCTTCGGCGCAGCCTTCTTTCGTGCCGGTGCGGTGGAGCTGCTCGCGCAGGTAATCAAGAACGGTGGTGGTGCGACGGGCACCTTGGGCTTCAACGATTTGGCCGTCGAGCACAAAGCGCACGGTGTTGGTGACTTGGGTCATGGTGGGGTGTTGGAATCTGGGGTAAGACCCGAGATTTTAGTGACTTGCACCCCATTTCCACAGCGGGTATGCCGCTTGGTATACAAAAAAATCAAGACCCCCGATACGTGGAGTAACTCCAAGGACTTACCAAAAGCGGCACGTGGTAATGCTGATCGGTATGAGCCACGCCAAAGTCGAGGCTCACGTGGTCTAAAAAGTTGGGCTCTGGCAAGGCCACATGCTTGGACGCAAAGTAGCCCTTCACATCAAAAACCAGACGGTAGGTGCCCTTTTTCAAACTGTCGTTGTCGAAGAGCAAGCCATCGGGATTGCGACCATCGTGGTTCAGGATGAACGATTTGACCAAAGTGGCATGACCGTTGTCCGTGGTGAACAGCGACACCTTCATCCCGGCTGCGGGGCCGCCGTGCATGGTGTCTAAAACGTGTGTGCTCAATCCCATGAAGTGCTCCGAAAAGTAGTTGGCGACCGATTCGGTCTACCGAAAGTGTATACAGTTTTTAAATTTAGGTCTATCATCGGGCGCATCGCATCAGCCGGAGACCCCGATGGACAGCTCAACCGCCACGCGCAGCATTGTGGATGCGCTCACCAAAGCCATTGTCGAGCACCGACTCCACCCCGGCACCAAATTGGCAGAGCAAAAGCTGGCTGACCACTTTGGCGTGTCGCGCACCCTCATTCGCCAAGCCTTGTTTCAATTGGTACAAAAACGCCTCATCCGCATGGAGCCCGCACGCGGCGCCTTTGTCGCCACCCCGTCGTCAGACGAAGCCCGCCAAGTGTTTGCTGTGCGTCGCATGATCGAGGTGGAGATGACGCGCAACTTTGTGCGCAGCGCCACCCCAGCACAAATCAAAGCCCTCAAAGACCACGTGACCGAGGAAAAAGCAGCGGTCACGCGGGGCGATGTGCCGGGCCGGACTGACTTGTTGGGCGACTTTCATGTGCGCATGGCAGAGCTGATGGGCAATGCTGTGTTGGCGCAAATTTTGAGTGAGTTGATTTCACGTTGCGCCCTCATCACCTTGATGTACCAAAGCGCCAATGCGGCTGAACACTCGGTTGAAGAGCATGCTGAAATTTTGAAAGCCATCAGCGCCAAAGACGAGAAGCTGGCCGTGCGTTTGATGGACGAACACCTGCGCCACGTGGAAGAAAACCTCACCCTCGACCGCAAAGTGCCCAGCAACGACATCGCCATGGCATTGGCCTAAATCCTCACGCGAACACTCGGAGACACGCCATGTCCAACCCCAACGCCACCTACGACAGCACTGCCGCTTACCCCCGCGACTTGGTGGGCTATGGCCGCCAAGTGCCGCACGCGCAATGGCCGAACCAAGCCCGCATCGCGGTGCAGTTTGTGCTGAACTACGAAGAAGGCGGCGAGAACGCCACGCTGCACGGCGACGCTGGCAGCGAGATGTTTTTGAGCGAGATGTTCAACCCGCCCAGCTTTGCCGACCGCCACCTGAGCATGGAAGGCATTTACGAATACGGCTCGCGCGTGGGCGTCTGGCGCATCTTGCGCGAGTTTGAAAAACGCGGCCTCCCATTGACAGTATTTGGCGTGAGCATGGCGCTGGAGCGCCACCCCGAACTCACCGCTGCGTTTGTGGAACTCGGCCACGAAATCGCATGCCACGGCTACCGCTGGATCAATTACCAAACCATCGACGAAGCCACCGAGCGCGCGCACATGCACAAAGGCATCGAGATCATCGAGCGCCTCACCCACACCACACATGGCCACAGCATTCACGGCGCAGGCTGGTACACCGGTCGCGACAGCCCCAACACCCGCCGCTTGGTGGCCGACCACGGCGGCTTCACATACGACAGTGACTACTACGGCGAAGACCTGCCGTTTTGGATGAAGGTCCAAAAAACCAATGGCGAGGTGGTGCCCCAACTCGTCGTGCCCTACACCCTCGACTGCAACGACATGCGCTTTGCCCTGCCCCAAGGTTTTAGCCAAGCGGACGACTTCTTTGTGTATTTGCGTGACAGCTTTGACGCTTTGTATGCCGAAGGCGACCCCCACGGAGACAACGCCCCCAAGATGATGAGCATCGGCATGCACTGCCGTTTGCTGGGCAAGCCGGGGCGCATCGTGGCGCTGCAAAAGTTCTTAGACCACATCGCCCAACACGACCACGTGTGGGTGGCCCGCCGCATCGACATTGCGCGCCACTGGCAACAAGTGCATCCCTACGCTGACTAAGGCCCACCATGACCCAACACATCACGCTGAACCAAATCAACACCCTGCCCCGCGCCGAAGCGGCAGCCCTGCTGACGGGCTTGTACGAGCACTCCGATTGGATTGCCGAACAAGCCTTAGCGTCTCGCCCTTTTGTCTCAGCAGCCGCACTCAAACATGCCATGGTGAAGGTGCTGGCAAAAGCAGGCCGTGAACCACAGCTGGCCTTGGTGCGTGCCCACCCCGAGTTGGCAGGCAAAGCGATGGTGAGCCAAAGCCTCACCGCCGAGTCCACGCATGAACAAACCCAAGCGGGCCTGACCCACTGCACGCCCGAAGAGTTGGCGCACCTCCAGCAACTCAACGCCCGCTACAACGCCAAGTTTGGCTTCCCCTTCATCTTGGCCGTGCGCGGCCCGCGTGGCGCTGGCCTCAGCAAACAGCACATCATTCAAACCTTTGAGCGACGTCTGCACAACCATCCCGACTACGAATTGGCCGAGTGCGTGCGCAACATCCACCGCATCGTGGAGATTCGTTTGAACGACAAGCTGGGCTATCAACCCGAGTTGGGCCACGAGGTGTGGGACTGGCACGAGTGGCTGGCCCAGTTCAGTGATGCGGGGGTGGTCAACCCCAAAGCACCCCACGCAGCACGTGAAGAACTCACCGTCACTTACCTGACCGACGCCCACCTGAAATGCGCCCACACGATCGAGCTGGGCATGAAAGCCTGTGGCTTTGACGAGGTGCGCATCGACGCCGTGGGCAATGTGGTGGGCGTCTACAAAGCAGCAAGCCCACACGCCAAAACCCTGATGACCGGCTCGCACTACGACACCGTGCGCAACGGCGGCAAGTACGACGGCCGCTTGGGCATCTTCGTGCCCATGGCCTGCGTGCGCGAACTGGCCCGTGCGGGCCAACGCCTGCCCTTCAACCTCGAAGTGGTGGCTTTTGCCGAAGAAGAAGGCCAACGCTACAAAGCCACCTTCTTAGGCTCTGGCGCTTTGGTGGGCGACTTTAAACACGCGTGGCTGGACCAAAAGGATGCCGATGGCATCACGATGCGCCAAGCCATGAAGCACGCGGGCTTGAACCTCGATGACATCCCCAAGCTCACCCGCAACGCGGCTGACTACTTGGGCTTTGTGGAAGTGCATATCGAGCAAGGCCCTGTGTTGAATGAGCTGGACATTCCGCTGGGCGTGGTCACCTCCATCAACGGCAGTGTGCGCTTGGTGGGCGAAGTGGTCGGCATGGCCAGCCACGCAGGCACTACACCCATGGACCGCCGCCGCGATGCCGCCACGGCGGTGGCCGAACTCGCCTTGTTTGTGGAAAAACGTGCAGCAGCATTGAACGCTGTCTCTGCCGACACGGCGAAGTCGCCAACTTCAGCATGCGTCGGCACCGTGGGCATGTTGACCGTGCCCAATGGCTCCATCAACGTGGTGCCGGGCCGCTGCCAATTCAGCCTTGACCTGCGCGCCACCACCGACGCGCTGCGCGACCGCCTGATGCACGATGTGGTGGCTGAACTTCAAGCCATTTGCGAACGTCGCGGCTTGCACCACACCCTCGAAGAAACCATGCGGGCCAGCGCCGCACCGAGTGACGTCAAGCTGCAAGCCTTGTGGGAGCAAGCGGTGAAGTCCCTTGGCGTGCCTGTGTTTCACCTGCCCAGCGGCGCAGGCCATGACGCGATGAAGTTGCATGAGGTGATGCCACAAGCCATGTTGTTTGTGCGCGGTCAAAACGCGGGCATCAGCCACAACCCTCTGGAGTCCACCACGAGCGACGACATGCAACTGTGCATCGACGCCTTCATGCACTTGCTGCACAACTTGCACGCTTAACAAAACCAAACTGAGACACACCATGAGCCAAACCCAATACGCCCAACTCGACGCATGGATTGACGCGCACTTTGACGAGCAAGTGACGTTCTTGCAAGAACTCGTGCGCGTGCCCACCGACACGCCGCCCGGCAACAACGCCCCCCACGCCGAGCGCACCGCCGAGTTGCTGAACGCCTTTGGCTACGAGGCTGAAAAACATGCCGTGCCGAGTGATGAAGTCAAAGCCTACGGCCTCGAGAGCATCACCAACCTCATCGTGCGCCGCAAGTTTGCCGACGGCGGCAAAACCATTGCCCTCAATGCCCACGGCGACGTGGTGCCCCCCGGAGACGGCTGGACACACAAGCCCTATGGCGGCGAAATTGACAACGGCGCCATGTATGGCCGCGCCACGGCGGTGAGCAAAAGCGACTTCTCCACCTTCACCTTTGCCACACGCGCACTCGAGTCATTGGGCTTGCCTTTGAAAGGCGGCGTCGAACTGCACTTCACCTACGACGAAGAATTTGGCGGCGAAAAAGGCCCGGGCTGGTTGCTGTCACACGGCCTGACCAAACCCGACCTGATGATTGCCGCAGGCTTTAGCTACCAAGTCGTCACCGCGCACAACGGTTGCCTGCAAATGGAAGTCACCGTGCAGGGCGAAATGGCCCACGCGGCAATTCCCGACAGCGGCACCGATGCGCTGCAAGGCGCGGTCCACATCTTGAACGCGCTGCATGCGCTCAATGCCGGTTACTTGAACACCACCTCCAAGGTCGAAGGCATCACCCACCCCTACCTCAACGTGGGCCAAATCAGCGGAGGCACTAACACCAACGTGGTGCCGGGCAAGGTGGTGTTCAAACTCGACCGCCGCATGATTCCAGAAGAAAACCCTGTGGACGTGGAAGCCTCCATTCGCCAAACCATTGAAGACGCGGCTGCCTCGTTCAACCCACCCCGTGGTGGCAAGCAGCTCAAGGTAGACATCAAACGCATCTTGCTCGCCAAATCCATGGTGCCGCTGGCGGGCAACCAGCCTTTGGTCGATGCCATTCAAAAACACGGTGGCGAATTGTTTGGCGAACCCATCCCCGCCGTGGGCACACCGCTCTACACCGACGTGCGCTTGTATGTGGAGCGCGGCATTCCCGGTGTGATTTATGGCGCAGGTCCACGCACCGTGTTGGAGTCACATGCCAAGCGAGCAGATGAACGTTTGAATTTAGAAGACTTGCGTCGGGCCACCAAAGTCATTGCGCGAACCTTGGTGGATTTGCTGGCATAACTCAACCGCTGCGCCTGATGCGGGCCCAGACTCACTCCGAAGTATTTTTCAAAAATTAGGGTTTGCATGAGTCATCTTTGCATGCAGAGCTGTATACAGTTTGCGACACAAAACCTTTCTAGGAGTTTTTATGTCTGATGCGATTCACCCCGTCGACGAACGCTTGCCCACAGGCAAGCTGGCCGCTCTTGGCTTGCAACACGTGCTCGTCATGTACGCAGGCGCTGTGGCTGTGCCACTCATCGTTGGACGTGCCTTGAAGCTCAGTCCAGAGCAAGTGGCCATGTTGATCTCGGCTGATTTGTTTGTCTGCGGCTTGGTCACCCTCATTCAGTCTTGGGGCGCCACGCAGTGGTTCGGCATTCGCTTGCCCGTGATGATGGGCGTGACGTTTGCAGCCGTGGCACCGATGGTGGCCATGGCCGGTAGCAATCCGGGTGAAGCAGGGGCGCAGCTCATCTTTGGCGCCATCATCGGCGCGGGTGTGGTGTCGATGGCCATTGCGCCGTTGGTCAGCCGCATGTTGCGTTTCTTTCCGCCTGTGGTGACGGGCACCATCATTGCTGTGATTGGCATCAGCTTGATGCGCATTGGCATCAACTGGATTTTTGGCAACCCCTTTGGCCCCACAGCGCCGTCCATCGTCAACCCTGAGCATGCGAAGTGGTTGGCAGATGCAGCAGCAGCGGCCTCAGCCCCCGGCTCGACCTTGGCGGCAGTGCCCCAAGACTTGGCGTTGTTGGCCAAGATGCCCAACCCCAAATACGCAGACCTCACCGGTGTGGGCATTGCGGCCTTGGTGCTGGCCTCGATCTTGTTGATTTCAAAGTACGCCAAAGGCTTCATCGCCAATATCTCGGTGCTGTTGGGCATCGTCATTGGTGGCGTGGTGGCCTCGGCCATGGGCTTGATGAACTTTGACAAAGTGGGCAAAGCAGAGTGGTTCGGCGTCGTCATGCCGTTCCAATTTGGCATGCCTGTGTTTGACCCTGTGCTCATTCTCACCATGACTTTGGTGATGATCGTGGTGATGATTGAGTCCACCGGCATGTTCTTGGCCTTGGGCGAGATGACCGACCGCCATGTGGACCGCGCGGCACTCACCCGTGGTTTGCGCACCGATGGTTTGGGCACCTTGATTGGCGGCATTTTCAACACCTTCCCCTACACCAGCTTTTCGCAAAATGTGGGACTGGTGGCTGTCACCGGTGTGAAGAGCCGTTTTGTGTGTGTGGCCGGCGGCCTCATTCTCATCATCTTGGGCGTGATTCCCAAGATGGCGGCGTTGGTGGAGTCCTTGCCCACCGTGGTGCTGGGTGGCGCAGGTCTGGTGATGTTTGGCATGGTGGCCGCCACCGGCATTCGCATCTTGGGCAGTGTGGACTTCAAGAGCAATCGCTTTAACAGCTTGGTGGTGGCGATCTCGATTGGCATCGGCATGATTCCGCTGATCGCTCCGAACTTCAAACAATGGATGCCTCACAACTTGCACCCTCTGATTGAGTCGGGCATTTTGTTGGCCTCTGTCTCTGCGGTGTTGCTGAATCTGTTCTTCAACGGCGCATCAGAGGACGATTCAGCCGCTGTGGCTGCGGCACGTCAAGCCGATAGTCACTGAAATCCAAGTGACACTTGACACAGCCCGCTTCGGCGGGCTTTTTTTCGTAAGCAGTAATACGAACAAAATTTCCGACAGCGCGCCGTTACACTTGTTGAGCAAAAAGCATCCACTCTGTGGAGCGCACTACAACATTTACCATCATCTGGAGCAAACAAAACATGGAACTACTTCAAAGCACGGACTTCTGGCTAGGCTTGTTGCTAATTATTTGGATCAACATCATTTTGTCGGGTGACAACGCCGTTGTGATCGCTTTAGCAGCGCGCAGCCTGCCTCCAGAGCAACAGAAGAAAGCCATTATTTTTGGCTCGGGCGCAGCCGTCGTGTTGCGAATTGGTTTGACGGTGGTCGCCGCCAAGCTCATGACGTTGGAATATCTGCAAATCATTGGCGGTTTGTTGTTGCTTTGGATTGGCGCTCAGCTGTTGGAAGCGGAAGAAGAAAGTGATGAAGAAGCCAGCGAACACAGCAACTTGTTCGCCGCGATTCGCACGATTTTGATTGCCGACTTGGTGATGAGTTTGGACAACGTGATTGCGGTCGCCGCCGCCGCCAAAGGCGACGAGGTGCTGCTCATCATTGGCTTGGCCATCAGCATCCCCTTGGTGATTTTTGGCAGCACCTTGATGATCAAACTCATGGAGCGCTTCCCCATCATCATCACCTTCGGTGCTTGCTTGATTGGGTGGGTCGGTGGCGGAACCATCGCCAACGACATGGTGCTCAAAGCCTTTGGTGAAAACAATGCATGGTTCCACACGGCCTGCACAGTTGGCGGTGCTGTGATTGTGTTGGGCTGGGGCAAGCTCAAGTCTGCGCAACATCACAAAACGGCGGAGATCGAATAAGCCCTCGCGCTTGTTGGCTCTCCATCCCAAGCCAGCCTCAGTGCTGGCTTTTTTCATGCCCAAAAGAAATACCGCCTCACGCACCATGTGAGTGCCACTCACCACGCTGGTGCACTGTCAGTTTGTATACAAACCAAACTCGCGCACAATTTATCCCAACAACCCTCTAAACAAGCCAACTGAACGGGCATCTTTATTGCAAGGTTGTGGGCATCCATTTTTATTTATTTCGTTTTTCAGAGGCATTCATGATCAAACGCAACTTCATCAAAACCACCTTGGGCTTAGCACTGGTTGCCAGTTTTGGAGGTTCTTACGCACAAACCACGCCCCTCAAGTTTCAACTCGATTGGCGTTTTGAAGGCCCTGCCGCGTTCTTCTTGGTCCCTGCTGCCAAAGGCTATTTCAAAGATGCCAAGCTCGATGTGACGGTGGACGCGGGCAACGGCTCTGGTGGTGCGGTCAACCGCGTGGCGTCTGGTGCTTACGACTTGGGTTTTGCTGATTTGGCCGCTTTGATGGAGTTCCACGCCAACAACCCCGATGCACCGAACAAGCCTGTGGCGGTGATGATGGTCTACAACAACACGCCTGCTTCGGTGATGGCGTTGAAGAAATCTGGCATCAAAACCCCTGCGGATTTGGCAGGCAAAAAACTCGGCGCGCCTGTGTTTGACGCAGGTCGTCGCGCCTTCCCCATCTTTGCGAAAGCCAACAGCGTCTCTGCGGTGAACTGGGTCTCCATGGACCCGCCTTTGCGCGAAACCATGCTGGTGCGCGGTGATGTGGATGCCATCACTGGCTTCACGTTCACCTCCTTGCTCAACATTGAAGCGCGCGGCGTCAAAGCTGAAGACGTGGTCGTCATGCAATACCCAGACTTCGGTGTGAAGCTGTATGGCAACGCCATCATCGCTTCGCCCAAGTTGATCAAAGAAAACCCAGCCGCGATCAAAGCCTTCCTGACGGCATTCGCCAAAGGAGCAAAAGACGTGATCGCTGACCCCGCCAAAGCCATCGAAACGGTCAAGGCACGTGACGGCATCATCAACACCGAACTCGAAACACGCCGCTTGAAGTTGGCCATCGACACAGTCATCAACAGCCCCGATGCACATGCAGAAGGATTTGGCCAAATCAAAGGCCCGCGCCTGTCTTTGATGGCATCACAAGTGTCTGACGCGTTCAACACCAAAACACGCGTGAAGGCAGAGGAAATTTGGAATGGTTCTTTCTTACCCACCGCCAAGGAACTTGACGTCTTGCCCAAAGGTAAAAAGTAAACGAGCCTGCCTGAATGACTGCTTCTCCTGAACACTTTGTCGACTTTCAAAACGTCTGGCTGGCCTACAACGACGAGTTGTTGGCCCAAGACCACTTCGCAGTAGAAGACATCAACCTACAGGTCAAACAAGGTGAGTTCATCGCCATTGTGGGCCCCTCAGGTTGCGGTAAATCCACCTTCATGAAGCTCACCACGGGTTTGAAAAAACCCAGCCGTGGTGAGATTTATGTGGATGGTCAGCCTGTCAACGGCCCGCTCAAGATCAGCGGCATGGCGTTTCAATCGTCCTCGCTGCTGCCTTGGCGCACCACACTAGACAACGTGCTGCTGCCTTTGGAAATCGTGGAGCCTTACCGCGCCAACTTCAAAACGAAAAAAGCGGAATACGAAGCGCGCGCGATCAAGTTGCTGCAAACCGTTGGCTTGGCTGGCTATGAGCGCAAGTTCCCGTGGGAGTTGTCGGGTGGCATGCAACAACGCGCCAGCATTTGCCGCGCCTTGATCCATGAGCCCAAGATGCTGTTGCTAGACGAGCCGTTCGGTGCGCTCGACGCCTTCACGCGCGAAGAGCTGTGGTGCACGCTGCGCGATTTGCATGCGGAGCAAAAGTTCAACGTGATCTTGGTTACACACGATTTGCGCGAGTCCGTGTTCTTAGCAGACACCGTGTACGTGATGAGCAAGAGCCCGGGACGCTTTGTGGTCAAGCGTGACATCAACCTCCCCCGACCCCGCGACTTGGAAGTGACCTACACGCCCGAGTTCACCAACATCGTGCACGAGTTGCGCGGCCACATCGGCGCCATGCGTCAAGTTGGCACCCCCCTCGCGCAATAAAACCATGAATCAAAAACAACTCGAAACTTGGGCTCCTTGGGGCTTGCTGATTGCGACCTTGGTCATTTGGCAAGCGGCTTGCTCGCTCTTTCACGTGTCTGAATTTGTGTTCCCCTCGCCGCTGCGTATTTGGGAACAAATGGTGGAGTACCGCGATGTCATCGCAGGCCATGCTTGGCGTACCTTCTGGGTGACCATGGTGGGGTTTGGCATTGCCATCGTGGTGGGGGTTTTGTTGGGCTTTGTCATTGGCAGCTCACGCTTGGCTTATTCGGCTGTGTACCCACTCATGACCGGCTTCAACGCTTTGCCCAAGGCTGCGTTTGTGCCGATCTTGGTCGTTTGGTTTGGCATTGGCGTCGGCCCCGCCATTTTGACGGCCTTCCTCATCAGTTTCTTTCCAATCATGGTCAACATTGCCACGGGCTTGGCCACCTTGGAGCCCGAACTCGAGGACGTGTTGCGCGTGTTGGGTGCCAAGCGTTGGGACGTGTTGGTCAAAGTCGGCCTGCCACGCTCCATGCCTTACTTTTATGGCTCGCTCAAAGTGGCCATCACCTTGGCCTTTGTCGGCACCACCGTGTCCGAAATGACCGCGGCCAATGAAGGCATTGGCTACTTGCTGATCTCTGCGGGCTCGGCCATGCAAATGGGCTTGGCTTTTGCGGGCTTGGTGGTCGTGGGTGCCATGGCGATGATCATGTACGAGCTGTTCAGCTTGGTCGAAAAACACACGACAGGTTGGGCGCACAGAGGCTCACAAAACCACTGAGTTTTGGCAACTCCCAAAGCCGCTTTTTCAAGCGGCTTTTTTTATGCCTTTCATACTCAGAAGAAACACCAAGACCGTCGAATATCCGGCACTAATTTGATAAATTCACCAAATTAGCGAATATCATCGAAATCACTTTCGACCGACACTTCACTTCACTTGGCTTGATTTGTCGGATTTACCTTCTTTATTGGCGATTCCCCCATGGCATCTTCCACAGATCACACGTCTGAGAGTCAACAACTCGGCCCCAACACAGCTGACAAATTCTTTCTGGTTTTTTTAGCCGTCATCACTGTTGCAGTGACGTGGCTAGGCGTCATCAATTACAAAGAAGCGCTCAAAACTGAAACCGCTAAAAGCAATGGCGAGGCCTGGGTGGCATGGCTGATAGAAACTGGCACGACCCGCTTCGAACCCAACACAGCGCATCCTGCTTGCAAAGGTGGCGTCAAACCGCCCGCCGATGCCAAAGCGGGTGCTCCCGGCACTTGGGGCGCGTGTTTGGCGCACATCTTGGAGACCACTGAGCTGAAAGATCAAATCAACACGTTCTTCAATGTTGCACCTCATTTTGTTGCGGCCTGTGTGCCCTCGGACCGCACCCTCATGGGCGCGATCTTGCTGGAAGACTTGATGCCCACACCCCCTGGTTCGGCCACGCCCTATGTGACGACGCAGCTGATCGAGGCTGATCCCATTGATTACAAAATGCAACTGCGTTTGTCCGTTTGCGACAAGGGTGGCTACGCCATCAAAGTTGCTGAATTCGAATTCTGAGGTCTGACATGGAAAACAAACACGATAAATTTCTGAAAGACCTCAACGTCCAAGCCATCCTTGGACACGACGAAGAGGCCAACATCGATCGCCATTTGCCCATGCGCAAATGGCTTTACGCTTGGCTGTTGGACCCGAACATTCACGGGAATTTCCAAAAAGAATTGGACAAGTGGATCAGCTATCTGATCATTGGTAACTTGTTCAGCTTGATGTTTGAGCACGTCCCAGCGGTGTACGAACCTTACCGCGCATGGTTTGAGTTGTTTGACATCTTCTCTGTTGTCGTGTTCACCGTTGAATACGCCATGCGGTTTTACCTTGCACCTGAGGACGAAGAGTTCAAACACCGCAAGCACGCCCGCTGGAGCTTTATTTCTAGCCCGTTCGCCATCATCGACTTCTTGGCTGTGGCCCCCTTCTACTTGAAGGCGTTCATTCCTATTGACTTGCGCGTGTTGCGATTCCTGCGACTGTTGCGAATCTTGAAGTTGTTCCGCGTCTTGATCCCTGCCATGGCTGAGTTCAAAGAACTCAACAAAAACCGCACCTTCCGCCAAAAAGTTCACGCTCTGGTCTACCCCAGCAGTTACGGCGGCACCATGCAAAACATCTTCGAGGTGTTCATTGCCGTGTGGGTGTTGTTGTCCGTGATGGCTGTGATTTTGGAGTCCGTCAAAAGCATTCACTACGTGTTGCATTTGCAATTTGTCATCTTGGATGCCGTGGCGGTGGCCATCTTCACGGTGGAGTACTGCATGCGCATCTACTCATGCGTGGAAGAGCCGGGCTACAAAGGCGCACTGCTGGGCCGATTCAAGCAAGCCAAGTCACCCTCGACCTTCATCGACTTCTTGGCGGTGCTGCCCTTCTTCTTGGAAGTTTTCTTGCATCACCTGATGGACTTGCGGTTCTTGCGGGTGTTTCGTCTGGCGCGATTGCTCAAACTCACTCGCGGCAGCGATGCCACTGCCGTGTTGGTCAAGGTGGTGGTTCGCGAGTGGCCCGTCATGGGCGCGGCAACTTTCATCATGATGCTGCTGTTGGTGTTGACCGCCAGTCTGGGTTACTTGTTTGAATACGACGCACAGCCCGAAAAATTTGAAAACATCCCCACTGCTATCTACTGGGCAGTCATCACCTTGGCTTCTGTGGGTTATGGCGATATCTCGCCCGTCACCCCCATGGGCCGCGCCATGACGAGTGTGCTGGCGCTGTTAGGCATTGGTATCTTCGCCATCCCTGCGGCGTTGTTGGCCTCGGCCTTCAGTGACGAATTGGTGAAAGAGCGTGACCAATTGAAGGCCAACTTGTTCGCCATCCTCAAAGACGGCCACATCAGCGATGAAGAGGCCGTGGTGATTCGTGCAGAAGCCAAACGCTTGCATTTGACTACCGCAGAAGTCAATGCATTGATTGAGGTGGTGATCAAAGAGCACGAGCTGGAAGAGCGCAACCCATTGCCCATCCACAAAATTGCTGAGAACCCAGCCTTGGCCGTTGAACACTACAAAGTCTTGTTGGGCCAGATTCGTCAACTCGGCGTGCAAACAGACGAGGCCAAGTTTGAGGCAGCAGCACAAGAAAGTGCAAGATTGTCATCAAACGAACTTGCTTTGTGGCACAAAATTCAAGGCAAGGCTTAAGCCCTTGCCAAGCGGCCACTGCTGATGTGGCCGCTTTGTTGTGTCGCCATTTGATTCATTTAATTTCGTTAGACCTTCGCCATGACAACAGGTATCAAGCACACCTTGATGGAGATATTGGACGGCTCGCCCAAACACACGGCGAGTCGATACATTGAGTGGCTCATCACCCTCGTCGTACTCGTCAATTGTTCGGCCGTGATTCTTGATTCGGTTCCAGAAATTCATGCCGAATTCAAAGAGTTCTTCCACGAGTTGGAGTTTTGGAGTGTGATGTTTTTCACAGTGGAATACATCGCACGTGTGTGGTCCCTAGGTGCCAAGTACGACCGTGACAATGGTGGGTCTTGGAAAGGTCGCTTTCAATACATGTTCAGCCCATTTGGTTTGGTGGACTTCTTTGCCACCATGCCGCATTACATGCACATGTTCTTTCCGGCGCTCGACTTGCGCATCTTGCGTGTGTTGCGTTTGCTGCGAATTTTGAAACTCTCCAAGTACAACACCGCATTGCAAGACTTGTTTCATGCGGTGTACTCCGAACGTCAAGCCTTTGGCTCTGCAGTGTTCTTGCTGACCATCGCCACCATCGTGTCGGCCTCCTTGATGCACTTCGCTGAGGGTCATTTCCAGCCCGAATTCTTTGGCACGATTCCACATTCGATCTACTGGGCCATCGTCACCATCACCTCGGGTTACGGCAACGTCGAGCCCATGACCAAATCAGGCGAAGCGATTGCATTGATCACGGGCTTTTTGGGCGTGTGTATGGCCGCGATCATGACCGGTATCGTGGCTTCTGCTTTTTCAAACCAAGTCGCACGCAAGAAAGCGGCGTTTGAAGCGCAGCTGCGTGAAGTGTTCTCAGACGGCAATATGTCGCAAGAAGAGCAAGAAACCCTCAAGCGCTTGCAAGCCCATTACCGCTTGTCGGATGAACAAGTCGAAGCCATGATGCTCCGCGCCAAAAACAAATCGTCAGCCTATGAATGAGCGCACCATGACCTCAGCAGCTCCCATCCCCAGCTCAACATTTCAGCGCTTCAAGCGCCGCACCTTCGAAATCATGGAAGGCGAAGTGCCTGACAAATACAGTCACTTTGTTGAGATCTTCATTGCAGTCCTCGTGGTTGCCAACGTGATTGGCATCATCTTGGAGTCTGTGCCTGAAATCCACGAAGCATTCATGTTCGAATTTCACGCATTTGACGTGTTCAGCGTGGCCGTTTTCTCCATTGAGTTTGTCATGCGTGTTTGGTCGTATAGCGAAAAATACATCCACAGCGGTGGCACGCCCTGGGATGGCCGCAAAGAATATGTGTTCAGCTTCTACGGCATCATCGACTTTGTGAGCACCGTCCCCTTCTATTTGCAACTGATCTTTCCAGGCGCAGACTTGCGCGTGCTGCGCATGTTCCGTTTGATGCGGATTTTCAAACTCTCACGCTACAACAGCGCGTTTGAAGACATGGTGGCTGCCGTGAAAGCCGAAAAAGACTCCTTTTCATCGGCCGTGTTCTTGCTTTTCATCAGTTGCTTGTTGTTCTCTTCGCTGATCTACATCATCGAAGGTCATGAGCAACCGGAAGTGTTCCCCTCTATCCCAGCTGCCATGCACTGGTTTGTCATCACCATCGTGTCCGGTTGGGGCAACGTAGAGCCCGTGACGTTCTTGGGCTCGTTGCTGGTCATCCTCACTCAAATTCTCTCCATCGCCTTGGCTGCTATCTTGACCGGTGTGGTCGCCACCGCCTACACCGCACAAGTCGAACGTCGACAGGCCTTGTATGAAATGGAAGTTCGATCCGCACTGGCCGATGGCATCGTCACCGATGAAGAACAAGCCAAACTTAAAATCTTGCAGGCCAAACTGGGCATGTCTGACGAACAAGTAGATGCCATCAAACACCAGATGGAAGAAGAAAAACACATCTCGGCGGCCAACAAGCAAGCTTAAATTTCAATAGAAAGCAAATATGGATAACGGCGCCTACGGAAAATACAGACAAGAAAATCCCGACGTTTACACGCCGCTTTCTACTTACGACTACCTCGACCAATTTGTGCACCAATTGACCTTGACGGAGTTGGTGGTGTGCGTGGTAGCGGCTATCTTGGCCGTCTTTGCGCTTTACAAACTCTTTGTCAAACGCAAAAACAAAAACACCAACGATCAAGACAAATCAAAGGAAAACTCATGAGTGAAGCCCCAGAAACTGAATTGCCACACCACAGCAACGATCCCTTTCGCACACGTTGTGCCATGCTCGTGTCCACTTTGGCCATGTGCTTGGCGATCGCCAGCTTGGGCGGAAACAATGCCTCAAAAGAAAGCATGAGCAACAACATCTTGGCTGCGAATGCCTATTCGTTCTACCAAGCTAAAAACATTCGCCAGACCGACTACAAAATTGCGGCTGACGAACTTCGCGTGCAACTGGCGAACGACAAGCTATCACCCGCCGCAAAAGCCTTGGCTGAAAAAAAATTAGAGGGCTATGAAAAGAACATCGCACGTTACGAATCAGAACCTGAAACAGGCGATGGCAAAAAAGAGCTGATGGAGAAAGCCAAAGAGCACGAGCACGAACGTGACACCGCCTTGCGTCAAGATCCTTGGTTTGACTATGCCGAAGCACTGTTGCAAATCGCCATTGTTTTGACTTCAGTGGCTATTTTGACCAGCGCGCAAGTGTTGTTTTGGATACCTTGCTGTTTAGGCATCTTGGGTATTCTTTCAACCATCAACGGATTTTTTCTGTTCATCTAAACCATCTGACGTTCAAAAAAAAGGCCGCTCCAAGAGCGGCCTTTTTTTGTTGTACAACGAATTTAGATATTTTTTGTACGGCTCTTGATCTCGTCTTCAGACATCAGTTCAAGTTCGTAAGCACGACGCTCAGAAATCCATTGACGGCTGACCAACAGTCGCAAAATAGTCTCACGCGTCGCTGGGGCTGTGTTGTCCTCTGTGAGTTGTTCGCCGAACAACAACACCATGATCGTTTTGCCAACGATGTTCAACAAAATACCAAACAGTACCAAGCCCATCAACATGGTGACAGCTGCAATGACACGCCCACCAAAAGTAATTGGGAACATGTCTCCATAGCCTGTTGTCGTCAGCGTCACCATGCACCACCACATGGTGGCGGGGATAGAAGTGAAGAAACGTTTGTCCTCTGGGATGGGGTTGCCGCTGATGGGATCCACCGGTATGAATTTGGCGGCCTCTGGGGGCGCATCAGCAGGCAGAGGTGTTGCTTTGATTTGAGCATCCAACTTGGCTTGACCCAAGGTGATCGCTTCAGCAGAGTACAAATCACCTTCCACGTAATACATCAACGTGCTGGAGATCATCACCACGGAAAACAACGCAATGAAGTAGATCTTGAGGTTGGTCAAGATAGGGTTGGAGTTTTCAATTTTGTTCTCTAATTGCTGAAGTGCAATGCGCGCCATTTTCAAAACTCGCAGCACCCGCACCACGCGCAAGACACGGAAGACCTTGGTACCTTGCAAAGCCGTCAAATTCATGATCGTCAAGTAAGTTGGCATGATCGAGATGAGATCCACCAAACCCCAGAAACTGAAAAAGTACTTCATGCGATCTTTGGCAAAGTACAAGTTACCCAGGTAATCAAGCGTAAAAAATAAAACAGCTGCGTACTCGACGTAGTCAAACAATTTCGCGTTGACAGTGGCATAAGGTTCCACTGTCTCACCCGCCAATGACAAGCATGAAATCAAAATCCAGAAATTGATCATGGCGACCCAACGCGTGAATGCACGACTGTTTGGGTCGGTGAAGACACGCTGGATCAAGCTGTCTGAGTTTTCTTGGAAACGCACATTTGTATTCATATGTGTATCTTTTCTTAGTTAAACCAAAACGAAAAATTTGGACATCGCAGATTCTAAGAATCACCAGCCATCGCTCGGCACCTCGATTGCGACGTCAATTAACAAATTAGAATTTATTTAAAAACTCGAAGAATGAAATATGACAGCAAGACTCTTGTTTATTAATCTAAAACAATTCATTTTTATAGAAAAATAATTCAAAAAGAAATGAAAAAAATGCAGGCGTCATTCGCGTCATCAAGGTCACATAAGGGCACAAACTGATCGTGCAAAGTACGCCTTAAGGTAGAGTGAGGGGTTATAAAAAATCTAACCCTCTGACTTCTAATTTAGCAATGCAAAGCAACACCGAAACCGTGACATGGCGTGACCAAATCGAGCGATTCATCACACACCACGTCGTTCAACACTTTCTTGTTCTCCTCATCGTTGTCAACGCCGCTATCTTGGGCATTGAAACCAACCACAGCATCATGGAATCGTGGGGTCATGAACTCTTTTTGCTGGACCACGCCATCTTGGGCATCTTCATCGCTGAAATCGTGCTGCTCATCGCTGCACGCGGCTTCTCGTTTTTCAAAGATGCTTGGTGCGTCTTTGACTTCATCGTGGTTGGAATTGCGCTGGTCCCAGCCTCTGGCTCTTTGTCTGTGCTGCGTGCGTTGCGCGTGTTGCGGGTACTGCGCCTGATCAACAAAGTTGAGAGCATGCGCAAAGTCGTCGGCGGCTTACTCAGCTCATTGCCAGGTCTGGGTTCAGTGTTTGGTCTGATCATGATCATCTTCTACGTGGCCTCAGTCATTGCGACCAACATCTTTCACAAGGACTTTCCCGATTGGTTTGGTGATTTGGGCATGAGTGCCTTCACACTGTTCCAAGTGATGACGCTGGAGAGTTGGTCAGACGGTATTGCACGCCCCATCATGGAAGTGTTTCCCTATGCGTGGATCTTCTTCATTTTGTTCATCTTGATCGCCACCTTCATCATCTTCAACTTGTTCATCGCGGTGATCGTGGATTCCATCACGGCAGACAAAGAAAAAGATCATCGTGACCATCATCATCAATTGAGCATGCAAGACGAACTTCAAGAAATTCGCCAAGAACTAGCCTCATTGCGCCAATTACTGATAGACAAACAAAGCAGATGACCACGCATCACGCTCATTCACATCCCTCTGCGCTGAGCATTTTTTACAAGTGGGTCTTTGACCCCGAACATAAAAACGGCTTTTACGAAGTGGTGGAGCGCAGCATTGCGTTCTTGATCGTTGCCAGTGTTCTGGCGGTGTTGATTGAAAACACGCCCGAAATCTACAACACACACACCGCATGGTTTCATTGGTTTGATGTCGTCACGGTCGGCATCTTCACCGCCGAATACGTGATGCGGGTGGCGACCGCGCACTTGAACCCAGAGTTTGCAAGCCAGCGCTTTCCTCGCCTGCGCTACGCCTTGAGCTTTTATGCCTTGATCGACTTGGTCGCCATAGCCCCGTTTTACTTTGCGCGTTTTGTAGATGTCGATGTAGAAATGTTGCGCGTCTTACGGGTACTGCGATTGGCGCGAATGTTCAAGCTTTCGCGTCAACTCATCCCAGCTTGGCACGAGTTTCAAATGCTCAACGAAGGCCGCAGTTTGCGTGCCAAAGTGTTCGCCATGCTCGAGCCCACCGGACACTCTGGCCGCTTGCACAGCTACATCGATAACTTCGTGGTGTTTTGGATTGCCTTGTCCATCACCTGCGTGGTGTTTGAAACTGTGGCCTCGGTGCGCAGCTTGTTTGCCGTGGAGTTTGAGGTCATCGATGTGATGGCCTTCACGATCTTCACCATCGAATACATCGCACGCGTCTACACCGCCCCCGAAAATCCAAAATTCAAACACTTACGCATGCCGCACTGGGCACATGTGCGGACTGGTCAAGCCATCATCGACTTGCTGGCGATTCTGCCGTTCATCCTGGAGAGCTTGTTCAGCCAGCATGTGGATTTGCGCTTCTTGCGCGTTTTCCGACTCATGCGGATGCTCAAGCTCACGCGCTACACATCAGCCATGGAGACGCTGTTCAAAGTAGTCATGCGCGAATGGCAAGTGATCTTCGCTTCGGTCTTTGTGATGATGTTGCTTGTCATTCTGACGGCCAGCTTGGGCTATTTGTTTGAACATGATGCACAGCCTGATAAGTTTGAAAATATTCCACAGTCCATCTACTGGGCTGTGATCACGCTCGCGTCCGTTGGCTATGGCGATATCTCGCCCATCACACCGCTGGGTCGTGCGCTCACCGTGGTCTTGGCCTTGGTCGGCATTGGCATCTTCGCCATTCCTGCTGGTTTGCTGGCCTCTGCATTTACAGATCAATTACGCATTGACCGCGAGGCCTTCAAACAACGTTTGATGCATGCTTTTGAAGATGGCATGCTCGACAACTCAGAGCGCGAGTTGATCGTGGCCGAAGCGGAGCGGTTGCATTTGTCGCATGACGAAGTCAAACGCTTGACGGACGAAGCACGCAGCGAGTTTGCAGACAAAGAAGCCGCCAACCACACCCAAGCCAACGGCTTGGTGCTGGATGCCAAAGCTCACCCTGCGTTGGCTGCTGCGCAGTTCAAATTGCTGATCGCACAACTGAGCCTGATCGCTCAAGCCACTGGCGAAGTCGCCTTGCGCAAAGGCCTCGAGGAAAACAAAACCGATGTGCAAACCGAGCTGGATGTGCTGGCCTTGATCGTCAAGCCCAAAAGCGAAGGCGCATGACACGGATGGTTTTGTAAGTCGGCGACAGCCGACTCACGCATTTGCGTTTAAGGTATGGGCATGACGCATTTTTACGAACCTCGCCTTGGCCACGGCCTGCCCCATGACCCGTTCAACGCCATCGTTGGCCCTCGCCCAATTGGGTGGGTGTCCACACGCAGCAACAGCGGCGCACTGAACCTCGCCCCTTACAGCTTTTTCACGGCTTTCAACTATGTGCCGCCGATCGTTGGTTTCTCCAGCACAGGCCCCAAAGACTCGCTGCGTAACGTGCAAGAGAACGGCATGTTTGTCTGGAACCTTGTCACGCGTCCCTTGGCCGAAGCCATGAACCAAACCTGCGCCCCCGTCGGCCCCGAAGTCAACGAGTTCGAGTTGGCAGGTTTGGCCACGGCCCCCTCACGCGTGGTCGATGTACCGCGCGTGGCCGATAGCCCTGTGTCATTTGAATGCCGCAGCACGCAAATCATTCAGCTCGAAGGCCTCGACCAACAAAAAGTGCCCACATGGTTGGTGTTAGGCGAAGTGGTGGGCGTTCACATTGCCGACCATTTGTTGAGGGATGGCATTTACGACACGGCCAGCGCTGGGCATATTTTGCGTGGCGGTGGCCCTGCAGATTACTTCACCATTGGGCCAGAACAGTTGTTTCAGATGTGGCGACCCAAGGCCTGAATGTACAGGGGGGGTAGCACACCTCAGGAAATCAAGTCTGCGCCTTTGAGGTAATCCATCTTGCCCACATCGACACCGTTGTGGCGCAAGATGGCATAGGCCGTGACTGTGTGGAAATACAAGTTAGGCAGCATCCACTGGTACAAAAAGTCGTGCCCCTTCAACTTCAACACACGCTCGGGGCCTGCTGGAAACGACACCACTTTGTCTTCTGTACCAGCCAAGCTCTCGGCCGTCACAGTGCGTAAGTAGTCGATTGTTTTGGCAATGCGCGCTTGCAGTTCTTCAAACGTGGATTCGGTGTCTGCAAACTTCGGCGCTTCAGTGCCGCTCAAACGTGCGAAGCCCAGCTTGCCCACATCACAGGCAATTTGCACTTGCTTCTTCAGAGGAAACATATCGGGGGCTAAGCGCGCACTGGTCAGCACCAGTGGGTCAATCTTGCGGGCTTGGGCCGAGGCCGCGCCTTTTTCAAGAATGCCACTCAAAGCATTGAGGGTACGAATGAAGTCTGGAATCGATTGAGCAATCATGGTGTTGAAAAATGTGAAGAGATGAAGCTGCGAATTAAACACCAAGATCACCTCCAAAAAAAAACCGCAGTCTAAAAACTGCGGTTTTTTGTGGCACGGCTGAGGCCACCGCCCCAGCGTCTGCCGGTACTTAACCCACCACCATCAAGTGGAATGGCCACACATACGCTTGCAGCGTCACGTACAAGCCCACCAAGCAAGCCAGTGCAATTGAATGGAAGAACACATAGCGCAGGATGTCGCCTTCGTGGTTGAACCAACGTGTGGCGGTGGAGGCCACCACGATGGATTGCGCATCAATCATCTTGCCCATCACACCGCCTGAGCTGTTGGCAGCCCCCATCAAGTTGGCGCTCAAGCCCAGTTGCTCGGCCGCTACTTTTTGCATGCCACCAAACAACACGTTCGACGCGGTGTCAGAGCCCGTCATCGCGACGCCAATCCAGCCCATCAAGGTACCGAAGAACGGATAGAACACACCGGTGTTAGCAAACGCCAAACCGAGTGTGGTGTCCGTGCCAGAGAAACGTGTCAACGTACCCAAGCCCAGCATCAAGACAATGGTCAACAACGAATAGCGCACCAACCAAAAGGTACGCACATACGAGCGAACGATTTCTGTGGGCTTGTACTTCATCACCAAGGCACCGACGATGGCCGACACAAAAATGCCCGTGCCTGTGGCAGACAACAAGCCCAGTGTGTAGACCGCGCCCTCTTTGGTGGGGTTCGCAACCACGGGTGGCATCTTCTCGACCAGATTGTGCAAACCTTCGATGGGGAAAGCAGGCGCCCAGATGCTGTTGAAGTAGGCTTTCACCGGTGGCAAGCCCCAGATGAACACGAACACAGACAAGATCACCCAAGGCGTCCAAGCACGCACCAACTCTGCACGTGAATGCTGCACCACAACCGCCGCGGGTTTGGCTTCACCACCATCGGTTTCATGGCCTTTGAGTGAAGGCGATGTCCAAATGGTTTTGGGCTGCCAGACGCGCAAGAAAATAATCAGTGAAGTCATCGACACGATGGCTGCAATGATGTCCACCAGCTCTGGGCCAATGAAGTTAGACACCAAGTACTGAGGAATGGCAAACGACAAGCCCGTGACCAAAATCGCTGGCCAAATTTCCATCATGGCTTTGCGACCTGCAAACGCCCAGATCAACCAAAACGGCACGAGCAATGAGAAGAAAGGCAACTGACGGCCAATCATCGCGGTGACTTGCATCAAGTCGTAGCCGTGCACTTTGGCCAGCGTGATGACCGGTGTGCCCAAAGCACCAAATGCGACAGGCGCGGTGTTGGCAATCAAACTCAGGCCAGAAGCCGCCAAGGGCGAAAAGCCCAAGCCGATCAAGATACCTGCGGTCACAGCCACAGGGGTGCCGAAACCTGCAGCGCCTTCGAAGAAGGCGCCAAAACAAAACGCGATCAACAACAATTGCAAGCGGCGGTCATCGGTGATGCCAGACAAAGAGTCTTGCAACACTTTGAAGCTGCCGTTTTGCTCGGCCATTTGTTGCAAGAAGATGATGTTGAGCACGATCCAGCCGATCGGCAACAAGCCCGTCAAGCCACCGTACATCGCCGCCTTACCCGCCATCTCGGCAGGCATGCCATACGCCAAGATCGCGACCACCAAAGCGGCCACCAAACCCAAACCTGCGGCAATGTGCGCTTTGATGTGCATGAAGCCCAACGCCACCAACATCACCACCACGGGAATCGCGGCCAACAAGGTGGACACCACCATGTTGCCGAACGGGTCATAGACCTGTTGCCAAACCATACACTTCTCCTTGAAACATTCAATCAAAAATTGGTCATACCACTTAACCATAGTGTAAGAAACTCTGCCCCCTGACCCATGTAGGTGATTACCCTGTCAGAGGGCTAATGCGAGGCAATGTTCCCAGAATTCAGCCAATAATTTGGTCTTACCACTTTGCACGCCTATGGTCCGCACCTCATCCCCTGTTGTTCGTTTGGCCGATACCGTTGTCACGGAAATTGAGAATCAAATTCTCGATGGGGCACTGCGCCCGGGGGATCGCATCCCGTCCGAGCGCCAGCTTGCACAAGACTTTGGCGTGTCGCGACCTTCGATTCGTGAGGCGATTCAAAAGTTAGTGGCCAAAGGTCTGCTCGTCACCCGCCATGGCGGTGGCACCACCGTGACGGACAAACTGGATGCCCCGTTTGTGGACCCGTGGCAAGACATGGTCAAAGACCATCCGATGCTGCACCGCGATATCTTGGAGGTTCGTGAAATGCTGGAAGGCCAAGCCGCTGAGCTGGCCGCACAACGGGCCACCGATGTCGACCTGGCACGTCTCGACCAAGCGTTTGAGGTCTTGGACCAAGCCTACGCCAGCAAAGACCTGGAAGCATCGATCACTGCCGATGTGGCCTTTCATCAAGCCGTGGCCGAGGCCTCACACAACGTATTCATTGGTCACCTCACGGCCAGTTTGATGCGCGTCATCCATGAGCATGTGCACAACAACCTCAAGCACTCACACACGCGGCCTACACAGTGGGAACATCTGCGCAGCCAGCATCGTGCCATTTGGAAAGCCATCAAAGCCAATCAGCCGAACAAAGCAGGTGCTGCGGCCAAAGAGCACAGCATCTATATCCGTGAGAGCATTGAAAACAACGCGCTGGATGCGCACCGACGCGTCAGTGCACTCAGGCGTGCAGGAACCCACTAAGGCACAGCAGGTGGCTCAAAAACCGAAGTTTTTTAGAGGAGCGTCCCACATCATGGCGCGGCGCTCAGAAGCACTGAATGCCGTTTCATAAATTTTGAGCATCGGCCCGTAATCCAAGCGCTCAGGTGCTTTGAGGTAAGGCCAGTCGGAGGCCCACACACAATGGGACACACCGAAGTCGCGTACCAAAGCATCCATGAAGATGCGTGTATCACTGAAGGGATAGCCCACCTGCGAGAACTTGGCAAACCCAGAGAGCTTGACGACCGCACGTCCCTCGCGTCCCAGCGCTAGCAACGCTTGAAACCCAGGTTGCGATAAACCAGCGTTTAAATTTGGACGACCGCAGTGATCGATCATGACTTTCACATCCACACGCGCGAGCATGGGTAAAAAATCCAACAGCAAATCGTTCTCAACTTGAAACTGCGCCCACATGTCGAGTTGCTGGAGTCGGCGCAACAAGGGTTCGATGTTGGAATAAAAATCAAAGCCCATCAAAGATGGATTGAAGGCCACACCGATCACACCTTGAGATTTGAATGCGGACAAGGCGTCCAAGCTGCAATCGTTGGGCACGACGGCAATGCCTTTGAACACACCCGGCGCAGCAGCGATGGCCTCCAACAAACAACGGTTGTCGGTGCCATAGCCCGAGTTGGGCCCCACCAGCAGCGCGTGCTTGACCGCATAACAAGCCATGACCTCTTGGAAGTATTTGGCACTGCCCATCTCTTGCCCTGCCGGACGGTAAGACACCTGCGCACCATAAGGGAAGCGACTGGGCTCCAACACATGGCAATGTGAATCAATCTTGGGCTCTGTGAAGAAATGCATAGGTCAGAAGGTGGCAAGAATGGCTTGACGCAACTCTTCGGTGATTTCTGGCTTCACCCCAAACCATGCCTCAAATGCAGGAATGGCTTGGTTCAGCAACATGCCCAGCCCGTTCACCGTCAAGTGGCCACGCTCACGCGCGGCTGCCAACAACGGTGTTTCGAGTGGGATGTAAATCAATTCAGACACCATGGCGGTTTTGGGCAAGGCCTCCAAACTGATCTCTAGCGGCGGTTGGCCATACATGCCTTGGTTGGTGGTGTTGACCAACATGGCGGCCCCTTCCAAGGCGGCGTGGCGCTCTTGCCAGTCGTAGGTCTTGACGATGCGAGGGTCCACCGCCGCCAACTCATCGGCCTTGGCTCGGGTGCGGTTGATCAAGCGAATTTCTTTTGCCCCTTCATCCAGCAAGCTGATGACCACCGCGCGCGCAGCGCCACCTGCGCCGATGACGGTGATCGGACCGTCATCCGCGCGCCATGTGGGCTTGGCATCTTTCAAGCTTTGAATGTAGCCAAACCCATCGTTGTTGAAGCCATGAAGACTGCCATCTGGCTGCACCACGATGCAGTTGATCGCGCCAATGCGTTGGGCCATGGGACTCAATTGGTCCATCAGCTTCATCGCCATCAGCTTGTGTGGCTGCGTGATGTTGCAACCTGCAAGCCCCAGCGCAGACAGACCTCGGATAGCTGCCTCGACGTTTTCGATCTGCACGGGGAAGTGCCCGTAGGCACCTTTCAAGTTGTACTTTTTAATCCAGTAGTTGTGCAGGATGGGCGAGCGTGACTGAAACACGGGCATCCCCATGACACCGGCCAACTTGAACTGATTGCTATCTGACATGCTTCAAACCTTGCTTATTTTTTATTGACGGGTGGCAAGATTTCACTCACCACTTGCTTGCCGTTCACAACTTTGGTCAAGTAACTTTCACGGTCCAAGTCACCGTTTTCGTCGTAAGAAATATCCAACAACAAACCGGGGTATGTTTTGGCAGAGAGGCTGATGTTTTTCATCGCGGCCGCAAATGCTTTGGAGTCAAACTTGCCCAACTTCTCGGTCACCGCCTTCACGGTGTACATGCCGATGTAGCCCTTCAAACCGTTGTGGTCGGAGCGTGAGTTGTATTCCTTCTGGAATGCGGCATCAAACTTCTTCACACCGGCTTGTGGCGCATCGGCGGTCAAGCCCACGTGTGCGATTGCGCCGTTCGCGGCATCGCCCGCTAACTCAATCACTTTTTGGCTGGTCAGCACTGTCTCGCCAATCACGGGCTTTTTGTAGCCTTGCTTCTTCAGCTCGCGCAACAAACGTGCGGACTCTTCTTCGTTGGTATAGGCAAACAAGGCATCTGCATTCGATTGCTTGGCTTTCACCACCACGCTGCTGAAGTCCACTTGGCCGGGCTCAGACGAAATATCAGCGCCCACTTTGATGCCACGTGCTTCCAAGGCCTTGATGATCAGATCGCGACCGCCTTTGCCAAAGTCGTTGTTCACATACACCACGTCAACGGTCTTGGCCTTGACTTTGTCTTTGATGTAGTTGGCAATCTTGGGCATCGCCGTGGACTGTGTGAACGAGGTACGGAAAACGTAGGGGTTACCTTGCTGCGTGATCGCAGCGGCCTCACCGCCCGTGAAATTTGGAATCTCAGCGCGCTTGGTAGAGGCCATGCTCACCATGATGGAGCCAGAGAACACAGGGCCCATGACGACATAAGCGCCCTCGTCCACGGCCTTGTCGGTCAGACCCTTGGCAACGCCGGGGTTCGATTGCGTGTCGTACGACACGTAGTCCACCTTCTTGCCCAAGATGCCGCCCGCCGCATTGATCTCTTTGACGGCCAGCTTGATGCCGTTGTCAAAGTTCGTACCCGAGGTCGTCCCCGTTCCCGTCAGCTCCACCAAGCCAACAATCTTGACGCTTTGTGCGCTCGCCAGAGAGGCCACACCAATCACAGACGACAGCACCAGTGTTTTGAACAATTTCATCTTTGTCTCCTACTTTGAAAATAAAAACTTCTTTGAATTTCGTTTTTCACTTGCATGCGGATTTTTCAAGCCACGAAATGAACCCGCATTCTGCACCTGAAAACCAGCCCCCCCTGCTGGGGATGCCAAGACGTGACCCAAAGGGTAAACCCTTGCGCTCAATCAAATACCCAAGCCCCCAAATGGGTCGGGCCCACTCGGCCGGACCACATCCTTCTGCCTGGTGAATCACTGCCCGCGCCACTGGCCACCATCAGAGGAATCATATGCTCTTCGCGGGGATGGGACGCCGCACCGCCAGGCGCTGTGTGCCAGTGCATCAAACGCTCGGTGCGTTGTGCTTGGTCGCCTGCAAGTGCCTCATCGAGCCAAGCATGAAACTGCTCGGAGGCAGGCCCACCTTGGGCGAAGTTGCGCAAGTTGTGAAAGCTCATGCCACTGCCCACCACCAACACACCTTCCTCGCGCAAGCGGCTCAAGGCCTGTCCCAGCTTGCAATGCAACGCAGGGTCCAAACTCGGATGAATCGACATGGCCACCACAGGAATGTTCGCCTCAGGAAACATCACCTTCAACGGGATGAACACACCGTGGTCCCAGCCATAGTCGTCATCCACGCGCACCGGATAACCCGCTTCTTGCAGCAAGGCTGCGGCCCGTGCAGCCAGCGCGGGCTGGCCGGGTGCGGGGTACTGAATCTCATAAGTCTCGGGCGGAAACCCGCTGTAGTCGTAAATCAACGCAGGCTTGGCGCCACCTGTGAAGCTGGGGATGTGCGTCTCCCAGTGCGCCGTCACCATCAAAATTGCCTGAGGCGTGGTGGGCAAGGTGCCCGATACGCTGCGTAAAAAGTTTTCTGTGTCTTGGTACAAGCGCTTGCGCTCGCCCGTCATAAAAAATGAGGGCCCACCCCCATGCGGCAGGTACATTGCAGGCATTCGCGTTAGGCGCATCACACGTCTTTCATTGCTATCGGTATCAGAGGGCCTTATTTTGACTCAGCACTTATTCAATCGCCGCCAACTCCTAGCCAACACGACGGCAACAGCGCTGGCTTGGTCGCCTCTGCTGTCGCACGCAGAGGCCGCGTGGCCCAGCAAACCCTTGCGCTTGGTGGTGCCCTTTGCACCGGGCGGCAGCTCTGAAATTGTGGCGCGTGCGCTGGCAGGTGAACTGGGCAAGACGATCGGTCAAAGCGTGTTTGTGGACAACAAACCCGGCGGCGCGGGCAACATCGCCATGCAAGAAGTCGCCAACGCCACCGATGACCACACCCTCATCTTGGGCCACATCGGCACCTTGGCCGTCAACCCCTACATCTTTGCCAAGCTGCCCTACGACGTGAACAAAGACTTCACACCCATCACCCTCATCTCCAAAGTGCCCAGTCTGTATGTCGTCCACCCCGACTTGCCGGTGAAGAACCTCAAAGAATTTGTGGCCTACGCCAAGGCGCATCCGGGCCAACTCAACTACGGCTCTGCAGGCAACGGCAGCGCTGGGCACTTGGCGTTTGAATACTTGAAGATGGCATGCGACATCTTCGTGTTGCATGTGCCGTATCGCGGCACAGGTCCGATGCTGACCGACCTGATGGCTGGCCGCTTGCAAGCCGCCGCCGTGGGCGCACCCGCGTTGCTGCAATTCATCAAAGCGGGCAAATTGCGCTGCATTGCCACAGGCAGCAGCACACGCCTGCCCCTACTGCCCGAGGTGCCCACCGTGGCCGAGCAGGGCTACAAAGGCTTTGAGATGACCCAGTGGTACGGTCTGTTAGCCCCTAGCAAACTGCCCAAAGCCGACCTCGACAAACTGGAGAAAGAAGCGGTCGCTGCGGCACGCAGCAAAACCGTTCATGAAAAATTGGCCCAAGACACCGCACTCGCCATCGGCAACACACGGGCTGAGTTTGAGGCGTTCATCAAACTCGAACAAGCGCGCTGGAAGCCCGTGATCGCAAGGGCCCAAGTCAAACCCGAGGGTGTTTAGGCCTGACGCGGGGGCGGACGCACTCAACGCATCCAGTATGCTTGTTGGCCCCTGTTTGTTTAGCCCCAAGTCCAGCCCTCGCCTCACCCATGTCTAGCCCCCACACCACCGGTTTTATGGTGCTTCATAGCAACCAGCTCGAAGGCCTGCGTGAGTTGGCGGTGCAGTTCATTCGCCAGCACCCGCTGCCCGTGCTCGCGCCTGAGGTGCTGCTGGTGCAAAGCAACGGCATGAAGCATTGGTTGGAATTGGCCTTGGCCAATGACCTTGGCATTTGCGCCGCCACGCAAGTGGAACTGCCATCCACCAAGCTGTGGCAAATCTACCGAGCGGTGTTGGGGCCTGACAGCGTGCCCGCACACATGCCACTGGACAAGTCACCTTTGGTGTGGCGCATCATGCGTCGCCTGCCCGACTTGCTCAAACAACCCAACTTCGCACCACTCAACAACTATTTGGGTCAAGCACAAGGCGAAGCTTCCCCCATGAACCGCCGCGCCTACCAGCTGGCGGCACAACTGGCCGACGTACTCGATGGCTACCAAAATTACCGCGCCGATTGGTTAGAAGACTGGGCCCAGACCCGTGACCAACTTCGAACCCCCACGGGCAGCGCCACCCCACTCCCCCCCGCGCAAAGCTGGCAGCCCGCCTTGTGGCGCGATTTGCTCGAGGACTTAGCAGAAGACGCCGACGTACAAAACGCGCTGGGGCACAGCTTTAGCTCACGTGCCAAAGTGCACGAAGCGTTCATTGCCCAGATGGCCGCCTTGCCACAAGGCCAACGCCCAGCCGGTGTACCGCATCGCCTCATGGTGTTTGGCGTGACCTCGCTGCCCATGCAAACCGTGCAAGCACTGGCCGCTTTGGGCCGCGTGTGCCAAGTGCTCATGCTGGTGCAAAACCCGTGTCAGCATTACTGGGGCCATGTGGTGGAGAGCCGCGTGCCACTGGCGAAGCTCGGCAAGCAACGCCAAGCGCACAAAGCGGGCTTGCCCATCCCGCACCACGATGGCTCGCTCAGTGAAGCCGAGCAATACACGCTGCACACCGACACCCACCCGCTGCTGGCCGCATGGGGCAAACATGGACGCGACTATTTGCACTTGCTCGATAACTTTGACGATGTCGACCACTACAAAGGCCTATTCAACCGCGTCGATGTGTTTGTAGACCCTGCAGACACCGCCGCAGATGAGGGCCGCGAGCCCACGATGTTGGAGCGCTTGCAGTCGTCTTTGCTCAACCTAGAGCCACTGCCACACACACCTGTGCCAGTGCCCGCCCATGACACCAGCATCCAATTTGTGCAAACCCACGCCGCCCAGCGCGAAGTCGAGGTGCTGCACGACCGCTTGCTGGCATGGCTGGATGCCGACCCGACCTTGCACCCTGCCGACATCATGGTGATGGTGCCCGACATGGCCAACTTTGCACCGCACATCCATGCTGTGTTTGGCCGCTTCACCAGCCACGACCCGCGTCACCTGCCCTACACCGTGGCCGACACCACGCCGCGCACAGAGCCACTGGTGCAAGCCCTCGACACCTTGCTGCAGTTGCCGCAACTGCGCATCACACGCGTGGAGTGGCAAAGCTTGTTTGAAGTGGCCGCTGTGCGTCAACGCTTCAACCTTGAAGAACACGACGTGGCCCAACTCGACACGTGGTTGGCCGATGCGGGTGTGCGTTGGGGCTTGGACGCGCCACACCGCCAGCCTTGGGGCATTGCAGCCGACATGCCAGACGCCCATCAAAACAGCTGGCTATTTGGTTTGGAGCGTTTGTTGCTGGGTTATGCCACGGGCGCAACCGACGAACTCGCCACACCTTGGGCCGACACCCTGCCACAAGCCGGCATAGGCGGCCTCGATGCACACATGGCTGATGGCCTGCTGCAATGGCTGCGACACACACAAATGGCCTTGCTGAAGCTGCGCCAAGACCACACGCCCACCGAATGGGTGGCAGTGTTGCAGCAGTTGGTGGCCTTGTTCTTCCAACCCAGCGACGACGCCGACGAACGTCTGATCGAGCGCGTGATGGCCCCACTCGAAAGCTGGCTGGCCGAATGCCAACTGGCACGCTTCGATGCGCCGCTGCCTTTGGTGGTGGTGCGCGAACACTGGATGGCCCAACTGCAACAGCCCGCCATGCAGCGCCGCTTCTTTGGTGGTGGCGTGCAGTTTGCAACGCTCATGCCCATGCGCTCGATTCCCTTTCGATGCGTGTGTTTGCTCGGCATGAACGATGGCGACTACCCGCGCAGCCAAACCCCACGTGACTTTGACTTGATGAGCGACGCTGCCCACGCAGGTGCCACGTCATCCCACTGGCGTGCCGGTGACCGCTCACGCCGCGAAGATGACCGCTATTTGTTTCTAGAAGCCTTGTTGTCGGCACGTGACAAGCTCTACATCAGCTGGCAGGGTCGCCGCACCACAGACCATGAAGTCAAGCCCCCCTCGGTGCTGGTCGCGCAACTCATGGACTACCTCAACACGGCATGGACGCAAAGCCCTGCTGGGGAACACAACAAGCCTGCCTGCGAAGCACTGCTTCAGCCCTTGCAAGCGTTCTCGCACAAGTACTTCACAGCAGGCTCTGCGTTTGAAACCTACGCGCACGATTGGCAGCGGGCGTTGACACGTGCGGCCACGTCACAGACCTCGAAAGCCATGCACGCACAGACCCCTGCGCCAGTCGAACTGACACTGCAAGATCTGCAACGCTTGCTCAGGCAACCCGTGGAGGTTTTTTTACGCGACCGCTTGCGCTTGCGCCTAGACCTTCCCGTAGAGGCTGCCGAGGAGGACGAACCTTTTTCCTTGAGTGGTCTGGAGAAATACAAACTCACACAAACCATTGCCCGTGCGGACGATGCCGCCTATGCCTTGGCCCAACTGCGCTTGAGCGGTCAACTCGCCTTGGCTGGCTTTGGCGAGTCACAACAACACATGCTGTTGCGCGACCGTCAACATTTGCGTGATCAGCTCGATCTGTTGTTACCCCAATGGCCACATGCGCTGGGGGTGCAAGCGGCCCGCTGGCAGCTGGGGCCTGTCCAGTTGAGTGCTGAATGGGCCGATGGCGAAACGCTGTGGCACACCGATCGCGATGCGCGCACATGGCTGCAAGTGGCCCTGCGTCCGAGCGCGGTGACGGAAGGCAAAAAAGAAAATCAGCAGCCTCGGCTAGACACACTCAGCCACCTGTGGCTTCAGCACTTGGCTGCCTGCGCCAGCGGTACGCCCACCACCAGCGTGCAAATCGGGTTCGATGCAGCGGTCGAGCTCAAGCCCATCGAGGTCACGCAAGCCAAAGCCCATCTGCAAGACCTGTGTCACGCCTATTTAGAAGCCTGGGCTCAGCCCCTCCCGATTGCCGCCAAAACCGCCTGCGCCTACGTCATGGGCGTCTATGCCGACAACAAAGACCCCATCGGTCAAGCACAAGCCACCTTTGAAGGTGGGCACAACAAGCACGGGGAGTACAAAGACGCGCCTGCGCTGCATCGCGTCTTCCAAGGTTTTCAAGACATCTCAGCCAGCCTCGACCTTTGGGGCATGCGCTTGTATGCGCCCATTTACACAGCCGCCAAAGTCATACATCTGAGTGCCGCGCCTGAGCCAAAGGCCGACGCATGAAGGCCCTCAACCCACTCACGCTCCCGCTGCATGGCCGTCAAGTCATTGAAGCCAGCGCAGGCACCGGTAAAACATGGACGCTGGCCGCGCTCTACCTTCGCTTGGTGCTCGGTCACCAACGGGTCGAGGCGTTGCTACCGCCGCAAATTTTGGTGATGACCTTCACCGACGCAGCCACCGCCGAACTGCGCGAGCGCATTCGTGCGCGTCTGAGCCAAGCCGCCACTTTCTTTGATCTGAGCGCCCAAGGTCGTGCGCTGCCTCCCAACTTGCATGTGGACGAATTTCTGGTGGCACTGCGTGACAGCTTTGACATCGCCTTGTGGCCGCGCTGCGCCTTGCAACTCAACTGCGCGGCTGAGTGGATGGACGATGCCGCCATCTACACCATCCACGCTTGGTCGCGCCGCATGCTCACCCAGCACGCACTCGAGAGCCACAACCTGTTTGAACAAACACGTCTGGAAAATGCCGACGAGCTCAAACTCACGCTGGTACAAGACTATTGGCGCGCATGGTTTTACCCACTGCCAGTCGCGACCCTGCAGCACATCGCGCCGCTGATCGGACAGGATCCCACGCAACTGTTAAAAACCTTGCGCGAGATGTGGCGAGAGCAAGAACGCAAACCACGCCATGTGACGCCCCCTGACCTCACGCCCACACAAGCCATCGCCGCACACATGGCGTGGCAGGCCACAGTGGAAGCCAGCGCCCAAGCTGCCCGTGACGCTTGGAGCGACTCCGTGTTGCAGGCCCTGCAAGACGCCAGCGCGCAGAAAAAATTCAAAGGCGTGCGCGCTGACTATTTCGCCAACTGGCTCCAAGTGCTGCATGCTTGGGCCACGCGAAATGAGGCCGCAGACCCCAAAGTGCTTGAGCGCTTCACGACCCAAGCGCTCAAAGACAAGGGCTGGGCCGAGGCCGAAGGCTTTGCATTTTTCGCCGCCGTGGCTGAACACATCCACACACGGGCAGCCGAGCCCAGCACCACCCAACGCATCGCGCTGCACGCCGCACACGCCGTGGGCGAAGCCTACAAAGCCGCCAAAGCGCAACGCGCTGCGTTTGATTTTTCGGACCTGTTGCAAAATCTGCATCACGCCGTCATGGCCGACGATGGCCGACTCGCCCACGCCATTCACCAGCAATACCCCGTCGCTTTAGTGGACGAGTTTCAAGACACCGACCCTTGGCAGTACGGCACGCTTGACCGCATCTATGCCCCACACGCCTGCACCGATGCCAACGCGTGGGTGATGATTGGTGACCCCAAACAAGCCATCTACAGTTTCCGTGGCGCGGACTTGGGGACTTACCTTCAAGCGCGCAAAGACGCGCAAGCGCAAGCCCATGACCACAACGCGCTGCACACGCTCACGGGCAACCATCGCTCCAGCGCCGGCTTGGTTGATGCGCTCAACCATGTGTTCATGCAGACCCCGCAGCCCTTTGCATCGGCCCAAGGCGAGATTGAATTTGTCAAAGTTTCGGCCAAAGGCAAAGAACCCCCGCTCATCGTGAACGGCACAGAACGCCCACCTTTCACCGTGTGGCACATGCAACCCGAAGGCGATGCTGAGGTGGTGAGCAGCGCGCGCTACTTGCATCACACCGCAGAAGTATTTGCCGACCAAATGGCCGACTTGCTCAACACAGCAGTCGCCAACCCCAGCGAGATGGCCGTCTTGGTGCGCAGCCAAAAACAAGCTGACGCGATGCGCCAGGCACTGCATGCGCGGCGCATCGCCAGTGTGTATTTGTCGGACCACACCAGCGTCTACCAATCCACCGAAGCCACCGACCTTTGGCGCATGCTGCGTGCCGTGGCCTCGCCCCGTCAAACCCATGCGGTCCGTGCCGCAGTGGGCAGTCGCTTGTGGGCATTGGACTTGCACGAATTGTTGGCCCTCACACAAAACGAAGCACAGTGGGAGCTGCTGCTTGAACAATTCCATCAGTGGCATGTGCTGTGGCAACAACACGGCGTGCTGCCCATGCTGCACCAGTGGCTGCACAGCCAACACGTCGCGCAGCGCCTGCTGGCGCAAACCGACGGTGAGCGGCGTTTGAGCAACCTGCTGCACTTGGGCGAACTGCTGCAACACGCCGAACAAAGTCTGCAAGGTGAACACGCCCTGGTGCGTTACCTCGGTGAACAAATCCAAAGCGATCACCACGACAGCGACGCACAACAAGCGCGCCTAGAAACTGATGCGTTGTGCGTCAAAGTCATCACCTATCACAAGAGCAAAGGCTTGCAATACCCGCTGGTGTTCATCCCATTTGCAGGCGCTTTCGCGGTGGAGAAAAAAGCCAAAGCCAACTTCGCACAAGTCGACGAGGCGGACGACAGCGACGCAGAAGCCACCTCGGTCGAAGAAGACATGCGCTTGCTCTACGTGGCCCTCACGCGTGCGCAGCGTGGCGTGTGGTTGGGGGTGGCTGAAACCAGACTTGATTTGAGTGGCAGCGCAGAAAAGAACACGCTCAAACGCAGCGCCTTGTCGCTGTTGCTCGCACGCCAAACACGTGGCGATTTGGTCCCCCAGTTGCACCGTTTGTGGGGAACCTGCGAGCACATCCACATCGCCCCCTTGCCTGAGCTGCAAGCCACGGTGTATCAAGCGGCAACGTCACCCAGCGCCACACAAGACGCCCGCACACCCCAACGCGCTCACCACAGCGCATGGTGGACAGCCAGCTTCAGCGCGATCACGCGCGGGCTGGTCTCCGAATCCAAACGCGACGAAGCTGTGGCGGATGCGATGACGGATGCCATGACCGACGTAAATGCCAGCGTTGCAAGCACCCACGTCCTACCAACAACTGAGCCTGAGAGCCTCAGCGCGTGGCAAACCTTCCCTGCGGGCGCACGCTACGGCACGCTGCTGCACGACCTGCTCGAATGGTTGGCGCAAAACGGTTGGCCCGTGGCCCACGCGCGGGCTCCGGCATGGGCGCTGCAAGCATGGCAAACCTTGTTGGCACGCAAAACCAGCTGGCTGCAACTCGACGAAGCACAACGCGCACAACTCACACCGTGGCTGCAAGCTGTGTTGCAAACGCCCCTGCCCTTGGATGCACTGGATGCACCCGCGTTGGTGTTGCGCGAAATCCGCGACGATGCCCTGTGGCCCGAGATGGAGTTCAACCTGCAAGTGCATCACCTGAGCGCGGCGACACTGGACCAACACATCCGCGCCCATGTGTTCCAAGGCACGCCTCGCCCTGCGCTGCAAGCGCGGGTGATGCAAGGCATGCTGACCGGCTCATTAGACTTGGTGTTGCAACACGATGGCCGCTATTGGGTGGTGGACTACAAGTCCAACAAATTGCCCAGCTACGACGCCGCCACCTTGCAAGACGCCGTGCTCCACAAACGCTATGACGTGCAATACGTGCTCTACACCTTGGCTTTGCACCGTCTCCTCCAAGTGCGCTTGCCCAATTACAACTACGCCCAACACATGGGCGGCGCGGTGTATCTGTTTTTGCGCGGCATCCACCAAGAAGGCGCGGGTGTGCATGCGCACAGACCGCCGCAGGCATTGATTGAAACCTTGGATGCGTTGCTGTCGACAAAGACCTGATGCCAAGCCCGCGCGTGTCATTCATCGAGGGCTCACTGCCCTACGCTGGCCTGATCGAACCAATGCCCACCTAAAATCAACGCATGCGAACCTTCTGTTTCCTCTTGTGCATCAGCTTGTTCAGCAGCATGTTTCATGCGGCTGCGATGCCTATCGAGCGTGGGCCTACATCTACCGTCGACACTGTGGTTGTGCATGAAGGGCACGCTTGCGAGGACGCCTCGGCTCCCGCATCCACCGAGGCCTGCAAGCTCACGGGCCATTTGTGTTGCGTTGGTTTGCTGTCCGCCATCCCCCATGAAGTTGGTTCAGACCTGAACGTTGCACAAGACCTGAACCCGTTCTTTCGCACACTGGTGTTGCAAGACCTACCCAACCCGCAATTCAAGCCTCCCAAAGTCTTTTCTCTGAGCTGACAAAACGCATCGTCCCTCTCTGGGCTTTTGATTTTTTTGATTGGAGAACTTTATGAACATGACGCATTACATGGCGTTACTCGCGGCGAACCAACCGTGGAACCTGTTGACTTTTATGGCCATCCCCGTGATCTTGGCCGAGACGCTGGCCATCACTGAGCTTTACCTTCTGTTCACGCATAAGGCCACAGGCTGGGTCCACCAACTCAACCGCGTGGCGGGTATCACGGTGGGTCTGTACTTTGTCGGCGTCATTGCCTACTTGATGACCACGGCCGTCGTGCCGATCACACGGGCAGGCGAGTGGCGCACCGCCATCGATGTGATCGCGGTCGGCTGCTACTTGATCAGCGGTCTGCCCTTGATCTTCATCGCCCTGCAAGAACTAGGCTTCGTCAATGGCCGTGCGAGTGCCACCGAGCAACGCAAAGCACACGCCATCTGCGTGGCGCTGTTTTTGGTGTTTGGTCACATCGCCATGATCGCGGGCATGCTGGATCCCTCACTGTTGGGCTATGGTGTGGATGCCACCCCTGAAATGCCCATGATGCACAACCACTGAAAGGGATAGATCGCCACGAAGAAGCCCACACGCTGTGGGTTTCTTCACTAGCTTCAACGCATCACATGCCCACCTCACACGCACTGTCGCCCTTGCTGAATTCGTCATGGGCTTTCCCAGCACCGCTGACAGGTTTAGACACCTCCTTGGCCAATCTCTTGCAAAGCAAGCAAGCCAGTGATGACCCTCGCCATCTGTGGCTGGCCGCCCTGACCAGTCACCAATGGGGACGCGGCCATGCGTGCTTGGACCTCACCACCTTGCACACCCAAGCGGGTGCCTTGCTCGGCTGGAGCGACGAACAAACTGCCAGCCTGCCGGCCGGGCTGATCGACGCAGCAGCCACCCTCCCTTGGATACAGGGCCCAACCAGCCCCTTGGTCCTGCACCACGACGCACACGGCGCGCAACTTTATTTGCGCCGTGCTTGGACCGCCGAGCAACAGATTCGCCAACACATCACACAACGCTTGGCTCTGCCTTGTGATGTGCCCGCTGATTTGCAACAACGCTTGGACGACTTGTTTCCCAAGCGCGCCGACACCCCACCATTGGCGCCCGATATGCAGCGCTTGGCCTGTGAGGTGGCGGCACACCACCGCATCACGCTCATCACAGGCGGGCCTGGAACAGGGAAAACCACCACCGTGGTCAAACTGCTGGCCTTGCTGGTGGGCACTGCGGCCCATGACTTGCGAATTCACTTGGCCGCGCCCACAGGCAAAGCGGCGGCACGTTTGACCGAGTCCATCAGCCAAGCGCTGACCCGCATGCCGGTCGATGTGCAAACGCGCATCCCCACCCAAGCGCAAACCTTGCACCGACTGCTGCAAACCAACCGCCGTGACACACAGCTGCATGCACTCGCCACCGATGTGGTGGTGGTCGACGAAGCCTCCATGGTGGACCTCGAAATGATGGCCCGCCTGCTGCAAGCCGTGCCCACCTCGGCGCGCTTGATTTTGCTCGGTGACAAAGACCAGCTCGCGTCGGTGGAGGCTGGTGCCGTGATGGCGCAGCTGTGCACCGGGGCCTTGCTGAAAAACCAAACTGTCACCCTGACACACAGCCACCGCTTTGATGCCAAGAGCGGCATCGGTCAATGGGCTCGCGCGGTCAACGCCGAGGTGGCCGACAACACCGCCGCCCTCAAAGCCTTGTGGAAAAACGCCCCCGACTGGCTCGCCAGCTTGCCCGTGCAAGCTCGCATCGATGCAGACGACACCGAACCCGATGTGACACGTCTGCAGTTGGGCAACGCCAGCGACCCGCAGCTGGGCGCGGGTTTGCGCCACGGATGGCGCGAGTGGTTGACGCGACTCGGCCCACACCGTCCCAGCGCCACAGGGCAAGCCGTCCCGTGTACCGATGACCAAGCCTTGGCCTTGCTGCAAGCCTTCACATCCTTTTGTGTCTTGTGCGCCGTCCGCGAAGGCCCGCTGGGGGTGACGCAACTCAACACACACGTGGAGCAAGCCTTGGGCTTGGGTCAAAGCACGTGGTATGTGGGCCGGCCAGTGATGGTGACGCGCAACGACTACGCCTTGGACCTGATGAATGGCGACATCGGCTTGTGCCTGCCCAGCCCCGATGGTGTGCTGCGCGTGGCTTTTCCCGCCACAGAGGCCAAGCCAAACGGGGGGGGCGTGCGCTGGGTCATGCCATCGCGCTTGGACAGCGTAGACACGGTGTTTGCCATGACGGTGCACAAATCACAGGGCTCTGAATTTGCACATGTGTTGTTGGTGCTGCCCGCACAAGAGTCCCCGGTGCTCACCCGTGAGTTGGTCTACACCGGCCTCACCCGTGCGCGCCAGCGCCTGACCTTGTGGGTGCCGCAATTGGGTGTGTTGTGGAACGCCTGCGCACGTCGGGTGTTGCGCAGTGGGGGCATCGCGGAAGTACGTCAATAGTTCACCACTTTTCTGAGAAAACAAGTGTTGACAATAGAGAGATGCTTATGAATCCCTACCTCGCCCAACTTCAACAGTTGGCTGTGCCACTGGCCATCGCGGCCATGATTTTCATCTTCTCGCTCTTGAGCTTTGGCGTGTGGGCTTCGCGCATTCGACGCGTGCGTGCCGAAGTGGTGGCGCTGGATGCGCGCCTCGGTGCTAGCCAAAGCAGCAGCCGCGAAGCGCTGGCCTTGGCCGAGAGCAAAACCAGCGACCACGAGCTGAAGTTTTTGCTGCGCGAGACAGAAGCAGGTTTGATTGATCTGCCCACCCACCACGGCATGAGCGCAGGCCCACGCAGCAGCTACAGCTTTCGCAGCCATGCCGACACATGGACGGTGCGCAGCGTGCTTGGGGGCCGCATGAATTTGGCCTTGTTTGAGACCATGCCCAATTTGTTGATTGGCTTTGGCTTGATGTGTACCTTCATCTTCTTGGCCGTGGCTTTGCAGCAAGCGGGCTTGGCGCTCAATGCCTTGGATGTGTCGGCACGCCAACAAGACCAAGCCTTGCAATCCCTCATTGCGACGGCGGGTGGCAAGTTCATCACCTCCATCGCAGGTTTGCTGTGCTCGCTGGTGTGGAACTGGCGTGCCAAAGTGGCGCTGGAAAATTTGCAAATGAGCATTGACACCTTGTGCCACACCCTGCGCGCACAAGTGCCAGACAACGCGGCAGAAGCCAGCGTGCGCATGCAACTGGCTTTGTTCCAAGACATCTTGGACGAGAACCGTTCACAAGTGAGCGAATTGCGCCGCTTTGAGGGCGACTTTGCCAATGCCATTGGTGACGCCCTGTCGCGCCACATGCAACCCGCGTTTGACAAGATCGGCACCTTAGCCGACACCATTCAGGCATCGAGCCAAAGCTTTGGCAGCGCGGGCAGCCAAGCGGCGGGCGAACTCAGCAAGGCGGGTGCCGCCATGACGCAGGGCATTGAAAACGGCCTCGCTTCGTTCAACGATGCGGTGAACACCTTGGCGCAAACCATCCAAACCACACGCGCCACCGTGACCGACCTCGACGCCGCCCTCGGCCGCGCCGCCACCGCCGGCAACCAAGGCACACAGCAGATGGAAACCTTGCTTCAGAGCTTTGGCCAAACCATTGCCAGTGTGCAAGGCGCCATGACGGGCTTGCAAAGCACGGTCCAAAAGATTGACCAAGTCGCGGACAAATTCAAAGACAGCGCCAGCTCGATTGAAAGCTCGGTCAACCTGCAACGCGCAGCGGCCAGTGATTTCAAAGAAGCCTTGGTGCCCATGAACCAAGCCCTCGGCCAAACCGTGGACACGCTCAAAACCAGCGCCGTGTCCGCCGAAGAAGCACTGGGCCATGTGCGCACGCATTTGCAAGATGCGCAAAAAGCACTCACGGGCACGGTCGACGCCCTGACCCAAGGCGTCTCGGGTTACAGCACACAAATTGCCGACTTGCACACCAAGATGGACCAACACTTGGCCAGCGCTGTCAACCAACTCAGCGGCAGCATCACCAACCTCGAAGAAGTGTTGGACGAGTTCATCGACGCTTTGCCACCCAAGGCATAAGACCAGCTCGCCTCAACCATGTTCATCAAAACACGCCGCCACACCACGGCCACCCACGAGCAGGTCGAAGAGTCGGGTTACATGGCTTCGGCCAGTGACCTGATGATTGGCCTGCTGTTCATCTTCATCGTGATGGTGATGGTGCTGCTCTCACGCAAGCCCGAGCCGCCGCCCAAACCCCCGGCTGACCCACTCGCCACCGTGGTCCACACCATTGGCACCAAGCTGCAAAACGCGGGGGTGCCTGTGACCATCAACCAAGTGTCGGGCGTCATCAGCTTGCCCGCCGACACCTTGTTTGCACGGGGCAGCGCCGAGTTAGAAGGCTTGGGCGTGCGCACGCTGCGCCAATCCGCCGAACAACTGCAACAGGTGTTGCCTTGCTACATCTTTTCGCAACGCCGCCAACTGCCGGCCGACTGCCCACCCAACCCACAACAGGTGGAGATTGAAACCATCCTGATTGAAGGCCACACCGACTCGGTGCCGCTGCACCGTGGGGACTACAACAACTGGCATTTGGGCCTAGACCGCGCCCGTGCGGTCTACAAAGTGTTGGGCGCCGAAGGCATGCAAAGCTACCGCAACGAGCGCGAACAGCCCGTGTTTGGCATCAGCTCCTATGCCAACGAGCGCCCCATCAGCCAAGACAACGACGCCCAAAATCGCCGCGTCGAGCTGCGCTTTGTGCTGGCCTTCCAGCCGACTGAGACCGGCGCGACCAAAGGCCCCAGCAGCACCTTGAAGAAGATGCAAGAAACGGTGCGCTAGAGCCACGGCGCCGCCTCATACAACCATGTCCGCGTTTTTCGCCCCCCTGCCCCACGACTTTGACCAGTTGGCCCATGCCGCGCGCACCAAGCGCGGCGGTGGCTTGGGCAAAGACCCCGACTTGCGCACCGTGGGCGAACGCACCTTCAGCGCGTTTGAGCGCGTGGCGTTTGCGCCCAGCAGCGCCACACCGCGCCAGCGTGATTGGCGCCACATTCCCTACGCCCTGTGGCTCGACGCCGAACGCGGCCTGCACACCCACACGCCGCTGACCGACCGCTACTTTGAGGTGGCGGTGCCCGAGGCCCTCAACACACGCCGCCCCCTCAAGTGGGGCCGTGGTTTGCTGCACACTTATTTGCAAGGGTTCAAGCCCGAGAACCCCGTTTTCTTGAAACTGGCCCACACGGCACGCGCGTTTTTTTTAGACCCACGCGTGCTGGCCTCGCTGTCCGAGACCGAAGCCAATGGCCTAGAGCGGCTCATCACCACCCTCGATGTACTCGACCCCCTGAATGGCCCCGTGCATGTGGCCAATGACATTTTGGGCATGGCCGCCGACAAAACACTGGCGCAATGGCAAGAGCGCCACGCCTTGACCTCAGGCTTTTGGCTGAACAACTTTTGCAAGCAAGCCTTCATCGAAGCCTTGCAAGCCCCTGAAGACGTGCGCAGCACCATAGGCTATGTCAAGCGCATGTGTGAATGGGCCATGCATGACCTGGGCAAACCCACGCAACGCCTGCGCTACCCGCTGTGCCGCGACGAGTTTGCCTACAGCCTGCTCTCGCCTTGGTTTGACCGCAACCCACCGCAAGACATCAAGAACGTCTTGCTCTCAGAGCTGCTGCGCACCTTGGGCGACCCGCGCCACAACCACGCAGGCTGGCTGGGCGTGCGCCGCGAAGCGATAGAGACCGCCAGCCGTTGGCTGACCAGCCGCACCATGGATGCATTTTTTGAGATCTTGCGCCACACCGAAGACGACATCGGCCCCTATCGCCGCCGTTTTTGGGAAGCCTATTTCCACGCTGGTCACATCTTGGAAGCGTGGATCGCCTTGGGCGAACAAGCGGTCGAAGAACTGCAAAAAATCGACCCCACCGGTGAGCTGAGCTACGCCAAAATTTTGGGCAAGATCGCGCCCAACCAATGCGTGCTGATGCTGCGCATGGGCCACCTCTTGTTTTGCGACTGGAGCCACCAAGGCCGTTTGCGCGCGATTTCCGCCACCGCCAAACAAGCGCCCAAGCTGTACCAAACCGAATACGAGTTGTTCCAACTGCGTTTTCCCACCCCGCTGGACTTCAATGACGGCTTGCTGGACGACCCGGGCCTGCTGCATTACCAGTCCGAGCTGGGCGGCTGGCAGGACACGGCGCGGCAGTTCATCGCCCAGCACTTGGGTATTCACCTAGACCTGACGGACCTCCTGCCCAGCGCATCCAGCGATCACTGAGACTTGGTTGATTTGGGACAAATCCAAGGGTTTGTCAGCCCCAAATCAGTCAGACCCTTGTAAGAGCGCCGCCCCACAGTCACGGGGTTTTGACAGATACCGCCATATAAGAGGAGACCGGTTCATGAGCGACATCACCATTCACCAGCCATCGGCTGCGTTCGTTAAGCAAGCCAACGTGTCCGGCATGGCCGCTTACGAAGCCTTGTGCAAAAAAGCAGAGACGGATTACGAAGGCTTTTGGGCTGAGCAAGCGCGCGAACTGCTGAGCTGGAAAACGCCGTTCACCAAAGTGCTCGACGAAAGCCATGCGCCCTTCTTCAAGTGGTTTGAAGATGGCACCTTGAACGCCTCCTACAACTGCTTGGACCGCAACATTGAAAAGGGCTTGGGCGACAAGACCGCCATCATCTTCGAAGCCGACGGCGGCGAAGTGACCAAAGCCACCTACAGCCAATTGCTGGCCAAGACCTGCCAATACGCCAACGTCTTGAAGTCCATCGGCGTCAAAAAAGGCGACCGCGTGATGATCTACATCTCGATGTCCATCGAAGGTGTGGCCGCCATGCAAGCCTGCGCCCGCATCGGCGCCACCCACTCGGTGGTGTTCGGTGGCTTCTCGGCCCAGTCTTTGCGTGACCGCGTGGAAGACACAGGCGCGGTGGCCATCATCACGGCGGACCAACAAGTGCGCGGCGGCAAGCACCTGCCCCTCAAAGCCATCGTGGACGAAGCCATGACCTTGGGCGGCTGCGACTCGGTGAAAAACGTGTTGGTGGTCAAGCGCACCGGAGGCGACATCGCCATGGTGGCAGGCCGCGACCATTGGATGAGCGACTTGGCTGACAAGCAAGCCACCACCTGCGAACCTGAATGGGTGGGTGCCGAGCATCCCTTGTTCGTACTCTACACCTCCGGCTCCACCGGCAAACCCAAGGGCGTGCAACACAGCACCGGAGGCTACTTGCTGCATGCTGCCTTGACCACCAAGTGGACTTTCGACTTGAAGGCCAACGACGTGTTCTGGTGTACCGCCGACATCGGCTGGGTCACCGGCCACACCTACATCACCTATGGCCCCTTGGCTTTGGGCGGCACCGAGATCGTGTTTGAAGGCGTGCCCAGTTACCCCGACGCTGGCCGCTTCTGGAAGATGATCCAAGACCACAAAGTCTCGATCTTCTACACCGCCCCCACCGCCATCCGCTCGCTCATCAAAGCAGCAGAAGCCAACGATGCCGTGCATCCCAAGAGCTACGACTTGTCGAGCCTGCGTTTGTTGGGTTCCGTCGGCGAGCCGATCAACCCAGCCGCTTGGGAGTGGTACTACAAGCACGTGGGCGGCAGCCGTTGCCCCATCGTCGACACCTTCTGGCAAACCGAAACCGGTGGCCACATGATCACGCCCCTGCCCGGTGTGACACCCATGGTGCCCGGCTCTTGCACCTTGCCCTTCCCCGGCATTCAAGCGGCCATCGTGGACGAGGCTGGCAATGACATGCCCAACGGCCAAGGCGGCATCTTGGTGGTCAAGCGCCCTTGGCCTTCCATGATTCGCACCATCTGGGGTGACCCAGATCGCTTTGTGAAGAGCTACTACCCCGAAGAGTTCAAAGGCAAGTACTACTTGGCGGGCGACGGTGCGATTCGCGACGAGAAGACGGGCTACTTCACCATCACCGGCCGCATCGACGACGTGTTGAACGTCTCGGGCCACCGCATGGGCACCATGGAAATTGAATCGGCCTTGGTGAGCTGCACCGATCTGGTGGCCGAAGCCGCGGTGGTGGGTCGTCCTGACGACACCACGGGCGAAGCCATCTGCGCGTTTGTGGTGTTGAAGCGTTCACGTCCTGTGGGTGACGAAGCCAAAGCGATTGCCAAAATCTTGCGCGACCACGTGGGCAAAGAGATTGGCCCCATCGCCAAACCCAAAGACATCCGCTTTGGTGAGAACTTGCCCAAGACCCGCTCCGGCAAGATCATGCGCCGCTTGCTGCGCAGCTTGGCCAAGAACGAGGCGATCACACAAGACACCTCGACACTGGAAAACCCAGCCATTCTTGACCAGTTGACCGACAACCACTGATCCCAGACGTACGGGGCCAGCCTTGTTTGCAGGGCCAAGGCCGCGCAAAAAAACCCGCCGCGGCGGGTTTTTTTGTGGCCTGAGCGAGGCCTCGGCTTACACCAAGGTATCGATCTGACCGCCTTGTCCGCGCAGCATGCTCAGCGTGGAAGCCACTTGCTGGTTATTGGCGTTGGCTTGTGCCGAAGCTGGGCTGGTGGCGCGGTTCTTTTGCAAAGACTGTGCAATCTTTTCAGCCGAAGCCAAATCGCCTTTTTTCAAAGCATCACCGAGCTGTCCCATGGGGCTGTCGCTCTTGATGTTGTTGTTCGCTGCAAACGAGGCATAGGCTTTTTGAGCCCCAGCCAAATCGCCTGCATTGAGCGTGGCAAACAGGTTTTTCAGTCCCTGCTGGCGTTGTTGCCAGCCGCTGACCGCACTGGCTTGACTGGCCATCGAAGCCGATGAACTTCCGACGCGCATACCCATGATGGTTTTCCTTCTTAGTCATCAGGAGCAGAAATTGCTCTTGTACATCTCTCAAGATCGGCGGCAATGAAGAAATCTTGATGATCTTTACTTTGTAAAGTTGGCGACCCTGCGGCATAGGTTTGCCACTCTCGATCAGCCGCCCGATCGACACGGCAAGACGCTGCCGTTCGCGCGGCAACGCATGTCCGCGAACAAGAAACGACGTAGGTCGTTCTTGGTGAAGACGCGCCCCAAACAAATACCTAGGCATTCATTTGGCGATGTAAAGCATCTTTACTTTGTAAACCCCTACTTGTGGCGTAGATATTGCGCCGGTGTGGGGTGTAAGTCACTGATACGACTTACGTCAAATCAATCTCTTAAAGGAGAAATCACCATGGGTATGCGAGTAGGCGGCTCAAGCGTTAACTGGTCTAGTCAACAAACTAGCGCTTCAGTCAACGGTTGGCAAAAACGCCAACAAGGCATGAAGGATTTATTTTCTTCATTGCAAGCGGGCGACCTGGCGAGTGCACAAAAAGCATTTGCCAGCGTCCAAACCAATACCAGCACAAGCAACAGCGCATTGACGAAAGTTGGTGACGCTTTGCAAGCTGGCGACTTGGCAGGTGCGCAGCAAGCGGCCAAAGCCATGCATGCAGCACGCGGAGGCCATCATCACGCCAAAGCAGCATCGCAAGCATCTGACAGCACGTCATCCACCACCACAGGCACGACGGCGGAAGCCTCTAGCGCTGACACGGCGTTCAACAGTTTTATTCAAAACCTCGAAGCCGCGTTGGAGCAACAAGGAAAAACCACCGCAGGGCCCAATGGTCAAGGCAGCTTCTTGATGAATATGCCACCACCTCCGCCTCAAGCAACAGCAGATGCCTCGGCATCCAGCACTGCGACCACGCAGGCCTTTTTGGGGAGTCGGGCGACGACAGCGCCTTCTAACGCACAGCTAGAAGCCAGCTTAGAGAGTCTGATTCAACAAATGAGTGGCGCAGCAGGCGTAACGGCTGACACCACCACCGCTGCTTCTGGCAGCTCATCATTGACCAGCAATTTGCAATCCAGTTTTGCAAACCTGATGGGCTCGATGGGTGGTCAAAGCTCGACAGCTTCTGTCACTAACTTTTTACAAAGCTTAGATGACAAGCTCAAGAGCATGGATGCCGCAGGTGGCGTGGTCAACACAACCGCCTAATTGTTAGAAAAAGAAAGGATCGCCATGCTGCATGAAGGACCTATCGCTGGAATCGCTGCGCATGGCGATTACGTGGCCACCGCTGGTTACGACAACAAATTAATTCTTTGGGACAACAAGACACGCCAAGCGCTTGCCCGAGGAACACACGACCATTTGGTCAACAACTGCGCATTCAGCGCAGATGGTCAATGGCTGGTCAGCGCCAGCAGTGATTACTCCGCACGTGTGTGGGCGCTGCCCTCGATGCGACTGCAAGCCGTCTTACCGGGTCATGGCGATGACGTGGACATGGCCGTGTTTGCACCCAACGATCAACTGATTGCGACGTGCGCACTCGATCGCTTGGTACGTATTTTTGATTTGCAAGGCCACTGCCTCACCACTTGCCAAGGTCACACGGGCAATGTGCTGTCACTGGCTTGGACACCGGACAGCCAGTACGTGGTGTCGACCAGCGTGGATGGAACCATCCGCACATGGGATGTGACATCCGGCCACGAAGTGCAAAAAAACGACCTCAAAGTTCGCACAGACAGCTTAGAGATTTCAAGCCATGGCGTGATCTACGCCGGTGATGATTTGGGACGCATCGTCATCATTGACAAGGACAACACGCGCTTTGTCGATGCCCATGTCGCAGGCATCAAAAAAGTTGCACTCAACTCTCAGAAGGGTCATCTGGTGTGTCTCAGCTACGACCGCAGCATGAGCATCTGGAACGTGGCCAATGACCAAGCCCCCATAGAAATTGGACGTGCGGTGCTTCCTGAAACCATCTGGGCACGTGCGGCAACCATCTTGGAAGATGGTCGCGTGGCCACGGGCACATTTGGTGGCACGTACGCCATCTTTGACGTGCAAACATCGACATGGGATTTGCAAGATGTCCATGCAGGCGCAGCCCTCAACGATGTGATCAACACCAACGGCCACACTTACTCGGTGGGCGATGCAGGCCAAGTCTTGAAAGACGGCCAGCGCATGGCCGACATGGGCAGTCTGTGCAATTTCTTGGTTGCGACAGGTGACCAAGTTTTCACCGGCGGACAAATGGGTCAACTGTTTGATGCCAACACCGCCGAAGTTTTATACACACACCACTCACCACTGAACTGCGCCACCGCCTTCAAGCATGCCCACAGCAACTTCATCGCTGTGGGCAGTTACACCGGTGAAGTCTTGGTGTTCAACGTCAACGGCAAAGCGACGCTGGTCAAAAACCTCAAGCTCTATGAAAACGCCATCAAGGGTCTGAGTTTCAGCGACGGCGTGATCTTCTCGGTCTGCGCCAACACCGATATTGCATGGCATCGCGTCAGCGATTGGTCTGTGGTTCAAAAAGTCAGTCGGGCGCACGACAAAATCACCAACGATTGCTGCGCGATTGACGGCGACCAATTTGCCACCGTGAGCCGCGACCGCACACTGCGTATTTGGCGCGATGGCCGTGCAGAGGTCTATCCCAGCCCCCACCCTAACTCTGTCAAATGCATCAGCATCAGCGATGACAAGTCGCGCATCCTCACGGGCAGCTACGGCGGCACAGTGGCCATGTTTGACTTGACACAAAAGCGATGGACCAAATTTGAACGCCCCACGATGGCGGGTATTTCATCGATCACATGGGACCCCCAGGGGCAGTTTCTGGCCTCCAGCTACGACGGCCACATCTATCCCATTCATGCTTAATTTTTGATTTCGAAATCATGTCTACCCCGCCCACCTCTGATTGGCATTGGCCCGTTTTTGCAGAAACCTTGTGCGGAACGATGACCGACCGTGAACGCTTGGGATTGCCTGCGCACTACGTCAAGGGCCGCCTCGATGCAGCAATTGCGAAGGCCTTTCAATCGCTGGAAGGCATCTCCAAGGCCTCGCTTGTGGCACAAGTCACCGCCAAGGAACGCACGCTGGCCGAGCGAATTGCGTGTGGCAACTTGTTGGCCCTTTTAGGCGACCCACGCATCGAAAAAGACAACCCTGCCATGGTTCGGATTGAGGGCGGCGATGTGGACATTGGTTTGCCCAAAGAGCAAGTCGAGGGCGTGATGCAACGCTTTGATGGGTTGGGTCTGAACCGCATTTGGATTGACAAAGAATGCCCGCGCCATCGCGTGCACCTCGCGCCTTACAAACTGGCTGTTTATCCCGTCACCAATGCCCAATACCAAGCGTTTTTGCTAGCCACCGGTTATTCGGAAATTCCCACCAGTTGGGACTTTCGACGCTACCCACAAGAGCGGTCCAACCACCCTGTTTACACGGTCACGCCACAAGCCGCCGACGCCTACGCCGCTTGGCTCGCTCAAAGAACAGGCCGTTCATTCAGACTGCCCACCGAGGCTGAATGGGAATGGGCGGCAGCGGGGCCCGCCGCGCACGAGTTCCCTTGGGGACCACACTTTGATGCGAACCTTTGCAACACAGCGGAGTCGGGCATCTTCAACAGCACACCCGTTGGCGTGTTCGTGGGGGGTGAGTCACCGTTTGGCATCTCGGACATGGCGGGCAACGTCGAAGAGTACGTGGCGGACGCTTACCAAGCCTACCCCGATGGCGACTATGTGAAAGACCACTTGGTGGACATTCACGGCGACTACCGCGTCGCGCGTGGTGGAAGCTTCGCCAGATTTCGGGACTTGGCACGCACACAACGCAGACACGGCCACAACCCCAAATCACCCACCTATGCCATGGGCTTGCGCTTGGCCGAATCGATTGACATCTAACCCCCACCATGACCCAACTTTTATTGTTATCTGGCAGCCAGCGTCAAGAATCATTCAACGCAAGATTGCTCAACCACCTTGCGCAACACGTGGAAGATTCATGCGGCCTCTTGACGGCGGCCCCCTTTGCGGAGTACCTGCCGATCTTCAACCAAGACCTCGAAAACGAACCCACCATTCGCGCGCAAGTGACCGAGTTGCATGCGGTGTTCATGGCTTGCGACGGCATTGTGGTCGCCAGCCCCGAGTACAACGGCCAACTCACACCGTATTTGAAAAACATCATCGACTGGGTGTCTCGCTTGGCCTACATCGACCCTGCGTTTGACAATCCATTTGTCGATAAACCTGTGTTGCTGTGCACCGCCTCCACAGGGGGGAGCGGGGGTGCCATGGGCATCCCGTCTGCACGCGCTTTGTTTGGCTACGTCGGCGGCGTGGTGTTTGGTGAAACGATTTCTGTGCCGTTCGCCCATCAAGCATGGACCGACGCAGGTTACTTTTTTGAGGGTGATTTTGAAGACCACCTGCAACACGTGATCCAGCGTTTTGCCAAACAAGCCCGCCACTTTCACGCAGACAAGCAAGGCTAAACATCGCATGGCGCACTTGCTCATCATCGAGTTGCCCGGCGGCAATGACAGCGACATCATTCAAGCAGCCCTCGACCGCGGGGACAGCTTCACATTCCTGACAGCCGACTTCGCCCTGTACCAACAGCAACCCGCTGTTGAGGCGCTGCTCAAGCACGCCCACGCTTGCATCGAAGTTGTGGGCTTTGACATGGCCGAGGTTCAAGCGCAAGTGCTTGCGGCACATCTGGTGACGCCTTTTGATGCATTGCTGTGCTTGCTCGACATTCGTTTGATTGAAGCGGCCACACTCGCCCAATGCTTGGGACTGAAGTACCTCAACCTCACCTCAGCCCAGCTGCTTCGTGACAAATTCAGCGTGCGCCAGCGCTTGCAAGCGCGTGGCATTGCACAACCCGCATTTGCCCTGGCCACCTCCAACGAAACCCTCAAACAGGCCGTGACTCAGATCGGGCTGCCCGTGCTCATCAAACCCTCTGATGGCTATGGTTCTCATAACATCGTGGTGCTGGAGTTTGAAGAAGACTTAGCACCGTGGATGTCGCCACTCGAAGACATGCTGCCCTCGCGTGCCGACTATGGCCTCGGCGTGAAAGCCAATGACCGTCTTTTGGTCGAGCAGTACATGCGGGGCGTCGTCATCGGCTGCGACACCCTGACACAAAACGGCCAACACCGCTTGTTGGGCGTGAATGAAAAACTTTTTTTTGAGCCGCCTTCGTTTGCCATTCGCGGTGGATGCTTCACGCCAAACCAAGGTCAGTTCACAGCCATTGAGGACTATGTGTTTGCCTTGCTGGATGCGGTCGATTTTGATTGCGGCGCAGCGCACATTGAGCTGATGGTGCATCCAGATGGTTTGAGCCTGATTGAAATCAACCCTCGGTTGGTGGGCGCGAAGATTCCTCGCCTAATCAGCTTGGCTTGCAAACGCTCGGTTCACGCCGATTTGATTGATCTGCATCTCAACCGCGCCATTCCCCCCATCGAGAGCACCTCAGAAGTGGCCGTCACGCGATGGCTCACGGCTGATCAAACCGCGACTTTGGCCAAGGTAGAACTGCCCACGACAGAGGATGCGCACATCCGTCTTGTTGAAATCTTGACCCCCATCGGAGCGGCCGTGCGCCCGCCAATGGAAAACGCAGACCGCATCGGCTACGTGATGAGCGCGGCACCCACACGCATCGCCGCAGAGAGCGCTGCGGAGAACTTCATCCAAGCGTCCGTGCTGGTCTACGCATGAACCTTGCGCTCAATCGGCGTCTAGCCAATCGCAAATAGGGGCCCACTGCTCCAAGTCCTTTTGGACCTTCGAAGGCGTGATGTCGAACATCGACAAACCGTGCGCGGCCATGTGTAAGTAGTATTGGGTGTCGCGTAAATACCCCAGCACAGGGACGGGCAGAGACTCGATGAATTGGCGCAAATTCCCAGCCGAAATCGTGCGCGAATCGACGCGATTGCCCACCACCGCGACTTGGGTCGGCAAGCGCGCCGTGATTTGTACCAATTGAATCAAAAACCCGTTGGTGGCTTGCATGTCAAACACGCTGGGCATCACAGGCACGATCACTTTGTCAGCCCGCTCAATCACCTCTTGCAAGCGCCAGCCGCTGATGCCCCCCGGCGTATCAATCACCACATGGGTGGTGCCCTGCGGGGGTTTGGCGGTGAGCACCAAGTCCGGTTGGTACTCCCAAGTCGTGATGGGTGGCAGCGTTTCGGGTCGCTGGCTGAGCCAAAACTTGGAAGACTGCTGCGTATCGGCATCGCCCAGCATGACCCGGTGTCCTTGCGATGCAAAGTAGCCCGCTATTTGGGTGGACATGGTGGATTTACCCGCCCCGCCTTTGGGGTTCGCAACGACAACAACTTTCATGGCTGGTTTGATTTTTTAGAGGGATTTCAATCCGAAGAGGCAGTCAATACACAACAAGGCGTACGCCATGAAGTGTATTCATTTGTAAAAATTGACAATAAACATCTAAACTTACACAAGTTGATTTTTTTGAAAGACCCATCCATGAGTGAAGGCACCAAAGACAAAAGCATCTTCATCGGCACCGGCGTGGTGTTCAAAGGCTCTATCCATGCGCCGAATCAAGCCATCATTTCGGGCACCGTGGATGGTGATTTAGTGGCCCGCGACGTGCTGATTGGTGCGGCGGGTGTGGTCACGGGCACCACCGAAGCCGACTTCATCGACGTCAAAGGCGAATTGAACCAATCCATCACCAGCAAAAACATGCTCATCGTGCGCGCCACCGGCAAAGTCACGGGCGATGTCACCTACGGTGAAATTGAAATTGAGCGCGGCGGAAAAATCAAAGGCAATATGAAACAGGTGTGACACCCACACCCTGAGGATGAGGGCTAAGTACCTCATGCGTCGGGTCATGACGCAGCGCATCTAAAATGCGCGAAACTTTCAACATAGCCTCGTTTGTCTCACTCGCCTTCTTCAGTCGCTGCCGCCTCTCCTTACGCAGCACGCCAACGCTCCCCGCGCAAGCACCTGACTGGCATTGCGTGGGTGCTTGTGTTGCACCTTTTGCTGCTGTGGGCCATCACCTCTGGTTTAGCGCGTCAAGTGGTGCGCGTCACCGAAAACACGGTCGAAGCTGTCTTGATGTCGGAGGCGCCCCCCCCAGCGCCGGTGCCACCGCCCAAAACGCCTCCCCCCAAGACACCTGCACCGCCCCCGCCTGTTCCGAGCACTGTCGCTACGACCATCAGCCAACCCCCTGCCCCGCCAGCCGCTGCCGCACCCGCGACGCCCGCCGTGCGCATGGGCGCGGTCATCCAGCCCGGGGCGCACTGCGCCAAGCCTGACTACCCCAGCGCCTCGCGCCGCATGGAAGAAGAAGGCACGGTGACCGTGAAATTTTTGATTGGCGTGGATGGCCGCGTGTTGCAAGCGGACATCGAAAAAACCTCTGGCTTCGCCCGTTTGGACGAAGCCGCACGCAATGCGCTGTCGAAATGCCAGTTCCGCCCCGGCACCGTCGACGGCAAGCCCGAGCAAAGCTGGGCCAGCATCAAGTACACATGGCGCTTGGAATAAGCGCCGCACCCCCTAAAGGAAAACTATGCACCCCCACACCTACACACGCGCCACTGCCGCACTCACCACGCTGGCCTTCAGCGTCAGCGCCATCGCCGAAGAAGCGGTGGACAACCCCTACGGTTTGTCAGCGCTGTGGGCGCAAGGCGATGTGGTGGCCAAAGCCACCTTGTTGATTTTGGTCATCATGAGCATGGGCAGTTGGTACGTCATCTTCGCCAAGCTGGCCGAGCAAAGCCGCGTCATGCGCTACGCCAAAACAGCACAAGACAATTTTTGGAACGCAGGCCATGTGCGCCAAGGTGCCGATGGTTTAGAAATAGACAGCCCCTTTCGCTTCATCGCTGAAAAAGGCTTGGAGAGCGCAGGCAAGCACACCGGCTTGTTGGGCAACATCAACTTCAACGACTGGGTGACCATGAGCATCCAGCGTGCCATGAACAACGTGCAAAGCCGCATGCAAGATGGTTTGGCCGTGCTCGCCACCGTGGGTTCGACCGCACCGTTCGTGGGGTTGTTTGGCACAGTCTGGGGCATTTACAACGCACTGGTGAAGATTGGCATGTCAGGCCAAGCCAGCATCGACAAAGTGGCGGGGCCTGTGGGTGAGTCCCTCATCATGACGGCCATTGGTTTGGCGGTGGCTGTGCCTGCGGTGTTGGGCTACAACTGGTTGGTGCGTCGCAACAAAGTGGCGATGGAAGAAGTCCACGCCTTCGGCGCTGACTTGCACGCCGTGCTCTTGGGTTCTGCGGCTTCAGGCTCGGACGTCAAGTAAGCCATGGCCATGCACCTAGGCCCCAGCGGGGGCGACGATGATTTGCTGACCACCATCAACACCACGCCTTTGGTGGATGTGATGTTGGTGTTGCTCATCATCTTCCTCATCACCATTCCGGTGGTCACCACCTCGGTGAAAGTGGAGTTACCCCACGAGGTGCAGCAGCCCCGTGAGACCAAGCCCGACAACATCATCTTGTCGGTCAACGCGCAGGGTCAAGCCTTTCTGTATGACACGCCGGTGCGCAGCCATGCCGATCTGATCAAGCAACTGCAAACCTTGGCCGACAAGAAACCGCAACCGCAAGTGCAAATCCGCGGCGATGCCAAAACCGACTTCGAAGCTGTGGGTCGCGTGCTCTATGCCGCGCAAATGGCGGGCTTGACCAAGGTGAAGTTCGTCACTGACCCGCAGGGGCAATCCACGGCTTCGCCGCAGGGGAACTGAGCATGGCGATGAACCTGACACCCTTGACCCCAAGCCAAGACGAACCTGAAGTCATGATGGACATCAACACCACGCCGTTGATCGACGTGATGTTGGTCTTGCTCATCATGCTCATCATCACCATCCCGATGCAGCTGCACGCCATCAACCTCGACATGCCAGCCGGAAGCCCGCCGCCCACCAAGAAATCGAATGTGGTGCACATCGACGTGGACGCTCGCAGTGTGGTGAACTGGAACGGCAAGCCTTTGGCTGACCGCGCCGCACTCGAGGCGCTGATGCAAGAAGCCACAGCCCAACAGCCGCAACCCGAGCTGCACATCAAAGCGCAAGCCAAAGCCAAGTACGAAGCGGTGGCCGCTGTATTGGCCAGCGCCCAACGCCAAGGCCTCACCAAAATTGGCATCGTCGGCACCGAGCAATTCGCCGGACCTTGATGCGCCTCGGGTAAGTCCCCATCCAAATTCAGCCGGCATGTAGCCATGGTGACTTGAATGCGCGCCACCTATCGATAGGATGCGCCATCCCATCCAGTAGGAGCCATGCATGGTCCAGTTCAAGCTCAACGGGCAATCCGTTCGCAGTGCCGCCGCCGACACCACACCTTTGTTGCATGTGTTGGCCCATGACCTTCACATCAACGGCACCAAGTTTGGATGTGGCAAAGCCCAATGCGGCGCTTGCTTGGTGATGGTCGACGGCAACCCCCTCAAGTCCTGTGTGGCCCCCCTGTCTTCGGTCGCAGGTCGCAGCGTCACCACCTTGGCGGGCATGAAAGAAGGCGGCCAACCCAGCCGCTTGCAACAAGCCTTCATCGACGAACAAGCTGCGCAGTGCGGCTACTGCACCTCAGGGATGATCATTCAGGCGCAAGCGCTGTTGGACCGCAACCCTCACCCCACCGATGCCGAAGTTCGCTCCGCGCTCGATGGCAATCTGTGTCGCTGCGGCGCGCATAACCGCATCGTGCGTGCTGTGCTGCGTGCAGCGAAGGAGGCTTGACATGCAACACCCCGTTTCAGCCACCCGTCGCGGCTTCCTCAAAACCACGGGCTATTTGTCCCTGGCCTTTGCCATCCCACTCGACAACGCGCAATCACAAGCCAACACCCCCAAGCCACGGCTACCGGGGGACCTCCAGAGCAACCGCAAACTCAGCGCGTGGCTGCGCGTCAACGCCAACCAAACCGTCACCCTCTTGGTCGGCAAAGTGGAGTTGGGTCAAGGCGTCTTGACGGCGGTCTCGCAAGTGTGTGCGGATGAGTTGGACATTGATTTCCAACGCGTCCAAGTCATCTCTGGCGACACCGCTTTGGTCCCCAACGAAGGCGTCACAGCAGGCTCGTTCTCCATGCCCTACTGCGCCACAGCGGTGCAATACGCCTCGGCTGAAGTGCGCGCCATCTTGCTCGCGCTCGCCGCCCAAAAGTTAGGCCAACCCGTCAGCAGCTTGACGGTGCAAGATGGCCGCGTGTTGGCCCCCAACGGCAGCAGCACCCACTACTGGGACTTGGTGCTGGGCGAGGCCTTGGAGCGCGAAGCCACAGGCTTGGTCACCCCCAAACCCATCTCCCAACATCGCTACATTGGCAAGCCGGTTCACCGCATCGACTTGACACCCAAGATGCTGGGTGACTCACAATTTTTACAAGAACACCGCCCCGCAGGCCTGTTGTTTGGCCACTTGGTTCGGCCCCCGACCTATGCCGCCCAACTGACCTCGGTCCACCTCGCGCCGATTCAAAAAATGGCAGGCGTGGTGAAAGTGGTGCGCAATGGCAGCTTCCTCGGCGTGATTGCCCAGCGCGAAGAGCAAGCCCTGGCCGCCGCTCATGCCTTGAGCGCAGCGGCCAAATGGCAGGTCGAGAAAAAACTGCCCACGCATGACGGCATTTTTGATTGGCTGCGCAAGACCAAGCCCGGCCGCATCATCGAAACCAAAATGCAAGCCCGCGTGGGGGGTGAGCCCGCTCACAAAACGGTGGAAGCCACCTACTACCGGCCCTATCACATGCACGCCTCGATCGGCACCTCCGCAGCCATTGCCACGATGGGCACCGATGGTGTGATGCTGATTCAAACCCACAGCCAGTCTGTGTTTGAAACCGCTACCGCGATTGCCAAGATGCTCGGCCTAGACCCCAGCAACGTGCGCTGCCAACACATGCAAGGCGCTGGTTGCTACGGCCACAACATGGCCGATGACGCCGCAGCAGATGCCGCGCTGTTGGCCATGGCCGTCCCTGGTCGGCCCGTGCGTTTGCAGTACACCCGCGAGCAAGAACACAAATGGGAGCCCTATGGCTCGGCCATGGTGATTCAAACCAAAGCGGGCGTGGATGCCAACGGCAACGTGCTGGACTGGGACTTGCAAATTTGGTCCACCCCCCACGGCACACGCCCCGGCGGGGAACCCGGCAACTTGCTGTCGGCACGTTACCTAGAAAAACCATTTGCGCTGCCCACCCCCATCAACGGCGGCCCACCCAATTACGCGGCCGATCGCAACGGCATTGCCCTGTATGACTTTGCCGGACACAAGGTCCTGACACACTTCATCACCGACATGCCGGTGCGCGTGTCCTCGACCCGTGGCTTGGGCGCCTATGCCAACGTCTTCGCCATTGAGTCATTCATGGACGAACTGGCCGTGGCAGCCAACGTCGACCCCCTCGCTTACCGCCTGCGTCACCTCAAAGACGAACGTGCGCGTGACGCTTTGCAAAAAGCCGCCGACCGCTTTGGTTGGGCCACTTGGCAAAAGACCGCCCATCGCGGACGCGGCATCGGTTTTGCTCGCTATAAAAACATCGCGGGTTACTGTGCCGTGGCAATGGAAGTCGAGGTCAACCCTCGCAACGGGCGCATCCGTGTGTTGCGTGCCGTGGCCTCTGCCGATACCGGTCACATCGTCAACCCCGATGGCGTCAGCAACCAAATTGAAGGCGGCTTGATTCAGTCACTCAGCTGGTCCCTCAAAGAAGAGGTCAAGTTTGACGACACGCAAATTTTGTCCACCGACTGGAACAGCTACCCCATCCTCACCTTCTCAGAAATTCCGCCCATTGAGGTGGTCTTGATCGACCGCCCCGGCATGCCCTTTTTGGGCACGGGCGAAGCCTCGCAAGGCCCCACCAGCGCAGCGCTGGCCAATGCGGTGTTCGATGCCACCGGCGTGCGTTTTCGCCGCCTCCCCCTCACGCCTGAACGCGTCAAGCAAGGCTTGGATCCAAAGCCCAAGGTATGAACTATTTCAAAACACTCGGCACGCTCGCGCTGTGCATCTGGGTCGCACACGCCCAGGCACAGCCCATCGCTGTGCGCGACTATCCAAGTCGTCCCATCAAAATGGTCATCCCCTATGCCGCGGGTGGCCCGATGGATTTCATTGGGCGCACCCTCGGCCCGCGCTTGGCGCAGAGTTGGGGGCAACCGCTGGTGATTGACAACCGTGCCGGTGCAGGCGGTGCCATTGGCACCGATGTGGTCGCCAAATCTGCTCCCGATGGCTACACCTTGCTCAACACCTCGTCTAGCCATGCCAGCTTGCCTGTGGTGTCACCCAGCCTGCCTTATGACCCTATCAAAGATTTCACGCCCATCACTTTGGTGGCCAACAGCGTGGGCTTTGTGGTCGCGGCGCGACCCGATCTGCCGGTGAAAAACTTGAAGGCGTTGCTGGTCGATGCCAAAGCAAATCCGGGCAAATACACCTTTGGCTCAGGTGGCGTTGGTAACGTGATGCACTTTGCGGGCGAGTTCTTGTGCAGCAGCGCCGACGTCAAGATGACGCACGTGCCCTTCAAAGGTGTGAGCCAATCGCTCAACGACTTAGTGGCGGGCCGCATCGACTTTGTGATTGGCGCTCCGACCGCTGTTTTGCCTCTGGTCAAAGCGGGCAAGCTCAAAGCTTTGGCCATCACCGCACGCAAGCGTTGGAGCGAATTGCCGGACGTGCCCACCGTTGATGAAGCAGGCGTGAAGGGCTTTTCCTACACGCCTTGGTATGGTTTTTGGTTTCCTGCGGGCGTGCCTGCAGAGCTGGTCCATCGCATGCGCAACGACGTGGCCAAGCTCTTGGATGAACCCGACATCAAGCGCGCATTCGCCGAGCAAGGCTTTGCCACCGTGGGCTCCACGCCTGCGGAGTTCAGCAAAGTCATCGCAGACGAAATGGCCATGAACAAAAAACTAGCCACCCACGTGGACTTCACCCAATAACCTTTGCATCTAGGAGTCTTCCATGCTTCACACCACGTCCAGTGCGAGCTTCGACAGTTCTTGTCACCACTGCGCTCCGCGTCGGAGTTTTTTAACCGGCTTGCTCACTGCCACCGCCGCCACTGTGCTGCCGTCATGTGCCACCACCTCCAAAGATGCGCCCTTGCCCGCCGTTGCCAAACGCGCCTTGGTCGATGTGCACCACCATGTGTGGGCGCCCGCATTTTTGAAAGAGTTAGAAGCGCGCAAGCTCGCCGAGCCCCCAGCACGCAACTGGTCACTCAACAAAACCATGGACGACATGGCCAAAGCTGGCGTCACCTACACACTCACCTCCCCCACCACGCCAGCCGCAGGCTTTGGTGATGTCGCCACCATGCGCAGCATGGCGCGCATCAGCAACGAGTACGGCGCGCAACTGGCACGCGACTACCCCAACCAATTTGGCTTCTTCGCCACGCTGCCCATGTTGGATGTGGACAGCGCCTTGGCCGAGATAGCCTACAGCTGTGATGTGCTCAAAGCCAACGGCATCGCCATGCTCACCAGCTACAACGGCAAGTGGTTGGGCGACAAAGCGTTTGCGCCCATCATGGATGAAATCAACCGCCGCAAACTCATCGTCTACACCCACCCCTCTAACACCCTGTGCTGCAACAACTTGCAAGAGGGTGTGCCGGGCTCCACCATTGAGTTCGCCACCGACACCACGCGCACCATCACCAGCTTGTTGTTCAGTGGCACGGCCACCCGCTGCAAAGACATCAAGTTCATCTTCTCGCATGCGGGCGGCACCATGCCCTTCTTGGTCGAGCGCTTGGTCATGCTGCCCAAGCTCAATGCCAACTTCGGCAAGATCTTGCCCAGTGACCAAGTGCTGCCCACGCTGCGCAGCTTTTATTACGACACCGCGCAAGCGTCGCACCCCGGTGCCTTGCTGTCGCTTCTGAATTTGGTGGATGTGTCGCAAGTCGTGTTTGGCACGGACTTTCCTTACCGCACCTCGCTGGACCATGTGAAAGGTCTCATGGCCATGGGGTTCAGCATGAACGACCTCACCGCCATCGAGAGCCGCAATGCGCTGCGCATGTTGGGACGCGCTTAAACCTTCAGCTTCATGGGCGCTGCGGTCGAAGCACGCACCACCAGTTGGGGGCGCAACACCACCGTGGCCTCTTGACTACCGGGGCGCTCACGCAGCGCCTCCATCAACAGACGTGCCGCTCTGAAGCCCATTTCGTAATGTTGGATGCGCACCGAGGTCAACGGCGGGTTGACTTGGTCGAGCAGCGGCATGTCGTTGTGGCCGATGACCGAGATCGCCTGCGGCACCGCAAGCCCTGCCTGTTGCAAGGCCTGCAAGCCACCCAACGCCAACAAGTCATTGGCCGCCACCACCGCGGTGAACTGCGTTTTGCTGCGTTTGGCAAGCAAGGCCTGCATGGCCGTCTCGCCCGCATCCACCGCATAGGCTTCGGCCACCGCCATGGTTTTGATGGTCAGGCCGTGTTCACGCATCGCTTGCTCAAACCCCAAGCGCCGCGCCAAGCCCGTGGACAAAGTTTCTGGTCCCGCCAAATGCGCAATGCGTGTGTGTCCCAGCGCCACCAAATGATCCACCGCCAAACGCATGCCCAGCATGTCATCGCTGATCACCGCAGGCAAATGCCCACGCCCATCAGTGCGGTTGATCAACACAATGTGCGCACCGCTTTGCCGCAAGCTGTCTAACCAAGCATCGTCGCGCGTCGCCGTCGCCACCAAGAAGCCCTCCACCCGCTGCGCCTGCATGCGTTCGATCGCCACTTGCGTGGCGTCCACACTGGGGTCAGGACGCGAGGTGTTGGCCAACAACGCAAAGTAGCCCTCCTCATCCAACGCATCCTCAATGCCACGCAAGATGGGCGGGAAGACGGGGTTGGTGATGTCGGGCAACAGCACACCCACGGTTTTGGAGCGACCACGGCTCAAGGCCGAAGCGGCGTGGTTGGGGCGGTAGCCCAACTCGCGTGCCGCCGTTTCAATGCGCTGCAACAACTCCGTCGCCACCAAGTGGCGGCGCTGCGCATCCATGGCCCGCGACACGGTGGACTTGTGAACCCCCAAGTGCAGGGCAAGGTCTTGCAGAGTAGGCGCGGATGAACGGGACATAGAGGGCAGTTTATTGCAACCGGTCGCTTACGCGACGCGTTAGGGTAAATCGTGGTTTTCTTTCTTTTAGTCTTGCCTATCATGGCATCAAATTGCAACCGGTTGCAAGACTTTTCACCCCCCTTTGAATGTCGCGAGGAATTCACCCATGTCGCCAGCGTCCGTCACACTGCCCACCACCGCCGAGTCCGTCTTGCCCTTGGTCCTCCAAGCCATGTCGCGCACACCCGATGCGCGTTTGCGTGAGCTCATGGCCTCCCTCACCTCGCACTTGCATGCGTTCATTTTGGAGACGCGGGTCACCGAAGAAGAGTTTGAACGTGCGGTGAAGTTCATCATTGACATCGGTCAAGCCACGGACGAGAAGACCAACGAAGTCATCTTGGCCGCTGACTTACTGGGTGTTTCGTCCTTGGTGGCCATCCTCAACAACCCCGCACCGCACGCGTCGCACGATGCGCACGCACAGGAAGAAGCCGCCTCCCATGCTGCGTTGCTGGGGCCCTTCTGGCGAGCCAATGCGCCCTTTTGCCAAGCCGGTGACAACATTGCACGTGGCAACACACTGGGCACGCCCCTCGATGTGCGCGGTGTGGTGTATGACAAACACGGTCAGCCCTTGGCCGGTGCCACCGTCGACGTGTGGCACGCCTCCCCCGTCGGTTTGTATGAGAACCAAGACGATGCACAAGAAAACATGAACCTGCGCGGTCGCTTCAAAACCGATGCACACGGGGCCTACCATTTCAAAACCGTGCGGCCTGCCGGCTACCCCGTGCCCACCCACGGCCCATGCGGTGATTTGCTGCGCGCCCAACTGCGCCACCCGAACCGCCCGGCCCACCTGCACTTCATGGTGTCGACACCGGGTCACAAAGTGCTCATCACGCAAGTGTTTGCCGATGGCGATGCCAACCTCACCAGCGACCCTGTGTTTGGGGTCACCGCACCTTTGGTGGGCCAGTTTGAAGAGCGCCTGATCGACGGCCGCCCCCAAGCCAACCTCACCCAAGACTTCCACTTGGTCGAGGGCGAGATGCACTTTCCTCACCCCCCCATCCCCTGATTGATTTCGCCTCCACAAGAACAAGGAATTTATGACCTCCAGCTTTGAACCCACCGACTCATTGGCAGGCCGCATCGCCGTCATCACCGGCGGCACGGGCGCCATTGGCTTGGCCAGCGCACACCGACTGGCCAAACTCGGCGCACGCTGTGTGCTGATTTACAACTCAGAATCGCCTGAATCCGCAGCCCTCAAAGCAGCCTCTTTGCACGGCACGGGCCACTTGACATTCAAAGCCTCCATCACCGACAGCGCCTCGTTGCAAGCCGTGGCCGAACAAGTGGCCACGCACTGCGGCGTGGTGCACATCTTGGTCAACAGCGCGGGCTACACCCAAGCCGTGCCTGCCGCTGACTTAGAGGGTTTGAGCGATGCGCTGATTGACGACATGCTGCAAGTGAACTTCCGTGGCGTCATCGCCACCATTCGCGCCTTCATGCCCTTGCTCAAAAAGTCAGAGGACGGTTTGATCGTCAACATCTCCTCCATCGCGGGCTTCACGGGCACGGGCAGCAACTTGGCGTACGTGGCAGCCAAAGCCAGCATCGACGTGGTGGGCGACGCCTTGGCCAAAGCCTTTGCGCCGCATGTGCGCGTCATCTCTGTCTCACCCGGCGTGGTGGACTCGACGTTTGTGCCGGGTCGCGGTGCGGACTTCAATGAAAAAGTTGCCACCACCATTCCGCTGCGTCGCATTGGCACCGTGGACGATGTGGCGGCGGTGGTGCAAGCCTGCGCCACCACCATGCGTTACGTCACCGGCACCCGCATCGTGGTCGACGGTGGACGCCATCTTTAACTGAAAAATAAAACTGGATATGAGCCAAAAAACCTTTCTCACCTGTGCGGTCACCGGCAACATCACCACGCCAGACCAAACGCCCCACCTACCCGTCACCCCTGCACAAATTGCAGACGAATGTTTGGCCGCTGCCCAAGCGGGTGCAGCGGCGGTGCACATCCATGTGCGCGACCCCAAGACAGGCAAGCCCTCGATGGAGTTAGAGCTGTATCGCGAGGTGTTTGACAAAGTACGTCGCGCCAACCCAGAGCTGATCATCAACCTCACCACAGGCCCCGGTGGGCGTTTCATTCCCAGCGTTGAAGACCCACGCGTCGCAGCCCCCGGCTCGACCTTGGTGCAGCCTGAAAAGCGCGTTGAGCATGTGCGCATCCTCAAGCCCGATGTGTGTTCCCTCGACTTGAACACCATGAACTCCGGCGCTGATGTGGTCATCAACACGCCGCGCAATGTGCGCATCATGGCCAAGATCATGCGTGACGCAGGTGTCAAGCCTGAGCTGGAAATTTTTGACTCCGGCGACATGCATTTGGCTCGTGATCTGATTGCCGATGGCACGCTCGATGGCCCCGGCATGTGGACCTTTGTGACGGGTGTGAAGTACGGTTTTTCTCCCTCCCCCGAAACCTTGTTGTATGCCCGCAGTCTGTTGCCCGCAGGTGCGATTTGGTCTGCCTTTGGCATTGGCCGATTTGAATTCCCCATCGTCGCGCAAGCGTGGTTTGCCGGTGGCCATGTCCGCGTGGGCATGGAAGACAACATCTATTTAGAAAAAGGCGTACTCGCCAAAAGCAATGCCGAATTGGTGACCAAAGCCAAACGCATCATCGAAGACTTGGGCGGCGAATTGGCCAACCCACGCGAAGCGCGCGCCATGCTGAACCTGCCCAGCCGCGCTTAACGACAACAAGGAACACAAAGAATGTCAATGCAAAAAGAAGACTTGCGCGCCGTGCGCGTGAACGCCAAAGCTGCCTCTGCCGATGCGCTGGCACCTACTGTTGAAAAACAATCCCCCCCCACCTTGCAACACGGCGAAGCCTTGGTGCGGGTGCGCAGCGCGGGCGTGAACCCCAGCGATGTGAAGGCAGCGTTGGGCATCATGCCGCAAGCGGTTTTTCCACGCACGCCCGGGCGTGACTTCGCAGGCGTGGTGGTCGATGGCCCGAGTGCGTGGGTCGGCAAAGAGGTGTGGGGCTCGGGCGGCGATCTGGGGATCACCCGCAACGGCTCACACGCAGGCTGGCTGGTGTTGCCGGAAGCGGCCTTGCGTGAGAAACCAAAGAACTTGAGCTTCGAAGAAGCAGGCTCGGTGGGCGTGCCCTTCATCACCGCCTATGAAGGCTTTCGTCGCAGTGGCATGCCGCAACGCGGACAAACCGTGGCGGTGATGGGTGCCAACGGCAAAGTGGGTCAAGCCGCCGTCCAACTGGCAGCCCAAGCCGGCGCACAGGTGATCGCCGTGCGACGCGGAGGCGGTGCATGGGACGGCCCCTCGGCAGGCGTGCACACCGTGGACGCTAACACCGAAGACGTGGCGGCACGCATCCGCGAACTCAGCGATGGCAAAGGTGCGCACATCGTGTTCAACACGGTGGGCAGCCCCTACTTTGAAGCCGCCAACAAAGCGATGGCCAAGGGCGCCACACAAATCTTCATTTCCACCTTCGATCGTGCGGTGCCGTTTGACATCTTCACCTTCTACCGTGGCATGCACACCTACGTGGGCATTGACACCTTGGCTCTTAACTGCATCGACACCAACGAGCGCATGCAAGCCATGTGCGCGGGCTTTGAAGCAGGCACGCTGCACCCCTTCACCGTCACCGCAGATGCGGTGTTCTCGCTCGATCACGTGCTGGCTGTCTACAAAGAAGTGCTCGGTGGCGCCAGCCGCCGCGTGGTCTTCAACCCTTAACACCCAAGGCTTGCCATGAACATCACCCGACTCAGCGAGGCGCCCGAATACGTCGCCCCCAACCACTTCGACATGCAGTGCTTGCGCTTGCAAGGGCGCGAGGCTGGACCTGCCGTGCAACTGTGGATGGGCATGTCCATCTTGCAACCGGGAGGCCACACCTCGCTCGATGGCTCACCCATTGAAAAGCATTACGTGGTGCTCGAAGGCGAACTCACCTTGGTGAGTGAACTCGATGGTGTGGAAACACGCGAGGTCTTGCACGCCTTTGACTCTTGCCGTTTTGCCCCCGGTGAGAAACGACAAATCATCAACCACACCGAACAAGTTGCGCGGATCTTGTTGGCCATGCCTTTTGAACCGCCCGCAGTTTGAATTTCAAAATATCAGGAGACAACACCATGAACCACGCATCCTTCTCACGTCGTCAGAGTTTGCAATGGGCGGCTGCGCTCACGGCCGGCACAGCCCTGCCTAGCTTTGCCCAATCGGAGTGGCCCAAAGACAAGTCCATCACCTTCATCGTGCCGTTCACCGCAGGCAGCGGCACGGACGTGATCGCGCGCACTGTGGCCGAAAAGCTCGGTCCTCTGTTGGGCGCACAAATCGTCATCGACAACCGCACCGGCGCAGGCGGCACTGTCGGTGCGGCCTTGGTCGCCAAAGCGCCCTCAGATGGCTACACCATGCTGGTCCACAGCTCGGGCCATGTGGTCAACCCTGCGCTCTACCCCAAACTCAGCTACGACACCCTCAAAGACTTTGACGGCATCAGCCCTCTGGCGAGCTTGCCCAACGTGATCGTGGTCTCGCCTAGCAAGGGCTACAAAGACGTGGCCGATTTGGTCGCCAAGGCCAAGGCGCAACCGGGCGCTTTGAATTACGCATCGGCCGGTAACGGCTCTGCCACCCACATGAACGCCGAGAAGTTCCGCGTCGCCACCGGCGTGCAAGCGCAGCATGTGCCTTATCGCGGCACACCCGAGGCGCTGACCGAAACCGCCTCGGGTCGCATCGACTGGTTCTTTGCGCCCTTGGTGTCAGCCCTGCCCTTGATTCAAAGTGGTCGCTTGCAAGCCTTGGCCGTCAGCACCGCGCAGCGTTCGCCACTGCTGCCGAACGTGCCGTCCATCGCTGAGGCAGGTTTTGCCAACGCGGCTTATACGTTTTGGGTGGGTTTGTTTGTCACGGCCAAAACACCCAAACCCATCGTGCAAAAGCTGCATGCGGGCGTGATGGCTGTGTTGGCCATGTCCGATGTGAAAGACCGTCTTGAGAAACTCGGTGCGGCAGCCATGCCCATGCAACAAGAGGCGTTTGAGAAATACCTCGATGCAGAAACTTTGTCCGCCGCTCAACTCGTCAAGGCTGCGGGCATTCGTGTGGAGTGAGCTTGCTCAGTCCGCTGTGATCTTGGCTGACTTGATCACCTTGCCCCAGTAGTCCAACTCCTTGCGCGTGAACTCGCCCAACTGCGCGGGTGTGAAGGCTTCCACCGAGGTGCCCGAGTCTTCCGCTTTTTTGCGGATCTCGGGTTGCTGCAAGATTTTGTTCACTTCGGCATTGAGCTGCTGCACCACCGCAGCGGGTGTGCCCGCAGGGGCATACAACGCGAACCATGAATCCAAGTCATAGCCTTTGAGTCCCGCCTCGGTCGCGGTGGGCACATCGGGCAAGGAGGCCAAGCGTTTGGGGCTGGTGACAGCCAGTGCGCGCAAACGGCCCGACTTGATGTGACTCACCACCGAGGCAGGGGTGGTGATGTGCATATCGACCGTGCCTGCGAGCAGGTCTTGCACCGCAGGGCCAGACCCACGGTAAGGAATGTGCGTGATGAAGGTGCCTGTGAGTTGTTTGAACAACTCGCCTGCGATGTGTTGGATGGAGCCATTGCCTGATGACGCGTAGTTGAGCTTGCCCGGGTTTTGCTTGGCATACGCAATCAACTCTTGCAGTGTGTTGACGGGCAAGGCGTGATGAATCGCAATCACCTGAGGCGCGCGGGTGACCATGGCCACGGGCACAAAGTCCTTGAGGGGGTCCCACCCTGCTTCTTTGAACAAATGCGGGTTGCCCACTTGGTAGCCGCTGTAGGCCATGAGCAAGATGTAGCCATCGGGTTTGGCACGTGCCACAAATTGGTTGCCAATATTGCCAGAGCCGCCCGGCTTGTTGTCCACGATGACCGACTGCCCCAGCGCACGCGTGAGTGGTTCGACAATCAAGCGCGCGGTGAAGTCGGTGCTGCCGCCGGGCGGTGTGGGCACCACCAAGGTGACGGGGCGTTGCGGAAATTTGGCTTGGGCAAAAGCCATAGGACTCCAGCCTGTGGCAAAGGACACAGCACCTAAGGTCACCAGTTCACGTCGTTTCATGCTGTCTCCTTTTTGTGTGAACTTGGCGTTCAGGCCAGCTCTGAAATTTCAATCAAATTCAAATCAGGGTCGCGCACATAGACCGATCTGATTTTTTGGGTGGCGCCCGTGCGCATGACGGGGCCTTCCACGAGGGGCCAGTTGTGTGCGCTTAACTTGGCCATCACTTCATCAAGTGGCACCGATGCAATGAAGCACAAGTCCAATGCGCCCGGCACAGGCACGTGGGCTTTGGGCTCGAACTCTTTGCCCCGCACATGCAGATTGATTTTTTGGTGGCCAAACTTGAAGGCCTTGCGCGTGACAGGCGGTGTGCCGCCCACAAAGCTCTCCAGCGTCATGCCCATGACGCGGGTGTAAAAGTCCACGCACGCGTCTTCGTTGAAGGTGGTCAACACCAAGTGGTCGAGGTGGTCAATCATGTGCGGCTCCCTTCAACTCTGCGACGTATGCTGGTGCTGGATGCAAGTCTGTGATGCGTCCAGCCTTGGCCACTTGGCCCGGCACCTCATGGCCCACGATGGCGGGTAAGTGACGCGCCACATTCAACAGCTTGGACAGATCCATGCCCGTGTCATAGCCCATGGCGTCGAGCATGTGGATGGCATCTTCACTGCAAATATTGCCACTTGCGCCCGGTGCATACGGACAGCCGCCCAAGCCACCCAGCGAGCCGTCGAGTCGTGTGATGCCGCCTTGCACCGCCGCCAGCACATTGGCCAAGCCCATGCCGCGGGTGTTGTGAAAGTGCAGCGTGAGTTGTGTGTGTGACAACTGCTGTTGCAAGGCCTCCACCATGCGGCTGACTTGTGCTGGATGCGCCATGCCCGTGGTGTCGCAAATCGTCAGGCCACGCACACCCAAATCGGCAAAGCGCTGCGCCCACTGCTGCACCACTGCCAGCGGCACATCGCCCTCCATGGGGCAACCAAAACAGGTGGAGAGTGACACGTTGATGGGCGTGCGGCCATCCACATGACGCACCACGTCGGTCAACGCGGCAAAGCTTTGTTCGCGGGTCATGCGCAGATTGGCCAAGTTGTGTGTCTCGGAGACCGACATGACCAAATTGAGTTCGTCCGCGCGTGACTCCAGCGCGCGCTCGGCTCCGCGCAAGTTGGGCACCAGCACGGTGTATTCCACGCCGGGCACGCGGGTGATGCTGCCCATCACCTCTTCGGCATCACGCAACATAGGAATGGCTTTGGGCGAGGTGAACGATGTGGCCTCGATCTTGGCATAGCCGCATTGGCTGAGGGCGTCGATGAGCGCGATTTTGTCGTCGGTGGCGATGAATTCGGGTTCGATTTGAAAGCCGTCGCGGGTGACGACTTCGTTGAAATAAATGCGTGTCATGCGACGATGCCTTTGTCTTTGAGTGCTTGAATTTGTGCAGCGGTCAAACCTATTTCGTTCAACACCGCATCCGTGTCTTGCCCAATGGTGGGCGCATTGCGTCGGTGACTACCGGGCGTGCGAGAGAGTTTGGGGATGATGCCGGGCACGGCCAACGAGGTGCCGTCGTCCATCTGCACGTGTTGAATCATGCCGCGCGCTTGGTAGTGGGGGTCGGCCGCAATGTCGGCCACGGTGTAGATGCGGCCTGCGGGCACCGCCGCGGCATCCAACGCGTCCAGCACTTGTTCTACTGAGTGTTGCGCGGTCCAAGTGCCAATGGCGGCATCGATCTCGGCCACGCGCTTGACGCGGCCTGCGTTGTCAGTGAGTGCGGGGTCGTGGCCCAAATCATCACGGCCCATGGTGTGCATGAGACGCTTGAAAATGCTGTCGCCATTGCCCGCAATCAGCACATAGCCGTCGTCTTTGCAGCGGTACGCATTGCTGGGCGCAATGCCGGGCAAGGCGCTGCCCGCGGCTTCGCGCACGGCGCCAAAGGCGCTGAACTCGGGCAACAAACTCTCCATGCAGTTGAAGACCGCTTCGTACAGAGCCACATCAATCACTTGGCCTAGGCCGCTGGTTTGGCGCTCTTGCAGCGCCATCAAAATGCCAATCACCCCGTGCAGCGAAGCCAGTGTGTCGCCGATGCTCACGCCCACACGCACCGGCACACGGCCCGGCTCGGCGGTGAGGTGGCGCAAGCCACTCATGGCCTCGGCCACGACGCCAAAGCCGGGCTTGTCGCGGTAAGGCCCGGTCTGCCCATAGCCGCTGATGCGCAGCATGATGAGCCGTGGGTTAATGGCCAACAGCGCGTCAGGCCCGAGGCCCCAGCCTTCCATGGCACCGGGACGGAAGTTTTCAATCAGCACATCCGCGTCTTTGACGAGTTGGCGCACGATGTCTTGGGCGGCAGGGTCTTTGAGGTCCAGCGCCACCGAGCGCTTGTTGCGCGACTGCACTTGCCACCACACCGAGGTGCCGTCTTTGAGCAAGCGCCACTTGCGCAGCGGGTCGCCCGTTTTGGGGGTTTCAATCTTCACCACGTCGGCGCCGAAGTCGGCCAAGGTTTTGGCGGCAAAGGGGCCCGCGATCAGTTGGCCGAGTTCGACCACTTTCAGTCCGTTCAAGGCACTCATGATTGGCAATGGCATAAATCAAACATGGCGGGACTATAAAAACAAACGACCCACCATGGAATTGCTATTCCATCGGATGGCCTTCGCGTTTCGCGAAGGGTGAAAATAAGGCCCATGAAAAAAAGCTTCAACCTCAGCCGATTCGACTTTGTCACCCTTCGTCTCTTTTGCGCGGTGGCGCAAAGCGGCAGCATCACCAAGGGGGCCGAGGCCTGTCATTTGGCGCTGTCAGCGGCCAGCCGACGCTTGTCTGACTTTGAGTCGGCCACCGGCTCGCAACTCCTAGAGCGCAGCAAAAAAGGCGTGCAACTCACCCCCGCGGGGCATTTGACGCTGCAGCACTGCCTTCGGCTGTTTCAAGGCTTGGAGCGTTTCCACAGTGAGTTGAGCGACTACTCGCAAGGCATTCGCGGCCATGTGCGGCTGTGGGCCAATATGTCGTCGCTCACCGAATACCTGCCAAACATCCTGCGCGACTTTTTGTTTGCCCACGCCGACATCGTGGTGGAGCTTGAGGAGCAACTCAGCGGCGACATTGCCCGTGCCTTGGTGGATGGCTTGGCCGACATTGGCGTGTTGGCCGATGAAACACCGATGGACGGCCTGACGGTCGTGCCGTTTCAAACCAATGAACTGGTGTTGCTGTGCCACGCCAGCCACCCGCTCGCCAAGCGCAAACAAGTGGACTTCAAAACTTGTCTGAAATACGACTTTGTGGGGCTGAACCGAGGCAGCTCGTTACTGGAGCTGACCTCACGCGTGGCGGAGAAAGAAGGCCAGCACATGCGCATGCGTGTGCAAGTCAGAAGCTTTGATGCCATGTGTCAGATGATTGCAGCGGGATTGGGCGTGGGCATCCTCCCTCTGGGAGCCTGCGCCAGCCAAGCGCAAGCCTTGCAACTCAAAGTCGTGCACCTCAAAGACGCATGGGCTCTGCGCAAATTGGCCATCGCCTACAACCCCCAGCGCGAGCTATCGCCCTCGGCGCAATTGCTGTTATCAGCGCTCACGCCCGCTTAGAACTCGGCGTGAAAACGCAGCGCGTACACATTCACAGGCCCACGATCGGCGTTGTAAGCGGGGTTTTGGATGCGTTGGTAATCGGTGGTCAGCCACGTGCCCCGCGTCATTTGAAAGCTGTAGAAAGCCTCCAGAATTTGCTCGGGCTTGTAATTCAGGGTTTGCGTGGCGCTGTAAGCGTCACCAATGAAAAAGGACATGCCGCCTGCTGCCAAGAAGCCCCGACGCTCAGACGACAACGTGTTGTGCATGAAGGCCACGCCCACCGCATCATCGGTGCGCCCCCACAAGCCGCCTTTGAAAACAAGGCCTGTGGAGAGTGAGCCATCGGCTTCGGTGAACGCATAGGTCTCGGTGCGACCATCGGCCTTCATGGCACGCATAAAGAATCCCACGCTCGGGCTGATGGCTTGTTCGATGTTCACGCCCAAGCCGTATTTGATTTTTTCGCCGCCACGCACCGCAATCAGTGCATCGGGCCCAATTTGCGGTATCGAATGCGTTTGCAGCCATTGCGTGGCGTCTTGGAAGCTGGCCACCTGTGCGCGGTTGCGCCACGCCAGCACCCGCACTTTGCCCGGCTGACCGGCCAGCATGTGACCACGCTCCAGCTCCACTTGGTCGCCGTAGTGTTTGCCCAGCGCAAAGTCCACGGGCAAACCGTTGGGTTCTTTGGGGCCGGTCATGCGGCCAAAGCGCAGCACCCAATTGTCTTGGTACCACTCACCTGCGAAGCCCCAACCAAAACCACGCGCATCGGCGGCGTAGTCGTAAGCGGCATAGGTCCAATTGCCCCAGTTCATGAACTGGGTCCGTGGGTCTTTGGCGTAGGCGTTGTCGTCAAACACGTCGAGGGCGGAGAAGTTACCTGCCGTCAAAACAAAACGGTTTTTGCTGACCCAGCCTGCCATTTGGTTGAAGTCCGGCTCGATCCACTCTTGCTCACCGCCGTGGTTCCAGGTTTGGCGCACAAACAGTCGTTGACGGTAGAGCTTGGGCGTGCTGCCCCCTGCGCGGGTGATTTCGCCATTGGTAAAGCCACCGAGCCCCACCAAATTGCCAGAAAACGGAATGCCCGAAGTCACCTCGGGGTTGAAATACAGCTCGCCATCTTGCCAAGGACGAAAGCCCCAATGCGCCGTGGTGCTGAAGGTGTACATGCGCTCGCTTTGCGGCAACAGGCTGTTCGCACCCGAGTAAGCGGCCTGAAACGCGTCATGGTGCTGCCAGTTGTAGGTGAGTTGGTAGCGCGCTGTGCTGTCTTCTGTCTCAGCCGCTGCGCTGGTGTCGGCCCACACGCTCGCTGCAGCCAAGCTGCACACCACCGCGAAAGCGGTGCGTCGATGAAGCGAAAAATGGGACATAGAGAAAAAGTAAACGTCAAGCCAAGCCAACACAGCCGTGTGTCGCCGATGGTTCATTGTAGAAAGGCTTTATTTCATTTCCGTGAATCTGCAACGCTGCTCCCGCATAAAATCACAGACTCCATTTAAGGAAGATCCATGGGACGCACGCTTTACGACAAGATTTGGGACGAACACGTCGTCCACACCGAAGAAGATGGCACGTCCATCCTCTACATCGACCGCCACTTGGTGCACGAAGTCACCAGCCCACAAGCGTTTGAGGGCATTCGTCAAGCGGGCCGCAAGGTCTGGCGCGTCAGCTCCATCGTCGCCACGGCCGATCACAACACCCCCACCACGGGCTGGGAGTTGGGCTACGACGGCATCACCGACCCCATCAGCAAAGAACAAATCACCACGCTGGACGCCAACATGGCCGAGTTTGGTTCTGCCGCGTTCTTTCCGTTCATGTCCAAGCGCCAAGGCATCATCCATGTGATTAGCCCCGAAAACGGCGCGATCCTGCCCGGTATGACGGTGGTGTGCGGCGACAGCCACACCTCCACCCACGGTGCGTTTGGCGCATTGGCCCACGGCATCGGCACGTCCGAGGTCGAACATGTCATGGCCACGCAAACCTTGTTAGCCAAAAAAGCCAAGAACATGCGCGTCGTGGTCGAAGGCACGCTGGCCAAAGGCGTGACCGGCAAAGACGTGGTGCTGGCCATCATTGGCAAGATCGGCACCGCAGGCGGCACCGGCTACACCATCGAGTTTGCAGGTTCGGCCATTCGTGGTTTGAGCATGGAAGGTCGAATGACCTTGTGCAACATGGCCATCGAAGGTGGCGCACGCGCGGGTCTGGTCGCTGTGGATGACAAAACCATCGACTACATCAAAGGCAGGCCTCTGTCACCCACTGGGGTGGAATGGGACCACGCCGTGGCTTATTGGAAAACCTTGCACTCAGACGCAGACGCGCACTTTGATGCGGTGGTCGAGCTCAAGGCCGAGGACATCTTGCCGCAAGTCACATGGGGCACCTCGCCCGAAATGGTGCTCGACATCCATGGCATCGTGCCCGACCCCGACAAAGAAAAAGACGCCAACACGCGCGGTGCGATTGAACGTGCCCTGACCTACATGGACTTGCAGCCGGGCAAAGCCCTGAATGACTTGTTTGTGGACAAAGTGTTCATTGGCTCATGCACCAACAGCCGCATCGAAGACATTCGCGAAGCCGCTGCGGTGGTGAAAAAACTGGGCCAGAAAGTGGCGAAGAACATCAAGCTGGCGATGGTGGTACCCGGCTCTGGCTTGGTCAAAGCACAAGCCGAAGCCGAAGGGCTGCACGAAATTTTCAAAGCCGCTGGCTTTGAGTGGCGCGAGCCCGGCTGCTCCATGTGCTTGGCCATGAACGCCGACCGCTTGGAGCCCGGCGAGCGCTGCGCCTCCACCAGCAACCGCAACTTCGAAGGCCGCCAAGGCAACGGTGGGCGCACCCACTTGGTCAGCCCCGCCATGGCAGCGGCTGCCGCCATTCACGGCCACTTTGTCGACGTGCGTAAGTTCGCTTAAGGGAAGACACAGAGATGCAAAAATTCACCCTCCACAAAGGCATCGTGGCGCCGATGGACCGCGAGAACGTCGACACCGACGCCATCATCCCCAAGCAGTTTTTGAAGTCCATTCGCAAGACGGGCTTTGGCCCCAATTTGTTTGACGAGTGGCGCTACTTGGACCACGGCGAGCCCGGCCAAGACCCCGCTAGCCGCAAGCCCAACCCAGACTTTGTGCTGAACCAGCCGCGCTACCAAGGTGCCTCGGTGTTGTTGGCGCGCAAGAACTTTGGCTGTGGCTCCTCACGCGAACATGCGCCTTGGGCGATTGACCAATACGGTTTTCGCGCCGTGATTGCCCCGAGCTTTGCCGACATCTTTTTCAACAACTGTTTCAAAAACGGCTTGCTGCCCATCGTGCTGCCTGAAACCACGATTGATCTGTTGTTCAACGAAACCTTCGCCTTCCCCGGCTATGAGTTGACGATTGATTTGGAAAACCAAGTCATCGTGCGGCCCCAAGGCGAAACCATCCCATTTGAGGTGCAAGCCTTCCGTAAATACTGTTTGCTCAACGGCTTGGATGACATTGGCCTGACCCTGCGCCAGTCCGACAAGATCAAAGCCTTTGAAGCCGAGCGCTTGGCCACCAAGCCTTGGTTGGCGCACACGATGTAAAACCGCACCAAAGAACAACACATGAAAATCGCAATCCTTCCCGGCGACGGCATCGGCCCAGAAATCGTGGCCGAAGCGGTCAAGGTCTTGAATGTCCTCGACCTCCAATTTGAAACCGAATCAGCTTTGGTCGGCGGCGCCGCGTTTGACGCGCACGGCCACCCACTGCCCGAGGCCACCCTGAAGCTGGCAATGGCGTCTGACGCCGTGTTGTTCGGCGCGGTGGGCGACTGGAAGTACGACACCCTCGACCGCCCGTTGCGCCCCGAGCAAGCCATTTTGGGTTTGCGCAAAAACATGGGCCTGTTCGCCAACTTCCGCCCCGCCATTTGTTACGAGCAACTCGTCGGCGCATCCAGTCTCAAGCCCGAGCTGATTTCGGGCCTCGACATCCTCATCATCCGCGAGCTGACTGGCGATATTTACTTTGGTCAACCGCGTGGTCGCCGTGTCGCCACTGACGGTCACTTCCCAGGTAGCGAAGAAGCGTTTGACACCATGCGCTACAGCAAGCCCGAGATCGAACGCATTGCCCACGTGGCATTCCAAGCTGCCCGTAAGCGCAAGGCGGCTGGCAAAGAAGGTCGCGTGACCAGCGTGGACAAAGCCAACGTGCTGGAAACTTTCCAGTTTTGGAAAGATGTGGTGAGCGAAGTGGGCAAAGAGTACCCAGACATCGCCCTCGACCACATGTATGTAGACAACGCCGCCATGCAACTGGTGAAAGAGCCCAAGCGCTTTGACGTGGTGGTGACCGGCAATATGTTTGGCGACATCTTGAGCGACGAAGCCTCCATGCTCACTGGCTCCATCGGCATGTTGCCCTCCGCCTCTTTGAACAGCAAAAACCAAGGCTTGTACGAGCCCAGCCACGGCAGCGCCCCAGACATCGCCGGCAAAGGCGTGGCCAACCCCTTGGCCACCATCCTCAGCGCCGCCATGATGTTGCGCTTTAGCCTGAACCAAGCGCAAGCCGCGGAACGCATCGAAACCGCCGTGAAAGCGGTGTTGGCCCAAGGCCTGCGCACTCCCGACATCTACAGCGCAGGCACCACGAAAGTGGGCACCGCGCAAATGGGCGATGCGGTGGTGAAGGCGTTGAGTTGATTCAACGCGGCTTCAGCGGATCACAAGACCCCATCTATTACAATCTCAGCCATGTTTCACGCGCGCTTGTTCCCCCTGAACCTCGCCTCACCTGCACGGGTGTCGGCTTGCGCGCGGGTCATCACCCTCAAAACCACGACCATCAAGGGCTAAACAGCTCCGGTTCGTCGTGCGCCCCCCGGCCAGACGAGCCGGGCAAACAGTCAGGTCTGGCACTGTTTTCTACATTTGAAAAGGCGTAAAAAAATGAGCAAGTTAGTTGGTTTGGTCGGTTGGCGCGGCATGGTCGGCTCAGTGCTGATCGACCGCATGATCCAAGAGAAGGATTTCGATTTGATCGAGCCTGTGTTCTTCTCCACCTCGAATGCAGGTGGCAAAGCCCCCACACAAGCCAAAAACGAAACCACGCTCCAAGACGCCAACAACATTGACGCGCTCAAACGCTGCGAGATCATCATCACTTGCCAAGGCGGCGACTACACCAAAGAGGTGTACCCCAAATTGCGCGCTGCTGGCTGGAATGGCCACTGGATTGATGCCGCGTCTAGCCTGCGCATGGCCGATGACGCCGTGATCGTCTTGGACCCTGTCAACCGCCATGTGATCGACAGCGCGCTGGGCAAAGGCGGCAAAAACTGGATCGGCGGCAACTGCACCGTGAGCTTGATGCTGATGGGTTTGGGCGGCTTGTTCCAACACAATCTGGTCGAGTGGGTCAGCGCCATGACTTACCAAGCTGCTTCGGGTGCAGGCGCACAAAACATGCGCGAGTTGCTGAGCCAAATGGGTGCCTTGCACGATGCCGTGAAAGACGATTTGGCCAACCCCTCTTCGGCCATCTTGGACATCGACCGCAAAGTCTCGGCCACCATGCGTAGCGCCGCTTTCCCCACCAAAAACTTCCGCAATACCGCGTTGGCTGGCAGCTTGATCCCCTGGATCGATGTGCCGGTCGAACACGGCCAAAGCAAGGAAGAGTGGAAGGGCGGCGCCGAGTGCAACAAGATTTTGGGCAACCCTGCCTTCCGCACAGCGGGCTCGATCCCGATCGACGGTTTGTGCGTGCGCATTGGCGCGATGCGCTGCCACTCGCAAGGCTTGACCATCAAGCTGAAAAAAGACGTGCCGATGGACGAGATCAACAGCATCTTGGCTCAAGCCAACGACTGGGTCAAAGTGGTGCCCAACGAACGCGAAATCAGCGAACGTGACCTCACACCTGCAGCCGTGACTGGCACGCTCACAGTGCCTGTGGGCCGCCTGCACAAAATGGCCATGGGCAACGACTATCTTGGTGCCTTCACCGTGGGTGACCAGCTTTTGTGGGGGGCGGCCGAGCCGTTGCGCCGCATGCTGCGCATCCTCTTGGAAGCGTAAAAAACCAAGTAATATCTCTGGTTATGACCCAAGCTCAACGTCACGCTTCAAGTTTGTTCCAGAGATCTGCTTTGTGGGCAGCCCTGTCACTGTCATTACTTGGCAGTGCGCAGGCACTCACTTTGACTCGTCCCGTGGTGCAAAGCAAGCAAGGCGAGGCTTTGCTTGCTGAGATTGACATCCACCAAATCGCTCCCTCCGAAGAGGTGGATTTGCAAGCCTCGATCGCGAGCGCGGAGATTTACAAAGCGACCAAGGTTGATCTGCCCTCGAGCAATGGTGTGCCGCTGGATATTCAGGTGCAACTGCTGCGCCGTGCCAATGGCAAGCCTTATTTGCGCGTGACCAGCAAGCAAGCGGTGAATGGCAGTGCGGTGGATGTGTTGATCGATTTGCGTTGGGCGACAGGTCGTTTGTTACGCGACTTCAATGTGTCGCTGGATGATGCCAAGACCACCCTTAAAACCGTCCGTCCTTCTGAAGTGGCGGGCGGTGCCAACACCCAGCAACTGACGGTGCAGCGTGGCGATACGGCCAGCGAGTTGGTGGCCAACAACATCCCAGAAGGCGTGTCGCTGGAGCAAATGTTGCTCGCGCTTGTGCGCAGCAATCCCGATGCGTTTGTGGACGCCAACGTCAACCGCATGAAAGCGGGCGCTTTGATTACTTTGCCGACTGAGCAAGAGGCACAAAGCATCTCGCGTCAAGAAGCACGCCGCGAGATTCAAGTCCAAACCAAAGACTTCGAAGCCTACCGCGCCGAATTGGCTGCGCGTGCCCCTGGCGGTTCGGTTCCCAAGGTGTCTCGCGACACGGCTGGCAAGCTCGACGCCAAGGTGCAAAACAGCGCAAAGAAACACGAGGACAAGCTGACTTTGTCCAAGCCGAGCCGCAAAGATGCAGCCGCCGACAAAATTGCCCAACAGCGCGAGGCCCAAGAGGTGGCTGACCGTGCTGCCGAATTAAGTCGCAATATCAGCGAACTCGGCAAGATTGCAGCGGCTACGGCCACAGTCACCGCCGCTTCTGAGCCTGCCTCCGGCGCTTTGCCGATGGAAGTCCCTGCAAGCGCTGCGGCGGCCAATGCGGATTGGCTGAACGAATTGCGCGAACACAGCCTGACACCCGTAGGTGCCGGCAGCTTGATTGCCGTGCTGGTGCTGGCAGGTTTGTGGCGCCGTCGTGCCCTGAAAAAAGCCGACGGCGATGACAGCATCGAAGGTTTGCCCCCTCTGAACGTGAAGTTCAATTTGGATCTTCCTGAGTTCGACAGCAAAGACCCCGTGGAGCGCGGCTATGTCCACGAAGTGGCAACGCACTCGCATGAACGCCATGAGCACGCGCATGACTCTGAACACCCCATGGATGAGGCGGCTTATGAAGACAGCTCGGCCGCGCATGAGGATGACCACCCGCCACGGCCCACGATGGAGATGCCGAATATCTCCCTGGACTTGGACGAACCCGACACCAGCGCCAGCCCCTACCAAGTGCGTATCGATTTGGCCGATGAGTTATGGAACTTAGGTCAGCTCCACACCAGCCGTGCCTTGATGGAAGAAGTGGCCAACGAAGCCTCAGGCGCTGTCAAAGAAAAAGCCTTGCATTGGCTGGCTGAACGAGCTTAAAGCCCATGCGCATCGCCATGGGCTTGAGCTACAACGGCCAAGCCTACGAAGGCTGGCAGAGTCAGACCTCAGGCAAAACAGTGCAGGACAAGCTTGAAAAAGCACTGTCCAAGTTCACCCAAACCCCCGTTTCCACCTTGTGTGCAGGCCGCACCGATGCCGGTGTGCATGGCCTCATGCAAGTCATTCACTTTGACACCGAACTCGACCGCACGCCCTACTCATGGGTGCGCGGCACCAACCGTTATTTGCCACTCGACATTGCGGTGCAATGGGCGCGCGAGATGCCGCGTGAGTTCCACTGCCGCGGCAGCGCCATTGCCCGCCGCTATGCGTATGTGGTGCTGGAATCTGCCGTGCGCCCCAGCGTAGAAGCAGGTCGCGTGGGATGGGTGTATCGCCCGCTGAACCTAGAAGCCATGCAACAAGCCGCACAGCACGTGATAGGTGAACACGACTTCACCTCGTTTCGCGCCTCCAGCTGCCAAGCCCTCACGCCCGTCAAAACCATGACGCGCATCGACATCACCCGCAAAAGCACCCAGCCCGGCTCGGCCGTGTGGCGCTTTGAGTTTGAAGCGAGTGCGTTTTTGCACCACATGATTCGCAACCTCATGGGCTGCTTTGTGAAGATTGGCACAGGCGACAAACCGCCCGAGTGGATGGCCGAAGTCCTTGCCGCCCGCGACCGCGATGCCGCTGCCCCCACCTTCAGCCCCGACGGTTTGTATTTTTTAGGTCCCCGCTATGGGGCACAGTGGGATTTGCCTGACCGCACCCCTGCGTATGATGGATTGCCATGAACCGCACGCGTATCAAAATTTGTGGCCTCACCCGTGAGCAAGACGTTGACGCCGCTGTCGCAGCGGGCGTGGACGCGATTGGCTTCGTCATGTACGCCCCCAGCCCACGGGCAGTGACGGTGGAACGCGCCGCTGAGCTGGCCTTGCGCCTGCCCGCCTTCGTCACCCCTGTGTTGCTGTTTGTGAACGAAACCGCCGAGGCCATGGCCCACGCTTGCGTGCAAGTGCCGGGCGCATGGTTGCAGTTTCACGGTGACGAAACACCCGACCACTGCCGCAAGATTGCCCGTACCTTGGGCCGGCGCTGGATACGTGCCGCCCGTATTCCGCTAGAAACCCCAGCGGGCGAAGAACCGTTCGACCTCTTAAAATACGCGCAAGATTACTCAGACGCCCAAGCCGTGCTGCTCGACGCCCACATCGAGGGCTATGGCGGCGGCGGCAAAACATTCAATTGGTCACAGCTTCCTCCAAACGTCAACGCTCACCTCGTCTTGTCTGGTGGACTCAACGCTGCCAACGTGACCGATGGCATTCGCGCGCTGCGTCACCACGGCCATTCATTGGCGGTTGACGTGAGCTCTGGCGTGGAGTCGGCCAAAGGCATCAAAGATGCGGCCAAGATTCACGAATTCGTCCGAGCCGTTCGCGCAGCCGACGCAGAGCACCCGCTCTAAGCCTTTTCCCTTTTTTGTTTGAAGCACTTGAGGCCCAAGCCTCAAGACAACTATTGCAGGCACCCTATGTCGAACTACCAACAACCCGACGCCAAAGGCCACTTTGGCATTTACGGCGGCAGCTTCATCAGCGAGACGCTGACACACGCGATTGAAGAACTCAAAGACGCCTACGCCAAGTACCAGCACGACCCTGCGTTCATCGCCGAGTTCAAGAGTGAGCTGGCCCACTTCGTCGGCCGCCCCTCCCCCATCTACCACGCAGCTCGCATGAGCCGCGAGATGGGCGGTGCGCAAATCTTCTTGAAGCGCGAAGACCTCAACCACACCGGTGCCCACAAGATCAACAACACAATCGGCCAAGCCATGCTCGCCAAGCGCATGGGCAAACCCCGCGTGATTGCTGAAACGGGCGCAGGCCAACACGGGGTGGCCACCGCCACCATTTGCGCACGCTATGGGCTGGAATGCGTGGTCTACATGGGCGCAGAAGACGTGAAACGTCAAAGCCCCAACGTGTACCGCATGAAGCTCTTGGGTGCCACCGTGGTGCCTGTGGAGAGTGGCAGTCGCACCCTCAAAGATGCCCTGAACGAAGCCATGCGCGACTGGGTGGCGAACGTGGACAACACTTTCTACATCATCGGCACCGTGGCTGGGCCTCACCCCTATCCGATGATGGTGCGCGACTTCCAAAGCGTGATTGGCGAGGAATGCCTGACGCAAATGCCTGAGATGTTCAAGTCCCTCAAGATGGCCGAACAACAACCGGACGCCGTCATCGCCTGCGTGGGCGGCGGCAGCAATGCCATGGGCATCTTCTACCCCTACATCAACCACGCCAACACACGCTTGATTGGCGTAGAAGCCGCAGGCGAAGGCATGGACACCAACCGTCACTCGTGTTCGTTGCAACTGGGCGCACCCGGCGTGCTGCACGGCAACCGCACTTACATCTTGCAAGACGAAAACGGCCAAATCACCGAGACGCACAGCGTGAGCGCGGGCCTCGACTACCCCGGTGTCGGCCCTGAACACGCGTTTCTCAAGGACATCGGTCGCGCCGAGTACGTGGGCATCACCGACCAAGAGGCGCTGGATGCCTTCCACTACCTGTGCCGCACCGAGGGCATCATCCCTGCCCTCGAATCCAGCCATGCCGTGGCCTACGCCATGAAGCTGGCCAAAACCATGCGCCCCGACCAATCCATCTTGGTCAACCTCTCAGGCCGTGGCGACAAAGACATTGGCACCGTGGCCGACCTCAGCAACGCCGACTTCTTCTGCCGCCCCAGCTGCCAAGGGCAGTCGGTCAAAGGTGGTCCCGCATCACACATCATGAAAGTCGTGAAATGAGCCGCATTGACGCCACCCTCGCCACCTTGAAATCCCAAGGTCGAAAAGCTTTGATCCCCTATGTGATGGCGGGCTTTCCGCAAGCCCACATCACACCCGCCCTCATGCACGGCATGGTGGATGCGGGGGCCGACATCATCGAGCTGGGCGTGCCGTTCAGCGACCCGATGGCCGACGGCGCTGTGATTCAAAAAGCCGGTGAAGCCGCCTTGCGCTCTGGCATTGGCACGGCCCAAGTGCTAGAGATGGTGCGCGAGTTCCGCCAAACCAACACCACCACCCCCGTGGTGCTGATGGGCTACGCCAACCCTGTCGAGTGCTACAACCTCAAGCACGGCGCAGATTCGTTCGTCAAAGACGCCTCCAACGCGGGCGTGGATGGCGTGCTCATCGTGGACTACCCACCCGAGGAGTGTGAGGAGTTTGCAGCCACCTTGCGCGCCCACAGCATGGACTTGATCTTCTTGCTCGCACCCACCAGCACCGACCAACGCATGGCACAAGTGGCACGCATTGCCAGCGGCTATGTGTACTACGTCTCGCTCAAAGGCGTGACGGGTGCAGGCAACCTCGACACCGATGCCGTGGAAGCCATGCTGCCGCGCATTCGCCAGCATGTGCACATTCCCGTGGGTGTGGGCTTTGGCATCCGCGACGCCGCCACCGCCACGGCCGTGGGCCGCGTGGCTGATGCCGTGGTGATTGGCAGCCGCATCATCCAACTGCTCGAAGCTGCGCCAGCAGGCCAAGAAGTGGCTGCGGCCCATGCGTTTTTAGCGGGAATTCGCGAGGCTTTGGACGCTTGAGGCGCTCATAGAGCCTCACCCACCCCGCCCGTTAAAATGACGCCTATCCAAGAACTGACGAAGGACTGACCATGAGTTGGCTTGAAAAACTGCTTCCCCCAAAAATTCAACACACAGACCCTTCTGACCGCCGCAGTGTGCCGGAAGGCGTGTGGGTGAAGTGCCCCAGCTGTGAGACTGTGCTCTACAAGAGTGACTTGCAAGCCAATCAGAACGTCTGCCCCAGCTGCAGCCACCACCACCGCATGAGTGCGCGTGACCGTTTGGACATGTTCCTCGACGCCGAAGGCCGCTACGAGATTGGTCAAGAAGTGTTGCCTGTCGACGCCTTGAAGTTCAAGGACAGCCGCAAGTACCCAGAGCGCCTCAAAGAAGCCATGAGCAACACCGGCGAAACCGACGCCTTGGTGGTCATGGGCGGGTCAGTCCACAGCATCAATGTCGTGGTGGCTTGTTTCGAATTTGATTTCATGGGCGGCTCGATGGGCTCGGTGGTCGGTGAGCGTTTTGTGCGCGGTGTGCATGCGGCCATCGAACAAAAAGTTCCCTTCATTTGCTTCACCGCCACCGGTGGCGCACGCATGCAAGAGGGCTTGCTCTCACTCATGCAAATGGCCAAGACCAACGCCTCACTCACCCGCTTGGCAAAAAAGGGCTTGCCCTACATCGCCGTGCTGACCGACCCCACCATGGGCGGCGTATCTGCTGGCTTTGCGTTTGTGGGTGATGTTGTCATCGCCGAACCCAATGCCTTGATTGGCTTTGCCGGCCCCCGCGTGATTGAAAACACCGTGCGCGTCACTTTGCCTGCAGGCTTTCAACGTGCGGAGTTTTTGCAGCAAAAAGGCGCCATCGACATGATTTGCGACCGCCGTGAACTGCGCAAAACCATTGCCAGCACACTGGCCATGTTGCAGCGCCAACCCGCGGATGCGGTGGCTTGATTCGAGTCACCCTGATCCCCCATAAAAAAGCCCTCTTCGTGAGGGCTTTTTTGTAGCGCTGCGCTTGACTTAGGAGCTGAACAAGAAGTTCATCACGTCGCCATCTTTGACAACGTACTCTTTGCCTTCGGCACGCATCTTGCCCGCGTCTTTGGCGCCTTGTTCGCCTTTGAAGGCGATGAAGTCGTCAAACGCGATGGTCTGGGCGCGGATGTAGCCCTTCTCGAAATCGGTGTGAATCACGCCAGCGGCTTGCGGGCCGGTGTCGCCCACATGGATGGTCCATGCACGCACCTCTTTCACGCCCGCGGTGAAGTAGGTTTGCAGGCCCAGCAAGGTGTAAGCAGAGCGAATGAGGCGGTTCAGGCCTGGCTCGTCTTGGCCAAGTTCTTTCAAGAACTCCAAGCGGTCAGCATCTTCCATCTCAGACAACTCGGCTTCGATCTTGGCGCAAATGGCCACCACGGGCGCGTTTTGCGCTTTCGCAAACTCTTGGAGGCGGTCTAAGAAAGGGTTGTTCTCAAAACCGTCTTCAGACACGTTGGCCACAAACATGGCGGGCTTGGCCGTGATGAAGAAGAACTGCTTGAGTTCGGCACGCTCTTCTTTGCTGAAGTCGATGGTGCGCACAGGCTTGGTATCGTTCAATGCAGCTTGGCATTTCTCGAGAATCGCCATTTGCTTGGCGGCTTCTTTGTCGCCAGAGCGGGCAATTTTGCTCACGCGGTGAATGGCTTTTTCGACGGCGGCCAAGTCGGCCAAGCACAACTCGGTCTGAATCACTTCGATGTCGGCAATCGGGTCGACCTTGTTGGCCACGTGAATCACGTTGGGGTCTTCAAAGCAGCGCACCACGTTGACGATGGCGTCGGTCTCGCGGATGTGCGCCAAAAATTTATTGCCCAAGCCTTCGCCGGTGCTGGCACCCGCCACCAAGCCCGCAATGTCGACAAACTCCACAATCGCGGGAACGATCCGCTCGGGCGTGATGATGTCGGCCAACTGCTGCAAGCGTGGATCGGGCACTTCGACCACGCCCGTGTTGGGCTCAATCGTGCAAAAGGGGTAATTCTCAGCCGCGATGCCCGCTTTGGTCAGGGCGTTGAACAGGGTGGATTTGCCAACGTTGGGCAAGCCCACGATGCCACATTTCAAACTCATAAAAATATCCTTAGAAATCAAGACCCCAGTTGCAGCATCGACCCCTGTTGGGGCGAGGTGAACATGACTGACTCAGCTATGAAACAGTAAACGGTGTCAGGTGCGAATGGTCTTGGGGAAACTGGCTGTGATTGTACTGATGAACCCATCACCTCCCTGCATCTTCCCCAGTGCACAACGCTCGATGGACGCAATTGGATCGAGTTTGCACAGACATGGGAGGCACATGGGCTTATATTCAGCCGAACGATTCAATCAGCATTCAAGGGGTCACCATGACACACACGATTCGCGGCATTTGCTTGACCAGTCTTTTACTCACCCTAGGCGCGTTGACTGCACAGGCCGATACCTTGGCTGATGCGCAAGCTCGCTACAAGGCCGAGATGGCGGCGTGCGCCGGTTTAAGCGACAAGGAAGAATCCCAGACCTGCCGTTTAGAAGCTCGCAATGCCTTGGCCGAAGCCAAGCGCAAGGATCTGGACGCTGCGCCCTTGTCGACGCTGCAAAGCAATCAATCCCAGCGGTGTGAGGTGCATGCAGGTGATGAGCGCGCCGCCTGCGAAGCGCGCATGCGCGGCGAAGGGCACACCGAAGGCAGCGTTCGTGAGGGCGGCATCTTGCGCGAAATTGTGCGCCCCGTGCCTCCGGAGCAATAAGCCGATACAGGGTTAAAACGACCAAGGCGCCGAGACAGCTTGCCCCACACGCAAGGTGTGGCCGATGCCCGCCAACGGCAGCGCGTTCATGCCAAAGCTGATGGCACCGTTGACACGCGCATCTTGGCGGTACACCTGCAAGGTGTCGGACACAGCGGGGGTTGACACCGCTGTGTCTGGGTCGATGTTCGGAATTGGGCAGCGCGGGCAAGGCTTGACGGGGTTGAGCTGCACCGGCCCCGTGTCGGTGGCGATGGTCATCAGACCGACGCGGTCTTCGTCGTGGGCTTGCACCTGAGACAGCACGAGGTTGGCGCGAAAACGTCGCATGTCCACCGCCGCTAAACCTTGCTGCGACAAACGTGTGTTGAGTTCATCGAGCGAGGCGGTGCTGACCACCAACACCGGAAATCCATCGCTGAATTGATTGAGTGCTTGCGCACCTTGCGTCCACTTGGGGCTGGCCAAGCGCGCGTGGCTTTCGTCAAAACGCACCAAACGCAAATGGCCGTGGCTGTCCCCCAAAAACTGAGTGAGCCACGCGCCAGCGGCAGGGCCCATGTCAAAAGCGGGCACCTCGTCCTCCCACACATGAACCATGCTGATCGTGGTCTGCGGGGGTAAGGACAAGGGCAGATGCAAAGCCGTCATGTCAGCGGCGTGCATCACCAACGCGCGATCGCTCAACTCGGGCTGAATCAAGGCCATGCGCGGCAGCTCGCGCTGGGTCAGCATGTCGCCCGCGGCATCCACCACCATCCACGCGCGGTCCCAAGCCAAACCTGTGGGCGTGAGCACCGCTTGCGGCAGCGAAATGCCCGCACACGACTTGATGGGGTACACCCACAAAGCGCCAATGCGTGCTTGAAATTCGTGTGGCGCAGCCGCGTCTTGGGCTTCGGTGTGCAAGGGTTGAATGGCAGAGGTCATGCGGCATTGTGCCGCCCTCCTACAATCGACTTCATGGCTCAAAAACTGGACGTTTGTATTCGCGGCGATGGCATGGTGGGACGCACCTTGGCCTTGCTGCTCGCACGCCAAAAGTTGCGTGTGGGCTTGGTGGCCTCACCGCTTCAACAAACGCAAGACATTAGGGCTTACTCACTCAACAGCGCCTCTCGCACATTGCTATCGGAATTGCGCTGCTGGCCCGACGCCTTGCACGCCACGCCTGTGCAGCACATGCGCGTGTGGGGCGACGAGGGTGGCTTTACCCATTTTGAAAGCCCCACGCCCGAGGGACTGACGTGGATTGTGGACGTGCCCGTGCTCGAAACCCAATTGGCGAACGCGTTGCGTTACCAAGCCGAGATCACCCCACTCACCGCGCCCGAACCCGCTGCTTTGACGGTGGTGTGTGAGGGCCGCGCCAGCGCCACCCGCGCCGAGTTGGGCGTGGACTTTGAAGTGCTGCCCTACCAACAACACGCTGTCGCTGCGCGCGTGCACTGCAGCACACTGCACCGCCAGCAAGCCTTGCAATGGTTCAGCCAAGGTGCGCACGGCTTGGAAATATTGGCGCTGCTGCCTTTAGGCGGCGCTCAGGGCGACACGGCGAGTTTGGTGTGGTCACTGCCGCCCGAACGCGCCCAAGAGATGTTGGCCTTGAGCCCCGAGGCTTTTGCCTTGGCGCTGGAAAACGCCAGCCACGGCCTGCTCGGCCAACTCACGCTGACCAGCACGCGCGCGATGTGGCCGCTGCAACTCGCACGTGCTGACCGCTGGAGCGGCCAGTTGGCAGACGGCAGTGCGTGGGCCTTGGCGGGCGACGCCGCCCACAACATCCACCCGCTTGCCGGCCTCGGCTTGAACCTCGGCTTGGCCGATGTGGCCGAGTTGGCCCACGTACTTCAAGCGCGCGAAGCCAGAGACTATTGGCGTAGCGTGGGTGACCGTTTTTTCCTGCGCCGCTACGAGCGTGCGCGCAAAGCCGCCATGATGCCCACTTGGGCTGCGTGCGACGGCCTACAACGTCTGTTCGCTCACCCCAACGCCAGCGTGCAAGCGCTACGCAACTGGGGCATGAACGGTTTTAACAGCCTCCCCCCTCTGAAGGCTTGGGCCATGCAACAGGCCATGGGTTGACGCCCCAGCCAAGCGGCACGCACACACTTTTGATGAATATTCATATGCAACACCTGTTCCGCTCCTTCGCCATCGCTGCCTTCTCGGCATTGATTTTTTCTAACGCTTTGGCACAAGGCCATGAAGCCACCATTCGAAAAAATTTGAGCGAACGCATTCCACAAATCCCAAAGATTGAGGAAATCACGCCGACACCCTTGGCAGGCATTTACGAGTTGCGCCTGAGCACCAACGAGATTTACTACAGCGATGCGGCAGGGAACTTCCTGATCCAAGGCAATTTGATCGACACCAAAAGCAAACGCAATCTGACCGAAGAACGCGAAAACAAACTCAGCGCAATTGACTTCAACACGCTGCCCTTCAAAGATGCCATCACCATCGTCCACGGCAACGGCAAACGCAAGCTCGCCGTGTTTGAAGATCCCAACTGCGGCTATTGCAAACGCTTCGAACGTGACTTGGCCAAGGTGGACAACGTGACGGTGTATTTGTTCTTGATGCCTGTGCTCGGGCCCAACTCAGTCGAAAAATCACACCATGTGTGGTGCGCCAAAGACCCCGCTGCAGCATGGACCAACATGATGCAAAAAGACATGGCCCCCACTGCCGCGCAGTGCAACACCGCCGCGGTGGAACGCAACTTAGAGTTCGGGCGCCGCTACAAAATCACCGGCACCCCCACCTTGGTGGCACAAGACGGCACGCGTGTGCCGGGTGCGATCAACAGCACGCAAATCGAAAAACTCTTGGCTGACGCGACAAAATAAGTCTTGCACCAACTTCTCCACACGCACGCTACCTAGAAACGAGTTCGTCATGGTTCACACCCCCATCACCCCCGACAGCCAAGCAGGTCTGCTCATTGAACGTTTGGGCTACGCAGGCTTGATTCCGTTTGTGGTCCTGGCCTTCTTCATGTGGGTGGTCACACCCGAAGCGCATCCGTTTGTCGCCATTGCACTGAGTGCCTATGGCGCGACCATTGCCTCGTTTTTAGGTGGCATCCATTGGGGCATCGGGCTGCGCCACAACGCACCGCAGCGCAAATTCCACATGGTGTGGGGCGTGGTGCCTTCGTTGGTGTCTTGGGTTGCCGTCATCATGCCGGCCTACGCTGGCCTGCCTTTGCTGGGTTTGCTGCTGTTGGCCTGCTATTTGGTCGACCGCAAAACATGGCCTGAAGCAGGTTTGCGTGACTGGATGACCTTGCGCTTTCGCTTGACCGTCGTGTCCATCTTGTCATGCCTCTTGGGCGCTGCGGCGACTTGACAGCCATGCACTACCGCGTCGAAGCCGCTGATTTGCACGCCCACTTGTATGGCGTGACCCTCACCATCGCGCAACCCGCAGCAGGCCAACGGGTGTCACTGCCGGTGTGGATTGCTGGCAGCTACATGGTGCGTGAGTTTGCCAAGCAAATCACCACCCTCAGCGCACGTCAACACAATCGCGCGGTCACGGTGCAACAGGTCGACAAATGCACATGGCGAGTGGACTGTGCGGCAGACGCCCCACTCACCCTGCACTACCAAGTGCACGCCCACGACGATTCCGTGCGCACCGCTTGGCTAGACACGCAACGCGGCTTCTTCAACGGCACCAGTTTGTTCTTACAAGTCGAGGGCTTAGAAGATGTGCCGCATCAGGTGACCTTGGTAGCCGACACCTTCCACACACCGAACAGCAAGCCATGGCAAGTGGCAACAGGCCTCACACCGGTCAAGACCGACCGTCAAGGCTTCGGCACGTATGCGGCGGCCGACTACGACGAGCTGGTGGACTGTCCCGTGGAGATGGGCCCGTTTTGGAGTGGCAGCTTCAAGGCCTGCGGCATCGAACACCGCTTTGTAGTGGCAGGAGCCACACCCGCGTTTGACGGCGAACGCTTGCTGCGCGACAGCCAGAAAATTTGCGAGACCGCGATTCGTTTTTGGCACGGAAAATCAAAGCGCGGCAACAAGCATTCGGCCACACCACACCAAAGCTATGTGTTCATGCTCAATGCGGTGGCCCAAGGCTACGGTGGTTTGGAACATCGCAACTCCACCGCGCTCATTTGCAACCGTGCGGACTTGCCGCGCCTGCACGAGACCTCGCAGAGCGAGGGCTACACCACACTGCTGGGGCTCATCAGCCACGAATATTTCCACACGTGGAACGTCAAGCGCTTGCGCCCCGCTGAGTTCACGCGCTACGACTACACCCAAGAGAACTACACCGAGTTGTTATGGTTCTTCGAAGGCTTCACCAGTTACTACGACGATTTGCTGCTGCACCGCGCAGGGCTGATTGACGATGCGCAGTACCTGAAGTTGCTGAACAAAACCATCCATCAAGTGCTGCAAACTCCGGGCCGCGAGGTGCACAGTGTGGCGCAGTCGAGCTTTGAAGCGTGGACCAAGTACTACCGCCAAGACGCCAACAGCCCCAACCTCACCGTGAGCTACTACAGCAAGGGCGCACTGGTGGCCTTGTGTCTCGACCTGTCGCTGCGCCAACATGGCGTGAAAAATCACAGCGTGTCATTGGACGAAGTGATGCGCGCTTTGTGGGTGCGTTGCTGCTCAGGCCAGCAAGACGGCCCCATGACAGAAGCGGATGTGCTGGCCGTCCTCAACGAACTCACGGGCCGTTCATGGGCCGCAGAGTTCAAAGCTTGGGTTCACGGCACGCGCGAGTTGCCGCTTGAAAAATTACTCACAGCGCATGGGGTGGGCATCCGCCACGAGCCCGCACCGCTGGCCCAACGTCTTGGCTTGCGCGTGGGTGAAGACCACGGTGTGCAGATCAAAACCGTCCTCAACGGCAGTGCCGCGCATCGCGCAGGCTTCGCGCCGGGGGACGAGTGGTTGGGCATTGAAATCGCTGGCAAAGCGCCGTCCGCATGGCGACTGAAAAAGCTCGAGGACTTGTTGCATTACGTGGGCACCGCTAAAAAGTTGGTCGCCTTGGTGAGTCGCGACGCCCAACTGCTGCGCTTGAATCTGACATGGCCCAACGCCAATGACAATCGCGTGTGGCGACTCACGATTGACAATGCCACGCTGGTCAAGCGCTGGCTGACTCTATAGTTCATTCATCTCTTTTTTTGGAGCAAACACATGGCCTACGAATTCATCACCGTCCACACCGAAGCCGACAAAGTAGGCGTCATCACCCTCAACCGTCCCAAGCAGCTCAATGCGTTGAATGCGGGTTTGATGATTGAGTTGGGTCAAGCGCTCAAAGCTTTTGATGCCGATGAAACGATTGGCTGCATGGTCATCACAGGCAGTGAAAAAGCGTTTGCCGCGGGTGCGGACATCGGCGCCATGGCCACCTACAGCTTTGCCGACGTGTACAAAAACGACTACATCACCCGCGACTGGGAGACCATCCGCAGCATCCGTAAACCCGTCATTGCCGCAGTCAGTGGCTTCGCCTTGGGCGGTGGGTGTGAACTGGCGATGATGTGTGACTTCATCATTGCGGCGGACAACGCCAAATTTGGTCAGCCCGAAATCAAACTCGGCGTCATCCCCGGTGCAGGTGGCACACAACGCTTGCCACGTGCGGTGGGCAAATCCAAAGCCATGGACTTGGCGCTGACAGGGCGCATGATGGACGCGACCGAAGCCGAGCGTGCAGGCTTGGTCAGCCGCGTGGTGCCCCTCGACAAACTGATGGAAGAAACCTTGGGTGCAGCCCTTATGATTTGTGGCTATTCGCAGATTGCCGCCATGGCGGCCAAAGAGTCGGTCAATCGCGCCTTTGAGGGCAGCTTGGCTGATGGTGTGATGTTTGAGCGCCGCCTGTTTCACGCCTTGTTTGCCACGACCGATCAAAAAGAAGGCATGGACGCGTTTGTGAACAAACGCCCAGCTGCTTTCAAAAACCAGTGATCGCGTGATGGGCAGGCAAGTCGACTAACACCTAGGCTTTGTCGCTGGATGCAACTGCATTTGCACGTACCTCGATCCAACTCGTTGTTGCAAGCGTCCAGCATTCAGAAGAAAAGTGCTCGTCATTCAAAATTGGTTCGACTGGTTTGACAAGGACTTGATGTTGGCGACATGCAAATGTCTGGCATTGAAACGCTTCTAGAATGAATATGTGACAGGCAATTCAATTCTTTTTGAAATTGGCGCTAGGCTGACTTGGCAGATATGCGAGATTTACGTGAAACGATTTCAATTCCTATTAATTGCAGCCGTAGTGGTTCTTAGCCTGACAAGCTGCGGAGGTAGCTCTGGAACATCAACGCCAACCAGCACACCATTCACAGTAACCGTGTCTGGGTTTTGATCTCATTATGAAGAAATTATTCATAACTCTCGCCATAGCACTTGGCTGCATTCCACTGACTTATTCGGTTGCGAATGATCCAACTTGCACACTAGTCAATGGCGCAATTACAGACAGCGCCACATGCAGAACTCAAGCTGATAAGTTGACTGTAAAAATTTATGAAATTGGGCTTTGCAATGCACAGCCAACAGCACCAACAATAACTGATGCCGCCGACTTAACTTCGTGTCAAAAAATTTTCTCAAACACGAGCGGTAGCCAAGTCACAGTAACTGGAACAACGAGTTCTGGTTTTTTGGGAACTTTCACTCGCCCTCCAAACGGTACATATACATTTGGCTACATGACACTTGGTCCTGACCATGCTGTTCAAGCGAGTCTAACTTTTGCATCAGCAAAGACAGTAACAGGCGGAGGTAGCTCAGGCACACATTGCTGGACGAAAGATGGAAGCATGTGGCGACTAGACACATCCACCTCGGCATTTGTTGAATGCGGAAATACCGTTGGTAACAACTTAGGTATGGCGACTTCGGAATACAACTCCCTAGATGGCAGTGGCGGCCTCTTTGTAAATGCTGATAGTCCAACTGCAGGAACAAATCGCTATCTGACAGGGGAAGACCTCAAATTAAAGCTACGACCATCTTCAGACACAAGTTACGGGGATATCACCAAGCAGCTAATTTCTGTAGCACTCTCACCAACTATCACAGTGTCTGACACTACTGCCAATATTGATGTTGGATTCATGAGCAGCAGAAGCGCAAAAATTAAATTTGATGGAGCAGGAAATATTTTGTTCATCAAAAATGGAGAGATTGGTATGCGACTCTTAGCCAATTGAAGCCATCAAATATAAACAGCACAAAGAAAAAACCCACAGTCGCAAAACTGTGGGTTTTTTAAATTTGGTGGTGATAGGTGGATTTGAACCACCGACATCAGCATTATGAATGCTGCGCTCTAACCAACTGAGCTATATCACCAAACTGGCCAGCATTGTAAACCATTTTTGGAGACGCCGAGCCGCCCCTGAGCGCTTGCACTCACTCGTCCAGCGCGGCGAGCACGCCAAAACTGCGCTGTGCATAGGCCAAACCATGACCCGTGTGCACGCCGAAGTCGAGGACTTCGCCGATCAAGATGTCATGGTCGCCAGCCGACACGATTTGGGCGATGCGGCAATCAAACCAAGCGATGACACCGTCTAAGCGTGGATGCTGGTGGATGCCACGGACCAAGTCTTGTCCAGCAAAGCGTTCTTCCTGTGTGCCTTGTGCAAATTTGAGCGCCAAGTCTTTTTGTTGCGCCCCTAAAACATTCACCATGTAGCCGCCCGCCTTCACAAAGGCCGCGTGGCTATGAGATGTTTTGCGCACACTCCACAACACCATGGCAGGGTCCAGTGAAACCGTGTTGAAGGAGTTGCAGGTCATTCCCCAGTCTTGGCCTTGGGTGTGCGCTGTGACCACGGTCACGCCGGTGGTAAAGCAGCTCATGGCATCTTTGATGGTCACGCAGTTCTTTCGAGATGTTCTTATAAAAACGCAAGTGCGTCTTGAGCGGCCACACGGCCTTCGTCCGTGGGAACAACCCACACTTGGACGGCGCTATTGTCCGCGTGAATCGAACAGACGCTGTCGCCTAGGGCCTTTGTGTTGCGCACCGCATCGATCTGCACACCCAAGTAAGCCAAGGCTTCCCCCACTTGTTGACGCAACACCGCATCGTGCTCGCCGATGCCACCGGTGAACGCCAAGACATCCAAGCCTGCGATGCAAGCACTCAGGGCGCCGACTTCACGCACGACGCGGTGTGCAAACAAGTCGGTGGCAAACCGTGCGGCATCCGAGTGCGAGCTGCGCAAGGTGCGCATGTCTGCGCTTTCACCCGACACCCCGAGCAAGCCACTTTGTTTGTAGAGCAGTTTTTGAATTGCGTCATGTGTCCAGCCTTGCTCCATCAAATACAGCAAGACACCTGGGTCCAACGCACCGCTGCGTGTGCCCATCATCAACCCATCCAGCGCTGAAAAGCCCATGGTGGTGGCTCGGCTCTGATGTTGCGTGGTCGCGCACACACTGGCGCCGTTGCCCAAGTGCGCCATGACGGTACGCCCTGCAGAGCGCGGCACTTGGCGTTGCAACACTTGCGTGACGTATTGGTAAGACAAACCATGAAATCCATAGCGACGCACACCTTGGGCGGTGAGCTGGCGATCAATGGCGAAGGTGGTTTCCAGTGGCGAGAGCGTGCGGTGAAACGCGGTGTCAAAACACGCGACCTGCATCACATCTGGAAACGACTCAGCAAACGCCTGAATGCCCGCTAAGTTGTGCGGTTGGTGCAAAGGCGCTAGGGCGTTGAGAGTGGCGAGCTGCGCCAACACCTCCGAGGTGACACGCACACTGCTGCTGAAAAATGCGCCGCCATGCACCACTCGGTGCGAGATTGCCTGAACTTTCAAATGCGCAAAGCGCGTGGCCAACAAGGTCTTGAGGGTGTCGAGCGCAGCGTCAAACACATCCTGCCCAGAGGGCAAGGCAACCGTCGCTGATTCTTTGTTTTGACCAGCCCCACAAAAACTGATGCGCGGTTGACCCGAGGGCTCTAAACCTTCGATGCTGCCTGTGACTTCAGCCTCACCAATACGGACGCTGCTGCCTGTGCCCTCAAGCGGATAGAGCGCGAACTTGAGACTCGATGAGCCTGCATTGACGGACAGGATACTCATGCGCCATGCGTGCGGTTGTGATGCGCAATCAGCTTGGCCAACAAGGCCGAGGCGCTGCGCGTGGTGGCCGTATCGGCACGGCTGGTCAAGGCAATCGGGACGCGTGCGCCCAACACCACACCCGAGCCCGATGCGCCAGCGAGGTATTCCAATTGTTTGGCCATCATGTTGCCGGACTCCAGATCAGGGGCGACCAAGATGTCGGCTTGCCCCGCCACAGCAGAGGCAATGTGTTTGATTTCAGCGGCATGGGTAGACACCGCGTTGTCAAAGGCCAGAGGTCCATCCAACAAACCACCTTTGATTTGCCCGCGATCTGCCATCTTGCACAACGCTGCCGCATCAAGGGTGGAAGGAATGCTGGGGTTGACGGTTTCTACCGCCGACAGAATCGCCACCTTAGGGGTTGCCACGCCCATGATCTGCGCAAACAAAATGGCGTTTTGAACGATGTCGGCTTTCTCGACCAAGGTCGGCGCAATGTTGAGCGCGGCATCGGTGATAAAGAGCGGCTTGGGATACATGGGCGTTTCAAAACGAAAGACATGCGACATGCGCCGCCCTGTGCGCAAACCTTTTTGTGACACCACCGCATGGATCAACTCGTCGGTGTGCAAACTGCCTTTCATCAAGGCTTCTAGTTTTTTGTCCGCCGCCATTTGCGCCGCTAAATCGGCCGCCGCATGGCTGTGCTCTACGTCCATCACTTCTATGCCCGTCAGATCGATGCCCGCTTCTGCGGCGATGGCACGCAGTTTTTTCTCTGGCGCGATCAACACCGCATGGATCAACTTGGCGTGATGGGCATCGATGGCACCTTGCAACGAGTCAGCGTCGCATGGGTGCACCACGCCGCAGCGCACAGGCTCTAGGTGGGCACCCAGCGCCAGCAAATTGGCATGACGCTGCTCAGGGTCAAACAAGCTGATGTGCGGTGCGTGAATGCGTGGCATGCGTAGCTTTTCGCTCGGCGCCATCACACGGGCAACACCATAGAGCACACGCTCACCCTTTTGGTTCACCAGCAAGCAATCCAAGTCGACCGTTTTTTTGTCGTCATGTTTGGCTGTACAAGTGACGGTCACATTCAGGGTGTCTCCGATGCGAACAGGACGGCTGAAGTGCAGGTTTTGCTCTAAGTAAATCGTGCCGGGGCCCGGGAACACCGTTCCCAACAAACTGCTGATCAACGCCCCGCCCCACATGCCATGACCGATCACACCATGAAACAAGGTGGCGTTGGCATATTGGGGATCGAGGTGAGCAGGGTTGGTGTCGCCCGACACCGCGGCAAAGGCTTGGATGTCGGCCAAGGTCAGGGTGCGGACCATGCGTGCCGCTTGCCCCAACACGATCTCGTCATAGGGGTAGTTCTCAAGCCATTCGTTGAGAGGATCATTGGTGGTTTCTGTGATGTCGGTCATGATGTTCTTCAATTCACGGCGTGACAGCCCGCGTCTACATAAATGGTTTGGCCCGTCATGCCACTGGCCGCATCGGTGCACAAGAAGGTGCTGAGATGGGCGATTTCATCCAAGGTGACCAAGCGGCCCAAGGGCGATTTGGCGATGTTGTTTTGCATCAGTTCATCAAAGGCCTCGATGCCTGAAGCTGCTCGCGTCAGAATAGGTCCCGGCGACACGGCATGCACACGAATACCTTGCGGTCCTAGCTCCAACGCCATGTAGCGCACCAGTGACTCCAGCGCCGCTTTCACGGGCCCCATCAAGCCGTAATGCGGCACGGCTTCGTCAGCCCCCAAATAAGTCATGGTGACCATGCAGCCACCTTGCGTCATGTGCGGTGCGCATAGTTTGGCCAAGGTGGCAAAGGAGTGGCACGAAACATCCATCGCACGTGCAAAACCTGTGCTGGAGCTGTCCACCACACGGCCATGCAAGTCGGCCAAGGGCGCCCATGCAATGGAGTGAATCACAAAGTCCAATTGCCCCAATTTGCCAGCGGCATAGGCCACCAAGTTTTCTAGGTCTTGCGGCGTTTCGATATTGCATGTTTGCAAATCCATGCCCAGCGGCTGCGTGAGCGGCTCAACATAAGCGCGCGCTTTGTCGTTCAAGCACGACGCGATCACCTCGGCGCCCATGGCCTGCGCTTGACGCGCACAGCCCCAAGCAATGCTGTGCTCATTGGCCAAGCCCAGCACCAAACCTCTTTTGCCCTTCAGATCAAAGGCTGACATAGCGCTCATAAAAATTCCTCAAAACCACCGATGGGCTCAAAACGGCCCGCCATAAAACGCAAACGGGTTGGACCACGCATGGCACGTTGCGACACCGAGTGACGCGGGTCACCGGGGTAGCACAACACACGCACGCCTTCGTCATCAAACGACTCTGGAAAAATCAACGGCGGCGTTTGCTGTTTGGCATATGTCAACACATCTGTCGTACAACGGTGTGACAACAACGATACCAAGGTCATGATTTGCGGTGGCGCCAGCGACAAATCGCGGGCCCAATAACGATCCAACGCCTCGCGCGGGCTCAACCACACACTGTCAATGGCTTCGATGTTGTCATGCACGGGATGCTGACCTTCAGGCAGCACGGCCACAAAAAATCGTGTGTCAAAGCGCTTGTTGGTCACCGAAGGTTGCAACGGCGTGACCCAGCGCGACCAGGGTGCAAGGTGTTGCGTGTCCAAACGCAAACCTGCATCTTGCAACACATCACGCAAGATTTGCCCCGCATGCAACTGCCGCTGCCAGCCTTGCCTTTGTTCAGCGACATGCGCCAAAGCGAGACTGTCTTGCCGACGTGCATACAAGACACCACACTCTTCCAACACCTCTCGCACGGCGGCGACATACAAACCGGCGGCGGTGGCAAGCGGTAAATCAGGTTCCCCCAAAGCGCGATGCAGCGCCTGCGGGGAGACATCTAAGTAGCTATGCAAATCAGGTGAGCAATCGGCCTCATCTAACTTACCCCCAGGAAAAACGTAAGCGCCACCCAACACAGCCGAGGCCGCATGGCGACGCAACAAAAAGACTTGAAGGCCTTTTTGAGGTTCATCACGTAACAACACCACCGTAGCCGAGGCTCGCGGTGGTGTTGTGATGATGTCGCTGTTAAGTTGCATCAACCGCAGCGATCCATGCGTGATTTATTTGGCAGGGTAAGCCAAGTCAACGCGGCGGTTTTGCGCCCAAGCTGCTTCGTCGTGACCTGCCGCTTGTGGCTTCTCGCTACCAAAGCTCACGGGCTCGACTTGTCCGTCTTGCACGCCGTATACCTTGAGCGCACGCACCACAGCTTCAGCACGCTTTTGGCCCAAAGCCAAGTTGTACTCACGACCACCGCGTTCGTCGGCGTTGCCTTCAGCGCGAATCTTCAACGCACCATTTGCCGCCAAGTATTTGCCTTGACGCTCAACCACCGCTGTTTGGTTAGCTTTGATGTCGAACTTGTCGAAATCGAAGTAAACACTGCGCTCTTTGGAGATCAGGCTGTTGGGGTTCAAGTGGTCAGCGACCACGGAGGCCACGGATGACACTGGAGGCTTGGCATCGGAAACGTTATCAAGTTTGGTCGTGCTGCAAGCAGACAGCAAAGCGACTGACGCAATGGAAAGTAGAGCAAAAAGGCGTTTGGACATGAGGGCTTTCTGTTTTAAAAAAATTGACGTCTAAATTTTAACGGATGGCACTTCAGCCACGAAGTGTTGTTTTTTTTGACACTTTTGTAAATTCTTTTTTAAAATCAACAACATATGGAATTTTCTTAATTTTAATTCTTTTAAATATTAGTAAGAGCCTAAAAGTATTCACATTTGTATGAAATGATTACCCACTTCCTTTTGGCAACAGAAATGGCGCATTGACCGTAGCTGCTGCAGACATGTAAATTCCATTCCCCCGTCAGCAATTTCGGGGTTTTCCAAATACAACACTGCCCGTCAGTGTGAAAGATAAAAAAATGTCAACATTCAAAGTTTTGGTCACCAGTCAAAAAGGTGGCGTCGGCAAAAGCACTGTTTCAGCGAACTTAGCGGCCTATTTCCGTCGCCAAGGACAAACCGTGACGATGATTGACTTTGACACGCACGGATCCTCAAGCACGTGGCTCACGCGTGCACCCAACATCGGCGTTGTTGTGCAACACCACATCCTGCCGCTTGACCAAGGTGGCAACCGCCCAATTCTGGATGCGCGTCTGCACCTGCGTCGTGCAGCAAGCAGCACCGAGGTGGTCATCTGTGACTTGACATGGACTGACTCGATTGCTGGCGAACTGATGTTTGAATTTGACTTGGTGATCGTCCCCACCTCCGTCTCAGAAATTGAACTGGCAGCAACCGCTGGCTTCTTGAGCCGTCATCGCTGGGTATTTGATTCGGCGATTCACACCCCACCGACCTTGTTGGTGAGCCCCACGCGTGTTCAGCCTGAACAACTCCAAAGCGATGTGTTCTCCAAGCAACGCTTCCCCGTCAGCTTCATGCTCGCCCCGCCGATCTTGGAAGCACAAACCGCCAGAGAGATGTTTGAACGCGGCTACTTGATGGACTTGCAAGACGCTTGTGGCGCATCCTTCAATGAGTTTGGCAAATCGGTCTGTGCAGCACGTGACATGCGCGAATCCATGCAAGGTGCTCGTCAACCAGCCACCGCCAACCGCGTCATGCGCAGCACCAATTTCTCGTCTGCCAATCCAGCGACTGCTTCGGCAAAACGCAACAGCTTGCTCTCAACCACAAGCACGCTGTCCAGCCAATACTCAATCCTCGGTCGACACCGTATGCAAAAAATTCGTCCCGACGAAATGCCTGCCAAGCAGGCTGCGCACACAGCCGCCCCCCCAAACGCGCCGATTGCAGCAATGAGCATCCCCCAATTTCTCAAACGCATGTCCATGGGCGTGATGAGTAAATGAGCTCCGAACCCCAATTTTTGTCCTTCAAAGGACTCAAGCAGTACACGCCTGATGAGGGGTGGGAGCAGGTCAATGCGATCTTGCAGTCCCACACGCAACCCACAGCCGCACAGTCACCTGCCCCCCAAAGGCCGCATCCAACGACTGCCCCTGTGCCAGAAAACGTGCCTACATTGACCGAGTCCCCTGAGGACAAACGAAACGCATCTCCCATGTTTGACCCGCTCATCCACGAGCTGTTTGAACAACTGCGCGTCGCCCCCAGTGATGAGCTCACGCAAACATGGCGCACCATTGCTGCCGAAGTCAATTTACTCACGCAACGCATGGCATTGCAGCGCGAGCTGCAAGAGAGACTGCAAAAACTGGATCAAGATTTGTTAGCCTTGCGCGCAACCATCTTGCAACATCTCAGCGAAGTGCAAGAAGCAGCGGACCAACAACTCTCCTCTGCACGCTTACGCGCCGAGGTCTCTGCCTTGGCGCAATCTAAACTCGCAGCCAAACTGAATCAAAAACGTTCATAACATCAGCCTAGGAGCTCACGCATGCTGGACAAACTCAATCAGATTTATCCAGTGCGCTACACCGCGTTCATGGCTGCGGTCCTGCTGCTGATCTTCACCCTCTTAGGTGCAGCCGTGCTGGGCATCAGCGGTTGGTGGCCCACGCTTTTTTTGATCCTCAGCATCGTCGGGTTGTATGACCTCCAACAATCGCACCATGCGATTTTGCGCAACTACCCCATCATTGGGCACTTGCGGTTCATGCTGGAAACCATTCGCCCTGAAATTCGTCAGTACTTTTTAGAGTCAGAGACAGAAGCTTCGCCTTTCTCGCGCGCCCAACGGACTTTGGTTTACTCACGCGCCAAAGGTGCGTCTGACAAACGTCCTTTTGGCACCCAACTTGACGTACGTGCGATTGGCTACGAATGGATCAACCACTCCATCGCCCCCTCCAAACTTAAAGGCCACGACTTTCGCGTGAAAGTAGGCGGCAAAGACTGCACCCAACCCTATGACATCAGCCTCTTCAACGTCTCGGCGATGAGCTTTGGTGCTCTGAGCGCGAACGCCATTTTGGCCCTCAACCAAGGCGCGAAATTGGGCGGTTTTGCACACGACACAGGAGAGGGCTCGATCTCACGCCACCACCGCACCCATGGCGGCGATTTGATTTGGGAAATCGGCTCTGGTTACTTTGGTTGCCGCGATGAAGCCGGTCATTTCAGTCCCACGCGTTTCGTAGAGAACGTCAATTCACCGCAGGTGAAGATGGTTGAAATCAAACTGAGTCAAGGTGCCAAGCCCGGTCATGGCGGCGTTTTACCTGGCCCCAAAGTCACGGAAGAAATCGCCGAAGCCCGTGGCGTGATGGTGGGTCAAGACTGCGTCTCCCCCGCCGCCCACAGCAGTTTCTCGACGCCCTTGGAGTTGATGGCCTTCATCCAACAATTGCGTACATTGAGCAACGGCAAACCTGTTGGCATCAAGCTCTGTATCGGTCACCCATGGGAATGGTTTGCCATGGTCAAAGCGATGTTGGAGAGCAACATTCAACCTGACTTCATCGTGGTCGACGGTGCAGAAGGTGGCACCGGTGCCGCTCCCTTGGAGTTTTCAGACCACATGGGCATGCCGCTTCAAGAAGCTTTGCGTTTGGTACACAACACCCTCGTCGGCGCAGGTTTGCGAGATGCCATTCGTGTGGGCGCCAGCGGCAAAATTGTGAGTGCGTTCGACATGGCAAGAACCTTGTCGCTTGGCGCAGACTGGTGCAACAGCGCACGCGGCTTCATGTTTGCTTTGGGCTGCATTCAAGCGCAGACCTGTCACACGGGCAATTGCCCTACTGGCGTCACCACGCAAGACCCCATCCGTCAACAAGCGCTGGTGGTCCACAGCAAAGCCGAGCGCGTGCATAACTTCCACACCCACACCTTGGAAGCTTTGCAAGAGTTGATGGAAGCCTCGGGCTTGCAAACACCCCACGATTTCACGCCCCGCCACATCATGCGCCGTGTGAGTGAAACCCAAACACTGCATCTGTCGGAATTGGTGGACACCCTCGCGCCTCAAGCTTTGCTCCAAGACGATGTGAGCGCCCTGCCTGCCGTGTTCAGCGACTGGCCGATGGTTCGGGCCGACAGCTTTGCACTGCAGACAGCCTGATACACCACACCCCAAAACAAAGGCGGCCTGATGGGCCGCCTTTTTTGATGCATAGACCAGCTGATTATTCAGGCACGCGCGGGTATTGAATAGGCTTTTCGCGCACCACCATAGGTGCCGGTGCAGAGGCAGCGCGGGCCTTCTCTGCGGCTGCTTTCTCAGCAGCGGCCTTCTCAGCGGCAGCTTTATCGGCAGCCGCCTTTTCTGCCGCCTTCGCTGCACGAGCCGCAGCGGCACGCTCTACAGCAGCGCGTTGTTCTGCTGCTAATTGCTCGGCTGATTTCTCTGGTTTTTCAGGTTGCATGCGCATCAACACAGCCCGCTCAGCGGCTGCCTTTTGCTGCGCCAAGCGCTCGGCTGCGGAGGCCTTTTCTGAGGCAGCAGCTGCTTTCTGAGCCTCAGTCGCGGCCTTTTGCGCATCTACCGCGGCCTTGGCCGATTGCGCGGCTTTGTCTGCCGCCTTTTGTGCATCATTCGCAGCAACAGCCGCTTTGTCGATGGTCTTCTCAATGTTTTTGAGCGCCGCAGCTTCTGCGACCGTCTGTGTGCGTTCACGCACTTGCACGGCTGCATTCAAATCGGATTTAATTTTTTGGATTTCTGTCAACAGCACTTGCGTGCTGGGGCCTTGCGGCGCAGCGGGGGCCGGTGGTTGCACGCGGGCAGAGGCCTTCTCTGCCACGGTTTGCAATTTGGTGTCGAAAGACTGCAACTTACTCTCAAGTCCGGTCAACTGCTTTTGCATGTCTTTGAACTTCAAGTCACTCGACTTATTCGCCTCAACAGCGACCACTGTGGGCATCGTGGCAATGCTCTTGCCAATCTCTTCAAGGCGCTTGGCCACTTGAGTTTGGGTGGTGATGACCTCTTCTTGCTTTTCCGTGATTTCCGAAAAATCAGAGTTGGTCTTGCCAATCGCGGTCAAGCTGGCATCGACCTCAATCACCCGTTTGGCCATGGCATACACCATGGTGTCCAACTCCTTGATGGACTTGGTCATCTTCAAAGTGATCGCGAAGAAAATGCCCATGGCAATGAGCAAACAAGCACAAAAAGCGCCCAACATGATGCGTGAATGCATGACGTTGCGGCGGTTGTTTTCTTGAATTTTGGACACCACAGCACGCATGGTGGCGCTGACATCCGCAGCAATCGAAGCCGAACGCGTAGACACCTCTGCCGAGTCAAGCACCACAGAGGTCAACTCTTCAATTTGGCGAGCGACTTCATTGGTGTCCAGCGATTGCGAGGCAATTTCGGTCAAGCGATCAGCCGTTGCTTCCACATCTACCATGGCTTCTGTCGGCGATTGCGCCACTTCGGTCGGTTTTAATTCTTCAGCCATATCAAGCCTTTGCCTTGTTTTGTTCTTCAAGCCGATCTAAGCGGGCATTGAGTGCGTGTATGTCGTCGGTGAGCTTGCCCATGCGGACTTGTAGCTCTTCACCCCATGTATCGGCTTCAACGGGCGTGTCTTGAATGGGATCTTCCAGTTCTGTCGCCTCCACCACAGGCACCATCGCGGCCTCATCTTCGGCCTCGGCTTCAGGCGCAGGCTCAGGCTGAATGTGCGGCACCACCACGGAGGAAGGTGTCACCATGGGCTCCTCTACCTGCTCCGTCAGGGTGGGGACTTGGGCCAAGGCCTCAGCCGTCAGACCCAGCGCGTCATGCGGCAGATCAGGCACCGAAATCTTGGGCACAGAATTAGGCTGATAACTCGGCTCAAAAGGCGCAGCCTCGGTATGAATACCACCCGCCGCAGAGGCGTCGTCCTGGCTCGTTAAATCATGTGCATGGCTCATAAGGCTCGTTCCTAGCGTGCGCGTCAGGACTTGGTGAATTGGGTTTTGATCGACTTGCTGGTGCGCAGCCAACCTTTGGCTAGCAAAGGACTGGACTGCATAAAAGCATCGGCTTGAGTTTTGGTTTCAAAAGGCCCTGCCACCAAAATGAAATAACGTTTACCTGTGTCTTTGTGACGCGCACGCATGATGCGTGCATTGGCATAGGCCGGATTGCTGCGCTGAAAGCTGCGCATTTCATCTTGCGTGTCCATGGCAGCGAGCTGCACCACGTAAGCATTGGCGGGCAGTTGATTCGTCCAAGCTTCGTCGGAGTTAGCTTCTGCCTTGGCCTCTGCCTTAGTCTCTACCTTGGTTTCTGCCTTGGCCTCGACTTTGTCGGCGAGACGTTTTTTCTCCGTGACCTCTGAGGCGGCCAACACAGCCGCACTGGCAGCCAAGGCTGATTCTTGCGCCTGGCTGGCCACAAGCGCGGCTTCACTGGCCATCGATGCAGCCAGTTCTGCTGCTGCCAAAGCTTGTGCACTGGCCGCAGCGGCGGCACTTGCAGCTTCGTCTGGCGCGGGCACAGCGGGCGTGCCACGCAGCACATATTTCTTCAAAGATTCGGCCTCTTCGAGGACCAGATCTTTGTACATCAAGCCAAAGGTCGCCATCGACAAAAGCAAAATCAGCAGCACCCATGCGGCCGCGCGTGATTGGCGCGCGGGCCGTTTGAACAAATCCGCGTCCGTCGCAGTTGGCGAAGCGGCGGCCAAAGGCGCAGGTCCATTCAGGGTGGGTTCGCGCGACGTCTCTGAAACCACAGAAGGCCAAGCTTCGGCCGCAGGCGTCGTGGCTGCCGGCATCAAGAATGGCGCAGCCGGTGGTGGTGACGTCACGGGTGTTGGAGGCGGCACAAAGGTGGGTAAGGGGGTGGGGTCGACTTGGGGCTCTTGCTTCTTACCAAAGCCAGGCACACGCCACGCCGTCTTGGTGGGCAAGTTGAGCAACTTGGAGACCGAGGTCGCCTCTTCGCTCAAGATTGGCGGCTCCGACAAGAACGTGGGCTCTTTCAAAACGGGCTCAGGGTCTGGCGTGGTCGCCACCCAGTCCGTGAGTTTCTGTTTGGGCTCACCCGCTTCTGTTTCAACATCCCATTTCAGCAAGTTTTTGCCAAAGGCTTCGAGCTTGCTTTGGTAGTTACCAGCGCTGTTGATGAGCAAAATAACGCTGATGTTGCCCGCTGGAAAACCATTCACCAAACGCGCCAACAATTGCAACTCAAAGTCTTGCATCAAGATGGAGTCACGGAACACCAAAAATCGGCGAGGTGCGTGTTTTTTGTCTTTCTCCAGCGCTTGATCCAGCGTGATTTCAGACAAGATTTCATTGAACTTTTGAACCAAGCGCTCCGAGTTGGTGGAGCTGCACCACTCAATGTGGTTTTCGCCTTTGGCACGCAAACGCTCTTCAAACAAACTGCCGTAGTAGTCGAGCACCCTTTCATGGTCGCTCAGCACGGCGAGATTGATACTGCCCTCAGTCAACGACTTCAGCAGTATTTCAAATCGCAACCGGTCACCGGGGCTTTGGTATATGTCAGTCATGCGGGCTCAAACTTGGGTCTTAAGAGTTCATCAAAGCGCCATTCGCGTCGAACTTCATCTCGTCGGGAATGGAGGGCGATGGCTTGACCACTTCCTGGCCACGACCATAAGACTGGTTCAGGCTGAACACATAAGCAATGACCTGCGCAACAGCGTGGTACAGCGCCTCTGGAATCGGATGATCCAGCTTGGTCGTGAAGTATAAGGCGCGAGCCAGTAAAGGCGCCTCAAAAATATAAACATTGTGTTCTTTGGCCTCCTCACGGATGCGAGCCGCTAAACCGTCTTCACCCTTGGCCACCAACAGCGGCGCACCGTCACCCATGGGGTCATAAGACAGCGCCACCGCAAAGTGGGTGGGGTTCGTGATGACCACGTCAGCGTCCTTGACCTTGGTCATCATCTTGTTGTTCAAGATTTCGCGTTGACGACGACGGATTTGGCCTTTGACCTCAGGGTTACCCTCCGAGTTCTTCATCTCGTCACGCACCTCCTGCTTGGTCATCTTGAGCTTCTTGTTGAGTTGATGACGCTGCAATGGCACATCCACCAAAGCCACCAACACCAAACCCAAGCTGAGCCAAAAACATGAATCCACAATGATGGTACCTGCCACTTTGATGGCTGGGCTCAAATCCATCTGTGAGATGTGTGTCAAGTCTTGCAAGTTGTTCATCACCGAGACCAACAAAATTGCGCCGACCAACAAAAATTTGATGAGCGATTTGCCCAAGTTGATGAACGCCTCAGGACCAAACATGCGCGCCAAACCCGACATGGGGTTGAGCTTGCTGAACTTGGGCAAGATCATCTGGGGTGAAAAGATGAAGCCACCCGCCAAGGTGGTCGACAAAATCGCAATCACATAAAGAATCGCCAACAGAGGCAACACAATCAAAAAACCGTCCACGATCGAGCTGCCAAAAATTGCAGGCAGCAACTCAGGCTTGTCCGTGATGCGTCGGTCAAACTGAAGTTGATGTTTGAACAAGTTGCTCATGCTGGAGAAGATTTGCTGCCCCATCATGCTGAAGAACATCGTGGCAATCACCATCATGGCCGCAGGAGCCAATTCTTGAGAACGAGCAATTTGCCCATCTTCGCGCGCTTTTTTGACCCGCTGCGCCGTGGGTTCTTCGGTTTTGTCTTGGCTGCTTTCTTCTGCCATTTCAGCCTCCCAAATACGAACGCAACATCATGAATGCTTGCGTCCATACCCAATCAATGCGGGCAACGTTGTTCCCCATCGAAAAGATCATGACGATAAAACCGGTCAAGATCAACGCTGGAAAACCAACCGTGAAAATATTCAGACTTGGCGCCGCACGCGCCACAAACCCCAAACCCACGTTGATGAACAGCAAGGTCATCATCACAGGCAATGCGATCAACAAGGCCCCCAAAAACATCATGGAGCTCCAGTTGATCATCTTGCCCAACATGTCTTGGGTAAAAAATTCTTGTCCAATGGGGATGAGCTTGAAGGACTCCAGCACCAAGCCAAACGTGATCAAGTGCCCCCCCATGCCCAAGAAGATCAGGGTGCCCATGATGTTGAACATTTGTGAGAGCACCGGAACGCTGCCCATGTTGGGGTCCACCATGTTGGCCATCGACAAGCCCATCGAGCCAGACATCGCTTGCCCCGCGACGACCAGCGCAGCAGAAGCCACTTGAAAGACCAGACCCATGGTCAAGCCAATCAGAATTTGACGCGAAATCTCCATCAGCCCATCTGCTGTCACGGGGTCAATCTTGGGGATGTCAATTTGCTGACTGACGAAAAAAGCCATGGCAAACGCCAACGAAGTCCGGATGCGCATGTTGACTGCGCGGATCGAAAAAATAGACGTGAACGCCAAGAACGCAGACAAGCGCAGCATCGGCCAGATGACGACCAAAAACTTGTCTAGGATTTCAATCAGCGAAGCGTTCATGGCTCAGCGCAGTTACATGAACAAGCTTGGAATACGGATGAAGATGCCCCTGGTGTAGTCCACCATGGTGTTGATCATCCAACCGCCGGCCAGCGACATGGTCATACCCACCGCCAGAATTTTGGGAATAAAACTCAAGGTCTGCTCGTTGATCGAGGTGGCGGCTTGAAAAATACCCACCACCAAACCCACGATCAAACCAACGGCCAGCAAAGGGCCAGAAATAATCATCGTCATCCACAGCGCTTGACGCGCCAAATCCACAACGGCTGAGCTATCCATGTTCGTACCCCTTAAAAAACAAAACTGTTGGCCAACGAAGCCATCAACAGCGTCCAGCCATCGATCAACACAAACAACATGAGTTTGATGGGCATCGAAATAATCATGGGTGACAACATCATCATGCCCATGGACATCAACACGCTGGCCACGATCAAATCGATCACCACAAACGGGATGTAGATCAAGAAACCAATGGTGAAAGCACTCTTGATTTCAGAAGTGATGAAAGCAGGCATCAAGGTGGTGAACGGCACTTGGGTGGCGTCATCCAACTCGCGGCGGTTGGCAATTTGCATGAACATGGCAATGTCGTCTTCACGGGTTTGCTTGGTCATGAAGTCGCGCACAGGCACCTCGGCTTTGATCAAGGCTTTGTCAAAGTCAAGATTGCCATTCATGTAAGGGCCCAAGGCCTCTTTGTAGACCTGCTCAAACACAGGCGACATGATGAAGAAGGTCAAAAACAAGGCCAAACCCACCAGCACCGTGTTGGGTGGTGTTTGGGCTGTGCCAATCGCTTGACGCAAGATGGAGAGCACGATGATGATGCGCACAAACGAGGTCATCATCAACAACATCGACGGCAGCAATGTGAGCGTGGTCATCAAGCCCAGCAATTGCAAACTCATGCTGTACTGCTGGCCGCCCTTGCCACCACTGACATTCACCAACGGAATACCTTGCGCGTGCGCCATCATGGGCAACGCGGCCAACGCCATCAAGAGCAAAACCAAGACGACGTAAAGAATTTTTTTGGTCAACGGCTTACGCAGCATGAGAAACCTCCTGCGTCCAAGCGTGCAGTGTTTTCACCTCAGCGGGGCTCACACTGGCCAACACCATTTGGTTGTCCACTTGAATCAACACCATCTTGTGCTTGAGGCTCAAAGGCAAGGCCTCTAGCACCCGAATGCGTTTTTCCTCGGCGCCATTGGCTGCAAAGCCACGATTGCGCTTGACCCACCACAGAGCGCCGCAAAGCAACAGCAACACGCTGAATGTGCTGGCGATGAATTGACCCCAATCGAAACTTTGCATGATGTTTTCCCTGTGCGCGATGACGGTTTTTTGACACTTCACGTGCCTATCTCTAGGGGTATTGCAAGGCACGTGCCAGCTTCTTGCACGGTATAGTTATTTCATGCATCACCTCAAAGCACTTCTTCTCGCCAGCCTCGTGCTCACCAGCCAGCTCACACATGCCGCGCAATGGACGGCGGTTGGTTTGTTTGATGTCGGGACCTTCTATGTGGATACCGACAACGTGACCATCTCAGGCGAACACCGCAAGGCTTGGACCCTGTTGGATTACCGTCAACCTAAAGTACACGCACCGACGGGTCAATCCTTCAAATCGACCCGCATGCAAATGGAGTTCGACTGCAAAGAGCAAATGGTGCGCACCTTGTCCCTGTCGTACCACACCGGTGTGCGCTTGAGTGGCGACACCCTGTCGACCGAGGGCGTGATTGGTGCTTTTGAGCCCGTGCCACCCGAGACCCCTATCTTCAAAATCATGCGCATGGTCTGCTAAAGCACATGGGCTTGATTCGAGATCTGCTGCACGCAGGTGGCACAGGTGGGCTGAGCTGGCATCTGCATGCGTATGGCGCACGCCAACGCTGGCAGCCCACCTTGCAATTGATTGAGCAATTTTTGGCACCCGTGAACCCCAAGTCTGACCACTTGTTGCTGATCGGTGGCAGTGCGGGATGGATGATGCCGCCGAGCTGGTTGACTCGCTTTGAGCGCATTGATGCCTATGACATTGACCCTCTCGCCTCTTGGTTGTTCAACTGGCGGCATGGCGCCGCACTCAAAGCGCAAGGCACACGCATCCATCACCACCGCCAAGATGCGCTGGCGACCTTGCCGCAATTGCTGCAACAACACCCACAAGCCTGCATCTGGTTTGACAACGTTTTAGGTCAACACCGCTATCGCATCGGCGATGCCGTGCGGGCTGAACAAGAACTCAAGGTCCTGAAAAACACACTGCAAGGCCGTCACTGGGGCAGCTTGCACGATGTGTGGTCAGGCCACACCGATGGGCGCCTGTTGCCGGCGGGGTTGAATGTGTGGTCGCACCATGTCACCGCTCAACAAAGCTTGGCGCATGCTTTCGCGCAAAAGTTGCTGACCAGCGTCGGCGCCAAGGACGTGTGGCAAGACCATCTCACAGGCCATGTGTTTGCGCCGGGCCACACGACGACTTGGATGCCTTGGGCCTTCAAGACCCATTACTGGCATTGGCTACAAGCGGGCTGGGTCAGCGCGTAACCAGCCACCGAGACAGCACCTTGTCAGTGCTTGAGGTTGTAGAGCGTGATGCCTGCTGCATCCATCTCTTTTTGTTCGCGCTTGCGGTGGTATTCACGCACGGTCTTGAGGTCTTGCTCGACCAAGGTTTCCATTTGGATACGTTTTTGTTCTGCTCGCTTCAGCGCCAAACGTGCAACCTCGACCGCGTGATTGGCCTCCATCAAGTCGATGTTCACGCGTCCAATGAGCGCTTGGAGTTGCTGCATGAAGCCACGAAAGTTGAGCGTCTCCGACATGCTGTGAAGACGCCTCTCGGCCTCTTTGCTGCGGGCCACATAGTCGGCATAGAGGATCTCCATGCGCTCATGACTTTGCATCAAATGGGCCACGCGGTCTTTCGCCGCCTTCAGTTCGGCCTGCGCTTCATCGCATTTTTCTTGGGCTTTTTTAGCCAGCACCGGCCAAGCAGCGCGGGGCTTCATGACAACATGTGCTGAAGTTGGTTGCGCGTCATGGCGTAGTCTTCGCCTTTGTTCATGTCTTGGCGCAAGAAGTCCACAATTTGTTCGCGCAGTCGAATGGCTTCATCCAGCTCGGGGTTGGAGCCTGCTTCGTAGGCGCCCACTTGCACCAAGTCCGCGTTTTGCTGATACACAGACCATAAGCGGCGCAGTTTGTTGGATTGCTTCAACTCCTCAGGGTTGACCAAGGATTGCATCACCCGCGAAATGGAACCATTCAAATCAATGGCAGGGTAATGCGCTTGGTCAGCCAAGCGGCGTGACAACATCACCTGACCGTCCAGCGATGCACGCGCGATGTCCACAATCGGATCAGATGCGTCATCCCCTTCGGCGAGCACGGTGTAGATCGACGTGATGGAGCCATGGCCATGACGACCCACGCCACCTCGTTCAATCAAATTAGGCAGCAAGGCGAAAACAGACGGTGGATAACCTTTGGCTGTCGGAGGCTCGCCAATGGCCAAACCAATTTCGCGCTGCGCATGCGCCACACGCGTCAAGCTGTCGCACAGCATCAACACGTTTTTACCTTGGTCACGGAAATATTCGGCAATCACATGCGTCATGTGCGTGGCCTTGAGACGCAGCACCGGCGACACATTGGCAGGCGCTGCAATCACGACAGATTTGGCAAGCCCTTCGGCCCCGAGCGACTCGGTGATGAAGGCCTGCACTTCGCGACCACGCTCACCAATCAAACCAATCACCACGATGTCGGCTTTGGTAAAGCGCGTCAGCATGCCCAACAGCACACTCTTGCCCACGCCAGAACCAGCCACCAGACCAATGCGCTGGCCACGTCCAATCGTCAATGCGCCATTGATGGCTTTCACACCCACATCCAAAATCTGATCAATCGGGCCGCGCTCCATGGGGTTGAGCGGACAACCCAAGAGACTGAGTTGGTCAGGCAAATGAGGCATGGGCTTGCCATCAATCGGTATTCCCCGTCCGTCAATCACACGCCCTAGCAATTCGGGACCTAAGCGCACCTGACCTGAGTTAGACATGATGCGCACCGTGTCACCAGGCCCCACACCCACGGGGTCGGTGAACGGCATCAAATACAAAGTTTTGTCGTTGAACCCCACCACCTCAGCTTCGATGCGATGACCGCCTTGGCCCAACACTTCGCAACAAGCGCCGAGTGGGGCCATGATGCCGCGAGTCTCCAGCGTCAAGCCCACCAAACGCACCAAGGTACCGCTGCGTTGCGGCTCTGGGGTGCGCAGTTTGGGCAAACTGCCTTGAACTTCTTTGGCAAAGTCGAGCATGTGTGTGTTTATTTAATTTGAATCATGCCGCGAATCGCAGAGGCCACGCGGGCTTGGTCGGCTTGCACCACCATGCGCACCACGCCCACTTTGTCTTCGTAGCTGTTGGCACTGTTGAGCAGCTCTGGCGGGATGGTAGGTTTCTTGGCTTTTTGCTGTTCTTTACGAATGCGGTCTTTGATTTCAGCCAAGGTCTCACCTTCGCGAATTTCAATTTCACCTTCGGCCAAGGCCTCGGCATCGACTTCGGACTCAGGCGCTTGCGCTGTGGCTTCACCCTGCTCCAGCGCTGCATCCGCAGGCGCCTCTTCCTCTGGCGCTTGATCGGTGGGCGTATCCACGTTGTCTTCGGCCACCACCTCAGGCTGCGCCACCACTTCGGGCTCCGCTGGCACATCGGCCACTGGCTCAGGCACCACCTCGGGTTCGGGTTCAGACTCGAACACAGGTTTGGGTTTGGGCTTGTCTGGCTTTTCCAAAAGCAACATTTGGTATTTGATTTTGTCGGCACGTTGGGCTTCGAACAATTCGGCTTTGCGAATCATCTCGCGCTCAACCGCTGCAATGGCTGCTTTTTGCATCTCGTTGTTAGACGCTGCATGGCCAACCATATTGAGCACAAACGGACGAACGATGGTCACGATCACGACCATGAAAATCAAACCCATCAACAATGTATTGATGACGTCAGGAATGAACATCGTTGCCCTCCGCTTCCTCTTGAACTTCTGAAATCTCTTTTGTCACAGGTGAGTTGTCACGCCAAGCGTCCACATCAACCAACAGCGCGCGCGCCAAGCCTTCAAGGCGATGTGCCACCAAATCTTCCACCACGGTGTCGTTGGCAAACACCCGCACGCTGCCTGGCTGCATGTCAGGCAAGGCTTCAAGACGCATGCCTTTGATGAAGTCCGCACTGTGCGCTTGCAATCGTTCTTTGTCGGCAGGATTGAGCTCGAGCACCACAGCCCCTTGCACAGGATGGTCCAACTCATCCAAACAGCGTTGAATCAAACGCTCCATCGATTGGCTGGAGGCTTGAAGCTCTCCCAACACCACTTGCTCTGCAATGTGCAAAGCCAAGCGTTTGAGTGGCTCAAAAAATTTCTTGGGGTCTTCGATCAAGGCGTGGAGTTGCGTGGCTGCGTTCTCAAACAACACACGTTGGGCTGCCATCTCTTGGGCCAAGCTTTCACGTGCTGTTTTTTCACCTTCGGCCAAACCTTCTGCTCGGGCTTCTTCACGGCTTTGTGCTTTGCCCTGTTCTAAACCTTGCTCTAAACCTTTTTCTAGGCCTTGTTCTAGACCTTGCTCTAAGCCCTGCTGCAAACCTTCGGACAGGCCTTCGGCTTTGCCCTCTTCGCGGCCTTTGGCCAGACCCTCTGCCATGGCGCGTTCCACTGCTTGGGCTAACTCGATGGCGGCCTCTGCTTGTGCTTGTGCCAAGCCTTTGGCAAATTGTTCGGCCTCGCGTTCAGCCACCTCTTGCGGGGAAATGCCAACCACAACGGCCGCGGCAAGCGCTGCGGCTTGCGCCTGCGAGGAAGTCTGTGTGTCAGGTGCTGGCATCTCAGAGGCTGCTGGCACGCTCGCCGCATCATCCGCAGCCTCAGACGCTTGGCTTGTCGCGTCTCGCGGCAGCGACGCCATCGTGTCCTCATCGGGCACATCAGGATGGATCACGATGAGATCGGCCAATGGGTCGTCGGACGTGATCGGACTGACCACCAAGTTTTCAGCCATTTCGGCATGCGCCAATGCGCGCTGCAACACCGAAGCCTCTACGTTCACACGCAATTTAGATTTGCGTGTTGCACCAAATGAGTCCATCACAAACGGCAGATGCGCATTCGTTTCCGAGCCTGCAATCGATGCGGGTTTTTCTTCACCAAACGACTCGTTGCGGTATTCGTTCTCTAGCAGCGCCAGCGAGGCTTTCGCTTGCTGCGACAGGGGCTGCTGCATGGGCTGGTAATGCGCAGCCGAGAATCCGCTGGACTTGGCTGGAAAACCAGCGTCAGCAAAATCTGGCGACTCATCACTGGACCAACGGGTCGTGGCAAAGCCACGGCTGCTCAGCTTTTGAGCGATGCCGGCGTTGGGCTGCCATGGAACAGCAGCCCGAGCGGGATGAGGTTGATTAAACAAAGTCTGCGCCACCCAAGATCAACTCGCCCGAATCGGACAACTTGCGCGCTTTACGCATGATCTGCTTTTGCGCATCTTCCACATCGGCCATGCGTTGTGGGCCTTTGGCTTCCATGTCGTCGCGGAACATGCCGCGCGCGCGCTCGGACATGTTATCGAAGAAACGCGCTTGGCATTCTTCGCTGGCATTTTTCAAAGCCATCATCAACAAATCTGGCTCCACCGCACGCATGAGCACCTGAATACCTTTGTTGTCCACGCTAACCAAGTTCTCGAAGGTGAACATGTTGTCTTGAATTTTGAGCATCAAGTCTGGGTCGATTTCGTTCAACCCATTCATGATGCTGTTCTCCAAAGCGGTCTTGGTCAAGTTCATGATCTTGGCCGCCGCTTGCACCCCACCAAAGCTCGACGATTGTGCCGACGCGTTCTTAGAAAACTGCTGCTTCATGATGGCTTCGAGTTCGGCCATGGCAGACGGTTGCACGGTGTCCAAGCTGGCGACTCGCTGAATCACCTCAGGACGTGTGTCGGGTGGCAAATAGTTCAACACATCGGCAGCGACTTCGCTCTCCAAGAGCGACAAGATGATGGCAACCACTTGTGGGTGTTCGCCACGAATCATGTCGGCGATGCCACGGGCATCCATCCAAGACAAGATATCCAATCCTTTGGTGCCTTGGCCCGGCATGATGCGACCCAACACCGAAGCGGCCTTGTCATCGCCAAGGGCGAGACGCATGACTTTTTCTACATAGTCCGCACCACCGATGCTGACGTTGTTTTGGTTTTTCAAATGGTCCACAAACTCGTCGAGTACGAAGTTCACGGCCTCTTGCGAGAAGTTGGCCACTTGCACCATCGCAGCGCCGAGCGCCTGAACTTCTTTCGGGCTCAAGTATTTGATGATCTCTGCTGCTTGCTCTTCGCCCAGCAACAACATCAAGACGGCAGCACGTTGGGTGCTGGTAATGCCTGCGAGCTCTGCGCGCAGTCTGTCGGTCATCACAATAGAGTCTTCAGCCATGATTCAAATCCTCGGAAAATTTATTACTTCTCGATCAAGCTCTTGAGCACGCCAGCCACGCGGGTGGAGTCCTCAGCCATGATCATGCGAATCAACGCCACTTTATCGTCATACGAATTCGCTGTGTTAAGCAAGTCCGCAGAAATCGACTGCTTCTTCGGCTTCATGCTCGCCATGCGGGCCTTGACCTCTTCCAGCGTTTCGCCTTCTTCGATCTCGATGTCTTCGGAAGCAGCGTCTTCTTGCGCTGCTGCTTGCTCGGCAACCGCCTTCGCGGCCGCTTCGGTTTGTGCCACTTGTTCGGCCAAGGCTGCCGCTTGGGCTTGTTGCTCGGCCAACAGTTGCGCTTGTCGTAAACGCTCTTCTTCTGCGGCTTGTGCATCAGCAAGGGCTTTGGCTTCGGCGGCCAGTCGGGCTTCTTCGGCGGTGCGCGTGGCTTCTTCAGCCAAACGAGCCGTCTCTTGTGCCGCACGCATGGCCTCTTCAGAAATACGCAGCATCTCGCCTTCGTGGGTTCGCTTGGTGTGTGCAGCGGCAACTTGTGCAGCTGCGTTCTCCGCCGTGGCCACGTCAATCGCCATCTGAGCCTGCTGGGTGGCGGCATCCGCAGCCGCTGCTGCCAAGGCTTTGGGATCGATCTCTGGCGAGAGCAGACGACGCACCATGGGACGCACCACCGTCAAGAGGATGAGCAAGAAAATACCGCCCACCACACCTGCGTTGACCATCACTTGGTAGTTTTCATCACGGTACCAAGGGATGACCGTTGGATCGTACTGAGGCTCAAACTTGGTTCCCACCACAGTCACCACGTCACCACGGGTTTCGTTGAAGCCCACGGCGCCACGCACCAACTGGTTGAGACGTTCGATTTCTTCAGGGGTGTAAGGCACCGAGGTAGGTGTGGACCCATCAGCATTTTTCTCGACCTTGGCACCGGCTGGCAACGGACGTTCGTTGATCAACACACCTACACCAATCTTGGTGATGGTGCCCATCGCACCCTTGGTGTGACGCACGGCGCGGTCGAGTTCGTAGTTTTTCGTGCTGCGCGCTGTCACTTGCACGCCTTTTTCGCTCACGCCCTTCAAGGGGTCAGCGTTGGTTTGTGTGGTCGCTTGTGGGTTGGTCGGCGCGGGTGGCGTGTTGGACAACGCGCCAGGAATGCCGATCGCATCACGGAAAGTATTGCGGTCTTCGACAAACAATTCAGAACGTGTTTTCGGACCCTTGTCTTGTGAGTCAAAGTCTTCCGTGGTCACTTCGGTTTGCGTGAAATCCAAGCTCATGCTCACCTGCGCCGTCACGTTGGACTCGCCCACGATGGGGGCCAACAACTGGATCAAGCGGGTGCGATAGAGGTCTTCCATCTGCTGCTTTTGGGTGAGCTGTGCCGAAGTCATGCCCAAGGGCTGCTCGACCAACATGTCGTTCATCAAGCTACCGAAGTTGTCCACCACGGACACGTTTTCAGGGGCCAGGTAAGGCACGCTAGACGCCACCAATTGAATGATGGCTTGCACGTTGGCCGCTGAGATGGTGCGGCCTGGCAAGCGGGTGATCACCACAGAAGCCTTGGTTGGTGCGCGATCACGCACAAACACGCTTTGCTTGGGGGCGGCCAAATGGACGCGGGCGGCTTTGATACCACCGATTTGCACAATGCTGTGTGCCAGCTCTTGTTCCATCGCGTTGTTGTAGCGCACTTGCTCCATGAACTGACTCGTCGTCATGGCGGGCATGTCTTTGAGGTTGTCCATGCCAGAGGCTTCTGTGCGTGGCAAACCTTTGGAGGCCAACAACATGCGGGCCTCTTGGTAACGGTTGGTCGGGACAGACAACTGGCCGCTGTTGGCGTCCACTTCAGGCTTGAACTCACCGGCCTTCAAAGCTTCGATGGCCAATTGTTTGTCTGCATCGTTGAGCATCAACACCAAGGGGCGGTAAGGCGTGGGCTTCATCGAGGTGAAGAACACCGCGACCGACATCAGCAGCATGAAGATCACCACAAAGGGCAAAACTTTACGCACGCTGGGTTGACGCAGCACGTCCATCACCAAAGCGCCTGGGCCTTCTTTGGCGTTGATCCATGCAGGCATGCGTGACGCAGCACCTGTTGAATCACCATTTGCATTGGATGCCGAGGTGGTGTCCACGCCGGAGGCTACGGGCATGCCCACAGCGTTCATGTTTAAGGTATCGGTTGCCATATCAGTCTCTCAATCCAGCATCAAACGGGCATGTTCATGATTTCTTCGTACGCTTTCATCACTTTGTTGCGTACTTGCAAGGTGGCTTCAAAAGCCAGCGACGATTTCTGCATGCTCAACACCACTTCGGTGAGGGGCACTTCTTCACCTCGGTCATAGGCTTCGGTCATCGCGTCCGCCTTGACGTCGGCTTCATTCACCTTGTCAAGCGCGTTTTTAACGGAGTCAAAGAACGACGGTTGACCGACTTTGGTCGCCGACGACTCGTTGACGTTGGAAGTGGTTCCCGTCGACTGCGTTTGGTAAGCACGCAGTGTTTCAATCATGGATTGAACATTGGCTTGTGAGATGCGATCAATCATGCCGAGGCTCCTTCAGTCATTCCACGGGTACGCATTTGCGCCAGCTTGTAGCGCAAGGTGCGTGGGCTGATGCCCAACTTGGCAGCCGCCTCCATGCGGCTGTCGGTGCTTTGAATCGCAGCCATGATGACTTGCAGTTCGCTGGCTTTGACGGCTGTGTCTAAGTTGACAGGTGCGGCGTGTTCTTCACGCATCTGAATGGGCGCCATCGGTGCCGCGATGAAAGTCGGTTCGGGTTGGCTGTCGTACGTTGGGGCGGGCACTGGCGTGGCGGGTGCTTGCGCAACGTTTTGCGGCCATGCGGTGGCCATGCTGGGCATGGCTTGTTCGTCCATGGCGGCGTCATCAAACATCAGGTGTGCCGGGCTGATGGTGCGACCACCGCTCAATACCACGGCGCGTTGCACCACGTTTTCGAGCTCACGCACATTGCCGGGCCAAGGGTAGCTTTGCAACAACATCTGGGCTTCTGGTGTGACGGTGAAAGGCAAACCACCTTTGACATGGCGCGCCAGTGACTGCGCCACCAAGGGCACGATGTCACCCGGACGGTCTTTCAAGGGCTGGATGCGCAAACGGAAGGTGCTGATGCGGAAATACAAGTCTTCGCGGAATTCGCGTTGCTCGATGGCGAGTTTCAAATCTTTGTTGGTGGCGGCGATCACGCGCACATCTAAGTCAATCGTGCCTTCACCACCCAAGCGGTTGAGTTTTTTCTCTTGCAAGACACGCAACAACTTGGCTTGCAAGTTCATGGGCATCTCGCCAATCTCGTCCAAAAAGATGGTGCCGCCGTGGGCCTGTTCAAACAGACCTTTGTGTTCTTTCAAAGCGCCTGTGAAAGCGCCCTTCTCATGACCAAATAACATGTCTTCAATCAAGTGCTCAGGCATGGCCGCGCAGTTGAGGGCCACAAACGGGGCTTTGGCGCGGGGTGAGGACTCGTGCAGCACACGGGCCAGCACTTCTTTGCCCGCACCTGTGGGGCCGACCAACAAGGCGGTCACGTCGGTTTGTGCCACGCGTTGGGCCAAGGCCAACAGGTGTTGGCTGATGGGGTCCACGAACACATAGCTCTTGGTTTTGAGTTCAGGGGCGTTCAAACCTTTGACAGCGCCTTGCCATGCCTCGGCAGACCACTCGTCTGCTGACAACACATGCAGTGCGCCTAAGCGCATCGCGTCCACAGCCACTTCCATGCGACGGCGGTCCACGCGGCACAGCACGGGCACGGTGTGACCGAGCTGGGCGATGAGGGTTTGAACTTCTTGGAGCAGCTCGGCGCTATCGCCCAAGCGAATGACCAACACATGTGCGCGGCGCAGAGCCAGCGTGAGGTCGCCCAAGGTAGACACGGTTTCCAGACTGATACCTGCGGCATCCAGCTGGGCGCGATCTGTCGCATCGATTGGACTGAAAGGGTCCAACCACACGGCATGAATTACGTTGACAGAAGAAGCATTCACTTTGAGTACAGTCCGAAATAAAGGTAAGACTGTTATGCAAAGGTCGTGCCAGACTATTCCGACAGTTATGTGTGAACTAAACCAGTATTTTTATGCCGGTTTGACTGAGTTTTCTAGGATCTGTCGGAGTTTCGACTTGCTGCGAGCGCGATGTCGTTTTTGCAAGCGTCGACTTTTGAGGTGCTGGCTTGGCAACAAATCCACCGCAGTGTCGACCATCTGTGCGCAAAACCTCAAGTGAGGGCGTCACCTTTGATCGAAATCCCATGAGCTTGCAACCATAGGGCATGCGCACATCCCAAGTGATGGACATGTGACGGCATTCCCAACAATTGGGGCCTTTTTGCGGAGCCGCTCTAGGAGCTGCTGAGCCGTGATCAGGTTGCTTCATGAGGCGCTGGTGTCAATTAACCACCGAGCAACTTCAAGACAGTCTGCTGGCTGGTGTTGGCTTGCGCCAAGACGGCTGTCGCAGCTTGTTGCATGATCTGCGTCTTTGCAAGTTCAGTGCTTGATGATGCGTAATCCGCATCTTCAATCTGGCTGCGCGACGTAGACATGTTCATGGACACGTTAGAGAGGTTGTTGACCACGTGGTCAAGCCTGTTCATCACAGCACCCATGGTGGCACGCGTGGCGTTGATCTTGTCCATGGAAGCGTCCAACAAGTTCAACACTGAGGTCGCCCCCTCACTGGTGTTGATCCTGACCTTGCGCTGATCCACTTGAAGGTCCACATCACCTGTGATGGAGCCTGTGATTGAACCATTCTTGCCAAAGTCAGCCAAATCGATGGTCACCACTTGGTTGGCAGATGAACCCACCTGAAAGGCCATGCGACTCACTTTGGGTGGGTCCATGTCTTCACTGGCGCGTCCACCAAAAGTGCCCTCTTGAAAACCAAGGGCCTTGAAGTTGCTCAGAGGGCCGACGCCATCGGCACCTGTCGTGATCAAGATGGGTTTGCCATCCACGCCCAAGGTGCTAGGTGGTAAACCATCTGCGCCAGGCTCTGCTGGCAAGACCGGTGCCGCAGCCACCAGCTTGACCGTACCGTAAAGCGTCTTGACGTTGGCCGCATTGCTCGCACCACCCAAGACTGCGTTGCTGTAGGGTGTCGTCAAGTCAACCGCTGAGATGTCCGTGTTGCCCGCGCTGTTAGGCGTCACCGTGCTCAATTGCAAGGTTTGTGGACTGCCCGAATCTACGGTTGCACCGCGCACATCAAATCCACTTCCAGGGACGGTTGATGTGATCAAGACAGAGGTCGCATCGTGAGGGTCAACGGAAGCGAGGACGTTGTTCAAGCCGGGAGTGGCATTGATCTGAGCAGCCAAGGCGGTAGCTGTCACGCTCGCAGCTGCGCCTGTTGCAGGAGAGACACTGACCGGCACACCATTGATAACAACCGAAGCAGAAGGTGTTCCGGTGGCGGATGCCAAACCAGTGATCTTGACCTTGCTGGTCTGAGCCACTTCACCCCCCTTGGCCAAGCCAAACTCAGAGGCAGACAAGCCCTTGACGCTGGAGTCAAACCAGACCGACATGTTGCGACCGTCCGAGCTCAATGTGATGCCGTTGCCATTGTCGGTCGCAGAGATACCGTGTTCTCCGACACGTTGGTTGATGGCGTCGACAACCTTTTGGCGACGTACGGTAGGAGCTTCGTTTTGTGAAAAGTCAACGTCAATTTTTGTGCCGTTCACCCACAAAGACTGTTTGCCGCCAAGTGCGTTGGTGGTGCTGACACCCTGAGAGACTACAGGGTTAGGCTCTGCACGCACACCAGTCAAGGAGGTGCTGTCGTTGATGGCAGCCGCAATGGCGATGGCACTGGAGCCTGGATCGCTGCTGGTGGCCACGGTGTTCGAAAACTTGTCGTCCGCGGGTGTGCTGGGGCGAATCTTGACACCGTTGATGGTCAAGTCATCCATGCCAAGGTTGGCGTACTGAGCGGGCGAGTTCGCGGTCAACTCTTGGTTGACGATGCTCAGACCCGCAGCCACAGTGCTCTTGGTAGAGGTCATGGTGAAAGACACACCTGGCGACTTAGAGGTGAGCAAGACTTCTCCCACACCTCGGCCCGCGCTGGCAAAAACGCCCAAGGTGGCGTTGGCGTTAATTTGTGTGATCAGATCGTCACGCACGTTTTGAGGCGTGGTCGATGCGATGAAGGCTGCCGACGTAAACGAGGTTCCATTGACCACAACAGAAGCTGTACCGCCAGTCCCCAACGGGGCTGTGCCTGAGAAATTGATGCTCTCGACTTGTGCCTGCGCAGGGGCCACAGGCGCACGAGGTGCGGTGTTCAAGACGGCCTGATTTTTGGAGTAATTTCCTGCCTGCAAGCCGACCCTTGAAATGTCTCCATTGGATGCGGAGCTCAACAGCACTGGTGCATCAATCTTCGATTCCAAGGAAATGGTGGAGCTTTGTACGCCCTCATTCAATCCCACACGGTCACCAAAGACACTGGCGTTGGCAGAGGTTTCAAAGCGAACTTCGATGTTTCTTCCGTCCACTGCCACCAAGGTCACACCTTTGGCGTCAGAGCCTGTATCAATCGCCTTGACACCCGTCTTGTCGCTGATGAGGTTGATGGCGCGCACCACGTTCGCACGAGTGGCTTGAGGGTTATTCAAAACAGTGGTGATGTCAGCCGATGCATAGCCGTTGATAAAAACAGCACCCGACACCACCGAGGCACCCACCATGGCTTTGCCCGTGACCACGTTTTCGTTGACCTTGGCAAAGACACCGGTGCCTGGGACGGATGTCATGAAAGGCTGGGTCGTGTTCACCACTGGGGTCAGCCCTGTGGAGCCCATGTCCACCGTGATGGGATTGGCATCACCTTCGGTGATGGGGAAGTCAACGTTGACCACACCGGAGCCGCTGGCGTAGGTGACCTTGCGGTCGGTTCCCTGGCCAAACTGTGTGCTGGCTTGCAGAGCGACCGCAATTTTTTGAGCCACGTCTGCGGGGGTCTTGTCGCCGCTGGTAATCACCACGCTGACACCGCCCACGGTGACGGTTCCCGGCACAGGGGTGCCTGTGAGGGTGATGGACTGCGATTGACCTTGGCTCTTGCCTTGGTCCACAGCCATGCGGTTGATCGCTGCGGCCTTGGCAATGGCACTGCCTGCCGCATTGTTGCGAGGCGAGAGTGTGTCGTCGCTGGCTTGTGATGGGCCAATCACCACGTCGTTGATCTTGAGGTCACCTGCACGCAGCACTGGGATCGTCCCAGCAACATCCACGCTCAGGGCCACGTTTCTTGGTAGCGCACTGGCACCGGGACCCGTTGAAAGGTCTAACGCTGTGCCGCTAGGGTCGGTGAGTTGGTAGGACAAGTTGTCAGAAATAACTGATCTGTTGAGCCCGTCTGTGACAGCAAACGAAACAGTGCCTGTGGCGGCATTGATCGTTCCAGTCAAAGGAATTGTTTTGTTGTCCGCATTCAAGAACGAGGCAGTCACCGTGGCAGGCACCGCCGGATTTCCGCCCTGTGCAGCTTGCGCAGCCGTGAGGCTCATACGCAATGACCCGCTCTGCAAGAACTTGCCGTTGTTTGCAAATGCCTCTGTTGCACCTGCAGTCGCTGGACGACTGATGGTGACAGAACCTACGCCCGATGCGGGAACAGTGAGACTGGTTGAGCCAGTCAATACAGTCGTGGCGGGTACGGCACCGTCTGTGCTGTTGAAGGTGATCGTGACTTGCCCACCAGCCGTGGTGCTCACGGTACGGCCTGAGTTAGAGCTGAAAAATGCACTGTTACTCAACGTCGTCTGGATCTTTGTCATCACCGTAGACAAGCCTCCCGCTGCCTCTGTAGCGGAAATTTCTATGGACTGGCCTGCAATCGTGATCGTCCCCTGTGAGGGTGTGCCAGAGAGCGTGAATGTCTGTTGTTCCCCAGAGTCAGCACCGCTGATGGTGCGAGACGTGGTGGGGTTGATGAATGTAGAACCTGAGAGGTTTTGTGAGGTGGCCTTGTAGACCGGCATCTCACCCACACGCTGGCCTGCTGTGCCGTTGAGCACAGGGAAGCCGTTCCACTGTGTTTGTGTCGAAATTTGGTCAATTTGCTGCTTGAGCTGTTGGAACTCGAGGTCCAAGTAGCTGCGCTGCGCGTTGTCGTTGGTGTCGTTGACTGCTTGGACGGCGAGTTCGCGCATGCGCTGCATCATGTCCGTGATTTCGTTGGTCGCACCTTCAGCGGTCTGGATCAATGTGATGGCATCGCCTGCGTTTCTCACAGCCTGATTCAGCCCGCGGATCTGCTCGGTCATGCGAGTAGCGATCGCCATACCGGCTGCATCATCTCGTGCTGAGTTGATACGCTTACCCGTTGATAACTGCTGCATCGCGATGGCTTGCGCACGACCCGATGTGGTGAGCGCTTGCTGCGAAAACAAAGCTTTAACGTTTGTGTTGATAACTGCCATTTTTTTCTCCTGACCCTTCTTGGTCGATCAAACTTGCCAAAGAACAAGCACATCTTGTGCCAACTTTTTTTGACTCTTCTGAAGTGGGATTTACCCTATTTAGATGCTGTCAAAGTGTTCATTTAAGTACTCAGTGGCAAGGTTTTGTCGCTTGAGTGGCAAACGTTTGCCGTTTGCCACACCTCAAGCAACCGTGTTGCCGCTCAGTGCTGGTTGCCTGTCGTGTTCACCATGGAGTCGCTGAAACTCTCGAGGGAAAGCTTCTCTGCCAACAACTCGATTTGGCCTGGATAAAGCGCCAAGCCTTCGCGCGCGACCTCAAGGGCACGTGCGGGCTCCAAGTTGCAGCGCAGCGCGCGCACGAGCATCACATAAGTGAATGGTTGAGTTTGGGCACCCTGAATCTGCATGAGCTCGTCCATCAGCTCTACAGCGAGTTGCCAGTCTTGGTTCATCATGGCCAAGAGGCTGGTGATCGCCAAAATGTCATCGCTCTCTGGGTACAAACTCAAGCCTGCGTCACCAAGTGCATTGGCCAAGTCCAGCTGCTCGGTTGCCACCAAGGACTGGATGGCCTCACGGATCTCAGCGGGGCTGAAACGCTTGATTGCTTGCGTGCTCAACAAACCGCCGACGGCTGCTTGGTTCATCAATTCTTGAATGAGTGTCATGGAAAGCTCCTGCTTTGGGTGTCATAAAAATATGCCAATCGCCGACAAGCGATGGCGCATAAACCCACCCAAGCAAAAGAGATGCCAACAAAACCTTCAAAGGCAGACACTTTCAATTCATCGGTTTGACCTCTTCTCTGTTTGGCTTAGAAATTGCTTGATTTCACTCTAATGATTGGCGTGTCTGTAATTTGACAGCGCATCTCATCTTGAAAGAACACATGGTTCCAACCATCCCTTACGGTCGTCAAAACATTTCAGAAGCCGACATCCAATCGGTGGTGGATGTCTTGCGCTCGGATTATTTGACACAAGGCCCTGCGGTGCCAGCCTTTGAAAACGCGGTGGCTGCATACTGCGGTGCGGCGCATGGCGTCGCAGTCAACAGCGCCACCTCGGCCCTGCACATCGCGTGCTTGGCTCTTGGCTTGGGTGCCGGCGATTGGCTGTGGACCTCCCCCATCACTTTTGTCGCCTCTGCCAACTGCGGCCTTTACTGTGGCGCGCAGGTAGATTTTGTGGACATCGACCCACGTACTTACAACCTTTGCACACAAGCTTTAGCGGCAAAACTTGCACACGCGGAAAAAACTGGCCGCCTGCCCAAGGTCGTCGTTGCCGTTCATCTGTGCGGCCAGCCCTGCGACATGGCAGCCATTCATGCCTTGAGCCAAACCTATGGCTTCAAGATCATTGAAGATGCCTCTCACGCCATTGGCGGTCGTTACCAACAAGAGGCCATTGGCAATTGCCGCTTCAGCGACATCACCGTCTTCAGTTTTCACCCCGTCAAAATCATCACCACGGCAGAAGGCGGCATGGCCGTCACGAATGATGCGGAACTTGCTCATGCCATGTCATTGCTACGCAGTCACGGCATCACCCGTGATGAGGCGCACATGACACACGCGTCTGACGGGCCTTGGTATTACCAACAAATTGGGCTGGGCTTCAATTACCGCATGACCGAGTTGCAAGCCGCACTCGGGCTCAGTCAAATGCAAAGGCTGGATGCGTTTGTGGCCCAGCGGCACGGATTGGCCAAACGCTATGACATGCTATTGGCTGACCTGCCCTTGGTCACACCATGGCAACATCCAGACAGCTACTCAGGACTCCACCTCTATGTGGTGAGGCTACGCTTAGACCTCATCCACAAAACACACCGTGAGGTGTTTGAGGGATTGCGTTCACTGGGCATTGGGGTGAATGTTCATTACATCCCTGTCCACACACAGCCGCACTTCGCGCGCATGGGTTTTACCGCTACCGACTTTCCACAAGCGCAGCATTACTACGCCGAAGCCATCAGCCTGCCCATGTTTCAAGACCTCACACACACACAACAAGACCGTATTGTGGCAGCGCTGCGCCAGGAGCTAAGTGCATGAGACTCGCCGTCATTCCAGCACGCGGGGGCAGCAAGCGCATTCCACTCAAGAACATCAAACCCTTTGGCGGCTTGCCCATGATCGCGTGGTCAATTCGTGCTGCTCTTGCCAGTGAATGCTTTGACCGTGTCATTGTGAGTACCGATGACGACGAAATAGCACAAGTAGCCAAAAACTTCGGTGCTGATGTCCCCTTTGTTCGCCCAGCTGAACTGTCGGATGATCACACGGGCACCATTCCCGTGATCGCACATGCCATTGAGTGGCAAAACACCCACGGCCTATCTGCCAAAGAAGTTTGCTGCATATACGCAACCGCTCCTTTTCTTCAAGCCAGCGACATTGCGCATGGTCTTCACGTGCTGCAAAACAGTGGGGCCGACTATGCGTTTTCAGTGACGAGCTATGCGTTCCCCATTCAGCGCGCCATTCGCATCACAGCTGAACAACGGGTAGAGATGTTTCAGCCAGAACACTTCAATACACGCTCACAAGATTTGGTGGAGGCCTGGCACGATGCTGGACAGTTTTACTGGGGTCAAGCCAACGCTTGGCTGACCCACGAACCTCTGTTCACCCCCGCTGCAGCTCCTCTGCCAATCCCAAGACACCGCGTGCAAGACATTGATACACACGAAGACTGGGAGCGTGCCGAATGGATGTTCAAGAGCATGCAGATAGCCACAAAGGAAAGACATGACATTTAAAACTGAACAAGAAGCCTTTTGGGCTGGTGAATTTGGGAACGCTTACATTGAACGTAACCAAGGCGACGCCTTGCTTGCGTCTAACCTTGATTTTTTCAGCAAGTCCCTAAGGTCCACACGTGGCATTCAAAGTTGCATTGAGTTTGGTGCCAACATTGGCATGAACCTCAAGGCAATTCAACTTCTCCACCCCAGCATTCAAGCTTCGGCCATTGAAATCAACGCCACTGCTGCCGCCCATTTGCAACAAGTGATCGCAGCAGATAAGGTGTACAACACGTCTATCCTAGACTTTGAGCCCACACACACCTACGACCTCACTCTGATCAAAGGCGTGCTGATTCACATCAACCCAAGCGAATTGCCTAAGGTCTACGACAAGCTCGTGGCCAGCTGCGGGCGCTACTTGATGGTGGCGGAGTACTACAACCCATCGCCCGTGACCCTAGCCTACCGAGGACACACAGATCGGCTGTTCAAACGCGACTTCGCGGGAGAAATCATGGACCGACACCCACAACTTCAGCTGCTTGACTATGGATTCGCCTATCGGCGCGACCCTAACTTTCCGCAAGACGACATCACCTGGTTCTTGATGGAAAAGAAATAAGCGCACTTGCCATGCAAATCGTCTTTCGCACAGATGCCTCGGTCCAGATTGGAACTGGCCATGTGATGCGCTGCCTCACCTTAGCCGACGCATTGCACCTAGAAGGCGCTGAATGCATCTTCATCTGCCGCGATCATCCAGGACATTTGAGAGATTTGATTCAGCAACGCGGTCATCATGTGCAATTGCTGACAGCAGGTGAACCTCTGGAGATACACAACGACAAAGAATTGCTCAGCCATGCCGCATGGCTGGGGACAGATTGGACTCGCGATGCCTCAGATACCCAAGCCGCCATCACCCCCTACGCTGTGGACTGGTTGGTGGTGGATCACTACGCCCTGGACCATCGCTGGGAAAGGGCCCTACGCCCGTTTTGTCAGCATGTGATGGTGATTGATGATTTGGCCGATCGCACACACGACTGCGATTTGCTGCTCGATCAAAACTTAGGCAGAAGCGCTGAAAACTATCGCGATCTGGTGCCCAAGCACGCGACCACATTGGTGGGTCCTCAGTACGCGTTGCTACGGCCCGAATTTTCCAGCCTGCGTCAGAAAAGTTTGGCCAGGCGCAAGCATCCAAAGCTCCAACACTTATTGATCACCTTCGGCGGTGTCGACAAGAACAACCTCACAGGTGAGGTGCTCGAAACACTACGCTTGTGCCAATTGCCTGCTGATCTGCAAATCACCGTCGTCATGGGGGCACATGCCCCTTGGGTTGAACAAGTTCATGCCATCGCCAATTCAATGCCGCTCCGCACCCAAGTTGTGATCAATACCAACCACATGGCTCTGTTGATGGCAGACAGTGATCTTTGCATCGGTGCGGCGGGTGGAACAGCATTGGAATATTGCTGCCTAGGGCTTCCCTCTTGGGTGATGGCCACTGCAACGAATCAACACATCGGTGCGGGTGCCCTACAAAAAAAAGGTGCCGTCCTACTTCTTGAAAATCCCTGCGATGTCAAGGCGATCTTCGAACGCACACATGCGTCAGCCAGCTTGCCTGAGCTGTTGCGACAATTGAGTGATGCGGCTTCGTCCGTCACTGATGGAAAAGGGGCTCGCTTGGTTTTGCAAGCCTGGGAGGATTTTCATGCTTGAACTTTGTAGCATTCGCTCGGTCACGCACGACGATTTACCCATGCTCTTTTCATGGCGTAACCATCCTGATGTTCGACGATTCATGTTCACGCAACATGAAATTAGTCCTCATGAACATCTCAATTGGTATGCGAAATCATGCCAAGATCCCTCGCGGCGTTTGCTGATTGTGCAAGAGCAACAGATTCCTTTTGGCTTTGTTCAATTCGATCACCTTTCAACAGGTGCTGTTTGTGATTGGGGCTTCTACACTGCCCCTCAAGCCCCAAAAGGCAGTGGCAAAAAATTGGGCTACGTGGCTTTAAATCATGCGTTCTCATCGCTTCAACTGCATAAGGTATGCGGGCAAGCTATCGTCTCAAACAAGGCCTCTCAGGGGCTACATCAAAGTCTTGGATTCCAGCAAGAAGGGCTATTGCGTGATCAACATCACGTAGATGGCATCTATCAATCCGTGATTTGCTACGGCTTACTGGCACATGAGTGGCATGCGCAATCCACCGACAAGGAGAACACACATGCCCCTCATTGAAATCGCTGGCCGCCATATCGGTGAAGGCTATCCACCCTATGTGATCGCTGAACTCTCAGCCAACCATAACGGCCAGCTCGAGATCGCCATGCGCATCATTGAAGAAGCCAAAAAATCTGGTGCGGATGCCATCAAACTACAGACCTACAAGCCCGACACCATCACGCTGGCTTGTGACAGCGAAGATTTCAAAATAAGCGGTGGTTTATGGGACGGTCGTACCTTATACGACTTGTACCAAGAGGCGCACATGCCTTGGGACTGGCATCGCCCACTATTTGCACACGCCAAACAACTTGGCATCACCATCTTCAGCTCCCCTTTTGATCGCACAGCCATTGACCTGCTGGAAGACTTGAACGCACCCGCCTACAAAATTGCGTCGTTTGAAGCCATTGATCTTCCGCTGATCAAATATGCAGCCAGCACTGGCAAACCGATGATCATCTCGACGGGCATGGCGGACGCTGAAGAAATACAAGAAGCCATCGATGCAGCTCGCTCGGGCGGATGCAAAGAGTTGGCCATTCTTCATTGCGTGAGTGGTTACCCTGCGCCCGCACAAGACTACAACTTACGCACGCTGACCGACATGATTCATCGGTTTGGCTTGGTCACCGGATTGTCTGACCACACACTGGACAACACCACCGCCATCACCAGCGTGGCACTGGGTGCATCCATCATTGAAAAGCACTTCACTCTAGACCGCAATGGCGGCGGCCCTGATGACAGTTTCTCGCTAGAACCCGAAGACTTGAAAGCCCTGTGTGTTGGCGCCAAAACCGCTTGGCAAGCCTTGGGCAAGGTGGACTACGGCAGAAAGTCCAGTGAACAAGCGAATGTGAAATTCCGACGATCGCTGTATTTTGTCAAAGACCTACAGCTTGGCCATGTGCTCACCCCAGAAGATGTGCGCAGCGTCAGACCCGGATATGGACTGGCACCCAAGCACCTCGACACCGTGATTGGGAAAACGCTGAAACGCGCAGTTCACGCGGCAACCCCCGTCGATTGGGACTCTATTGTCTAGTTTCAAGCTGGCATAAGAAATGCTCATCCATGACTGGCTACTTCAGCCTGTCAATTTTCGGACACTCTTATGCAAAAAGAACTAGACATCTGCGATCAATCCATCCTCATCACTGGGGGTACGGGGTCATTTGGCAAAGCGTTTGTGCGCACGGTGCTGGATCACTGCCCCAAGATCAAACGATTGGTCGTCTATAGCCGCGACGAGCTCAAGCAATTCGAAATGGCACAAGAGTTTCCGGCACAGCAATACCCTGCCCTACGCTTTTTTATTGGTGATGTGCGCGACAAAGACCGACTGTCTCGCGCCATGGAAGGCATTGATACCGTGGTGCACGCAGCCGCATTGAAGCAAGTGCCTGTCGCTGAGTACAACCCATTTGAATTTATCAAAACAAACATCCTCGGGGCGCAAAACGTCATAGATGCCTGCTTGGATCATGATGTGCATCGGGTTGTCGCTTTGTCGACCGACAAGGCCGCCGCGCCGATCAATTTGTATGGCGCCACCAAACTTTGCAGTGACAAATTGTTCATCGCGGCCAACAACTTCAAAGGCACGCGCGATTTGCGTTTCTCAGTGGTGCGCTACGGCAATGTCATGGGATCACGTGGATCTGTGTTTCCCTTCTTTTTAGACCGAGCGAAAACAGGCGTCTTACCCATCACTCACCCTGAAATGACCCGCTTCAACATCTCGTTGGAAGACGGTGTAGAAATGGTGCTTTGGGCTTTGGAACAAGCCGTGGGCGGTGAAATACTGGTTCCTAAAATCCCCTCCTACCGCATCATGGATGTCGCTGAGGCCATTGGGCCCAATTGCAAAAAGGAAATCGTGGGTATTCGCCCCGGCGAAAAATTACACGAAGAGATGATCACAGAAAGTGACAGCCCCAACACGTTTGATATCGGTGACTACTATGTCATTGCCTCAAGTAACAACGAAAAGCTCTTGGCCCACTACAAAAATTTGGGTAGCGCAAAAAAAGTAGCCGATCGCTTCACCTACAACTCAGGTAGCAACGATCAATTTTTGAACGTGGCAGAAATTAGAGACATCATCCAAGACCAAATTAATCCTGACTTCAATCCCTATTGAGTCAAGTCTTATCGGTTGAAATGCGACTGAATCATTGCATTCAAACGGGTGATGTTCTCAGCCAAGTGCACGCCCTTCTCCGCAATCAAAGGGGTCACACTGGGGAACCAAGGATACGTGTCAGACTCACCTAGCAAGGTCCACTCTCGTCGGGTGAGTAAATATGTTGGCTTGCCGATAGCACCCGCCATTTGACAAACCGCTGTCGGAGCTGAAACGACACAATCGAGACAACTGATCAAGGCAAACACTTGGTCAAGGTCATTTTTCAAATCAAGATCTGGCCAACGCAGAATAGAAATGCCGAGTTTGCTCTCCATATCCTGAAGTTCTGCCTCGCAATCGCCGTATTGAAGATTGACGAATTGAATTTTTGGATTTGACAAGAGCTCTTGCCAATCGAGCAAGGCGGTGTAGTTGAGGTTGCGCGATGCGGATAACAAACCGCTTCGCCAGCAAATTCCGACCAGTAATTTATTCTCAATATTTGACAATCTATTTTGAAAATTTGTTATCAGCGCCTGAGGTGCAGCAATGACCGGCTTAAATCGCTTGAAATCATCGATGTGGTTGCGGAATAAACCAGGCAACGAACCAAACGGGCAGTGAAAGTCAAAATCATTGACAGCTGAGTAGCGCTCTGCGTTCACGAAATGGGCGCGAACTTCAAATTCGGGATAGGCGCGACGCATAATTTCGACCAGTCTGGGTTCACACTCCAACACCACAGACATGCCTAGCCCCTCAAGTTGATGGAGGCATGTGGAGAACATGATTTCGTCGCCTAAACCTTGCTCACCCCACACCAGCAATCTTTTGCCAGAAATATTTTCCCCGTTCCATTTGGGTTGGGTAAACCGTCGCAATGACCGCAACGACTCAACGGGCAACATGGCACCAAAACCATATTCATAATTTCGCCACCCTTCTTCAAGCCGACCGAAATACAAATATGCGTAAGACAAATAATATCTAACAAACTCGATCTGACCTTTAGTCAACTCTTTCATGGTCAACATTTGCTCGTAGAGCGCCATAGATTCGGCTCTGTTTTCGAGCTTTTGCTCGACTTGCGCCAAGTTGATGAGCGCAGGGATGTAGTCTTTTGCCAATGCCGTGGAAGTTAAAAAGGCCTGACGAGATTCCTCTGTCATGCCCAAATCGCCCAAAGCCGTGCCTAAATTATTGAACGCGACGGCTGAGCTGGGATTCAACTCGACAGCCTTGAATGCAGCCTGCAGGCTTTTTTCAGGTTGACGAAGCGACTGGTAGACATTGCAAAGATTGATGTGCGTGTCAAAGTTGTTGGGCTGTAATTCCAACACATATTCAAAAATTTTCTCTGCTTCGATTTGTCGGTTGCAACGAATCAGGGCAACCGCAAAATTATTCAATGCATCAACATTCACCGGCTCGGCTTGCACCACTTGTGCATAGTCTGCCAATGCTTCTTCATAGGCCTCTGCACGCAAGTGAGCTTCGCCACGCATCATCAAGTACCTGGTGTTGGTCGGTTCACTTTGAAGGAGGTCATTCAGCACATGTATGGCCAAAGCGAAATTACCCTGGCGAATTGCTGCTTGTGCTTTGGATTGAAGTTGTTTGAGGTTTTTCATGCGTGCAAAAAAATAAGGGAGGGGTGAACCCCTCCCTTAAGTTTAAGCGTTATCGAATTACTTCAACAACGACAGCACTGACTGAGACTGCTGGTTGGCTTGCGCCAACATGGCGGTTGCAGCTTGCGAGATGATTTGCTGTTTCGCAAGGTTGGTGGTTTCCGTTGCGTAATCAGTATCAGTGATGCGGCTACGTGCAGCGGTGATGTTTTGGTTGCTTTCTGTCAAGTTGTTGATGACAGAATCCAAACGGTTGTTCACAGCACCCGAATTCGCTTGCGCCTTGCTGATGGTGTTGATCGCCGCATCGATGGCAACAATCGCTTGCGTTGCGCCTGTCGAAGAAGAAATGTCCACTTGGTTGATCTTTTGGCCGTTATCCGTTCCACCAAAAGTACCTTGACGGAAACCCAACTTCTCAAGGTTGGTCACGCCGTTGGTGCCTGCTTTCACAGTGAAGGCATTGGTAGAACTCAATGTCACCTCAGAAGTGTAAGTAGTCGCACCAGCAGCTGTACCACCAGTGGCAATTGTTACACCAGTCAGACCCAGGGCAGCGTTGGTTGCAGACGTGCTAAGCGAGATGTTGCGACCATCTGCCGCAGTCAACTGCATGCCTTGACCCCACTGAGAGGCAACCACACCAGTCAGACCAGAGTAGCGGTTGATCGAATCGATCACGCCATTCACAGTGTTGTTGTTCACGATCGTGATGGTTTGACCGTTCAAGTACAACTGACCTGCAGTCGAAGCAGCGGTAAAGCCTGTGCCACGAATGATGTTGGGGGTAGCAGAGGCTGTCACACCCGTTTGTGCTGAGCTGCGGTTGATGGCAGCAGCAATCGCGATTGCGCTCGAAGCACGAGTAGAAGAAGTGGCCTTGATGTCAGATGCTGTGTCATCTGTCGTCAATGCAGCACCAATTGCCACACCGTTGATGATCATGGAAGATGAAGTCAACAAGCCTTGCGCTGCACTGGTCGGAGCCGCACCAGCGGCAGCTGTTCGGGCGTAGGTTGAGTAAACAGCTGTGTCAGCTTTATAACTTCCAACGCGCAAGCCACTGTTCTCCATGGCTTTGTTAGCACCAGCTTTGGTATCCACGTTGATACCGCGGCCGTCTAAAGTAAACAGGTCAAAAGAGCCTACGTTAGTGCTTGCAGCCTTCACGCCAGTGGCAGCAGAAGTCAGCGTGCCAAATGCGATGTCAATATTGCGACCATCCGCAGCGCTCAAAGTCACGCCGGTCTTGTCATCACCGCTGTCAGCGGCTACAACGCCTGTTAAAGCTGACTTGGCATTGATGGCCTGAACTGTCAATTTACGGCTGGTAGCAGCATCGGTCGTGGTTGTGAATGTATCTGTAGCCACCCCGTTGATGGTGATTGTGCCGGTGAGTGCAGCAGCAGTCATGGCAGCGCCAGAGACGGTGTTGGTGTCCACTTTGGCGTAAACACCACTTTGTGCAGACACGCGGTTGATAGCAGCTACTTTAGCAATAGCGCTAGCGGCAGCTTGTGAGTTTGATGCATTGTCATCCGTTTTCAGGGATTCACCCACGGCCACACCGTTCAAGTACAAAGTGCTTGCGGTCAAGGCAGCGTTCGTACCCACTGCGTAAGTACCACCAGTGGATGTCAATGCGGCCTTAGCGCCGACACCAATGTCCTTGGTTTGAGCGGAAGCGAAGCCCATGGTCATGGTGTCGCCGGCGTTCACACCTGTTTGAATTTTCAGGTTTTGAGCGCTGCCATCCAACAACTTGATGTTGTTGAAGTTGGTTTTGGTTGCGATGTCGTCAATTTGGCTCTTGAGTTGCGCGACTTCCAACTGCATGTTGGCGCGATCAGAGTCGTTGTTGGTGCCAGAAGAGCTCTGAACAGCCAATTCACGCATGCGCTGCAAGATGTCGCTCACGTTACCGAAAGCACCTTCAGCGGTTTGCGACATGGAGATCGCATCGTTGGTGTTTTGAATGGCCTTGGCGTAACCGCGGACTTGAGAAGTCATGCGGTTAGAGATGGCCAAGCCAGCGGCATCATCCTTGGCGGAGTTGATTTTCATGCCAGTGGACAAACGTTCCATAGACTGGCTGAGCTTGAGACCGCTTGCGCGAGAAGACTCTTGAGCTACAAGAGCGTTGAGGTTGGTATTGATCACTGTCATGGTGTTTCTCCTGAAAAGATGGATTTACCGAAAAATTTACAAGAACGTTTTCTTGATGAGCTATAGATCGACAGCTGCAAAAAAAGCTTTAATAGAAATCAAAACAAATTAAATCTTGGTGTTGTGCAAAAGCCCCTTCAGCGCATCAACGCTGTGGGCTACTTGGACCACCACCTCATTAGGGATCTGACGAATGACCTCACCCGTCTCTTCATTTTTGATGGTGATGATTGGGACTTCGAGGCTGGGGTCTATCGCAAAAGAAATATTGCGTCCGCTTTGGCGCATCATCTTATTCAAGCGTTCAACGGATTGCGATAGATTTTTTTGCAGATCCGCCAAGTCCACTTTGATCTCAGCCTTTTGAATTGGCGCTAGTGCAGTCGCCAAGCTGTCTTTAGAGGCGCTGCTGATGTGAGGCGCAGCATTCGATGGCGCCCCAACAGACGTGGGCACAGCTGCGACATTGGTTTGGATTGTGGGAGCCATACGACCATCCTTTTCAGAGCCATCAAACAGGCTCTACAAAGCATAGATCGGCACCAAGCTCAAAAACTTGAGGGCTTTCAATGAAAAAAATTCTGGCTAAGCAAAGCCAGGGAAAAGTAAAACTTTAATTAGCCAGTCTTACCTGTATAGCTTGCCATCATGCCGTCAAAGGTGGCCTTGAGGCTGGTCTTTTGGCTATTGACCGTGCCCACCAAACTGTTCATGGTGGCAAACTGTTTTTGATAACGTGCCAACAGACTGTCCATGCGGGTATTGAGTTTCGTCAGGTCGTCTTGGTATTTGCTGTTCTGAGTCGTGGCATTGCTGCTTTGGGTCAGTAACGGGCCGGTAGCACTTAAGAGTTTGTCGAGCTTGCGGTAGGCATCGCCAGCGATACCTGCGGGGGTGGTTCCATAGGCACTGACGTTGTTTTGGTTACCCGTCAGCGTCTTGACGACGTCATCGTAGTTGCCGTTGAGCGCAGTTGTGAGTTTGGTGCTGTCCGCCGTGAGCACGCCTGTTTGGTCCACGCTGATGCCCATTTGCCACAGCGCACTCACAGAAGTTCCGGGTGTTGAGGAGTTACCAAAGAACAAGCTTTTGAGCTGCTGCTTGACCATGCGCACGGTCGAATCACCCACAAGCGTGGCCCCGTAGGTCGCCACAGTCGACTTGGGGTCAGAGACCACGTTGAGCATGCTGATGGCGTCGTTGTAAGACGAGACCAGTGTGTTGATGTTGGTGGTGATCGCGGTGTTGTCGCGCGTCAACTGAATCGTGGCAGGGCTGCCCGTCGGGGTCGGCGACTTGAGGTTGATCGTCGCGCCCTTGACCACGTCGGTCAGGGTGTTGTTTGTGCGGGTGTAGGTGATGCCATCGACCTTGACCTGAGCATCGACCGCGATCTGGTTGGTGGGCTCAGACGCTGAAAAAATAGTCTGGGTGGCGGCAACCGAGATGTCCGTCACATCTGCATTGGGGGTGGTACTGGTGAAGGTCAGTGCGGCACTGCCCGAGGTACTGGCTCCTGCATTGAAGCCGCTGAGTGAACCACTGAACAAGCCCTTGGTCAGCCCCGAAGGCAGCGTGCCGCCCGCTTGGATTCCGGCAAATGCGGCCGCCACCTCGGCACCGGTGGTGGTGTCGGTGGCGGTGTAGGTCAGACCGCCCACGGTGACGGTCTGGCCAGCACTCATGTCGTTGAAAGTGACTTGGCTGGATTCTGTGGTCTGCGCGTCACCCTGGGTGGTTGAAACTGCGGGCGTAGCCCCTGTGGATGTGTTGCCGATGCCCGAGATGCTGAAGGAGTTGACCGCGCCTTGTTGTCCCATCAGGACGATCTTGAGCGGAGCAGCAGAGCCATCGCCCGTGTCGACGAGTTGAGCGGTGACGCCTGCCGTCTTGGCGTCCGCAGACGCGTTGATGGCGTCAACGACGCCCTGCGGTGTATCGCTTCCTGCAACCACGCTGATCTGCGCCGAGACGCCCTTGCCCGTTGTGAGGGTCAGGTTCATGGCATTGCCGCCATTGAGAGTCGCGCTGGCCGAGGACAGGCCTTGGCTGACTGAGCGTTGGGACTTGGCAAGCCTTACAACCTCAATGTCGTGGGTGCCCGTCGATGCCGAAGTGCTGGCGGTGACATCAAAGGCGGAGGTGTTGCTGTTGGCCACCGTCAAGGTGTTGTAGCTGGACTGGTCCTTGAGGGCCGCGAAAGCAGTTTGTACCTGAGAGACCACATACGAAATCGCTGAGTAACCCGAGATGCGCGCTTCGTTCTTAGATATCTTGGCGTTGATTGCGTTAGCCAGCGGCGTCTTCTCGGCAGCAACCAAATTGGTGGCCAAAGCGTTGACGTTCACGCCAGAGCCAGCGCCCAGTGCATCGATGAGGCTCTGGGCGGCGGCCTTGTTGGCGTCCGCAATCTGAGCAGCGGTCATCGTGGGCGCAGAAGCGCTACTGGTCGTGCTGGTTGTGGGCGTAGTCGAACTGACGGATGAGGTGGCCATAAAAACTCTTTGATCTGTTGGATAGTTCGGTTTATCTTGGGCAGACTTGAGTCATTAATTCATGTATTTGAATAAATTCAGCTGCGAGATCTTCGCAAAGCTGCTCTGTGCCGCTTCCAGCGCCAGTTGGTCCTTGCTCATCTTGGTGACCGCAGAGGTGTAGTCCAAGTCTTGGACGTCGGACTGGGTGGTCTTGAGACGAAGGACCACCTCGTCAAGCACACTGTTTTGCATATCAATCACGTTCATGTCGTCACCCACTTGCGCGGTGGCGGTGCTCACGCCTTGTTGCATGGTGTCGAGCTCGGCAATGCCGCGCTGAATGTTGGTGTGGTCGGAGCTCTTCACAGCGGCGGAGAGATCATCAATCGCTTGAAAGAAGCCCACGCCAACTTTGCCGCCCTTGCCGTCGTCGCGCACGACCTTGGTGTAGGCATCGGTCCCGGGCATGTTCAAGTTCATGCGGCGACTGTCACCCACGGCGACCTTCATGCGGGACTGGTCCCCTTGGTAAACGATGTGGCCAGTGGCATCCGCACTGAAGGCGGGCTGCCCGACCCTGCTGCCTGAGAACAAGTAATTGCCGTTGGCATCTTGGGTATTGGCCAAGCTCAAGGCTTGGTCTCGCAGCGAGCTCAGTTCTTGCGAGATGGTGTCGCGATCGGCCACGCTCAAGGTGTCGTTGGCGGCCTGAACAGCCAGCTCTTTCATGCGGGTCAGCACATCGCTGGTGCTCTTAAGCGCTGTCTCTTGAGACTGTAGGCGCGTGTTGACAGACTTCAAGGTGTCTTGGTAGCTGGCCTGACGCGCAAGCTCAGACTGCAAGCGCGTCACGAGTGCCGCCTTGTCAGGGGAGTCACTGGGTTTGACGATTTGCTGCCCCGTTGAGAGTTGCTCTTGTGTCTTCGCTAGCTCGCTCTGAACATTGCTGATCTGAGAAGTTGCATTACTAAAGAATAAAGTGGTCGAGATTTTCATAATTCATACCCTTTATCGAATTTGATTAATTGCATCAAACAAGGTGCCCGATATCTGCAAGGCCTTAGCACAAGCTTGGTAAGCCTGCTGGTAACGGATCAAATCCGATGCCTCTTGGTCCAAGTTCACACCTGAAACCTTGTCCCTTGCAGCAACGGCTTGGTCGTTGACCACAGTCATCGCCTGTTGATTGATCGTCGCCTGCTGAGCCAAGTTACCGACGTTATTTATCTGATCGATGTAGTTGTTTGCAATGGTCTTGCCGTTGAGGACAGGTTTTTTATTGAGGTCGACCATGTTGAGCATGTTGACGTTATTGCCCAAACCGTCGCTGTTGCCGTCCACCTGAAACTCATCCCCCACACTGGGTGCGTGACTGAGTTTGAGTTGAAGACCCTCAAAATTAATCGTTGGCTCGAGCACAGAGGGGTCATAGTGCCGATCTGCAAGCTCAGTACCTGTTTTGTTGTCGATGATGCTGTAGCGATCCGCTGCCGTGAACTTCACACTCAGAGATTGCGAACGCAAGCTGTCACGCTGGTTATCTGGCTGCCCGTTGAACGAAGCAGAGACCTTAGCAGCGCCTTTGGCAGTGATAAAGACCAATAAGTCATCTGCGCACCCGCCTTCAATAAAGGCGCCTGTGCGCAAACCGATCTTGCTCAGGTCAGAGGGCGTTCCGCTTTTATCGTTTGGAGGCGTTCCGTAAGTACCAAAAGACATACGGATGTCTGACTTTGTAGGGTTTGAAGCAAGTAACTGTTGGAGCCTTTTGCTCACATCGTAGTCAAGTGGCTCAAGCCCAAGCGCATTTTGTCCGTAATTGCCAAGAGGATCTTTTCCGGGACCGATGGAAATACTTGATTGGGCCTTTGGATCAGTCACACTCAAGATCAGGTCATTGTTCGCATCGATGGAAGCTGACACACCCGTCTGACTGACCTTTGAATTAAGCCTAGCAACCATGTCAGTGATGCTCGACATCTTAGGGTCAGCTGGAAGATCAGTTCCGTTGGACTTGATGTTCAACGTATTGGCAACACTCAAATCGGTCATGTCAGCCGCAATCGGCTGAACCACCAACTTACCGTTGGCTACTGAGGCGATGAATGAATCTGAAAACCTAGCCACTTGCTTGCCATTACTGGCCGAGGCCGAGAGGCCATTCGTAGAAGTGCTCAACGAGATGGAGGTTAACTCCCGCTTAGGCTGGCTTGTATCTGTGACAACCAAGTTTCCAGACAAGTCGGCGGAGACACTCAAGCCTGCGCCTTCAGGGAGAGATTGCAAGCCAGTTTGAATTTTTGAGGCGAGCTCAGTCACTGTGGCCGGAGTACTCGTCAAAGTGATTGGGCCAAGCTTTAAGTCTGAATTACCAACCTTAATCGAAAAGCCACTGAAAGCATCTAATGCACCCGGCGAACCAAAACTGATGCCCGATAAAGACAGACTCGAACGGTCATTGAGGGTGTCTTGCAGAGTGCTCGCGCTGAGGGGCGCAATCGTGCCAAACTGCGTGCTCAATGATGTGCCATCTGCAGGCAATGTGTAAGAAGCCTGCGCAATGTTGATCCCGTTGATCTGCAAAGGCTTGTTGAAGTCCAAACTGGTGGCGGCGACACGCATATCTGGAACTTCCTGAACCATCCGCACTTGTCCACTGAAAGTACCGGCCTGGATATTCAGGGCATTGCCATCGATGGTTGAGTTCACTCTGATGTCGGAACCTTGAGGGTCACTGATGACCAACTCACCCGTCGTTCCAACAGAGGCCTGAACACCTGCTGAAGAGTTGTTGATTGCCAGTACCAGCTGGTCTAAGTTTTTAAAGCCAGATATTGACTGACCATTCAATACAAGCGCCTTAGTGAAATCAAGTTGCGTTGCTGGAACTCGGATTTCTGAAAACGCCTCTGCTCGGATGCCAGTTTGCGTGAGTGTGCTGTTTTGAACAGCCACAGTGCCACCAAAGGCACCTGTCATTCCAGGCGCAATCGCCAGTCCAAAGTTACCGATGGAACGACCAGAACTGTCAGTCACAATTAAATTTGCGTCCTTGTAATCAACGCTGATGCTGGTGCTTTTATCCAGAGCGCGCAGGCTATCTTGGAGTTGTTTGGCCAAGTCTGGCAAGTTCGTAGCAGTCAAACCAGTTGCCTGAAGTTTGACGCCACCAATTGAGAGACTGCACGCGTTAAACGATGGCAATCCAGGAACCTGACCATTGCCAAACTGAATATTGCTGGCGGTCGCAGTCGAGCTGCCATTCAACCAATCTGCAACACTGTTGGCAGACGATTGAACAGAAATGGTCCCAGCACTTGCCCCTTGATAGTCCGTGACCGCAGGGCTACCAATGGGATTTCCATTCGCAGAAGTAAGCGCCACCGTTGACAGTGCTCTTCCCTTCAAGTCGTTCAAGATCAACGACGCCCCGTTGGCACTGACGCTCAGACCATTGAGTCCAAGCCCTTGGAGTTTTTGCTGAATCTGTTTAGCCAAATCAATCAGATTATTGGTAGGCGTCAAGTCAGTCACATTCACACTCTGACCCCCCACTTGAAGGGTCATTGCAGCAGGCACATCGGTCGGCAAAATATTCGAGATTTCTGCATTCGAAACAGGCGCAAGATTCACGCCTGAAATTGCGCGTCCTTGAGCATCGCTGACTTGAATATCTTCGCCGTTGTGTGAGGTTGTGGCTTTCAATCCAAATTGCAAGAGACTTGAATTCAAGGTGCTTGCTAAGCTCGCAATGTTTGAGATGCCAGATCCAGAGATGGTCAATGCAATCGACTGTCCATTCACCACTGCGCTGAATGCAACATCTGGCTTAGGGTTTGCAGCTCCTAAATTGAGACCCTTGACCGTAAAACCTGAACCACTTTGTGGCACATAGGCTGATAAGCCGACGCCATTGAGCGTCAGTGCACCCGCGTCGATCGCATCCAAACTAGATAGACGATCAGTGGTCATGACTGCAGGCGTCGGAACAGTCGGCATGGGCGCGCCATACTTGTCGTATTGCACGGTTTGCAGAACTGTTGCTTTAGCACCGTAGAACAAATCCAAGCCCCGATATGCATTCGAGCCTGACTGATTCAAATACTTATCAGAGTATGTGGCGTTGGCATCGAACCCATTGGCCGGTTTAAAAAGCTGATACTTCTGTGTCTCGGTCAGCGCGCTACCCAACAGCTGCCGCCCGTCTTTGGTCATCACTTGCAGTTGTTGATTGGGGGATGCCTGATCAAGGTAAAAAGTTGCCTTCACTCCCGCAGACAAAGCGGTAACAGGCGTGTACTCGTTAGCCCCATCGACCTTGAAAGTAACACCTGCAGAGGCATTGGGGTTATTGACAATGTTGGAGTTACTCAGAGCAGTGGTCGGCGTGGTCCCAGCGTAAAGAACGCTTGCACGGGTACTACTGACGTTAGTGCCGCCCTCTGTAATCCTGAACTGTGATGCAGTTGCAACGCGTTGTGCGTCGCTAATCAATAACTTTATTCCGGCAGCGGGCTGAGCAGCAGTGGGGTCGACTGAAAACATTTCCTGTCCAGTCTGGCCATAAGCATCAATGCCATTTTTTTGAATAGCGTTGGTCTCAGACACAAATGTTTGAGCGAGCTGATTCAAATTCTTTTGGGCTGGCTCCAACACCTGAGAGATGAAAGAGTTGTAACCACCGATTTGACCGCCGGTCACACTGTCAAGCGTCTCCGTTTTCCCATAAGGATCAAGAACCAGCTGTGCCTTATCGCTCACCTGTGCATTCAGTCCAATGGGGCGCGACTTGATGCCATCAACGACAACACCTTGCGTAAATGTAGAGCCCAAACTGACGCTCACGGTGCCATTAGGCGTGAAGGACGTTTTAATCCTGACGAGGTCTGATAGCTGACGCAAAGCCAAGTCACGACGATCCAATAACTCGGGCGGCTGGCTCGCCAAATCGGGCTCTTTGGTGAGGCTTTGGTTGATAAGTGCCAATTGACTTGTGAGCGTATTGACTTGAGTTGCGCAGCTATCGAGTGCTTGACGCGTCTCCGTCTTGACCAGATCCATCTGCCCTGACAATTCGCCAAATCGTGAAGCGACACCGTCAGCCGAGTTGATAAACGAGCTTCTTAGGACCGTGGAGGCTGGGTCCGCTGATAAGGCGCTGGCTGAAGAAAAGAAGGTGTCTAGTGCTGAACTCAAGCCGACATTCTTGTCGCCCAAAATATCCATCACGCGCTTAGCGTAGTCCACCATGGGTTTTTGGCTGGATAAATCGCTTGTGCTGTTGCGCAAGTTGGACTCAGCAAAGGTGTCGAATTGGCGTTTGATCGTTTGCACCAAAACGCCTGTACCCATGTACATGCTGCCATCTTTTTTTGGCGCAGAGTCTTGCAAGACCACGTCTTGACGAGAGTAACCATCGGTATTGACGTTGGCGATGTTGTTACTCACCGTGCTCAGTGCACGTTGATAAGCGTTGATGCCATTGCTGGCAATGCCAAGCATGTCACTCATTTAGTGCTCCCAGAAAATGGCAGGCTGAACTCTTTCAAACTTTTGATCCGCATGGGTTGATCGAGTTGGAGGCCTTTGGCCAAGTCAGCGGCTGTTGGCAATCGCACAGGTTCTTGCTTAGGGTTCAAGGCAATGCCTTTGCCACGCGCTTTGAGCAAAGCGTCGGTGCTGGGCTGTGGCGTGCCTTGTTGTTTGACGGCGCGCTCCATGAACGCGCCAACACCCATTGCCCCGCGCTTGGCCATCTGCAAAGACACTTCTTTGTCAAACATGCCTTCGAATGTCTCCATGGCTTGGGACTGGTTGTCTTCGTCTTTCATGGGGGCATTGGCTTCGCGCATGGACTTCATCATCATTTGGATGAACAAGCCTTCAAATTGCTGTGCCGATTCCTTGAGCGCACTGTCTTGGTTTTGCTGAGCTTTGCCACGCAACTCGCCCAGCCCCGAGAAGTCCATATAGGACTTCGAAGCGTTTGTGTCGATGGGATTGCTCATGGCCAAACTCGCTTAGATGATGATCAACTCGGCGCGCAAGCTGCCGGAGCTTTTCAAAGCTTCAAGAATGGCGATCAAGGCGGAGGGCGTCGCCCCCACTTGATTGACGGCATCCACAATTTGACGCAACTCGACACCGGGCTGGAACAAGAACATCGGCTTGTTAGGCTCGGCCACAGCGATATCGGCGTTTTGCACCCCTTGCGTTTGACCACCAGCCAAGGCGTTGGGTTGGGACACTTCGTTGGTCGCCGTGATGGCCACTGAAATCGTGCCATGTGAAACAGCTGCCGCGGTGACACGCACCGAGCGGTTGATGACCACCGTTCCCGTGCGGGAATTGATGACCACGCGCGCAGGCGGCTCACCTGGTGTGACCTCCAGCGACTCCACCATGCTCATAAAAGCGACGCGTTGATTCAAGTCTTTGGGTGCTCGTACCGATACCGATACACCATCAATGGCTTGCGCGACGCTGCCGCCAAATTTTTTATTGATGGCATTGACGATCGAAGTAGTGGTCGAAAAATCGTTTTCACGGATGTTGAAGATCAGGTTCTCTGAGGTCTCAAACGGTGTGTCCACAATGCGTTCCACAATCGCGCCGCCAGGAATGCGCGCCGAAGTCGGCACACCAATTTGCACCTTGGAGCCCGCTGCGCTGGCATCAATGCCGGTGGCGGTCAGTGCACCTTGTGCCAAGGCATAGATTTCGCCATCCACACCGCGCATGGCAGTCATGATGAGGCTACCGCCGCGCAAGTTAGAGGCCTTGCCAATCGCTGACACGTTGATGTCGATGCGCTGGCCTGGCTTGGCAAAGCCAGGTAAATCTGCTGTGACCAAAACTGCCGCTGTGTTCTTGATGTCCACACGGGCTGCCGTCGCTGCTTGTTCAAAGTCAGTCAAGGGGCCGTCAATTCGGACCCCCATTTGCGCCAGCATGGCTTTCATGCTTTGTGTGGTGAAGGGCACCGAGGCGTCGTCGCCCGTGCCTTGCAAGCCCACCACCAAGCCATAACCTATGAGTTGGTTAGGCCGTTGTGCAGCGAGCGTGGCCAAGTCTTTGACGCGATCGGCCTGCGCTGCACCAGCAGCCAACAGACAACATCCAATCAGAGCGCTACGCAGCGTTTTAAAAATAAGTGTCATAGTCAAAATGGCCAGTATTTGTGCATGAGCGTTGTGCCCCAGCTTGCGCGGGTGGCGTTCGCCAAGTCGCCTGAGCCGCGGTAAGCGATTTGTGCATTTGCCAGACGGCGTGACTGCACGGTGCTGTTGGGACCCACGTCCTCAGGACGAATCACACCTGAGACTTGAATGACCTCGGTCCCTTCGGACAGGCCGAGTTTTTTCTCACCGCGCACCATGAGGTTGCCGTTCGACAAAATTTCAACCACGGTCACAGCGACGGAACCCGACAGCGAGGCTTGTTGATCCGCAGTGCCTGTGCCTTTGCTGCTGTTCGTGTTGTCGTTCAAGTTGATGCCATTCAAAAATGGATTCAAGCTGCCCACACGTGTGTTTGCGCCCGGAGGCAGTGAGCTTTTGGTTTGGCGACTCACATCCGTGTTTTGCGTTCGTGCGGCTTGCGTCGATTCACTCAACAAGACCGTGATGATGTCTCCCACCTGGTAATTGCGACCACGACCGAACCAAGCATCGCTTTGCCGGTTGCTGTAGATTCCGCCGGTGGCAATTTTTTGCCGGTCCGATGCCAGCGGGTAAACGGGTTGGAAATCGGGTGATGGACGCAAAACCATGTCGACAGGCTCTGTGGCACAGCCTTGCAATGCCAACAAAAATCCAATGACCGAGAGCGTGCGAATATGTTTCATGATGAACCTCACTCAGACGTTTTGGTTCAAGAACTTCAACATGCCGTCGACCGCGGAGATGGCTTTGGAGTTGATTTCGTAAGCGCGTTGGGTTTCGATCATGTTGACCATCTCCTCGACCACGTTCACGTTCGATGCTTCGAGAGAGCCCTGCTTGAGTGCCCCTGCCCCTGTGAGGCCTGGAGTCAAAATTTGCGCAACACCGCTGGCTTGAGAGGCCTCGTACAAGTTTTGACCAATCGGCTTGAGGCCGCTTGGATTGACGAAGCGTGCAATTTGCACTTGCCCGATGTTTTGCGAACCCGCACCCGCATCCAGCTCAGCAGACACCGTGCCGTCTTGACCAAACGTCACGGCAGATGTGTTGGGGGGAATGGTGATCGCGGGAATCAGTGGAAAGCCAGAGGCGTTCACGACTTGACCCGTGTTGCTGATCTTGAAGTTGCCGTCGCGTGTGTAGGCTGTAGTGCCGTCTGGCATTTGAATTTGGAACATGCCATTGCCCATGATCGCCAAATCGAGTGGCGATTGGGTGTTGATCAAGTTACCCTGCAAGTGCAGCTTCTCGGTGGCATTGATCTTCACACCCGTACCCAGCATCAAGCCGGTCGGAGACAAGGTGTTGTTGGTGGTTTGACCACCGGGTTGCTTGACGTTTTGATAGAGCAAGTCTTCAAAAACGGCACGGTCGCGTTTGAAGCCGGTCGTATTCACGTTGGCCAAGTTGTTCGAGATGACGTTCATGCGCGTCTGCTGCGCGTCAAGACCCGTTTTGGCTACCCACAATGATGCGTCCATGGCTAATCGCCCCCTTTAATCTGTCAAATTCAAGACACCTTCATCATGGAGGCGCCCGACTCATCGTTGGATTTGCTTTCTTTGATCACTCGAATCTGATGCTCAAACGAGCGACTCTGTTCAATCAGCTTCACCATCGATGCCATTGGATTGACACTGCTGCCCTCAAGGGCCTTCGGTGTCAAAGAAACTGGCTCAGGACCAGTTGCAAAGTCCGTGCCAAGTGGTTTTTCGTCAACGCGATACAAACCATCTTCTCGCTTGATAAGCGGCGTGGTGCTGGCATCGCGCAGCATCAAGGTGCCAATGATCTGTTCTTGAGGTACGCCGGGCTGGGTGGGATCAGCGGCAAAGATTTGCCCCGTGTTGGTAATGTTGATGGTCGAACCCACGGGAATCGTGATTGGCCCGCCGTCCTGGGACTGCACCATGTGCCCAGACCCCGTCTCCAACACGCCATTGGGATTGACGCGCAAGTCGCCGCGTCGCGTGAAGGCCAGTTTTCCGTCATTGCCCATCACACCCATGACGGTTTTGTGGTTCAAAGACACATCCAAATCACGCCCCGTCACCATCAGCGGACCCGCGTCCAAACGCACGCGATCCGTGGTGTACAGACGCGGTTGCAAACGCGAATCAAAGCCCTCACCCACCGCTTGGTGCGGTTGGAGGGTGGCTTCAAAGGTTTGTTTGAAGCCGACCGTGGTGACGTTGGCAATGTCGTTGGACAACTGCTGCCGGATCAAACGGTCTTCGTTGATCGCGGCCATCGCGTTGAAAGATAAACGGTCCATATCAGGCTCTTAATGCAACTTGTTAGTTACGGATCTGAATGATGGTGTTGGTCATCGAGGTGCTGGTTTCCATGGCCTTGGCGTTGGCTTGGAAGTTACGCTGCTCGGTGATCAAGTCCACCAATTCTTGGGTCAAGTCCACGTTGGCCCGCTCGGTCGCGCCAGAGCGCACCGTGCCAAAGCCCGCAGAACCAGCTTCGCTGTACTTTGGCGCGCCAGAGTCAGAGGTCTTGTAATAGTTGGTGTCACCAATCTGGCGCAAGCCTGATGGGTTGGAGAAGTTCACCAGCACCACTTTGCCCAATGACTTTTGTGAGCCGTTCGAAAAGCTGGCACTGACCAAACCGTCATCCTTGATCGCCAAGCCCACCAAGTCACCCTCGGGGGCGCCGTCTTGCGATTGGGACAGCACAGAGAACGGCGATGCAAACTGTGTCGACTTGGAATAGTCGATGTTGATCGTCAAAGCGCCCTTACCGTTTGGCAAGTACACGGTGTCTAGTTGAGCACCTTGTTTTGGAGACACCAAATTACCAGCCGTATCAAATGTCAACTCGCCCTTTTCGAAGTAGACAGGTGACCAAGCTGGCAAGGTATCAAAGCCAGACGCTGTGGACGACTCTTGACCAAAGCCATCAATGTAGACCGTGGCCCCTTTGGCATCCTTGTAAGGCGTGGGCTTGGTCCATGTGGTTGTTTGACCAAACTTGGCATCTAAGCCGTCCAGACCCCAACGTGCATCGCCAGTGACTTTGATGTACGAATCGGTGGAAGCAGTTCCCGTCGTGAAGACCAATGCATTTTTTGTGGTGTCGTAGGTAACTTTGACGCCATCGACTGTTTGTGGCGACAAACCATTTTTGGAGTCACTCTGCAAACTGTTGATGCCGTTTTGCAAGGCCTCCATGAAAGTGCCCATGGTGTAGGTGTCTTTGGGTGGAATGACCACAGTCCCCGTGACGCCGTTGACCGAAACCACGAACTGATTGTTGGTGGAATCAACCGAGAAGTTGTTGTCCACGTTCACGCCAAGCGCGTTGCCTGTCAAAACAGCGGGCTGAGATGCGATACCTCGCAAGGCATCCACTTTCGACGCAGCCACGGTGTAGTTGGCCAAATCACCTGTCATCCCCAAACCTTTTGAGGTTTGCGTCGCCAAGCTGTCAGGCCGGATGTTGGTGATGCTGATGCTCGATGCATCGCCCGTCGTGCCAGACTTGAATACAAAACCGCCTTTGACCGCATCGTATTCAACCTTGATGCCGTAACGCTGATCATTGGTGGCACGATAGGAAGGCGTGCTGATCGAAGGAGCCAAGGTGAAACCAACAGAAGAATCGTTCACGCCTTGGACGACAGAGGTCGGCAGAATGGCAGTTTGTTTGCTGCTGATGGTGACTTTGTCGTTACCAATCGGTGTGAAAACCAATTTTTGTAATTGCGTGTCGTAACTGGCTGTGATCTTGTTTTTGTAATCTGGACTTGAATCAATGACCGATTGCACAGCCGCCACTAAGTCCTCAGGGCGCATGTTGTTGTTTGAATCGCCAGCATGAGAGAGGTCAACGTCCAATACGGGCGGTAGGGTGCCGCCAGTCGCAGGCGTGAGCTGTAACGAAAACGTAGCCCCTTGCGTGTTCGAGAAATTAAAGGGTTTCTCGTCACCGTAAGCACGGTTGATCTCGTTTGTTAATTCTTGCGCAATTTGTGCACCCGACAGCTTTAGATTGCTACCGACGAGTCGATCTAATCCGACTGTGACAGGTTGGATCGAATTGTCGACGTTGATCGAAAATAAGTTCTTCAAATCATCCGCACTCTTCAAAGCACTCGATGTGTCTGTCGGTACACCTGCAGCGACCGTGGTAGAGGTGGGAAGCACGGCCCCACCCGCATTGGCAAACGTGACGCTGTTGCTGACATCTAAGCCAGTTTTAGACAAATCTGTGGACGAGATTTTTAAACTGCCACCCACCATCGCGGCTTCAAACGAGGATGAAAACAAGGGCGAGTCATTGAGCATCGCAATAAATTCATCTGGCGTTTGCAATTGACTGCTAGGCACAGCCGAGGTAGCGACAGCCAAGTCCCCCACGTTTGCGCCAGTTGTTGTGCTGGTGAACGTCACCGCATTACCCGTCACAGCGCCAGAAGTGAAACCAGACAAGCTACCTGTGAACCTGCCCGTTGCTGGGTTGGCAGGCGTAGTTCCGGTGACAGCCAGGTTGGCAAACACAGACGCAACTTCTTGTGCGCTTGCATCGCTTATAGAGGTGTAGGTCAAACCACCAATGGTGATGGAGCCTCCAGCAGCCAAGCCCTTGAAGGTGACGGTTGTGTTTTCACTGATGGCGGCCGTGCCCTCGACCGTAGTCAAACTAGGTTTGATGAGTGAAGTGGAGCCGTTGACCTCTAAGTTCGTGACATTTGCATTAGGGGTTGAACTTGTGAAAACCGTTGAAGTCGCGCCATTAGCTGGAGTGGCACTGCTAAAGCCGACCAATTTGCCCGTGAAAGTCCCCAGCGTGGTAGGTGTTGCAGAAGTCGTTGCACCTTCAGCCAAGCCACCGAAAATAGTCGCAAGCGCTGTGAGCGAAGTTGGCGCAGAAGCGGTAAAGGTCAAACCACCGACTGTCACGCTCTGACCAGCTGTCAATGCATTTTGGAAAGTGACGGTCGAAACTTCGGTCGCTGCAGCCGTTCCGTTCTGTCGAATAGTTCCATCCGATGACGCTTTCAACAAACCAGAAGTCAGTGAATAGGGGCCTGTGCCCATGGAATATGTGGCAGCGCTGCGTTCAACGGCAGTTATGGGTGTTGGCGTGCCTGCGACTGTCTGCGTGATGTTCAAAGCAGCGTCAATCGTTGCCGCTGAATCTGCGGGGTTGATGGACGTGATACTCAACACGCCGTTACTGATACTGGCCTTGTAAGACGCAGCGAATGTGGTGTTGTTATTCAACGAGTCAGCAAATGCTGTGACTGTGGTTTCACTCACAGTAATTGGGGAAGACGCAGGTCCAAACTTTGCGTTGTACAGCGTGGCGGTGCTGTCTAATGGGTAATTGGCGGTGCTTCTTGGGTAAGCCGTGAGAAGCCCATTCCCCACAATACTGGTGGGTACACCACCCACTGTTTTGGTCATGGTCATGTCGCTCAATATGTCTTTGTCTTGAACGTTGGGATCCAAAGCGGTCACACTCAACTGACCCATGCTGATGGTTGTTGTACCCGCAGATGCACCAGATCCTGCAGACAGTGCAGGATTCAATGTCAAAGAAACACCCGTCACGGCCCGGCCTGCGGAGTCCGTGATTTTCAAATCTTTGCCATTCGGAGCAACCGACACACTGATGTTGGCGTGGCCACCATCTTGGCTGCGCAATCGATCTTGTAACTCAGCGGCGAGTCCGGCCAAATCGCTGGTGGCGGGTCGCAGGCTTGTCAACGATTCTGTTTTACCGCCTAAGCTGATTTGGAAACTATCAAAATCCGATACGCTGCGGTTGGTTGCAAAAGTAGGTCCTTTGATGGTGACAGTGGACGTGTTTTGTGCAACATAGGCCGAGGCAAATGTGGGGTCCGCATTTAATTGATTCACCATATCAGACACTGTCGGTGCTGTGGTTCCGACGGTTTTCACATCCACGCTGACGGGTTGAGGCCCATTCTTCAGGTTGGTGTTGAAAGTGAGTTTGTAGGAATCTGCAGCAACCGCCTGATTCATGTCAAACACGGCACTGCTGCTGCCTTGCTTGACCAACAAATCTGATTTGCTCAAAGGGCTGTAAGTGGTCAAATCCAAACCATCGCTGGAGCCTGTACCCAAGTTAATCGCACTGCCCCCTGTCACTGCTGCTGGCTCGGAAGTCCGCACATCGGTCAATTGATCCAGCGAAAACTTGATGGTCTTCTTAGAAAAACTGCTGTTGAGTTGGGCGATTTCTTCTGGCGTTTTGAAATCGCTTTTTGCTTTCAACTCGCCATATTTATTGACGTACATAGGCTCACCCGTCGAGTTGGTGGCCTGCTGTAAGGAGGCGTTCACCAGCTTATCGCCCACATACACATAGGTTTGCCATCTGTTGTTGGGAGTGGCTTGACTCGCGTTCAGTGTCTTGACGTAGTAAACAGAAGCCAAATACGAGTTACCACCCGCGTCGTAGACCGTCAAAGCCGTACTCTTGTTGTACGTGGTGGGATCGTTACGGTCAAATGCTTTGGTAATCACGGGTGCATCGGCTGGAAAATTCAAACCCAAAGAAACTTTGCTGGTTTGCTGCGCCATGCCCGTTGTTTTTTGCGGAATGGTCAACACGTTCATGTCGTCCAAATTCGCTTTGCCGGACGAGTCAACGGACGCTGCCATCAACTTTTGACCTGCTGAGTTCACGACGTTGTTTTGGTCGTTCATCATGAACACACCGTTACGCGTGAAGATGTCTTGGAATCCGTCTTGTGATTTCAGAGGGAAGAAACCATCGCCGCTGATGGCCAAGTCCAAGGTGTTGGATGAGAACACCAAGTTACCCTGACCAAACTCTTGCGTGACCTTTTTCAACGCAACACCTTGACCAATCGTGGCCGAGGCTTTTTGCAATGGGGATGTGGCAAAAATATCGCCGAAGTCTGTACGGCTGCGTTTGAAACCGGTGGTCGAGACGTTGGCAATGTTGTTGGATGTCACGCCCATTTGTGCAGTGGCTGCGTTCAAACCAGTGAGTGCGGTATAGAAAGACATGGTGCTTTAGCTCCTGAGAGAAATTTTTGAATCTAAAAATTAATTGCTGATGCGCTTCACATCGGCCAAATTGACGGTCTTGCCACCTGCGACTTCAAGCAACATCGCACCATCCGCGGTTCCTGCGCTCTTGACCGCAGTCACCGTGGCGTATGTATTCACGGTTGGTGTGGTTGTTATGCCTTGACTGTTCACGGTCGCCACATAGCGATAAGTACCATTGGCAACCGCAGTGCCACCATCATCCATGCCATCCCATGTCAGGGTGACGTCGCCAGCAGGTTGGGCGCCCATAATTTGTGTACGAACCAAAATACCTTTGTCATCAAAGACTTGAAGTTGAATGCCGTCAGCACCGGCAGGCAGATTGATCGTGCCTTGCGCGACGGTGGTGTCAGTGACCTGGACTGGCCCATCAGGCACAGCCACTTGCTTGCCCATCAAGCCCGCAGCGCCCAACATGCGGTCATTGCTCATGCTGGAGACCATGCTGTCCATGGACGTTTTCATGGCCGTCGTGGCTTCGAGTTGGGAGAACTGTGCGAGCTGAGCCACGAAGGCTTCGTTCTTCACAGGGTCTGTCGGATCTTGGTTTTTCAACTGTGTGGTGAACAGTGTCAAAAACTCGGACTGCCCCATGGTTGTGTTTTGCGGGGTGAGTGCTTTTTGCGCGTTGTATTGGGCAGTGGTCATGATGCCGCTTGGCAATGAACTCAGTGCAGAGGTTGTATCGATGGCCATGAAAGACTCCTGTTAAACGTTGTTAGCTTTTGGTAATTTCAAGGGTGCGCATCATCAGTTGACGTGCGGTGTTCACCACTTCGACGTTGTTTTGGTAAGACCGCGAGGCGGCCATCATGTCGACCATCTCCGACATTTCGTTCACGTTGGAGTGAAAGACGTAGCCTTCTTTGTCGGCGAGTGGGTTGCCTGGCTCCCAAGTCTTGCGAATGGGTGCGGGGTCGTTGACGATGCGGTCGACCTTGACGCCACCGACGAACTGAGCGCCAGCATGAGTCATTTCCTCTTGCATCAAGGCTTTGAACAAAGGTCGACGACCACGGTAGGCTTCTTCTTCAGAGCCTGCGACCGAGTTGGCGTTGGCCAAGTTAGAAGCCGTGGTGTTCATGCGAATGGCTTGCGCGTTGAGCGCAGTGCCGGCAATACCAAAGACGTTATCGAGTTGCATGTTCTATTACTCCCCGCGCATGGCTTTGCGCAATCCGCCAATTCGGTTTTGCAAGAACTGCAAAGTGGCTTGGTAGTCACCCGCCGCCTTACCGTATTGGGCTTGTTCGACGTTCATCTCGACGGTGTTGCCGTCAAATGAACTGTTAAAAGGTGTGCGATAGCGCATGCCGTTGTCGGGTGCTTCTTGCAGACCGGCATAGTGCTTTTCATTGGTGGCTGTCAAATATTCCGTCTTGGCTTCTTTGAGCATGGCCTTGAAATCGACGTCTTGTGCTTTGTAGTTGGGCGTGTCCGCGTTGGCGATGTTGCGCGCCAGCACTTCCATACGCTGGCTTCTGACGCCAAGCGCACGCTCGTGTATTCCGAAAGCGGATGAAAAAACGTCCATCACAAGACTCCTGTTTATTGACACATGGCCTCAAGTTGTGAGACCTCGTGTCGATTAATGCAAGAGACGTGCCACGGTGGTTTTGACGGTTCGAGCGGCAAAAAATTGCCGCCTTCGCTGCTCACGCGGTGATGCACACCGCAGAAGTGATGCGAATTAACGAACTTCAGTCACAGCAGCTTGTGCTGCGTACGCGCTCAAACGCGCAGCTTGCATCGAGGGGCGTTGCGCCACCTCTGTGCCCAGACGTTCGTTGGCGTTTTGATGCAAGCCTGCCAAGATGGAATTGCGTGTGATGGGCGCGCGCATGTCGCGGTTCACATGCAAGTAAGCCGCTTGCTGGCCTGGGATATTCAAAGCGGCGTTGGGTCGCGTTTCGTTGCGAGCAGCTGGGGTGAGCACTGTTAAGTACAAATCATCCAAACCCACAGGACCAAAGTTTTTCAAACCGGTGTCATCAAAATACTTGCCCACCATGTCGAGCTGTTGCAGCACGCTGTGGCCAAGAATCGCTTTGGGGTTGGCACCAAAGCCCGCACTGGCGGCGCCACGGTCGGGCCCATCACAGAACTGAATGATGCCGTGACAGCGGTTGTTGGAAGCCTTGGGATTCATGCCATCGCTCTCCATCAAGGTCAGACGCGCAAAGTCATCAGGAGCAAAACGATGCTCCTGTGAGAGTTGGATGATCTTGTTCATCACCGCTTGCTTGTCTTGCGCAGGAATGAAGCCTTTTTCAATCGCACGGTCAATGGTTTTTTCCAACACCACATTGCCACTGCGGTCTGAGCGCGTGAGCAACTGGACTTGGGCAGTGCCCGCCAACGCTGCGCTGCCCAGAGGGGTGTTGCTGGCCAATGTATTGACGTTGGCGGCAGGCGTCACCGCGGGAGAGACTGTCGAAGCGACAGCCGCCTTGTTCGCCGCGACCGCTTGATTGACAGCGAGGGCTTGCTGCAATGAAAAATTCAAGCTGTCCAAGTTCAACGGCTGCCCCGGATGAATCATGTCGGGATTGGCGATGTTGTTTGAGCGCGCGACTGTTTGCGCCAAACGCATGGCTTCGTTGTTCGAAATATTCACACCGCGTTGGGCCATTTGCTCTCGCACAATGCCCGTCAAGGTTTGACCCGAGCGAACCGTGGTGCTCCAAGCGGCCGTGCTGCCCTCAGGAGCCAAAGCGCCGGACATGCTGGCACTGGCCATCGCGCGTGTGAAGGCGGGCGCAGTACGCGCGTACGCCAGCGGACTGCGAGGCAGCTTGGGCATGCCAGAGGCATCGGTGGTGTCCACCTGAGGGTTGTAGTACGGGTCGAGTCGCATGGAGGGCTCCGGTTAATCGGTCCGTTTAAAAAGTTGGCTTCGTTCTTGCATGAAGGGTTGGGTCTGAACCAATGTCAAAACTTCAACACCTACCCGTATGACTACGCAAATGCTGTGCCTAAAAAATACCGACACCCCGCGCTTGAAGCGCTTGGGTTGGTACGTGGCTGCATGCTTGCTAAGCCACGCCCAGATTGGGTTTGCGGCGGATTCGACGGTCGAAACAAATGCCCTTGAATCGCTGCAACAACAAGTTTTGCAATGGGCGCAGACACATCCCTCTTTTCAAGGTAAACAGGTTCAAATGGTTCCTGTGGACCCACGCATCACGGTGCAACACTGTCAACAAAACCTGCAGTTCGAGCACCCTTTTCCTAACCAACCTGCGGTGCGCGTGCGGTGTGCCCAGCCTAATTGGCAACTTTTTGTCAATGTAAATGCTGGCCAAGCCAGCACACAGGTCAACCGCCCTGGCGCCCCCCCACAGGTGCTGTACAAGGTGCTGGTATCCAAAGAGTTGCTCAAGCGCGGCACAGTGATCACGCCTGACATGTTCAGCGAGGCCGAAATGCCTGCGGCTGGCATGGAAAATCAAATCATTTCAGACATCAAACTACTCAAAAATATGCAGCTGATGCGTGACCTCACGCCCAACACGCCTCTGCGTTCGTACGACGTGAAGACCGCTGTATTGGTCAAGCGCGGACAAGAGGTGCAAGTCACAGCAGGCGAAGGGCAAGGCTTTTCCATCACCATGCGCGCGGAAGCGCTGCAAGATGGTGGCTTAGGTGAGCAAATTCGCTTAAAAAATGTCGAGTCGGGTCGATCACTCTCAGGCGTGATCACTGGACCGAATGCCGCGAAACTAAGGTGAAAAGTGGTATCAAAGAAATATTTCAAGAAAACTCTCAAGTTCTAGAATTTGGGGTCGATTGAAGTGTTGTGAAAAAGTTTTGACCTGATAACGGGTTAGAGAAAGTGAAAACATCATGAATGACGCAATTTCAAACTACGGTCGTATGACGCAATCGAATGCTGCCATTCGCAGCAGCATCGACAAAGCTGAGAAACGAAGCCCTTCTGCCGCGCAAGCCAAAGAAGACTTGGCTCCGTCTATGGAGAAAGCATCTTCCGCAGGAGCAGATAAAGTGAGCTTGAGCAACGTCGCGCAAAAAGTCATGGCACAACCAGACTTTGACCGCTCCAAAGTAGAGGCGATCAAGCAAGCGATCAAGGACGGCAACTACCCCGTCAACCCACGTCGCATTGCTGAGAACTTTGTGGCCCTCGAAAAAATGATCACCAACTGATCCGTTGTCCCCTGAGATGACCATCGCTGCTTTGCCACCTGACGCCGCCCCATGGGAGCAGGCGATGGCCTTGGCGCAAACACTGCAAGACATGCTCGAACAAGAGTTTGAGCAACTGAAAGTGCAAAATCTAGACGCATTTGAAGCGTCGCAATCCGACAAAAATGCGCTGCTGGTTCAACTGGCTCAGCTGGCCGGTATCGACGGGCCCAACGACGCAGATGAGTTGGGACCTGAATGGGACAGCTTCAAGAACCTGATGTCCGATTGCCGTGATTTGCATCGACGCAACGAACTCCTCATCAATCGAAAAATTGAGGCCATTCGTGGCACGTTGCAGAGCTTGCAACTGGAAGACCCCAGCAGCTCCGTTGAAATCTATGACCGTCTGGGCAAGTTGTCGCGCGTGCGCCGCGGTGGACGTGGCTACGCGGACGCGTAGTTCGATCAACCGTTACTTTTGCTTCTCATCCCCGGGCTGCATCCCCTTGAGCCAATAGACCCACGCCAAAATCACGGCGACTGCGGTGAACATATCTTCCGGAATTTCCTGACCCACATCGAGCCGACTGAGCATGGCCAGTAACCGTGGGTCTTCCGCCACATACACGCCCTGCTTTTTTGCTTCGGCCACGATGCGACGCGCCAACTCATCATCTCCTTTTGCCGTGATGAGTGGGGCTTTGTTACGCCCATATTCCAGCGCTACGGCTTGGGTGTAGCGTTTGTCGATCATGCTTGGGTGTCCACCAAAGCGCCATGATCCGGCGGGGGTTGGTCTGCTTTCGCGTCGGGACGCGGTGCGTTGTAGACCTGAAAACTGCCCATCACCAAGCCTGCGTTTTCCAATTCATAGGTCAGTTCACTGGCATTGAATTTGGCCAAATCCGCCACATCCTTGTCCAGTGCCCACATCGTCAGGTCCACCTGTGAATGGTTGCTGATGCTGGTCTTGAGCCACACTTCACCCAGCACACGGCTTTGGGTGTGCATGTTGACCACCAATGGGTTTTTAGGGTGTCCAGGTTTGTTTCCCTTTTGCTCAAATTCAAGTGCTACGGGGTCTGCATCTTTGAATGGAATCACCAGCCCAAAATTCAAATCACCCTTGTGCTGATTTTGGGCAGTTTGTACTTGTGCGGCTTCGAGCTCATCGAGGGCGTGATGCAAGCTGTCTTGGGTGTCACTGCCGTCTTCTTCGATGCGTGAGCGCTCTGCCATCAGCAGGCGAAGCAACACTTTGGTGTTGTCTGCAACCGGGGCGCCATCGGCCAAAGTGGCCTCACTGGACTTGGCATGACCGAGCACCAATCGCTTCAAGCTTTGTGCCTGCAAGCTGCCCATGCTCAAACGCTGTGCGTTGATGCGTTTTCTTAACTCTCCCGCGTCTTGCACGGGGGGCACCAAACTCTCCATCACACCCGGACGCAAGAGTGTCAACAAATTGGCAAAGCCGCCGGGCTGGAACAACAAGGTATTGAGGCGCGTGGGAATGGGGCCTTGGGTTGTCTCTGCGCCCGCAAAAGCACCCGTATGTAAGAGCTGCAATGCCCATTTGCCTGTGGGTAAAAGTTGTGCACGCAGCGACACCACATCCCCTTCCTTGATGTAGGGGAACAAGGGCACGTTGAAACTGTGCTCGTTGAGGACGAGCTTGAGTTGATCGTTGCGCATGGCGGCCACGGCTTGCACGACTTGCCCGTCATGTAAGCCGAGTTGCCGCGCGACAGGGGCTTCAACATAGGCGGTGCGCACCTCCAAATGGATGGGTGCGACACGCGAGATGGCATGGATGCCTTCAGGACCCAAGATGGCCATGATGGCCCCTCAGGGGAAACGCACCCAATTTTTGCGTTCGCTCATGTTCATGTCCGCGGTGGAGTAACCGCCGCCACGGCTCATGCCACTGTTGCCAGCCGATTGGCCGGGCACCATGTAGCTGCGCAACAGATCGTCATGGTTGGGAATGTTCAACTCCACCCCGACCATCAAGGAACGCGGCGGTGATTTGGTGAAGGCTTGTGGGTTTTGTTGCACAAAAGCATTGCGCAAGATTTCAATCCGCAGCGGGCTCTCAGGCATGGTTTTGCGAATCACTTTGTCCAGTGTGTCACCCGAGACCACTTGGTAAGTGTGATGCGCTGCAGGGCTGGCTGCCAACGTCCACATCGGTGCAGCCAAGACAACGCAGCACAGCAACATGCGAAGTGGTGTGATAGGCGTGTTCATGGTCGGTTCTCCCGTCAGTTTTTTAGTAGGTGTAAGGCCAAGCAACCCAAGCCCCATTCATTTTTTGTTTGCGTCCAGCGACCTGTTTGATTTCCGCCTGATACGGCGTGACAGATTTAACTTCGGCCAGCACTGCGGCGTCAAGTGCGCCCGGCTCCAAGGTGTGACGTGGCAAGACCGTTGGATCGGCAATCATGAGCTGATCTCCCACGTGCAAGCCTGCATAGGACCCCGCATTGAGCGCCAAGCTGCCATCGCGTTGTTCCACCGTGAAGCTTTGAGGTTCGCACGCCAACTGCGTATCGAGTTGCGCCACCATCTTGGCGATGGCACGCGCAATAGAAGCATTGGTTTCCACATCCAACTTCGGGGTGCCATAGACATGTGTAGCCACCCCAGGCAACACCACTTGCTCGGCGCTGAACCAACCCTCGCGCTGACCCTCGCCTCTGACTTGCAAGGTCAGGCCAAAGGCCGCGTCATCGTTGGAGACTCCTGCATACGGCACAGGCGTCACCGTGAGTTGCGCATGCCATTGCACATGCTCTTCGCCATGACCATGGATCAGGCGGTCATAGGTGCGCGCTTGCGCTTGGGTGGTGATGAGGCGCCAGCGCTGTGCGCTGGCGCCCGCTTGCATCAACTGCTTGCGGGCAGAAAAGCCGACTTGCTGCGCTTGATAACGCTGGGCAGGCGCAAAGCCAGAGGAAAGGTCCATGCCCAGCGTCATCACTTGGCGCAGAGGGGCTTTGGCTTGGGGGGCTTCACAGCGGCCCGGTTGAACGCGCTCGACTTGGGAGCCAACCAATTTCGCTTGGGGTTGCTGCTCTGCATCGCGTTCATACGCCGAGACTTGCAAATCACGCAGTTTGATTTCTGATGAAAAGCGATTGAGCTCGCGCAATTGGCCATCGCTCTCCATCCAACTCGTGGCGCTGACGCGGGTGTTGGATTTCATGGCGGCCTCGACCATGGCGCTGCGAATGGCCTTGAGGCGATCCTGCGCGTCCATGTCTGCCGCAGCGGCAGAAAAATTGACACCTAAAAAAGCCAACAATGTGGCCATGCACACGTGTTGGCGCGAAGAAATCCACATACAAATATTTCTCAACAGCGCGACTTAGTTGCGCTTGTTGTTGAGATGCGCAATGTACAAGGCGCGCAAATCGTTGACCACATTGCGGTCTAAAGACATGGTGGTTTCATAGGTGTCGTCGCCCACAGGGGTGATGCTGACCAAAACGGCGCCATAAATGACACCCTCAACACGCGCGCGGAAGGTGTCGCTCATCACCGTCATGTCAGCGACGGTGGTGCTGGCATCGAGCTGCTGGCCATAAACCTGCTCCGTCAAAGCGCGGTAAGCGTCAAGTTTGGATGCACGAATGGCTAGCAAGCGCTGCTGTGCAGGGTTACGGTGGTTTTGAATACTAATGACCGCATAGCCCGTGGCCACCAAGGTCTCTCGCTTTTGAGTCATGGGCGTGATCATGTTGGCACTGTCATCCGTGCGCGCTTGTGCGGTCGGAGCAGGTGCAGGCTTGCTGGCGCAAGCGGTCAACAGTACGGCGGAGGCTGCGATAGCCCAAGTTGTGATGCGGTTCATGTCTATGTCCTTGAGGGGTCTCCCCTTTGATTCGACACCTGTGCGTGCATCTTTAACTTTTTCAAAGACGAATACTTTTTCTGTCTTGTGAAATCTCAGCGCTTACCGACAATCGTGTGTAGGAATTTTTGACATGAAACCCACGACACACTTTATTGGCTCTAGCGAGTCAGCGACAACGCTACGCCAATTGGTCGCGACGATGGCCAACTCCAACGCCACGGTCATGATCACCGGCGAGAGCGGCACAGGAAAAGAACTGTTGGCGCGGCTGCTGCATGAGCAATCGGATCGCTGTGGTGCTAACTTTGTGCCTATCAATTGCGCGGCGATCCCCAAAGATTTGCTGGAAAGTGAACTTTTTGGTCATCGCAAGGGGGCATTCACGGGTGCGGTGGCAGACCGCATTGGTCGCTTTGAGTTGGCCCACGGTGGCACCATCTTCTTGGATGAAATTGGCGACATGTCTTTGGACATGCAGGTCAAATTGTTGCGCGTGCTGCAAGAACGCACCGTTGACCCCATTGGTGGAACGCGCCAAGTGCAGGTCGATGTCCGTGTGGTGGCGGCGACACACCGTGATTTAGAAAACGAAATTGCAGCCGGACGCTTCCGTGAAGACTTGTATTACCGTCTCAATGTGTTGCCCATGGTGACGCCACCTCTGCGTGAGCGCAACGAGGATGTCCCAGAATTACTCACCTTCTTCACCCAAAAGTGCACAAACTTTGGCAAGCAACCGATTCGCTTCAAGTCGGATTTCATGTCAGCCTTGCAAAAATACCCGTGGCCCGGCAATGTGCGTGAGCTCTCCAACCTTGTAGACCGCTTCAGCACGCTGTACGCAGGTCAGGAGCTGGATTTGCGCGCGATTCCACCGACGCTGCTCCCCAAAGGACTGGTGTCGGCACAAGCAGAGTTGCAAGCCCAAGCACCGCTGCTGGCGAAACTGGAGATGACGCCACCGCCCGAGGTGTTGGCTGAAATGCAAGCCGCACCGCAAGAGGACGAGGAAAACGACATCGAAGGCCTCATCATGCTGGCGCAAGGCATGCCCCAACTGCCACCCGAGGGCTTGTCGCTGAAAGAGCGCATGGCGCAAATTGAACGCAGCATCATTGAACAAGCTTTGACGCGCAACTCGGGCAATGTGTCACGCACGGCCAAGCTGCTGAATTTGCAACGCACCACCTTGATCGAAAAGATCAACAAATACGAACTGCGATCGGCGGCCTGAAACACGGGCAGCCCAAAAAAAAGGCAGCTCTCAGAGCTGCCTTTTGACTGGTGCTACCCAGATCAGTCTTGGTCGTTGTAGAGCACCGTGATGCTCATGCGACGGTTGCGCGGATCACGCGGATCCTTGGGGTTGAACGGATCCGTATCGGCCACGCCTTCAATGCGGGCAAAGCGACTCTCTTTGATGCCGCTCTTTTCCAACAAGGCGCGTGTGACTTCCGCACGCTCGGCCGACAGCGACCAGTTGTTGCGGCCTTCTTTGTTGTTGAACGGCACACTGTCGGTATGACCGCGAATCGCAATCTTGTTGGGCATGTCCGCCAAAGAAGCTGCAATTTCGCTGATCAAACTCGCGGCCTTGCCCTGCATGCTCATGCCGCCACTGGGGAACATGGCAAAGTCGGCTTTGTCGATGATCTCAATGCGAAGACCTTGCTTGTCACGTGTGACCGACACTTGATCTTTCAGCCCACCCAACTTTTTGTTTTCGGACAGCTTTTGTTCGATCTCTTTTTCGAGTTTGTCAAAGTCGGCTTTTTCTTGTGCGGCTGCAATTTCTTTCTTCTGCTCAGGCGTCAACTTGTCCGGATCTGAGTAGGGATTGTTGTTTTCTTGGCCGGGATCCGTGCTGGGGTTCGGGCCGCCTTCAGAGCGAGGTGTCAAACGCTCTAACAACGCGGTTTGTTTGGCAGCAAAAGGAAATCCATCTGGGTCAATGATCGAGCGACCACCCAACACGCCGTTGGAGCCAGCCAATTGACCAATCGCCACCAAGCTTTGCGAGGTGGGTTTGAAATAGTCTGCAATGCTTTTGCGTTGGTCTTCGTTCGACGCACCCAACAGCCACATCAACAAGAAGAAGGCCATCATCGCCGTCATCATGTCAGCCAACGCAATTTTCCAAGCACCACCGTGTGCGCCGCCGTGGCCATCATCGATTATTTTTTTGATGATGATGACGGGCGCAGGGGCTTCCTCTTTTTCTTCCTCCGCTGCTTTGGCAGCAGCAGCGGCGGCCGCGGCAGCTTCTGCGGCGGCTTTTTCTGCGTCTTCGGGGGCGGCGGCCGCGTCTTTTTCGTCAGCCATTATTTCCTCAACGCGTCAAAGAGTTCGCCAAAGGTCGGCTGCGCATGGTGGTTGATACACACACGGGCGGCTTCAATGATGAGCGGAACAGGATAGCCATGCATGTTGCCAATGATGACTTGCTGCGCCACTTTCAATGACTCGCTGTCTTCGTCAATGATTTGCACCAAGCGTTTGCCAAACGGTTCAAAAATACCGTAGGCCAAGAACACGCCCAAGAACGTACCCACCAGCGCGCCACCAATCAAGGCACCCAGCACAGGCGGGGGTTGGTCAATCGCACCCATGGTCTTCACCACACCCAACACGCAAGCCACAATACCCAACGCGGGTAAAGCGCCGGCCAAGGTAGAAAGCGCATCGGCGTTTTGCATTTCGCTGTGGTGGTGGTGCTTGATCGCGGTGGTCATCACATCCTCCACCGCATAAGGGCTCAAGGTACCCGAGGACACCACCATCAAACGGATGGTGTCGCAAATCAGTCCGACCAAACCATGGTCTGCCAACATCTTGGGACACTCCCCAAAAATCGCACTGGCCTCGGGGTTCTCCACATGCGACTCCATGGCCACAGCACCCTCGGCTTTGAGGGTTTTCATGAGCTTAGAGATCACGGCGATGATGCCGATGTAGTCTTCCTTGTGGTACTTGGGGCCCTTGATCACGCGCCCCATACCACCCCAGGCCCCCTTGAAAATAGCGCCCGAGTTACCGGTGATCATGCCGCCAACACCGGCACCACCAATAATGAACATTTCGTAGGGAGTGGATTTGATAATCGGCGCCAAACTGCCGCCGGCGATCACGAAACCGCCGAACACGCAAATGAACAAAACGACCAAACCAATAATTGCTGACATCTAACACTCTCCCCAAGCAGGTTGGCGCACCCAAGCTGAAAACTTGGATGCGCCTAAAAATTAACCCGAACAACCTGCAAGATTAACTGATAAATACGTCAAATCTTCCAAAAGGAAGAAAAGCGACATCAGTTCATCATGCCTGCAGGTCGGTTCGTCGCAGGCATCAAGGAAGGCACACCTTCCCAAGCATCGCGAATTTCGCGCATCAAACCATAAATCTCATCCAACACGGCCACATCGTTGTGGGCGTTGGCGTGAAACAAACGACGGGTCACATAGCTGTACAACTCATTGAGGTTGTTGGCCAAGTCGCCGCCTTTTTCGAAATCCAAAGCACCTTGCAGGCCAATCACGATGCGGCTGGCACGGGCGATAGCTTTGGATTTTTCATTGATATTTCGATGTTGGATGTGACCGCGCGCTGTGGACAGGCTTTCCAACAATCCATCAAACAACATTTGAATCAATTGCACATTGTTGGCCGACGCAACGCCGCTGCTGACTTTGACGTCACCGTAACTTTGAATGGCTCGTGAATTGGCTCGCATTTGATTAACTCCTGTGTATTACTTCGCTTACACAAGCAGTATCGGAAGAGCCGGAGCAAACTTGAGTGGCATCTGTGCAAACACTTCTTTAAACAGGCTTGGCTTCAAGCGCATCATCCTGAACAGGTGCCGCTTCTTCGCTGGACACCTCTGTAGCTGGGTGCATGACCGCCTCGACCGTCTCAGCGGCAACTTCTTGCCGCTGCTGATCTTCATAGGCTTGCACATGCTCTAACCCTTGAGCCAATTCTTCGGGCGTGACTTCACGCACGTCGCTGTCTTCTAACAACCCATCACCCAACTGCTCGGTCTGACCCGAAGCGTCGGTCAACGCCAGCATGACATCTTCAGTCGGTGTTTCGGTGGAAGGGACAGGAACCTCTTCAAACAAAAATTCTGAGAAAGGCACTTCATTGGTGATGCCCGCGCGTTGGTAAAGCATGTCTACGACGCTGTCGACCGTTTCCTTCAAGCGCAACAACACTTCTGGATCAGGGTTTTGGCAATAACTGCCCGCAAACTCCAAGGCCGAGCGATACACGCTGCCCAAATGTTGAGGCGGCAGCCACGATTGAATGTGACCGCGTGCTGTTGAAATCTTGCGTGTGGAGCTGGGCATGTGGTTTTCGGAACCACTCAAGGCATCTTCAACGCCGTCTTTGAAACTGGCCGTGATGTGCTCACGCAGAATCGGTTCATAGTGCGGGCGCAAGGCCTCAATCAAGGTGGCATCAAAGCCCTCGACTTGTTTGCCATTCATGGCGTCCCACAGTTTCTTGCCTTCCAAGCCGGAAAACAGCAAGTCACTGGGAATTTCTGTTTCAAACTCGGGCAGAGATGGCGTTTCTGGTTTGGGCGCTTCGTAGAGCTTGGCCAAATGGTTGATCTTGTCGATGAGATACAGCGTCAAGATGACCAACAGCAACAAGATCCACGAGATCATGTTCATCATGAAGTTACTCATGCACGTCTCCTTGTCTCAACTCTCTCGGCTTCAGACGCGCTGTCTACTTTCAAAGTACCACGCAGTTTTTTAACCACCGAGGACAAAATTTGACTGACCCGTGACTCACTCACGCCGAGCGTTTCCCCAATTTCTTTGAGGTTGAACTCTTCCACGTAGTAGAGCTGCATCACCAGCTGTTCTCGCTCGGGCAACTGGGCGATGGCATCGGTCACTGCGTCCATGAACTGTGCTTCTTCCACAATCACATCGGGTTGCTGCGAGCTGTCGTCTGCAATCGTCATCACTTCTTCTGTGACCACTTCCATGGAATAGGTCTCGAAACGCTTGGCTTTGCCGCGTTCGCGATGAAACTCTTCCAAGTCTTTGCCCATGTACTCGGCAATCTCAGCTTGCGTGGGCGTACGGCCCAGCTCTGCCGCCAAGGCATGCACGGTGGTGTTGTGTTCTTTGTTGAATGCCACCGCCGAACGGGGCAAGAATGACAAGCGTCGCACCTCGTCGAGCATGGCACCACGCACACGGCTGTGTGCGAAGTTTTCAAACTCGATGCCTTTGACGGGATCAAAAGCACGCGAGGCCTCCAACAAGCCAATCATGCCGACTTGAATCAACTCGTCGAGCTCCATGAAGGCGGGAATGCGTGCCTTCAAATGCAAGGCCACGCGTTTGACCAGCCCCAAATGGGACATGACCAAGTCCTCGCCTTTGGGCTTGCAGGACTCATACATTTGGACAGGTGAAAGTGTTTTCATGTGTCAGACGAACCGTTTTGCATCAGTCGCTCCATGAAAAATTGCAAACTACCAGAAGGGTGGTCGATGGGACGCAGGTGCGTGCATGCTTCAGCCAAGCGCATGTAGTCACGCGCAGCGGCGGTTCCGGGGGCGAGCTCCATGACCGATTGGTATTTCTTCAGCGCACGCAGGACCATCTCATCGTTTTCGATGGAGGTGAGGTAATGCACGGACTCGCCCAAAAAGCGCACACAGACGTCGTTGAGTTTTTTGTAGAGTTTCCAGCCTTCCGACTGACTCGCCACCATGTTGGGTAACAAATAGATTTCGTCCAAACCCATCTCTTTGCTCAAAATTTTGATCGTGCCGTATGCATCCGCAATCGAAGATGGGTCATCTTTGACGACGATGAAGCGACGCTGGCATGCCGCCAAGAATGACAACACCGAGGGGGAAATACCGGCAGCCACGTCCACGATGAGGTAATCCACATCGTCAGCCAAGACACCAAACGACTGGACGATGCTGGCGGCCTGAATGTCACTCAACCCAGCCAGCTCTTGCATGCCGGAGGCACCGGGAATGAGCTTCACGCCCTGACGCGTGGTGACAAGAATTTCTTGCAGCGACTTTTGTCCCGCCAAGAAGTGGCCCAAGTTGTATTCGGCGCGCGCACCGAGCGCAATTTGTGCGTTCGCCAAGCCGAGGTCGGCGTCAAACAACATGACGCTGTGTCCCAACTGCGTCAACGCTACCGCCAAGTTGATAGAGGTGGTGGTTTTGCCAACACCACCCTTGCCACTGGCGATACCGATGACTTCTGTTCTGCGTGGATTACTCATGGGTCAAGCCTGTGGTTTCGGATTTAAATTGAGCCGCGATTTGCGACAGTTTGGAAACAGCCACCTCATTGACGGCTGCATCACGTGCGTTTTGCTGGGCGAGTGCCTCGGTCTCTGGCAATGGCAGGTTGTCGAGCGCGCATTGCACCAAGCCGACCAAGGAGACGTCTTGCACCAAGTCCATGGTGCGGTCACCATGGCTGGCGACCGACACACTCACTGATTTTTCGGTCAAGAACTGCAACAAAGCCCAAGGTTGGTTGGACTCGTCGAGCTTGCTCAACATCAGGGAAGCCCACACGTTGTCGGTGTTGTCAAACACGCGGCGAATATTGGCTGCTGAGGCGTCAGCAGGGATCACGGCGTGACACTGCACGTTGAGGTTCATGGCACGAATCTCGGCCAAGCGCTCGTTCATTTGCACGCCGGGGGTGTCGATCAAGATGAGTTGGCGGTCCACGTGTTCGTCTAGCAAGAGCTTCAATGTGGCCGCGTTGGTGGCACGGAACGAGTCCACACCTGACTGCGCGCACAGCAACTGCGTTTGATTCCAAGCGCCAGCACGCTGGTCTTGGAAGCTGATGACCATGACCTTTTCGCAGCCGTGCTGTTGCGCTGCATGTTGCGCCAAACGCGCCACCATCATCGACTTACCAGCACCCGATGGGCCTGCCAGCGCATGAACACCAGACACAGGTGTGTGTGATTGCGCTTGCTCCACAGAGTGGCTGAGTTGGCGACTTAACGCGCCCATGGCATCAGCCAAGTTGTCGTGGTCTTTGATGCTGTCAATCAACAACGCACGCAAGGCCACAGGAATTGGGGCATCGTTGAGCGCATCACGCAAAGGTGCGATAGCAGCGGGCAATGGCATGCCGCCTTGTTGCCACGCCGCCATTTGTTGACCGAGTTTGAATTCGCGACGCAAAGAATTGAGTTCTTCGCGGACCAAGTCCACGATTTCGCGACCGCGCAAGGTGTCGTGCTCTTGTGCGGCCAGTTTGGCTGATTCATCCACGGGCTGAGGTGCAACGCGGGTTGCAGGCTTGGCCTTGGAGGCCGCGGGTTTGGCCGACACTTCCACAATGGGCTTGGCCACTTTGGTGGCTTGGCGCTCGCGGGCATCGCGTTTGTTTTGTTCCAGCGTTTGTCCCAGCAAGACATCGAACTTACCCGAGGGTCGCGAGGCAGCCGCAAATTGCGTTTTCACATACGGATCAGCTTCCTCGGCAGTCAAGGGAGCCAGATCCACCGCCACAATCAGCTCGGTCAAGCCATTGACTTGGCTGCTTGAGATGACAAGCACGTCAGAGCCATATTGGGCCACGGCCTTTTCGTTGGCGGCGCGAATATCGCGGGCAAGTATGCGTTTGAGTTCCATAGGGTCAGCTCACTCTGTCTTTGTAATGGTTTGCGGTTTATCGGGCTTTGGCGTCTACGGTGTAGATCACTTTGACGGCCTGATCATCCGGAATTTCGCTGTAAGACAGCACAGTCAAATCGTTCACGCGGAATCGTGCGGCTTTGGACAGCCAGCCACGAATCACGGGGGACACCACCAGCACGGCAGGGTGGCCCATGTCCTCTACGGTGCGCGCACCTTCGCGCAAACCGGCAAATAAGTTTTCCGACAAGCCCGGCTCCATCACCACGGCTTGGCCGGGTTGACTTTGTTGCAACACGTTGTGCAGCAGTTGCTCCAACGATGGCTCGAGGGTCATGACTTGCAAACCGTTATCACCGTCGATCAGGCTTTGCATGATCATGCGCCCGAGCTTGGGGCGAACCATGGCGGTGAGTTGTTCTGGGTCTTGTGTGCGTGTGCTGGCCTCGGTCAGCGCTTCTGCAATCGTGCGCATGTCGCGGATGGAGACGGATTCGGCCAACAAGTTTTGCAAGGTGCGGGTCAAGATGCCGAGTGACAACTTGCCGGGCACCAGGTCTTCCACGATCTTGGGCGACTTGGTGGCCAACTTGTCGAGTAACTGTTGGGTTTCATCGTGGCTCAACATGTCCGCCGCGTTCTCGCGCAGCACTTTGTTGAGGTGGGTAGAAATGGCCGTGGCGGCATCGACGACGGTGTAGCCGAGTGTGCGTGCTTGGTCACGTTGCGACGGTTCAATCCACACGGCTTCCAAACCGAATGCAGGTTCGCGGGTGGGAATGCCTTCCAACGGGCCATACACATGACCGGGGTTGATGGCCAACTCGCGGCCCACTTTGACCTCGCCTTTGCCACGCACCACCCCTTTGAGGACGATGTTGTAAGCGTCTGGGTCGATGTTCAAGTCGTCACGGATACGCACAGGCTGGACCAAGAAGCCCAACTCGGCAGACAATTTTTTACGCACGCCTTTGACGCGGGTCATCAGCTCGCCACCCGTTTCGGCGTTCACCAAGGGAATCAAGCCGTAGCCAATTTCCAAACCGATGAGGTCCACTTGGTCCACATCGTCCCAATCCAGCTCTTTGGGGGCGTCTGCGGGTGCCGCATCTTTGACGGCTTGCTCGGCTTGTTCGTCTTGCACTTCACGCGTGACGATCATCAAGCCCAAACCAGCGGAGGCCAAGGCCAAGGTGATGAACATCAAGTGCGGCATCCCTGGCACCATGCCCAAGATCATCAAGATCACAGACGAGATGAACAAGGCACTGGGGTTCGCCAACTGCACAGACGCCTGCTCAGAAATGGATTCAGCGGTCGTGACGCGGGTCACGATGATGGCGGTGGCGAGTGACAACAACAAGGATGGAATTTGAGCCACCAAGCCGTCACCAATGGTGAGCAAGGTGTAAATCTTGCCAGCTTCGGCCACTGGCAAATCGTGTTGGGCCACACCGATGATCAAACCACCGACCAAGTTGATCAACAGAATCAACAAGCCCGCCATGGCGTCACCGCTCACGAATTTAGAAGCACCGTCCATCGAGCCGAAGAAGTCAGATTCTTGGGCCAATTCGGCACGGCGCAGTTTGGCTGTTTCTTGGTCGATCACGCCAGCGTTCAAGTCCGCGTCAATCGACATTTGTTTACCGGGCATGGCGTCCAAGGTGAAACGGGCGTTCACTTCAGAGACGCGACCTGCACCTTTGGTCACCACCACGAAGTTGATGATCATCAAAATCGCAAAGATGATGAAACCGACCACATAGTTACCTGCGATCACAAACTCACCGAAGGCCTGCACCACCTTGCCGGCTGCGTGTGCACCTTCGTGACCATTGACCAAGACCACACGGGTGGAGGCCACGTTCAGCGCCAAGCGCAACATGGTGGCAAACAAAAGAACCGTGGGGAAGGATGAAAACTCGAGCGGCTTGCGTGTGCCGATGGCGATCATGATGACCACCAAGCTGCAAAGAATGTTGAAAGTAAACAAAAAGTCCAACAACAGGGGTGGCAGTGGCAACACCAACATCGCCATGATGACGAGCACCACCACCGGAATACTTAGTCCGGAGAGGTCAAATTTCGACAAGTTGTGTCGAATCGTTGACAGAGTGAGAGTGCTCATCAGTGAAATCCAGTTGGAAGTGGAACGTTTAGGTTTCTTTTTGCCTTGAAAAAGCTTTCGAGGCATGTTGACTAAGCAATCGATGTGCCAAGTCGAACTGACACTGATGGGTGATCTCGGCCGATGAACGGCAAGAAGTGTCCTGTCACAGTTCTTGCTTAACTCGTTGGCAAACTTGTTTAAAGACCACCATGAACCTGTCCAGCTATCTTCAAATGCCACCAGCCCCGCTGGTGCCAAACAGCACCAGTCAAACGGCGCCAGCCAGCGCACGGCCTGGGGCTGACCCGACTGCGGGTGCTAATTTGGGGTTTGATTTTGCGGATGTGATGGCGCGCCAAATGCAGCGCTTGGTCCCGCTGCAGCGGCAAACTATTGCCGCTGACACGGCGCCAGAGCCGCAACAAGAGGTCAGCACGTCCGACCCATCAGCCGACAGAACACCGGCCACAGACAGCCGCCCTGACAGCGAGCGTCCTGCGACGCATGAAGCGCGCACATCGCAAGCCGACAGCAATACATCGCCAGAAGCTGCCAACCACGCGACGACGGATCAAACACCCCGTGGGCGTCAAGACATCACGAAAAAAACTAAAGCATCAGACACAGACGCGTTGCTCGCGAGTTTGATGCAAGGTGCGACGCCGCTTGCCACGGTGGCGGCAGCGCCTAACCCCGCAGTGGTGACTGCCGCCGCTTCGCAGACCCCAATGGCTTGGACGGCTGCGGGCTCCACCACCGCTGCCGAGCTTGCCCATGCGAATGCACTGCAAACGGTTGAGCTGAGCCCACAGATGCGCATCATCACCGACCCGAAAAAAGCACCCAGCCCTGAGAGCTTGGCCGCCTTTGCCAAGTCGATGGGCTTGGATGAGTCAGCGATTCAAAACCTTTTAGGCCAGTCCCCGAGCACGCCGGCTAACGCCGCCACAGGCGCCACGGTCGCGTCAGCTGGATCAGCCACTGGCTTGGCGCAGACCCCGAGTGCTGCGCTACAAGCCGCATTGGGCACAGGCTTGCCAAGCGCACCGCAAGTGGCAGCCACACCTGCAGACAGCGCCGTCGCCAGCCAACTGGCGGCCATGGCTGCGACCACTGGACAAGTGGCAACAGGCGCCTCGGGTGCTGGTTTGGCCGCTGCGGCCACCACCTTGAACGCGCCCGCCATGCCCGGATTGACCCCGACCGACATGGCCTCGATTCAACAATTGCAAATCACCGTCCTGCCCGCCGCTGTGTTGCCCATTCAGGCAACCGCTGTGACCAACGCACCTGCGCCTAGCACGATGGACATGCTGTCGTTGGTAGGCACGGGGGTCAACGAACAAGATGTCAGCGCCCTCTTGTCGCGCTTTTCGCAAGATGCAGGCAGCGAGAGCAACCCAGACCAACAACCCTCACAAGACGACGGCAGCGGCAACTTCAGTGGCTTTGCACAAACGCTGACCCGCACAAGCAACGCGACGAATCCCGCCACCGCCAACACGGCCTCCGCAAGCGCGGTCCACATGGGTGAGGTGTATGACCAACTCAGCGACAAGATGGCCACGGAGCTTGCCGCACGCATGCACAAACAACTCAGCGATGGTGAGTGGAAGATGAAATTTGCCTTGCGCCCCTCCAACTTGGGCGGCGTGGAAATTCAACTCGAAATGAAAGACGGCAAACTTGACGCCGTCTTCCGTGCCGACAACCCACTCACACGCGATTTGCTGCAAAACAGCAGCCAACGTTTGCGCGAGGCACTTGGAAACTTTGGCATTAATGCCGGGCAAGTCAACGTCGGTCAAGGCGGTGGCAACACGTCACAAAGTGGCTCTGGACAAATGCGCAAGCAGCCCCAAGTTAGAGACAATTCAACATCGCAAGTCAACGGCACCAGCAGCGCTTCTGGCGCTACTTCTGGCCGCAGCAAGGCCAATGCGTCCTTGCTTGACCTTTATGCATAAATACGCATGACAATCTGAACATTAGGAGAACGATATGGCAGAAGCAGCAGCAGAACCGACAGAAGAAGTTGTCGAAGGCGAACCCAAGAAAAAGAAACCCATTCTTTTAATTTTGGTGATCGTGTTGTCCGTGATCGTCCTGATCATGTCCGTCATGTTCGGCACTTTGTATTTCTCAGGCTTTTTCGAGCACAAGAGCGAGGCCGCCGCCCATGAAAAAGTGGACGAGTTAGAGAAAGAAGCAGAGAACGCTCACAACGCCACGCCCGAAGGCCCATCGAAAGTGAAGAAGGAAGCCGAAGCCACACGCTTTGAAAACACCTATTTGCAAATCGACAAAGAGTTCATGACCAACATCACCAACTCTAAAAAAGTGATGGTGGTTCAAGTGGCGGTCATGACGCACTACGACGCGCGCGTGTTCGACAACGTGAAGAAGCATGAGTTCGCGATTCGCTCTGCGGTCCTTGACGTGATGCGTCAAAGCACCGAGGCAGATATCGCGAGACCTGATTTCCGCACCGAATTGGCCGCCAAAATCAAAGTGGTGATGAACGAAATGCTGATGAAGTACGAAGACTTCGGCGGCATTGAAGACGTGTTCTTCACCTCTTTTGTGATGCAGTAACTTTTGAGCCCCCATGAAATCTAACCTGCTCTCGGACGAAGAACTGGCCGCGCTGTCGGAAGGCGTGCGCGACGGTTCGATCGAAACCGACACCGGCTTCAACAACAGTGTGCGGGTGCGCAAGCACGACCTCGCCAGCGAAGACAGCAGTCTGGGTGTGAACGTGTCGTCGATCGACATGATCAACGAACGCTTCATTCGACTGTTTCGCCTTGGCTTGCTCGAAGTGCTCAGAACTAGCCCACGTGTGAACCCCACGCGTGTGCAAATCTTAAAGTTCGGCGATTACCTCAAAGGCCTGCGCCCCCCCCTGTCCGTGAACATGGTTCGCATGAACCCGCTGCGCGGCAACTCGGTGATCATCATTGACCCCAATGTGGTGTTCAGTTCGCTGGACAGCTTCTTTGGGGGGTTTGGCAAAGGTGTAGGCGAGTTGCCTTCTGGGCGTTTGTTCACCCCGACGGAATCCCGCATCATCAAGATCATTCTTGAAGTGTTCTTTCGCTCGTTGACCGAGGCGTGGGGACCGTTGATGCCCATCGAGTGTGAGCATGTGAGCTCTGAGATCAACCCTCAGTTCGCACAAATCGCAGATGAAAACGACTTGGTGGTGTTGAGCCGCTTTGAAGCCGATGCCACGGCAAGCGGCGGCAAAGGCTTCATCGACTTGGTCTATCCCTATGCCACCTTGAAGCCAGTGCGCGAGCTGCTCAGCAGCCGCGTACAAAGCGGCGAAGGCAACGAGGAATCGGATAAAAAATGGCGCAAAGACTTGGCTTCAGCCGTTGGAGACGCCAAGCTGGAATTGCAAGTCACCATGGGTGAAATCAAAACCACACTGCACCACTTGAACCATTTGCAAGAAGGCGATTTGTTGTTCTTCAAAAAAGAAGACACCGCCTTGATGAGCACCAATGGCGTCCCCACCTTCCACGTGAATGTGGGCACACGCGGTTCACAAGTGGCCGTACAAATTGACCACGAACACGTTCACGGCAAAACCTGAGACAGGATCACATCATGACCGACAAAACAGAAAACCCAACCCCCGAGTCCGAGCAAGAGCAAGTGGCAGCAACTGCCCCAGCCGAGGCTGAGCAAGTGGCGCACGAAGAAGTGTCTGCGCACGAAGACGATGGTGAGCCAAGTTTGGAAGACTTCAAGCCAACCATGCCTGGCAACATCAACCCCGAGGTGTTGCAAAACATCGTTGTGAACCTGTCGATCGAAGTGGGTCGCGCACAAATCAAGATCAAAGACTTGATGCGACTCACCCAAGGCAGCGTGGTGGAACTTGACCGCATTGCGGGCGAACCTCTCGACTTGTTGGTGAACAGCTCTGTCGTCGCACAAGGCGAAATTGTGTTGGTCAATGACCGCTACGGTGTTCGCCTGACGCGTGTGGTGCCCTCCTCAGAGCGCCTCAAACTGATTTGATCATTGGCATTGGCCTTTGAGCCTCCCGTTGGAGACAAAAAGCGCATATGACCGCAGACCTGATCGACCCCCAAGCCGTGCTGCGCCTGCGCACACTGTGCAAGCTTGACCACGCCCGCGTGGCGCGCTTGTGCGGACTCAATGAAGCACAGGTGCGAGAGCTTGAAAGCGGCGGCATCAGCCAGTTTGCTTCTCGCGACATGAAGGTGCAGGCTGCCTTGAAAGTCGCGGTCACCCTGAGTGGCGCACAAGCCAACGGCATGCCGGTGGTCAATGTGTTTCGTTCACGTGCGGCTGCCGATGGCCTGGGTGTGCCGCTGCCCGCATTCAAAGTGGACGCCTTGCCGCCACCGAAGGCTAAGTTTCCAGACTCCCCCGAGTTCTTCAAGCTGGTGCTGATCTTTGTGGTGCTGGCTTTTTTGTTGGTGGCCGTGGCCATGCCTCTGCTCTACACCCTGCCTTCACCGCCACCCAAACTCTCTTAGTGCCTCTCGCGTTCGTGTCAGCTGCACGATAAAAAAGCCTGCTCTGTCACCAGAGCAGGCTTTTTAACGCAAGCTTTGTGCTTGCGAACGATCAGTTGGCGTTGATCTTGCGGCCATTCAGCGGCTGCACTGGACGTGCATTGCGCTTGAAGGGGAAGTCGACCACTTGCTTCTTGCCGATGTCCACTGGCGTCTTCAAGATGTAGAAGTTCACACCTTCGGTACAAGGCGGTGTGGTCAATGAGCCTTCATAGCTGTAATGCGTCAAGGCCGCAGGGACCAAGCTGCTGGGGTCAAACTTGACGCCCTCGACCACCACCTCTGGGCCTTCGGCTTTGGGTGCGTTGTTCCACAAAGTTTGGATGGCTGCGTTGTCTTTGCCATCGTTGAGCAAGACGCCCATCACCGCCAATTTGCCATCGGCGTTTTTGTGTACAAAGTGGACCACCATGGCCATGGGCTTGCCATCGATTTGCTCCTCGCTGGGGCGGTGGAAATGGAATTGCAGAAGGTTGTAGACATCCTTGTTGATCTTCAAGGTGCTGCCTGGCTCCACATTCACTTGAATGGTGTGGCCGTTGTTCAAGATTTTCAGTGGGCCTTCTTTGTAGGTGACGGTCAGCACATCTTTGGATTTCTCAAAAGGTCCCGTGATGTTCAAGGGTGACTGCTTTTGACCTTTGCCACAGGTGGGGAACTCATCGCCCCAGTTCTCTGGGCCCATGTCACCGGCGTAGTCCCAATGGACCGCATGGCCTTTTTTGTGGCCTGCAGTTTCTTGCTTCTCGGCGGCACAGTCAGCCAAAACTTTGACTTTTTGACCAGCTGCAGCCAATGCGTTTTGAGCTGCGCAGATTGACTTCAAACGCGATGACCACTCGGCCATCTCCAACGCTTTTTGGAAAGCGCTCACGGTGTCTGGGTCTTCAGCGCCCTTGGTCAACAAGCGCAACGCGCCCAACCCCAATTGGCGCTCGCTCGTGACGGGACCTTTTTGTGCCTTGATGAAGGCCTCGTAGTCTTGCAACACGACGCCATTGCTGAAGGACTCTTTGACGGCGGTCATTTGTTGCGCAGCGGGCTCGAACTCTTCCAGCTTCTCTTTGGCTTCTTCTAATTCCTTGGTCAGCTTTTCAAGTTCTTGCTGCGCTTCGCTCGCGCCTTCGCTGGCCTCTGTCAGCTCGCTCATGGCGTGGTTTTTACCGGAATAGCTCCAGTAACCAAAAGCCACAGCACCTGCGAGGAGCAGGCCCATGACGATTTCAATGATCAGTCTTAAATGTTTTTTCATGGCCATTCACTTGAGTGGGTGTATCAGATAAAGCCAAACAGCAACGCACAGCGCACGCTCCTGCTCGGGCAAGTCTGTGGGTATCGGCTTGATGCATGACAAGCTTTAATCCTCAGATAGAACGGCGAATTATTGCCGCAACTGATCAAGACAAAAAAGATGACGAAAAAACGCCACCACTACAATCACCCACTTCTTCAACAGCCTCTGGATCAACACCATGAACCGCTGCTTTTATCCCCAAGGGGAGGCTCAGCCATGAGCCGCAAAGTCTTTATTAAAACCTTCGGCTGCCAAATGAACGAGTACGACTCGGACAAGATGGTGGATGTCCTTGGCGAAGCCCAAGGTTACGAAAAAACCAACGACGTCGAGCAAGCCGATTTGATCGTCTTCAACACCTGCTCGGTGCGCGAGAAGGCCCAAGAAAAAGTGTTTTCTGACCTCGGCCGCATCCAACACTTGAAGGCCAAAGGCGTCAAGATTGCCGTGGGCGGCTGCGTGGCCAGCCAAGAAGGCGACACCATCATTGCCCGCGCGCCCTATGTAGACGTGGTGTTTGGTCCGCAAACCCTGCACCGCTTGCCCGAGTTGCTGAACCAACGCGAAGTGCTGGCGAAACCGCAAGTCGACATCAGCTTTCCCGAGATTGAGAAGTTCGACCACCTGCCCCCCGCCCGCGTGGAAGGCGGCAGCGCGTATGTGAGCATCATGGAAGGGTGCAGCAAATATTGCAGCTACTGCGTGGTGCCCTACACCCGTGGCGAAGAAGTGAGCCGCCCGTTTGACGATGTGTTGGTCGAAGTGGCTGGCTTGGCTGCACAAGGCGTGAAAGAAGTCACGCTCTTGGGCCAAAACGTCAATGCTTACCGTGGTGTGATGGGCGGCACGTCTGAGATCGCGGACTTTGCGCTACTCATTGAGTACGTGGCTGAGATTCCCGGCATTGAACGCATCCGCTACACCACCAGCCACCCCAACGAGTTCACGCAGCGCCTGATTGATGTGTATGCCAAGGTGCCGCAACTGGTGAGTCATTTGCATTTGCCCGTGCAGCACGGCAGCGACCGCATTTTGATGGCCATGAAGCGCGGCTACACCGCCATGGAATACAAGAGCACGGTGAAAAAGCTGCGCGCCATTCGCCCCGACATGGCAATGAGTTCGGACTTCATCGTGGGTTTTCCGGGTGAGACCGAGGAGGACCACCAAAAGCTCATCAAGCTCATGCACGATGTGTACTTTGACAACTCGTTCAGCTTCATCTTCAGCCCTCGCCCCGGCACGCCAGCGGCGAATTTGCACGACGACACACCGCACGCCGTGAAACTGCGCCGCTTGCAAGAAGTGCAAAAGATCATCGAAGACAACATGCGCGACATCAACGTCCAACGCGTGGGCACGGTGCAACGTGTGCTGGTGGATGGTTATGCCAAGAAGGATGCCACCGAGCTGCGCGCCCGCACCGAATGCAACCGCATCGTCAACTTCAAAGGTGGCCCCCATCCTGAGCGACTGATGAACCAACTGATTGACGTGAAAATCACCGAAGCCAATCCGCATTCACTGCGGGGTGAGGTGTTTGTGAAAGAGCCAGCCTAAAAGCGCCCCCACATACACATGAAAAAAATCCCTGAGGTCGCAAGACTTCAGGGATTTTTGCTGAGGGGTGAAGAAGTTCAGCGCATGCCAGGAAAGCCGCCACCGCCGCCCATCATGCCTTTCATACCGCCTAGCTTTTTCATCATCTTCATCATGCCGCCGCCGCTCATCTTTTTCATCATGGTTTGCATTTGTTCAAACTCTTTGAGTAAGCGGTTGACATCTTGCACTTGCACGCCAGCACCCGCAGCAATGCGGCGTTTGCGTGTGGCTTTGATGAGGTCGGGCTTGCGGCGCTCCAGCGGTGTCATGCTGTGGATGATGCCTTGCTTGCGCCCAATGTCTTTCTCGGCCTTGTCCATGTCGACTTGACCGGCTTTGGCTGTCATTTGCGCAGGCAATTTGTCCATCAGATTGGATAGCCCACCCATGGAGCGCATTTGCTGAATTTGTGCGAGGAAGTCGTTGAGGTCAAACGCATCGCCGCGTTTGACTTTGTCAGCCAGCTTTTGCGCGGCCGCCATGTCCACGCCCGCGGTGACTTGCTCGACCAAGGCCAAGATGTCGCCCATGCCCAGCACGCGTCCCGCATGGCGGTGGGCGTCGAACAGCTCCAAGCCATCGAGCTTTTCACTGGTACCCGCAAACTTGATGGGCGCGCCTGTGATTTGGCGCACCGACAAGGCCGCGCCCCCGCGTGAGTCACCATCGAGTTTGGTCAACACAATGCCCGTTAAGGGCAAGGCATCGCTGAAGGCTTTGGCGGTGTTGATGGCGTCTTGACCTTGCATGGCATCGACCACGAACAAGGTTTCCACCGGATTCAACACACTGTGCAGTTGCTTGATTTCAGCCATCAGGGCGTCGTCAATGGCGAGGCGACCGGCGGTATCGACCAGCAGCACATCGAAGTAATGCTTGCGCGCGTAGTCCAGTGCCGCACGTGCAATGTCGGCGGGCTTTTGGTCGGGCGAGCTAGGGAACCACTCGGCACCTGCTTGGGCGGTGACGGTTTTGAGCTGTTCAATCGCAGCGGGGCGGTAGACGTCACCTGAAACCGTCAATACTTTTTTCTTGCGTTGCTGGATGAGCCAACGCGCGAGTTTGGCGGTGGTGGTGGTTTTACCCGCGCCTTGTAAACCCGCCATCAAAATGACGGCGGGCGGCTGGGCGGCAAGGTTCAAGTCACTGACACCTTCGCCCATGGTGGCGGCCAACTCTTGGTTGACAATGGCGACCAAGGCTTGACCGGGCTGCAAAGAGCCGATCACCTCTTGGCCCAAGGCTTTTTCTTTGACGCGGGCAATGAAGTCACGCACCACTGGCAGGGCCACATCCGCCTCGAGCAAGGCCATGCGAACTTCGCGCAACATGTCGGCCACATTGCTTTCGGTGATGCGGGCCTGTCCGCTGATGTGTTTGACGAGGCGCGAGAGTTTGTCGGTCAGGGCTGAGGCCATAGAAACCCCTTTGAAGGGCTAGTTTTCTGTGTGTAGCAAAACGCTAAACTGTTGCCATGATTTTAGCCAGCGACATCCCGCTCAACCTTTGGCTCGCGCTACCCACCGCAGCGGCCTACGCTTTGACTGCCCTCATCGGCCCGCGGGTGGCGCCTGAGATGGGGCATCGACTTTTGAGCGTGCCTTGGGCATTGCATGGCTTGGGTCTTGTGTTTGCTTTGTTTGCTCCGCAAGACGGGGGCTTGCGCTTTGGATTTGCGCCTGCCCTCTCGGTCACAGCTTGGTTGATGCTGACTTTTTATGTGCTGGAGCAACATTGGTTTCCGCAACTGCGCACACGCTGGACCTTGTCTATCGTCGGCGCAGCGGTGGTGATGTTGGCGAGTGCATTTCCGGGATCGGCGCTGCATACGCAATCATCACCTCTGCTGCCTTTGCATTTGGCCTTGGGCGTGGCGTCCTATGGTTTATTTGCAGCGGCCGTGGTGCATGCCTGGCTCATGACTCGGGCTGAAAAGCACATGCGCGTAGGCGCTGACAACCACGTGGGCTTGCCTCTGCTGACCTTAGAGCGTTTGACTTTTCGATTTGTGACCGCAGGCTTTGTGCTGCTCACGGCCACCTTGGCCGCTGGCTGGCTGTTTGGCGACAGTTTGTACGGCGCACATGCGGCTTGGCGCTGGGATCACAAAACCGTGTTTTCTTTGCTGTCGTGGCTGACTTTCGCAGTGCTACTCGTAGGTCGTCACCGCTTTGGCTGGCGTGGCCGCAAAGCTGTGCGGGTGTTGTATATCGGCTCGGGCTTGTTGCTGTTGGGCTATGCAGGCTCGCGCTTTGTACTCGAAGTGATTTTGGGGCGCGTGACATGAAGTACTTGGTGCTACTCGTGATTGTCTTTGTTGGCCTTTGGTGGATTCGCCAGCAACGCCGCGTGGCACCAACACCTCAAAATAAATCAGGTCCACAAATCATGGTGGCGTGCGCCCATTGCGGCACGCACATTCCTGACAACGATGCCATCCATGGCACACAAGGCGTGTATTGCAGTCCAGCGCACCGCAACAGCCATGAAAGCTGAAGTCATGCCCCCCCTGTGGCGTGACGGTTGGTATCACTTCGCCAAGCAAACGCCCTCTCCTAACTTTGGCCCGCGCCCTGCGCACACGTCCATTGACTTGATGGTGGTGCATTCCATCAGCCTGCCGCCTGGTCAATACGGCGGGCCTGAGATCGAAGCCCTGTTCACCAACACCTTGGATTGGGATGCGCACCCCTACTTTGAACAAATTCGCGGCGCAGAAGTGTCGGCGCATTTTGTGATTCGCCGCGACGGTGCTTTGATTCAGTTCGTCAGCTGCGACGACCGTGCCTGGCATGCGGGTCGCTCGCAGTTCCAAGGTCGTGACAACTGCAATGATTTTTCAATCGGAATCGAACTCGAAGGCTTGGAAGGTCAATTGTTTGAAGATGCGCAATACGAAACTTTGAGCAGTGTGTGTGCGGCCATCGCACAACACTACCGCGTGCATCACATCGCTGGCCATGAGCACATCGCCCCCACCCGCAAACAAGACCCCGGCACAGGGTTCGATTGGTTGTTTTTGCAACAGTCCTTGGGTTGGCCAGATCAGAGTTTTCCCTCAAAAAATTAATTTTTTGTCATCGTGAAAAAAAAGTTGCCGAGCACAGATTTTGTGCATCAGCAATTGACTCTCAGAGCCCATGCGCATCAGCGCGCTAAATCATGCGCGAGATTGCATCAACGCTAGATTGGCGATATCAAAGTCCCACAAATCGGGGGTTGCAGACGCTCTTAAAACGCACCCTTACAGTGCTCATGATTTTGTGAAGTGAAAAAATAAGCATTTCCCCATCAAACACTACCTGTAGCGTATTGGCAGAGACTCCAACACCAGATATAGTGTCGGCACGAATTTCATAAAAGTGGCTGTTATGCCACTTTTTTAAGCACAATTGAACCGCTCACAAGGAAGAAAAAACACATGCAAACCGCAGAGACCACTGTGCACGCAACGCCCACAGGGCCATCACCCATGGCGCATGACCGCGCTGCGACGGAAACACCAACGATGTTGGCGCATTACCAAATCATTCGTCGCAATGGTGCTGTGGTTCCTTTCGAACCCGCCAAGATTGCCGTCGCCATGATGAAAGCCTTTTTGGCTGTGCATGGCACCCAAGGCGCCGCATCTGCCAGCGTGCGCGAGATGGTCGAAGTATTGACCCAAGGTGTGGTCCGTGCGCTGATGCGTTCACGCCCAGGCGGCGGCACCTTCCACATTGAAGACGTGCAAGACCAAGTGGAATTGGGCTTGATGCGCGGTGGCCATCATGAAATCGCGCGTGCTTACGTGCTCTACCGTGAGAGCCGCAACCAAGAGCGCGCGCACATCAAAGAAGAGCAAGCCCCTGCAGCACCTGCTTTGCATGTGATCGACAACGGCCAACGCGTGGCATTGGACGTGAACCACCTGCAGCGTTTGATCAACGATTCATGCGCAGGCTTAGGCGCCGACGTCAAACCCGATCCCATCATGGCTGAAACCATGCGCAATCTGTACGACGGCGTGCCTATGGACGAGGTTTACAAGGCCGCCATCTTGGCCACCCGCACATTGATCGAAAAAGACCCAGACTACACCTACGCCACGGCACGTTTGTTGATGCACACCATCACCAAAGAAGTCTTGGGCAAAGAAGTGCTGCACGCCGACATGGGCCAGCACTACGCCGAATATTTCCCACAGTTCATCCAAAAAGGCGTGGACAACGATTTGCTCGACAACGCCATGCTTCAGTTTGACCTGCCACGCTTGGGTGCGGCACTGAAAGCAGAACGCGACTTGAACTTTGATTACCTCGGCCTGCAAACCCTGTATGACCGCTACTTCTTGCACGTGCGCAAAACACGCATCGAATTGCCACAAGCCTTCTTCATGCGCGTGGCTATGGGCCTGTCGCTCAACGAAGTGGACCGCGAAGCACGTGCCATCGAGTTCTATGAAGTGCTGTCGTCTTTCGACTTCATGTCGAGCACGCCAACCCTGTTCAACAGCGGGACCTTGCGCTCGCAACTCTCGAGCTGCTACTTGTCGACCGTGCCTGACCACTTGGATGGCATTTACGAATTGATCAAAGAAAACGCTTTGCTGTCTAAGTTTGCGGGCGGTTTGGGCAATGACTGGACCCGCGTGCGCGCTTTGGGTAGCCACATCAAGGGCACCAACGGTGAATCACAGGGTGTGGTGCCCTTCTTGAAAGTCGTCAACGACACAGCCGTGGCGGTGAACCAAGGCGGCAAGCGCAAGGGCGCCGTGTGTACCTACCTCGAAACATGGCACTTGGACATCGAAGAATTCCTCGAGCTGCGCAAGAACACCGGTGACGACCGCCGCCGCACGCACGACATGAACACAGCCAACTGGATCCCAGACTTGTTCATGCGCCGCGTCATGGAAAAAGGCGAGTGGACCTTGTTCTCTCCCTCTGATGTGCCAGATTTGCACGACCTGTTCGGTGCCGACTTCGAAAAAGCCTATGTGGCCTACGAAGCCAAAGCCAAGCGCGGTGAAATCAAGCCTTGCAAGACGGTGCAAGCGACCGACATGTGGCGCAAGATGCTGACCATGCTGTTTGAAACCGGCCACCCTTGGATCACCTTCAAAGACCCATGCAATGTGCGCTCGCCTCAACAGCACGTGGGCGTGGTGCACTCGTCCAACCTGTGCACCGAGATCACGCTCAACACCAGCGACACCGAAACTGCGGTGTGTAACTTGGGCTCCGTGAACTTGGCGCAGCACTTGAAAGACGGCCCGAACGGCAAAGAGCTCGACCACGACAAACTCAAGCGCACCATCAAAGTGGCCATGCGCATGCTCGACAACGTGATCGACATCAATTACTACGCCGTCAAGAAGGCACGTGATTCCAACCTGCGTCATCGCCCTGTGGGCATGGGCATCATGGCTTTCCAAGACAGCTTGTATGAAATGCGTGTGCCCTACGCCTCACAAGCAGCGGTTGAATTTGCTGACCGCTCGATGGAAGCTGTTTGCTACTACGCCTATTGGGCCTCCTCTGAGTTGGCCAAAGAACGTGGTCAGTACGCCAGCTACAAAGGCTCGCTGTGGGACCAAGGCATTTTGCCCATCGACTCGCTCGATATGCTCGCCCAAGCACGTGGTGGTTACCTTGAAGTTGATCGCAGCAAGACACTGGACTGGGACGCCTTGCGCGCGAAGATCGCCAAAGACGGCATGCGCAACTCCAACTGCGTGGCCATTGCCCCGACCGCCACGATCTCCAACATCATTGGCGTGGATGCCTCTATTGAGCCATGCTTTGGCAACTTGTCCGTCAAGTCGAACTTGTCAGGCGAGTTCACCATCATCAACCATTACTTGGTGCACGACCTCAAGCGCCTCGGCTTGTGGGACGACGTGATGGTCATGGACTTGAAGCACTTCGACGGCTCACTGCGCGCCATTGACCGCGTGCCACAAGAAATCAAAGCCTTGTATGCGACTGCGTTTGAAGTGGAGCCCACATGGTTGGTGGAAGCTGCGTCACGCCGTCAAAAGTGGATTGACCAAGCTCAGTCGCTCAACATCTACATGGCGGGCGCCTCTGGCAAGAAGCTCGACGAAACTTATAAGCTCGCTTGGTTGCGTGGCTTGAAGACGACGTATTACCTCCGCACATCCAGCGCACAACAAGTTGAGAAATCAACTGTGCAAGCGGGTTCACACAACGCTGTGTCTTCGGGCCCAGCAGCAGGTGGCATGAGTGCACTTGAAGCAGCAGCCGCTGCTGCACAAGCGCAAATGAATGCCATCCCCGCCACCGACATCAAATTCTGCGGCGTGGATGACCCCACCTGCGAATCGTGTCAGTGATTTTTTGTGCAGCATCAATTTGTAATTGCACAACAAAAAAAGCCAACGAAGTTCACGAATGCTTTGCGTTTGTCTTCGTTGCATTCATAATTCGCACATTGGATAATTTTTTATGCTGACCTGGGACGAAGAAGTCAAGCCCTCATCGCCATCACCTCTTGCAAGCGGCTTAGCTAGCCGCTCGATGGAACTCCCACCTCTTTCTGCGACATCTGCCCTGCAGCCTGTTGCGGCGACACGCACTTTGAATGATGGTGCACCTGCACCCGTCACCCCCATCCCCGTGGCGACCACTGCCTCGGCAAGCCACAGCACACGTCGTGTGACTGCAGCTGACAAGCGCATCATCAACGGTCAAACCGACGTCAATCAGTTGGTGCCTTTCAAGTACAAGTGGGCTTGGGAGAAATACCTCGCGACCTGCGCCAACCATTGGATGCCACAAGAAGTGAACATGACGCGTGACATCGCGTTGTGGAAAGACCCCAATGGCTTGACCGATGACGAGCGTCGCTTGATCATGCGCAACCTCGGTTTCTTCGTGACCGCCGACTCCTTGGCTGCCAACAACATCGTGTTGGGCACTTACCGCCACATCACTGCGCCTGAATGCCGCCAGTTCTTGTTGCGTCAAGCTTTTGAAGAAGCGATTCACACGCACGCTTACCAATACATCGTCGAATCTTTGGGTTTGGACGAAGGCGAAATCTTCAATGCGTACCACGAAGTCAAATCCATCCGCGACAAAGACGAGTTCCTGATTCCGTTCATCGACGCCATCATGGACCCCAACTTCCACACCGGCACCGCGCAAACAGATCAAACACTTTTGAAGTCTTTGATTGTGTTTGCTTGCTTGATGGAAGGCCTGTTCTTCTACGTGGGCTTCACCCAGATTCTGGCCTTGGGTCGTCAAAACAAAATGACCGGTGCGGCAGAGCAGTACCAATACATCTTGCGCGACGAATCCATGCACTGCAACTTCGGCATCGATTTGATCAACCAGATCAAGCTCGAAAACCCACATCTGTGGACAGCCGAGTTCAAGGAAGAAATCAAAGCCTTGTTCATGCAAGCCGTTGAACTTGAATACCGCTATGCCGAAGACACCATGCCGCGTGGCGTGCTGGGCTTGAACGCATCCATGTTCAAAGGTTATTTGCGGTACATCGCCAACCGACGCGCCACGCAAATCGGTTTGGAAGCCCTGTTTCCCAATGAAGAAAATCCGTTCCCTTGGATGAGCGAGATGATCGACCTCAAGAAAGAACGTAACTTCTTTGAAACCCGCGTGATCGAGTACCAATCTGGCGGCGCTCTTTCTTGGGATTGATGGCTTTTCAACATACACATGTCACCCAATTTGTTCACCACACCCACAAGCACCCGCTCACGAGGTGTAGTGGTGGACTCAACGTGTTCATGGGGTTGGACCCGGGTCCAGCGCCATGAATCGCTTTGCACACAAAAATCCGTGCGAAGTGTTTTTCACCCAATGATCTAAATTTGATCTAGGAGAACAGAAAATGGCAACTGCAAAAAAACCGGCCGCTAAAAAGGCCCCTGCAAAGAAAGCTGTCGCGGCCAAAAAGCCAGCAGCGAAGAAAGTTGCGGCTAAAAAGCCAGCAGCTAAAAAAGTAGCGGCTAAGAAGCCAGCTGCAAAAAAAGTGGCAGCTAAGAAGCCAGCAGCTAAAAAAGTTGCTGCCAAAAAGCCAGCTGCTAAAAAAGTAGCAGCTAAGAAGCCAGCAGCTAAAAAAGTTGCGGCTAAAAAGCCTGCTGCCAAGAAAACAGCTGCTAAAAAAGTAGCCAAGAAAGCGGCTGCTAAAAAGCCTGCTGCCAAAAAACCAGCTGCTAAAAAAGCCGCTAAAAAGCCTGCTGCAAAGAAAGCTGCGAAAGCACCCGCTGCCCACGCACAGACAACGCTGAACCCGCAAGCTGCTTGGCCTTTCCCAACAGCTAGCAAGCCTTAATCTTGATCGATCAAGGCAACGGTTGACCGTTAGCTCAAGCCCGAAGCCGCAAGGCCTCGGGCTTTTTCTTCACCCCTTCTTATGAAGATCCCTGTTGTGCCTTATCTGCGCCTTGATCAGACAGGCGCTGTGATCGTGGACATCCACGTGATCCCGAACGCTTCTCGCACACATTCCGATGGTGAGCACGACGGTGCCTTGCGGGTACGACTTCATGCCCCACCTGTAGACGGCAAGGCGAACTTAGCACTCATCGCTTGGTTGGCGGACACACTCGGGTTGGCCAAGCGGGATGTCGAGCTGCTGCGTGGGCAGACCTCCAAACGAAAACAGCTGCGAATCAACGCAGCTGCTTGTGTCAAAGCCGATTGGCCGTGCTTGATAGGCTGAAACGTCAGTCCAAGCCGCTTCGCTTGTTACGCCAAGGTCAGTCCATCTAGAGCGTAGTTTTGTGGCCCACGTTGAGCGATCTTGAGGGCTCCCACTTGGTTGCCCAGAGCAGCGCATTTGGCCAACGACCAGCCTTGCTCCAAACCAAATAGGAGTGCGCCACGCCAAGCATCGCCACACCCCGTGGGATCGACGACAGCAGCTGCTTTGACAGGTGGCACGGTGGTCTTCTCGCCTTGAATCCACACTTCGCAGCCTTCAGCCCCCAAAGTCACCACCAAGCCTTGTACGCGGTGCGAAATTTCAGCATGGCTCAGACCCGTGCGATCACTCAACATCTTGCCTTCGTAGTCATTCACAGTGACCCAGGTGGCTTGATCAATGAAGCGCAGCAAATCGGCGCCATCAAACATAGGCAGGCCCTGGCCTGGATCGAATACAAAAGGAATATCTGCAGCTTTGAGCTGCTCAGCATGCTGCAACATGGCATCACGACCATCAGGCGAGATGATGGCCAGCTTGATGTCGGAGCGCTTTTCAATCTGCGTGATGTGCGCTTGCATCATCGCGCCTGGATGAAAGGCTGTGATCTGGTTGTTATCGCGGTCTGTCATGATCATCGCTTGTGCCGTGTAGGTGTCTGAGACTTGGCGCACAAACTCCGTTGAAATACCCAAGGTTTCCAAGCGTTGCAAGTAATCGGCAGCGTCTGTACCGAGTGTCGCCATCGGCAAAGGCGTACCACCCAGTGCTTTCAAACTGTAGGCAATGTTGCCTGCGCAACCGCCAAAGTCACGGCGCAAGGCAGGAACCAGAAACGACACATTCAAGATGTGCAGTTGATCGGGCAAAATTTGCTCGGCAAATCGACCCTCAAAACTCATGATCGAGTCGAACGCGAGCGAGCCGCAAATCAGCGATGCCATAAAAATACTTTCTGAAAATTAAGGATAAAAAATGAAAGCACGGAACCCCGTGATGCGCTGACTCACTTTGTCATCTAAGTCGAAATTCAGCGTTGAGCGCACATCGCGCAAAGCCTGCACATGATCTTTGGCCGACAACTCATCGGCAGTGAACACGCGACGCACTAAAACTTGGTCTTGCAAATCAGTCAGACTCAGTTCCAAAGCTGGCATGGCCACGGGATGGTGCTGTGTATTTTTCAAACGCAGCTGTACGGTGTATCCGCCTTCTGGGTTTTCGGTAAAGCTGCTGCTTTCAATCAACACGGCCTCGGGCTCACGTGGCCATGTGATCTCGCAGGCACACAAGGCGGACAAAACAGGGCGTAAAGCAGGCTCTTCGGCCACCAACCAATTGCGTTGTGCCAGCAAAAATTGCCACATCAAGACCACGGCCAGTAATGCTGCACCCATGACCCACAACACAGGCCAAGAGGCCTGAGGGCTGACAGGAATCTCTGCTCGAGGGGCTGGCTTGGCTGCTTCACCCACCGTCGCTGTCGCCATCGCGGCTCTAAACAAAGGAGGTGCATCCGCCACAGAAGGTGGCGTCAGCGGCATGTCTGGCGGTATTTCAAAATGAAGCGCCGCTTCAAACACATGGGAACACCGACCACACCGCACCCAACCTTTGGCAAGCTCAAGCTGTTGGGGCGACACCTTGAAAGCAGTCTCGCATTGGGGGCAGTGGGTGATTTGCATCAGCAGTGGGAGGTCATCAAAATCCAGCCGTCTTCCGTGTCGCTGACGCTTAAGGTGCAATAAGGTGCATACGCATCTTTGAGTTCTTGTGCTTGTCGCTCAAGGATACCTGCTAACACCAAGTGTCCGCCAGCAGCCACATGGCTACGCAACAGCGGCGCCAACACTTTAAGCGGAGTCGCCAAGATGTTTGCCAACACCGTTTGGTATTGACCTGTGGCTTTGTCGGGCAAGCCCGCATTCAAACGCACATTGTTGGCATCGGCATTGAGAACCGTGGCCGTCACTGCCGCCTCGTCAATATCAACCGCATCAATCGTGCTCGCACCATGCAAAGCTGCACCAATGGCCAAAATACCTGAACCACAACCGTAATCAAGCACGCGTTGGTTGGCCACATCATGGGTAGCAATCCAACGCAAACACATGCGGGTGGTGGGATGTGTGCCGGTACCGAATGCCAGCCCCGGGTCAAGACGAATGACCTTCTTCGCTTGCGCAGGTGGCTCGTGCCAAGTGGGAACAATCCAAAACTCGGGGGTGATGTCCACGGGTGCAAATTGCGACTGTGTCAAACGCACCCAGTCTTGGTCGGCCACCGGCTGAATACCAAGCACTTGACTGCCAGCGAAAAAATCTTGCAGCGCCAACAAACGCGAGGCATCTTGTGCCGCCGCCTCTTGGGCAAACAACGCCACGATGCGCGAACGCCTCCAACCTTCTTTGGGAGGCGGCATGCCGGGCTCGCCAAACAAAGCTTGTTCGGCATCGGTTTGGGCATCGGCATCTTCGACGGACACACTCAACGCGTCGAGTGCATCCAGTGCCTCGCAAACAGCGTCGACGCTGTCTTCAGGACACATCAGTCGCAATTCAAACATCAGCGCTTGTGAGCAGCGAGCCACTCTTCCAAGTAATGAATATTGGTGCCACCGGCCATGAACTTGGCGTCCACCATCAATTCGCGGTGCAACGGAATGTTGGTGTTGATGCCTTCCACCAAAGTCTCGTTCAAGGCCGTACGCATGCGCGCCAAGGCTTCGTCACGGGTGTCGCCATGCACGATGATCTTGCCAATCATCGAGTCATAGTTTGGCGGTACATAGTAGTTGGTGTAGATGTGTGAATCCACTCGCACACCGGGTCCACCGGGTGCATGCCACATGGTGATGCGGCCTGGTGAAGGGATGAACTTGAAGGGGTCTTCTGCGTTGATACGGCACTCAATCGAGTGACCACGCACCTCAATGTCACGCTGCGCGAAAGGCAATTTCAAGCCCGCTGCCACCATGATTTGTGTTTTCACGATGTCCACGCCCGTGATGTATTCCGTCACAGGGTGCTCCACCTGTACGCGGGTGTTCATTTCAATGAAATAGAACTCGCCGTTCTCATACAAAAACTCAAACGTGCCCGCGCCACGGTAGTTGATTTTTTTACAAGCTGCCGCACAACGCTCGCCGATCTTGTCGATCAACTTGCGCGGAATGCCTGGAGCCGGCGCTTCCTCGATCACTTTTTGATGACGACGTTGCATCGAGCAATCGCGCTCCCCCAAGTACACAGCGTTCTTGTGCTTGTCCGCCAAGATTTGAATTTCGATATGACGGGGGTTTTGGAGGTACTTCTCCATATACACCGCAGGATTGCCAAAAGCAGTGCCCGCTTCAGCCTTGGTCATAGCGACTGCGTTGATCAAGGCAGCTTCGGTATGCACCACGCGCATACCGCGACCACCACCACCGCCCGCGGCTTTGATGATGACGGGATAGCCCACGCTCTTGGCAATGCGCTTGATGGCGGCAGGATCATCAGGCAACTCACCTTCCGAACCAGGCACGCAAGGCACGCCCGCTTTGATCATGGCTTGCTTGGCCGACACCTTGTCACCCATGATGCGGATTGATTCAGCCGTGGGCCCAATGAATTGGAAACCGCTTTTTTCAACGCGCTCGGCAAAGTCGGCGTTTTCGCTCAAGAACCCATAGCCGGGGTGAATGGCTTCGGAGTCCGTGACCTCTGCCGCAGCAATGATGGCGGGCATGTTGAGGTAACTCAAGGGCGAGGCTGCGGGGCCAATACACACCGCTTCGTCAGCCAACTTGACATACTTGGCATCGCGGTCGGCTTCTGAGTACACCATCACCGCTTTGACACCTAGCTCACGGCATGCGCGCTGAATGCGCAAGGCGATTTCGCCACGGTTGGCGATCAGGATTTTTTTAAACATGCAAGACCCGCCTGTTATTCAATGATGAACAGGGGTGCGCCGTATTCCACAGCTTGGCCGTTTTCGGCCAAGATTTTGGTGATGGTGCCTGACTTGTCTGCTTCGATCTCATTCAAGATCTTCATCGCTTCAATGATGCAGATGGTCTCGCCTTCCTTGACTTGCTGGCCGATCTCGGCGAAAGCCTTGGCACCGGGGCTAGAAGAACGGTAGAACGTACCAACCATGGGGGACTTGACCGTGTGGCCAGCAGGGACTGCCTCCACCACAGGAGCAGGGGCAGCGAGAGGCGTTGGCGCAGCGGCCACGGGCGCGGCAGCCACAGGCGCCGACATTTGCGTCACCATGGCCACTGGCGCAGGCGCACTCTTGACGATGCGGACCGTGCCTTCTGCCTCGGTAATTTCGAGTTCAGACACATTGGAGTCGGAGACCAGGTCAATCAACGTCTTGAGTTTTCGCAAATCCATAACTACACCTTATTTGTTGTAAATAGGGGGCTAATTTACACCAATTTGCAAGTCGCTGGGACACCAGTAGCGATTAGATCACCCAGTTTTGGATATCTTCTGGCGTCAACTTACCCAATTTGCGCTGCTTGAGTCGGCCTTCTTGGTCCAAAACCACGGTAAAAGGCAGGCTACTTTGCTCATTTCCTAGTAATTTCCCTAATTCCGTCCCACCTAGACCAGCCAAACCTATCGTGTAGCTCATCGGAAATTGACTTAAAAATTGCCGTACACGGCTGGGCTGATCAATCGCCAAGCCGACGACCTGCCATCCGTATTGCTTGTTTTGGCGATAGAACGCATCAATTAGCGGCATTTCCTCAACGCATGGCGGGCACCAAGTTGCCCAAAAGTTAATCACCAAAGGACGTCCTTGCAAACTCGACAGGCGTAACAACTCGCCAGAAGGCATGGCGAACTCTGACGCCCAAAGCGCCTGTTTGGCAGTCGGCGCCATCTCTTGCAGCGCGTTGCGTTTCCATGCGATCGCCGTGCCTGCAAGCGTGGCAGCAGTTGCAACGCCAGCAAACATGGCTGTGCGTCGGGTGAATCGTGATGTCATTGCACCCCCTCCATCAAAGCGCGCAGAGCCGATAAATCGCCGCGTGGTGAGCGTCCTTTGGCGTCCGGCTTCAAAGCACCACGCAAATCGTCTAGGTCGTAAATCATCAAATGCACCAACACCTTTTGTGGAAAACCGGGGCATGTACACAAGATGCTCAAGGCATCCACCGCCTCGCCTTGGAAGCCTTGAACCGTGCTGACCTCGTAGCGCACGCCATGATCAATGAGGCTAATTTCTGCGGACTTGGCGTCATCGCAAAACAACTGGAGATAAATATCCGACAAGGCCGTGGCCGTCCCGCGCCACACCGCCCCCGTCAGGTGAGGCCTGAAATCGTTCATGCGATCCATCCACACCATGGCCAACGCCCGCAATGCAGCCAACTCGCCGGGTTGCGTGTCATCACAGAAAAGGGCCAGATACTCACGCACGGCGTCCTCGACTTGGTCATTGCTTGGCAACTGCGCGCGTGCGTTCAAGCCCAGCTGCTTCAAAGCGCGGCGTTTTGCGGGGCCGTATTCGAGCCCTTCTTCAACCACCATGCGCGCGGCAGCGGCGGCAATTTCGTCTTGAACCGTATTCATAAGTGCAGTGATTGTCAGCGCACAATGCCGCCGCCGCTCTGGGGGGTCTGATACACCCTCCTAAAATGGGCTTATGCATATACATATTTTGGGAATTTGCGGCACGTTCATGGGTGGACTGGCTGCGTTGGCACGCGAAGCGGGCCACCAAGTCACAGGCTGCGATGCGGGCGTTTACCCTCCGATGAGCGACCAACTCCGCAGCCTCGGCATTGAGTTGATAGAGGGATTTGGCGCCGATCAGCTCCGCCTCAGCCCCGATGTGTACGTGATTGGCAACGTAGTCTCACGCGCGCGCTTGGCCGATGGAACGCCCAAATTTCCGTTGATGGAAGCCATTTTGGACAGCGGTGCTGCCTACACCAGCGGCCCACAATGGCTGGCTGAACACGTCTTACACCACCCCAGCCAACCCCGCCATGTGCTGGCTGTGGCCGGCACACATGGCAAAACCACCACCACCTCCATGCTGGCTTGGATTCTTCAAGCCGCGGGGCTCGAACCCGGCTTTTTAGTCGGCGGCGTTCCCATGAACTTTGGCGTGTCAGCCCGCTTGGGCCGCCTCGGCAGCCCTGCCGATGTGGCTGGGCACAAACGCACACCATTCGTCATTGAAGCCGACGAGTACGACACCGCGTTTTTCGACAAACGCAGCAAGTTTGTTCACTATCGCCCTCGCACCGCTGTGTTGAACAACTTGGAGTTCGATCACGCCGATATCTTTGACAACCTCGCTGCCATTGAACGCCAGTTCCACCACTTGGTACGTACCGTGCCCAGCAGCGGCCGCGTGGTGGTCAACGCCGATGAAGACAGCTTGCAACGCGTGCTGACCCAAGGCTGCTGGAGCCACGTCGCCAAGTTTGGCGTCAGCGCCAACGCGCAAGGCCCAGATGGTTGGGGCATCCAAGGCGAGCCCGACAACTTTGCGGTTCTGCACCAAGGCCAAGAAGTCGGCCGTGTGCAATGGGACATCACGGGCGTACACAACCAACTCAACGCCTTGGCCGCCATTGCTGCCGCCGAACACCAAGGCGTGTCGCCCGCACAAGCTGCGGCCTCCTTGCGCGAATTTCAAAACGTTCGCCGCCGCATGGAAGTGCGCGGCAGCATTGCCCGTGCAGGCGGCAACATCACCGTGTACGACGATTTCGCACACCACCCCACCGCGATTCGTGCCACCGTCGATGGCCTGCGCCGCAAGGTGGGGCCTAACGCCCGCATCTTGGCGGTGTTTGAACCGCGCAGCAACACCATGAAGTTGGGCACCATGAAATCACAATTGCCCTGGAGCTTAGAGGACGCCGACTTGGCGTTTTGTCACTCAGGTGGATTGGATTGGGATGTCACCGAAGCACTCCAACCAATGGGGGCACGGGCGCGTGTTGCGTCAACGGTTGACGAGGTGTTGGCGCAAGTCGTCGCTGCGGCGCGAGCAGGCGATCATGTGCTGTGCATGAGCAATGGTGGTTTTGGCGGGATTCACACCAAGTTGCTCACCGCGTTGGCGTGAACCCCTCAAGCACCCCGTTTAAGCACGCTGGCGACGCGCTGCGACAGCCTCAGACAATGCGTCCAATGCGGCAACCGAATCATTCCAATCCAAGCATGCATCGGTGATGCTCTTGCCGTATTCGAGCTTCGAGACATCGTCTTTGCCTGGGGTGAATTTCTGTGCACCGCCATGGATGTGACTCTCAATCATCACACCAAAAACTTGGTGTGAACCGCCGCTGATTTGTTCGGCAATGTCACGCGCCACCACCAGTTGGCGTTCGTGCTGTTTGCTGCTGTTGGCATGGCTGCAATCCACCATCAACGAAGCGGGCAATTGAGCCTTGGTCAACGCGTCGCAGGCAGCGCTCACACTGGCTGCATCGTAGTTGGGGGCTTTGCCGCCGCGCAAAATGACGTGGCAATCTTTGTTGCCCTTGGTTTGCACAATTGCCACTTGACCGTTTTTATGCACGGACAAAAAGTGGTGCGCCCCTGCCGCCGCTTGAATCGCATCCGTGGCGATTTTGATATTGCCATCCGTGCCGTTCTTGAACCCGATCGGCGCAGAGATACCCGAAGCCAATTCGCGATGCACTTGGCTCTCGGTTGTACGCGCCCCAATCGCGCCCCACGAAATCAAGTCGCCAATGTATTGCGGACTGATGGCGTCCAAGAACTCACTACCCGCAGGAAGCCCAAGACGGTTGATTTCAATCAACAACTGGCGTGCAATGCGCAAACCCTCGTCAATGCGGTAGCTCTCATCCAAGTAGGGGTCATTGATCAAGCCCTTCCAGCCGACCGTGGTGCGTGGCTTTTCGAAGTACACGCGCATCACAATCTCCAAGGTGTCAGCGTATTTTTCGCGCAAGGGCTGCAAGCGACGGGCGTAGTCAATGGCCGCTGCCGGGTCATGGATGGAGCATGGGCCAATCACCACCAGCAAGCGGTCATCTGTACCGTGCATGATGTTGTGAATGGTTTTGCGCGTGTGGGTGATCAGCTTCTCGACGGGCGTGCCCTGAATCGGAAAGAAGCGAATCAAATGTTCAGGAGGAGGCAGCACGGTAATGTCCTTGATACGTTGGTCATCGGTTTGACTGGTGTTTTCAACGTGGCTTGGATAACTGGTGTTCGTTTTCATGGTCTCGTCCTGAAGTTTGAAAAAGTGATGAAGCAGTTTGGCAAAAAAAAACCGCCGGGGGTCCGGCGGTTGGTTGGGGAGTTCAGAGCGTTTGGGCTACGTTCAGAACTCTCGACCGCCGTGGGGGCGTGAGATAAAAAAGTAAGCAAAATAAAAACGGGTTGAACTCATGGCTTGAAATGTAACACAGCGTTTAGGCCGTTCCACCCACGGTCAAGCCATCGATGCGCAAGGTGGGTTGACCTACGCCTACAGGCACGCTTTGGCCTTCCTTGCCGCAGGTGCCGACACCTGGGTCGAGTTGCATGTCATTGCCGATCAAGCTCACACGCGTCAGCGCATCGGGGCCGTTGCCCACCAAGGTCGCGCCTTTGACCGGGTATTGAATCTTGCCGTTTTCCACCCAATACGCCAGCGAGGTCGAGAACACAAACTTGCCTGACGTGATGTCCACTTGCCCGCCGCCAAAGTTCACGGCGTACAAGCCCTTCTTCAGACTGCTCACAATTTCTTCGGGCGACTTGTCGCCGCCCAACATGTAGGTGTTGGTCATGCGCGGCATGGGCACATGGGCATAACTTTCGCGGCGGCCATTGCCTGTGGGCTTGACGCCCATTAAGCGGGCGTTCATGCCGTCTTGGATGTAGCCCTTCAAGATGCCATCTTCAATCAACACATTACGCTGGCTGGGGTTGCCCTCGTCGTCCACATTGAGTGAGCCACGGCGGTCGGGAATGGTGCCATCATCTAACACCGTCACGCCTTTGGCGGCCACGCGTTGACCGATACGACCACTGAATGCGCTCGAGCCTTTGCGGTTGAAGTCGCCTTCCAAACCGTGGCCAATCGCTTCGTGCAACAAGATGCCGGGCCAGCCCGGGCCTAACACAACGCTCATTTCGCCCGCAGGGGCTGGGCGTGCATCGAGGTTGGTGAGGGCCAGTTGCACGGCCTCGTCCACATAGCTTTGTGCCAGCGCATCATCGAAATGGTCAAGGCCAAAACGACCACCACCACCGGCAGAACCCACTTCGCGACGGCCGTTTTGTTCCGCAATCACGGTCACGCTCAGGCGCACGAGTGGGCGCACATCGGCCGCCAAGGTGCCATCCGCACGCACCACCATCACCACGTCGTACTCACTGGCCAAACCGGCCATGACTTGAATCACGCGTGGGTCTTTGGCGCGAGCCATTTGTTCGATGCGGCCCAACAGTTCTACTTTTTCTGTGCTGTTGAGCGAAGCAATCGGGTCTAAGCCACCATACAAAGAACGGCTAGATGCCACCTTTCGTGTGGGCACTTTGACGCGTGCGCCTTTGGCGGCTGCGCCAATCGTGCGCACCGTGCGTGCCGCGTCTAGCAAGGAGGCTTTGGAAATATCGTCAGAGTAGGCAAACGCAGTTTTTTCGCCACTCACCGCACGCACGCCCACGCCTTGGTCGATGCTGAACGAGCCTGTTTTGACAATGCCCTCTTCCAAGCTCCAGCCTTCGGCACGGGTGTATTGAAAATACAAATCGGCCTCGTCCACTTTGTGCGCTTTGATCTCGGCCAAGGTGCGGGCCAAGTCGGTTTCGTCCAAACCGAAAGGCTCTAACAACAGTTGACGGGCAATGGCCAATCGCTCAAGGGTGGGTTCGCGTGAAATCATGCGCGAATTATGACTGCACCAACTGTTTGGCCTTGGCCACCGACATCAATATCCCCAAACCCAAGCCCAGTGTCACCATGGCTGTGCCGCCATAGCTGATGAACGGCAACGGCACGCCCACCACCGGGAGCATGCCACTGACCATGCCCATGTTCACAAAAGCGTAAATGAAGAAACTCAAGGTCACGCTACCAGCCAGCAAACGGGCAAACAGCGTGGGGCCTTCCACCGAAATGGCCAAGCCGCGCAAGATCAAAAAGATAAAAGAAGCAATGAGCATCAAGTTGCCCACCAAACCAAACTCTTCGCCAAAGGCAGCGAACACAAAGTCGGTGGTGCGCTCAGGAATGAAATCCAAATGGGTTTGCGTGCCTTGCATAAAACCTTTGCCCCAGAAACCGCCCGAGCCAATCGCAATCATGCCTTGGATGATGTGAAAGCCTTTGCCTAAGGGGTCTCGCGTCGGATCTAGCAAAGTACAAATGCGCTGCTGCTGGTAGTCATGCAGGATGGGCCAACGAAAACCGTCGGCGCACAACGTGGGCTCAAAAAACACCACCAAGCCCACGCCAATCACACCCATGATGATGGGCGGCACGATGAGCCACCAACTCAGCCCCGCAAAGAAGATCACAGCAATCCCTGCGGACAATACCAAAATAGCCGTCCCCAAATCCGGCTGCCGCACGATGAGGCCCACTGGCACCAACAGCAACAAGCCCGCCACCAAAAAGTCCAGCGGACGCAACTGACCTTCGCGCTTTTGAAACCACCACGCGAGCATCAAGGGCATGGCAATCTTCATGATTTCACTCGGCTGAATCACCACCCCAATGTTCAACCATCGACGTGCGCCTTTTTTGGTCAAGCCAAACAAAGCCACCGCCACCAACAAGGCCACGCCCACGGTGTACAGCGGCACCGCAAACGCCATCAAACGTTGCGGTGGAATTTGCGCCACCAAAAACATGATGAAGCCCGCAATCAACATATTGCGGCCATGGTCATAAAAGCGCGCGCCATTGGCAAAGCCCGACGAGTACATGGTCAGCAAACCTGCACATGCCAGCAAAAAAATACCAAAAGCCAGCGGCCCGTCAAACCCTTTGAGCAAAGGTCTCAGTCGCTGAAGTGGGCTGGGTTTATGGATGACGGTAGGCATGACGGTGATTATCCCCTGTCAGAGGGCTTGCCTCGCAGCCGCCGCTGCTAGCATTTGGCATGATCTCGCACAGCCACGTCACCGCCACCACCCATGTTCTGTATTTGCACGGGTTTCGCTCCTCACCACAGTCCACCAAAGCAAAGCAAGTGGCGGCCCTGATGGCCACACAGTTTCCAAACGTCATCTGGTGGTGCCCACAGTTGCCGCCCTCGCCCCAAGCAGCGGTGGACCTCATCCAAGCAGGCACCGCCAACTGGCCCGCACACAGCATGGCGGTGATCGGCTCATCGCTCGGAGGCTTCTATGCCACGTGGTTGGCCGTGCAGCGCGGCTGCAAAGCCGTGCTGCTCAACCCCGCGATTGACCCCGCGCGTGACTTGGCCCAATACATTGGCGAACACTCAGCTTGGCACAACCCTGCCGAACGCTTTTACTTTGCCCCCGAATTTGTAGATGAACTCCGCGCCCTGACCGTTGGCCCAATCCCGCAACCCGACAAGGTGTGGGCCCTCATCGCCCAAGGTGACGAAGTATTGGACTGGCGCGAAATGACCGCGCGTTACCCCGACTCTCACCTTGTGGTTTTAGAGGGCGGCGACCACGCCCTGAGCAACTTCGCCAATTACTTGCCACAACTGCTGGCGTTTCTCAACTTGCCGTCTGCAGCCTAGGTCGACATGGCGCGAGCATGGGACAATTGCGCCCATGTACGCATTGTTTGAAGAAGCTGGAAAATTCCAGACGGGCCGCATCCTCTCCGAAGCGGAAAGCTCGGCCCAAATCGAGCTGGAATCTGGCAAACGGGTCAAGGTCAAGGCCGCCAATTTGCTGCTCAAGTTTGAGAAGCCCTCGCCCGCTGATCTGATGCGCGATGCACAGGCCCTGAGCACCACCATCGAACTCGACCTCGCTTGGGAATTCGCCCCCGAAGACGAATTCGGTTTTGCCGATCTCGCGCGTGAATACTTCAGCGCCCAAGCCACGCTCACCGAACAAACGGCGGCGTTGTTTCGTCTGTTTGAAGCGCCGCACTACTTTCGCCGCGCTGGCAAAGGTCGATTCCGAAAAGCCTCTGCCGAGGTGATTGCCCAAGCCCTCGCTGGCATCGAAAAGAAAAAACAAATCCAAGCGCAAATTGAAGGCTGGGCTGCCGAGTTGGGCCAAGGCACTTGCCCTGCCCCCATTCAAACGCAGCTCTACAAAATTTTGTTCAAGCCCGACAAAAACGCCCCCGAATACAAAGCCGTGGTGGAAGCCGCGCGCACGACCCAAACCGCGCCGCTGGCCTTGCTCCAAAAAGCAGGTGCCATCACCTCGGCTTACCAATTCCATTGGCAGCGCTTTTTGTTTGACAACTTCCCCAAAGGCACAGGCTTTCCCAACCTTCAAGCCCCCGCCATTGCGGATGAACTGCCGCTGGCAAATGTGCAGGCCTATTCAATCGACGACTCACAAACCACCGAAATCGACGACGCGTTGTCGGTGCAAGGCTTGGGCACAGGCACGGTCACACTGGGCATTCACATCGCCGCACCCGCACTGGCACTCAAGCCGGGCGACGCGATTGACCAGCTAGGTCGTCAGCGCCTGTCCACCGTTTACATGCCCGGCTACAAAATCACCATGTTGCCCGACGAGGTGGTGCAAACCTACACCTTGCAAGAAGGCCGCGACTGCCCTGCGGTGTCGCTGTATGTCACGTTTGATGAAACCACCCTCGCCTTGCAACACACCGAAACACGGGTGGAGCGTGTGCCCATCGCGGCGAATTTGCGCCACGACCAACTCGATGCCATCGTCACCGAAGCTTGGCTCAACGACGACAGCTTCACGCATGACGCAGGTGTGGTCGAGCCCGCCATGCCACGTGCACAACTGGCGTTCTTGTTTCGCTTGGCCCAACACCTCAAAGCCCAGCGCGAAGTGGTGCGCGGCAAGCCTGAGAACTTCAACCGCCCTGACTACAACTTCCGCTTGGTGGGCAATGACGGTGCCGAGCCCCAAGGCCACGAGCAAGTCCAAATCAGCATCCGTCAACGCGGTGCGCCGCTCGACTTGATGGTGGCCGAGGCCATGATTTTGGCCAACAGCACGTGGGGCAATTGGATGGCCGAACTCGGCGTGCCCGGCATCTACCGCAGCCAAGCCAGCTTGCTGCCCGGCGTCAAAGTGCGCATGGGCACCAAAGCTTTGCCGCATGCGGGCATTGGTGTACCCAGCTACGCATGGAGCACCTCGCCCCTGCGCCGCTACACCGACTTGGTGAACCAATGGCAAATCATTGCCTGTGCCAAACACGGCAGCACCGCGGCATTGGCCGCACCGTTCAAACCCAAAGATGCGGAACTGTTCTCCATCATCTCGGCCTTTGATGGCGCCTACGGCGCCTACAACGCCTACCAAAACGGCATGGAACGTTTTTGGACGCTGCAATATTTGAAACAACACAACATCACCGAACTCAGTGCCACCGTCTTCAAAGCCTTCCCAGGTCAGCCCCCCATGGCCCGTGCCGATGACCTGCCCTTGGTCTTGCCCGTGCTGGGCGGCGGTGACTTGCCGCGCGGGACTCATGTGCAACTGCGCTTGAGCGCCGTGGATGACATCACCTTGGATGTCACGGGCCACTTGTTGCACCTGCTCGACGTCGATGCGCCAACTGGCGCACAAGAAGCAGACCTGAGCGACGACGAAGACGACAGCGCCGCAGGCCCGATTGCCCTCGCCATGGATGTGAACGAGGCACCCACAGCGGAGGTTGATGCAGCGTGATGCTCTCGCGTATTTCTTGGCATCGGTGGACCACGCTCCAAAGAGCGTTGTTCATCTCGCTTGTCTTTCATGGCTCGCTGCTGACATTGCGCATTGCCGCACCTGATCGGTTTGAGCGTTTGTTCAACGACACACCGCTGGATGTGATTTTGGTCAACACCCAAGCCAAAGCCGACGCCCCTGACAAGGCCCAAGCCTTAGCCCAAACACAACTCGCAGGCGGTGGGGAGCTCAAGAGCGGTCGCGCTGCCTCGCCGCTGCCAACAGCCGCAACCACCTCTGTCGGGGACATGACCGAGTCCATGCAGCGCCAAGTCAGCGCCATGCGCAAAGAGCAATCCTTGCTGCTGGCGCAAGTCAAGAACTTGCTCGCCCAACTGCCACCACCTCAACCTCAAAAAGCACAAGCCACACCAGATGCTGTCGAACAAAAACGTCGGCAAATGCTCAAGCTGCTGGCCGAAATTGAAGAACGCATCAACCAAGACAACGCTCGCCCACACAAACACTACCTCAGCCCGGCCACCCAACAGGCGACCTATGCGCTGTACTACGATGCGCTGCGTCGCAGGATTGAAGAACGCGGCACCAGCTACTTTCCCGTTGCACAGAACGGACAAAAACTCTATGGCGAATTGACCATGATCATCACCGTCAACAACCAAGGCCGAGTGATCGACACAGAAGTCGTGCAAAGCTCAGGCCACGCGGACCTAGACCGGCGTGCGCAAGCCATTGCCACGGCTGCTGGCCCGTTTGGTGAGTTCACGCAAGAGATGCGTCGACAAGCAGATCAGCTGGCCATCGTCTCGCGTTTCATCTTCAGCCGAGACAACACCTTGCAAACACGTGGTGGCGAAGCCGCCCACTGAACTGCCATGAACCACCCACGCTACCGCCCCCTGCTGCGCTGGTTGCTCTTGGTCCTCATCGCTGGGGTGGGCCTGCAAGTTTTCTTTTTGGCACGCATCGCGGTCATGGCGCGTGTCGCGCCTGAGTCCACCGCTTTTGAGCGCTCGGAGGCTTGGCGCATCGCCAACACCAAAGACCGCCTGCGTTGGCGCCAAGACTGGGTGCCTTATGAGCAAATCTCTAACAACCTCAAACGCGCCGTGATTGCCTCTGAAGACGACATCTTTGTGCAACACGATGGCGTGCAGTGGGAGGCCATTGAAAAGGCCTGGGCCAAGAACGCCAAGGCCGAACTCCAAGCAAGCCGCAAAGCACAGGGCAAGGCAGCCCCCAAGGTGGTCGGTGGCTCCACCATCACACAACAGTTGGCGAAGAATTTATTTCTTTCGGGCGAGCGCACCTTCATCCGCAAAGGCCAAGAATTTGTCTTGACCCTGATGCTCGAAACCATTGTTGGCAAGAAACGCATTCTTGAGATTTACCTCAACCACGTGGAATGGGGCGAAGGTGTATTTGGCGCCGAAGCGGCTGCACAACACTATTTTCAAAAACCCGCCTCGCAACTCACTGCGTGGGAAGCCGGCCGTTTGGCGGTGATGCTGCCACGCCCAAAGCACTATCAAAAATTCCCGCAGTCAGAGTACCTGTCGGGCCGCACCGAAATTATCTTGATGCGCATGGGCAGCGCACAACTGCCCGACCGTTGATGCGAATTCTTGGCATTGATCCCGGCTTGCGCACCACTGGTTTTGGTGTGGTGGAAAAGCACGGCTCTCAACTGCTCTATGTCGCCAGCGGCACCATTCGCACCAACAAAGAAGCCCAAGGCAATTTGGCAGATCGCTTGAAGGTCTTGTTCGACGGCATCCATGAAGTCGTGGAGCGCTACCAACCCGAGACATCCGCCGTGGAGATTGTGTTCGTCAACGTCAACCCACAAGCCACCCTCTTGCTCGGTCAAGCCCGCGGCGCTTGCATCACCGCGTTGGCCACATGCCATTTACCCGTCGCCGAATACACGGCCTTGCAAATGAAGCAAGCTGTTGCGGGTCATGGTTTGGCCAAAAAAGAGCAGGTGCAAGAAATGGTCAAGCGCTTGCTTCAGCTACCTGGCCTGCCCGGCCCGGATGCGGCTGATGCCTTGGGCATTGCCATCACACATGCGCATGCGGGCCATTCCATGGCTCGCTTGGCCGCTGCCACTGACTTACAACGCAGCACCAGCAGCATGTACAAAGCGGGCCGCAGCCGCTAAAAAGCCCCTGCCTCAGAGATCGACGGCAGGCAAACTCAACTCCACAATCGCACCACCATCGACCGCGTTAGAGATGGTCAAGCTGCCGCTGTGCATCTGTGCAATGGCACTTGAGATGGACAAGCCCACGCCCAAGCCGCCTTCTTTCGACGTGACAAAAGCTTGACCCACCAGGTCTTTCATCGCGGCCGGAATACCCAGACCGGTGTCACGCACACGCAAAACCACCCGCTCGCCCAAACGCTCCAAAGTCACGAAAAGTGTTTTCTCATCGCTCAAGGCCATCGCTTGCATGGCGTTGCGATACACGTTCAACACAATCTGTGAAAGCTGAATGTGGTCCCCATGCACCCAGCATGTCACCGAGTCCCCATCAAATTCCACACGTATTTTTTGTTGCCGAATCTCGTACGCCAACAATTGCGCCACATCTTGCAACAACGTTTTGAAGTCCACATAGTCATACTCCGCTTGCGTGGGTCGAATGAAGTTACGAATGCGCTCCACCAACTTCACGGTGCGGTACGTACTTTTTTCAATCTCAGCAATGGACTCCAAAATTTCTTTCGAATTTGAGCCCCCCTGCGCCACACTCGTTTTGATGGCTTGTGCATCCATCAAGATCGATGTGAGGGGTTGACTCAACTCATGTGCAAACGATGCAGACATGGTTCCTAAGGTGCGTTGGCGCTCTAGCTGGGCAATTTGCTCCCCCAGCCGCGCACTCTCCTCTTGGCGAGCGCGTTGAGCGATGGCGTTCATCTCGCCTTGTGTTGAGCGCTCCAAAAACATGCCCACAAACGCAAAATTACCCAAAATTGAAATCAGCAAACCCATGATCACCGTCAAGGCACTGTCTAAGCCTTGCGCCATCACTTCAGGCTCTGTCAAACCTGATAGCACCAAGCTCATGCGTGTGAACATCGTGATGGCTGTGGTTGCATAAATCGCCGACAACCATTGCGCACTTTTGAGGCGGTAAACCACGCCGATGTGCCAAGCCAAATATGAGATGTATGTAAATACGGCGGTAAAGATGAAGGTGGACCAGCCAAAACGCAAAACTGCATTTTGCAAAATCACGCGAAAAAACTCGAACACAGCCAAGCAAGACAGGATCAATAACGCGCACTGCTTTATGTTGATCGTCTGGTCTCGGGCGCGACGCAGGGCCATGGCCTGCATCAAGACAGCCGTCCACATCATGCCGTTGGCCAGTGTGTAAGTCGCCCAAGCAGGCAGATGTGCGCGCAAGCCAACCAACAACAAGGCGACGCCTAATAGCTCACCGCCGGCACACCACCAAGAGGCCGCCTTGGAGGGTTGGTTCAACAACACCAACCAAACCGTCAAGGGCAATAAAAGATACAGAACGCCAAGAATGAGATAAACCGTGGGGATGTGATAGACGGTCATCTCATGCGCTCCCTCGTCCAGCGGACGTTGTTGTGCTGCGCCTCACCAAGCTGGCGCGAGTTGCGCCAAACCCGGGGGTGCCTTTCGCGCATCGTCAAAGGTGACGATGTCGTAAGCCTCCGGTTGGCTGAGAAGTTCACGTAAAAGTTTGTTGTTCATGGCGTGTCCTGAACGAAACGCCACATACGAGGCGAGCAAAGGCTTGCCAATCAAATACAAGTCCCCCATGGCATCGAGGATTTTGTGCTTCACGAACTCGTCGTCATAGCGCAAGCCTTCGCTGTTCAAGACCTTGTAGTCATCCATCACGATCGCGTTGTCCAACCCACCGCCCAGAGCCAAGCCATTGGCACGCATCATCTCGACATCACGTGTGAAACCAAAGGTTCTTGCCCTCGCAATGTCACGGGTGTAGACATCGGTGTCCATGTCGAACACCACGCTTTGCCCCGTGGAATCGACGGCGGGGTGGTGGAAATCAATTTCAAAACTGAGCTTGTAGCCATGATGGGGCTCGAGTCTTGCCCACTTCACGTTGGCGCCCTCACCCTCACGCACTTCCACCGCCTTCAAGACACGGATGAAGCGCTTGGGTGCGTTTTGCTCCACGATGCCCGCGCTTTGCAGCAAGAACACGAACGACGAAGCGGACCCATCCAGAATCGGCACCTCTTCGGCCGTGATGTCGATGCAAAGGTTGTCCAAGCCCAAGCCCGCACAGGCTGACATCAAATGCTCGACCGTGAATACTTTGGCGCCACCATTGGAGATGGTCGACGCCAAACGCGTGTCCGTCACAGCGGTGGCTGTGATGGGGATCTCGACAGGCTGCGGCAAGTCCACCCGACGAAACACGATGCCCGTGTCGGGGGGCGCAGGACGCAGCGTCAGCTCCACGCGTTGACCGCTGTGAAGGCCGACACCCACGGCCTTGGTGAGCGATTGAAGTGTTCGTTGTTTAAGCACGAGTGGATTTTAATGAACCACCTCCTAGGAGGTGATTCATTCATTCAATGACCAGAATAGTGCCCTGCGTGAGGGTCTACTCAATCCGCTTGCTTGCGCAAGAAGGCAGGGATTTCATAGTCATCCATGCCACCTGAGGACAAAGCATCCACCTTGGCTGCTGCCGAGGTACGGTTGCCACGCCACACGGCAGGTGAGTTCATGGACTCGTAGTTGGGTTGTGCCGCAGCTGCGCCGACGCCCAAGCCCGCTGCCAAACCAGCCAAACCTGTGGAGGCTGCTGCCAGCACACCCGCAGGAGATGCATTGTTGGCTTGCGTGGTGGGAAAGCTCACACCGTCCGTGCCGGTACGCAGCACTTGCAACTGAGGTGCTGCACGACGGCTGCCAGCCAAACCCGTGGCCACCACGGTGACGCGAATTTGGTCGCCCAAACTTTCGTCGTAAGCCGTGCCGTAAATCACATGCGCGTCTGGTGAAGCGAATTTGCGAATCGTGTTCATGGCTTCGCGAGACTCGGACAACTTCAAGCCGCCCTTGGCTGCGGTGATCAACACCAACACGCCTTTGGCGCCTGACATGTCCACACCTTCGAGCAAGGGGCAAGCCACCGCTTGTTCAGCCGCGATGCGCGCACGGTCGGGGCCGTTGGCCGCCGCTGTGCCCATCATGGCCTTGCCGGTTTCGCTCATCACGGTGCGCACGTCTTCAAAGTCGACGTTCACCAAGGCTTCCACGTTGATGATTTCTGCAATGCCGCCCACGGAGTTTTTCAACACGTCGTTGGCAAATGCGAAGGCTTCGTCTTGGCTGGCTTCTTCACCGAGCACGTCCATCAGCTTTTCGTTCAACACCACGATGAGGGAGTCCACGTTAGCTTCGAGTTCGGCCAAACCTGCCTCGGCATTGCCCATGCGACGGCTGCCTTCGAATTCGAAGGGCTTGGTGACCACGCCTACAGTCAAGATACCCATCTCACGTGCCACACGCGCCACCACAGGTGCGGCCCCCGTACCCGTACCGCCACCCATACCCGCTGTCACGAACAACATGTTGGTGCCTTCCAGCGCCAAGCGGATGTCGTCAATCGCGGCCTCCGCAGCTTCGCGGCCGCGTTCTGGCTTGCTGCCAGCGCCCAAGCCCGTGGAGCCCAGTTGAATCACTTTGTGTGCGTTACTGACGCGCAAGGCTTGTGCATCGGTGTTCGCGCAAACGAACTCCACGCCTTGCACGCCTGAGCTGATCATGTGTTCGACCGCGTTACCGCCGCCGCCACCCACGCCAATCACTTTAATTTGGGTGCCTGAGTTGAATGCTTCAACTTCGATCATTTCGATGCTCATGATGTTTCTCCTATCAATCTAAAAATTTGCAGTTGCCTTGAATTCATATGTTGGTTTTGTTTCATCGCGCTCCTTCTACGAGGGTGGCGCCGTCGCCGCGCCGGGTCGCCAACGCGGCCCGGTGCGCGGTCGCTTTGGCGGACTGCCACGTGCGAGATAAAGCAAGCTGGGAGGAATCATGTTTAGAAGTTCCCCACAAACCAATCTTTGAGACGGTCCATCAAGGAATTGACAGACCCACTCTTTTGTGAAACTTTGAAACCACGTTGGCGATCCACACCGGCCTCGACCAGCAATCCCATCACGGTGGCGGCACGCGGTTGCGACACCATGTCAGCCAGTGCGCTGTCATAGTGCGGAATACCGCGACGCACAGGCTTCAAGAAGATGTCTTCGCCCAACTCCACCATGCCCGGCATGACTGCGCTGCCACCAGTCAGCACGATGCCAGACGACAGAACCTCTTCGTAGCCTGAATCGCGGATGACTTGTTGCACCAGCGAAAAGATTTCTTCCACGCGTGGCTCAATCACACCGGCCAGCGCTTGACGGCTCAACATGCGCGGTGAACGGTCGCCCAAACCGGGCACCTCCACTTGCACCTCGGGGTCGGCCAACAATTGCTTGGCGTAGCCCGATTCAATCTTGATTTCTTCTGCGTCTTTGGTGGGGGTTCGCAAAGCCATGGCGATGTCACTGGTGATCAAGTCACCTGCAATCGGAATGACCGCTGTGTGTCGAATGGCACCGTTGGTAAAAATCGCCACGTCGGTGGTACCCGCACCAATGTCGACCAAGGCCACACCCAACTCGCGCTCGTCGTCCGTCAACACCGACATGCTGGAGGCCAAGGGGTTGAGCATGAGGCGGTCTACATCCAAGCCACAACGACGCACGCATTTGATGATGTTTTCTGCCGCACTCTGTGCGCCTGTGACGATGTGCACCTTGGCTTCCAAGCGGATGCCGCTCATGCCAATGGGTTCACGCACATCTTGGCCGTCAATCACAAACTCTTGTGGCTGCACCAGCAACAAGCGTTGGTCGGTCGAAATATTGATGGCTTTGGCCGTCTCCACCACACGCGCCACATCGGCAGCGGTGACTTCTTTGTCTTTGACCGCCACCATGCCCGTGGAGTTGATGCCGCGGATGTGGCTGCCAGTGATGCCTGTGTAGACCCGTGTGATTTTGCAGTCCGCCATCAACTCTGCTTCTTTCAAAGCCTGTTGAATGCTTTGCACCGTGGCGTCAATGTTGACCACCACGCCACGCTTCAAACCATTGCTGGGCGCCACACCAAGACCGGCGAGCTTGAGCTCACCACTGGGCAACACTTCGGCCACGACCACCATGACCTTGGCGGTGCCAATGTCTAAGCCGACTACCAAATCTTTGTACTCTTTTGCCATAACAGCCTCGTTCTTTCTCGTCTTCTTTCTGTGCCCGTTAGCGCTTGGCAGCCACGTCTTGCGTGCTCACCCCGCGCACCCGAAGCGCATATCCGTTCTCGTATCGCAAATCGGCCGACTCAATCGCCGAGACTTTGCGTCCTAGTTTTTGTGTCACTTGCGCCAAAGTCTTGGAGACACGTTGCACCCGTGTCATCACGTCATCCACACTGCCTCGTCCTAACTCCATCACACCCCCGTGTTGAAGTCGGGCACGCCAGCTGCCGCGTTCCGTGAGCTCCAAGCTGTCCAACGTCAAGGTCAGATCTTTGAATGCAGGGGCCAAGGCCAAATACATGCTCAACACTTGTGAGGATTGGCTGTCAGGCCCACTCAGGCGTGGCATCTTGACTTCCTCCAAATCGCCGATGTTGGCTTCAAACACTTCGCCAAAGCTGTTGAGCATGCGTTGTTCACCGTCATCCCCCCAATACGCCACAGGCTTGTGCTCTTGCAAAGTCACGCGCAAACGATTGGGGAACTCGCGCTGCACAGAGGCCAACCGCACCCAAGGCACGCTCTCAAATGCATCACGCACACGGCCCAAATCGGCAGTGAAGAAATTGCCCGTGAACTTGGTCACCACATTGGCACGCAAGGTCACTTCGTTGTTGTGCTCCACATCCCCACGCACGGTGATGCCCGTCAAGGCAAACGCAGGCAAGCGCACCAAGGCCCAGACACCCGCGCCCAAAGCGCCCAACACCAAACTCACAAACATGAGCGATGCCGCCATGTGCATGAGTTTGACGTCCAGCGGCACCGGCACTGAGAGATTCACCTCCGGACGGGGACGCATGTGGGTGTAGCGCGTGCTCATACGGCTTTGGGACCTCCAGGGTGATCCAGCGTGGCGCTCTCCAGCAGCATCAAGCAGAGGTCTTCATAACTGATGCCTGCTGCACGGGCAGACATAGGCACTAAGGAGTGACTGGTCATGCCGGGCGATGTGTTCATCTCCAACAAAAACGGCTTGCGATCTGTGGCGCGCAACATGATGTCGGCTCGGCCCCAACCACGGCAGCCCAAGGCACGGTACGCAGCCACCACCAAGCGTTGAATCTCTTGCTCTTCGGCTTCGGGCAATCCGCTGGGACAGTGGTACTTCACATCATCCGTGAAGTATTTGTGGTTGTAGTCATACGCGCCATCGGGTGCAGCAATGCGCACCACGGGCAAAGCCCGCGCATGGGGGCCATTGCCCAAGATGGGGCAGGTCAACTCTTCGCCCGTGATGAATTCTTCGCACAGCAAATCGGGGTCGTATTGCGTTGCGAGTGCCGCTGCGGCACGGATGCCCGTGGCCTGCGTCACCTTCGTCATGCCAATCGAGGAGCCTTCACGGGGCGGCTTGACGATCAAGGGCAAGCCGAGCTTGGCAGGAATGGCCTGAATGTTGTCTGCGGTTTGGTCTTCGGGCGACAGCCACACATAGCTAGGTGTCGATAAGCCCACGGCGCTCCACACCCGCTTGGTCATGACTTTGTCCATCGCCATGGCCGAGGCCATCACACCAGACCCTGTGTAGGGAATGCCCAGCAATTCCAGCGCACCTTGCACCGCACCGTCTTCACCATAGCGACCGTGCAAGGCAATGAACGCGTGGGTGAAGCCTTCGCGCTTGAGTTCGTCCAAGCTGCGCTCGGCGGGGTCAAACGCCGTGACGTTGACACCCTTGCTTTGCAAGGCCTTGAGCACACCGCTGCCCGACATGAGGGACACATCACGCTCGGCAGACAGGCCGCCCATGAGGACAGCAACTTTGGCGGTTTGAATATTGAAGGACATAGTTCAGCTTTGACGTTGTTGCACCAACTCCAGCACTTTGACTGGCACTTGGCCAATCGATCCCGCGCCCATGCACATCACCACATCGCCCGCTTGGGCGTTGTCCGCAATGACTTGGGCCATTTTTTGAATGTCATCCACGAAGACCAACGCCTCGTGGCCCGCCACACGCATGGCACGTGCGAGTGCGCGGCCATCGGCCGCGGCAATTGGGGCTTCGCCCGCGGCATAAATTTCGGACAGCCACAGCACATCGGCGCGGCCCATGACTTCGACAAAGTCTTCAAAGCAATCGCGTGTGCGGGTGTAGCGGTGCGGCTGGAAAGCCAACACCAAGCGACGTCCAGCAAAGGCACCACGCGCCGCGGCCAGCGTTGCTGCGAGCTCGACCGGGTGATGCCCGTAGTCTTCAATGAGGGTGAACTGGCCACCCTCTTTGGCTGCCACTTCGCCATGACGTTGGAAACGACGACCCACGCCTTTGAACTCAGCCAAGGCTTTTTGCAGCGCGGCATCGGGCACGTTCAACTCCACCGCAATCGCAATCGCAGCCAAGGCGTTGAGCACGTTGTGCTCACCGGCCAAGTTGAGGGTGATGTCGAGGTCGGGCAAGACCACACCGTTGCGGCGTTGCACGGTGAAACACATGCGGCCGTTGTCGGCACGCACATTCACCGCACGCACTTGCGCTTCTTCGTTGAAGCCATAGCTGGTGATGGGGCGTGACACCTCGGGCAAGATGCTGCGCACCGCCGCATCGTCGGTGCACAAAATCGCTGCGCCATAAAACGGCATGCGGTGCAAGAACTCAATGAAGGCGGCCTTCAACTTGTTGAAGTCATGGCCATAGGTGTCCATGTGGTCGGCGTCGATGTTGGTCACCACCGCCATCACGGGCAAGAGGTTCAAGAACGAAGCGTCGGACTCATCCGCCTCCACCACGATGTAGTCGCCCGAGCCCAGCTTGGCGTTGGCCCCTGCGCTGTTGAGCTTGCCGCCAATCACAAAGGTGGGGTCTAAGCCCGCTTCGGCCAACACGCTGGCCACCAAACTGGTGGTGGTGGTTTTGCCGTGGGTACCCGCAATGGCGACGCCGGTTTTCAGACGCATCAACTCGGCCAACATCACCGCGCGTGGCACCACAGGAATGAGCTTGGCGTGTGCCGCCACCACCTCGGGGTTATCGGCATGCACCGCGGTGGAGGTGACCACCGCATCTGCGCCTGCGATATTTTGGGCGTCATGGCCCACATGAGTTTGGATGCCCAAACTTTGCAAACGCTTCAAAGCGGCGCTGTCGGACAAGTCAGAGCCTGAAATGACATAGCCCAAGTTCAGCAGCACTTCAGCAATGCCGCTCATGCCTGCACCACCGATGCCGACGAAATGGATGTGGCGAATGGCGTGTTTCATTGGTTTGTTCCCTTCGCTGCGAGTTGCTCGCAGGCGCTCACCACATGGGCGACGGCTTGGACTTGACGCAGGGCATAGGCTTTTTCAGCATAGGCCAACAAAGTGCGGCGCGTCATGAATTGCAATCGGTCAGCCAAGTCTTGGGCTTTCAATTCGTGTTGTGGAATCAACCAACCGCCGCCTGCGTCCACGACGAAGCGCGCGTTGGTGGTTTGGTGGTCGTCCACCGCATGGGGGAACGGCACATAAATCGCAGCAGTACCCACGGCAGCCAACTCGGTCACGGTGCTGGCACCCGCACGGGCAATCACCACGTCGGCCTCGGCAAACGCTGGTGCGGTGTCGTCAATGAAAGGCGTCAACTCGGCTTGCACGCCTGCTTCTGCATACGCGGCACGCAGTGCCTCAATTTGTTTGGCGCCACTTTGGTGGGTGACGATAGGCCGTTGGTCGTGCGGCATCTTGGCCAAGGCTTGCGGCACCACCTTGTTGAGGGCTTGCGCGCCCAAGCTGCCCCCCACCACCAACACACGCAAAGGACCTGTGCGGTCCGCAAAGCGCTGGGCGGGTTCGGGTTGGTTCACAAACCCGTCGCGCATGGGGTTGCCCACCCACTCGGCTTTGGGCAGCACATGGGGGAAGGCGCTGAACACGCGATCAGCCACGCGACTCAACACTTTGTTGGCCATGCCAGCCACCGAGTTTTGTTCGTGCAAGACCAAAGGCTTGCCACATAGCACGGCCATCATGCCGGCGGGAAAGGTGATGTACCCGCCAAGCCCCACCACCACATTGGGCTGGACACGCCGCACCACGCACAGGCTTTGCCAAAACGCTCGCAACAATTTGAACGGCAGCAGCGCCAGCGTTTTGAGCCCTTTGCCACGTACACCACCAAAGGCCACGGCTTCGTAGGCAAAACCGCGTGGCGGCACCAGTTGACTTTCCATGCTGGGTTCGGGCGCCCCCAGCCAATGCACATGCCAGCCTTGACCACGCAAAGCTTCGGCCACAGCCAAGCCTGGGAAAATGTGGCCACCCGTGCCACCGGCCATGATGAGGGCAGTGCGTGGCTGGGTCATAACCTGCCTCCGTGCATCACCACGCGGTTTTCAAAGTCCACGCGCAACACCACCGCAATGGCGATGAGGTTCAACAAAATCGCAGAGCCGCCATAACTCATGAGTGGCAAGGTCAAGCCCTTGGTCGGCAATGCACCGAGGTTCACACCCATGTTGATGAAGGATTGAAATCCCATCCAAATGCCCACGCCCTGCGCAACCAAACCGGCGAACACACGATCCATGGCGATGGCTTGGCGCCCGATGTACATGATGCGTCGCGTCAGCCACATGAACATGCCAATCACCGCCACCACGCCCACAAAGCCAAACTCTTCGCCAATCACGGCGAGCAAAAAGTCGGTGTGTGCCTCGGGCAACCAATGGAGTTTTTCAACACTGCCGCCCAAGCCCACACCAAATATCTCACCACGCCCAATCGCGATCAGCGAGTGTGACAACTGGTAGCCCTTGCCCAAGGCGTGCTCCAAACTCCACGGGTCGAGGTACGCAAAAATGCGTTCACGACGCCACTCCGACGACGCGATGATGAGGGCAAACACACCAATCAGCGCCGCCGCAATCAAGAAGAACATGCGCGCGTTGACACCGCCCAAAAACAAGATGCCCATGGCGATCACGGCAATCACCATGAAGGCGCCCATGTCTGGCTCGGACAACAACAACAAGCCGACCACCGACACCGCCACGCCCATCGGCGTGACCGCAGCGAAGAAGTTTTCCTTCACCTCCATCTTGCGCACCATGTAGTTGGCCGCGTACAGCAACACACCCCACTTCGCGAGTTCAGAGGGTTGGAAATTCATGAAGCCCAAGCCAATCCAACGGCGCGCGCCATTGACTGATTTGCCGACAAATGGAATCAGCACGGCGATCAACAACACAATGGCCGCCACGAACACCCACGGTGCAATTCGCTCCCAAGTGTTGAGTGGAATTTGAAAGGCCAACAAAGCCGCGACAAACGCCACGAACAGCGACAAGGTGTGGCGTAGCAAGAAATGCGTTGGCGTATAGCCAGCGCCCATGCGTGGGTTGTCTGGAATAGCAATCGATGCGGAGTACACCATGACCAAGCCAAACATCAACAAGGCAAAGGTCACCCACACCAACGGTTGATCAAAGCCTTTCACGTGGACGGGCGAAGCCGCGGTGCGCGTGAACTCCGTGCCGTGTACACGCACAGGCAATGCGTCCATGCCAGCCTGTGGCTCAGCGCCAAGGAGACGACTGACCCATTGCTTCATGCGCAACACGACCGGTACTTTGACGGCGATGGCCATGTCGCTCATGCCATGCCTCCGGCTTCTTCCACCAGATGATGAACAGCACTCACAAAGACTTCGGCACGGTGAGCGTAGTTACGAAACATGTCCATGCTGGCGCAAGCGGGTGACAACAACACCGCGTCACCTGCGTGCGCTTGCTCGCTGGCTTTCAAGACGGCTTCTTGCAGGGTCGCCGCATCGATCAAGGTGACACCACAGTCCTGAAGCACGTCACGCAACGCAGGCGCATCGCGACCGATCAGCACCACGGCACGTGCAAAGCGTGCAACGGGTTCTTGCAATGGCGAGAAATTTTGACCCTTGCCGTCACCGCCCAAAATCACCACCAGACGGCGATCGACTCCCAAGCCCTGCAAGGCAGCAACGGTGGCTCCTACATTGGTGCCTTTGCTGTCATCGAAGTACTCCACACCGTTGAGGATGGTGACGGACGCCACGCGGTGTGGCTCGCCCGCGTACTCGCGCAAGCCAAACAGCATGGGCGCCAAATCGCCTCCCGCACTGGCCGACAAAGCCAATGCAGCCAAGGCATTGAGTGCGTTGTGACGACCACGAATGCGCAAGGCATCGGCAGGCATCAAGCGCTGGATATGAATTTCTTCTTCGTCATCTTTACGGCGCTTGCGCGTTTCGTCTGCTTCCAGCGCTCTGACCAACCATGTCATGCCATTGACGGTTTCAATGCCGTAATCACCGGTACGTTGGGGCAAGTCGCCCCCGAAGGTGATGTGCGCTCGCACTTGAGGCTTTTGCAACTTCACGCGCACGGGCTCGGGCAGCATCGCCATCACAGCGGCATCTTCGCGGTTCAGTATCAGCACCCCTTGTTGGCCAAAGATGCGCGCTTTGGCTGCCGCATAACTATCCATGCTGCCATGCCAATCGAGGTGGTCTTGCGTGAGGTTGAGCACTGTGGCGGCGGTGGGTTCGAAGTTGTCCACGCCTTCCAGTTGAAAGCTCGACAGCTCCAACACCCACACCTGCGGCATGAACGGATGGTCGGCAGGCGGCGGTGGCGGCGGCACCAGCGGGGGTAAGTCCAGCTCGAAGGCGTCCGTGTCCGATGGTTCGGGCTCGCCCGTATCCGCCTCGGCTTGCGCCTGCGTGCCGGTGAGTGCCATTTGCGATCCGACATCGGCATGGGCGCTGGCGTCTTGTGCCAGCGCTTCCTCAGCTGCGATCGCGCGTTGTTCTGCTTGTGCGGCAGCCGCTTGCGCTTCAGCTTCTTGCGCTGCCACCTCGTCCGCTGCGGCTTGCTCTTGGACGGCTTGCTCTTGAGCGGCTTGATCTAAGGCTTGCGACAAGGTGTCGAGCAAGGTGGGTCCAATATTGCCAGCCACGGCCACACGCTTGCCCGCACGTGCGAGCAATTGGCCAGTCAACGAAGTGACGGTGGTCTTTCCGTTGGTGCCCGTGACGGCCAAGACCTTGGGGTGATAGGCCATGCTGGTTTGCAAATCGCTCAAGGCTTGCGCAAACAAGGTCAGCTCCGTCCCCACCCACAGGCCTGCAGCCACAGCGGCATGCCACAGCGGGGCGACCGACTCAGGGCTCAAGCCGGGGCTTTTGAACACTGCGCGCACATCCTGACCTTCGATCAGCGCCGCCTCGAACGCACCCTGCACAAACTTCACTTGCGGGAGCTCGGTGTGCAAGACGGCCAAATGCGGCGGCTGGGCACGCGTGTCCACGACTTGCACTCGCGCCCCCTGTCGCACGCACCAACGCGCCATGGCTAGGCCGGAGTCACCCAAGCCCAGAATCAGCACCGATTGGTTGTGAAGTTGCTGCATCGTCTTATCTCAACTTCAGGGTAGACAGACCAACCAAGCACAGCAGCATGGTGATGATCCAAAAACGCACGACGACTTGGGTTTCTTTCCAGCCCGTTTTTTCGAAGTGGTGGTGCAGCGGTGCCATTTTCAAAATACGACGGCCTTCGCCGTATTTCTTCTTGGTGTATTTGAAGTACGTGACCTGCACCATGACCGACAAAGCTTCGACAACAAAGATGCCGCCCATGATGGCCAACACGATCTCTTGGCGCACGATCACCGCAATCGTGCCGAGCGCTCCGCCCAAGGCCAAAGCGCCAACGTCACCCATGAACACTTGCGCTGGATGGGTGTTGAACCACAAGAAGGCCAAGCCTGCACCGGCCATGGCCGCGCAAAAAATCATCAACTCACCAGAGCCGGGAATGTGGGGGAAGAACAGGTATTTGGAATACACCGCACTGCCTGTCACATAAGCAAACACGCCCAACGCCGACCCGACCATGACCACCGGCATGATGGCCAAGCCATCTAAGCCGTCCGTCAAATTCACCGCATTGCTCGAACCCACGATGACCAAGTAGGTCATGATGACAAAGCCAAACACGCCGAGGGGGTAGCTCACTTCTTTGATGAAGGGCAAGAGCAAGCCGGCCTTGGGCGGTAAGTTCACATCAAAACCGGACTTGACCCACGAATAGAACAACTCCAAGACGCGCAAGTTGCTGCTTTCAGAAATGCTGAACACCAAATACAAAGCGGCGGTCAGTCCAATGATGGATTGCCACATGTATTTCTCGCGCGAGCGCATGCCCTCTGGGTCTTTGTGGACCACTTTGCGCCAGTCATCGACCCAACCAATCGCACCAAAGCCGAAGGTGACGATCATCACAATCCAGACAAAGCGGTTGGACAAATCGGCCCACAGCAAAGTAGACACGGCAATGCCAATCAAGATCAACACGCCGCCCATGGTGGGCGTGCCGCTTTTGGCCAAATGCGATTGCATGGCGTACTCACGGATGGGCTGACCAATTTTGAGTGCCGTCAAGCGACGAATCACGGCGGGGCCAGCGATCAAGCCAATCAGCAGCGCCGTCAATGCGGCCATCACCGCGCGGAAGGTGAGGTATTGAAACACCCGAAAGAAGCCGAGGTCTGGCGAGAGGGTTTGCAGCCATTGGGCCAAGGTCAGCAGCATGGTGTCGCGTCCTTTGTGTTGTGGTGAGAAGCGCTGATCGTGTCGATGACGCGCTCCATCTTCATGAAGCGCGAACCTTTGACCAAGACGCTGCCCAAGTGCGGCAGCAGTTGCGTCACGTGTTGGTTGAGCATTTCAATGGAGGGGAAATGTTGTGCCTGTGCACCGCACGCTTGGGCCGTGAAGGCAGCCAAGTCACCCAAGCACAGCACGTGCTCTAGCCCCATGTGCGCGGCGTGCAGGCCCACTTCTTGGTGGAACTCAGGACCTTGTGCTCCCACCTCGCCCATGTCACCCAACACCAACAAACGAGGTGCAGGTAATTCAGCCAGCACCTCAATGGCTGCGCGCACAGAGTCCGGGTTGGCGTTGTAGGTGTCATCGACCACGGTGATGGCATGGCCTTGGCATTGAATGCCAAAGGCACGCGAGCGGCCTTTGACCGGTTCAAACGCGTGAAGCCCTAGGGCAATCACATCGAGGGATACGCCTGCAGCCAAAGCACAAGCCGTCGCCGCAAGCGCATTGCCAACGTTGTGGCGTCCAGCAATGTGCAACTGGGTGCGCAGCACGCCTTCTGGGGTTTGTGCTTCAACAACCCAATGGTCGTTGCGCCAATCGGCCTTGAGCAGGTGAACCTCGGCCTCGCCTGTCATGGAAAAACGCAAGCAAGTGCGTGCTCCCGCCAAGTCTTGCCACAAAGCGGTGTAGGCGTCATGGGCGGGAAATACGGCGATGCCATGTGCAGGCAGGACTTGGATGACTTCCCCGTTTTCTTGCGCCACGGCTTGCACCGAGACCATGTGTTCTTGGTGCTCGCGCTGGGCGTTGTTGACCAAGGCTACCGTGGCTTGCGTCATCGCAGCCAAACCAGCGATCTCTCCGGGATGGTTCATGCCCAACTCCACCACCGCACGGCGATGATGGGCGCGCAAACGCAACAGGGTCAGTGGCACGCCAATGTCGTTGTTCAAATTGCCTTGCGTGGCTAAAGCATCGTCACCTGCATCGGCACGCAAGATGCTGGCAATCATTTGGGTCACGGTGGTTTTGCCGTTGCTGCCGGTCACCGCAATCACGGGCAAAGTGAATTGACGGCGCCAACCCTTCGCCAATTGACCCAAAGCCACGCGTGTGTCGGCCACTTCAATGCCCGCCAACTTGGCGGCATCTAAGCCTTGGTGCGCCAAAGCGGCTGTGGCGCCAAGGGCGGCGACTTGCGGCAAAAAGTCATTCGCATCAAAACGCTCACCTTGGAGCGCGACAAACAAGTCTCCGGCTTGGCAGGTGCGGCTGTCGGTGTGCACGCGTTGGACCGTCAAGTGGTCATCGCCGTGCAACTGCGTGTGCATGGGCGCATCCAACAACCATTGGTTGATTTGCTTCAGGCTCAAGTCCATGTCAGACATGGGCGCTCCTGTGTGTCAATGCGTCACGCGCATGGCGCACATCGCTGAAGGGGTGTTTCACACCAGCGATGTCTTGGTAGTCTTCGTGGCCTTTGCCTGCAATCAGCACCACGTCTTGCGCGCGTGCTTCCTGTACGGCGGCCGCAATGGCTTGCGCACGGTCAGGAATGACGATGGCGTTCGCTGGATGCGCTAGGCCTGCCAGCATGTGATTCAAAATTGTGTGGGGGTCTTCGTGGCGGGGGTTGTCACTGGTCAACACCAAGTGTTGCGCGTGTGGCTCGGCAGCGGCAGCCATCAACGGACGCTTGGCGGCATCGCGATCACCGCCGCAGCCCAAGACACATGTCAACACACCACCGCGTGATTTGGCCAGCGGCAACAGCGCCTGAACCGCTTGAGCCACAGCATCGGGCGTGTGTGCGTAATCAATCACGACCAAAGGCTCGCCCGTGGTGCCCACCACCTCCATGCGTCCGGGTACGGCAGGCAACGCACGACAGGCGTTGACTGCATCGCCCAAGCCCAAGCCCATGGCACGCAAACAGGCGATGACGCCCAGCACATTGCTCACGTTGTAGAGCCCGACCAAGTGGGTCTCGAGGGCATGGGTTTCATCACCTTCGGTGACTTCGAAACACAAGCCGTGTGCGCCGTGTTGGATGTGCTGCGCCACGATGTGTTGCTGCGCCTTCGTACGATCCATCACGCAAGACACGGTCCATACCCGCACATCTGGACGAGCTTGCAGTTGGGCTGCCAGCGTGACGCCCTGCGCGTCGTCCACGTTCACCACCGCAGCTTGCAAGCCGCTCCAAGAGAACAGCGCGAGCTTGGCCTGCCAATAACTGGCCATGTCGCCGTGGTAATCCAAGTGGTCTTGGGTGAAGTTGGTGAACATGGCCACGCGAACCTGCGTACCACTTAAGCGATGCTCGGCCAAACCAATGGATGACGCTTCTAGAGCACAAGCCTTGACCCCTGCGTCAACCATGTCGCGCAGGCGGGCCTGCAACAGCACGGGGTCGGGCGTGGTCATGCCGGTGATTTCCAGTTTGCCGATTTCGCCCACGCCCAAAGTGCCCACGATGGCACAGCGTTGGCCCGCGTTCTGCAAGGCATGCGCCAGCCACCAAGCGGTTGATGTTTTGCCATTGGTGCCTGTGATGGCGACCACGTCCAAGGACTGACTGGGTTGCTCATAGTAAGCCGCCGCAATCGGGCCGCAGGCAGCTTTCAATCCTTGGTAAGTCGCCGTGGCTTCGTTGGCATCCCATGCAAAAGCGTCGACGCCTGATTGCTCCACCAAACAAGCCGTTGCGCCTTGCTTCAGAGCAGACACCACAAAATGACGACCATCCGTCGCGCTACCGGGCCAAGCGATGAAGCCATCGCCCGCGCGCACAGCGCGACTGTCCGTGAGCAAGACACCCTGCACATGCGTGCGCAACCACTGCGCGGCTTCTTGGGGGCTATGGAGTTGCTTCATCAGAAGGACTCCTTTTCAACTTGCGTGACGACTTGCGGCTTGACCGCCATGTCAGGCTGCACACCCATCATGCGCAAGGTTTGTTGCACGGTTTGGCTGAACACAGGTGCCGCCACGTCGCCACCAAAGTAAGCGCCATTGGTCGGTTCATCCACCATCACGGCAACCACGATGCGCGGGTTGTCGATAGGCGCAATGCCGACGAAGAAGCCACGGTATTTTTTGCTGGCGTAACCCTTGCCCTCGACCTTGTGGGCGGTACCGGTCTTGCCACCGACGGCATAGCCCATGGTTTGCGCCTTCGGCGCAGTGCCGCCTTGAATCGTGACCAAGTGCAGCATATTGCGCATCGCTGCTGCATTCTTTGAAGAAAAAACGCGAGCGCCGGTGACGGCTTGGTTGGTCTTGAGCAAACTCACAGGGACGACTTCGCCATCATGGGCGAACACGGTGTAGGCCTGCGCCAATTGAAACAAACTGGCCGACAAGCCATAGCCATAACTCATGGTGGCTTGCTCAATAGGACGCCATGTTTTGTAAGCGCGCACTTTGCCTGACACAGCACCCGGGAAAGGCACATGCGGTTTTTGACCCAAACCAACTTGTGTGAACACTTCCCACATGTCATGCGGCTCCATTTGCAAAGCCAACTTAGACGCGCCAATGTTGCTGGACTTTTGGATCACTTGATTGATCGTCAACAGACCGTGGGCATGTTCATCGGTGATGGTGGCAGTGCCCACCTTGAATTTGCCGTTGCCGATTTGGATCGTGCTCTCTGGCGTCACCAGTCCTTTTTCCAACGCCAAGCCAACCACAATGGGCTTCATCGTCGAACCCGGCTCGAAGGTGTCGGTGAGCGCACGGTTGCGCAATTGCGCGCCGCTCAAATTGCCTCTTTGACCGGGTGCGTAACTGGGGTAGTTGGTCAGCGCCAAAATCTCACCGGTTTTGACATCGAGCACAACCACGCTGCCTGCAGCGGCCTTGTTGGTGATCACCGCTTCTTTGATTTTTTCGTAAGCGAAGTACTGCACTTTGCTGTCAATGCTCAGTTGCAAATCTTCACCGTCCAAGGGCGGAACCATTTCACCGACGTCTTCCACCACGCGACCCAAACGGTCTTTGATGACACGACGCGAACCAGCTTTACCACCCAAGGCTTTGTTGAAGGTCAGCTCCACACCTTCTTGACCTAAGTTCTCGACGTTGGTGAAGCCCACCACATGTGCCACCGACTCACCCTCTGGGTAAATGCGCTTGTACTCTTTGCGGTCGTAAACGCCTTTGATTTTGAGCGCAGCAATTTCTTTGGCAACCGACTCATCCACTTGACGTTTGAGCCAAACAAACACTTTGTCTTCGTCTTTTAATTTCTTTTCAAGCTCCACCCCTGTCATGCCCAACAACTTGGCCAAGGCTTTGAGCTTGGCAGGGTCACGCTCGATGTCTTCGGGGTTGGCCCAAATGCTGGGCACGGGCACGCTAGAGGCCAAGATGTTGCCGTTGCGGTCCAAGATGCGACCACGGTTGGCAGGCAAGTCCAAGGTGCGCACAAAGCGCACCGTGCCTTGGCGTTTGAAAAAGGCGTTGTCAATCACTTGCACATACGCAGCACGTGCCACCAAACCCAAGAAACCAGCGGCAATGACAGCCACGATGAACTGGCTGCGCCAGATCGGCGTCTTGCTGGCGAGCAAGGGGCTGGAGGTGTATTGCACGCTGCGGCTGCTCATGGGTGCGCCTCCGCAGAAGCAGGTGCCACGACACCATTCACCGTGGCGTACTGTGTGATGGCGGGCGTGATGGTGTGCATGTGCAGTTGTTCGCGTGCCAGCTTTTCCACACGCAAGGGCGTGGCTTGTGCGCGGCGCTCCACGTCTAAGCGGTCGTTTTCAGTTTCCAAGCGACGTGCTTCGTTGTTGGCGCGGTCGATCTCCGTGGTGAGGGAGCGCGACTCGTATTGCGTGCGCACCAAATACAGCGCACTCGCCATCACCGCAATCATCAACAACAAGCTCAGGCGACTCATGCCACCGCCCCCAGACGCTCGGCCACGCGCATGATGGCGCTGCGTGAACGGGGGTTGCCCTCCACCTCGGCCGCACTTGGCTTGATGCGATCAATCGCCTTGAAGTCCATCACCTTGGGTACCGCAAAAGGCGCACGGCGGTCATACACCTCACGCGAATGTTGCGTGATGAATTGCTTGACGATGCGGTCTTCCAAGGAATGGAAACTGATCACAGCCAATCGACCTCCGGGACGCAAGACGTGCAACGAAGCGTTTAACGCTTGTTGCAACTCCTCAAGCTCGGCATTGATGAAAATCCGAAAAGCCTGAAATGTGCGCGTTGCAGGGTCCTTGCCCGGCTCGCGGGTTTTGACCGTGTCAGCCACGAGCTGGGCCAATTCAGCGGTGGATGTAGGCACGCCCCGTTCCTGTCGGCGAGCATCAATCGCCTTTGCAATCTGTAAAGCAAACCGTTCTTCGCCATATTCACGTATCACCTCCGCCATGTGTTGGACTTCTGCCTCGGCCAACCACTCGGACACGCTTTGGCCACGGGTGGTGTCCATGCGCATGTCCAAAGGACCGTCGTTTCGAAATGAAAACCCGCGTGCTGGGTTGTCGATCTGGGGTGAGCTCACCCCCAGATCCATCAGCACGCCGTCGATGGAGCCCGCCTCTAACTCGCCCAAGTGCGTGAAGCCCTGGTGACGAATCGAAAAGCGCGGGTCTTGAATTTGCTCGGCCGCGGCAATCGCGTCGAGGTCTTTGTCGAAGGCAATCAAACGCCCCTTGGGCGAGAGCTTGGACAAGATGAGACGGGAATGCCCCCCACGACCAAAGGTCGCGTCCACATAAGTACCGTCCGGCTGGATGTCGAGAGCTTCGACAGCTTCGCGCAGGAGGACGGTGGTGTGCTGCCATGGCGTGTCCACCGTCATCCTTTAAAAAGAAAATTCCTTGAACACATCGGGCATGTCGCCCTGCATGGCTTGGGCCTCTTGCGCCTCGTAAGTGGCCTTGTCCCAAAGTTCAAAGTGGTTGCCCATGCCTAGCAACATGGTGTCTTTGCTGATGCCCGCGGCGGTGCGCAGCTCGGGCGAGATGAGGACACGGCCCGTGCCATCCATCTCCATGTCCATCGCATTGCCCAAAAAGATGCGCTTCCACCATTGCGCACTCATGGGCAGCGAGGCGATGCGTTCACGAAACTTCTCCCACTCGGTGCGAGGAAAGATCATCAAACAGCCGTGCGGGTGGCGCGTGATGGTGAGCTGCCCAGCCGCAGTCGCACTCAAGACGTCGCGATGCCGCGTTGGCACCGACAAACGACCTTTGGCGTCGAGACTCAGCGATGAAGCGCCCTGAAACACGTTGGCTTCCCTTTTGCACAAGCAAACAAAACAAACAATCCGCGGCAAAAGCACCAAAGGCACTTTTCACCACTTAATTGCACTTATTTGCACTGTAGCAGGAAAACTTACTCAGAACGGCATCAATTGGGATTTTTTTCAATGAAATCAACAACTTACAGCGACTTCAGCATCTAGTCGACTGGATAAAAAACCTTATAAATGAAGCACTTAGAAAAGGCACTCAAAGTGGCTTATGAAGAAAAATAGGCATAAAAAAGCAGGCGCGAAGGCCTGCTTTTTTGAGGACGACGGACCGCGCTGCGATCAATCTCCGAACATCCGCTGTTTAATTTCGCGACGTTCTTGCGCTTCCAGCGACAAACTGGCGGTTGGGCGGGCCAGCAAACGACCGACCCCGATGGCTTCGCCGGTTTCGTCACAGTAACCATAGTCACCGCTGTCGATGCGTTGAATGGATTGCTCGATCTTCTTGAGCAACTTGCGCTCACGGTCACGGGTGCGCAATTCCAAAGCATGTTCTTCTTCGATGGTGGCGCGGTCGGCAGGATCAGGCACGACCACGGTGTCTTCACGCAAATGCTCAGTGGTTTCGCTGGCGTTGCTGAGCACTTCGTTTTTCAACTGCACGAGTTTGAGTCGGAAAAATGCCATTTGCGTGTCATTCATGTACTCGCTGTCAGGCATGGCGATGATTTCTGCATCGGTGAGTTGGTCGGCCTTTTTGGTCTTCCAGTTGTTGGCGAGTTTGGCGTCTTTTTTAGGTATCACAGGAACAATGGTTGGCGCGGCAGGAGCCGTCATGGGCATAAAGCTGTTCTTGGCTGCGTTGGACGCAACCACTTGAGCTGGCGGGGGTGGCACCAAAGCGGCCATCTTGGCCGCTCTGGAGTTTTTCTTGTGCACCACAGGGGTGTAGCCAGGAATGATGGGGGTCACATGCACCACCGGTGCAGGTGTGGCCACAACGGGCTTGGACGCCTTCGCCACAGAGGGCTTGGCGGCTTTGACAGGCGTTGGTTTTGCAGCAGGGACTTTCTTCGCAGGCGCAGCCTTCACCACAGGTTTGACAGCAACTTTGGGTGCGGGCTTGTGCACGGCTTTCACAGCCTTCTTGGCTGGCGGCTTGGCGGCCTTGACAACCGCTTTGACGGCTGCCTTTTTAGGCACGGGCTTGGCTGTTGTTTTTTTGATTGCCTTAGCGGGTACCTTTTTAGCCACTGCCTTCTTCACAGGCGCAGCGGCCTTCTTCGCCACAACTTTCTTGGCAAGCGCCTTCGCAGCCGGTGCTTTCTTCGCCACCACTTTTTTAGCAGTCGCTTTAGCTGGCGTGGCTTTCTTGGCCACAGGCTTGGCAGCAGGCTTGGCCTTCACCACAGGTTTTTTCACAACCTTCTTTGCAACCGCTTTGGGCGTTGCCGCTGTTTTAGCCGCTTTCTTGGCGGGAACAGGCTTCTTAGAAGCGGTTTTCTTGGATTTAGCGTTCACTGTGGGTCTCCTAGCGGCCTCTGGCAACACGGATGTATTGGCAGGGTCTGGCGCGCGGGATTGTAGCCACAATCCCCAAGGCTTCATTAATTTAGAGAAAACTAACAAGATTTATCAAACCAAGGATTGTTCAAGGCCTTGGATCAGAATGTCTTTGGGCAAGTCAATGCCGATGAACACCATCTTGCTGATGCGCTCTTCGCCCTCGGCCCAATCGGGGCCTAAGTCGCTGCCCATCAACTGGTGCACGCCTTGGAAGATCACCTTTTTCTCGGTGCCCTTCATATTGAGCACGCCTTTGTAGCGCAGCATCTTGGGGCCATAGATGTTGACAATGGCCCCCAAAAAATCTTCTAGCTTGGCAGGATCAAACTGGCGCTTGGACTTGAAGACAAAGCTCTTCACATCGTCGTCATGGTGGTGATGGTGACCGTGGTTGCAGTGCTCATCATGCACATGGCCGGGCTCACCATGCGCAGGGCCGTGGCTGTGACCGTGGTCGTGCGCAGGGTCATGCTGGTGCGAGGGGTGGTCGCAATGCTCGCCCTCGTGGTGATGGTGGTGGTGGTCGTCATCGGCCAAGAAGTCAGGGTCGATGTCGAGCTTGGCGTTGAGGTTGAAGCCGCGCAGATCAAACACTTCACGCAAGGACACGTCACCAAAGTGCGCCACTTTTTGTGGGGCACGTGGGTTCATGTGCTTGAGGCGGTGCTGCAAAGCGTCCAACTCGGCAGGCGAGACGAGATCGGCCTTGCTGATGAAAATCTGATCGGCAAAACCCACTTGGCGGCGGGCCTCTTGGCGGTCATTCAACTGCTGGGCAGCGTGTTTGGCGTCCACCAAGGTGAGGATGGAGTCGAGCAAAAAGCTCTCAGCAATCTCGTCGTCCATGAAAAAAGTTTGCGCCACAGGGCCGGGGTCGGCCAAGCCGGTGGTTTCAATCACCACGCGCTCGAAGTCCAGCAAACCCTTGCGCTTTTTAGCGGCCAACAGTTGCAAGGTGGTGCGCAAGTCTTCGCGGATGGAGCAGCACACACAGCCGTTGTTCATTTGGATGATTTGCTCGTTGGTGTCAGACACCAAAATCTCGTTGTCGATGTTTTCTTCACCAAACTCGTTTTCGATGATGGCAATTTTTTGGCCGTGGGCCTCGGTCAACACACGCTTGAGCAAGGTGGTTTTGCCTGAGCCCAAAAAACCGGTCAGGATGGTGGCGGGGATCAACATAAAAGAGCAACCTTATTTCTAAACGTTTCAATCAGCCCGCAATTGTCGCCGAGCTGGCTTGTTGAACCAGCACCGCCGCTTTGATGACCACCAGCCCCTTGAGGTATTCGCCTTCGGGGAAGGTCAGGGTCATGGGATGGTCGGGCGCGCCTTGCATGCGCTCGCTGATGTAGCCATCACACGGCGCGTCTATACCCGCCGAAGCCACGATTTTGTGAAACAAGTCGGCACTGATGCCGCCCGAGCAGCTGTAGGTGAACAGCACACCGCCCGGCTCTAACAACTTGAACGCCAAACGGTTGATGTCTTTGTAGGCGCGCGCCGCGCGGTCGGCATGCGCGGCGGAGGGCGCAAACTTGGGTGGGTCGAGCACGATGGCGTCAAACGTGCGGCCTTCTTGGATGAACTGTCGCAGCGAGGCATTCACGTCCGCATCCATCATGGTGGTGCGTGCGGCGTCAAAGCCGTTCAGCGCCACGTTCGCTTTCGCCAGCTCAATGGCTGGGCCGGATGAGTCGATCGAGGTCACATGCGCTGCGCCGCCGGCCAAAGCCGCGACCGTGAAGCCGCCGGTGTAGCAATAGCAGTTGAGCACGCGCTGAAACTGCAAGCGACGGGCATAGTCTGCAAACTTCTTGCGGCTGTCGCGTTGGTCCAAATAAAAGCCTGTTTTGTGGCCCTCGGCCACGTCCAGCGACAACTGCCAATCGTGCTCGCGCAGCACCACGCCCGTGCTGCCGTTGCCGCGCAACCAGCCCGTCACTTCGGGCAAACCTTCGAGCTTGCGCACGTTGGAGTCTGAACGTTCATAGAGTTGGGTCAGGCCGGTTTGCGCCAGCAGCTCGTCGGCAATCACGTTTTTCCAACGCTCAGTACCGCACGACAAAAACGATGCCACCAAGATGTCGCCATAACGATCGACGATGAGGCCGGGCAAGCCATCGGACTCGCCGTGAATCAAACGCATGCCGTTGCTTTGAATGTCAAACCGGCTGCGCGCTGCGATGGCGCGCGCGATGGAGGCTTTAAAGAACGCCGCATCAATGCGCTGGCCTTCGTCAAAACTCCAAATGCGTGCGCGGATTTTGGAGGCGGGGCTGAACGAGGCCCAACCTAGGAACTTGCCGTCGTTGGTTTCTACACGCACGGTTTCGCCAGGATCGCCACTGCCTTTGGCAATGGCGCTGTCAAAAATCCACGGGTGGCGGCGCAAGGCAGAGCGCTCTTTACCTTCTCTGAGTTTGATGGTTTTCATTGACTCGATTGTCGGTTGAGTCGTTGGTGGTTTGGGTTGTGCTTTGCGGTTTATTTCGCTTCGCCACGTCGCGCACCGGAGCCGATGCTCCTACCCCACCCCTGACTTGGGCCGGAGCAACTTCACACAAGCGTTATTTCTTCCGCGCCCGTGGATGCGCCGAGTCATACGCCTGCGCCAAGTGCTGAAAGTCCAAGCGCGTGTACACCTGTGTGGTGGTGATGTTGGCGTGACCCAGCAACTCTTGCACGCCGCGCAAGTCTTGGCTGGACTGCAGCACATGGCTGGCAAACGAGTGACGCAACATGTGCGGATGCACGGGGGTGGACAAGCCCGCCTTCAAGCTGCGCTGACGCACGCGTTGCCAAATGGCTTGGGCGGTGAGGCGTGTGCCATTGCTGCCAATGAACATGGCAGCTTGCTCGGCTGTCGCAGGGGTCAGGCCTTGCTCGCGCACGGCCACCCAGGCTTGCATGGCCTCTAGCGCTTTGCCGCCCACAGGCACGCTGCGACGCTTGCTGCCTTTGCCCAACACATGGGCTTCGCCGCCGTCAAAGTCAATCCAGCCTTTGGCGTGCTCACCGGCTTGCACATCCAGCCCCACCAGCTCGCCCACACGCAAACCACAGCCATACAACAACTCCACCAAGGCGGCGTCGCGGCACTCGAGCCACGGGTCTGCGGCATCGGGGGCGGCGTGGTACTCGGCCAGTTGCACGGCGTCGTCCACGCTCAAGGCTTTGGGCAAGGGCTTGGGGGCTTTGGGGGCGCGCACGTCTTGCACGGGGTTGCTGCTCACCAAGCCTTGACGACCTAGCCACACATAAAACCCGCGCCAGCCCGAGAGGATGAGTGCAATGCCGCGGCCACTGCGCCCCCCGCTGTGCATCTGCGACACCCAGCGGCGAATGTGGTTGCTTTGCACGGCCTCTAGCGCGACGTTGGCCTGTGTCGCGTAGTCGGTGAGTTTGGCTAGGTCGAGGCTGTAGAGCGTGACGGTGCGCTCGGCCAAACGCTTTTCAAAACGCACGTGGTCGAGGTAGCGGGCGACCAAGTCCATGTGCTTTGATGGTTATTTGCTTTAACGAAGGTGAATCAGCGGAGATGCGAGAGCGCCGCGCTGGCCAAATCGCCCATGCGCTCGATGATGGTGGTGCCCATGCCCTCGTAGTAGCGCTGTGGGTCGGGTGAGGCCAACACCAACAAGCCAATGACGGGTTGTTCGGCCGCCGTTTGTGGCGTGTCTTGTGCGCGTGTGGCACGCAAGGCCACGAAGGCAACGGATTGCGCGGCAGCTGGATCAGCCAGCCACTGCACCGCATCGAAGTTGTTGTTGATGCCCACGTAGGGCTTGGTCAAGGACGCGGCGAAGTCTTTGATGGGGTCAATCACGCTTTGCGCGAAAGGCTCAATTTGGAAAGCCTCGCTGACACCCCACACCTTGATGGCGACTTGCGGCACCATGAAGTCATGCTGGATGTGATCGGCAATGGTGTGCGGCAAATCGCGGGCATTGGTGGTCATGAGCAAGGTTTTGACCCAGCGTTGCATGCGTTCAATCAGCACTTCGTTCTCGGTGCCGTGACGCATCATGTCCATCATGCGCAGCTCCAAGGCACGAATTTTTTCACGCATCATTTCAGCTTGGCGTTCTTGCAAACTCACGGCGCGGTGGCTGTGTGGGCTGGTCAGTCTGACGGCCGACAAGAGCTCGGCGTGACGTTCAAAAAAATCTGGCGTGTTCACCAAAAAATTGGCGATGTCGTCTTCGGTGATGGGGTTCATGGCTGAGTGGGTCATAGGGTGTCCGGAATCGTGATTTCGCCTTGAAAGACAGTGGTGGCGGGGCCCGTCATGCGCACGGGCGTGTCGCCGCCCTGCCATTCGATGGTGAGTGTGCCGCCGTGGGTTTGCACGGTCACGCGTGAATCCAGCAAGCCCCAACGGATGCCCGTGACGACTGCGGCACAGGCGCCCGTGCCGCAGGCCAGGGTTTCACCGGCGCCGCGCTCAAACACGCGCAAACGCACTGCGTCACGACGGGTCACTTGCATGAAGCCTGCGTTCACACGCTTGGGAAAAGCCGCGTGGTGTTCGATCAAAGGGCCTTGGGTCAGCACGGGGGCGGTGTCCACATCGGTCACCACTTGCACGGCGTGGGGGTTGCCCATGGACACCACGCCCACAGTCACCGCGTCGCCGTTGCTCAGGCGGATTTGCCAAGCATCGGCGTTGGATGTTGAAACAGGGCTCGCTTGACCCGTCAAATCCAAAGGCTCGGCCTGCGTTGCCACAAAAGGCACGTGAGGCAAGTCAAACACAGGTGCGCCCATGTCCACCGTCACTTGGCCATCTGGCATTTCTTGCAGGGTAATCACACCGCCATGGACTTTGACGCGCACAGTGGTTTTGTCGGTCAACCCTTGCTCGCGCACGAAGCGCACGAAGCAGCGCGAGCCGTTACCACACTGCTCCACCTCGCCGCCATCGGCGTTGTGAATGAGGTATTCAAAGTCCACGTCGGGCTGCGGGGCTGGACGCACCGTGAGAATTTGGTCCGCACCCACACCAAAGTGGCGGTCGGCCAAAAAACGGTAGTGCGCAGGCGTGAGGTTCAGGCGCTGCGTGGTCTCGTCCAAGACCACGAAGTCGTTGCCAGCCCCCTGCATTTTGGTAAAGCGAATTCGCATGGGGTGATTATCGGGTACGAAGCGATCAAGCACATGGCTGTCACTGAGTGGTCACCACTTTGCTTGGCTTGCCTTTATGCTGTGCACCTCAATTTTTAACCAACTTCCAATTCATATGCGCATTCCTGCTTGGACCCCCGAACAAAAACATCAACCGCAAGACTTGGTGGATGCCATCCTCGCCCGTCGCGGCGGCGAACTGATGAACCTTGACCGGGCTTTGTTGTGGAGCGAGCCAGTCGCTCGCGGCTGGAACGTTTACATCAAAAACGTGCGTACCGGCCTCCCTACCAGCCGCAAGCTCTGCGAGCTGGGCATTTGCACCGTCGCCCTGCTGACCGGTGCGCACTACGAGTACCACCACCACGCGCCGGACTTCCTCTCCGCGGGTGGCACACAAGCGGAGCTAGATGGCTTGAACCGTGCGGTGCAAGCTGATGCGCGTCAACCCGTCACCGATGCAGCCCTGAGCGAAACAGAACGCCTCGTGGTGCAATACGCAGCGCAAATGACGCGCGATGTGCACGTCGAAGATGCCTTGTTCGCGGCCCTGAAAGCACGCTTCACCACCACTGAGTTGGTCGAACTGACCACCGCCATTGCCACTTACAACATGGTGGCGCGCTTTTTGGTGGCGTTGCAGATCACACCCGAGGGCGAAGCACCTCGTTGATCGCCAAGCTAGCGCGTGATTGATCAGTCGGCCTTGATGTTGTTGTCCTTCACCACCTTGGACCAAGTGGTCATTTGTTTGTCAATGAACGTGCTGGCTTGAGCGACTGTGCCACCGCTGACGTCAATGCCTTGTGCGTCCAACTTCTTGGCGACTTCTGGGTTCTTCAGCACTTTGTTGAGTTCCTCGTTCATTCGCTTGACGATCTCAGGTGGCGTTTTGGCAGAGGCCATCACAGCCCACCAAGCAGGCGCATCAAAACCGGGATAGCCGTTTTCAGCAACGGTTGGCACGTTGGGTAAATCGGCGGCACGTTTGCTGCTGGTCACGGCCAAGGGGCGCATGCGACCGCTGTCAATGTGCGGCTTGGTCACAAACACCGAACCAATCGACAGGGGCACATGACCTGCGACAGCATCGCTCATCATGGGGCCGCCGCCTTTGTAGGGCACATGCGTCCACTCGACATTGGCATTTTTAGCCAACAAGGCCATGGCCAAATGACCCAAACTGCCATTGCCAATCGAGCCAAAGCTGACGTTCTTTTTGGCTTTGGCCGCAGCGATCACATCGGCAAAGGTTTTGTATTCTGAGTTCACATTGGTCGCCAGCACCATGGGTGATGTGCCCACCAACACCAAAGGAATCAAGTCTTTCTTGCTGTCAAACGGCATGCTGGGGTTAAGGCTTGGGTTCACGCCATGGGTGTCAAACACCACGGCAAAGGTATACCCATCCGCAGGGGCTTGCACCACAGCGGATGTACCGATCACGCCCGATGCACCGCCACGGTTTTCCACAATCACCGTTTGTCCCAATTGCTGCTGCAGCGGCTGGGCAATGATGCGAGCGACTTGGTCTACCGATCCACCCGGCGGGAACACGGCCACCAACTTGATGGCCTGCTTGCCCGGCCAAGCTTGCGCCATCGCGACCTGTGGCAGGTGAAGGGCAGCCAAAGTCATGGCCAAACTGAAAGCCATTTGAAAAGTACGTCGTTGCATCCGAGGAGCCTCCTGAACAATTTGAGTTGCACTTATTGTTGATGCAAGCAGGCCTCAAACTCTTGCGGACTTTACGCAAGGGTAAATACTCAGGCCGAAGCGTTTTGAAGGTTTCTCCATAATGCGCAGATGGTTCGATCTACACAACTCCTCCATCCCCACAAAGAACCCGCACGCTTGCTGTCGGCGGCCACTGTCTTGTTGTTGCGCGACGGACCAGAGGGCCTAGAAGTCTTGATGACGCGCCGCGCCATGACCGCCAGTTTTGCGCCAGGCGCTTACGTGTTTCCGGGCGGCGGCATTGATGAGGCTGACGCGCAAGCTCATGCGCTCGCCAAGCGCCGTGCCACGCAAAGCGACTTGCACCTGACCCAAGCCATTGCCGCGATTCGCGAAAGCTTTGAAGAACTCGGCATCTTGCTGGCGCGGCATGCCAACGGGCAAATGGCCCATGCCGCAGACTTGGCCGCACTCAACCGTCAAGCGAGTCCGGCCGATTTCGCCTCGCAGTGCGCCGCACGTGGGCTCACCTTGGCCGCGGACGAAGTGTTTGTTTTGGCCCACTGGATCACGGACCGAGACCTGCCTCGCCGCTTTGATGTGCCCTTCTTGGTCGCGCGCATGCCGGACGCACAAATACCAGTCGCGGATGAGAAGGAGCAGTTCGAGCCCGTGTGGGTGCGCCCAGCCGAAGCACTGGCGCGTCACGCACAAGGCAACTTCTTCATCATCTACCCGACCATTCGCACGCTGGAGCGTTTGCAAAACTACGCCACCGTGGACGATGTGCTGGCCGATTGCACCCGCGAACAGCCGTGGTTCACGAGCTGTCCGCGGGCTGGCTGGCTAGGTGGCAAAGAAGCCCGCTACATGGAGCATGAAGCGCCATTTGGTGAATTGGCCCTCACCTGCCCCGATGGGCAAATGCTGCACCACCTTGATTGGGTGAGTGACCAACCCGTGTGGCTGCTCAAAAACGTGCAACGCCTCACCGCACCCAATTCGGGCGTGATGACGGGCCCCGGCACCAACAGCTATTTGGTCGGTGACCCCGACACCGGCTATGCCGCCATCGACCCGGGCCCTGCCGATGCTCAACACCTCGACCGCTTGTGGCGTGCCGCAGGTGGTCAGATTCGTTTCATCGTCTGCACCCACTCCCACCCCGACCATTCACCGGGTGCAGCGCCGCTGCAAACCTTCTGCGAACAGCACGGACACAAGCCTCCCATCCTTGGCCTTGCCTCGCAGCCCAGTGCGCGCGCACACAGCGCCTTCACGCCTGATCGTGAACTGCGCGATGGAGAGCGACTGGTGTTGCATGGCACAGGCACCACCCACACCCTGCGCGTGGTCCACACCCCCGGTCACGCAGCCAACCACTTGTGCTTGGTACTGGAGGAAGATGGCTTGCTATTCAGCGGCGACCATGTGCTCAACGGCAGCACCACCGTGATCGACCCGCCGGACGGCCATATGAACGACTACCTGAACTCACTCGACAAGCTCATGGCAGCGTGTACGCAAGACCGTGTGGAATTTATCTTGCCCGCTCACGGCCATGTGCTGGGCAATTTGTGGGATGAGCCGCACGATGCACGCGCGTGCATCGCCCACCTCAAAACACACCGACTCAAACGCGAAGCCAAAATTTTGGGCGTCATGCAAAAACACCCAGAGGGCAGCATGGACGATTGGGTCAAACACGCCTATGACGATGTGCCGCCTCGCTTGTGGCCCGTGGCCATGCGCTCGTTGCTGGCCCATGTAGAGAGAATTCAGAGCCTCACGAATGGATGACCGCGTCGTCTGTCGCCAGCGCTTGGGTGGCCAAAAATACCCGCGCCACGCTGGCTGAAATTTGCGTCCACGCCTCATCACTCCAATGCGCAGGCTTGTGTTTGCTGAACGTGAGTGGAGCGTGCTTCGAAAAATGATTCACCGCAAAAACAATGCAGTTGGTCGTCCCCGGTGCGTTGACGACCCACACCCCCTGATCGAAGATGGATTCCATGCGGTCCACATACACATCTCGGTAAGCGCTGAACCGATGCAAGTTCATCACCGCCACTCCGCCCGATGTCAACACGCGATGGCAGTCTGAATAGAACTGCGTCGAACACAACTGCTCGGGCATCCCGTGCTGGTCGAAGCCATCCACAAACACCACGTCAAATTTTTGTTCCGTCTGCGCCATGAAATGCGCGGCATCCATGCGTAGCACTTGGAAGCGTGCATCGTCATCGGGGACACAGAAGTGGTGACGCAACGCGATCACGTGCGGGTTGATCTCAACCACCGTGATGTGTGTGTTGGGCAAGTGTTTGTAACAAAACTTAGCCAACGAACCGCCGCCCAAGCCCACCATCAACAGACGTTTGGGCTGCGGGTGAAACAACATCGCGCCCATCATCAAACGCGTGTACTCAAACTGCAACTCATCGGGTCGCGCCACGCTCATGCGGCTTTGAATGTCGACGTCAGAAAACACCATGGACTTGCTGAGTGCCGTCTCGTGCAAGATCGGCTGCTCGAAGTTGTCGGTGTGGGTGGGGTCTGACATCTGCGGCCTTGAAGGGAGAAATAAAAGTGTGAAGCTCGCCGATACGCCGGATTCTGTGCACGCAAGTTGCCCTGCGCGTGACCGTCATTAATCTGGGCCGAGGGTCACCCACTCGGCTCGGTGCTACCTACCCGCCAACTCTGCGGAACCACATCAACATTGGCCTACTTGGTATTGCTGCGCGTAGAGATTGCCCGTTTCACCCGCACTCAAGCGGCTCGTCTCTGTTGCTCTGATCCTCACCTCACGGTGGAGAGGTGTTACCTCTTACGCTGTCCTACGCAGTCCGGACGTTCCTCCAGTGCCTGGTTTCCCAGATTGCACCAGCGACGGCCTAGCGAGCTTCACGCCTTGATTATCGGCTACTGCCGCTTGCCATGAATCAACGCGATATTCATTTCAGCGGACAAGGTGCTGGCATAAAACTTCTCAATCATCTCCACCGAGGTGCGGGCATTGCGCGCCAAGGTCAGAAGATCAATGTTGCCGCCATAGATCAAGCGAAACGTGATCGCGGTGTGGCGCAAGCTGTACAACGACCGATCCGTACCGTGCGGGCCCGCCTTCAAACCCAAGTCTTGCAATATCCAGTTGAAGCACCAGCCGGCAATATCCAAGACAGCGCGACGGTTGGTCACCTCGGGGAAAAACACAAAGTCATCGGGCCTTCCATAGCCACGCGCACGTTGGTAGTCCAGCAAGGCCGAATAAATTCGCACCGCTGGAGGCAAGCTCACTGTTGCGGCCTTGTGCCGTTTGACCTCTGGCAAATTCAGTCGCAGATATAAATAAGTCCCGCGAATGATTTCGATGTGCTTGTTTTGAATTTGACGGATATCACCCGGACGCACAAAGGTGTAGACCATGAAGCGGATCAACCAATTCATCTCCACCGGCATCTGGTGGTAATCGCGCTTGATCCAAATCTTATGGTCCTGCGCCCAATCCGCATAACGACTGCTTCGTAACGCTTTAGATTTGCGCAGGATGGCTTTGTACTCGGTGAGCGTGAATGCCCCTCTGGAATTCGGTTGCGTCTTCAGCGCTGGGAACTCTGGGATGTTCTTGAGAATTTTTTTACGATGCAACAAGCGCAACACTTTTCTGACTTGCGCGATGTAGCCCTGCATCGTGGATGGGGAGAGTTTTTTCGTGGTCAAAAAGGCGATGAAGCTCTCTAGATCATCCACCTCAATTTTGTTGAGCGGACGTTGCTTGAAAAAATCAAACACCAGCCCTTCCAATCTGATTTTGCTCATCACGTAAGAGCCGTGCTTGATTTCGTCACGATGCACCTTTTCCAGCTCTGCCGACAGCACCTCTTCAATCAGATCGTGCAACAGTTGCTGGTTCTGCAAAGGGGTGAGTTCGGCCGACTTTGTCATAGGCGGCACATAGGAACCAGACGCCTCAAAGTTATGAAAGAACACCTTGGCCAGACCTTGCGCCTCTTCAAAGTCCGTGGTTCTCAAACTTTGCATCGTGTATCGGCCTTGGTGATAAAACCGAAGCTGCCAGTACTTGCTGCCAGCGATGCGATAAATCTTCAACTTCATAGGCAAGCCATCAATACAAGTCATGCTCGACTTGATCGGCGCGTTGCGAACCCGAGGCAGAAAAAAATGCTCGTCGTTCACGGCACCCACGGGCAATGCGAAGTTTTGATTCATAAACCCCCCTCCACCTCGCATTGCACACGCGGGCGTTTTTCACCGCAGCGATGCGGTAAATCGCTTATTAACAAAAACAATAAATATACGACTAAAATGCTCATAGTTAATAATTTTAACAAGTTATGCACTTCAGGTGATTTTAAATTAATTTCATTTTAAGTCAATCACTTATATGGATGGTGAAGGGGTAATTGTCAATAACCCTCGTTGCACTTGCTGCAATTTCCTCCATCTATGCTACTACTTCTGTATTAGCGCAATCAACCGTTGAAATCTATGGCCGAGCACATGTTGGCTACGATGCAATTTACAAAACGACCGGCGGCACAGCTACCCCAGGTGGCGGCGCCTCAACTTCAGCAGAAGGTGGCGGCGCAGTAATTCCAGCCAATACTGCTTATGAAGTACAAAACCGTCGCCGTGTTGCTGACGATGGTTCGCGCATTGGTTTTCGCATCAACGAGGACTTAGGTGGTGGCTTATCTGCGAAATCCGTGATTGAAACGGGTATCAACATCGATACAGCCACAGGAAACGGTCAATCGGATATGCCTAACTCTGGCACTGGTTTCTTAGGCTCACGCGACGCATGGGTGGGCTTGAGCAACGCCACAGGCGACATCCGCTTGGGTCGCCAAAACGTATTCTGGAGTAACGGTGCCATTGAAGATGTGAGTGCAAACCGCATTCACTTCGCGATCAACGGCATGTACACATCGCCATCCTCTGGCTGGATTGCCAATCCGATGGCACGCGTGGAAAACACCGTGAAATTCGTTGGCAACTCGGCACTCGGCCCTTTTGCTGGCTCTGAGTTCTGGTTTTCACATCCAAGCGCAGCAGAGTCAGGATCCCCCAACGCTTTGAACACAGCCAACCCTACGGGTGAAGCCAAAGCCAAAGCACAAGGCTTGACTCTGAAATTCAACCAAGGCCCTTGGGCGGCTCAATTTGACTACGGCAAGTTCACATCACAGTTGAACGGCGTAGGGACAGCCACTGGCCAAACTTTCTCGGCAGCTGAAATTGCCGCAGGTACAGCTGCTGCTAAAACACTCGACAACTCCATCAAAGCGCAGAAGTTGGGCCTTGCCTACAGCTACGCAGAGGGCAGCAAGGTGTATTTCATTAACTCACGCTTCCAGCAAACTTTCTCAGATCCAGTCGCCAGTGCAAACGTTATTGCGGTGACAGCAGCGCCCGGTACCAACACGCTGCTCGGCGTTCAAGGGGGTGATCGCAAGCAAAGCAGCAACTTGTTTGGTGTGCAGCATCGCTTAGGTAATTGGGAGTTGCACGCTGTGTATGCGAAGCAAGGCGATGTGTCCATTGGCAATGTTGGCAATGCCGATGATTCAGGTTCTAAAGCCTACACATTGGGTGCTCGCTATGACTTGAGCAAACGTACTGCGATCACAACTGCGTACACGCAAATTAAGAACGGTGCTCAGAACAACATCAACAACTCAGGTGGCGGTCAATCGTCTGTTGCAGCCCTTGGTTACGGTGCCAAGTTGACACAGTTCGGTGTTTCCATCTTGCACAACTTCTAATCCCCACGCTGGCTAAGGCCAGTCAAGGATTTAAAAGCCGCAAACCCACCACGCGCAAGCGTGGTGGGTTTTTTCTCGCCAGATCGAAGTCAAAGATAATGACTGCTTTTACATGACTTGCCCGATGACCACGGGCCACACGCTTGTGATTCGACTCTCAGAACTCAAACTTCCGCTGTCTGTTCTTCCCGTGGAAGAACGCCGCGCGGCCGACGCACCCGCAGAAACCCAAGCTGATCGTCAGCTTGCCCCTCACCCCATAGAGGCCCTGCGCAGTCTCGCTGCACAGGCCTTGGGGATTGACACCGCGGAGTTGGCCACGTTGACGGTGTTCAAACGCAGCTTTGACGCACGCAAGCAAAACCTGCTGGTGGTCTACATCGTGGACGTCACGCTGAACGACGCCTCGCAAGAAGCCCCGCTCCTCGCCCAACACGCCAAGAACTCACACATCCAAGCCACGCCCGACATGGCGTGGCACGCCCCCGCACACGCAGCGGGTGATTGGGGGAAAAACGAAGGCGAGCGCCCCGTGGTGGTGGGCTTTGGACCGTGCGGTATTTTTGCGGCACTGGTGTTGGCGCAAATGGGTTTCAAGCCCATCGTGATTGAGCGCGGCACCACCGTGCGTCAACGCACCAAAGACACGTGGGGCTTGTGGCGCAAAAAAATATTGAAGGCTGAAAGCAATGTGCAATTCGGCGAAGGCGGTGCCGGCACGTTCTCAGACGGCAAGCTCTACAGCCAAATCAAAGACCCGCGCCACTTGGGCCGCAAGGTGATGCAGGAGTTTGTGCGCTTTGGGGCGCCAGAAGAAATTTTGTTCGCGGCGCACCCGCACATCGGCACCTTCAAGCTGGTGAAGGTGGTGGAGGGGCTGCGCGAAGAAATCATCCGCTTGGGGGGTGAGGTGCGCTTTGAGCAACGCGTGGTCGATGTCGAATACGAGCGCACGTCTGATGGCACGTCATCTCAGCGCGCCGTGCAAGCCCTGCGCATCCACAACCATGCCACGGGCGAGACTTACACCTTGCCCGCACGCCATGTGGTGATGGCGCTGGGCCACAGCTCGCGCGACACATTCACCATGTTGCACCGCCATGCCGTGGCGATGGAGGCCAAGCCCTTCTCGGTGGGAGTGCGCATTGAACACCCACAAGGCGTGATTGACCGCGCCCGCTGGGGCCAGCATGCAGGTCACCCACTGCTGGGTGCGGCCGACTACAAACTGGTGCATCACGCCGAAAACGGCCGTGCGGTGTATAGCTTTTGCATGTGCCCGGGCGGCACCGTGGTGGCGGCCACCAGCGAAGCAGGCCGCGTGGTAACCAACGGCATGAGCCAATATTCACGCAATGAACGCAATGCCAATGCAGGCATCGTGGTCGGCATTGACCCCAGCGACTACCCCACCGACCCCGCCGCTTTTGAAGCCGAGTTGGGCCAAGAACTTGGCAACACCGTGCGCCACGACACACGCGACGCCCCCGGCGGCTATCACCCCCTTGCAGGCTTGGTGTTGCAACGCCAACTCGAAGCCCACGCCTATACCCTTGGTGGCAGCAGCTACGAAGCGCCTGCGCAATTGGTGGGCGACTTTGTGGCCGACCGTGCATCCACTGCTTTGGGCAGCGTCGAGCCTTCCTACAAGCCGGGCGTGAAGATGGTGAGCCTGAACAGCGCTTTGCCCGACTACGCCATCACCGCCATGCGCGAAGCGCTGCCAGTGTTTGGCCGAAAAATCAAAGGCTTTGACATGCACGACGCAGTGATGACGGGGGTGGAGACACGCACCTCATCCCCCCTGCGCATCGCACGTGAAGACACCACCTTGCAAAGCCCCACACTTGCGGGCTTGTACCCCGCAGGTGAAGGCGCGGGATATGCGGGCGGCATTTTGTCGGCGGGCGTAGATGGCATTAAAGTAGGCGAAGCCGTTGCACGACAGATCATTTCAACCAGGAGCACCCCATGAAAGCCAACAGCGTTTTAGACACCATCGGTCACACGCCCCACATTCGCATCAACCGCCTGTTTGGCCACACGCATCAGGTGTGGATCAAGTCCGAGCGCACCAACCCCGGTGGCTCCATCAAAGACCGCATTGCATTGGCCATGGTGGAAGCTGCTGAAAAATCAGGCGCACTCAAAGCGGGCGGCACCATCATCGAGCCGACCTCGGGCAACACCGGTGTAGGCCTCGCCATGGTGGCGGCGGTCAAGGGCTACAAACTGATTTTGGTCATGCCCGACAGCATGAGCATCGAGCGCCGCCGCCTGATGCTGGCCTATGGCGCATCGTTTGATTTGACACCTCGCGAAAAAGGCATGAAGGGCGCCATCGCCCGCGCCGAAGAATTGGCCGCACAAACACCGGGCGCGTGGATTCCACAGCAGTTTGAAAACCCCGCCAACATCGATGTTCACGTGCGCACCACGGCGCAAGAAATCATTGCGGATTTCCCCGATGGGGTGGACGTGCTCATCACGGGCGTGGGCACAGGCGGCCACTTAACGGGCACCGCCAAGGTACTCAAAGCCAAATGGCCCAAGCTCAAGGTGTATGCCGTCGAGCCCACGGCCTCACCGGTCATCTCTGGCGGCGCACCCGCACCGCACCCCATCCAAGGCATTGGCGCGGGCTTTATTCCCAAGAACTTAGACACCGCCCTGCTCGATGGCGTCATTCAAGTTGAAGCCGACGCCGCCCGCGAAATGGGCCGCCGCAGTGCCGCTGAAGAAGGTTTGTTGGTGGGCATCTCGTCTGGTGCGACCTTGGCTGCGATTGCCCAAAAGCTGGCAGAGATTCCAGCGGGCGCCACCGTGCTGGGCTTTAACTACGACACGGGCGAGCGTTATTTGTCGGTGGAAGGCTACTTGCCGGTTTGATCAAGCCGCTTGTTTCTGAGCTTTACGAAGCGTCGGTTTACCCGGCGCTTTTTTCTTGGGTATGAGACGCGAGGTTGCTGCCGTTTCCTGCGCTTGTTTCATCTGTGTTTGTATGATTTCTTGCAACGCATCCGGCACATAGCGTGTCAAAACATCACGCATCAATGGCTGATAACCAACGCCATGAAAGTGGGCAATCAACTTGTATTGCTCAATGAGTTGTTGAGGTAAACGAATTGAGATGGACTGTAGTTCCATCGCTTTATCGAGTGCCTGCTCATGTGCAGAATCAGCAACTGCTACATGGGTAGCGCTAGCGCCCAGTAGACGACTGTCCCAAGCTTGAGCGGCGTTTTCAGTCTTAGATGTATTCATGGTGCACTTCCTTTTGAGGCTGCTGTTCGGTTAACCGAAGCGGTCGTAAATCTCGATTTCTATCTTGTTCGGGGGGAACGCCGACTTCAGATGAATTGTAGAGTCGATTTGTATATACACAATTTTCAAAAGACGGGATCGATTGGTCAAGGCAAGAAACCAAAGCGTGGGTGGGTCTGTTCGGTGATTTTCACGCGTGTCCATTAAAAGTCGCCCAGATCGATTGACAAAACATTGCTCGACCTCCGCGCGTGTGACTGAATGCTTGAGCGATAACTTACGCAGAGTATCTGGACTTATTTTTAAGTGATTCACGGCAAACAACCTCCATCCATGATGATGGTTATTTTTGAGCAATACGTATATACAACTATTGATGCTTGCTAGAAAAGACTTCTAGCTTTAGCTTGCACTTATCGGTACAACAGACGGTCCAAGTCCGTCAACTCGGCCCGCGCTTCTTTGGCCAGTTGCGCTTGTTCTTTGAGCCAGCGTTTGAGCTCCGCGTCGTTTTGAATGCGACGCAGGTCACGCTCTAGCGTGTGAACCTCATGTTCTTTGTCGCGCAATTGAATCGCCAAAGCTCGCGCCAAGCTCTCGGCACTGATGTGGTCGAGTTCGTTCACACCTAGGTAGTGACGAATTTCAAACTGGGCTTGTGCCTCGTCTTCCTCGAGCGCCTCCACTTGCTCTTTGAGCAGCAAAGACATGGCGTTGAGTTTGTCATCGGCCATGCGGCTCAAAGCGGCGCTGTCGATCTGCGCCATGTGCAATTGCAGCTTGAGCAGCTCCGACAAGCTCTTGCGGTCATAGGCGGCGTTGACTTCACTCATCAGCGCGGTCTTGCGCAAGCGCTCGGCCTCGTCGGGTTCTCGGTCCGGATGCAAGGCGCTGGCAAGCTGGCGATAGACGGTGCGCAGCGCCGTGTTGGCATCCATCTGTTGCTGCGCATCTTTGATCTGTCGTGCCGCTGGTTTTTTCTTGGCCTTCTTGGCTTGACGCTTGTCCTCTAAGCGTTGTTGTTGGTCGCGGTACTGACGCAGGCCCGCTTCAAACACCGCCTCTGCGGTGTGCAAATCGTCTGCGCCTTGCAAAGGCTTGCCAAACAAATCTTCAAACACGGCTTTGGCATGTTCGGCCCCCGCACGGGCTTCTTCGGCCAAGGCTTGGGCGTCTTCGTCGCTGTGGTGTTGGTTGAAGACGGCTTGCACTTGCACGTCGTGCTTGTGCGCCAAGGCCCCGCACAACGCCAAGATGATTTGCGTGGCACTGCGCCGATGCGTGGCCGTGAGCTCGGCTTGCTGCAAACGACGGTCGAGAAACAGCAAGAGGTTTTGACGTGCAGCGTCTTCTTGGTTCTGCAAGGCAGACATCGCGCTCAAGTGGCGGCTGCGGTGCTGAGTGGACAAGGCCTCTAGCGTGGCAATGGACTCCGACAGCTGCGACACACGCGCCAACAAGGTGTTGAAACGTTTTTGCGCAGGCGTGAGTTCAGCCGCAGGCTGAATGGCCATGGTCGGCACCGCTTGCGCTGGGGCGACCGTCCAGGGTGATGTGGGTTGGCTCACAACAAAATCTTCATCGCAAACAAACCTTAGGGCCACAGGCTGGGGGTGGTAAGGCTGATGGGGCAGTCATTTCTCGCTTGGGACGAAAGACCTGGGCATCTTCGTAAAACCCACACTCGGCATTGGCAGGCCACCAATCGGGCACACCCAACACGGGCAATGGCTCATAGGGCTTGGTGGCGAGTTTGGCGGGCTGCAAGTCCTGCGCCAGCCACGTGTCTAAGGCAGCGTCGTCGTGTGGGTTGACAGCGTTGGCCACACGGTACACATGGCCGGTGATCGACTTGTAAGGGGTGACGAGTTTTTCCAGCAAGGCATGGCCAAACAACACGATGGACACGTGGGGCCATTGCCCACGCAAGTCCACAAAGAGTTGGTGCCAATCCCGCGCTTGCAATGCCGCCCAGACCGCATCCGGCGCGTGCATCAGAACCGCGTTTTCGTCAAACAGTGTCAGTGCATCTCGCACAGGACCACGTGTGGCGCGGATGCCTTGGGCTTCGATCTCGGCGGCTTGTAGCTGATTCAAACGGCGCTTGGCCAACGGAAAGCGGTGCCAACACAAACCGTTGAAAAAGTCGTGCAGGCCATCACGTGTGGGGACTTGATGTGTTTTGAAAATGAAGTCTTCGTAGGCTTGGTCTTCTGGGAGCGCAGATTGGGGGACGAACTTGACTTGCTTGGCATCACCAAGCACGAGGCCAGCAGGGGTCGTGTTCAGGGCTTCGGCCACGCTTTGCTGTTGCAGCGCCTGCTGCGCAGTGGGTTCGCCCCGTGCGCACCACGGCGCGAACCACGGTTGCGACCAATCAATCTCGGCTAAGACAGCGCCTGCAAAGCCTTCGGTGTGCGAACTTAAACCACGCGCCAAGGCAAGGCCTCGCCAGAGCGCAGGGGTTTCAAGTCGGCTTCGCCAAACGCAAAGCGCTCGGGGGGGGTCCAGCTTTCCTTGCGCAGGGTGATCGTGCCCGTGTTGCGCGGCAGACCGTAGAAATCTGCGCCATAAAAACTAGCAAAGCCTTCGAGCTTGTCGAGTGCGCCTGCGTTATCAAATGCTTCGGCATACATGGGCATGGCCGCGTGCGCGGTGTAACAACCGGCGCAACCGGTGGCGTGTTCTTTGAGTTGCGCAGGGTGCGGCGCGCTGTCGGTGCCCAAGAAGAATTTGGGCGAGCCACTGGTGGCGGCCTTCACCAAGGCTTGGCGGTGTATCTCGCGCTTCAGCACGGGCAAGCAGTAGTAATGCGGACGAATGCCGCCCGTGAAGATGGCATTGCGGTTGTAGAGCAAGTGGTGCGCGGTGATGGTGGCGCCGGTGTACTTGTCGCTGTCGGCCACGTAGTGCGCGGCTTCGGCGGTGGTGATGTGCTCGAACACGATTTTGAGTTCGGGGAAATCTTTGCGCAGGGGGATGAGCTGGGTGTCGATGAACACGGCTTCGCGGTCAAACAAATCAATGTCGGCGCTGGTGACTTCACCATGCACCAACAACAACATGCCCGCCTTTTGCATGGCTTCGAGAGTTTTGTAGGTCTTGCGCAGGTCGGTCACACCCGCATCGCTGTTGGTGGTGGCGCCGGCGGGATAAAGCTTGGCAGCGACCACCCCAGCGTCTTTGGCGCGGGCGATTTCGTCGGCGGGCAAGTTGTCGGTGAGGTAGAGCGTCATCAAAGGCTCAAAGCTCACGCCCTGTGGCACGGCGGCCAAGATGCGTTGTTTGTACGCCAGCGCCTGCGCCGCTGAGGTGACGGGCGGCTTGAGGTTGGGCATGATGATGGCGCGGCCAAATTCGGCGGCGGTGTGAGGCACCACGGTATTCAGGGCCGCACCGTCGCGCACGTGCAGGTGCCAGTCGTCGGGTTTGGTGATGGTAATTTCTTGCGTCATGCTCAGATTGTCGCTTTTTTGTTTCTGCGCTCGCTGTGGGCAGAGGGCATGGGCAGGTTCCTCATGCTGGGGTACCAGAAATCGTCACCTGCCCATGCCCTCTACCCACAGACTGCGGCCTACAAAAGTTTTGTTTGGACTATTTGTTATCGACGTTGCGCGGTTTTGGTGCGGCGGCTGACGATTTCTGGTACTCCAGCATGAGGAAGCCGCTGTGCCCAAGCCACGCAACTCTCTCCGGCGCGAAACCTTTATAAGCGCAAAAGAAAAAGGCGCCCCATCAAGAGACGCCAAATTAATTGGAATCTGACCCCAATTAGGTATCAGTGCGCCAAGATTTTGTTCAAGAACTCTTTGGTGCGCGGCTGACGGTTCTCAGGGTGGTTGAAAAACTCGTCTTTCGAGCAGTCTTCCAACACCTTGCCGCCCACATCCATGAAGATGACGCGGCTGCCCACTTTGCGGGCGAAGCCCATCTCATGCGTCACGCACATCATGGTCATGCCCTCGTTGGCCAAGTCCACCATCACGTCCAACACCTCGCCCACCATCTCGGGATCGAGGGCTGAGGTAGGCTCGTCAAACAACATCACGATGGGGTCCATGCTCAGGGCACGGGCAATCGCCACGCGTTGTTGTTGACCACCAGAGAGTTGACCCGGAAACTTGTCTTTGTGCGCCATCAGGCCCACGCGCTCCAAGTACTTCAGGCCATGCGCGTGCGCCTCTTCCGCGCTGCGGCCCAACACCTTTTGCTGGGCGATGGTCAGGTTCTCCGTCACCGACAAATGGGGAAACAACTCAAAGTGCTGAAACACCATGCCGACGCGACTGCGCAGCTTGGGCAGGTCGGTGTCTTGGCCGTGGACAGCAATGCCATCTACAAAAATCTCACCTTGCTGAAAAGGCTCTAAGGCGTTGATGGTTTTGATGAGGGTGGACTTGCCTGAGCCGGATGGGCCGCAAACCAACACCACTTCGCCTTTTTGGATATTGGTAGAACAGTTGTTGAGCACCTGCACAGGGCCGTACCACTTGGACACATTTTTTAATTCAATCACGGTGAACTCCAGCGAATTTTTTTGCGTGGGCGCTTCGCAGCACTCAACGAATGATGGCAATGCGCGTTTGCAAGCGCCGCACGAGGGCCGAGAGGCCAAAACAAATCACGAAATACACCAAGGCAGCCAAGATGTACACCTCTTCCACACGGCCATAAATCTTGCCCGCGGTGACAAAGCCCTTGAGCAAGTCATACGCGCCGATGGCGTAGACCAAGGACGTGTCTTGGAACAAGATGATGGTTTGCGTGAGCAACACAGGGATCATGTTGCGAAAGGCTTGCGGCAACACAATTAGGCGCATGTTCTGGCTATAAGTCAGCCCCAAGGCCTGCCCCGCCATCACTTGCCCGCGCGGGATGGACTGGATGCCCGCACGCATGATCTCGCTGAAGTAAGCCGCTTCAAAGGCCACGAAGGTGATGGTGGCCGACAGCTCTGCGCCAATGGAGCGGCCGATCAAAAACGGAATCAGCAAGAAAAACCACAGAATCACCATCACCAAGGGGATGGAGCGCATGCCGTTGACGTAGATCACAGCCGGCAACGCCAAGGCCTTGTTACCCGACAAGCGCATGAGTGCGAGCAGGGTGCCAAACACAATGCCACCGACGGTGGCGATGAGGGTCAACTCCACGCTAAAGAGCATGCCCTTCAACACAAACTTGTTGAAGATGTCCCATTCAATGAACGAAAAATCGAGTGCGCTCATGCTCAGTGCCCCCCGCCGACATTGCCCGCGACCACCAAGCCAGGGATTTGCATGCGTCGCTCAACAAGGGCCATCACACGGTTCACGGCAAAAGCGGACATGGTGTAGAGCGCCGTCACCGCCAAGTACACCTCAATGCCGCGCGAGGTTTCCTCTTGCACTTGCATGGCGTACATGGTGAGCTCGGCAATCGACACCGCAAAGGCCACGGATGAGTTCTTCAACAAGTTCATCGACTCGCTGGTGAGCGGCGGCCAAATGGTGCGAAACGCAATCGGCAGCAACACATAGCGGTAAGTCTGCCAAGTGGTAAAGCCCATGGCCATGGCGGCATAGCGCTGGCCGCGTGGCATGGCTTGAATGCCCGCACGCAGCATCTCAGCCACACGCGAAGAGGTGAAGAACCCCAAGCCCAATACCACCAACACAAAGCCCGGCACTTGTTGCATGGCCGGGAAAATCTTAGGTAGCACGAAGTACCAAAGAAAAATTTGCACCAACACGGGAATGTTGCGAAACAGCTCCACCCACGCGTTGGCAAATCTCGCTGACCACACGTTCAAACGCGTGTCTTGTGGCAAGGTGCGCAAGACGCCCATGAGGCACCCCGACACCATGGCCACCACCCAAGCGCTGGCCGCGACAGAAAGCGTCCAGCCCCAGGCGTCAAACATCCACTCGAGGTAGGTTCGTCCCCCACCGTCGTCTTGAAGAAAAACCTGCCAATCGAGTGCCATGTGTGCTGTCTTTTTCTAAGTTACTTCTTGGCGTAGGCTTCGACAGGTTTGTCGTTCAAGTTCTTCCAAGCGTCTTTGTTGGCATCGCTGGCGGGCATGCCGAGTTTGATGTTCTTGGGAGGAATGGCTTGCACAAACCACTTGTCATAGAGCTTGGCGAGTTCGCCTGATTTGGCCAAGCCAGCGATGGTCTCATCGGCGAGCTTCTTGAACGCGGGGTCGTCCTTGCGGAACATGATGGCGATGGGCTCTACGTTCAACACTTCACCCACGATTTTGAAATCGGCTGGGGCTTTGGAGTTGGCGATGTTGCCCGCCAAGATCTGACCGTCCATCACGAAGGCATCCGCGCGACCAGACTCCAGCAACAAGAAGCTGTCTGCGTGGTCTTTGCCAAAGACTTCCTTGAAGTCAACGCCAGTGGCACGTTCGTTCTTGCGCAGCAGTTGCACAGAGGTGGTGCCGGTGGTGGTGGCGACGTTCTTGCCGTTCAACTGCGCGATGGAGGTGATCCCAGAATTGGCGCGCACCGCGATGCGCACTTCTTCCACGTAGGTGGTGAAGGCGAAAGCGACTTGCTTTTGGCGGGCTTCGTTGTTGGTGGTCGAGCCACACTCAATGTCCACCGTGCCGTTTTCCACCAAGGGAATGCGGTTTTGTGAGGTGACAGGGGTGTAATTCACGGTCAGCTTTTTGCCCACGGCTTTTTCGAGGTTGGCAATGATGCGCTGGCAAATCTCCACGTGGTAGCCCACATACTTGCCGTCACCCAAGGTGTACGACAACGCGCCCGATGAGTCGCGCACGCCCATGGTGATGGCGCCAGCGGCTTTGACTTTGGCGATGGTGTCATTGGCCTGCGCGAACGCGCTGCCTGCCAAGAGGGCCGTCACAGCGAGGGTGAGGAAATGCTTTTTCATGTGAAGCTCCAGAGTAAGTGGTCGTTTGGAATTTCACATTCTAGAGACAGTTCCCCCTCGGGAAAGTCCTAGGCAGAAACAGGCCGGCTTAAATTTTTAGCCCCTTTTTAGGGCGTTGCGTTTCCACATTTCCCAAGGTCTGCTGAGGTGTCTGTCATTCATGTCAGAGGTGGCCTTGGCCTCTGCTTCTGTGAGGAAATTGATCTCACCGAAACGCGATGCCTCGCTTTGCAGACGGGCGTTGCTCTCGGTATAGATGCCACGAAACACGGCCTGCTGGATGGAGTTGCCGACAGTCACGCTGCCATGACCGCGCATGAGCGCCACGTTGGCGTCACCCAACACAGCCGCCAACGAGGCACCCAAGGCTTGGTTGCTGATGAGCAAGTCGGTGCTCTCACCTGCACTGTGACGAATCTCATACACCGGCGTGACCGCACCTAAGAAACCACTCATGTGACAAATAGGACGCAAGCGTGCCCCTGTCACACCAAAAGGAATGATGGCCGGTGAATGGCTGTGCATGACCGACATCACATCTGGGCGCGCCTTGTAAATGGCACTATGAATGAAGCGCTCGACGTAGGTGTGACGACCTTGGGCGTCATGCACGTTGCCGTCTAAGTCCACCTCGACAATATCGCCCACCTCCACCAGTGCAGGTGCCATGCTGCGTGCGATGAAAAAGCGCTCGGGGTTGTGCGGGTTGCGTGCGCTGATATGGCCAAAACCATCCAGCACGCCTTCGTTGACCAAGATGTGATTGGCGAGGGCGAGGTCTTCTAACAGTTGTGTATTCATGGGGGTTCTCTCCTTATTCTGCTTTGATGCCAGCGTAGGCAGCCACGCGTGCCCAGCGCACCAACTCGGCGCGCATGAAGTCGGTGCCGTTTTCTGGCGTGGTGAAGAAAGGCTCAAAGCCGAGTTTGTCAAACTTAGCTTTCATTTCTGGCGTATTGCCCACTTGCACAAAGGCTGCGTTGAGTTTTTTCACAATCGCAGGAGGTGTACCGGCGGGGGCATAGACCGCAAACCAATTGGCCAAATCCACACCCTTGTAACCCGACTCAGCCAGCGAGGGTACATTGGGCAAGTTGGGATTGCGCTGTGAAGCGGCCATCACCAAAGCACGAATACGTCCTTGCTGGATATAGGGCAACGCGTTTTGCACAGGGCTGAACATGTAGGCGAGTTGGCCGCCCACCAAATCCGTCATGGCTTGCGATTGGCCTTTGTAGGGGATGTGGTTGGTTTTGGTGCCTGCGAGTTGGTTGAAAAACTCAGCGTGCAAATGCTGTGGGCTACCCATGCCTGCGGAGCCATAGTTCAATTCGCCGGGGCTGGCCTTGGCCAACTCCACAAACTCGCGCAAGTTGTTGGCTTTGACCGAGGGATGCACCACCAACACCGAGCCGGTTTGCCCGACCAAGGTGACGGTCTGCAAGTCTTTGAGCAAGTCATAGGGCAGCTTGCGGTAGACCGCCACATTGGTGGCGATGGTGCCAGGCGAGACCAACAAGGTGTAGCCATCGGGCTTGGCCTTGGCCACCGTTTCCACGCCGATGTTGCCGCCTGCCCCCAGTTTGTTTTCAATGATCACGGGCTGGCCCAAGACCTCGCTGACTTTTTGTCCCAGCGTGCGGGCCAGCAAATCGGTGCCGCCCCCCGCAGCCACAGGAACAATGACTTGGATCGGTTTGCTCGGAAAAGGTTGACTCGCGGCCCACGGCGCAAACGACACCCCAGCCACCGCGCACACTGCGACGACCGAATTTCGAATCCATGCAAAAAACAATTTCATGAAAGCCTCCTCTCTGTTGACGCGTGGATTGGAGCATCAATTCAACGCAGCTTCTGTCGCTGCGGTGTCATGCGTGTTTCTTGTCGATAATCAGCGGCTTCAGCAAAGTCCCCTCATGTCAGCCGCCTCCCTCACCCCACCTTGTCACCGTGACACCGGCCTCGCGCTGGAGGCCATCACCTTGGTGCGAGGGCACACCCCTGTGTTCGAAGATTTGACGCTGCATCTGCGCGAAGCGCGCATTGGTTTGATTGGTGACAACGGCGCGGGTAAAAGCAGTTTGTTTCGCCTCATCTGCGGCTTGGATCAGCCACAGGCGGGCCGCGTTGTGCTGCCGCAAGGCGACAACGCGGTGGGCATGATGTTTCAAAACGCAGACGAGCAAATCATCTTCCCCACGGTGGAGGAGGAGTTGGCACTGAGTCTGCATCACTTGAAGCTCTCACGACGTGACGCGCAACTGCGTGTGCGTGATTGGCTGGCTGCACGCGGTTTGGGCTCGTGGGCCCCACGCGCCATCGGCAGCTTGAGCCAAGGCCAGCGCCAGCATGTGTGTTGGTTGGCGTTGATGTTGGCCTCACACCGCACGTTGTTGCTGGATGAACCTTTTGCAAGCCTTGACCTCCCCAGCCAAGCCTTGCTGCGCCGTGACATCGCACAAGCGCCAGCGCAAATCATGGTGTCCACCCATGTGCTCGATCATGTGCGTCACTTTGAACGTGTGATTTGGCTGGACAGTGGTCGAGTCCGGCAAGACGGCAGCGGCCCCGAGGTCTGCGCCGCCTACGAGGCCGATGTGGCGTCACGAACCGCACCAACGCACTGAGCCTGCGCCCCCAACCATGCAAAGCCTTTACTGCGAACAACACACCTGGCTGCATGACGTGCCAGCTTGGGTGAAGCTGTTGTTTTTGGCATGCTTGGGGACGGGTTTGTTTTTGACCGAGCAGATTTTGTTTTTGACCTTGGCTGCACTGGTGTGCTTGGGACTTTTTGCCTCGTTGGGTCGCATCACCCTGAGTGCCAAACCTTTGTGGGTCGGGCTGGGTGTGGCGTGTTTGTTGATCGCCGTGTTTCATGTGTGGATGCAGCATCCCGCCTTGGCTGCGGTGACCGTGCTGCGATTGGTCAGCACCACCCTGATGGGGATGGCACTCACGCTCACGACACGCTACAGCGATTTGTTGCATGTGTTCGAGCGTGTGCTGTCACCGCTGCGTGGCTTGGGTGTGTCGCCCGAGCGGCTGGCCTTGCAGCTGGCACTGATGCTGCGGTTCATCGAACATTTCTTCATCCTCTGGCGTCGTTTGGATGAGGCCTACCGTTTGCGTACCGGCAAGTCTGGCGGTTTTAAAATACTCGCTCCTCTCACCATTCACATGCTGGTGGCCGCCCGTCGCGTAGCGGATACCTTGCATCTGCGTCTACGCCGCTGATCGTTTCCTTCATGAACACCTCCACCCTCTCCATCGCATTGGTCTCGTTGTTTGCGGCCTTGATGGCCGTCTTTGGCTTGATTCCCAAAATCGACTTGCCTTTGGGCGTGCCCATCACCTTGCAAACCTTGGGCGTGATGTTGGCGGGCTGCATGCTTGGGCCCAAACGGGCGCTGCAAGCCTTGCTGCTTTTCTTGGCCGCGGTGGCTTTGGGTTTACCTTTGTTGTCGGGTGGACGCGGTGGCTTGGGCGTGTTCTTTTCGCCCGCCAGTGGCTACCTCATCGGTTGGCCCGTGGGGGCTTTTGTCACGGGCTGGGTCATGGCCTTGCTGCCCAAGCCAACGCCGCGCAGCGCGGCCATCAGCGCATTCTTAGCCTCTGCCGTGGGTGGTTTGCTGGTGGTGCATGTGTGTGGTGTAGTGGGCTTGATGAACATCGCCAACCTAACTTGGCAACAGGCCATTCTGGCAAGCTTGGTGTTTGTGCCCGGCGACTTGATCAAGTGCGCCGTGTGTGCCACCGTGGTTCATACCGTGGCACGTGGCCTGCCCGATTGGCGCTTTGGAAACTAACCCCGTCGTGGCAGACACCTTGGTGCATGCCCCACTGGCGCACTGGGCACGCACCCGCGCCGACGTGGTGGCCATCGATGATGGACAAACCCGCCTGACATTTGCACAGCTGGACGAGGCAGTGACGCAGCAAGCACAGGCCCTCACGCACAGCCATGCGCCCGCCACGGTGTGGGTCGATGACCAGCTCAGCACACTCGCACAAATGGTGGCCTTCCTCGCGATCATCCGCAGCGGACGTTGCGCTGCGGTCAGCGACCCCGACTGGCCAGACGCCGTCCGTCACCACGTGCATGCCTTGTTCAGCACAGAGGCAGCCACACCGCCTGCACCCACGGCGACCAGTCCGTTTTACGTCGGCTTTACCTCGGGCAGCACCGGAGTTCCTAAGGGCTTTCGGCGTCACCACCAATCTTGGACCGAGAGCTTGCGCATCTGCCTCGACACCTTTGGGCCAGATGCCGCGTGTGGCGTGCTGGCACCGGGTCGGTTTTCGCACTCGCTGTTTTTGTTCGGCATGATGTTGGGGCTTTGGAGTGGTGGGGGTGTGGTGGTGCAAGAACGCTTCTCCGCGTCGCGCATGATGGACACCTTGCGAGAGGGGCGCACCCCTTGCTTGGTGGCCGTGCCCAGTCAATTGCTGCTGATGCTGGAACTGGCCGCACGCCGCCACACGCCGCCCATTGAGGGCGTGCGTTTGATTTTGATCAGCGGGGCCCGCTGGATGCGCGACCGCACGACGGCACTGCAAGCACTTTTCCCTCAGGCGCGGATTGTGGAGTTCTACGGCGCCTCAGAAACCAGCTTCATCGCGTGGATGGATGCCAAGGCTGACGCGTCACCCGATGCGGTGGGCAAGCCTTTCTCCAATGTCGAAGTCGTGATCCGCCACCCAACACCCCCGCTGGGCACGGGCCAAATTTTTGTGCGCAGCCCCATGTTGTTCATGGACTACGTTGGCGCCCCAGCGGACAACACGGCTGCCGTGCGCGATGGCGAATGGCTGTCGGTGCGCGACATGGGGTACGTCGATGCGCACGGTTTTTTGTGTCTCGCGGGACGTGAGAACCGCATGCTCGTGACGCAAGGCAAAAACCTATTTCCAGAAGAGTTAGAGGCCGTACTCATGGCCTGTCCGGGCGTTGCCCATGCCTCGGTGCATGGCATGCCCGACCCGATTCGGGGGCAGCAAGTGGTGGCGGTTGTACACATCCACGCCGCACAAAGCACGGTCACAGCGCAGCAGCTTTCAGCCGCCTGCCGTGCGCAATTGGAAGGCTACAAAGTACCCAAACGATTCTTCGTTTGCGCGCACGACTGGCCACTGACTGCCAGCGGTAAAACAGACCACCCAGCGGTGGCAAAGGCATTGCCATGGCTACCTCCGCTTCTTTGACGATGCCGGCGATTGCCGCATGGGCACGCAGTGCGGTCGTGCCGCGTGGTGGCGCGTTCAAGGCCTTACACGCACACGACATCGCCGCGCCTGTGGTGCAAGCCTTGCTGCAACGCGCAGGGCTGGATGCGTCGCATGTCGATGCTGTGATCGCTGGCAACGCCCTCGGTGCGGGTGGCAACCCCGCGCGTGTGTTGGCGCTTCATGCTGGCTTGCCAGACACATGTGCAGCACTCACGGTGGATACCCAATGTTGCGCGGGGCTGGACGCAGTGGCCATGGGCGTGGCTTGGATCGCCTCTGGCCAGGCCGACGTGGTGATCGCAGGTGGGGTCGAGGCATGGAGTCGTTCGCCCCTGCGCATGCACCGGCCCTTGTCTCCCAACGAGTCGGCAGTGGCTTATGAACGGCCCGCCTTTGCCCCGACACCCGCACAAGACCCAGACATGCTGTTGTCTGCCGCGCGTTATGCCGCACAGCACCGCTACACACGTGCGCAGCAAGAGGCCTACGCCATCGACAGCCACCAACGTGCCTTGGCCCATGCAGCGCAGATGGCGCACGAAATCATGCCTGTCGCGGGTGTGCTGCATGACGCCTACCCCAGACACCTAGACCCCCAACGGGCCGCGCGCATGCCCGTGGTGATGCGTTCGGATGTGGCTGACGCGGATGACGCGACGCACGACAGCGGCCAAGCCCATGCGCTCAGTGCCCTCACCATTTCAGCCCAAGCCGATGGCGCTGCTTTTGTGCTGCTGGTCAGCCCGCGTGCAGCCTCTCGCTTGAACCTGCGGACTCGGGCCACTTGGGTGGCGAACGCCTCAGTGGGCGGCCCCCCAGAGTGGCCCCTGCTGGCCGCAGAACGTGCCGCACGTGCAGCCCTGAAACGGGCGCACGCGACACATTCCGACGCACCGGCGCAAGCCATGCGTTTTGTGGAGTTGCACGACGCCTTTGCGGTGCAGGGTTTGAGTTTTGCCGAGGGCTTAGGCATCGCCCCCGAATGCCTGAACCCATGTGGTGGTGGTCTTGCCAGAGGCCACCCGATTGGTGCCTCTGCGGCCATTGCACTGGTTAGGTTGTTGGCCAACCTCGAGCGCCATGGCATGTCAGGTGCCCACGGTCTGACGGCCGTTGCAGGCGCTGGCGGTCTGGGGTCCGCCGCTGTGGTGCGCTGGGACTGAGTAGCAAGTGATCCGTGACGGACGGGTCAGCCAATGACTTGGAAGTACTCGTCCAACGCGCAGCGCGTCGTCTGGGTTTGGTTCACTGCGGCTGCGGGGTCGGCATAGCCTAAGGCCATGCCACACACAATGTGCGACGTGGCCGCCAACCCGAGGTGCTTGCGAATCAAGCTCGGATAGGACGCCATGGCACCAATGGCGCAAGTGGCCAAGCCCTTGGCTTGTGCAGCCAACATCAAGCCATACAGCGTCATACCAAGGTCCATGTAACCTCCGCTGCCAAAGTCATGTGGCAGGGTGACCACCAAAGCCACGGGCGCATCGAAGAAGTGGAAATTACGCTCGAACTGGGCATCACGCCCGGCACGGTCATCACGTGTGACCCCCAATGCCCCGTACAACGCTTGTGCCGCAGCCACTTGACGGCGACGCAGCGTCAAAGGCATGGGGTCGGGGAAATAGTCGTAGTCTTCTTTTTCTTGCGCACCTGCGCGCCATGACTGAACCAACGCAGCGCAAAGCTGGTCTCTGGTCGCGCCTTGCACGGCCATGAATGTGCCGGGTTGCAAGTTGGCACCACTGGGCGCCCTGCGAGCCAAAGCCAAGACCTCGCACAACAAATCATGGGCAACAGGCGTGGGCAGATAGGCCCTCACCGAGCGGCGTTCGTTGAGCAGGTGGGAAAAAGCGTCTGAAGAATTCACATCAAAAATTATCGACGCAATTCAGGGTACCCAACAGAAAGCCCCATCGCGCTGGCCAGCGATGGGGCTTCAAGCTTGAAGTCCTAAACTGGCCTGCGCCAGCGAAAAACTTAGAAGCGGTAGCCGATACCCACGCCGAGCAGCACTGGGTCGAGCTTCAAAGTACCAGCCTTGGTAAAGCGTACCGAGCAATAGCAACACAGCTGACGTAAGCGACAAGCGCAAGACGGGCGTTTTCGTACAGGCAATAAAAAACCCCACCACTCTTTCGAGTGATGGGGTTTTAGACTTTTTAAATCCTTAACTGGCTAAGCCAGCGTGGAGATTAGAAGCTGTGCTGAACGCCAGCCCACTGGCTGCGGCCTGGAGCAAAACCAGCAGCGTTCAAAGTAGCAGCGTAACCAGCATTGGTTGTGCTAGATGCGTAGTACTGGAGAGAAGTACGCTTGCTCAAAGCATATGTGGTGCCCCAAGCAGTCTTGGTCACCTTGTCAGCATTTGGGTTAGCAGCTGTAATGCTACGGTCTGTTGTCAGACGACCAGCCATGAACGTGAAGTTACCGTAAGGCATGGTTGCAGCCAATTCAGTTGCCTTATGTGCTTGCATCGAAGTGTAAGCACCAGAAGCAGTAGTCACACCAGTTGTAGCAGCAACAGTTGTGCTTGCACCAAAGATCATGTCGTTCTTTTGGTTGAACTGGTTAGCAAACAACTTCACGCCGTACAAGTTGGCACCCAAATCGTAGCTTGCGCCGATTTTGGTAGCACGCACGCCCACCAAGTCGTTGTAGGCCAAAGCTTGTGCAAACACTGGGCCATTGGCGTAGTTGAAGCCGTAAGCACCAAAGTTCTTTTCATTGCCGGTTGTAGCCAGGTTGAGGGCCTTGGCGTAACCGCCGCCATCACCAGAAGCCATGTAAGCGTTAGCTGAGGCTTGAGCGTTCAATGCCCATGCTTGCAGGCCCATGAAGGAAGGTGATGTGTACTGGGTTTGACCAGACAAACGACCGTTCACAGCGTTGTGGGGAGCTGTCGACTGTGCAGAGTCTTCAAAGGGGTGCAGAGGAGCAACACCCATTGCGTTGGTGAAACGACCAACAGAAACTTCACCCAAAGACTTGTCAGCCAAAGTGAGTTTTGTTTGTTCGAAAGTTGTACCAGCAGCCAAACCAGTGTCAGAACGCACATAACCAGTGTTCACGCCGCCAGTAGCGGTGTTGAAACGGGTTTGCAACAACACTGCAGCAGTGCGGCCTTCGCCCAAGTCTTCGTTCACGCCGATGTTCAAGACGTTACGGTCGCCTTTCCAGCCACCGTAAGAAACAGCGTTAGCAACGCTGGTAGCTTGACCGTAGCTCACAGAGCCAGACAGTGTCACTGTAGATTGAGCCATTGCGCCAGTTGCGGCTGCGATTGCTGCGATTGCAACGAGGGTTTTTTTCATTTCAAGGTTCTCCAAGGTTTGAACAGGGGCCCTGGTTTCTCCCAGAGCCAACCTCCGTATTCGGGAAGTTGCATGTATTGAACCAGACTCCACCCAAGAAACCTATGACTAAGGCTAAAAACACCTGACTGACGTTGCATTCATGCAACAAGCCGCCCCAAGAACCTCGCAAATCCTTATCAATTAGCAACTTAATTACTAAATAACCCAGAGCTGAGAACAGTCACTGCATCATGTTGTCGTGGACATTAGACTCGGGTCTATGGACGCCTTATTTATTGCTGCCGACAGCGCTTTGCGCACTGTCTTTGCCCGCCACCACGCCAACCGACCCACACCGACTTGGGCGGCCGAGATTCCAACGCCTGAGCCCCTCACTTCAGTTGAGAAGCGAGAAGCCGCTGCTTTGATGCGTGTCAACCATGTGGGCGAAGTCTGCGCGCAAGCGCTGTACACCGCGCAAGCATTGGCGACCCAAGACAATGCCCTGCGCCAACACCTGACAACGGCATGCAACGAAGAAACCGACCATTTGGCTTGGTGCGAGCAGCGCCTGCACGAACTGGGAGGACGCACCAGCTTGCTCAATCCACTGTGGTACGCAGGTTCTTTTGCCATTGGCTATGCGGCAGCCAAGTTGGGCGGTGACCGCATGAGTCTGGGCTTTGTGGTGGAAACCGAACGCCAAGTTGAGGCTCACTTAGAAAGCCACCTAGGCATGCTGCCCACCAACGATGGCCCAAGCCGAGCCATCGTGGCGCAAATGAAGGCTGACGAGGCGCAACATGCCAAAGAAGCGCAGCAAGCCGGCGCCGCCGAACTGCCTGCCCCCTTCAAAGCCATGATGCAAGTGGCCGCCAAGGTGATGACCACCGTGGCACACCGTATTTAAAACGCCAACTTAAGCCTCAACCAATTCAAAGCTGGTGGTGATTTGCGCCGTCTTGCCCAGCATGATGCTGGCCGAGCAGTATTTGTCATGGCTCATGGCAATGGCGCGTTCCACCGCAGAAGCAGGCACGCCTTGGCCTGTGACGGTGAAGTGCATATTGATTTTGGTGAATACCTTGGGGTCTTCGCTGGCGCGCTCACTGATGATCTTCACGCTGCAGCCCTGTACGTTGTGACGGCCGCGCTTCAAGATCAGGACCACGTCATAGGCGGTACAGCCCCCTGTGCCGGCCAACAACAGTTCCATCGGGCGAGGCGCTAAATTTTGACCCCCGTTTTCGGGCTTGGCCGCATCGGGCGCGCCGTCCATCGCCACCACATGACCACTGCCCGTTTCTGCCACAAAGCCCATGCCTGAACGGGTGCCAGAGTTGCCGGTCCAGCTGACGGTGCATTCCATGAAAGTTCTCCAATAAATTTCTAGCGTGATTGTCGGCTAAATGTTGCAGCGCAACAAAATTTGCATACAATTTGGGCTTGTCTCCTCCACCCTCAAAAGTGGATTCATGCCCCGAGTTGCAAAACTCGGGGCTTTTTTTTTGGTTTGATCTCAAACCATGCTGATCACCAAACGTTTGCCGCAAGCTTGTGCATAGCGGCGTAAGGTGCTCAGTGAAGGGGCGTGATTGCGACTGCCCAAACTGGATTCAATACGCGCCAGCACAGGCTGACTCACGCCCATGCGGTGCGCCACATCTGCTTGGGTCAATCCCGCTTCTTTGCGAGCTTTAAGCAACTCAGCCAAGGCAGCAAATTCATCCTCCAGCGCGTCATAGGCTTTTTGAAATGCGGGGTCTGCCGCACGTTTTTGCGCAGCAGTTTGCTTGGGACTAAAAGCAACAGGCTTAAATTTTTCTTGGCTCACATTCGTCATTCAGAACCTCTTTCATTCGTTGTTTGGCCAGTCGCAAATCTTTGATGGGCGTCGCTTGGGTCTTCTTCACAAAACCGTGCAAGATAACCACGCGCCGTCCTTTCATGCAACAAAAGAACGCTCGGCCAATGCCCTCTGCGCCTCGTGCGCGAATTTCAAACAAACCGTCTCCCATGGCTTTGTGTAAGGCATGCCCAAGTTCGGACCACTGAGCACCATCTGTTCGGCGATCCGCACAAAACTTGCATAAATACCTACAGGCCACTTTTCAATCAAAGCTTGCACCGACGCAGTAAAGAACAAAATTTCGTAGTTCATATTTTATAGCATGCGTGCAATATTTCAAATACAAGAACTGATGCAGTCACTTTGAAATAAAGCGCAAGCTTGCAAGCTTCGCCACACTCAGAGATTGCGTACCCACGGCTTAAGAGACAATCACCCCATGTCTACCCGCACCCCCAAAGCGCGCGCCTTGCAGCCCGCCGATTACTTGAAAAAAATCTTGACCGCCCGCGTGTACGACGTGGCGGTGGAATCTGCGCTGGAGGTGGCCAAAAACCTGAGCGGCCGTCTTCACAACACCGTGCTCTTGAAGCGCGAAGACCAGCAGCCCGTGCACAGCTTCAAGCTGCGCGGCGCGTACAACAAGATGGCCCACCTCACGCCCGCGCAGTTGAAGAAAGGCGTGATTTGCGCCTCGGCTGGCAACCACGCCCAAGGCGTGGCCTTGGGTGCCAAACGCTTAGGCACGCAAGCCATCATCGTCATGCCCACCACCACGCCCAGCGTGAAGATTGAAGCAGTCAAGGCTTTGGGTGGCGAGGTGGTGTTGGCAGGCGACAGCTACTCAGACGCCTACACCCACGCCCTCACGCTCGAGAAGAAAAACGGCATGACCTTCGTTCACCCGTTTGACGACCCTGATGTGATTGCAGGCCAAGGCACCATCGCCATGGAAATGCTGCGCCAGCTCCAAGGCCTGAACATTCACAAATTAGATGCCGTGTTCGTCGCCATTGGCGGCGGTGGCCTCATTGCAGGCGTGGCCAACTACATCAAGGCCGTGCGCCCCGAGATCAAAGTGATTGGCGTGCAAATGGACGACTCGTCGGCCATGATGCAGTCGGTGCAAAAAGGCAAACGCGTCACGTTGCATGACGTGGGCTTGTTCTCAGACGGCACCGCGGTGAAGTTGGTGGGCGAAGAAACCTTCCGCGTGTCTCAAAGCTTGGTGGACAGCTTCATCACCGTGGACACCGACGCCGTGTGTGCCGCCATCAAAGACGTGTTTGTGGACACGCGCAGCATCGTCGAGCCCGCTGGCGCTTTGGCGGTAGCTGCTATCAAACAATACGTGGCCGAACACAAAACCAAGGGCGAGACGTACGCCGCCATTTTGTGCGGCGCCAACATGAACTTTGACCGCCTGCGCTTTGTGGCCGAGCGTGCCGAAGTGGGTGAAGAACGCGAAGCCTTGTTTGCCGTGACCATCCCCGAGCAACCCGGCAGCCTGCGTCGCTTTTGCGAGCTGATTGGCAAGCTGCCCAGCTTTGGCGGCAGCAAATCGCCGCGCAATGTGACCGAGTTCAATTACCGCATGAGTGACCAAGCCAAGGCCCATGTGTTTGTGGGCTTGACCACGGGCGCCAAAGGCGAGAGCAGCAAGATGGCGACGCACTTCACCAAGAGCGGGTTTGAAGCCATTGACCTCACGCACGACGAGCTGGCCAAAGAACACCTTCGTCACATGGTGGGTGGCCATTCATCACTCGCACACGAAGAGCGCATCTTGCGTTTTGAGTTTCCAGAGCGTCCCGGTGCCTTGATGAAGTTCTTGCTGGCGATGCGCCCCGGCTGGAACATCAGCTTGTTTCACTACCGCAACCAAGGCGCGGACTACGGCCGCATCTTGATGGGCTTGCAAGTGCCCAAGGCCGACAACAAAGCGTTCGCCGCGTTCTTAGACGCGTTGGGCTACCCGTATGTGGAAGAAACCAAGAACCCTGCGTACCGCTTGTTCTTGCAACGCTGAACACCCACCGCCCACCAAAATTATTTGTTGGGCGGCAACTCCAAGGCCAACGTGGTTGGCCCATCCACTGCGGCGCCGAGGCTGATGCGACGCCCTTGGGCTGACTGCAACACAAGCCCGTCCGCCACTACGGCACCCACGCGGTAAGGCTTGGCGGGTTTGCCGTCCACCCCAATCAGTGCCGCGCCTTGCGAGGCATCGCCGGCCAACACACCTTGCAGCCGAAAGCGGCCTGCCAGCGTCGGCGCAGACGTTGAGGCAATCGGCGCACCACCTAAGCCGCGCGTTAGCGCAGAGACATCCACCTCGGGCAAGGTCTGCGCCATCGCGGTGGTGTGACTTGGACTGGCATCCAGCGCAGACCAACGCAAGCCCCAGCTCACCGCACTGAAAGCCACCGCACCCCACACCAGCAGCGAAGCAACAGGCAAGGCCACACGAGAAGAAGTGCTGAAAACAGAGGCAAATGAAGGGCGATAGCGAAGCATGCGTGGATTATGATTCATCCCTGACAAGAGGACTTTTGAAATACCCGCCATGGACACTCCCCAAACCAACCAAAAATTCAAACGCCAACGCGGCTTCACGCTGATTGAATTGATGGTGGTGCTCGCCATCATTGGCGTGCTCGCTGCGCTGGTCGTCCCCAACGTGCTCAACCGCGCCGACGATGCGCGCGTGACTGCCGCCAAGACCGACGTGGGCAACCTGATGCAAGCCCTCAAGCTCTACCGCCTAGACAACCAAAACTACCCCACCGCCGAGCAAGGCCTCAGCGCCTTGGTGGTCAAACCCACCACAGGCCCCCTTCCGCTGAACTGGAAGACCTACATCGACAAGCTGCCCAACGACCCATGGGGCCGTCCTTACCAATACACGAACCCCGGCGTGAAGGGTGAAGTCGATGTGCTGTCATTGGGCGCGGATGGTCAGCCCGGTGGCGAAGGCAAAAACGCCGACATCGGCAGCTGGCAATAAAACGCACGACCCCGCCAGACATGCAACGCCAACGCGGCCTCACCCTGTTGGAGTTGTTGGTTGTTTTGGCCATCATGGGCGTGTGTCTGTTGGGGGTCAGCCTCTCTTTGCGCGACAGCTCACACACTCAGTTGGCGCGCGAAGCACAACGCTTGGTAGCCATACTAGAAGCGGCGCGCGCGCAATCACGCACCAGCGGCATTCCCTTGGTGTGGGAGGCCAATGCAGAAGGTTTTGTCATCCGCTCACCTCGCCGCACGGCCGCCGTCACTGCCACCAATGACCCACGCGACTTGTTCGCGCCCCACACTCAATCGTGGCTCACTGCGGACACACAAGCAACGGTGCGCACCAGCACCACCGCCTCCAGCAGCACCCCTGCCACGCTCGTGGTGTTAGGCCCAGAACCCATCTTGGCACCCACACGCATCACGCTTCGCTTGCCAGCATCACGCAGCAATGCAGCAACCACGCTCAACATCGGCACGGATGGTTTGCAGCCCTTCCAAATTGAGCCATGACTCGGCCTCGCATGCACATGCCTTCCATTCGACCCGCCAAGCGACGTCAAGCCAACGCACATGGCTTCACATTGATTGAGGTGTTGGTCGCCCTCGCGGTTGTTTCCATCGCCTTGATGAGTGGACTCAAAGTCAGCGGCGCACTCACGCGCAATGCACAACGTCAAACCGATGTGATGCTCGCGCAACTATGCGCCGACAACGCGCTGAATCAACTGCGCCTCGCGCAACAACTGCCCAGCGTGGGCGACAGCCGCGTGACGTGCGCCCAAGTGGACCGCAACTTCGACGTGGCCCTGACCGTACGCACCACACCCAACCCGGCTTTCCGACGGGTCGACGCGCAAGTCTTTGACGCCGCAACGCCTGTGCTGAACATCATCACCGTCTTGGGACGCTACTGATGCGATCACAACGCGGCTTCACCCTCATCGAGTTGCTCATCGCCATCACCTTGATGGCGGTCTTGGCTGGCTTGAGCTGGCGTGGTCTTGACAGCTTGATGCGCAGCCGTGACATCACGCAAGCACAGGTCAACAAAACCGCTGTCTTGCAAACCGTGTTGGCCCAATGGCAGGCCGACCTCAACGCCCTGCAAACCGTGCCCAGCATCAACGACGCAGGCGTCAACTGGGATGGTCGCACCCTGCGCCTCACGCGCCGTGCCACCACATGGCGCGCGCAGGGCGGCGATGCAGGCTTGTGGGTCGTCGCTTGGACGCAACGCAACAACCAATGGATGCGCTGGCAATCTGCCCCAGTGCAAAGCCGCAGCGCCTTACAACAGGCTTGGACACAGGCCGAACGCTGGGGCCAAAACCCCAGCAGCAACGACGCAGCATTTGAAACGCTGCTGGCCCCCTTGGATGCTTGGCAACTCACCTACTTTCGCGGCAATGCCTGGACCAACCCGCTTTCCAGCGACACAGGCCAAGCCGTGTTGCCTGATGCCATCCGACTTCAACTGGATCTCCCCGCCAGCTCGGGCTTGCGCGGGCGCCTCACGCTCGACTGGGTTCGACCCAACTTCAGCAACACCAAGACATGAAGCCGCTCGCGCAGACCCCAACCCCACAGACCAAGCGCCAGCGCGGCGCGGCCTTGCTGGCCGCCATGCTGACCGTGGCCTTGGTCGCGACATTTGCCGCAGGCGCACTTTGGCAGCAATGGCGTGCGATAGAAATCGAAGGCGCCGAACGCCAGCGCACACAAGCGCGTTGGCTGCTCACGGGCGCACTGGATTGGGCACGCGTCATCTTGCGTGAGGACGCTCGCGCCAGCGATGCCAGCGCCCCCACCGACCACTTGGCGGAGCCTTGGGCCGTGCCCCTGCAAGAGGCGCGCCTCTCCAGCTTCCTCGCAGCCCTGCCCGATGGCACTGGCAACACCGTGGATGACAACACACTGGCACAACAAGTCCTGCTATCAGGCCAGATCACGGATGCACAAGGCCGCATGAATGTGAACAACTTGCTGCAAGGCAATCAGCTCAACAGCCGCAGCGTGATCGCATTCGAGCGCCTGTTCAACGCACTCGATGTGCCCATCACGCAACTCAACCTGCTCACCCAAGGCTTGATCGCGGCCCAACGCCAAAGCAATGACGCACCCGTCATGCCCCAACGCGTGGCGCAACTCGGCTGGCTGGGGCTCTCGCCACAAGCCCTGCAAGTACTCACGCCCTACATCACGCTGTTGCCAGCAGGCACGCCCATCAACCTGAACACCGCCAGCGTGCCGGTGTTGTATGCCAGCGTACCGAACTTGAGCCTGTCTGACGCACAACGCTTGGTCCAACTGCGCGAACGCCAACACTGGGCCACGGTCGACGCATTTCAAAAAGCCCTCGGGCGCCCCATCGGTATCGACACCAGCCACAGCGTGAACAGCCGCTACTTTGAAGTGTTCGGCCAATTGCGCATGCCACAAACCATCTTGCAAGAACGCTCTTTGTTGCAGCGCGAAGGCCAAGAATTGAAGGTGCTCTGGCGCGAGTCTGGCTCTCTACAATGACTGTTCTCATGCTGATCATCGCCCTCCCCCACTCTGCCAAAGCCGCCACAGCAGGCTACGCCCATGTTCATTCAGATGGGCACAGCGTTTTACGCAGCGTCACTGGGCCCGCGCACTCGTTGTCGTCCCATGCTGGCGAAGTGGTGGCCGTCTTGCCCTTCGGCCGTTTGGCGTGGTTGCGCGTGCAACTGCCCCCAGCCAGCCACGGCACCCGCTTGCAGCATGTGCTGCACGGCTTGTTAGAAGACCGTTTGTTGGATGAGCCGCAACACCTCCACATCGCACTTCCTCCTGACGCCGAAAGCGTGGCACGCACGGGCGGCTCTCTGCTGGTTGCGGTGTGTGACAAGCAGTGGTTGCGCGATGTGCTTGCTCCCTTGCAAGCAGCGGGCCTCACCGTGCAACGCTTGGTGCCCGAGTTGTCGCCCAGCGACACCCCGCGGCTGCATGTCATGGGTGAGCCCGAGCGGTCACACAGCGTGTTTAGCCACGCCGATGGCGTCGCCCTCTTACCGCCCAACACCGCCCAGTGGTCGGCCTTTGCCGGACTCGCCACAGATGCGCTGCAAATTCACGCTGAACCTGCGATGGTGGCGCGTGTGCAAGCCACGCTGCAACGTCAGCCTCGACTCCAAAGCGCGGCGCAGCGATGGGTCCAATCCAGCCAATCCGCGTGGGATTTGGCGCAAGGCGAATGGGCGCAAGGCCGCACACAACAAATTCAAAGGCAGATGCTGGCCATATGGCAAACCTTGCGGCACGCTCCTGCTTGGCGACCCGTGCGTTGGGGGTTGAGCGCCCTGTTGGTCCTGCAAGTGGTGGGGCTCAACGCGCTGGCTTGGCGCGAGCGCAGTGCGTTAGACGCACAACAAGCCTCGCTGCAAAGTATTTTGAAAAACACCTTTCCTTCCGTCGCTTTGGTCATTGACGCGCCACTGCAAATGCAACGCGAAGTAGACGTGCTGCTACAAAAATCGGGCGCGCTCTCGCGCACAGACTTTGAACCGCTGCTCGCCGCATTGGCGGGCGTGCTGCCAGCTGGTCAGGCCCCCTCACAAATTCACTTCGCGCAACACAGCTTGCGCGTGCAAGGCGTCACCCTCGACGCCAACGCCACCAGCACACCGGCGCTCACAACCCAAGGTCTGCAACTGCGTCAAGACGGTCAGGACACTTGGGTCTTGCAAGCGGAGGGCGCGCCATGAACGCACTTAGCCGCTCACGCCAGCAACTCCACGCTCAAGCCCACGCCCGTTGGCAAGCCTTGAGCCCACGCGAACAACGCATGCTGGCCCTGCTAGGGGCCCTTGTGGGCGTGCTGTTGTTTTGGGCCCTCGCCATAGCACCGGCGCTGCACACCTTGCGTGACAGCGCCCAACGGCGCGCCCAGATCAACCAACAACAAGCGCTGATGCTGGCCTTGCAAGCGCAAGCCCAATCACTCCAAACACGCCTGCCCCTGTCACGCGAAGAAGCACTGCGCAACTTGCAAAGCCTCACGCCCAACGCACAGATGCAACTCCAAGTGCAGGGCGAACGTGTGACCGTGCAACTCAAGGCCGTGCCTGCTGCCGCCTTGGCCAACTGGCTGACGCAAGCGCGCCAACAGGCCCAAACCTTGCCCGTGGAAGCACACTTGACGCGCAACAGCCCATCCAATGCCGCGACGGCCGCCTCTGCCTCACTGGTCTGGGATGGCAGCCTCGTCTTGAGCTTGCCCAGTCGCAACGCCACGCCTTAACCGCACGCGCACACCTCAAGCTTTGTTTGTCATGCATCGTCCACAGCCACCCCAACACCCCAACACCCGCAGCGCACGCTGGGGGTTCACAGGGGTGGGTCTCGGGCTGGCACTGGCACTCATCACCCAAGCCCCCGCGCATTGGTTGACGCAAACCATCGAGCACCTCAGTGGCGAACGCATGCTGCTACAAGACCCGCAGGGCACGGTGTGGCAAGGCTCGGCACAGTGGGTGCTCAATGAAGGCCCGCTCAACACCACCGCCTCATCACACACCGCACAACTGGCCAACACCACGGCCCTGCCCACGCGCGTCACATGGCAACTTGGGCCCCGTGTGGACTTCGCCCACCTGCGCTTGGCATTGAGCGCCACCTTGGCTACAGCATGTTGCACGCCAGAGGCGATACGCGTCGACCTCTTTCCCCTGTGGCGTGGCATGCGCTTGAGCGTGGCCGACCACACCTCGCATTGGCCCGCCGCTTGGCTGGTGGGCTTGGGCGCACCTTGGAACACCGTGCAACCCGAAGGCCAACTGCAGCTGGCCACCACAAATTTGCAATGGAGTTACCAAGCGGGACAAACGCAACTTCAAGGGCAAGCCGAATTGCAACTGCAACAACTCACCACCCGCCTGTCGACCCTGCGCCCGTTGGGCAGCTACCGTCTGCGTGTGCAAGGGGGAGAGGCCATGACACTCAGCCTTGACACGTTAGAGGGCGGCCTGAACTTGCAAGGCACCGGTCAATGGCAAAACGGGCACGTCCAGTTCAATGGCGAGGCCTCTGCCGCGCCAGATGCACAGGCGGCTCTTTCCAACTTATTGAACATCCTTGGCTCACGCCAAGGTGCCAAATCGATTTTAAAAATGGGTTAACACCATGACGAAGCTCTTGCCCTCCGTGGCCTCCTCTCTCGCCCTCAGCTTGGCTTTGGCACCTGCCATCACGACCTTCAGCATGGCACATGCGGCGCCACCAGCCAAGAAAGCAGTCGCTCAGCAACCCATCACGCTGAACTTTGTGAATGCCGAGATCGAATCCGTCGCACGCACTTTGGCCACCTTGTCCAACCGCAACTTGGTGGTCGATCCGCGCGTCAAAGGCACCATCAACCTCAGCACCGAACTGCCCGTGTCTCCCAACGAGGCATGGAGTCAGTTTTTAGCCGCGCTGCGCTTGCAAGGCTTTGCCATGGTCGAGACCAAAGGCCTCTACAAAATCGTGCCCGAAGCGGATGCCAAGCTCCAAGGTGGCACGGTGCAGGAAATCGAAAGAATCAGCGCAAACAGCAGCAATGGCCAGATCGTCACGCACATCTTCAAACTCAACTTTGAACAAGCCAACAATTTGCTGCCCGTGCTGCGCCCGCTCATCAGCCCCAACAACACCATCAACGTCAACCCCAGCAACAACTCCATCATCATCACCGACTACGCCGACAACTTGCAGCGCATGGCTCGCATCATCGCGACGCTGGACGTCTCCAACGCCAGCGATGTGGAGGTGATTCAACTCAAACACGCGATCGCGGTGGACTTGGCACCGCTGGTCTTGCGCTTGGTGGAGTCGGGCAGCAACATCGCGCAAGCCGCTGCGACGCCCGGTCAAACCAGCACCGAATACAAAACCACCTTGCTGGCCGAGCCACGCAGCAACACCCTGATCTTGCGTGCCGCCAACCCCGCACGCGTCGCGCTGGTCAAGTCACTGGTCGCCAAACTCGACCAACCCAGCGGCAACGACCCCAGCGGCAACATCCATGTGGTGTATTTGAAAAACGCCGATGCCACCAAACTGGCCAGCACTTTGCGTGCTGCCGTGAACGGTCAAGCCACAACCCCCGCTGGCAGCAACCCCAGCGCAGCCAACGCCATGCCCACGCCGCCCCAAACAGGCAACACCTTGGGCACTGCCTCCAATGCCGCAGCGACCAACGCCGCAACCAGCAGCGCGGGGTCAGCCCTAGGCGGGCAAATTCAAGCCGACACCGCCACCAACTCGCTCATCATCACCGCGCCTGAACCGCAATACCGCCAGCTGCGTGCCGTGATTGACATGCTCGACCAACGTCGCGCCCAAGTGATGGTGGAGAGCTTGATCGCCGAGGTCAACGCCGACAAGGCCGCGCAAATGGGCATCCAGTGGCAAACCGCTTCTGGCAAAGCAGGCAGCACCGTGGGCATCATTGGCACCAACTTCAACAACCCCATCAGTACGACCATCGGGCAAGGCAACATCATCAGTGCCTCGGGTGGTGCGACTGCACTTGGCGGACTCGGTGGTGGTCTGAACATCGGCACGGCCAAACAAATCAATGGCACCTATGTGTTGAGCAGTTTGGCCACCTTCTTGCAACAAAACGGCGAAGGCAATGTGTTGTCAACACCCACGTTGCTCACGCTGGACAACGAGGAAGCCAAGATCGTGGTGGGCCAAAACGTGCCCTTCGTCACCGGCCAATACACCAACAACAACACCACGAATGGGTCGGTCAACCCGTTCCAAACGGTGGAGCGCAAAGACGTGGGCTTGACGCTCAAGGTCAAACCGCAAATCAGTGAAACAGGCACGGTCAAACTCACCATCTTCCAAGAAGTCTCCAGCGTGGTGCCGAACTCGGTGGGCTCCTCCACGGGCCTGATCACCAACAAACGCAGCATTGAATCCAACGTGCTGGTGGACGACGGCTCCATCATCGTGCTGGGTGGTTTGCTGTCTGACGAATACTCGGGCTCGGCCAGTCTGATCCCCGGCCTTGGCGACATCCCCGTGATCGGTTGGTTGTTCAAAAGCGAGAGCCGTTCACGCAGCAAGAAAAACCTGATGGTGTTCTTGCGTCCGGTCGTCGTGCGCGATGCCGCTGCCTCAGACGTTCTCAGCAACAACCGTTACCAACAAATGATGGGCTTGCAGCAAGCCGCACAACCCGGCTTCAACCCGATCTTGGGCTCTGGCAACTCGCCCGTGTTACCCCCTGCGCCGGTGCCCAAGCCGAAAGCTGAACCAGCCACGGACAAATTGGATGTGGCGCCTGCCCGATAACCCATGCGTCGCCCACTGCCCTACGCCTTTGCTCGCACCTACCAGCTGCTGCTGGAGGACGATGGCCACACCCTCACCCTGTGGCACAGCGACGCGCCCGACTGGAGCGCTTGGAGCGAAGTCACTCGCCGCCACGCGGTGCAGTCGTTTGAGTACACCGACCCCGCCACACTGGCCAAGCGCATCAGCGAAGCCTACGCCCAAGCCGACAGCAACGCCGCCGCCGTGGTGAGCGAGGTCGAGAGTGACGCCGACCTCACCCGCATGATGCAAGCGCTGCCCGCCGTGGAAGACTTGCTCGAAGCCGCGGACGACGCGCCCATCATCCGCATGCTCAACGCCCTGCTGACGCAAGCGGCCCGTGATGGCGCCAGCGACATTCACATTGAGCCGTATGAGCGCCACTCCAGCGTGCGCTTTCGTGTGGACGGCACCTTGCGCGAGGTGGTGCAACCCAACCGCGCTTTGCATGCCGCCCTCATCTCACGCTTGAAAATCATGGCCGAACTGGACATCGCCGAGAAGCGCTTGCCACAAGATGGCCGCATCTCGCTGCGTCTGGGTCAACGCGCCATTGACGTGCGCGTGTCCACCTTGCCCAGTGCGCACGGGGAGCGCGCCGTGTTGCGCTTGCTCGACAAAACCGAAAGCAAACTCAGCCTGCAAACCGTGGGCATGGAAGGCAGCACCCTGCAACGCTTTGAGGCGCTGGTCAAACAACCGCACGGCATCATTTTGGTCACGGGCCCCACGGGCTCTGGCAAGACCACCACGCTCTACGCGGCGCTGCAAGGGCTCGATGCCACACGCAACAACATCATGACGGTGGAAGACCCGATTGAATACGAACTCGCCGGCGTGGGCCAAACCCAAGTGAACCCCAAGATCGACTTGGACTTTGCCAAAGCCTTGCGTGCCATCCTGCGCCAAGACCCAGACATCATCATGATTGGTGAGATTCGCGATTACGAGACCGCGCAAATCGCCATCCAAGCCTCTCTCACCGGCCACCTGGTCTTGGCCACCCTGCACACCAACGATGCGGCCAGCGCCATCACCCGCTTGACCGACATGGGTGTGGAGCCTTTCTTACTCAGCTCCTCACTCTTGGGCGTGCTAGCCCAACGCCTGCTGCGAAAAGTCTGCACATCTTGTTCAGGCAAGGGGTGTGACGCATGCGGCCACAGCGGCTACCAAGGCCGCACGGGTATTTTTGAATTGCTCACCACCAACGACGAGATTCGCGCCCTCATCCACAACCAAGCCAGCGAAGCCCAGCTGCGTGAAGCCGCCTTGGCGCACGGCATGACCCTGATGCGCGACGACGGCGAGCGCTTGGTGCGCTCGGGCCTTTCCACCCGCGAAGAGTTGGTGCGTGTGACGCGCGATTGAAGCACCACAGCCCCATCGACCCATGCCCACCTACGCCTTCGAAGCCCTCGACCCCCAAGGCCAAACCCGCCGCGGTGTGTTGGAGGCCGATACCGCGCGCACCGCGCGCACGCAACTGCGCGCGCAAGCCTTGGTGCCACTCAAAGTCGAGCTGACGCAACGCGCCAATCATGGTTGGAACACCGTCGTGTGGGAGAGCAAGGTCTTCAGCCGCACCGCGTTGGCGGTGTGGACCCGCCAGCTTTCTGGCTTGGTGTCGGCGGGCTTGCCACTGGAGCGCGCCCTCGCCGCTTTGAGTGACGAAGCCGAGACGCCGTGCCAACGCGATTTGGTGTCGACCCTGCGCACTGAGGTGAATGCAGGCGCTCCGTTTGCCAAGGCGCTGGGGCAGCATCCGCGTGAGTTCTCAGCCACCTACATGGCCGTCATTGGCGCGGGTGAGCAAAGCGGGCATTTAGGTCTTGTCCTCGAACGCTTGGCCGACGATTTACAAGATCAACAAAACCTGCAAAGCAAACTCTTGTCAGCGAGCTTGTACCCCGCCATCGTGAGTTTGGTCGCTCTGGTGATTGTTTTGTTTTTGCTGGCCTATGTGGTGCCCCAAGTCGCGCAAGTTTTTGGCAGCAACCAGCAACAACTGCCCGCACTCACCCGCCTGATGTTGGCCTTGAGCAGCTTCGTGCAGGACTTCTGGCTGTGGGGTGTGCTGCTGATGACCGCCCTTGCCACTGGTGCGCATCTGGCGTTGAAACAAACCGAAATTCGCCTGCGCTTGGATACGGCTTGGTTGCAACTGCCTCTGATCGGGCGCTTGGCCCGAGGCTACAACGCTGCGCGTTTTGCCAGCACGCTGGCCATGCTGGCAGGGGCCGGCGTGCCTATTTTGAAATCCCTGCAAACCGCGGCCGACACCCTCAACAACGCAGCCCTCAAGCGCGATGCGCAAGACGCGCTGGTGCTGGTGCGTGAAGGCGCACCGCTGGCCTCGGCCTTAGCACAACACGCACGCTTTCCGCGTTTGCTGGTGATGTTTGCGCGCCTTGGCGAACAAACGGGCACCTTGCCCACCATGCTGCAACGCGCCGCGACACAGCTGAGCGAAGAAGTGCAACGCCGCGCCCTACAACTGGCGACGATTTTGGAGCCCCTGCTGATCGTGGCCATGGGTGCGATGGTGATGCTCATCGTGTTGGCCGTGATGCTGCCCATCATTCAACTCAATCAATGGGTCAAATAAACCCCCACGCTCGGTACTGCCGTGTCCTCGCTGCCCCCCGAGGGGGCTGGCCCGCCTTGGGAAAGGCCCAGCGGCGGGCCGTATTTGGAGAATACAAATGAGCATCTCACTGGACGGTAAATTGGTGGTGGCGATTTCGTCACGCGCGTTGTTCGACTTCGAAGAAGAAAACCAAGTCTTTGAACAAGGCGATGACCGCGCTTACATGAATTTGCAACTGGCTCGCTTAGAGACGCCCGCCAAGCCGGGCGTGGCTTTTTCGCTGGTGCAAAAGCTCTTGGCCTTCAACACCGCTGAAGCGCAACGCGTGGAAGTGGTGATTCTCTCGCGCAACGACCCCGTCAGTGGCATGCGTGTGTTTCGTTCGGCGCAGCACTATGGGCTACCGATCCAACGCGGCAGCTTCACACGCGGGCAATCGCCTTGGCGCTATTTGCGTCCGCTGAATGCCAACTTGTTTTTGTCCACCCATTTGTCGGACGTGCGCTCGGCGCTGGATGCAGGCGTGCCCGCCGCGCAGGTCTACCCACACTCGGCCCACGCGTCTGAGGCCAACCCACACGAAGTGCGGATTGCATTTGACGGGGATGCGGTGTTGTTCAGCGATGAGGCGGAACGGGTGTTTCAAGCCCAAGGCTTGGATGCGTTTCAGCAGCACGAAAAAACCAATGCCACACAGCCCTTGCCCGCAGGCCCCTTCAAGCCGCTCTTGGCCGCCTTGCAGGTGCTGCAACAAGCCGGCACCCCCCACATGCGTATTCGCACGGCACTGGTTACTGCACGCAGCGCGCCCGCCCACGAGCGTGCGATCCGCACCTTGATGAACTGGAACATTGAAGTGGATGAGGCCATGTTTTTAGGGGGTCTTGAAAAAGGCGAGTTCTTGCGTGAGTTCGAACCCGACTTTTTCTTTGACGACCAAACCGGCCACATCGAATCTGCTGCCCGACACGTCCCCGCTGGCCACGTGGCCAGTGGCGTACGCAACACCGAAGTCTAAAAAACATGAATGCATTCCGTACGGTCGCCAACAACGTGGCGACGAATTGGCAAAAAAGCCGCTTGCAACTCCGTCGGGTCTGGGCTTTGTCGCTGCCCTTCTTCCAGTCCGAAGAGAAATGGCGCGCCCGCTTGTTGCTGGGGGTTTGCGTGGGATTGAACCTCGGCATGGTTTACATGATGGTGCTGCTCAACGACTGGAACCGCGTGTTCTACGACGCCTTGCAAAACCGCAATGCCGAAGTTTTTTGGAAGCAACTCGGCGTCTTCGCCCTGCTCGCGACTTGCTTCATCATCGTGGCGGTGTACCGCTTCTACCTCACGCAGTTGCTGGAAGTGCGCTGGCGTGTGTGGATGACGCGTGACTATTTGCAGCGCTGGCTCACCGGCCATGTGTTTTACCAACTCGAGCTGCAAAGCAAAAACGGCACCGACAACCCCGATCAACGGATTCAAGAAGACGTGCAACAGTTCACAGCGGACACTGTGGGCTTGTCCTTGGGGCTGCTCGATGCCACGGTCACGTTGCTGAGTTTTGTGGGCATCTTGTGGTCGCTCTCCGGCGGCTTCAGCTTCGAGGTGGCGGGCACGACCTACAACCTTCCCGGCTTCATGGTGTGGATGGCCTTGGCTTATGCACTGGCTGGTAGCTTGATTGGGCACTGGATTGGTCGCACCATGGCCTCGCTCAACTTTGCCCAGCAACGCCTAGAAGCCGATTTTCGTCACCACCTCATGCGTGTGCGCGAGTACAGCGAAGCCATTGCCTTAGACCGTGGCGGCAAGGTAGAGCGGCTGTCACTGCAAGAGCGCTTCAAGCTGGTACTGGACAACTTCATGAGTTTGTTGCGTGTGCAAAAACGTTACACCTGGTTCAACTCGGGCTATGGCCAAGCGGCGGTGGTGTTCCCCATGTTGGTGGCGTCACCACGCTATTTCAGTGGTGCGATTCAACTGGGTGAGTTGATGCAAATCTCGTCAGCCTTCGGGCAAGTGCAAGAGTCACTGAGTTGGTTCATCAGCAATTACAGCCGCTTGGCGTCATGGCAAGCCACCACCCTGCGTTTGACGAGTTTTCAAGACCAGATGCAGGCGGTCACATCCAGCAAGCCTGACGCGACGCAGGCCACGCCCTTGCACACCACCTCAACCACGGCGGCCATCAATGCTTTGCACACCACGCCCCTGACGGTGATGCTGCCCAATGGCGAGGTCCTGCTGGCTGATACCTCACTCAATGCAGTGGCGGGCGACACGGTGCTGATTCGCGGCCCCTCGGGCTGTGGCAAGTCCACCTTGCTGCGCGTGTTGGCGGGCATTTGGCCTTACCTTCGTTCACCCTCGCATGATCGCCGTGGCGAGCCCATCACATACGGCCCCGTGGTGTTGCCTGAGGGCAGCGTGTTCATGCCGCAGCGCCCTTACTTTCCTGAAGGCACACTGCGCCAAGCACTGGCCTACCCAGACAGCGCCACACACTACACCGATGAGGCCTTGAAGAACGCGCTGTACGAAGCGCTGTTGCCACACTTGACGTCCGAGCTGGACGTGGCTGGCCACTGGACGCAACAGCTATCGGGTGGTGAGCAACAGCGCTTGGCTTTGGCCCGCGTGCTGCTCAAACGCCCGCGCTGGGTGTTTGCCGACGAGGCCACCAGCGCGTTGGACGAAGCCGGTGAAAAAGTGCTGTACGAAAAGCTACAGACCATGGTGCGCGAAGAAGGCGGCGGCTTGGTGTCCATCGCACACCGTCCTGGCGTGGCCAGCTACCACGAGAAACTGTGGCAGTTTGTGCCCGCGCCCGAGGGCAGCGTGGCGAAGTTTGTGTTGATCACCGAATAAAAGTCATGGCGCGAAGCCGACTGTCGGCCTAAGCCTTCCAGCGCTCCCAGCCCTTGGCGCGCAAATCACACGCGGGGCATGTGCCACACCCATAGCCCCAGTCGTGACGGTGCGTGCGGTCACCCATGTAGCAGGTGTGGGTGTGCTCCACGATGAGGTTGACCAACTGATCGCCACCGCTGAGAGCTTGTGCTTTTTGACCCACGTCGTAGGCCAGTTGCCAAGTCTGTGCTTTGTCGATCCACATCAACGGTGTTTCAATCAGCAAGCGCCTGTCCATGCCTAAGGACAAGGCAATTTGCATCGCCTTCATGGTGTCGTCACGGCAATCGGGGTAGCCCGAAAAATCGGTCTCGCACACACCGGTGACGATGACATCCAAATCACGGCGATAAGCCAATGCCGCCGCCAGCGTCAGGAACAACAAATTACGGCCCGGCACAAACGTGTTGGGCAGGCCCGAGGCTTCCATCTTGAAGGCCATGTCGCGCGTGAGCGAGGTTTCGCTCACCTGCCCTAATACGCCGAGGTCGAGCAAATGGTCTTCCCCCAACTTAGGCGACCACTGCGGAAATTTCTGACGAATTTGTGACAACACCTCGATGCGCGCCTCTAACTCCACCAAATGTCGTTGGCGGTAGTCAAACGCCAAGGTTTCGACACGCTCGTAGTTCGCCAGAGCATGCGCCAAGCAAGTGGTGGAGTCTTGCCCGCCCGAGAATAAAACCAAGGCGTTGCGGTGAATGGGGTGACGTGCTTGCATGGGGGATTTGTTGTGAACTATCTTGGGTCGGGATACAAATTTTGCCTGAGCCCACCTAAACTTGAGCCATGTTGTTACAAATTTTCTCTTTGATCCTCCAGTTCATCGTCGGTGTGGTGGCGGGCACCTGTTTGCTGCGCATGTACATGCATCTGCAACGCGTCAATCTCTCCGTCCGTGGGGGCAACCCGATGGCACCGTTTGTGTTCACGATCACCAACTGGATCGTGCTTCCGGTGCGCCGCTTTGTGCCCGCCATCGGTCGCCTTGACACCGCCAGTCTGGTGGCTGCGTATGCGGTGCTATTGGCTAAGCATTCACTGCTATGGCTGGTGGCGGGAGCCTCGGCTTATTGGCTAGGCTTGGTGGTCCATGCGGGCTTTGAGTTGCTTGGCATCATTCTCTCCAGTTTGATGTGGCTCGTGCTCATCTATGTGCTGATGTCATGGGTCAAGACAGCCTCGGACGTGGCCTACTTTTTAGCGCAGCTGGTGGAGCCCTTGTTGCGACCGCTTCGTCGTTTGTTGCCACAGATGGGCGGGGTGGACTTGTCGCCCATCGCACTGCTGTTGCTGATTCAAATCGCCGAGATCGTGCTGCACAACCTGCAAGCACAATTTGTTTTTTAGATTCGTCTTTGAAGGAACGAAGATGAGATTCACAACTCCATGGATCGCTCTGTGCATGGCGTGGATTGCCGTTCACGCAGCAGCACAAACACCTGCCGTGACACCGACGGCCTTGCCCCCTGTGACGACCATTGCCACGCTGGACTTGCCCCGCTACATGGGCACTTGGTATGAGGTGTCGAAGTTCCCCAACCGCTTTCAGCGTCAGTGTGTGGCCAACACCCGTGCGCACTACTTGGCACAAATGGATGGCTCGGTGCAAGTACTCAACAGTTGCCTCACCGCCGATGGCAGCACCATCGACGCACTCGGCTCGGCCAAGCAAATCGGGCCCGCCACCTCCGCCAAACTGCAAGTGCGCTTTGCGCCTGCTTGGTTGAGCTGGTTGCCTCAGGTGTGGGGGGACTACTGGGTGATTGACTTGGACACCGACTACCAACTCGCCGCCGTGAGTGACGCCAAACGCGAATACCTGTGGGTGTTATCACGCACACCACGCATCAGCACCAAAGCCTATGACGCGCTGCTAGAGCGGATCAAAGCACAACACTTCGATGTGCAAAAACTCGAACGAACCACCCAAAACTAAAGGAACCAACCACCATGCGAGTCAAACAAATCCTCACCGACGTCCAACTGGTCATCGCCGACTTGGAAGTTCATTTGAATGGCGAGTTGCGCTGCAGCCCCACGCTGTGCGCCTTGATCCCCGCAACCGAGGGGCATGAAGAAAGAATCATCCCACTCAACACACCCGATGGGCGTCCGATTTTCATGAATCCAGAAAATGCCATCGCACCCGCGCAAGACTGAGCCCGCCTTGCCCATCTGACCTTGGGCCTTAGGCATTGGGTCTTAGGCCTTGGGTCAAGTTGATTTTTTGCGTAGCTCGTAGACCGTCAGCAAGCCACCGGCTGTGCCGCAGAGGGCGATTAAACCTATGCCCATCATGGACAGGTGATCGGGCACATGGTCAAACACCCACCAACCGCCCAGCATGGCAAACCCAATTTGCGCATACATGTACGGCATCAGCGTGCCCGCGGGTGAGCGTTCAAAAGCCATGATGAGCAAGAAGTGCCCTACACAGCCCGCAATGCCCATGAGCACAAGCTCCAACAACACGCGTGTGTCACTGATGGGCACCCACAGCCAAAACAACGGAACAGAGCTGAGCAACGTGCCCACCCATGTGGTATAGAACTGGGTGGTCATGGCGTCTTCGGTACGGGTCATTTTGCTGGTGAGCAGTTGAAACGCGGCATTCGTGATGACCAAAGCCAAGGGGATGAGCAAGGGCCAGCCAAACACATCCGTCCCAGGGCGCACGATGATGAGCGTCCCCACGAAGCCACCACACACCAACCACACTCGCTGCATCGACACATGCTCGCCCAACATGCGGGCGGCCAGCAAGGTGACCAACAAAGGGACCGTCATCACGATGGCGGTGAATTCGCCCACTGGCAAAAACCTCAAACTAGTGAACGCCAAGCCCGTGACCACGGTCAGCAACACGCCACGCGTGATTTGTTGACGGGGGTTCTGGGTTCGCAACACCTCCAAGCCTTTGAGTGGTAACACGACCGCTGTGGTGAGCAAGGCTTGGAAAAAATAACGCGCCCAAATCGCCATCATCACAGGAACCACCGTGGTCACCCGTTTGGTGGTGGTGTCCAAAATGGCGAAGCACGCCAGCGCGACAAGCAGCAAGCTGATGCCCAAGAAAGCAGAGGAACGTTTGGGGTGATGTGTCATGCGGATGCCCTGAATGAATCAAGACATGTCACAGGACGCTGAACCCGCATCATTCAACCTTGCGTTGGGCGTGCCGCTGGTTGTTACAGAGGTCATGGCTGATGGCCAAATTGTCTTGATGGCTGTTACCGCCTTCGCTCAGTGGCTTGATGTGTTCGAGTGTGGCGTCAGCGTGCGCCACATGCGCCCCGCACACCCAACACGGCACCACGCCATGCAATTGGCGCGATACCGTTTTGTAGATCTTGTCGCGGGTGAGCTTGAGGCGACTCAAGGTTTTTTACTTCACCCAAGCAGCCAGTGTTTTGGCGTAGGCATCAAAGTCTTTGATCGGGCGCTTGGCCACACCCGACGCCTCAGCTGCACGCGCCACCGCCGGTGCAATGCGTTGGATGAGTCGGCTGTCAAAAGGTTTGGGAATGATGTTGTCCACACCAAACGCCAAATCTATGCCGGGGTAAGCGGCTTGCACTTCTGGTGTCACGTCGAGCTTGGCCAGGTCAGCGATTTCGCGCACACAGGCGATCTTCATGGCTTCGGTGATTTTGGTGGCGCCGCAATCCAACGCACCACGGAAGATGTACGGGAAGCACAGCACGTTGTTCACTTGGTTGGGGTAGTCCGAGCGGCCGGTGGCGATGATGCAATCAGGACGCACGGCTTTGGCTAACTCGGGGCGAATTTCAGGTTCGGGGTTGGCCAAGGCCAAGATGAGTGGTTTGTCGGCCATGGACTTGACCATGTCTTGCGTCAGCACACCGGGGGCGGAACAGCCCAAGAACACGTCTGCGCCGTTGACCGCATCGGCCAAGGTGCGCAACTCGGTCTTTTGTGCGAAGCGAGCCTTGGACTCGTCGTAGCCGCCGGGGCGGCCTTCGTAGATCACCCCTTTGGAGTCGCACACATAAATGTGCTCGGCTTTCACGCCCAGGCCCACAAACACATCCAAGCAAGCCAAAGCCGCCGCACCTGCGCCCGACACTGCCACCTTGATGCGGGTGATGTCTTTGCCCGCCAACTCCAAGCCGTTCAACATGGCCGCCGCCGAGATGATGGCAGTGCCGTGTTGGTCGTCGTGGAAGACGGGAATGCGCATGCGTTCGCTGAGTTTCTTTTCGATGTAGAAACACTCAGGGGCTTTGATGTCTTCGAGATTGATGCCACCAAAGGTGGGCTCCATCGCCGCGATGATGTCCACCAATTTGTCGGCGTCGTGTTCGTCGAGTTCGATGTCAAACACGTCAATGCCAGAGAACTTTTTGAACAAGCAACCTTTGCCCTCCATGACGGGCTTGCCAGCCAAAGCGCCGATGTTGCCTAAGCCCAAAACAGCGGTGCCGTTGGTGATGACGCCCACCAAGTTGCCTCGGCTGGTGTACTCGTAAGAGGCGAGTGGGTCTTTCTCAATCTCCAAGCAGGGATACGCCACACCGGGTGAATAAGCCAAGCTCAAATCGTGCTGGTTATCCAAAGGGTGCGTTGGCTCCACACGAATCTTGCCCTTGGTGGGTGAGCGGTGGTAGTCCAGCGCGGCAGTGCGTAATTCTTGTTCTGCTGGGGTCATGGGAGAAGGATCCTCGTAATTTTAAAAATGGTGGCTATCCTACCCACTCTCAAAACCCCCACGTGACGGATGCATACCTCGCCATGTGGATGAAGCCACGCTCTCTTAATTCAACTGCTCTAACAGAAGCTGTGTCTCTTGAATGATGGGCTGCGCGAGTTGCAGCAACAAATGCCCATCTTTGGCTTGTTGTGCCCAGCGGTTGGAGGCGTCCAGCACGGGGTGGGCCTGCAAATAGTCGGGCACTTCAAAATCTGGCGACTGCTGTTTGAACGTCAACAGCATGCGCAGGTACGCAGAAAAATACAGGCCATACATCAACGCATTGGCAGCCTCTTGCGTCAACTCGCGTCGGCCCACCGACTGCAAGAACAACGCCTCTGCGGCCTCCATCGAAGGCAGCTCACGGGCGTTGAGTTGAAACTCCTCATCGAGGGTTTTGCAGGCCTTGTCCCATTGCGCTTGTGCATCTGTCATCGCGTTCTTCTTTTGCGTGGCTATTCAGGCCAGCATCGTACCTTTGCATTTTTTGGCACCACAGCGACATGCGTATTGAAGCTTGAGTGCATCGGTCATGGGCTCGTCACTCACCAGCCCATAGCTGAACGTCAACTCCTCACCGCGCCACACCTGACGGCGGGTTTGAATGAAGATGCGCCCATCCACCTCCACAGGCTCACAGTTGGGGCGGCAAGAATGGTTGATCCAGCGCGACGCATTGCCGTCGTACAGACCATCAATCACCCGCGTGTCGTCGATGTGAAAGTAAAACGTGTGCTCGGGGTGGCTCGGGTCATGCGGGTGGCGACGTTGGGCCTCGGCCATCGTGATGACCTCGCCCACGTATTCAATGACTGTTTCGCCTGCGGCCATGTGACACAGCGCAAACACGCCTTTGCCGTGGAGGCGGGATGAGAGGACTTCGATGCGCGACGCACTCGGCATGGGCGTTGAACGCGCAAGCGTGGCGGTCATTCCACCGTGACCGACTTCGCCAAGTTGCGCGGCTTGTCCACATCCGTGCCCCGCGCACACGCGGTGTGATAACTCAGCAACTGCAAAGGCACCACATGCAAGATGGGCGAGAGCACGCCGTAGTGTTCGGGCATGCGAATGACGTTCACGCCTTCGCTGCTTTCTATTCTTGTGTCGCCATCGGCCAACACATACAACACGCCACCACGGGCGCGCACTTCTTGCATATTGCTCTTGAGTTTTTCCAGCAACGCATCGTTAGGTGCCACCGTCACCACGGGCATGGCACTGGTGACCAGTGCCAAGGGGCCGTGCTTTAACTCACCTGCGGCATAGGCCTCGGCGTGGATGTAGGTGATTTCTTTGAGCTTCAACGCACCTTCCAAAGCGATGGGGTAGTGCGTGCCACGGCCCAAGAACAAGGCATTTTCTTTGCTCGCAAACTCTTGCGACCATGCGATGAGTTGCGGCTCTAGCGCCAGCACCGCTTGCAAGGCGGCGGGCAAGTGACGCATGTCTTTGATGTGTGCCGCTTCTTCTTCGTCACTCAAACGGCCCTTGGTTTGCGCCAAGGCCAAGGTGAGCAAGAACAAACCGGCCAGTTGTGTGCTGAACGCTTTGGTGGACGCCACGCCAATCTCTGCACCCGCACGCGTGACATAGGCCAGCTTGCACTCACGCACCATGGCGCTGGTGGACACGTTGCAAATCGTGAGCGTTTTATCCATGCCCAAACTTTGCGCGTGACGCAGTGCGGCCAAGGTGTCGGCGGTCTCGCCCGACTGACTGATGGTGACGACCAAGCTGTTGGGGTTGGGCACCGATTCGCGGTAACGGTACTCGCTGGCAATTTCCACTTGGCAAGGAATTTTGGCAATCGCTTCGATCCAATACTTGGCTACGCAACCGCTGTAGTAGCTGGTGCCGCAGGCGAGGATGAGCACGTTGTCAATGGCTTTGAACACCGAGTAAGCGCCGTCACCAAACAACTCGGGCGTGATGCCCTCAATGCCTTCTAGCGTGTCGGCAATCGCGCGCGGTTGCTCGAAGATTTCTTTTTGCATGTAGTGGCGATACGGCCCCAACTCGGCTGCACCGCTGTGCGCTTGCACGGTTTTGACTTCGCGCGTCACGGCTTTGTGGTGGCGGTCTTGCACCCAGTATTTGCCGATTTGAATGTCCACCACATCGCCCTCTTCGAGGTACACGATTTGATCGGTCACGCCTGCCAAGGCCATGGCGTCGCTGGCGAGAAAGGTTTCGCTGTGCGCTTTGCCCACCCCCAAGATGAGGGGCGAGCCCGCGCGGGCGCCAATCACGCGGTGCGGTTCGTCTTTGTGAAACACCGCAATCGCATAGGCCCCCTGCAGTTGCGCAATGGCTGCTTTCACCGCTTCAAACAAATCGCCGTTGTAGAGGCTGTCCACCAAATGCGCGATCACCTCGGTGTCGGTTTGGCTTAAAAACTCATAGCCCTTGGCTTGCAAAGCAGCGCGCAAGGCGTCGTGGTTTTCAATGATGCCGTTGTGCACCAAGGCCACGCGGCCTACCTTGTTAGGCACATCGCCTGTGTAAACCCCCGCGCCAGCCCCCGTGCCGTGGCTGAAGTGCGGATGCGCGTTGTGCACCGCAGGCGCACCGTGCGTGGCCCAGCGCGTGTGCGCAATGCCAATGCCGCCTTCGATGTGGTCGGCCTTGACTTGGTCCATCAACTCAGACACCCGCGCCGTGCTGCGCGCACGCTGCAAACCGCCCTGCTTGGCCCCCAAACTGGCCGCATGCACCGCCACACCGCACGAGTCATAGCCCCGGTATTCCAGCCGCTGCAAACCTTGCACGAGGATGGGAACGATGTTGCGGGTAGAAACTGCGCCGACGATGCCACACATAAAGAGCACTCCTGAATTGGGTTGCCCGAATGGTAGGCGCGGCGAAAAGAAATTTCTTGTATATTTTTTCAACTATTTGAACGAAAATTCCAACATCCTCTTTATTTGGAATTTAATTTCAATTAAATTTAATTTATGAAACAAGAATTTCTAGATGACACCGATTTGAAGCTGCTCGACGCCTTGCAGCACGACGCCACCCTCAGCAACGTGGCCTTGGCGGAGCGCCTCAACCTCTCACCCCCCACCTGCCTGCGCCGCGTCAAGCGCCTCAAAGATGAGGGCTGGATTGAGCGACACATTGCCGTGCTGAGTTCAGACAAATTGGGCGAGGCGCTGGGCCACGGCCTGACCGCTTTGGTAGAGGTGACGCTAGACGCGCAAGGCGCAGAGCACCTCGACGCCTTCGAACAACGCGCCGTGGCAGACGATGCCGTGCAGCAATGTTGGCGTGTGTCGCCCGGACCCGACTTTGTGCTGGTGGTGCAAGCGGCGGATATGCCTGACTATCTGGCCATCACGCAACGCCTGCTCACGCAAGACGCGAATGTGCGCAACGTGAAAGCGTTTTTTGCCACCAAGCGAGCGAAGTTCACCAGCACCTGGCCGGTGCGGCGCAAGGCTTAAACGCCCAGTGCGCGCATGGTTTGTTGCACCGACATGATTTGCAATGCCGCAGGGGCCGTGGCGTCCAACACATCGCGGTCAGCACTGACCAAATAATGCGCAGCAGCCTTGAGCGCCGTCTCGAAGAACTTGTCGTCATCGCGGTCACGGCAATACACGGCAGGCTCCTTGATGTCCACCCAGTGCGCGCTGGCATCGAAGTCATGCAACAAACGTTCACGGTTTTCTAAACTGATGTAGCGGTCAAATTTGGGCCGGTACAAACGGGTGCGCAACTCCTCAAACGTGGGCTGCGAAAACACCAAACGGTGATGCGCCAGCGCGTAGCGCACAAGCCGAGCAGGCGGGCCTTCACTGGTGAGCGCCGCACTGATCAAGATGTTGGTGTCAATAACTAGCTTAAGACTCGTCACGCAGCAAGTCTTCCAGCAACTCTGGCGTCATGCCTGCACGTTCAGACTGCACCGCGGTATCTGCCAATGTGTGCTGCAAGCGGTTGGCATAAAACTCCCGCATGGCTTCGTAATCTTGCGCAGACACCATCACCCCCACCACACGGTCACGCCGCACCACACGCACCGGCGCACGTTGGGCCAGGTCGATGAATTGCCCAAACTGGGTTTTGGCTTCGTTGGCAGAAAAAGTATGCATGCGCCCAATTTAGCACAAATCGAACGAATCGTTCGATTGGCTCGATCAGGGCTTGGCCTTTTTCTCAGGCCGCTTGTAGTTGGCAAGGCTGATTTGCTTGCCCCGCGCCACACTCAAGGCCCCCGCCTCTGTGCTCTTGGTGATGGTCGAGCCGCCACCGATCGTGCCGCCCGCACCCAAGGTGACAGGGGCCACCAACACGCAGTTGCTGCCCACATGCACATCGGCCTCAATCACGGTGCGGTGCTTGTTCGCGCCGTCGTAGTTGGCGGTGATGCTGCCCGCCCCGTAGTTGACACGCTCGCCCACTGTGGCGTCGCCCAAGTAAGCCAAGTGGTTGGCTTTTGAGCCTTTGGCGAGGGTAGAGTTTTTGACTTCCACAAAGTTGCCAATGTGGACTTCTTCGGCCAGTTGTGCGCCGGGGCGCAAGCGGGCAAACGGGCCAATGCGCGCGTTCTCGCCCACCGTCACGCCGAGGTTTTCGCCATCAATGTGGGTGAAGGGGTGAATCACCGCACCCGCTTCGAGGGTGCAATTGGCAATCACGCAGTTGGCCCCAATCTTCACGCCTTGGCCCAATGACACTTGGCCTTCAAAGATGCAGTTCACATCAATCTCCACGTCTTGTGCGCAGCTCAAATGGCCGCGCACATCCAAGCGTGCGGGGTCCATGATGCGCACGCCGTCGGCCATGAGCGCGTGGGCTTGACGTAACTGAAACGCACGCTCGAGTTCGGCCAGTTGGGTGGGGCTGTTGACACCCGCCACTTGCGTCGCGTCTTTGATTTTGTGGGCCACCACAGGCACGCCATCCGCCTGTGCGAACTTGACCACATCGGTCAAATAAAACTCTTGCTGCGCGTTGTGGTTATCCAAGCGCGCCAGCCAAGGTTTGAGCAACTTAGCGGGCACGGCCATGATGCCGCTGTAGACCTCTTGAATCGCGCGTTGCGCTTCGTTGGCATCTTTGTGTTCGACGATGGCGTGCACGTCACCCTTGGGGCTTCGCACAATGCGACCGTAGCCTGTGGGGTCCGCAAAGTCGATGGTGAGCAGCGCGAGCTGCTGGCCATGGCATGCCTTGAGCAAGGCCTGCAGCGTGTCGGCTTGCGTTAAAGGCACATCACCGGAGAGCACCACCACCACGCCATCATCGGCCAACAAAGGCACGGCTTGTTGCACCGCGTGGCCCGTGCCAAGCTGGGGCATCTGGCGCGCGAATTGCAGGTTGTCTGAGGTGTTGTCGCTGGTCAGTGCGCGCTCTACCTGTTCGGCACCGTGACCCGTGATGACGATGGTGTGGCGCGCATTCAAGGTGCGTGCGGTGTCAATCACGTGTTGGATCAAAGCCTTACCCGCGAGTCGGTGCAAAACCTTAGGCATACTGCTCTTCATACGGGTGCCCTTGCCGGCAGCCATGATCACCACATCGAACGCTGTCATGTCATTCATCCTTATCTTGCGCGGAATTATCCGCCATGCCCCTGTGTGGTTGGTGCTGGCTGCGCTTGTGGGCCTGAGTGCATGCAGCACCCTCAAGGTGGCCTACAACAACAGCGACGACTTGATCTACTGGTGGCTGGATGGTTACGCCGATTTGCAAGATGGGCAAAAGCAATTCACCCGTGATGCGCTGACCGACTTGCAACGCTGGCATCGCCAACAACAACTGCCCGAATACGTGGCTTTGCTCAGACGCATGCAAGCCATGGCACCGCACGACATCTCGCCCGCGCAAGTGTGCAGTGTGGCCGAAGACATGAAAACCAGCTTTGTGACTTTGCTGCGCTTTGTAGAGCCGGCCAACACGCGCTTGGCCACACAACTCAAGCCCGAGCAGTTGCGCAGCATTCGCAAACGTTTTGACAAGACGAACAAAGACTGGCGCGCGGATTGGCTAGACCCAGATGCCGAAGACCGCCTGCGTTACCGCACCCAGCAAGCGACTAACCGTCTAGAAGACTTTTATGGACGACTGGAAAAACCCCAGCGCGAGGTGCTGCACAAGTGGTTGCATGAGTCCGCTTTTGACCCAACCATGAGCTACGCCGAGCGCGAGCGCCGCCAAGCCGACACGATTCAAACCTTGCAACGCATCACACAAGAAGGCAGCACCTCGGCGCAGGCCCAAGCACTCATGCGAGGGCTGGTGGACCGCAGCATGAGTTCGCCGAACGAGCGCTACCGCAGCTACAACCTAGCGCTGTGGCAAGAAAACTGTGAGGGCTTTGCCAAGTTCCACAACAGCACCACCCCCGCGCAACGTCAACGCATGCTGGACGCCTTGCGCGGCTATGAAAACGATTTCAAAACACTGATGGCGCAAAAGTAAGCGTCCGTGCGCCGTGAAGGCTTAGCCCATCGGCCACACCACCCCGTTGTCGTTGAGCAGCGCATCCAGCGGCATGTCATGCGCCTCGGGCATCAGGTCTGGCAAAAAGCCGTTGGTAAACCCCAAACCCGCTGTGAACGGCTTGGGCTGCAACGTGGCCAAAGTGCGGTCATAAAAACCACCGCCATAGCCCAAGCGATAACCCCCAGGGCCATACCCCACGCACGGCACAAACAACAAAGTGGGCACCACCACTTCCGTGTCTTTGGGTTTGGGAATGCCATACGCATCCTCTTCCATCGGGCAGCCTGGGTACCACGCATGAAAGGTGAGCGTTTTGTGGGCCTTGTCCACCACGGGCAAACCAATGCGCCGGCGCTGTGGTTCGTCCAACAACTCGCCGTCTTCTTTCCAGCGGTGCAACACGGGCAGCGGATCAAACTCACCCTTGATCGGCCAATAAGCACCAATCACGATGTCGGGTCGGTTGAACAGCCATATGCGCATCACACGTTGCAACATATCCGCCCGTTCCAGTCGGTCGGGCAAATTCAAACGCTCTTCAATGAGCTGCTGGCGCAAGGTTTTTTTGTCCACAGATAATCAGTGCATGAAATTTCGAGTCATTGTGTCATTGTTTGCCAGCGTTTTCCTCGCGTTTGGCGCCGTTCATCCCAGCCTAGCCGCGCCCTCGGCCAACAATTCGCAGGCCGATGCCGTCATCAACGACATGGCCCAAGCCTTCAAACGTGGCGACCGCAAACGCCTCAGCGCCCTGCTCCCCCAAGCCAAAGGCCACCTGCTAGAGCCTTGGGCCGCCTACTGGGAACTCAAAGCACGCTTGGATGAAGCTTCAACACAAGAAGTGCGCGCCTTCTTGGCCCGCTACCCCGCCACCTACCAAGAAGACCGTCTGCGCAACGACTGGCTGCTGCTCTTGGGCCAGCGCCGCGACTGGAGCACCCTGAGCGACGAGCACCCTCACTACCGCATGCGCGACGACCGCGAACTGCGCTGCTACTACCTCACCATCGAACTGCTTGAAAAAGGCCCCCAAGCCAACCCAGCCATTGCCGAAGAAGTGCGCAAAAACTGGATGGCCATGAAAGAAGCCGACGACGGCTGCACCTTGGCCGCCGATCGCCTCTACTTCAGCAAACAGTTCACCGCCCTCGACATTTGGCGCAAAGCCCGCCTCATGGTGGAACACAACCGCCCACGCACCGCACGCAACGCCGTGCAAATCGTCGCCCCCGACGTGGCCAACATCGTGCCTGACGCCCTCAACAACGCGGAAAAGTTTTTAGCCAAACACATTGCTGCTCCCCAAAAAGTGCGTCAAGAGTTGGTCGTCATGGCCTTGGTCAAAGTGGCTACCACCGACCCCGACAAAGCCGACAAGCTCATGCGCACGAAGTGGCAGCCCTACCTCACCACCGAAGAGCGCCACTGGGTGTGGGGCGTGATTGGTCGCCAATCCGCCATGCGTCTGGACGACGATGCGCTGGCGCACTTCGACCGCGTGGCACAGGACAAAGACCTGAACGACGACATGCTGGGCTGGAAAACTCGCGCCGCGTTGCGCGCGGGCAGCACACCCAAATGGAGCGTGGTGGAAGCGGCCATCGGCGCGATGAGTCCAGAGGCACGCAAAGACCCCACGTGGGTCTACTGGTACGCACGTGCCTTGCTGGCGCGCAAAAAAGTCACCCCGCAAATTCAACAAGAAGCCAATGCGATGCTGGAGAGCATCGCTGGCGTGCGCGGCTTTTACGAACAACTGGCCCTCGAAGAACTGGGGCGCAAAGTCACCATTCCCGCACGCCCTGCTGCGCCCACCGCAGATGAAATGGAGATCGCACGACGCAACCCATCGCTGCAACGCGCGCTCTACGCCATTGGCATGGGCTTGCGCAGCGAAGGCGTGCGTGAATGGAACTACGCCACCAACCTTGTGAGTGCCGATGGCAAAGCCGGCATGATGAGCGACCGCGAGTTATTGGCGGCTGCACAGCTCGCTTGCGACAACCAAGTGTGGGATCGCTGCATCAACACCAGCGAACGTACCCGCTCGAGCGTTGACTTTGAGCAACGCTTCCCGATGCCGCACAAAGAAGCCGTCATTGCGCGCGCCAAGAGCATCAACCTTGACCCCGCTTATGTGTATGGCTTAATCCGCCAAGAGAGCCGCTTCGTCACAGACGCACGCTCTGGCGTAGGCGCCTCGGGCCTCATGCAAGTCATGCCCGCCACGGCCAAATGGACGGCACGCAAAATTGGCCTGACCGGCTTCACGCCTGACCAAATCAGCGACCGTGACACCAACATCGCCATCGGCACCGGCTATTTGAAATTGGTCCTCGACAGCTTTGAAGGCTCCATGCCCCTGGCCGCAGGCGCCTACAACGCCGGTCCCAGCCGTTCACGCCGCTGGCGCGCGCCCAACGATGGCCTTGGTCCCGTGCTCGAAGGTGCGATTTGGGCCGAAAACGTGCCCTTCAACGAAACTCGCGACTATGTGAAAAAAGTGCTGGCCAACACCACCAGTTATGCGGCGCTCATCACCGGCCAACCCCAGTCGCTCAAGGCCAAGCTCGGGCTGGTGGGGCCGCGTTCGGCGTCGGCACCGGCTGAAAACTTAGAGCTTCCCTGAGACCTGCGTCACATGCCACGACGCTGACCGCGCAGCGTCTGGATGTGGCTTTGCACTGCCGCCATAGGCGCGACGGCTTAGGGCGCATGATCTCGATGCTCACCGCGACGGACAAACCTGTTGCATGTGCGCTGGCGATGTCCCTTTAAAACTAATTATTTCATCGACTCTTTGGCGCCGACTCCCCTGCGCCAACGGGGATCCATGTACTTTTTATTAGAAAATTATTTAAACTTTTAAAAACAATATTTTCGCGAGTTATGGACACTTTACGTTTGCCCTGTAAAGATCTTCTCTGTCGGCTGGCATGTACCTTGATCTTGGTTGGTTTAAGCGCGTGTTCAAACAATGTCAGCAATCAAGGCAATGATCGCCCCAGCTATGGCCTGAATGACACGGGGATTGACTGGTGTACCGAAAATATCATCACCCCTGGCACGTGGACCCAACCTGTGGTGTGTGCCTTGTTTCAGTGGGGAGCGAATTTGTGGGGCCTGCAGCAAGATGGGTATTTTGGAAGAGATGCACTAGCGGCGGCTGGCACTTTGAACAAAATCGGCAGCGGGATGGCGGGGTTTGATTTCACGCGTATCAATCTTGGCAACAACGGCACGACTTGGGACTGCGTGCAAGACAACGTGACGGGCCTGATGTGGGAAATCAAAAGCACGGACCCGACCCATCTGCGCTACCAAGATCACACCTACAGTTGGTACAACCCTGACGCAAGCACCAACGCGGGTAACGCAGGCTCGGATTTGGGCAGCAACTGCGTCGGCGTCGCGGATGTCACGCGCTGCAACACGCAGAGTTATGCGGAGGCGGTGAATCGCGCAAAGCTATGCGGTTACAGCGACTGGCGACTGCCCAATATTGACGAATTGCAAAGTCTTGTGCATTTGGGTCAAACCACGGAAGACCCCAATTTGTTGCTGACTTTCAAAATTGACATCACCATGTTTCCGGAGGGAAGCTTCTCCATGCTCACGGTGTGGTCGAGCACGCCCACACTCCAACCGCCCAATGGCACTGGATGGGTGATTGATTTTTCAACGGGGGAGGCGCTTGACGCGAACCTTTTGAGTGAAAACGCGGTGCGCTTGGTTCGGAGTTCCCAGCCATGAACCATGCACAGTGGACAACGTGGCTCATTGGCCTGATTGGCATCTCAGGCACCGCCCATGCGACTTGCCCGACGAACGTCGTCAAGCTCAAGCCTGACAGTCGCTACGAGGTGGTGGCAGGCGCGACGCCGGCGGGCAGTGAGGTGCGGGATAAAGTCACGGGCCTGATCTGGCAGCGCTGCATGAACGGAATGACTTGGAACGGCAGCACTTGTACAGGTGTCGCCGCCACCGCCAATTGGAAAACCACGCTTGATCTCGCGCGCTTGGCCACGCCAAGTACGGCGCCCTCTGCGCAAGCTTGGCGTGTGCCCAGCTATGCAGAGCTGATCAGTTTGACGGACCGAAGTTGTTATGCGCCTGCGATCAATGAAACTTGGTTTCCAGCCACGTCATCGGGGCCAACGTGGACGTCCTCGCCCTCTTCTGAAATAGACCCGCTGGTATTTCCCCACCTCGTGCTTTATACATGGGGGGGTGTCTTTCAGTTCGGGTAATTCTTTCTATTACTACGGCCGAGCAAACACTTGGCCTGTGCGCTTTGTCCGATAGTTTGAATTGGCACTGTGATTCAAAAATACAAGGTTTATTCGTGATGGCCTCGCCGATGGCCAGAGCGTTGGCAGGAAAATCGCCAAATCCTCCACCTATTCCTGATGACAGCGCTCATCTCCAGGCCTTTTTTTCACAGGCTACGCTCTTGAAATCCTCCAAGATGACCTAAAATTAGCACTCAATGACATGGAGTGCTAACAGCGCTGTGTCAGTGGCTAATTGGCGTCCAGTGTGTCTGGGCGCTTTGCTTTCAACCCTTTAGTTCCTATTTGGAGATGCAATGAAACTTCGTCCTCTCGGCGACCGCGTGATCGTTAAACGTATCGACAGCGAAACAAAAACCGCTTCTGGCATCGTGATCCCTGATTCAGCCGCTGAAAAGCCTGATCAAGGTGAAGTTCTGGCCGTTGGCCCAGGCAAAACCAATGACAAAGGCGACATCAAAGCCTTGACCGTGAAAGTCGGCGACCGCGTGTTGTTTGGCAAATACAGCGGCCAAACCGTCAAGGTCAATGGCGACGAGCTGTTGGTAATGAAAGAAGAAGACCTCTTCGCCGTTGTCGAATAAGTGTTCACTGATTCAGAAATTTAAGGAAATATCAAAATGGCAGCAAAAGACGTAATTTTCGGCGGCGAAGCCCGCGCACGCATGGTTGAAGGCGTGAACATTTTGGCCAACGCGGTCAAAGTGACTTTGGGCCCCAAGGGTCGTAACGTGGTGTTGGAGCGCTCGTTCGGCGCTCCTACCGTGACCAAAGACGGCGTGTCTGTGGCCAAGGAAATCGAACTCAAAGACAAGTTGCAAAACATGGGCGCTCAGATGGTCAAGGAAGTCGCTTCCAAGACGTCTGACAACGCTGGTGACGGCACCACCACCGCGACCGTGTTGGCTCAAGCCATCGTGCGCGAAGGCATGAAGTATGTTGCCGCAGGCATGAACCCCATGGACTTGAAGCGCGGCATCGACAAAGCTGTTCACGCTTTGATCGAAGAGTTGAAGAAGGCCACCAAGGCCACCACCACCAGCAAAGAAATTGCCCAAGTCGGCTCCATCTCTGCCAACAGCGACCACAGCATTGGTGAAATCATCGCCAACGCCATGGAAAAAGTCGGCAAAGAAGGCGTGATCACGGTGGAAGACGGCAAGTCGTTGAACAACGAACTCGACGTGGTGGAAGGCATGCAATTCGACCGCGGCTACCTGTCACCCTACTTCATCAACAGCCCAGAAAAACAAGCTGCTTTGTTGGATAACCCCTTCGTGTTGTTGTTCGACAAGAAGATCAGCAACATCCGCGACTTGTTGCCCACACTGGAAGCCGTGGCAAAAGCTGGCCGTCCATTGCTCATCATTGCGGAAGAAGTCGAAGGCGAAGCCTTGGCAACTTTGGTGGTCAACACCATCCGTGGCATCTTGAAGGTCGTGGCTGTGAAGGCTCCTGGCTTTGGTGACCGTCGCAAAGCCATGTTGGAAGACATCGCCATCTTGACTGGCGGCAAAGTGATCGCTGAAGAAGTGGGCTTGACCCTCGAGAAAGTGACTTTGGCAGATCTGGGCCAAGCCAAACGCATCGAAGTGGGCAAAGAAAACACCATCATCATCGACGGCGCTGGTGCAGCCGCTGACATCGAAGCGCGCGTCAAACAAGTGCGCGTTCAAATCGAAGAAGCCACGTCTGACTACGACCGCGAAAAACTGCAAGAGCGCGTGGCCAAGTTGGCTGGCGGTGTTGCCGTGATCAAGGTGGGCGCTGCCACCGAAGTCGAAATGAAAGAGAAAAAAGCCCGCGTGGAAGACGCCCTGCACGCCACACGCGCTGCAGTGGAAGAAGGCATCGTGGCTGGCGGTGGCGTGGCCTTGCTGCGTGCACGTCAAACAGCTGGCACCATCAAAGGTGACAACGCGGACCAAGACGCCGGTATCAAACTGGTGTTGAAAGCCATCGAAGCCCCTCTGCGCGAAATTGTTTACAACGCCGGTGGCGAGCCATCCGTTGTGGTGAACGCGGTGTTGGCTGGTAAAGGCAACTACGGCTTCAACGCTGCCAACGACACCTATGGCGACATGATCGAAATGGGTATCTTGGACCCCACCAAAGTGACTCGCACAGCCTTGCAAAACGCCGCGTCTGTGGCTAGCTTGATGTTGACCACCGAGTGCATGGTGTCTGAAGCGCCAAAAGAAGAAACCGGCGGCGGCATGCCTGATATGGGTGGCATGGGCGGTATGGGTGGCATGGGCGGCATGGGCATGTAATTGCTCCTTGCCTGAGGCGCCACACCGGCGTTGCAAGGGCTTGCCGTGGCGATGCCACTGTCTATGCCCTTGCGCCTTGGTTTGGCACCTCATGCTGCGTCGGGATGCATTTTTTTGCAGACTGACAAACCCAATAAAAAAGCCCCGCAAGCAATTGCGGGGCTTTTTTTCGTCGGTGTGATCTGCTTAGTGCATCAACGCCTCTAGCTTTACCGCATCCACACAGAACGCACGAATGCCTTCCGCCAATTTCTCGGTGGCCATGGCGTCTTCATTCATGGCGTAGCGGAACGAGGCCTCGGTGTGATGCACCACTGGCAAATCGAGTTTCATGGCGGCAGAAGCGCTCAGAGCTTGCGCTAAAGGCTCGTTCGAGGCCCCCAACTGCGCCAGCAACTCGGGCGCAATGGTCAGCAAATCACAACCTGCCAAGGCGGTGATTTGGCCCACGTTGCGAAAGCTCGCACCCATCACTTCAGTCTGGATGCCGTGGCGTTTGTAGTGGTTGTAAATCGCACGAACGGACTTCACGCCGGGGTCATGGGCGTTCGCATTGTCCGCTTCGACCCACGCACTGCCCGCTGACTTTTTGTACCAGTCGTAAATGCGGCCCACGAAGGGAGAGATAAGTTGCACCTTGGCGTCACCACACGCCACCGCCTGCGCGAACGAAAACAGCAGAGTGAGGTTGGTGCGAATGCCTTCGCGCTCTAACTCGGCGGCGGCTTGAATGCCTTCCCAAGTGGACGCAATTTTGATGAGCACGCGCTCGCGCGTCACACCTTGCGCTTCGTACAAGGCCATGATGCGTTTGGCGCGGGCCACGGTGGCTGCGGTGTCAAAACTCAAACGCGCATCCACTTCGGTGGACACACGCCCCGGGATGGTGGCCAAGATCTCGCAACCAAATCGCACCAACAAGCGGTCTATCTGCGCGTCCATCGGCTCCTTGCCATGGGCGGCCACGGTAGCTTTGAGCAAGGGCAAGTACTCCGGCTTTTGCACCGCCTTCAAAATCAACGAAGGGTTGGTAGTGGCGTCTTGCGGCTGGAATTGGGCGAGCTGCTTGAAGTCGCCCGTGTCGGCCACGACGGTGGTGAATTGCTTGAGGGCGTCGAGTTGGTTCATGGGTCAAATTATCAGGCCGATCAAGCGCATAGAAAGGCTCAGCCAAGGGGAATGGGATAATTTCAGCATTATGAAAATTTCGACACAACGCGCAATCGATCGCTGGGTAGGCCAAGCGTTGTGCGCCCTGCTTTCGGTGTGGTCCAAGCTGGTCGCGGTGTGGGCACCTCAGGCCCACCTGCACCGCAACGCAACACCTCAAATTTTGGTCATCTTGCTGTCGGAAATGGGCTCCGTCGTGTTGGCCAAAGCCATGTTTGACTCGCTCAAAGCCAAGCACCCCGGCGCCGATTTGCATGTCTTGCAACTCAAGAAGAACCAAGGCGTGATGCGTCTGCTGGGTTTCGTGCCAGAAGCCAATTTGCATTCTTTGAACGATGCCTCACTCGGCACCTTGCTGCATGACCTGTGGCACACCACGCGCACGCTGCGCGCGTTGCAACTCGATGGCGTGATCGACTGCGAACTGTTCTCGCGCATCAGCGCCTTACTCAGCTACGCCTGCGGTGCGCGCGTCCGCGTGGGCTTTACGGCGCACACACAAGAAGGCTTGTACCGCGGCAGCTTCATCAACGCGCCCTTGCCCTACAACACCTACCAACACATCAGCCTGCAATTTGTCGGCTTGGCCAAAGTGATGGAGGAGACGCTCACGTGGACCCGCGCACAACTGAACGACACCACACGACGACCCCTCAACCGATTCTTGTTGCCCAGCATCCAACGCAGCTTGCCGCAACTGCCTGTCGATGCAACGGATGCACAGGCCTTCCAAGACCGCTTGCGCACAGACTTTGCCGACTTCATGGGCAACACCAAACGCGTGTTGTTGTATGTGAGTGGGGGTGCATTGCCGATCCGTGCTTGGCCCGAAGACAGCTACATCGCGTTGGCCAAAAACTTGATTGCCAACGGTTGTGCCGTCGGCGTGATTGGTTTGCCCGAAGACACCCCACAAGCTCAACGCGTGCTGCATGCGGTCAACAACCCACGCTGCATCGGCCTGACGGGCTATACGCGCAACCTGCGCGAGTTGCTCATGCTGTTTCACAACGCGGAGTTGCTGGTGACCAACGATGGCGGCCCCGGCCACTTTGCCAGCCTCACACCGATTGATGTGATCGCCTTCTTCGGCCCCGAAACTGGCCGTCTCTATGGCCCCATCAGTGAACGTGCCACCGTGTTGGAGTCGGGCATGGCTTGCTCGCCTTGTTTAACGGCTTACAACCACCGCGACAGCTTTTGCGATGGGGACAACCAGTGCCTCAAAGTCATCACCGTCGGTGAGGTTGAAAAACTGGTGCTGCATAAATTGCAACTCATTTAAATGACCACACAGACCTCGGCTGATCGCAGCCCCTCCTTCGTACAAACCATGTTGGCGCGTTGGCGCTACATCAAGTTTGGCTTAGTCGGGGCCAGCGGCACGGTGGTGAACTTGGTCGTGCTGTATGTGTGCCAAGAGTTTTTACTGGCGGCCATCGCCGCCAGCGAGCAGCGTTTGTACGCCTCGTTGGCCATTGCCATCTTGCTGGCCACCGTGAACAACTTTGTGTGGAACCGCCTGTGGACTTGGCGTGACCGCCATGCCGAGTTTCATGGCGGCATCACCTCACAGTTGGTGCGCTATGGCCTCGCCTCTTGGCTGGGCACCAGCGTGCAATACATCATGACGCTGTGGTTGGCGCAACACGTGCACTACCTGCTCGGTAACGTGCTCGCCATTGTGTTGGCCAGTGTCATCAACTACTTTGCCAACGACTGGTGGACTTTCAAAGGCAACCCACGCGAGGTGTCGGACCACGAACGCACCCAGCGCTACCAAAGCATCACCCTCGCTTTGTTGGTGTTGGCGATGCTGGTGTACCTGTTCGATCTGGGTGGCGAAAACATCCCGCGCAATGGCGACGAGTTGGTCTACACCCACATCGCGTTCAAGACCTGGCTGCAAGCACACACCACAGGCGCGTGGCTGCCGCTCGCTTCCGACCTCGACCACATGCGCAACACCAAACCGCCGCTGCTGTTTTGGCAAGCCATGCTGGTGCCGTGGCTGGGCTTGGAGTGGCAGCTGCTGTGGTTGCGCGTGCCGAGCTTGCTCTACACCCTCGCCAACACCGCGCTGGTGGTCTGGGCGGCACGCGCCTTGGCCCTCGATGCGCTGCGCCACAAGGCAGAACCATCCCCCTTTCCCAAAGTGCTCAACGCCAACACCTTAGGTCTGATCGCGGGCTTGATTTTTTTAGGGTGCTTCAGCACCTACCGCTATGGCCGCCCCTACCTGACCAGCGCGATTGAAACCTTCTGGATGAACCTGCCGTTTTGGTGGCTGCTGTGCCAAGTGCTGCGCGCACGCCATCACACCCAGAGCAATGGCGCGACTGATGCCACGTTCCAGCCTGCCCGCAGTTTGTTTGTGGTGGCAGGGATCAGCTGGGGCATGGTGGCTCTGTACAAATCGTTTGTGTTGATCGCACCCTTGGCTGCCACGCTGTTCCTGAGCCTGTGCTGGCTCAACCACCGCGCGTGGTGGGCTTGGTTTGTCCGCGTGGCCTTGAGCACTGCCTTTGCGCTGGGCGTGTTCGCCCTGTGGTTTGTGGTGGACCCCGACCCGATGGGCGTGTGGCGAGAGTTTGTGGTGGGCGAGAACTGGGGCAAAGTCAGCGCTGGTGGCCCCAGCTATTGGCACACCGCCTTGGTAGGGGGCTTCAGCATTTGGGTGCAAGCCTTGGGCCTTTTACAAAATGGGGCCATGCTGGGGCCTCTCATCTTTGGCGTGGCCATTTGGGGCTTGTTTCAAATGCGCCCCGCTTGGCGTGCACGTCTTCAGGGCGTGGTGCAACCACAAGCCGTGCTGTGGATGTATGTGCTGCTGCTGAGTGTGTTTTTCATGGTGCCCAGCCAACGCTCGGCCCGCTACCTGATCCCTCTCATGCCGGTGATGGGTGTGTTGTGCGCCCTCTGGCTGTGGCGTTTGCCGCAGTGGGCCCAACGCACGGCGATGGGGCTGGGGACGGTGTTGAGTTTGTTGGGGCTGGGTTTCTTAGGCCTGTTCTTGTGGGCCGGTTGGCGCATTGACCTCTACCCCTTGTGGGGTCGTCTCGGGCTGTTGCTGATCTTGGCCTTGCAAGTGTTGGCGTTGCTGCGCTTGTTTGGCACGCTGTTCTCGCGCGCTGGGGGGCAGACCTTGCAAGCGAGTTGGATTTGGTTATTCGGTTTGGTGCTCAGCCTGTTTGCCTGGTTTGGCATGTTGTGTGCGCCGCTGCACACTGCATCCAACACGTATGCGCCGGAGGTGGTGGCACAAGTGCAAGGCGCCAAACTCGCCACGCCGAGCAACTTCAATGGCGACTTTGAACGTTGGCGCTTTTTGATCCCCGGCGTGGGCCGCATCACGCCCTACATGGACCACGAACCCAACGCAGACGCCGACATTGCGCAACGCCTGCAAACCTTTGATGCCGTGGTGGTGCACCGCTATTGGAACGAGCCCGCACCCGACTGCGCCCAAGCACACTGCCAACTCTTGGCGCAACGCATCGGGCTGCGTGGCCGCCATCCTGCTGGTGAGATCAACTTCCAGAGCTTGCAAACCCCAGAACGTGTGCTGTTCTGGCGCGAATACCTGTTGGTGAAGAAACCTTAACCCCTGCGTGACGCACGCCACGTGCGCCACAGCTGCACATGCAAGGCCACCCACACAAAGGGGTCGAGCAAAGCGTCCCACACATTGCCTGTGGGCAAACGCAACAACACATACACGGCCAGCACCGCCACGGCACTCAGCACCCAACGCGGGGACACTTGCTGCCACAGCAACACAGCCGCGGTGACCAGCACCACCAGCCCTACACCCACGGCTTCAAAACCCAGCGCATACAGCTGGAAGTTCAAGAACGCAGGCCAGTCGTTCAAGGTGTCCACCACCAAGGCCCAGCCCAGCAACACGCCCAGCAGCGCCACCGGCGTGGGGGTGGTGGTCTGCGGCGAACGCGGCTGAATCACATCTGCCCAACACCCAAGGGCCCAAGCCACGCACACCAAGCTCGGAGTTTGTAGCGCCAGCGCCAAGTAGCCCGACAACGCATCGGTCTGAGGCAGCGGCAGCAACAGCAGCGCAGCCACCACAGCGGCAGGCCACACCGTGGGCTTGTCGCCATAGGTCAGGCGCAGCACCACGGCCGACATCACGCAAGCCCAAGACAGCTTCACCCACACTGGCAGAAACACCGCTTGTGGTAACACGGCATGAGTCATGTTCGTCCAGCTCATGGCGCGCTCCTTGTGGGGGCCACCGAGCAACTCGGCCGCATCTGTTTGAACGCAATCGCTTGGCGCTTGTGGGTGTAGCTCAACCACACATCGGGTGGCGTGGATGGCGCGGCCAAGCCTTGCGGCACTTCAATCAAGGTGGGGTAGGAATACTCATCCGCCTTCACACCGTCGATCAAGGTGCGGGTGGTCCACGACAGCGGTTGGTTGGGCGAGGTGCTGAGCAGCAACACCTCACGGCCACGACCGGCGGGGTTGTGCGCCAACATCAAGCCGCCCGACGACAGACGCAAAGCGGCAATCGAAGCTCCGGGGTTAGAGAGTGTCAAGTTGCCCACATCTTGCCAATGGACGCCTGCATCAAACGTTTCGGCATGCGCCACCATTTCTGTCGGGCTGTAATCGCGCATGAAGGCCGACCAGTGTGTGGGCGAGTGCGCCACCAGTGTGGGTTGCAACACCTCGTGGCGTTGCGTGATGCGGGTGATGCTTTGCATCTCCCCCTGCGCATTCAAGCGCACGGCCACGCCGTATTTGATGCCGATTTCAAAATACAAAGGCAGTACCGCGCCACCATCAGCCAATGGCAAAGGGACGGTGCGAACCAAGGTGCTGGTGTTGAATGCGGGCACCAAGGCCGTCAGAGGCAAGGTGCGCACAACCTTGAACTGCATGGGCGCTTGCTCCGTCAAATGCACCACACGAGACGCCGCCCAACCGCCCAAGCCGGTGGCCACCACAAACAAATGCAAGCGCCCCGAGGCATCGGCCCACGCCACGGGGTTGCCAATGCGACGAATTTGAATGCCCAGATCATGGCCCACGGTGTGGCGGTTCACCACCCACTGCGGCGCATCCCAGGCGTTGCGTGTGCGGTCAAAGGTCGACGATGCAATTTGCACATCTGCGCCACTCTCGCGACTGCCTGCGAACCAGAAGGCAGCCAAGGCTTTGTCTGTGTGCAGGGGGTGCGCCTGTGGCAAAGCCACCAAGCTGCTGGCATGGGCCGCAGGCACGCCCTCGGGCATGGGAATCAGGCCTTCGCGCACCACGCGGTAGTCGGTGCAGGCGGAGAGCGAGGGGGCGTCAGCGCTGTCAGCAGGGACCACGGCCATCACCGGCCCCGCACTGGCGCTGGACTGCCAACGCCAAGCCACATCACACAAGGCCAGCAAGAGCAACAGGGCAAGGCCGACGCGTGAGGGGTTCTTCATGCAAAAATTCTAACCAGTCACACTACAGTCCCATCATGCAATCCAACACAGTCAAAAAAATTCTCATCCTCGGCGGCAGCGGCTTTGTTGGCCGCCATGTGTGTTCGCGCCTGAGTTTGCAACATCACCAAATCACCGTCCCCACGCGACGCCTGCCTGCACGTCATCTACAAATGATGCCCGGCGTGTCTGTGGTGCAAGCCGATGTGCATGACCCCCAACAACTCCAAGCTTTGGTGCACGGCCATGATGTGGTCATCAACTTGGTGGCCATCCTGCATGGCACAGAAGAAGCGTTCAACCACGCCCACGTCACCCTGCCCGCCAATTTAGCGCGCGCGTGTCATGCTGAAAACGTCACGCGCTTGATTCACATCAGCGCCCTCGGTGCGGATGTGCATGGCCCGTCCATGTACCAACGCAGCAAAGCACGCGGAGAGTTGGCCCTGCAGTCTGCCGCTGAAAAAGCCCCCTTGGGCTTGACCCTGCTGCGCCCTAGCGTGATCTTTGGCAAGGACGACCAGTTCATCAACCTGTTTGCCAAACTGCAAAAAGTGTTTCCCATCATGCCGCTCGCGGGTGCCCAGACACGCTTTCAACCCGTGTGGGTCCACGATGTGGCGCAAGCCATCGTGCATTGCGTCAACACCGCCAGCACCGAAGGCCACACCTTTGAGCTGTGTGGCCCCGATGTGATGACCCTTGCCGAGTTGGTACAACTCGCAGGCCGTTGGGTGGGCAAGCAACGCCCCGTCTTACCGCTGCCCTATGCCATCGGCTGGCTGCAAGCGCTGCTCATGGAATGGGCACCCGGCCCCACCTTGATGAGCCGCGACAACTTGGACTCCATGAAAGTCAACAACATCGCCAGCGGCCAACTGCAAGGCTTGCGAGCCTTGGGGGTTGCGGAGCCCAAGTCCATCCATCGGTTGTTTGTCGCGCCAAGATGAAAACCTACCTCGTCGGCGGCGCGGTGCGTGATGCCCTGATGGGCGTCACGGGGTCGGACCGCGACTGGGTGGTGGTGGGCGGCACGCCCGAAGCACTGGTGGCGCAAGGCTATCAGCCTGTGGGCCGAGACTTTCCCGTGTTTTTGCATCCAGACACGCACGAGGAATATGCACTGGCCCGCACCGAACGCAAAACCGCACGCGGCTACCACGGCTTTGCCATTCATGCGGCGCCTGATGTCACCTTAGAAGAAGACCTCGCACGGCGTGACCTCACGATCAACGCCATCGCGCAAGACGAACACGGCCACCGCACCGACCCTTTTGGTGGCGAGCGTGACCTTGCGGCCAAAGTGCTGCGTCATGTGACCGACGCCTTTCGCGAAGACCCTGTGCGCATCTTGCGCGTGGCCCGCTTCGCCGCACGCTTTGCCGACTTCACGGTGGCCCCCGAAACCATGGCCTTGATGCGTGAGATGGTGGTCGAAGGTGAAGTGGATGCGCTGGTGAGCGAGCGCGTGTGGCAAGAGCTGTCGCGTGGCCTCATGGGCGCACAACCCTCGCGCATGTTGCAAGTGCTGCGCGAATGCGGTGCTTTGCAACGCTTACTGCCCGAGGTGGACCAGCTCTACGGCGTGCCGCAACGCGCCGAGTACCACCCCGAAATCGACACGGGCATCCACCTCGAAATGGTGCTGGAGCAAAGCGCACGTTTACACATGCCGCTGGAAGTGCGCTTCGCCTGCCTGTGCCACGACCTCGGCAAAGGCACCACCCCTGCCGATGTGCTGCCGCGCCACATCGGCCATGAGCAGCGCAGCGAAAAACTCACCCGCGCACTGTGCGAGCGTTGGCGCGTGCCGGTGGCGTGCAAAGAGTTGGCCGAGTTGGTGGCGCGTGAACACGGCAACATCCACCAAAGCGGTGGCTTTGGCGCAGAAGCGGTGCTGCGCTTGCTGGTGCGCTGCGATGCCCTGCGTCGTCCCGAGCGCTTCTTGTTGGCCTTGCAAGCGTGTGCGTGCGATGCACGTGGACGGCTGGGCCAAGAGGACGCGGTTTATACGCAAGGGCCTCGGTTAGCGGCGTTGTTAGAAGCGGCGCAGTCGGTGGACAGTGCCGCTGTCAGTGCGCAGGCGTTGCAAGACGGGCTCAAGGGTCCAGCCATAGGTGCGCGGTTGGATGCGGCACGGTTGGCGGCGATGTCGCACGTCAATCGTTCACAAATTAGAGAATCTTAGAAACCGCCGCACACACCAAGCTGAGGATGATCGTAGAAGCAAGCGGAATGAATATCTCCCGCCCAAAGATCTTGAAGCGAATATCCCCAGGCAATCGCCCAAACCCCAACTTCTGAAGCCAGGGCGTCACCGCGTTGATCAGCAACAACGCCAAGAAAACAACAATCAGCCAACGTGTCATGGGCAGGGCCTACAACGTGTGGGTGCGGTCACCCTGTGCAAAGCCCATGGGCTCCCACTCGGTGGTGCCCAAGGCAACGACTTTGAACAACTCGCCCATTTCGTGTTCGGTGATGAGCTTTTGCGCCATGCTTTTTTCATCGAGTGGCGCCTCCACCAAGGGCGGCAACAAGCCGCAGTTGATGAGAAAGTGCGCTTGGCTGGTGTAGCCCAACACGTTGAGGCCTGCGTCTTGCGCCGCCAAGGCCACGCCCGTGAAGTTGACATGGGCCGTGATGTCTTTGCGGCCCACATCGACCAGCGGGTCTGAGTCGGCCTTGTGCAACTGATGGCACATGAGTGTGCCCATGCTGCGCTGGGGGTGGAAGTATTCGTGCTCTGGAAAGCCGTAATCAATCAAGAACGCGGCGCCGCCTTTGCCCGTGGCGGCCTCGCCTGCTTTGAAGCGGTCGGCCAAGGTCGCCACAAAGGCCTCGGCTTGGGTGTGCATTTCTGTGAGGTAATCGTGCTCGCCTGCAATCGCCACGGGTGGGCGCAGGTCGGTCACACGGTCGTCCCATTGCAAAGTGTCCGCGTGCCATACCACCCCCCGCTCGTGCCACACACCGCCTTTGCGCACCAACAGTTGCACGGGCATGGCGTCGAGCACCTCGTTGCCCACCACCACGCCGCTGAGTTGTTCGGGCAAGGCGTCTACCCACTGCACTTTGTGCGCATGGGCTTTGAGCGTGTCTTGCTGGCGCTCGCGCAAGCTGCCGGACAAATCGACGATGGTGTAGCGCTTGACGTTATCGCCCAAGCTGTCGAGCAACTGCAAGGCCAAAGCGCCCGACCCCGCACCAAACTCCCACACCTCGTCGGCGCCTGTGACGTGCAGGGCTTGGGCTACTTGGTGGGCCAAGGTGCGACCAAAGTGTGTGGACATTTCGGGGGCGGTGGCAAAGTCGCTGCCACTCTCGGGCGAGAGGCCAAACTTGCGCAAGCTGTTGGCGTAATAGCCCATGCCGGGGGCGTAGAGGGCCAGTGCCATGAAGCGGTCAAAGCCCAGCCAGCCGCCTGCGTTGGCGATGCTGCGCTGAATCAGGGTATACAAAGCCTGTTGGCCCGGGTCGTTGGATAATTGGGGGATCGTCATTGGGTGCAGATCGTAACTCGACCCACCTCTCCTCTTTCACCACAGGCACCTCACACCATGCGCTCTTGGGCACTCATCACAGGCGGCAGCGTTCGCTTAGGCCGAGAAATCGGCCTTGCCTTTGCGCGCGCAGGCTGGAACGTGGCCTGCCACTACAACCATTCCGAGGCCCAAGCCCAAGCCCTGTGCGCTGAACTGCGCGGCTTGGGGGTCGAGGCCTTGGCGGTGCAAGGTGAGCTGGAAGATGAGGCCAGTTGCCACCGTATTTTTAATACCACCGTGGCCATGACAGGCACCGCCCTGCACTGCGTGGTGAACAACGCCTCCTTGTTTGTGCCAGATGGCGGCACCGACTTTGACGAGGCACAGGCTTTGGCGCAAATCAAAGTCAACCTCATGGCGCCCATGCGCTTTGGCAAGTGGATGGCGGCGCTGCATGCGCCAGCCCCTCACCCTGCGCACGGACACGACGCGCCCGCAAACGAAGGCACCTTCAGCGGACAGCGCACCAAGCCCAGCTTGATCCATGTGCTCGACCAAAAGGTGTTCAACCTCAACCCCGATTATTTTTCGTACACCTTGTCCAAACTCGCGTTAGAGCGCGCGGTCAGCCTGCAAGCCCAGTCGCTCGCGCCCAGCTTGCGCGTGAACGCAGTCGCGCCCGGCCTGATGTACTTGAGCGGACCACAAACCCAAGACAACTTCAACCGCGCCGCAAGCGCCAACTTGCTGCGTCACCCCATCCACCCCGCCGACGTGGCCAGCAGCGTGGTGTTCTTGGCGGGTAACGCCAGCATCACCGGCACCACGGTGCGCGTGGACAACGGTCAACATTTGGTACCACTCGCACGTGATGTGATGTTTGTGGTCGAGGAGCTTTTCAAATCATGAACGACCAACTTTTACGCAATTGCCGCCGCTTGTTTTTGCGTGGCCTCACGGTGCAAGCGCACATCGGCATCCACGATTTCGAATTGCATGCGGCACAACGCATCATCATCGACGTGGACCTGTATGTCTCGTTCGCAGGCACACGCCCCAAAGACGACCGCATCGACGAGGTGGTGGACTATGACTTTGTGCGCGCCGTGGTGCATGCACGCGTGGCCAAAGGCCACATCAACCTGCAAGAGACGCTGTGCGACGACATCCTCACGCATTTGCTGGAGCACACCGGCGTGATGGCCGCCCGCGTGTCCACCCGCAAGCCCGACGTCTACCCTGACTGCGACGCGGTGGGGGTGGAGGTGTTCCGTGCCAAACCCGGAGTGATGTGAGATGGCAAGCAAAGGCACACAAATTCTCAACCTCACAGGCCTGCGCTTTGATGCCAATCTGGGCATCTTGGAACACGAGAAGATTGACCCGCAACCGATTCAAGTGGACGCCGAGTTGAACCTTGGCACGCAGCCCTTGTTGCCGCACGACGACGACATTTGCCATGTGCTGGACTACCGCAAGATTCGCCAAATCATCATCAGCGAGTGCACGGCAGAGCATGTGAACTTGCTCGAAACCTTGATTGGCAAACTCGCCCACCGTCTCATGCAACTGCCGGGGGTCTTGGGTGTGCGCGTGAAAATCGCCAAGCTCGAAATTTTTGAAGACTGCGAAGTGGCCATTCGCATGGAAACAGGACAATGGAATTAATTGCGGGACAGACCTTTAGCTCTGTCCTCAACATCTCAATATGACTATCGAAAAAGACCCCAAGCAAATCAAAATCGAGCACGAAAACCACAAGCTCGAAAAGCGCCTGTGCCGCCAAGTGGGCCAAGCCATCGTCGACTACAACATGATCGAAGAAGGCGACAAGATCATGGTGTGCATGTCCGGCGGCAAAGACAGCTATGCCATGCTAGACATCTTGCTGATGATGCAACAACGCGCACCCATCAGCTTTGAGTTGATCGCGGTCAACCTCGACCAAAAGCAACCGGGCTTTCCTGCGGACGTGCTGCCCAAGTACTTGGCGCAAGTGGGCGTGAAGTTCCGCATTGAAACGCAAGACACGTATTCCATCGTGAAAGAAAAAATTGCCGAAGGCAAAACCATGTGCAGCTTGTGCTCGCGCTTGCGTCGCGGCATTTTGTACCGCGTGGCGGGTGAGTTGGGCTGCAACAAAATCGCCTTAGGCCACCACCGCGATGACATTTTGCAAACCTTCTTCTTGAACATGTTTTACGGCGGCAAACTCAAAGCCATGCCGCCGAAGCTGGTGAGCGACGGTGGCGATCACATGGTGATTCGCCCCCTCGCCTACGTGGCCGAGAAAGACCTCGAGCGTTGGGCCAAGGTGCGCCAGTTCCCCATCATCCCGTGCACGCTATGCGGCAGCCAAGACGGCTTGCAACGCCAAGTGGTGGGCGAGATGCTGCGCGAGTGGGAGAAGAAGCACCCGGGCCGCATTGAGAACATGTTTGCCGCGCTGCAAAACGTGGTGCCTTCGCATTTGATGGACCACACCAAGTTTGATTTCAAGTCCTTGGTGACAACGGGTGTGGCGTCAGACGACGGCGACAAGGCGTTTGACCATGATGAGTTTCCGATGGCTAGCTTGCCTGGGATGCAGGTGGTACAGCTGAGTTAAATATTCAGCTTGTTAAACACAAGCCGTGGCAAGTGCATCACCACCAGCATGATGATTTGCCAAATCCCTGGTGTGTAAACCACAGGCTTGCCTGCGGCAATGCCTTTGACAATATCTAGCGCCACTTGCTCAACCGATGCCATTTTTTGACCCTTGGCTTTGAGGTCGCTGGTCATGGGCGTGTCGGTGGGGCCGGGCTTGATCAGCACCACGTTCACATGCGTGTGCGCCAAACGATGCTGCATGCCCTGCGCATAACGGGCCACCAAGCCTTTGGCGGCACCGTACACATAGTTGGTCTTGCGACCACGGTCCCCCGCAACCGAGCCAATGATGGCGATGGTGCCGTGGTTGGCGGCCACCATCGGTTGGGCAAAGGCTTCGGCAAACAAGACGGGCGATACACCGTTGACTTGCAAGGCGGCGTCACAAGCCAACACATCGTCTTGGCAAGTGGTTTGGTCTGACAGCGCGCCATGCGCAATCAGCACCACATCCACGGGGGCGATGGCGGTGATGTTGTGGACGGTGTGTTGGATGGCTTTGGCATCCACAAAATCGGTCGTCATCACTTGCACCGTGGATTGCGGGCTGCGCACGCGCAAGTCGTCGGCCACGCGCTGGGTGCGAGCCGCGTCGCGGCCCACCAAGGTGAGGCGCACGGAGGATGCTTGCACCCACAAACGGGCACAGTGTTCGGCCATGGCCGAGGTAGCGCCAATGATGACGATGTGTTGCATGCTTAAAACTCCATCAAACGACGCGACATGGCAGAGCTGATGCCTGCATCACGGTGCGTCGCAAATTCAGACCAGCGCGGATAACCGGCTTCAAACAAATCACGCGGCATGCGTGCGTCTTTGGCCATGTACAAACGGCCTTGGGCTTCGCGCACGATGGCGTCCAAACGCGCAAACAATGCCAAGGTGCGCGGGCCTCGGTTGGGAAAGTCCAGCGCCAGCGTGACGCCCGGCTGCGCAAAGCTGAGCAGGCCCTTGGACTCGCGGTTGCCAAAGGTTTTGAGAACCGCCAAGAAGGAACCCTCGCCTGTAGCCGCAATGGCGTCGAGCATGGCTTGCACCGCGTCTTGCCCCACAGCGCGCGGCACCACGCTCTGGTACTGATAAAACCCATGCGGGCCGTACATGCGGTTCCAGTGTTGCAAGTTGTCCAGCGGATGAAAGAAAGGCTCGTAGTGCGCCACATCCACACCGGCTTTGAACTTTTGCAATTGGTAGTAGGCCATGTTGAATGGTTTGAGCGACAAGCCGTTCACCAACGACACAGGCGGTACAAACGGCATGCGCAAAGGTTTGCCTTGGGTTTTGCGTTGTTGCGCAACCAATGCCGCTTGCAACGAGGGCATGGCGGCAGCGGCTTGCGAAGACATGTGATTGGCACGCATGAAGATGCCACGCACGCGGGGCCCCGACAAGCAATCGATCCACGAGACGGTGTGCTCCCAGTCATGTTCAGACGCATCGGCCAGTTCAAAGAACGCTGCCAACCCTTGGTAGGGCAAAGTCTCGGTGCGCAACCATGGGCTGCCCACACGGCGCAGTTGCAACTCGGCGGTGACGATGACGCCAGTCAAGCCCAAACCACCCACGGTGGCCGCCATCAACGCAGGCGTGCGCGTCCAGTCGAGCGACAACACCTCACCAGAGGTGCGGGCCAAGGACAGCCCCACCACATGGTCGCCAAACGAGCCGACGGCATGGTGGTTTTTGCCGTGTACATCGTTGGCGATGGCGCCACCCACGGTGATGAGTTGCGTGCCGGGTGTGACAGGCAGCATCCACCCGCGCGGCACAAACAGGCGTTGAATGTCACGCAGCAACACGCCCGCCTCACACACCAAGCGACCCGTGGCCTCGTCAAAGGCGATGAGTTTGTTCAGCCCCGAGGTGTGCCACAACACCCCATTGGGGTTCAGGCACACATCGCCATAACTGCGGCCATTGCCAAAGGCCAATCCAGGTTGATGCGCCTGCATCACCGGCACAACAGCCGTGCGGTCCGTCAACACCTGCACATCGTGCAGGTCATGCGACAAACGGCCCCAAGCCGAGACGGGCTTCACACCCACTCCTGTTTGAACACAAAGCGTTTGTCGAGGTGGTATTTGATGTAAGAGCCCACGGTGAGGCCCAGCGCGCCACCCAAATAGCGCATGCCATCGGTACCAAAGAGACGATGGAAGGCAAATTCAATGCCCCAAAAAATGGCCGTGGTGAAGACGCCCATGAATCCGTACAGGATGAACAAACGGGTGTCATGCCCGAGGTTGTCGGCCTTGAACGCAAAGACATGTTTTTTTTCTAGCACGTACTTGATCGGAAAGCCCATGGCCGTGCCCAGCAGCACCGACAACGCCACCGCATACGCACCGCTGTACACCCACATCGACACTGCCTGTGTCCCAATGTTGGCAGCAGTGGCCAAAGCTGACACCAAGGCATAGATCATGGCGATGCGTGCCGCAGACTTCATGACAACACGCGCGCCAAGGCCAGCACCGCCAGCATGAAGACGCCCACACCCCAACTGACTTTGTCTTTCAGCGCAAACACAATCGGGTCGTCATGCATGCGGCCACGGTGCGCAATGAGCCACGCACGTGAAATCCAAAACAGCATGACGGGGCAAGCCAACCAAATGAGTTGCGGGGTGGCATACAAATGCGCCGCTTGTCCGTCTTGGATATACAGCGCTAGCACCAACACCGCAATAAATCCGGCGCTGCCGCCCAAGCTAGACACCAGCTCCAAATCTTCTGGTTCATAGCCACGCCCGCGCAAAGCACCTGTTTTGCCTGCATCACGCGCCACCTTGAGTTCGCTGTAACGCTTGATGAGTGCGAGGCTCAAGAAGATGAACATCGAAAACAGCAGCAACCAAAACGACACGGCAACCTCGATCGCGGCAGCACCCGCAATGATGCGCAAGGTATAGAGCGCGGCCAAGGTCAACACATCCACCACCGCCAATTGTTTGAGGGACAACGAATACGCCACCGTCAGCACAAAATAAACACCCAAGCCGGCCGAGAACAACACCGGCATAGAGAGCGCCGACAACACCACCGCCACCAGCAACAACACAGGCCACATCACCCAACCCGCTGCAAGGCTCAGGGCACCCGATGCAAACGGGCGTTGACGCTTGCGCACATGGTGGCGGTCGTCTTGCACATCCACCAAGTCGTTGAGCAAATACACACTCGAAGCGGTCAGGCTGAACACCACGAAGGCCATCAAGGCGAACCCATCGCGGGACACAACGGCGTATTGATGGGCGGCCATGAGCGGCACAAAGACCAACAGATTTTTCATCCATTGGTGCAAGCGCATGGCTTTGAGCATGGCCATCCATGATGCGGGCAGCTTCGAGTCAAATACGTGGCCGACATGACCCTGCGTCTGCACCTTTGCCAGCACTGGCGCTGGCGCATCCACCACATGGGCCGTGTGCGCTTGGGCCCACACGTTCAAATCGGGCCAGTCATTGCCCACGTAGTCGAAGCCACCTTCACCGAAACGCGCGACCAAGGCCTGCGCTTTGGCGGTTGATTTCAGATTGAGGTCACCCTCGGTCGCCAACACCTCATCAAACAGCTGCAGATGCTGCGCGACTTGCTCTGCCAAGTCTCGGTGGCTGGCCGTGGCCAAGACCAAGTGGCGTCCCGCTTGCTTTTCAGCGCGCAACCAATCCAGCACCTCTAGGTTGTAGGGCAAGGCCGACACATCGAGTTGCACATGCTGCGCGAGTTCGGTTTTCAGCGCAGCTTTGCCGCGCAACAACCACAGCAAGGGCTTGAAAAACTGAAAAGGGTGCTGAATCAAAAACTGATTGGCACTCTCGACCAACAAATCGGTCCGAATGAGCGTGCCATCCAGATCCACCACCAAGGGTCGGCTCAACGCATGCGCAGCAACCGTCATGCTTTGAAAGCCACCACTTTCTGATGTTGCTGACCCAAGCCTTCAATGCCCAGTGTCATCACATCGCCGCGCTTCAAATACACAGGCGCAGGTTGGCCGTCTTTCTTCACGCCCATGCCCACGCCGGGTGGGGTACCTGTGCAAATCACATCACCCGGCTTCAAGGTCATGAACTGACTAAGGTAGCTCACGATTTTGGCCACGCCAAAAATCATGGTCTTGGTGTTGCCCGTTTGCATGCGCACGCCATTGAGGTCGAGCCACATGCTGAGCTTTTGGGGATTGGGCACTTCATCGCGCGTGACCAACCAAGGGCCGATGGGGCCGAAGGTGTCGCAACCCTTGCCCTTGTCCCATGTGCCACCGCGCTCCAATTGGTATTCGCGCTCGCTCACATCGTTGATCAAGCAATAGCCTGCCACGTGGTCCAAGGCTGCTTTTTGTGACACGTGACGCGCCTCGGTGCCAATGACAATGCCGAGCTCGACTTCCCAATCCGACTTGACCGAGCCCTTGGGCAACATCACATCGTCGTTGGGGCCTTGGATGCAACTGATGGCCTTGGTGAACACGATGGGTTCTTTGGGAATGGGCATGCCCGCCTCGGCGGCGTGATCGGCGTAGTTCAGGCCGATCGCCAAGAACTTGCCCACGTTTGCCACGGGGCAGCCCATGCGGGGCTTGCCTTTGACCAAGGGCAGTTTGTCTGTGTTGAGCTTGGCCAGTTTGGCCAAGGCCTTGTCATTCAACTGTTCAGGCGTCACGTCGGCGATGACGTGGCTCAAGTCGCGCAGCTTGCCTGCAGCGTCGATGAGGCCTGGTTTTTCTTTGCCGGGATTGCCGTAACGAACGAGTTTCATAAAACGCCTTTCAAAAATAAATCAACGACACATCAAGGCCAATGAGGCATCCAAATGGTCCAACGGTGAGCGCTTAAAACCAGAGCGCGTGAATCGCTGCAATTGCCCCAAGGCAAATGCCACGAGGGCGGCAGCGCGCACTTGCGCATCGGCGGTGGGCGTGGCCGATTGGTTGGCTTCGGCTGCGACACGCAGCACTTGGCGAATGGCAGATTCGATGCGTTCAAACAACTGGTTCATGCGCTGATGCAGACGCTCGTTTTCAAAGACCAAGGCGTCGCCCACCATGACGCGGGCCATGCCTGGGTTCTTCTGGCCAAACTGCAAGAGCACAGTCACCATGCGCGCGGCTTTGTGTGCGCCATCGCCTTCGCGCTCGGCGATTTGATTGATGAGACTGAACACACTGTGCTCGATGAAATCAATCAAGCCCTCAAACATCTGCGCTTTGCTGGCGAAGTGGCGGTACAAAGCCGCCTCGCTCACCGCCAGCTTGGAGGCCAACAGCGCGGTGGTGATGCGCTCGGTGCCCGGCTGCTCCAACATACCGGCCAGCGTTTGCAAAATTTGTTCGCGCCGCTGTCCTGGCTTCATGCGCTGACGTGACTGGTGCTGCTCAGGCTCGGGCGCAGCGTCTTCAGGCAAAGCGGTGGCGTTGTCAGACATAGGTTGGGGCAAGCGTTAGTGCGACCGAATCATGGTACCGAAGGCTTGCTCGGTCAAGACTTCCAGCAGCATGGCATGCGGCACGCGTCCATCAATGATGTGGACGGCGTTGACACCACTCTTGGCGGCGTCCAAGGCGCCAGCAATCTTTGGGATCATGCCGCCGCTGATGGTGCCGTCGGCAATCAACTCGTCAATGCGACGCGGCGTCAACTCGGTCAGCAACTCGCCTTGTTTGTCGAGCACGCCACGGATGTTGGTGAGCATCAGCAGTTTTTCGGCGCTGAGCACGGTGGCGAGTTTGGCCGCAACCACGTCGGCATTGATGTTGTAGCTCTCGTTGTTCTCGCCAAAACCAATGGGGCTGACCACAGGAATGAACGCGTCGTCTTGCAAGGCTTTGACGACGCTGGGGTCAATGCTGACGATGTCGCCCACTTGGCCCACGTCGTACTCTTTGCTGGGGTCTTTGCTGTCGTGAACGGTGAGTTTTTTGGCGCGAATCATGGCGCCATCGCGCCCCGTCAAGCCCACGGCTTTGCCGCCGGCTTGGTTGATGAGGCCCACGATGTCTTGCTGCACCTCGCCGCCCAACACCCACTCCACCACTTCCATGGTTTCCGCATCGGTGACGCGCATGCCTTCGATGAACTCGCCCTTCTTGCCCAAGCGTTGCAACAAGCCTTCGATTTGCGGGCCACCGCCGTGGACCACCACGGGGTTCATGCCCACCAACTTGAGCAACACCACATCTTCAGCAAAAGCTTGTTGCAGAGCGGGGTCGGTCATGGCGTTGCCGCCATATTTGATGACCAAGGTTTTGCCGTGGAACTTACGGATGTAAGGCAGGGCTTGGGCCAAGATGTCGGCGGCAGAAAAAACGCTCATGTGTGCAACTCCTTGTGAGGCTTCATCGTTTCTTGTTTACTCAGCGTGATCGGCCGCGGGGGCAGGTTCGGCCTGTGGACCGAGCACCAGATCGCGCACCATTTCACGCAACATTTTTTTCTCTTGGAAGCTCAAAGCGCGCTCCAACACACGGCGCACGCCCAACAACAATTGGCGGTCCACTTCTTGAGGAATGCCACGGGTGTTTTGCAGCTCCTCGCGCAACTCTTCACGCAGGTCTTCCGGCTCATCGGCCCACCATGTGTGGATGACGGTGTTGAGTTGTTCGCGCAGTTGTTCGGGGTCAATTGGCGGTACCGCATGCATGGAGCTGGCGTGGCGTGAGCCACCTTCGCGCAAGGCTTGTGCGCCCAGCACCACGCGTTGATCGGCTTGTGACAACAAGCGCGCCCAACCCGGGTCTTCGCGGTTGAGCTGCGTCATGTTGCGCGAGGCTTCGTCGGCCAACAAATGCACGGAGACGCCATGCAACTGGGCTTCGTCAATCAGGCTGATCAGTCGTTCGTCATCGCTGCCCACCAACAGGTGGTCGCAAGCGCCGCGCTCGGCCAAGCGTTTGAGATCAGCGCCCAAGGTGCGCAGCATGGACAAACCACCGTCTTGGCTGTGGGGCAACACTGCACGGCTGATTTGAGCGCCAATGGCGTGTTCTTCGGGGGTGTCGGTGTACCAATAGATGCGGCGCAAGTTCAGCTCGAGGCCGTTGTGGGCCAACGCGTTGCTCAAGAGGTGGTGCAACTGCGGGCGCACGTGGTCTTGTGCTGTGTCGGTTTGGCCCTGCAACCACGCCAAAAAACGGGCGTCAATGAGGGCAATGCATGTCTCAGCGCCTGCATGCGCTGGGGTGTGAGGCGAGTGTGTGCGTTTCATGGAAGTACTAAAAAGGTAAAAGATAAAAACTGCCTACAAACGAACTAACGGTGCGCGCTTGCAAGCGGACTTGATTTTAGGCCTGAGCGCAGCATATCGGCAGGGGATAATCCGCTCACTTCATAATTTTTCCTGGTATGACCCTTCCAATATTGATCACAGGCGGAACGGGCTTTATTGGCTCGCACACCGCTGTCGCCTTGGCTGAGGCAGGCCAGCCTGTGGTGATCTTGGACAACCTGTGCAATTCCAGCCCCAAAGTGCTGGATCGCTTGGCCAAGCTCAATGCCAGCCCGCTGGAATTTGTGCAAGCCGACATCCGTGATTCAGCAGCGCTAGACGCCTTGTTTGCCCGCTACGCTTTTGCGGGGGTGATCCACTTTGCCGGACTCAAAGCCGTGGGCGAGTCGGTGGCCCAGCCCCTGCGCTACTTAGAGAACAACGTCAGCGGCACCCTCCAGTTGCTGCAGGCGATGAACCGTGCCAAGGTGCATCGCCTTGTGTTCAGCTCATCGGCCACCGTGTATGGCGACCCTGTGCGCGTGCCCATCCCCGAGACCGCCGCCCTCACCGCGACCAACCCTTATGGCCGCAGCAAGCTCATGTGTGAAGACGCGCTGCGCGAGTTGTATGCCGCCGACCCGCGTTGGTGCATTGCCATCCTGCGCTACTTCAACCCCGTGGGTGCGCACGAGAGTGGCTTGCTGGGCGAAGCGCCCAATGGCGTACCCAACAATCTCATGCCCTACATCACGCAAGTGGCTTTGGGTCAGCGCCCGCATTTGCAGATTTTTGGCAACGACTACGACACCCCGGACGGCACGGGCGTGCGCGACTATCTGCACGTGAGCGATTTGGCCAGTGGCCACTTGGCCGCCCTGCGCGCGCTGGATGAGCCCAAGCTCTTGACCGTCAACCTTGGCACAGGCCGGGGTGTGAGCGTGCAAGAAATGGTGGACACCTTTGCCCGCGTCAATGGCGTGCCCATCCCCCACCAAGTGGTGCCTCGCCGCGCAGGCGATGTGGCCCAATGTTTTGCAGACATGCAGCAGGCCAAAACGCTTTTAAATTGGCAAACCAAATTCGATCTAGCACGTATGTGCGCCGACGCGTGGCGCTGGCAGTCCATGAACCCACAAGGCTTTGACACTCCGTTATGAAAAATCAAGACGACGGCACGCTGTCCCTGTTTGACGACTTCCCGCCCGCCCCTGCGGCGACCCCCGCGACTGCCCCCGCCAAAAAGCCTCGCGCCAAGCGCAAAGCGCAACAGCCCGCAGACGTGACCGTTCCCGCCACCGAGCCCGCAGCGCCAGTGGCCGCTGAAGTCGCCGCGCCTGCGAGCAAGGATGCCGAGGCACGGACAGAAATCGCAGAGGCGCCTGTGGCTGACAACAGCACGCATATTGAAACCACGCTTCATCTGGCGGGCTTGGTCGAACCGCAACGCCGCCGCAACAGCCCGTGGGCACATCTGGACCTTGCCGCCTTGCAAGCCGCCACGCAAGTGCCACACGTGATGTTGGTCATCACCAAGGGCGAAGCCGGTGGTGCGCAGTCACATGTGCTGGCCTTGTGTCAAGCTTTGCAAGCACGCGTGCAGTTCACCGTGGTGATTGGTGGCCCCGTAGAAGCATCCGTGCTGGGCCGCGAACTCAGCGCACTCGGTATCTCGGTGTATCCCTTGCCTGAGATGGTGGAGTCACTCAACCCGCTCAAGCTCTGGCCTGCGGTGCAGCAACTCACCGCCTTGATAGAGACGCACAAGCCCGACCTCGTGCATGCCCACAGCGCGATCGCAGGCGTGGCCGCACGTGTGGCGGCCCACCGCGCACAGGTGCCTGTGGTCTACACGGTGCATGGCTTTGGCTTCAAACCAGAAGTGCCGTTGGTGCGGCGCCATCTGGCGTCCATCGCCGAACGCATGTTGGCGCATTGGACCGATCACATGATTTGCGTGTCCAAACATGAACGGACGTTGGCTTACGACTTGCCCCTTGCCTCTGAACGCGTACACATCATCGCCAACGGCTTGCCACGCCTGCCTGAGCCCCAAACCGCTGAGAAGCCACAAGGCGACGCGGAGGATGCAGCCACCGCCCGCAGTTCTGCCATGCCTCGCCTCATCATGGTGGCGCGGATGAAGCACCCCAAACGCCACGACTTGCTGCTGCATGCTTTGGCCGATGTGCGCCATGTTTTAGGACTTGAATTGAGCGTCACCCTCGCAGGCGATGGCCCTTTGCAGGCGCAGCATATGGCATTGGCCCGAGAGCTCAACCTCAAGGGCATCACCTGGGCTGGTGATGTCGCCGATGTCCCCACCCTCTTGGCACAGCATGACATTTTTGTCCTGCTGTCCGACCATGAAGGCATGCCCATCACCGTGCTCGAAGCCATGCGCGCAGGCCTGTGCGTGCTGGCCAGTGACTTGCCCGGGATCCGCGAGCAGATCACCCCCAACCAAGAGGGTTTGCTGACGGCCAACACGTCCGCAGACGTGGCCGAACAGCTGCTGCGCTTGGTGCGAGAACCCCATTTACGCAAACGCTTGGGGCGCGCTGCGCAACAAAGTTTTGAAAGCGCCTTCTCTGCCGAGCACATGGCCCACGATGTGTTGCAGGTCTACCGTCAATGCGAACAAGAAAGCGCCCTCACCCCCGACACGACCACAGCCACCACACGTACGCACAGCGCAGGCTTGGTGTCGGCCGCGGTGCGCCGACGTGACGCCCTGCAACGCTGGGCCTTGTGGGGCGTATGGCTGATGCTGCCCAGCTTGATGGCCGCACAGTTGCTAGAAGATGCCGGCCTCGTGACCTACCAGTTTGGTGAAACCCTGTGGTGGTGCGTGCTGCCCTATGCCGTGGCCACGCATTTGCTCATGCGGGCCTCGAACCTACCCGTGGCCGAGCGCAGCGGCGTGTTGTGGGTCTCGACCACGGCCCCCTTTGTGTTCGCCCCTCTGGGCTTTGCCTTGTTGCAACAACCGTATTCACGTGCAGCCGTGGTGTGGGCCTATGCAGCCACTACGTTGTGGCTGTGGTGGGGTTATCACCGCCACGTCAAACATCGGGCCTTGCGTTTGGTCTACATCGATGCCAATGTGCCCGCCCAACTGGCTGCGTGTTTGAACCCCAACGTGTTAGACCCACACGCGGTCGAACTGATGGCTTGGAACGCACACAACGACACACCCTTGCCCGCTTGCGATGGCGTGGTGCTGGACCGCCATGTGCGCACCACCGACGAACGCACACGCTTGCTCGGTGAGTTGAAGATGCAGCACCTGCGTCTGTACAGCGTGGAAGCCGTGGCCGAACTCACCAGTGGTCGCAAGATGCTGCCCAGCGCCGCCGACACGCTTTGGGAAATTGACAACGATCCCAGCTACGACCGCGCCAAACGCTTGTTGGATGTGCTGACAGTCATCGTGTTAGCCCCCGTGTGGGCGCCCCTCGCCGCGTGCGTGGCGCTGGCGGTGCGGTTTGACTCCAAAGGCCCCGCCCTTTACTCGCAACCGCGTGTGGGACGGGATGGACAAGTGTTCACGCTATGGAAGTTCCGCAGCATGGTGCACGGCTTGCAAGCGCCAGGCGTGCACTTTGCACAAGCCGAAGACCCACGCATCACCCGTGTCGGCCGTGTTCTGCGCAGAACACGCTTGGACGAGTTGCCACAACTCTTCAACGTGCTCATTGGCCACATGAGTTTGATTGGCCCGCGCCCCGAGCAAACCGCCTTTGTGCGCGACTTTGCCGCCACCATCCCCAGCTACCCCTACCGCCACCTCGTGCGCCCAGGCTTGACCGGTTGGGCCCAAGTGCAGCAAGGCTATGCGGATAGCGCCGATGCCACACGCATCAAACTCAGCTACGACTTGTATTACGTGGCGCACTACTCGCTCGCACTCGACTTGTTGATTGCCGCCAAAACCGTCAAGACCGTATGCACCGGTTTCGGCGCTCGTTGAAACGCAGCGCAACACCATGACCACGCGTCGCATCCTGTTGTTGGAAGACCCCCACTGGGGCGGCGTTCACACCATGACGCGCACGTTGGTGAAGGCCTTGAGCGCACAAGACTGGCACGTCACCACACTGACTTGGCAACAAACGTCGTGGACCACCTTGGTCGATGCGGCAAAACGCCATGATGTGATCGTGGCGAGTCACAACTTTGGCCCCACCTATTGCGGCGCAGCGCTTAAAGCCATCACAGGCAAACCGTTGGTCAGCTGGGTACATGGCCCGCTGTTGGATGTGCTGCACGAGGCAGGCACATCGGCGGTGAAGAAACTTTGGCTACGTTTGCTCTACAAACAAGTCAGCCAGTTTGTGTGTGTGTCACGCACCACGCAAGATTCGCTGTTGAGCTTCATCACGCTGGGAAAGCAACAACGCTGCACCGTGGTGCCCAACGGCATCGCACCCATGCCCGATGGCCAAGCCATCCATGTGCACGCAGGCCATGGCGGTGAAGGCACGCCGCCTTTGCTACTGGGCTATGTGGGCCGCTTGTCTGCCGAGAAACGTCCACACCTATTGCTAGACACCTTGCGCTATTTGCCAGAAGAAGCTCAGCTGGGCATCGTGGGCGAAGGCCCCATGCACCGCAAGATGATTCACGATGGCATGGACCTCATGTACCAAGGTCGCGTGCATTTTTTAGGCAAACACCCCAGCGGCGCGAGCCTGTACAAGCCGTGGCAAATGACGCTGCTCACCTCGCGCTACGAGGGCTGCCCTATGACCGCGCTGGAGTCGCTGGCCTGCAGCGTGCCCTGTGTGTCTTTGCCCATCCCTGCCATGCGCGAGCTCTACGACCTTGATGCACCTTATCTGCTGGCCCGTGGCGACGCACCCGTGTCGTTGGCCGAAGCTGTGATGACCGTGCTGAGTCTGCCCCAACAACAAGTGCGTGACGACATGGCCCGCATCGTGGCGCGCCATCACATCGATGGATTTATCGGCAACTGGCAAGAGGTGCTGCGTACATGTTGAATACCGCAGCCCCCTTCAGCGCTAACGCGCAAAAAGCCATCGTCTGCATCCACTTTGTGCGTGGCGGCCCAGCATATCTGCCCGAGATTGATGCGTACGTTGACTTCATCACCTCGCACGGCCACCAAGCTTTGGTGCACGACACGGGGGCCACCGTGCCACTCAATGCGCAAGTGGTGTGGTGGATGTGTGGGCGCGTACCCAGCGCTGAGGCACGTCGCTTGAGAACCGCATTCCATATTCACGAATACGCCTCTACCTCAGCCCCGCCCAAAGCATGGCTGAAAGACTTCATCAAGCACTGGACACAGCCCAAGCCTGACTACCGTTTTTTCCAAAACGGCTGGGTGCGCGAGCGCATGGGTTTTGACGATGGCGTGCCTTATGCCCTGCGCGACATGGGCGTGGCACAAGCCTTCTTCGATCCTGCCGCCCCTGCGTTGCCTGAAGCCTCGTACGAAGACGATGCGCCCGATCGCATCCAGCCTAACGAATTTGACTTGGTTTACCTTGGCGAGATGAACCGCCTGCTGCCCTTTGTGCCGCTGCTGCAAAGCATCCATGATGCGGGCCGCACTTTGCTGCTGGTGGGCGATGTGCCTGATGCACTGCGCGCGCAGCTACCCACCAGCGTGACATGCACAGGCCGCGTGCCGCATGCCGATGTGCCGCACCAACTGCGCCGCGCACGCTTTGGCTTGAACTTGGTCAGCAACATCGAGCCCTACAACCAACAAACCTCCACCAAACTGCTGGAGTACTGCGCCGTGGGCCTGCCCGTGGTGAGCAACGACTACGCCTGGGTGCGCTACTTTGCGGCGCACTACCAAGGCAACTTTCATTTTCTGCGTGACGATCCAGGCAGCTGGCAATTCAGCTTTGGTGAGGCGCTAGACGCTTACCCGTATGTAGTGCCAAAAGTGAGAGAACTCGTTTGGCCCAAACTATTGGCCAAGCTCGCAATTTGGAAACACCTGCACATCGTGCCTACGGCGGCTGATCCCTATGCTCACGCACACACACTTGCCCAGGCAGTCACAAAACGGCAAGGTGGTGTCCGTTGAGCATAGTCAAGCGACTTAGTAGCACCACCCACGTGGTGGCTCTATCCAGCATGGTGGCATTTGGGACGCAAGTGGCATTTGCGCTGCTCATGTTGCGCCTGTTCTCACCACAAGAAGTAGGCGAGTTCTCGGTCATCAGCCAAATCGGTTTTTTCTGGATGACGTTGGCCTTGGCCCAAGCTCCGCTGGGTATGTTGGCCAACCAACATTTGCCAGCACACATTGCGGCACAAAAGGCTTGGCGCGCCAGCGCTTTGCGCGGCTTGGGCTTGTTGCCCGCAGCAGCTCTAGCCGTGTGGTTAAGCCAGCTCAGCATGTGGCCGGCTTTGCTGTGGACGCTGCTACTGGCGTTTTGCCAAATGGGCTGGATGTTGGCGCAAAGCTTCACTCTGCGCATGGGTTCTACTTGGCAACAAGCGGCTGTACGTTCGCTGCCACCCATTACTGCGGCAGCTACTGCACTGACTTTTGTACTGCTTGGTGCATCACTAAACTGGAGTGGCCCCACCTTGGTGCTGTCGGCACTGCTGGGTTATGCGGTGGGTGCGGCGTGGCTGGTGCCAGCATTGCGCGCTCGCGATGTGCATACGAGCAGAGCTTCATTAATTGCTTCTAAGTCCGAAGCATCCGCCGCTGCAAATCCCAGCCAATCCGACCCACGCAGCGCGAGCCTGCGAATGACCCACACACTGGTAGACGCCCTGTTGGCCACATCCATCATCGTGGTTTGGCAACGCTTGTATGGCGCTGAAGAAACAGGCTGGATGAGCGCCCTGCTTCGCGTGCTGGGCTTCTTGCCAGCAGTCGTGCACATGGCGTGGACACAAGTGGCATTAGCACAAGGTAAGCAAACCCTCAACACGCAAACCGCATGGGCTAGCCCGTGGTGGCTAGGCCTAAGCGCATTCGCATGTGTCATTGTGTTCGGTATGTCTTGCGCAGTAGCGCTTTACCAAGAGTGGCTAGACCCTCGCTGGAGCGGTGTGTTGCCCTACATTGCACCACTGGTGTTGTGGCAAGGATGTGCGTGCTTATCAGCCGCATTCAGTCATCGTCCTTTTCAAACGCAGTCTGCACGTAGTTATTCATTAGCTTGCATCGCGCTTGGCGCGTTACAAGCTACCGTGTTGTTGGTTCCGATGGCGTTGACGCTGCCCATCAATGCCATGGATCACATGGCTGTTTTTGCGTTTATTAGTAGCTCAGGTTTGCTTATATTGACGGTTTGGATGGCACGGCTACGCTAATGACTTTGCTTTTTAAACGCTAGTTTTCATTTCGTTTTTCCAAAATGCTTTTAGCAGCGTTCTTGGCTACGCCTTGGCAATCTTTCACATTCCATCTCGGTATGATTGGCTGATGCTTAATGAAAGAATTCGTCAGCTTCGCCTTGCCAAAGGTTTGACGCTTCAACAGGTTGGAAATACTTTTGGTATCTCTCGGTCTTCTGTGGCCGCATGGGAGAGTGGGATATCAAAACCAGATACTTCTAAACTTGTAAAACTAGCCGAAGTTCTCGATTCCACAGTCGAATATCTTCTGGATTCGCAAGAATCCTTGATCCTTACCGACTCCTTAATGCTTCAATCTTCAGAGTTTGATAACTCGATCCCATTTGTACGCTGGGAGTTGATTTCTAAAGATATCTTTGCACGGAATCCTGATCAGTTCATAACTGCGTTGAATTGCACACCTGGAATTGGTGCTTTTGCAACCCGCCTTGCTGCTTCAGGGGATTGGGACTGGCGTCCTGCCTTAATCCCAGCCGGTGCACTGATGATCATCAATCCGCATGATGAAATTAGTTCATTAGATTTTGTTATCGCCAGTTATTTGAACGACCCAATTCAACTGATGCAGGTTTCTTTTGATGCATCATCAGTCATAAATGTTTCTAAAATTAATATTAATTCATTTGAAATTAATTCAAAACATTTAACTATTTATGGCAAGGTCATCGAATGGTCGCTGCGGGGTTGATATGGTCGTATCTTTTTGATTGACATATGTATCTTCGTAAGATGCAATGGGTTCTCGTAAATTTGGAGAACCTTTATGAAAGAACATCAGTCATCTTTTAAAAACTCAGTGAAACGTCCGTTTGGAATCGGCGGCTCAGATATAGGGGCGATTCTGGGGTTATCGCCATACAAGACAGCATTTCAAGTTTGGTCAGAAAAGGTAGATCAGTTCAGCCAGGCATCTCGAGACGCACTTCACTTAAGGTTTGGTCATCACATCGAGTCTTTTATTGCGCAGGAATATGAAAAAGCGACGGGGACCAAGACTGCTGCACATCAGCAAACTTTGTTTCATCCAAAGCATCCTTTTTTGTACGGCCATATCGACCGATTTGTGCTGGCAGAAGGCATCACACAACCCCTTATTGATAGTCAAGTCGCTTGCTCAACCATCTTAGAGTGCAAATCTGCCAGCATATTTAATCGTCATGAATGGGGCGAGACAGGAACTGACGAGATTCCTCCCGCATATCACGCGCAATGTGCTTGGTACATGGCAATTACAGAATGCTCACGCGTTGATGTCGCTGTTTTGCTTGGCAATCAAGATTTTCGAATCTATGTTGTCAAACGCGACCTCGAACTAGAAACACGCTTAATCGAACGTGCTCTAGACTTTTGGCAAAACAATGTACTTGGCAAGCTCCCCCCTAAACCAGCGACAGAAGCTGATATTCGCACTCTGTATTCGCAGGAGGTCCCAGAAATGGAGGTAAGTGCTGATGAAAGTTTTCTACAAACGTTGGTTTGCTACGAGGAAACCAATGCACAAGCTAATGCCATCACAACCAAATGTGAGGCTTTAAAGCATGAGATTTTGATTCGCATGGCAGACGCTGAAAAAATAACGCACAACGGAAAAATTGTTGCAACTTGGAAATCTAGTAAAGGAACCCGAAGACTTGACACAAAAGCTTTGAGTCAAGCGCATCCAGACCTTGCAGATAAATTCAGTTTTCAAGCCCCGGGCTCTCGCAGGTTTGTGTTCAAGGGGTTGTCATGAAGCGTCGCTCAAAACAAAACCAATCTCAAAGAGCTTCAACACAACAAAACGGTAAAACCTTACTTGAACGAGCCGTAGAACGTTCGTTGATGACGCGAGATGCATTTACAACCGCGATCACACAAACTGCTTTTCAAGGTCTCAAGGTTTGGAGCCAAGCAGATTTAGAGCGAATGCTTGTTGCAGCTGAGCGTTACGGGCTTAATCCACTCAATCGAGAAATATTTGGCTTGAGTTCCAGCTCAAACCCACTAGACCCGATCTTGCTGGTTGTAGGTGTGGATGGGTGGAGCAAGATTTTGAACATGCATGCCGAATTTGACGGGATGGTTTTTAAGGAATCGCAGACATTAATTGACAACGTGCCAGAGTGGATTGAATGCACGATACATCGCAAAGACCGCAGCATCCCTATCGCAGTCAAAGAGTTCTTTCACGAAGTCAGAGGCGAACACATGTCTTGGCTCACACACCCGCGCCGTATGCTCAGGCATAAAGCACTTGTGCAGTGCGCACGGCTTTCATTTGCGTTGTCTGGGATCTACGACCCCGATGAAGCAAGGCGTATTCAAACCGCTAAGCAACATCACCAAAGTTACAAAAGTCGTCAATCCCTTAAAGAGTGCTTGATGTCACGAGCTAGCAGCTAGCCCGTGAATCCTTTTGAACACACTTAAACTAGGCAACTCACAGCACCACATGTTGAAGAAATACTTGTTCCCATTGACAATATTTTGGCAACTAGCTAACATTTTCTTCACCAATTCGTGACTCTCTAGCCATCTGACCAAACACAGATAGGTGCGCCATCTCGGTTGACGTTTGCCTACAAACTGCACATGTCAACCTCTGGTGCTGCATGCTTGGAAAAATCCGCCAAACCGGTGAAGGCCTCAGCTGCCCTCCAAACCAAACGCTGAAAACTGACTTGCTACAAAACGCAAGTCTCTCGATGGTCAAACACCATCATCCCCACGCTTTGGGGTTATGCGTTTTGGGCACAAACCCCCTCAACATTAAAAGCAACATGTTGGTGCAGTTTCTTACTGCATCTGGGTGACTATTTTTGGAGAAATACCATGTCGCAAACAGGACCTAAAACCCAAGAGGGTAAATGTAAGTCTGCAAAAAATTCATTGAAGTTTGGAATTTTCAGCTCAGTTTTATTACCTGGCGAAGATAAAGAGGCTGTTGAAGTTTTAATTGCAAATCTAAAATCAACATTTGCACTAACTCATGGAGCGGGGGAAGTTTTAGCTTCGCGATATGTACACACAAGCCTACAACTCAACAGACTTCAGCAAGCGCAACTTGCAATTGCTGAAGGAAAGCGCTACTCAAATAAATCTCGTGAGAAATTTTGCATCGATGCTGGGATGTACTTCCGTAGCGCAGAGGAAGTGCCAGATTGGTATTTCAACGCAGATCAAGCCCCCAGAACTAAGGCGTTATTCATCGAAGCCGTGACCAATGATGCTTATTTATTGAAAAATCACTACAGCCCAGATTTGATAAGCTCTGCAAAAACAAAGTTGCCTTATCTCTGGGAGTTTGTCATGGGCAAGGAGGGGGACCCGCGCCAAAAGGTTCACACCCTTGGAACTTACCTTGGTGCCGAGTTTGGAAGCACTCAACCCCAAACCAATATTCACAGCTTGATCAAAAAGTTGGAAACTGACTACAAGTATGAGTTGTTGTGGGCGCAAAACCTTGACCGATTTGAAGCGATCATTCGTGCGCTGGATGCTCAAGCCATCTTAGACACGATGACGGACGCAAATCTAGTCAGAGCAGAAAGCTTGTTGCACCGTCGATCACAAGAGTTGCTCTCCACTATGCATCAACTTAAACAATCACAAGTTGCGGCATCAACAACTATGCAAGCAAAAGAGCCTCTGCTTTCTTGACAGAAATTTGCTTGCAAGCTAACGGTCATAAGCCGCATGACCGCTTGAAGACGCATTCACAAAGCGTCTTCAAGTTCACGCTTTTAAAATTCCCATCCAGGTGCTGCGGCATCCTTAGCGGCTAAAAGCGGTTGACCATCTATCAAATGCAGCGGCCATTCGACGCCCACTGCTGGATCGCTCCACAATAAGCTACGCTCAAACTCAGGGTAGTAATAGTCTGTTGTTTTATATAAAAACTCTGCGCTATCACTGGTCACCAAAAAACCATGCGCCAAACCTGCGGGTATCCAAAGCTGCTTTTTGTTTTCAACAGATAGCTCTTGGCCGAACCATTGACCGAACGTTGGAGAGCCCTTGCGAATATCAACCGCCACATCAAACACAGCACCTTGAGTAACACGCACCAACTTGCCTTGCGCATGCTGCACTTGGTAGTGCAAACCGCGCAACACACCTTTTGCTGACTTGCTGTGGTTGTCTTGCACAAAGGTTTCTTTCAAGCCAGTGGCTTGTTCAAAGTCTTTCGCATTGAAGCTTTCATAAAAGAAGCCCCGCGCATCGCCAAACACTTTGGGCTCTAGCACCAGCACGCCATCTATGGGTGTAGTCGTTACTTGGTAAGGCATGGCGTTTACTTCAATAGGTTTAGCAGGTATTGGCCGTAGCAATTTTTAGCCAAAGGCTTAGCAAGTTTTTCTAGGGCTGCCGCATCAATCCATTTTTCGTGGAAGGCAATTTCTTCGGGGCAGGCCACCATTAAACCTTGGCGTTTTTGCAATGTACCAATAAAGCTAGCCGCTTCTAGCAGGCTGTCATGCGTACCCGTGTCTAGCCACGCATAGCCACGGCCCATAATTTCTACATTCAACTGGCCTAGCTCTAGATAGCGCTTGTTCACATCGGTAATTTCTAGCTCACCGCGGTGTGATGGCTTCACTGCCGCGGCGATATCGCATACCTGCTCGTCACAGAAATACAACCCTGTGACGGCGTAGTTGCTCTTGGGCTTGACTGGTTTCTCTTCAATGCTCAAGGCACGGAATTTGTCATCAAACTCCACCACGCCATAACGCTCGGGGTCATGTACATGGTATGCAAACACACTAGCTCCGCTGGTGCGTGCATTTGCACTATGCAACTGCTTCACCAAGTCATGGCCGTAGAAGATGTTGTCGCCCAACACCAGTGCACTGGGATGGTCTGCCACAAAGTCTTTACCGATGATGAAAGCCTGAGCCAACCCATCAGGACTAGGTTGCACCGCGTATTCAATATGCATGCCCCACTGGCTTCCATCACCCAGCAGTTCAGTAAAACGTGGCGTGTCTTGAGGTGTGGAGATGATCAGCACCTCACGGATACCACTAAGCATCAGCGTGGTGAGCGGGTAGTAAATCATGGGTTTGTCATACACGGGCATCAGCTGTTTGCTGACCGCTTGCGTGACTGGATACAAACGGGTGCCAGAGCCGCCCGCGAGGATGATGCCTTTGCGTTGTTTTGTCATGTCTGTGCTTCTTATTTAGAGTATTTCGGCAAGCATGCGTTCTACGCCCTGCTGCCAAGGCGGCAACACCAAGCCAAATGCTTGCTGTAGTTTATGCGTGCACAGGTGCGAGTTCAGCGGACGCTTTGCTGTAGTAGGGAATTCGCTGGTAGCTACGGGCACAATGTCAGCCACTTTCCAGCCAAGCTCGGGCTTGATGGCTTTGGCCTTCTCCACCACATGACTGGCGTAGCCGTGCCATGTGGTTTCACCCGAAGCCACGAGGTGATACACCCCGCTGAACGAAATGTTTTGCGTGTTCAACACTCGGCGCATGGCATGTGCTGTGACATCTGCAATCAAGTCTGCACCTGTGGGTGCGCCGTATTGGTCGTTGATGACGGTTAGCTTGTCGCGCTCTTGTGCCAAGCGCAGCATGGTTTTGGCAAAGTTGCCACCGCGTGCGGCATACACCCAGCTGGTGCGGAAGATTAAATACTTGCAACCACTGGCAACAATGGCTTTTTCGCCATCCAGCTTGGTTTGGCCATACACGCTCAGCGGGCCTGTGCCCTCGCCCTCTTGCCTAGGGTGCGTGCCACTGCCATCAAAAACATAGTCGGTCGAGTAATGCACCAGCCATGCGCCCACTAGCGCTGCAGCTTTGGCCAAGGCAGCAGGCGCGTCGGTATTTAAAACCTTTGCCAGCTCAGGCTCTGACTCGGCTTTATCCACTGCGGTATGCGCGGCGGCATTGACGATGAAATCTGGCTTGTAGGCCAGTACCGTTTGCGCCAATTGTTCGGGGTTGGATAAATCACCGCAATATTGGGTACTGTGTCGGTCTAGTGCGAGTACCTCGCCCAAAGGGGCCAAGCTGCGTTGCAGCTCCCAGCCCACTTGTCCGTTTTTGCCTAAAAGAAGGATTTTCATGGCCAGCCTTTAAGCACCGTATTGCTTACCTACCCACTGGCGATACGCACCACTGGTCACGCCCTCTACCCAAGCTTGGTTAGTCAAATACCACTGCACAGTTTTGCGGATGCCAGTCTCGAATGTTTCTTGCGGCTTCCAGCCTAGATCGCGCTCTATCTTACGTGCATCTATGGCGTAGCGGCGATCATGGCCTGGGCGGTCTTTGACGTATGTAATTTGTTCAGCATAGCGTATACCGTCTAAGCGGGGCTTCAGCTCGTCCAATACCGCGCACAGGGTGTTAACCACTTCGAGATTGGGCTTTTCGTTCCAACCGCCAATGTTGTAGGTCTCGCCTACTTTGCCAGCTTCAAGTACCCGGGCAATGGCTCGGCAGTGATCTTCTACATACAGCCAATCGCGCACTTGTTGACCATCGCCATAAATGGGCAATGGCTTGCCAGCCAAGGCGTTGAGCAACACCAAGGGAATCAGCTTTTCTGGAAAGTGATACGGCCCATAATTGTTGCTGCAGTTGGTGGTCAGCACAGGCAAGCCATAAGTGTGATGCCACGCACGAACCAAGTGGTCGCTAGCGGCCTTACTGGCTGAGTAGGGGCTGTTGGGCTCGTAGTTTTTCGTTTCGGCAAATGGAGGGTCGAAGGGCGACAACGTGCCATACACCTCGTCGGTCGACACATGCAAAAAGCGGAAGGCTTCTTTTTCAGCAGGAGGCAAGTCCTGCCAAAAGGCACGCACACTTTCTAGCAAGTTGAATGTGCCCACGACGTTGGTTTCAATGAAGTCACCAGGACCGTGGATAGAGCGATCTACATGGCTTTCTGCTGCAAAGTTCAGTACAGCTCGCGGCTGATGCTCGGCCAACAGCTTGGATACTAAAGAGCGGTCGCCAATATCGCCCCGGATAAAGATGTGGCCCGGATCGTCTTTAAGGGCATCCAAATTGGCCAAATTGCCTGCATAGGTGAGTTTGTCTAAATTCACCACAGCTTCGTTTGACGATGACAGCCATGTTTGTACAAAATTGCTGCCGATAAAGCCGGCGCAGCCAGTTACGAGAATAGTCATGATTACATTGTAGTTATTACAAGTGCAAAGATTGATCGTATCTCAGACTCTCTACGCGAAGACACAGCCCAAGATTTTTTAAGCCTTGGCGCAAGTCTTCCACAAATCATGACGAAGGGTGGCTGGTCAAAATCAGACACCGTTATGAGATACGTGGAAAGCCAACCCCTCAGGCCCAGTGGGGGTCAATATCGCAACTCAATAAGTAGCTTTGCAAACCACACTTTTAGTAGGCACCTTTACCTCCAAATACCACTTTGATTGTTTTGAATAAGATAGCAATGTCATACCAAAGCGACCAGTTTTTCACGTACCAAGTATCGAGATAAACCCGAGCTTCATAACCTGAATCACTTCGTCCACTCACCTGCCACAAGCCAGTTATACCTGGGCGCACCATTAAAAAATAATCGACATCGGCGCCATAACGTTCTAGCTCCGCCTCTATGACTGGACGTGGGCCGACAAGGCTCATATCACCGCGAATTACATTGATTAGCTGGGGCAACTCATCAAGGCTTGTACGTCGTAAAAAACGACCAATGCGTGTGATTCGCGGGTCGTTACGCAGTTTGAACTCGCGCTGCCACTCATTTCGTAAAGCTGAGTCACTGGCCAGATATAGCTGCAACTGTTCTTCGGCGTCCACCCTCATAGTGCGAAACTTATAGCAAGGAAACAGCTTACCCAACCGCCCCACTCTCATATGAGTAAAGATCGCCGGCCCACCGTCACGCCGAATCAACCAGACCATTAACGCAAATGGCAAAGCCAACAACACAACCAATATAGAGGCCGCAATTAGATCCACCATACGTTTAACCAACCGCGCCGGCCAATAACTCAGGTTATTGCGCAGTTTAAGCAAAGCCACTTCGTATGAGAAAAAATACGAAATATCTGTGCCAAATAATGGCACACCCCGCATGGCTGGGATTACGCTCACGTCTTGTGCCTGTAGTTGAGACAACTTACGCAGCACAATTTCACGCAAGTCGTTCTGCCCCGACTCTAACGCCAAGAGAAACTGCACGCCAGGGATCTCTGCATATTGACGCAGAAACTTAGCATCTTCTTGCAATGCGGTGTACACATCAACCGAAGCCAACACCTCAAAGCCCAACGCAGGCTCGCTTTGCAGGGCCCTCATTGCGTCTTTCGCATTTGGACCATTACCAACTAACAGTGTTGGACGCTGCCACACGAGCATGTGCCGCATACCCTCACGAAACATTCCTCGCATCAACGGCACGCACAGCGCCACCAGCGACCAAGTAATGAACCACCACATACGGGATGAATTCCAGCGTGTCATACCAACAATGGCTAAGTCCAGTAAGGCCAACATCAACAACACCCATAGCACTTCCCCCAACTCCGTCCAAAACGGCTTGCGCTCGCTATAGTGCCCAAAACGAACCAAGAACGAGCCAATCCCTATAGCCACCACAACCAGCCAAGCCCAGTAGCGTTGCAAATCTTGTGACATGAGCCATTGTTCATCACCTACTTCACTGAACGCATAGACTGAAACAGCAGCTAGTGCACCCGCCAAGGAAAAAGCCAACACATCAGACAGCAACAAAGTCATCTTGGTCAAACGAATTTGCAACCGCGACAAGCGACGCCAGCGCGTCGGTTCCATTAATTCCAACATTTCAATTCCAATACCCCTTATGCATGCTAAAAAATCGCTTCAAGCGCAAGGGCAAATATGTCTCATGACGGCCAAGTTTGTAGCCAAGCCACTTAGCAAAAGTGCGTAAGGTCGCGTCGAGCAACCAGCTAGGCTCGTGACGCCATAAGTATTTCATCTCGGACAATAAAAAACGCAGACCTTCGCCTCTCGCCTCACCAAAGGTCTGCAACAGCCACGAACTACGGGCGTGAAAAATGCCAGTATCAAAGTAACGGCAAAACTCTTGTCTCAGTGTGTAATTGTGCGAGTGAGATACACAGGCCTCAGCGACATACGCAACGCGCTTACCCTCTATGAGCACACGAGCTGCAACAGACATGTCTTCGCCCAGAATTACATCTGACGGGAAACCACCAGCAGCCAAGAGGTCAGCAAGCCGATAAGCTGCAAATGAATTAGAAAAAAAGCACGTTTTAATCCCGAACTGCGGCTGGTCGGCCATGCTGAGCGTGCGAGAAGTCGCGGGGTAATTAAACAACCGGGCATGGGCGGCTATAGGAGTTGCATCCATATGTGGTAGCTGGCGTCCAAATGCACAAGCAATAGACGGATCATCAAACGCAGACAGAAGTACCGGCAATGCATCTGAATTAGCAAGCAGGGCGTCCTGCGTCATGAACACCACTAACTCTGTGTTTGACGGGAGATGTTGCAAAGCCATGTTACGCGTGCCGCCGTGACTAAACTCTTTCACCTCAATGCTCAGCCGTCTCCATCCAAGTGGCAACTCCAAAAGCTCCATACCGTCTGTAGATTCAGAATCAACCACCAAACCCGATATTGGATAACGCTGTTGCCTCATCAAAGACAGCCAATCTATCCACATAGGACCAGGATTGTGGGTAGGGACTATCAGGCAAGCAGACATGGCAAAGAAAAGAACAATTTAAAAACCTAAAACAACTCGTGGAGAATTAGAGCATGCCAAAGCAACCAACCGTTCATATCCTCCTTGCCACTTACAACGGTGAACGCTTCTTGACAGAACAGCTTGAGTCGATCAGCCGACAAACCCACCATTACTGGACACTAACTGTAAGTGACGACGGTTCTAAAGATGAAACTCTCCTAACCATTGAGCGTTTTGCAAGGCAAGTTCAGCAACCCGTAAAAGTGCTACAAGGCCCAAATAAAGAATCTTCCACAGCTAATTTTTTTCACCTACTTGCTAATTCACCAATTGATAGCGATGAAGATCTGTACGCTTTTTGTGACCAAGATGATGTCTGGCATGACGATAAATTGGAACGGGCCGTGAAATGGCACTTACAACACACAGATCAGGAAGTGCGACTATATTGCGGACGCACTGAATTTGTAGATGAAAATCTTCACCCAATTGGTTTAAGCCCAAGCATCAAACGCCCACCTAGTTTTGGAAATGCATTAGTCCAAAACATTGCCAGCGGCAACACTATGGTTTTTAGTCTTACCTTACTTGTGTCACAAAACAGAGTATTGACTGAACACAGCGTATGGCACGACTGGACTACTTATATTGTGGCTACCGCACTTGACGGTGTGGTTTTTTTTGATGACAAGCCATGTCTTTATTACAGACAACATTCTGACAATGTTATTGGATCAAACGACGGTTTTAAAGCACAGCTCACAAGGTTGAAACCCCTACTTAACGGGCGCTTCAAGCGCTGGGCCGATATAAACTGCTCGGCGGCTCATGATTTGCTGGACGTTATGCCCCCTATGACTATAAATACATTGAGGAATTTTGAATCAATGCGCTCCGCACCTTATGCTGCAACTAGAGTATTTTCTTTTTTAAAATCAGATATTCGTCGGCAGCGCTTAAGCTCTAATCTAGTTCTGGCATTTGCGATTTTGTTGAAACTTGGTTAATTAAAACTCACGCTCCGCCAACGCCAGACTCTCCAATGTTCCAATATCTCGATGGTAATCTGCATTGTGAAAAGTTTGAATTTTTCCAATAAAATGCGGGAGAACTTCAGTGCTGATGTCGCAGACGTCTTTGTCCAAAGATGCAATGTAATCAATCACTGAGGGTTCGAAAATATATACAGCAGCGTTAGCTCTGGTACCCGGTGGGTTAGCCACCTTCTCATGAAAATCCTGAACGACACCCCGTGCATCCACCTCTGCAATGCCACAAGTTTGCGGGGCATCCGTGTCAAAGGTCATCATAGTCATCACGCATTCAGGGCTGCGAGCAACATGTGCTGCAATAAATTCTGCTGGTCTAAACCTTGTCAAATTGTCAGCGTGTGCAACCATCAGGGCTTGGTCAGCACAAAAAGCACGGTTTTTCAAAATAGTTCCTGCCGTTCCCAACAAATGATCTTCATGAATTAAATCGACTGATGAACTCCAAATAGAGCTTGCGACAAAATTGCAAACAGGTGCAGGAAGATAATGCGTGTTAATCAATATTCGTTCCACACCATTATTAAACAGCAAATCTAGCCAATAACCCAGCAGCGGCTTGCCATGAATTGGAACCATGCATTTAGGAACTGTATTTGTAATAGGCCTTAATCGGGTACCCAACCCGGCCGCTAGCAATATTGCTCTCATCGTGTCAACACTTCCTTAAGCTCCATAGAAGTAAGAGGCAAGTTGCCCACTCGGCTCACTTGGCAAGCGGCAGCAACTGAGCCTACATAGGCACTCTCCCAAATACTTGCCCCAGTCACAAGCGCCATTGCGGCAGATATCAACATGCAGTCACCGGCTCCCGATACATCTTTTGGAGAATTATTTAGTGCTGGCAATTGGTCTGTTGATAGACCATTTTTTTCACTCATATGAGAATGCACCAACACACCTTCAGCGCCAAGGGAAATAAAGATATGGTCTGATCGGGTCTCACGACGCAAAGTTTCTGCCAAAATGACCAAGCCTGAAGTTGCATCTCTGACTGCCAATCTCGCCTCGTGCTCAGTTGGGGTTACCAGCAGCATTCCCTTAAACCTAGCTATATCACCGATTTGCGATGAAGACTGACTGTCTGCCACCATCGGGACGCCACGCTTATTGCACGATGAAACAACTCGATCAACCAGCGTTTGAGGCAGGCAGCCGTAATTGAAGTCCGAAAAAATCACCAAATCAGCCTCCTGAAGTTGAGGCTCAAGCTGATCCAGCAACTCTTGTTCATGCTCATGACTGAGAGCATGTTGCTTAAGGTGACTAACTCGTAGCAGAGTTTTACCCCGCACTCGAAACCGTTGTTTTAATGTTGTAGGACGACTCTCATCAATAATTAAGTCAACATCAACGCCATAGCCAACCAACTTTTGTCTTGCAAAGTCTGCAGCCTTGTCATTGCCTACGATACCGAAATATGATACTCGCGCTCCGAGTGCAGATGCATGTGCTGCAACAATACCTGCGCCACCAACAAATAAATCTTCCTTTATCGGAGTTACTACAATCGTTGGATCCTCTTGGGACATACCAAGGGCATCGCACGTAATATACTCGTCCACGATTAAGTCACCTATAACCACTACACGCAACTCCGTGAATTTGTCGATAATAGTAAGCAATGATTTGTCATCTAAATGGTGGCGCCTTATATACTCCGCGGGCTTATCAATTGAGTAGTTGGTCGCGCCCTTCATTTCCATCTGTAGTAGGGCCATAGAGGAAAATCGAGCCTCGCCTGAACTGAAAAGTATTTTTCCACCGTAACCTTCAACCAACTCCTTCTCTACGTTGAAATGCGCCTCATGTTCTTTCCCTTTAACAACAATGTGCGGCTTTAAGACCGTGATGAATTCCTCGATCGATCCAGGTAGCAAAAATGCAAAATTCACACATCCAATGGCTTGCACCCCTTCCAGTCGAAGACCTTCATGAATAAATGCTCCTTCAACACCATCTTTGGTAACTCCTACAACAAGAAAGTCGCCGCACTCTGAAGCGAAATTCAACATTCGCATGTGACCGGGGTGTAGCACATTGAAATTTCCAGATAAAAATACGATTCTCATTGATTCGGTTGTTATCTGCTTTATCTTTGCCACCACATCAGCTACACTTAGACTTATAAATTCATCCACAGACGAG
>CAISMH010000020.1 GCA_903886485.1 uncultured Burkholderiales bacterium
CTGAGGAATGAGGCGCTTCATCACCCGATCTTTTTTGACCAAGTGTTTGCACGCTTCAGCCCAGTACTCGGGCGTGGCGATAGTGATTTTTTCTTGATCCACGATCATTTAACCTCGCTCCCAAGTTGTACCAGTGGGAGCGTCTTTGAGGGTGATGCCTTGGGCCAACAAGTCGTTGCGGATGCGGTCTGCTTCAGCAAAGTTCTTGGCTGCTTTGGCGGCGGCACGCGCAGCGATGTGGGCTTGGATCGCCTCCTCATCCACACTGGCGCCCGCTTGGGCAAAGGCTTGGGGATCGTCTTGCAACAGGCCCAACACGCCACCCAAAGCTTTGAGCAAACCTGCGGTTTGCGCCGACTTCGTTCGGTTGAGCTCGCCCGCGAGTTCAAACAACACAGCCACGGCCTCGGGCGTGCCAAAGTCTTCGTCCATCGCCGCTTTAAAGCGGGCGGCGTGTGGCTCGGCCCAATCAATCGTGACCGCATCAGGCGTGACTGTGCCCAGCGCGGTGTAGAGGCGCTTCAAGGCACCACGCGCATCGTTCAAATGCACATCGCTGTAATTGAGTTGGCTGCGGTAGTGGCTGCGCACCACAAAGAAACGCACGGTTTCTGCATCAAACTCGTTGAGCACATCACGGATGGTGAAGAAGTTGCCCAAGCTCTTGGACATTTTTTCGTTGTCCACATTGATGAAGCCGTTGTGCATCCACACGCTGGCCATCTTTTTGCCGCTGGCACCCTCGCTTTGGGCAATTTCGTTTTCGTGGTGCGGGAACTGCAAGTCTGCGCCGCCCCCGTGGATGTCAAAGCTCTCGCCCAACATTTCGCAGCTCATCGCCGAGCACTCAATGTGCCAGCCAGGGCGTCCTGCGCCAAAGGGGCTCGCCCATTTCACTTCGTCGGGTTCACTTTCTTTGGCCGATTTCCACAGCACAAAGTCCAGCGGGTCTTGCTTGCCATCGTCCACGGCCACGCGCTCACCCGCTTGCAGCTCGTCCAGCGACTTGCCCGAGAGCTTGCCGTAGCCCGCGAACTTGCGCACCGCGTAGTTCACATCCCCATTGCTGGCTTGGTAGGCCAAGCCTTTGCTTTGCAAGGTGCCAATCATCGAAAGCATCTGGGGCACATAGTCCATCGCACGGGGTTCGTGCGTGGGGCGCTCAATACCGAGTGCGTCCGCGTCTTGGTGCAAGGCGTCGATCATGCGGTCGGTCAGGCCGCGCACGGTCTCACCGTTTTCGAGTGAGCGCTTGATGATCTTGTCATCAATGTCCGTGATGTTGCGCACATAGGTCACGCGGTAGCCACTGGCCTTGAGCCAACGCTGCACCACGTCAAACGCCACCATCGAACGGGCATGGCCCAAATGACACAGGTCGTACACGGTCATGCCGCACACGTACATGCGCACATGGCCAGGTTCTAACGGCGAAAAGTTCTCCAGCGCACGCGTGAGCGTGTTGTGAATGCGAAGCGTCATGAGTGAATCGAGAGAAGACCGCAATAACGGGTCGGTAATGAGGCGAAAGCCAAAGAGTCGTTGAGACCCTCTGTTTTACAATGACTCCAGTATACAAAGCACATGACAAACCCTCACGTCCCCTCCTCTGCCCCGTTTTTGGCACGGCCTGCGTCAAACACCTCCTCCATGCAAACCCGATTTTTGGCGATCTGGACGCTCGGCTTGGCCTTGAGCATGGCGTCATGGGGCAGCATGGCCCAAGGCGTAGAGGCGCTGGAATGGCAACCCAGCCAATCCATGATGCCAACGGTCATCAGCACGCCCCACAACGATGTGCGCAAGCTGCTGCGCCAAGCGAAATATCCGGATGCTTTGCTGCTGGTCAACAAAAACTTAGTGACCAACCCGCGTGACCCGCAAATGCGTTTTTGGCTGGGCTTTCTGTACGAGCAGCTGGGTCAACCCGACATGGCTATGCAGGTCTACTTGGGCCTGACACAAGAGTACCCAGAGCTGGCCGAACCTCACAACAATTTGGGCGTCCTGTATGCGTCCAAGGGTGACTATCTCAGTGCCAAGGCCTCGCTCGACACGGCCTTGCGTGCCAACCCCAGCTATGCGACCGCTCACGAAAACATGGGCGACTTGCTGGTCAACATGGCGCGTCAGTCGTATGAACGTGCGTTGGCGCTTGAGCCCAAACGACGCGAAGCCAATGCAAAAATTCAAGGTCTCAAACCCGTTCTCGACATGACTCAAGGCAAACCATGACTCTCAAACACCTCACCCGCCGCACCTTCGCCTCACTGGTTTTTTGTGTTCTCGCTGGCATGAGCTTGGCGCCCATGGCCATGGCGCAAGAAGCCCCGCGTGTGAAATTCGTCACCAACGCAGGGGAGTTTGTGGTCGAGGTCTACCCAGACAAAGCCCCTAAAACGGTGGACAACTTTTTGCAATATGTGCGCGACAAGCACTATGACGGCACCATTTTTCACCGCGTGATTGGCAACTTCATGGTGCAAGGCGGCGGCTACGACCAACGCTACATCGAGCGCCGCACCCGCCCACCGGTCGAGCATGAGGGGCGCGAAGCCTTGGCCAAAGGTGGCCCACGCAACACCGTCGGCAGCATCGCCATGGCGCGCACCAATGTGCCGAACTCGGCCACCGCCCAGTTCTTCATCAACGTGGCCGATAACGGCTTCCTGGATCCCTCGGCCCAGCAACCTGGCTACACCGTGTTTGGCCGAGTGGTCTCAGGGATGGAGACCATCACCAAAATCAAAAGCACGCCCACTGGTTTTGGCGGTCCCTTCCCATCAGATGTGCCACGCACACCCATCGTCATTCAATCGGCCACGCTGCTCTGAGCACCGCGCTGGCTTCACGCTTTCAAAATCAAAGGAAACACCATGAGCAACCCACAAGTCGAACTCCACATCTTGGACCACGGCGTGATCACCATCGAACTGGACGCTGAAAAAGCCCCCAAGTGCACGGAAAACTTTTTGCACTACGTGAACAAAGGCCACTACGACAAGACCATTTTTCATCGCGTGATTCCCGGCTTCATGGTGCAAGGCGGTGGTTTCGAGCCAGGCATGACGCAAAAAGAATGCGACGAACCCATTGAGAACGAAGCCAACAACGGCCTCAAAAACAACCACTACACCTTGGCCATGGCCCGCACCTCCGACCCGCACTCCGCCACGGCGCAGTTCTTCATCAACGTGGCCGACAACGACTTCTTGAACCACAAAGCACCCAGCATGCAAGGCTGGGGCTATGCCGTGTTCGGCAAAGTGGTGAGCGGCAACGAGGTGGTTGACAAAATCGCCGCCGTCAAAACAGGCCGCAAAGGCTTTCACGACGATGTGCCCAAAGAAGACGTGATCATCGAAAAAGCGGTTGCGCTTTAAGCCCCGTGCCGTCCCTGCCACCCACGCTGAACACGCCTGTGCCCTGCGTACAAGCACCGCATGCGTGGCAGCGCGTGGACTTCATCTCTGATCTGCATCTAGACGCCAGCGAACCCGCCACCTTCCAAGCGTGGGCGAGCCACTTGGCGCACACCCCCGCAGACGCCCTGTTCATCTTGGGTGATTTGTTTGAGGTGTGGGTGGGCGATGACAACCCCAACCCCTTTGCCCAGCAATGCGTGGCCGTGCTCAAGGCCACGGCGCAGCGCATGCCTGTGTATTTCATGTGCGGCAACCGCGATTTTTTGGTGGGCGCCGACTTGCTCGCCGCCACAGGCATGCAAGGCTTGAGTGACCCCACGGTGCTCGCGCTAGGGGCGAACACCAGCGATAGCCAAGCCACACGTATCTTGCTGAGTCATGGTGACGCCTTGTGTTTGGATGACCACGACTATCTGGCGTTTCGCGCCCAAGTGCGTGACCCCAAGTGGCAAGCGTCATTCTTGACCCAACCTTTGGCCCAACGCCAAGCCTATGCACGCAGCATTCGCAACCAAAGTGAAGCGCGCAAACAAAACCACGCCAACACACTTGATGCCACCGGTTACGCTGATGTCGATGCCCACGCGGCAGTGGACTGGCTCAAAGCCACTGACACACAAGTGCTGTTGCACGGCCACACCCACCAACCTGCGGTGCACGACTTAGGCCAAGGCTTGAGCCGTTGGGTGTTGAGCGACTGGCATGCCGACGCCAAGCCCCCTCGTCTTGAGGTGATGTGTTGGCTGCGGGCGCAAGCCAGCAGCGCCACACATGGGCTGAGTCGGTGGCCGTTGAGTACCGACTAGCGCTTCAGCAACACCTTGAGCGCAGCTTGCAAGCGACGCGCAGCGGCTTCGTCATACGCACCAGCCAACACCTGTGCGGCATCAGCAGCCCACGTCATTTGGGGCGATGGATCGTGGCGACGCGTCAGCATCTGCAACTGCAACGCACGGCGGGCATCCATCTGTGCTGCGGGTGTGGGCAAATCAGCGGCAACTTCCAAGCGCAGCAAAGGCGTGACTGCTTCGCCCTGTGGTTGGGCGGCCAAGGCTTGCGCCCATTGCGTGCGCTGTGCAGGCGAGAGCTTGCTGCCAATCGCTTGCGCGGCAGGCAGTTGGGCCGCATCGCGCTTTTCCCAAGCGTGCATGAGTTGGGTCAATACCTCGCCGTGGGCGTGGGCGGCCAAACGGCGCAACGCGTCTTGGGCAGATTCCAGCGCATGGCGTTGGGCACGGAAAGCGGCATCGCCCAAACGTGGGCCACGCGGCGCAAAGCCGTCACGTCCACCATCGCGTGAAGATTTACCGTCACGCCCCCCAAAGCTAGGCTTGTCACCAAACTTGCCGCTGGGTTTGCCATCGCGACCCCGTGTGCCCGATGCAGCTTCGGTGCGCTTTTGGCCCGGGCGGTCATCACCGCGCACGGCCACCACGGGGCGAGGTGCAGCTTTGGGTTTGGCGGGTGCCTCGGGGGCTACGGGCTCGGGTGCCGCATCGGAAGCGTCGGATGCAGGTGCCTGCGCCGTATCCGTTGCCGCGACATCGCTGGGCGCAGCGTCCGCACCCTCGTGGGCAGATGCGGAGGCTGGAGCATCTTGTGCTTGCGCTTCTTGAGCCACAGGCTCTGAGGCAGGTTCAGCAGCCGCCACAGCGGGAGGGACTGCAACGGGTTCAGCCACCACCACTTCACCGCGTGCAATTTGCTCCAAGGCTTGCATGGCCGCGCGAATTTGTGCGGCATCGCCTTTAGCGGTCGCGGAGTCCAAGGCTTTGGCGGCGTCGAGCACGGCTTTGTCATGCGGGGTGAGCGCGGCTTGCGACTGTTCACGCACCGAAGACTTGCGCGCAAAGGCTTCGTCGATGGGTTGACGGAAGGCATCCCATAGTTTTTGCTCTTGCTTGCGATCCAACACCACGGCGTGGGCCTCTTCTTGCCAGCGTTGTTGCAAAGCTTTGACCGCATCCACACGCAAGGTAGGCGCAGCGCCCAAGGCTTGCGCCTCGGCGATCAGGGCTTGACGACGGGCCAAGCTGGCTTTTTGCATCACTTCCAGCGGCTCGTGCGCGGCATGGATGGCGGCTTTCCAAACGGGTTGCAACTCGGCAAACATTTTTTCACTGAGGTGACCGCTTTCGCGCCAGCGTTGGGCGAACTGGTGCAGCTGTCGAGCCACGTTTTTCCAGTCGGGGCCGTTGGCGTGCTCGACGGTCCAAGCTTTGACTTCTTCGATCAAGGCCAAACGTTGGGCTTTGTGCGCAGAGGTTTGGGCGCGCGCTTCTTTGAGCCAAGCGTCCACCACTTCGTGAGCGCGGTTACAAGCGCTGTCAAAACGCTTCCACAACGCGGGATTGGGCGCGGCTTCTTTGTCAATTTTTTTCCATTGCTCGCGCAAGTTGCGCAAGGTTTCTTGCATCTTGCGACCACCCATGGCAGGCACACGCGCCAGCTCCTCAACTTGCGCTGAGGCGGGAGCGGCTGTGGTGGGCACTTCAGTCGGTGTGGCTGGGGCCGCCACGTCGCTGGACACCTCGGGTGCCGTTGGCGCTGACTCGAGGGCGGCTGGTGCTTCGACAATGACGGCATCCGACACTGGCCCTGCTGGCGCGGCGACGGCCTCATCGGCTTTTGGTGTTTTGAGCTTGGCAGCTTTGGCCACCGGCGCAGGCTTGAACAAAGCCTCGGCTTGCATGGCCAGCTCTAGGCGCTTTTGGTCAACCACCGCTTTGTCTGCGGAGGGCTTGACTTTGCGAGTGGCATCCACACCCGCAGCGGCGGGCTGCTGAGGTGCTTTGACGGGTGAGGTCTGAGGCAACACCTCGCCACGAGCCAAACGGATTTGGTCAGCCCAAGCGGGCACAGCTGGCAAAGGCGCGGCGGCGTCTGCCGCGGCAGCTTCGGTCAAGCTCAGGGCTTCGCCAAAAGCGGTCCAAACAGCTTGCACTTGCTGGGTACTGGTTTGCAAGGCGGGCGCGAATTTGGCGTCCACACTGGGCCACTGGCTATCGGCTGCCAGCGCTTGGGCTTGGGCCACCCAACGGTTGAGGTCGGCATGCAAGGCTTCGCGCTGGGCCAAGGCGTCTTGCCATGGTTTGGTGGACAACACTTCAATGCGTTGTGCCAAGAGCACCGCGGCTTCGCGCTGCACTTGCGTTTGGTGTTGGAGATCTTCAATGGCTTTGATGCGTTCAGCCAAAGCGGTTTTCAGACCCGCCAAGGGCTCGCGGGACAAGGGTGCGCCTGCCTTGGCTGCATCGCGTTGCCATCCCATGGCGTCGCCTAAGTTGATACGAGGGGCGTCGCGCAAAGCCTCACCTTTGGCTGTCCATTCGACGATCAGGGCATCTTGGCCTTTGCTGCGGCGCAGTTCGTCGAGTTTTTCGCGCAGCACTTTGGCCGCGCCCTTGTCGCGGTGACTCATTTCGCTGAAGACGGCTTGAACTTGGTCCAAGGTGGGCTGGTTGGCCAGCCAATCACGCAATCGCGCAGCACGGTCTGCGGAAGTGGAAACGGTAAAAGCGCCGCCAGTCAAATGGTCGAGGGCGGCGAGGTCGAGAGGTTTGTCAGAAGAATTAGTCACAAGGAGGGCTCACAGTAAATTAGCCGTGATTGTCGCCGAGGCTTTAAAATTTTCGCCTACTCCTTATTTATAAATTTATGTCTATTCCTATGTTCGCCAAAGTACAGCAAGGTCTACGTACCTTTGCGACGGATGTGGCGCAAGGTTTTTTTGCGATTTCTCACAATGGATTGGCCGTGGTGGGCTTGTCCATCTTCTTTTTCGTGGTGGCACTGAGCGTGCGCCCAGACCTGCGGATGGTGACCGAGGCGAAAGTCATCAGTTGGCTGCAAGAGCGTCAATACGACGAACTGGGCATCGCCACCGATGCCGATGCCGTGGATCGCGCCACCGCCACCGATCCGCGCGACTTGCCCAAACAGCAAGCCAACCTGGCCTACTGGCTGAGTAAAAAATACCGCGTCGCCCCCGAACCCCTGAGTGCGCTGGTTGCCGAGGCCTATGATCTCGGCCCCAGCAACCAACTAGAACCCACGCTGATCTTGGCCATCATGGCAATTGAATCGGGCTTCAACCCCTTCGCGCAAAGCAATGTGGGCGCCCAAGGCCTGATGCAAGTCATGACCAAGGTCCACGAACAGAAATACCAAGGCTTTGGCGGCTCCTTGGCCGCCTTTGACCCCGTGGCCAACGTGCGCGTGGGCGTCAACGTGCTCAAAGAATGCATCAGCCGCGCAGGCAGTCTCGAAGGTGGCCTCAAACTTTATGTAGGTGCGGGCAATATGAAGGACGACCAAGGCTACAGCAGCAAGGTGATGGCCGAAAACGCCCGCTTGCAACAAGTCGCCAAAGGCTTGAAAGTGCCCATCACACCACCGCCTGCCACCGCGGCAGAAGCCGCGACCGCCCGCTTGGAAAGCCTATGGGAAAGAGCCCAGCGCTTGACCCCTTTTGGCAAAGATGAGGGTGAGTAAATGGGGGTATTGAAGCGCGGTAAACTCTCCCCCGTGCGCAACTGGCGATAGGCGTACAGGGCTTGTGTCCTGTACCGCTGACGTGGATGTATGACCACTGGGAAGCGCGCAGCCTCTGCTCAAGAGGTGTTTTGCCGTTCGCCTGGGCAGCCCTGCCGCTAACCTGCACGTTATAGCTGGGATACCACCCTTTTTGAGGACTGCCAATATGTACGACCGCAACATCACGATTGCCCACACAGACCCCGAACTGTGGGCTGCCATTCAGGCCGAAAACGCCCGCCAAGAGCACCACATTGAGCTGATCGCCAGCGAGAACTACGCCTCGCCCGCCGTCATGCAAGCCCAAGGCTCGCAACTGACCAACAAATACGCCGAAGGCTACCCCGGCAAGCGCTACTACGGTGGCTGCGACAACGTGGACGTGGCCGAGCAACTCGCCATCGATCGCATCAAAAAAATCTTCGGCGCCGAGGCTGCCAACGTGCAACCCCATTGCGGCGCATCGGCCAACGAAGCCGTGTTCCTCGCGTTCTTGAAGCCCGGCGACACCATCATGGGCATGAGCTTGGCCGAAGGCGGTCACTTGACCCACGGCATGGCCTTGAACATGTCGGGCAAATGGTTCAATGTGGTGTCCTACGGCCTGAACGACAAAGAAGAAATCGACTACGACGCGATGGAGAAAAAGGCCCACGAGAGCAAGCCCAAACTCATCATCGCGGGTGCCTCGGCCTACAGCCTGCACATCGACTTTGCACGCTTTGCCAAAGTGGCCAAAGACGTGGGCGCCATCTTTTTGGTGGACATGGCCCACTACGCGGGCCTCATCGCTGCGGGCCAATACCCCAACCCTGTGCCTCATGCCGACGTGGTGACCTCCACCACCCACAAGAGCTTGCGCGGCCCACGTGGCGGCATCATTTTGATGAAAGCCGAGCACGAGAAAGCCATCAACAGCGCCATCTTCCCCGGCCTGCAAGGTGGCCCGCTGATGCACGTCATCGCCGCCAAGGCCGTGGCGTTCAAAGAAGCCATGGCGCCTGAGTTCAAAGACTACCAAGCCCAAGTGGTGAAAAACGCCAAGATCGTGGCTCAAACACTCACCGCACGCGGTCTGCGCATCGTCAGTGGCGGCACACAAAGCCACGTGATGTTGGTGGATCTGCGCTCCAAAAAAATCACGGGCAAAGAAGCCGAAGCCGCTTTGGGTGCTGCGCACATGACGATCAACAAGAACGCGATCCCGAACGACCCCGAAAAGCCCTTCGTCACCAGCGGCGTGCGCATTGGCACACCGGCCATGACCACGCGTGGCTTCAAAGACGAAGAGGCCCGCATGACCGCCAACTTGATTGCGGACGTGTTGGACAACCCGCACGACGAAGCCAATATTGCGGCGGTGCGTGCCAAGGTGCATGCACTGACTTCTAAGTTCCCTGTTTATAAGTAACTTCTGATCCCCCCGTCCTCTGCGTCGGGGGTTTTGGTTTTGGGTTGCTTGGGTTCTTAGAGGTTACTTGTGTTCGTGGAGGTTTCTCGCCGGAGACTGCGCGGGTTGTAGGCACGGCGGGTTCTTCATACTGGGTACAGAAATCATCACCCGCCGTACCTACAACCCGCGCGGTGTGAGTTAGAACTGGTTCGCTCGTTGCTACGCAACTTTGCTGGAAAGACCAGTCCGAGTGAAGTCTGCGAGCCCAGCAAAAAAACGCAGACAGAACAAACACAGATCAAAGCAAAAGAGAGCACAAACAATGAAATGTCCCTTCTGCGGCCACCTAGAAACCCAAGTCGTCGAGACCCGCATGTCCGAGGACGGCGATTCTGTGCGCCGCCGCCGCCAATGTGGTGCCTGCGAAAAGCGCTACACCACTTACGAGCGGCCCGATGTGAGCTTTCCCAACATCGTCAAAAAAGATGGCCGCCGCATTGAGTACAAACGCAACAAGTTGCTGGAGTCCATGGGGTTGGCTTTGCGCAAACGCCCTGTCAGTACCGAGCAGGTCGACAACGCCATTGAACGCATCGAAGAAAAACTTCTCGCCCTGGGCCAACGCGAAGTGCCCTCCACCCGCATCGGTGAATTGGTGATGCGAGAGCTCAAAAAACTCGACAAAGTGGCCTACATCCGATTTGCCAGCGTGTACCGCAGCTTTGAAGACATTGACGACTTCAAGAGCTTGGTGGACGAAGTCCGCAAATAGTTTTCGAGTGTCGGCACAACGCCGAGTCGCTTTCAAAACCTAGCATGCGCGCTATGCCATCGCTAGGTTTTTCATTTACCCAGACCCCCGCACCACGCGGGTTCACGCTCACCGAACTCCTGGTCTGTTTGGCACTCATCGCCAGTCTCACAGCTTTTGCCATTCCGAGCATGCAGCGACTCCAAGAGCGTCACCGTGTGAATGCCGCACGCGACCAACTGCTCAACGATCTGCAAGCTTCGCGCACCCGAGCTTTGCAACGTGGCGAGCCCTTGCAAATGTCCAGATTGCAAGACTGCGCATGGGCGACATCGACAGACACCGATTGGAGCTGCGGCTGGACGCTTCGGCTCAAGTCCAACCAAACTGTGCTGCAAACCTCGCCATTGCACACCTCGCTGCAAGTGAGGTTCGCCAAGTCAACACCTCTTGAGGTCAGCGCACGCGGTGACTTGGGCACCGTGGGTGACCATTGGGTCATCCGATCCCGCAACACCGCGTTGGGTATTGCCAGCACGGTGTGCGTCAACAGCACCAGCCGTTTACGTTGGCAGTCGGGCGAGTCATGCAGCTGAAGCCACACCTTGGCTTTGCCTTGGTCGAAGCACTGGTGGCCATGCTGGTGTTGGCCTTTGGCGTGTTGGGTTTGTTGTGGATGCAACAACAGGCCTTGGTCTTGCAGCGTCAGCAACTCATGCGCTCGCTCGCCATCGGCATCGCCGAAGATTTGGCCGAACGCATGCAACTCAACGCGCCGCAGCGTGCCATGTATGCCAGAACGTGGGGCCAAAGTGAAGGCGTCGGCAGCGGCCCCCACTGCGCGAGCACCGCATGCAACCGCAGCGAACTCGCGCAATGGGATTCGCAGCAACTCCAGCACGTGCTGCAAACCCAACTCCCAGAGGGTGATGTCAGCGTGTTCACGCGCACGGACCTGCCTGCTGGGTGGGGCATCGTCATCGCTTGGCGTGATGCCAACGAAACCTACCGCACCGACGCCACCGCAGGCACCCCCGCTTGCCCCGCACAGATGAGCTGCTGGCGCCTGTTCTTTCGACCCGAACCATGAGCCCCTCACCTCCCCAATGCGGGCTGACATTGCCCGAACTGCTGATGGGACTGGGCTTGGGACTGGTGGTCATTGCGGCAGGCATCTCCGCTTACGGCAGCAGCCAACACACGTGGGCGGCAATGGCCGCAGCCGATGCCGTCCACGCCAACGCCCGCATGGCATTGCGCAACTTGCGTGAGCAAACACACATGGCAGGCGCGGCCTATCTCAGAGACAACGGCAGCCAAGACGATCTCATCACCGTGGCGCTCTCGCCCGCAGAGGAAACAGGTCAGGCCGCCCTCGCAGGCGTTGAAGGCAGCCCATACGTCAAGAGCATCACCTTGGGACATTGGCATGCACTCGACCCCGTCGATTGCCAAGGCAATACCAGCAGCACGCAAACCACTGTTCGCAGCCACTACAAGCTCAACACCCACCAAGAACTGACCTGCAAAGACCTGAACCTCAACGGCAGCACCTACCAAGCCTTGGCCGAGGGCGTGGAAGACTTTCAGCTGCGCTACGCCGAAGCCAACCCCAACAACCACACCATTCAATGGAAAACGGCAAACCAAGTGAGCCACATGTCACAGGTGCTGGCCATTGAAGTCTGTTTGCGTGTGGCCAGCATCACCCCTGTTCACAACGCCCAACCCCATGCAGATCAACAGGGCTGCCAGGGTGAAGCACTGGCTGCCGATGGTCGTGTGCGCCGCGTGTTCAAAAGCGTGATGACGCTGCACAACCGCCTAGGTCTGATGCCATGACCGCCGCCAGACACCACGCACAAGGCCTTGCCTTACCCACGCTCATGGGCTTATTGGCACTGGCCAGCCTTGCCACGCTGTTGGCCATGCGCAACCTCTGGGTGAACGAGCGGCTGCTCAACGCGCAAGCCGACCAACTGCGCACCCGACACCAAGCACAAGCCGTCTTGCCACTGGCGGTGCAAGACATCGTGGGCCCCAGCAACACGCATCCGGCCACGGACTTGCGCCACCGCATGGGCATGGACACACAAACACACGTTTTCTTTGCGACGTCATGGACCGAGTACCGAGTGCTACGCCAACGCCTTGGCTCAGAAACCTGTCGGTCCGGTATTTGTGCCCCGACCTCGCTAGACGCAGCAGCCCACAAGGCCAGTCACTGGAAAGCCAACACCGCGACAGCGATGCCCGTGGCAGCGCAAGACCTGCCGGATGGCGCGCACACAGCGGTTTATTGGGTGGAGGTGTGACCACCCTCAGAGGACGTTGGCTTGATCTACCGCATCACCGTTCTTGCCCAAGGTGTTTTGCCCGGCAGCGCCACGGTGCTGCAAGCCATCTGGACACGCCCCACTCCCACAGCCACCCGTGGCCAATGGCAGAGCTGGCATATGCTGAACAACTGAATCGCGCATTGCCATGCAAGGACACACGCGCCGCAGCAAGGGCTTCACCCTCACTGAACTGCTCATCACCTTGGCCTGCATCGCGGTCTTGGCCAGCATGGCGTGGCCCCGCTACCAGCAACACCTGTTGCGAAGCCAACGCGCCCAAGCGCGAGCGTCTTTGCTGCAAGCCGCGCATTGGTTAGAGCGCGCCGCCAGCGCCAACGGCAGCTACCCCAAGCTGGCGGATGTGCCCGCCAGTGTGCTGGCCATCCCCAGCCAGCGTTATGTGATGCAACTCACCACCACCGCGCACACCTACACCCTGCGCGCCCAACCCGTGGGACCTCAAACGGCGGATGAGTGCGGTGTGCTCACCCTCAATCAATTGGGGGAACGCGGGGTGATGAATGCCAAGCAAAGTCGCGCTGACTGCTGGAGCCTTTGACGCGGCGCCGATAATCCTGCCCATGTCCACCCCCGCCACCCCCCACGCCATCTTGCCCCCCACCGACACCGCCCACATGGCCCAAGCCTTGGACTTGGCTCGTCAAGCCCTGTTCATCACCAGCCCCAACCCGCGTGTGGGCTGCGTCATTGTTGGCACAGATGGCGCGGTGCTCGGCAGTGGACACACGCAACGTGCAGGCCAAGCGCATGCCGAAGTCATGGCCTTGCGTGACGCGCAAGCCAAAAACAACCAGGTCCAAGGTGCCACCGCTTATGTGACGCTGGAGCCTTGCAGCCATCAAGGTCGCACCGGCCCCTGCTGCGATGCACTCATCCAGGCGGGCCTCGCCCGTGTCGTCGTCGCCTTGCCAGACCCCAACCCCCAAGTGGCGGGTCAAGGCATCGCCCGTTTGCGTGCGGCGGGAGTGCATGTCGATGTGGGGTTGCTCGGCGACCAAGCCCACGACATCAACATCGGGTTTTTCAAGCGCATGACCCAAGGCACCCCTTGGGTGCGCATGAAAATCGCCGCCTCATTGGACGGCCAAACCGCGCTGGAAAACGGCGTGAGCCAGTGGATCACCTCTGCCCCCGCGCGCGACGACGGCCACGCTTGGCGCGCCCGAGCCTGTGCCGTACTCACTGGCATCGGCACCGTGCTGCAAGACGACCCACAACTCGATGTGCGTGCCGTGCCCACGCCACGCCAACCCACCTTGGTGGTGATGGACAGCCAACTCGAAACGCCACCCACCGCCCAGCTCTTCAAGCCGCAACGCCCCGTGTGGATTTACTGCGCGGTCGAACACGACGAACGCCGCGCCGCCTTAGAAGCCCAAGGCGCGCAAGTCATTTGCTTGCCTCACCCCAGCGGCAAGGTAGACCTCGCGGCCATGCTTCAAGATTTAGGACACAAGCACATCAACGAAGTGCATGTCGAAGCGGGCCACAAACTCAACGGCTCACTGCTGCGCGAAGGCTTGGTGGACGAGCTACTCACCTACCTCGCCCCCAAGCTCATGGGCCAAGGACGCGGCATGACCAACCTTGGACCGTTCACACATTTGAGTGAGACAAAAGCCCTCACCTTTCATGAAGTCACACAAATCGGACCTGATTTAAGGATATTGGCCCGCCTTGCACGATAAGCAAGCCGTAAACCTGCGAAAATACCGTCCATGTTCACCGGAATCATCACCGGCGTGGGGCGCATCACCGCTGTCCACGACCTGGGTAGCTCTTTAAGCCACGGCAAGCGTCTCACCATTGAGGCCCCTGCCGCGTATCTCGACGACGTCGCACTGGGGGACAGCATCGCGCTCAACGGCGCTTGCATGACGGTCACCAGCTTCGACCTCGACACACACACGTTCACCATCGACATCTCGGCTGAATCACTGGCTCGCACCAGTGGTTTGGCAGAGTTGGGCCGCGTCAACCTTGAAAAAGCCTTGCGCGCCCATGACCGCTTGGGCGGCCACATCGTGTCAGGCCATGTGGACGGTATTGGCCACGTGAGCCACTTTGCGCAAATCGGCGAAAGCTGGGAACTGCGCATCCTGGCCCCCACCGACCTCGCCAAATACTTGGCCTACAAAGGCTCCATCACCATCAACGGGGTGAGTCTGACCGTCAACCGCGTGCAAGACTTTTTCGACGCTGACGGCCCCTTGGGACTGCGCGGGTCAGAAGTCAGCATCAACCTCATTCCGCACACCGTGGACAACACTGCTTTGGGTTCGCTCACAACGGGTAGCACGGTGAACCTCGAAATTGACACCGTGGCCCGCTACGTTGAACGCATGTTGCGTGTCGACGCCTCGCTGGGCAACGTCCCTTCTTTGAAAGCCCATCCATGAATACCGCCACTGCATCGGGCAAAGCGCCCGTGGCTTCCCCCGTCCACATCTCTCCCGTCGAAGACATCGTGGCCGACATGAAGGCCGGTCGCATCGTCATCTTGGTGGACGAAGAAGACCGCGAGAACGAAGGCGACTTGGTGCTGGCCTCTGACCACGTCACCCCCGAAGCCATCAACTTCATGGCCCGCTTTGGCCGAGGCTTGATTTGCCTCACGCTCACCCGCGAGCGCTGCGAATTTTTAAAGTTGCCGCCCATGGCTGCACACAACGGCACGGTCTACAGCACCGCGTTCACGGTGTCCATCGAAGCCGCCGAGGGCGTGACCACCGGCATCTCTGCGGCAGACCGCGCTAAAACCATTCAAGTGGCCGTCGCCAAAGCCACTCAGCCTAGCGACTTGGTGCAACCCGGCCATGTGTTCCCCCTGCAAGCGGTGGACGGCGGCGTGCTCATGCGCGCTGGCCACACCGAAGCCGGCTGCGACTTGGCCGCCATGGCGGGCTGTTCGCCCTCATCTGTGATTTGCGAAATCATGAAAGACGACGGCACCATGGCCCGTTTGCCCGATTTGCAAATCTTTGCTGCTGAACACGGCTTGAAGATTGGCACCATCGCCGACCTGATTGCCTATCGCAGCCGCACCGAATCCTTGGTGCACAAAGTCAGCGCACGCCCCATGCACACCGCGCACGGCGAATTCACCGCACACGCCTACAAAGACATGACCAGCGGCGCTGTGCACCTGGCCCTCGTCAAAGGCAGTTGGGCCGCTGACGCCGAAGTGCTGGCCCGCGTGCATGAACCCCTCTCGGTGCTCGATGCGCTAGAGCCCAACCGCGTCATGCACTCTTGGGGTTTGGCTGCCGCCTTGGACCGCATCAACACAGAGGGCACTGGCGTGGTCGTGCTGCTCAACTGCGGCGAAAGCGGCGAGCAACTGCTCAACCAATTTGACGGCACGGCCCGTTCTGCCCACGGCCCCGAGCGCGGTCGCATGGACCTGCGCAGCTACGGCGTGGGCGCGCAAATTTTGCGTGACTGTGGCGTGCAGAAAATGCGCCTCATGGGCAACCCACGCCGCATGCCCAGCATGACGGGCTATGGGCTTGAAATCACTGGCTATCTTTCTAAAGAATAAAAACTATGTTTGTGTCTAACCTCGGCTCCACCACCACGCTCGACGGCAGTGCTTTGAAAATTGGCATCGTCCAAGCGCGCTTCAACGACGACATCACGAATGCCTTGGCCACAGCCTGCATCGCCGAACTTCACGCCTTGGGTGTGCCCGACGACCGCATCACCCATGTGCATGTGCCGGGCGCTCTGGAAGTGCCTTTGGCCTTGGCTGCCCTCGCACAAATTGAAGACCCAGACCCCTTCAGCGCCCTGATTGCGCTGGGCTGCATCATTCGTGGTGAAACCTACCACTTCGAATTGGTGGCCAACGAATCAGGCGCAGGCGTGACGCGTGTGGGCATGGACTACCACGTGCCCATTGCCAACGCCATCCTCACCACCGAAAACTTAGAACAAGCAGTCGCCCGTCAAACCGACAAAGGCCGTGACGCGGCACGTGTGGCGGTGGAAATGGCGTTGCTGCTGGAGCACTTGGCATGAGCGACCTTCACAGCACATCCCCCGTCTCTGGCGCGGCAAAAGCCGAGGACAAAGCGCCTCGCAAAAGCTCGGCCAAATCAAGCCGCAGCCGCTCGCGCGAATTTGCCCTACAAGGCCTCTACCAATTTTTGGTGGGCCAAAACGAAGCGGCGGACATTGATGTGTTCACCCGTGACTTGAGCGGCTTTCACAAATCCGACTCCGTGCATTACGACGCACTGCTGTACGGCTGCATTGAGCAACGCGAAATTTTGGATGCCTTGATTGAGCCTTTGCTCGACCGCAAACTCAATGAAATTTCTCCCATCGAACATGCCGTGATGTGGATGGGTGCCTACGAGTTTCAACACTGCATCGACGTGCCTTGGCGCGTGGTCCTCAACGAATACATCGAACTCGCCAAGTCCTTTGGCGGCACGGATGGCCACAAATACGTCAATGGCGTCTTGAATGGCTTGGCCCCCAAGCTGCGCGCCCTCGAAGTCGAATCTGACCGCGCCAAAGGCAAAGCGTAAAAACGATCAGCGACTGATGATGAAGATCGCCCAGCGCGCACAACGCATCGAGCCTTTCTATGTGATGGAGGTGGCCAAGGCCGCCGCCGAGCGTGCCGCCTTGGTCGCGCACACCGATGCGCCCATGATTTTTCTCAACATCGGCGAACCCGACTTCACCGCGCCCCCTTTGGTGCAAGAAGCCGCTGCACGTTCGGTACGAGACGGTGTCACGCAGTACACCCCCGCTTTGGGCATCTCTGAATTGCGCGAGCGCATCAGTGCTTGGTACAGCACGCGTTTTGGCGTGAACGTGCCTGCGCGTCGCATCGTCATCACCGCGGGTGCATCGGCGGCTTTGCAACTGGCGTGCTTGGCCTTGATTGAAGCAGGTGACGAAGTACTCATGCCCGACCCGAGCTACCCCTGCAACCGACACTTTGTGAGTGCGGCCGAGGGCCGTGCGGTACTGGTGCCCACCACTGCGACCGAGCGCTTTCAACTCAGCGCCGAACAGGTGCGCGCGCACTGGAGCGCGCACACACGCGGGGTGTTGCTGGCGTCGCCCTCCAACCCCACCGGCACCTCGATTCACCCTCAGGAGTTGCGTGCGATTCACAACGAGGTGTCGCAACGCGGTGGCACCACGCTGATTGACGAGATTTATTTGGGCCTGAGCTACGACGCGCAATTTGGCCAATCGGCACTCGGCATCGACGACCACATCATCAGCATCAACAGTTTCAGCAAATACTTCAACATGACGGGTTGGCGCTTGGGCTGGCTGGTGGTGCCTGATGCACTCGTCCCCGTGGTGGAGCGATTGGCACAAAACCTGTTCATCTGTGCCAGCACCGTGGCACAACACGCGGCCCTCGCCTGTTTTGAGGCGCAAAGCATCGCCGAGTACGAACGCCGCCGCGCCGAATTCAAAGCTCGCCGAGATTACTTTGTACCCGCGCTCAACGCACTGGGCCTGCATGTGCCCGTGATGCCCGATGGCGCGTTCTACGCGTGGGCCGATTGCACGGCTGCGGCCAACAAGCTGGGCGTGACAGGCAGTTGGGATTTTGCATTTGAAGTGATGCGCCGAGCGAACTTGGCCATCACACCCGGGCGCGACTTTGGCCACGCCGACACCTCGCGCTTTGTGCGCTTTTCCACCGCCCGCTCGTTGCCTGAGTTGCAAACCGCGATTGGGCGTTTACACACCTTGCTGGGCTAATTCATGCGAACCGTTTTCGAACACCCCATTCGGGTGTACTGGGAAGACACAGATGCGGGTGGCATCGTGTTCTACGCCAACTACTTGAAGTTTTTTGAGCGCGCACGCACCGAGTGGCTGCGCGCACTGGGCATCGGCCAACACGCGCTGCGCGAAGAAACAGGCGGCATGTTTGTGGTGAGTGAAACCACAGTCAAATACCACCGCCCTGCCCAGCTCGACGACATGTTGCGCGTGACGGCCACGCTGGCCGAAGGTGGCCGCGCCAGCCTCGTCATTGCGCAGCAAGCATGGCGCGGAGAAACTTTACTTTGTGAAGGCACGATTCGCATCGGCTGGGTCGATGCCGCCGCCATGAAGCCTGCGAGAATCCCCTCTTCTGTATTGGAACGCCTGACATGACACAAGACTTTTCTATCGTTCATTTATTGCTCAACGCCAGTTGGGTCGTTCAAGTGGTGGTGCTGATGCTCATGGGCGTCTCCATCATCAGTTGGGCTGCGATCTTTCGAAAGATTGGCGCCATCAGTCGCATCAAAGACCTCAACGAAGCCTTCGAGCGAGACTTTTGGTCGGGCACCAGTTTGAACGAATTGTTCGCCGCTGCGGCACAAAACGCCAAGAGCTCTGGCCCCATGGAGCGCATCTTCGCCAGCGGCATGCGCGAGTACCAAAAACTGCGCGAACGCCGCATCAACGACAGCAGCGCGTTGATGGACGGCGCTCGCCGCGCCATGCGCGCGAGCTACCAACGCGAAATGGATGCGATTGAATCGAACTTGTCGATGCTTGCCTCGGTGGGTTCTGTGTCACCTTATGTCGGTTTGTTTGGCACCGTGTGGGGCATCATGCACGCCTTTACGGGGTTGGCTGGCATGCAACAAGTCACGCTGGCCAAAGTCGCCCCGGGCATTGCCGAGGCGCTGGTAGCCACCGCCATTGGTTTGTTTGCTGCGATTCCTGCGGTGTTGGCCTACAACCGCTTCTCGCGTGACATTGACCGCGTGTCCATCAAGTTGGAAACCTTCATCGAAGAGTTCAGCAACATCTTGCAGCGCAACGTCAGCGCCAGCACGATGGCCCATTAAGCCGGAGACGCAGCATGGCTTCTATCGCCCCTCGCTCTGGCCGCGGCCGCCGCGCCATGAACGACATCAACATGGTGCCGTTCATTGACGTGATGTTGGTGTTGCTCATCATCTTCATGGTGACCGCGCCACTCATCTCGCCCAGCGTGATTGATTTGCCCAGCGTGGGCAAAGCCGCCACGGTGCCAGACCAAGTGATTCATGTCGAGATCAGCAAAGAAGAACGCATCACCGTCAAGAGCACGGGCACTGTCACCAAGACCGTGAGCAGCACGCTCACGGGCCTCGCCCGCGATGTGCGCGAGCTGCAAGGCGAAACAGCACAAGGCCCAGTGGTGATTACCGCAGACCGCACGATCAAATACGAAACCGTGGTCAAAGCCATGGACACCTTGCAACGCGCAGGGGTACAACGCGTGGGTCTCTCGGTTCAATTGGTCGATTGATTTTCGCGCCATGCACGCACAAGCCAAGCATCTGGAGTTTGCCCCCCCCTCGCCCAAGGGCACCGTGCGTTCTGTCGGTGCATCTTTGTTGGTGCATGCTTTGTTGATCGTGGCGCTCACAGCGGGGATTCAATGGAAACAAGACAACAGCTTGTCGGTCGAAGCCGAGTTGTGGTCTGCCGTGCCGATGGCTGCCGCACCTCCATTGCAAGAAGTCGAGCCCCCTCCCCCGCCGCCCACACCGCCACCAGCGCCTCAACCCAAGCCCGTGGTGAAAACGCCAGAGCCGCCAGCGCCCAACCGTGATGCAGACATTGCATTGGCTAAAAAACGCAAGATCGAAGAAGAGAAAAAGCTGCAAGAAGCCATGCGTGCCGAAGAGCGCCGTAAAGAAGAATTGAAGAAAGAGGCCGAGAAAAAGGCCAAGGCCAAACTCGACGAAGACAAACGCAAACTAGAAGCCAAGAAAGAAGAAGAGCGCAAGGACAAAGAGCGTAAAGAGAAGGAAAAAGAGCGGGCCGAGAAAGAACGCAAAGAAAAAGAAGCGAAGAAACAACAAGAGCAAAAAGACAACAAGGTGTCAGCCGAAGAGGCCAAGAAGCTCGACGCCATTCGCAAAGAAAACATGAAGCGCATCGCAGGTCTCGCTGGGGCAAGTGGCAATGAAAATGCCACCGGCACAGCCATGCAAGCCTCTGGCCCCTCGGACAGCTATGGCGGTCGTATCCGTGCACGCGTCAAACCCAACATCACGTTTGACCCCAGTTCGGTGTCCGGCAACTCAGCCGCTGAGGTCGAAGTGCGTTGCGCCCCCGATGGCACGATCGTCAGCCGCAAGCTCACCAAGTCCAGCGGAAACACGGCATGGGACAACGCGGTACTCAAAGCCATCGACAAAACAGAAGTTCTGCCACGTGACACCGATGGCCGTGTGCACTCACCGCTGCTGCTGGTCTTCCGTCCTAACGACTAAGCCCACGCACAGGATTCATTGAGTTGCTAGAACGCTCGTTCACGGTGGATGTGTTGAAAGTCGTGGCTGCACAAATGATTGTGTGGCATCACTTCTCAGCCTATGGCCCCATGGGCGACACGATGAATTTGATGTGGCCTCATTTGATGGCCTGGCTTTACGAACATGCACGCGTAGCGGTGCAAGTCTTCTTGGTCGTCGGCGGCTATTTGGCTGCGCAATCGGTGATGAACAAGCCAATTCAACAACCCTTCATTCACATTGCCAAGCGCTATCTCCGACTGGCTCCGTTTTATGTCTTAGCGCTCTCGCTGATCACTTGGGCAGTGGACATTTCGCGTCCCACCATCCATGAAAGTTGGCTGCCGAATGAACCCACAGCGCTGCAATTTCTAGCGCACACCCTCTTGATTCATGACGTGTTTGGTTTTGAGGCACTCTCCAGTGGCGTTTGGTATGTCGCGGTAGATTTCCAGCTCTATGCCTCGCTGATCTTGTTGTGCTACCTCTTGCAAAGCCCTCGTGGCAAGTGGCTTTCCGTGGTTATCGCGTTGCTCTGCGTGGCCTCCATGTGGCTGTTCAATCGCATGCGCGAACTCGACATTTGGGCCATCTACTTCTTTGCGGCGTATGGCTTGGGGGTGTTGGCAGCTTGGTCAAAGCGCACCAACTTCGACAGGGCCGTTTTTGCTTTCACGGCCTTGATGGGGCTGGGTGCTTTGTGGCTGGAGTTTCGCTCGCGCCTGTGTTTGGCCTTGGTGACGGCCGTGTGGCTGGTCATCAAACCCAAGGGCATGGTGCACTGGACACCGATGAAACGGGTGGTGCACCGTTTGTCCAACAGCGCGTATGTGCTTTTTTTGACGCACTTTGGCGTGATCGTGCTGTTCAGCGACATGTGGAACAAAAGTCACTTTTATGACCCCTACACCGCATTCGCACTGACGGGGTTTGCTTGGCTATGCAGCGTAGGACTCGGCTTATTTCTGCATGAAAAAGCCGAAGTGCCTATTCACCACTGGGTGTCACACCACTCCAAGCAGCTATTTCTGCGTTTCAACCACTGACCGCTGTGCGGTGTGGCGCGCACACTGCCAAGCACATGCGCACGCCACAGCGGCCGTGACGATGCTGCACGCATAGACAGAAGCAAGCCCCAACGCATCGCTCAACGCGCCACCCCCTAAGGCACCCAACACACCAGGCACACCATAGCCAATCGAGGCATACAGGGCCTGACCTCTGCCGCGCAAGCGGCCAGGAAAGTGATGTGAGAGCAGCGCAATGCAAGCGGTGTGCTGCGTGGCAAATGTCAGCGCATGGAGCAATTGCGCGAGCATCAATGCCCACAACCACTGTACCGCCCACGTGGTGAGCGCCATGCGCACCACCATGGCCGCTGCACAAATGAACATCCACACGGACAAGCTGAACTTGGGCAGCCAACGGCTTTGGGTAAAGAACCACACAATCTCAGCCGCCACCGACACGGCCCACAACACGCCAATCATGGTTTTGCTGTAACCCAAGGCATCCAAGTACAGCGAGAAAAACACATAAATGCCAATGTGCGACAACACATGAAAAAACACCGTGGCAAAAAACCATTGCACCTTGCGCTGGCGCAGCACCGGCATGACGGAGGGACGCACCTCGTCGTGATGAACCGCCTCTTTTCGATTGGGTAGCCACCACACGCTGAGGTTGAGCATCACCAGCGATCCGAGGGCCCACGCCGGAAAACTCTGCATGCCCTGCAATTCAAACCAAGCGCCCGCCACAAACACAGTGACCAAAAACCCCAATGAGCCCCACAGACGCACACGACCATATCGGCGTGCATCAAAACCTTGCGCGGTCGTCACCAAATGCGCCAACGCCGCCTCGCTCATGGGCATCATGGCGCTGGTATGGATGAACATCAGCAGCAGCACGAACGCCATCCACGCCACGCCGCCTTGGACCCACAAACCTGCAGAGCACAGCAGTGCAGCCCCTGCGCAGTAGCGCAACAGTGTGACGCGCTCGCCCGTGTGGTCGCTCAACCAACCCCAACCGTAGGGCGCCAGCACACGTGTGGCGGCCTGAACCGCCGTGAGCAAGCCAATGATGGTGATGGAAAAGCCCAAGTCCTTGAGCCACAGCGGCAGGTACGGGTTGAAAAACCCGATGTGCGCAAAGTAGCTGGCCGACAGCGCGGCAAAAGGAAACAACTGAAAACGCGAAAGCGCGTTGCTGGAACGCGCTTCTGGGCTGGAAGATGTCAAAGCAGACCCAGGTGCAAGGCCATCAAGCGCCCATGTGACCGGGGATGGCAGGCATCGCCACCTGCACGTCACCACATTGGGCGCGGTGCAACAACGCGTGGTCCATCACCACCAAGGCCAACAAGGCTTCGGCTATCGGTGTGGCGCGAATGCCCACGCACGGGTCATGGCGGCCCTTCGTGACGACTTCGGTGGGCTGGCTGTTTTGGTCAATCGACTCACGTGGACTCAAGATCGAGCTGGTGGGCTTGATGGCAATGCTCACCTCCAAGTCTTGGCCTGTGCTGATGCCGCCCAGCACGCCGCCCGAATGGTTGGTGGCAAAACCCTGTGGGGTGAGCGAGTCGCCATGCGTGGTGCCACGTTGAGACACACTGGCGAAACCCGCCCCAATCTCCACACCCTTGACGGCGTTGAGGCCCATCATGGCGTAGGCAATGTTGGCGTCCAAGCGGTCATAAATCGGTTGGCCTAGACCCACGGGCATGCCGCGGGCGACCACGCGAATGCGCGCGCCGCACGAGTCGCCCGCTTTGCGCAGGCGGTCCATGTAGTCTTCCAAGGCTTGCACATCGGCGCTGGGGGCGTAAAACGGGTTGTGACCCACATGGTCCCAGCTCTCGAAGGGAATGGTCATCTCGCCCAGTTGCGTCATGCAGCCGACGAAGGTGGTGCCATATTTTTCTTGGAGCCATTTCTTGGCCACGGCACCTGCGGCCACGGTGGGGGCCGTCAATCGCGCGGAAGAACGGCCGCCCCCACGCGGGTCGCGGATGCCGAACTTTTGGAAGTAGGTGTAGTCCGCGTGACCGGGGCGGAAGGTTTGCAAGATGTTGCCGTAGTCTTTGCTGCGCTGGTCGGTGTTTTGAATCAGCAAGGCGATGGGCGTACCGGTGGTTTTGCCCTCATACACGCCAGACAAAATTTGCACTTGGTCGGGTTCGTTGCGCTGCGTCACATGGCGGCTGGTGCCGGGGCGACGACGGTCTAAATCGTGCTGGATGTCGGCCTCACACAAAGACATGCCCGGAGGGCAGCCGTCAATCACGCAGCCAATGGCTGGGCCGTGGGATTCACCAAAGTTGGTGACGGTGAAAAGGGTTCCGAAGGTATTGCCGCTCATGGGGTGGGATTATCCCACCACGCAGCATCACTTCTCGTCGGGGTCAGGCGTGCCGCTGGGCCAGTCTTTGATGTAGGCCTTGAGCATCTTGTTTTCAAAGTTTTGGCTGTCCACCACCGACTTGGCCACGTCGTAAAAACTGATGACGCCTTGCAGTTGGCGATTGCCAATCACGGGCATGTAGCGGGCGTGGCTGCCCAGCATCATGCGACGCACATCGTCAATGTCGGTCTCGGGGGTGCATGTGAGGGGATGGTCGTCCATGGCGCTGCGCACCGTGAAGTCACCCAAGGTGCCGCCATTGCGACTCAAGGCTTGAATCACCTCTCGGAAGGTCAACAAGCCCACCAAGTCACCGTGCTCCATGACCAACAGAGAACCCATGTCTTTTTCAGCCATGATGCTGACGGCCAAGGCCAGAGGTTCCATCGGATCGATGGTGAACAAGGTGCCGCCACCTTGGTCCTTGACACGCAAGATATCGCTGACTTTCATGGTTTGTCTCCTCCAGTGAGGCCTGAAATATAGCCCACAATCACGCGCAGAAATCTGACAAACGACCCCCGAGGAAACCATGCCCGGCTACAACGATCCCAGTTTCGACACGCTCGCCTTGCATGCAGGCGCAGCGCCTGACGCAGCCACTGGCGCACGCGCTGTCCCCATCCATCTCACGACCTCATTTGTGTTTGAGTCCAGTGAGCACGCGGCCTCGCTGTTCAACCTCGAACGCGCGGGTCATGTGTATAGCCGCATCAGCAATCCGACCAATGCGGTGCTGGAGCAACGCGTGGCGGCACTCGAAGGCGGCATCGGCGCCATCAGCACGGCCAGTGGTCAAGCGGCGCTGCATGTGACGATTGCTACACTCATGGGCGCAGGCTCGCACATCGTGGCCAGCACGGCGTTGTATGGCGGCTCACACAATTTGCTGCACTACACGCTGAGTCGCTTTGGCATCGAGACCACGTTTGTGCAGCCCCACGACATCGACGCATGGCGTGCCGCGGTGCGACCCAATACCAAATTATTTTTCGGCGAGACCGTGGGCAACCCCGGCTTGGACGTGCTGGACATCCCCACCATTTCTGCCATCGCGCACGACGCAGGCGTGCCGCTCTTAGTGGACAGCACACTGACCACGCCTTACTTGATCAAACCCTTCGAGTTAGGGGCTGACTTGGTCTACCACTCAGCTACCAAATTTCTCAGTGGCCACGGCACGGTGATTGGTGGCATCGTGGTGGATGGCGGCAGTTTTGATTGGGAAAAAAGCGGCAAGTTCCCAGAGTTGACGCAAAGCTACGAGGGCTTTCACAACATGGTGTTCAGCGAAGAAAGCACCGTCGGGGCCTTCTTGCTGCGCGCTCGCCGCGAAGGCTTGCGCGACTTCGGTGCATGCCTCAGCCCTCACAGCGCATGGCTGATTTTGCAGGGCATCGAAACACTCTCGCTGCGCATGGACCGCCACATGGCGAACACCGAAAAAGTGGTGCAGTTCTTGGCCAGTCACCCAATGGTCAGCCGCGTGGGCCACCCCTTGATGGAAAGTCACCCCAGCCATGCACTGGCGAATCAGCTGCTGCGCTTTGGCGCGCGTGGCGCTGGCTCGGTGTTCAGCTTTGACATCCGAGGCTCACGCGAACAAGGCAAGGCTTTCATTGAAGCGCTGCAAATCTTCAGCCACCTCGCCAATGTGGGGGACTGTCGCAGCTTGGTGATTCACCCTGCCAGCACCACCCACTTTCGCATGGACGACCAAGCGTTGGCCAACGCAGGGATTGGTGCGGGCACCATCCGTTTGTCCATCGGGCTGGAGGATGCCGATGATTTGATGGCGGATTTGAAACACGCGCTCAAAATCGCAGAAAAAGCGGGCGCCACATCGCGCCAAGTCTGAGGACACAGACCCATGAAGCTCACCCTCCACCCAGCAGCCGCACCAGCGTATGAGGTCTATGCCTACACAGGCGGCAAGGCATTCGAGGCGAACAAGCCCACCTTGGTGTTCATTCACGGTGTGCTCCATGACCACAGCGTGTGGATTTTGCAAACACGCTATCTAGCGCACCACGGCTTCAATGTGCTGGCCATTGATTTACCCGGCCACGGCCTCAGCGGTGGCGATGCACCCGCCAGCGTGGAAGAAGCCGCGCAGTGCATCGAAGCATGGCTTGACGCAGCGGGGGTCCAGCAAGCCGGCTTGATCGGCCACAGTTGGGGCTCCTTGATTGCGCTTGAAGCGGCGGCACGTTTGAAAGACCGCATCACACACTTGGCTTTGGTGGGCACCGCGTTTCCGATGAAGGTCTCACCGGCTTTGATGGAAGCGTCTTTGAACGAGCCGATGAAGGCGCTGCGGATGGTGAACGTGTTTTCGCGAGCCACATTGGCAGCCCCTCCGTCAGCACTGGGGCCCGGCACTTGGGTCTATGGTGCCTCTATGGCGTTGGGTCGTCGCGTCTTGGCGAGCAACCCACAGGTGAATGTGTTTCACCGAGGCTTTGTGGCATGCGACCGTTATGCCAACGGTTTACAAGCCATGGCAGCTATCACCTGCCCCGTGCTGTTTGTGCTGGGCGAGCGTGACCAAATGACACCGCCCCGTGCCGCCCAAACATTGATCGCGCAAGCCAAAACCAGTGGCAAAACATGCCACGTGGTGACCGTCCCGATGGGGCATCACCAGATGAGCGAATCGCCAGAGCAAACCTTGAAGGCCTTGACCACGTTTTTAAGCGCCAGCACTTAAGGGTGCGGCCTGGTCACAGCACATCACGCAAGCGCAAGTCCTGCCACTTCATCCACAGACCCTCGGCCTGTGGGCTGCGCACCAGCAGCAAACGCTCCATCAGCGGGGCCAAGGGCGTGCGAAGTGGGTCGGCCAACATCACATAGCGCGCTTCTTTCACATGGGTTTGGCGTGCATCCACCGACTCGCTCAGACGTGCAATCCAATCGAGATCGACCAAGGCCGCCAGCACGTCTTCGATTTGCAATGGGTCGAGTGCCAAGTCTTCGCACAAGGTGCTCAGGCTTGCGCCATGTTCGTCCGTGTTGCGCGCCATTTGCAAGCGTTGCAACACCTCTAAGGCCAACTGAAACCGCCAGCCTACGCTGCGACCGTCGCGAGAAATACCACCCAACAAGCTCGGCAAATTAGCCACCAAGACGGCACCAATCAACACAATCGACCATGCCAAATAAATCCACACCAACAAAATTGGCACGGTGGCAAACGCCCCGTACACCACCGAATAGGTGGGCATCTGACCAAAGTAATAGGCCAACACTTTGCGCGCAATTTCGGTCGCGGCTGCAACCCAAACACCGCCCACCAAAGCATGCGTCCAACGCACTTGGGTGTAAGGCACAAAACGATAAAGCGCACTCACCGCCCACGCCAACAGCAAAAACTCCAGCGAGCTGAACAGCCAACGTAAGTTGCCAAATGAGTCGGGCACCACGCCGCGTGAGACCGCGACGAACTGCGACATCATCACCAAACTTGCGCCCATCAACAAAGGCCCCATGGTGATGGCAGTCCAGTACAACAACATGCTGTGCGCCAAAGGTCTGCGCTTGCGCACACGCCAAATGGCGTTGAGCGTGCGGTCAATGGTGAACACCAAGGCCAAGGCCGACAACAACAATGCGGTCACGCCCACAACACCTAAGCGACTGGCTTTGCTGGCAAACAAGCTCAAGTAGCCGAGGACTTGACGCGAGATATTGTCTGGCACCAAGCTCTCCACCAAGCGTTTTTGCAACACGGTTTGGAAGTCGCCAAACAAGGGGAATGCGGTGAAAACGGCGAGTGCCACGGTCACCATCGGCACCAAAGCGATGGTGGTGGTGAAGGTCAAACTACCTGCTGTTTGGCCCAACCGGTCCTCACGAAAACGCTGGCGCAAGGTACGTGCGGTGTTGCGCCAAGGGAATCGGGCGAGGCGTTCAAAGAAATCTTGAAGTTGCGTGACAATCATGGCCTGAATCATCCCACTTTCTATGCACGACTCCACCCTCGCCCCTCAAGAAAATTCCCTGCGCCATGTCACGCTCACTCGCCTCATGGCCGTCAGCAGTTTGATGGGACTCATCGTGCTTGGGTTGGTGTGGGAGCTCTGGCTGGCCCCCTTGCGCCCGGGCGGGACGCTGCTGGCCCTGAAGGTGTTGCCCCTGTGTTTCCCGCTCACCGGTTTGCTGAAGAACCGCATGTACACCTACCGCTGGCTGAGTCTGCTCATCTGGTTGTATTTCACCGAAGGCATAGTCCGCGCTTGGGGCGATGCCGCGCCAAGCAACTATTTCGCTTTCGCCGAAGTGCTGCTGTGCGTGGTGCTGTTTGTCGCGTGTGCTTTGCATGTGCGCTTGCGTTTGAAATACGCCAAAGAAAACCCGCTCGCAGAAATCGCTCCACTCTAAAGTCGTGATGCCCAACGCCACCTCGCTTGATTTGTTGATCACCCTGCGCGAGGTGCTGGGCGAGGCCCATGTCTTGACCGAGGGCGACTTATCCGCCTACGAACAAGACTGGCGAAAACGCACACGCGGCAAGGCCTTGGCCGTGGTTCGCCCTGGCAGCACACAACAAGTCGCCGAGGTGGTGAAAGCCTGCGCGCAAGCCCATGTGAGCCTCGTGCCGCAAGGCGGCAATACAGGCTTGGTGGTGGGTGGCATCCCCGACGCCACAGGCACGCAAGTGCTGCTGAGTTTGCAGCGCATGAACGCGGTGCGAAGCCTCGACGCCGACAACCTCACCCTCACCGTGGAGGCGGGCTGTGTGTTGCAACACGTGCAAGAGGCGGCGGCGCAGGCGGGGTTGTTGTTCCCTTTGAGTTTGGGGGCGGAAGGCAGCTGCACGATCGGCGGTAACTTGGCCACCAACGCAGGCGGGACACAGGTGCTGCGCTACGGCAACGCACGTGAACTTTGCCTTGGCCTTGAGGTGGTCACGGCACAAGGTGAGGTGATGCATGGTTTGAGCGGTTTACGCAAAGACAACACGGGCTACGACTTGCGCCATCTGATGATTGGCAGCGAAGGCACTTTGGGCATCATCACAGCCGCCACCATGAAGCTCTACCCCTTGCCTGCGGCCAACTTGACCGCGTGGGCGGCTGTGCCCTCGGTGGCGCACGCAGTCAGGCTGCTGGGCTTGGCGCAGCAGCATTTGGGCGCGGGGCTGACTGGTTTTGAAATGATGGGGCAGTTTGCGCTGCGCTTGGTTGACAAACATTACCCACAACTGCGCGTGCCCTTGTGGCAAGAAGCGCCTTATTGCGTGTTGCTGGAGAACTCAGATTACGAATCCGAGGCCCATGCACGCGAACGGTTTGAACACTTGCTAGAAATCGCGCTGGAAGAAGGCTGCGTGAGCGATGCGGTCGTGGCAGAAAGTTTGGGACAGGCCCGCAATCTGTGGCACATCCGAGAAAGCATCACCCTTGCGCAAGCCGAAGAAGGCTTGAACATCAAACACGACATCTCGGTCCCGATCTCGGTGATCCCTGATTTTGTCGATGCCACCGATGCCTTGTTGGCACGCGAAGTGGCCGGTGTGCGTTTGGTCAACTTTGGCCATTTGGGCGATGGCAATTTGCACTACAACGTGCAGGCGCCCGAAGGTTGCGACACCGCTGCTTTTTTACGTGACTACGAAGCCCTCGTGAATCACTTGGTCTATCAATCGGTGAAGCGGTTTGGTGGCTCTATCTCTGCCGAACATGGTGTGGGCAGTATGAAAGTCGGCTGTCTACCCGACTACAAAGACCCCGTGGCATTGGCCATGATGCGACGCATCAAAGATGCGTTAGACCCTCAGGGCTTACTCAACCCGGGACGCGTCTTGGATTGAGGCGAGGCGCGCCGGCGCAGGAATGTCCACCCCGTTGAGCATGTCAATCAACTCTGGCAAGGTGGACGCGGCCATTTTGTCCATCACACGCGCACGATGGAGTTTGATGGTGGCAGAGGCACCGCCGTCTAGGTTGGCAATTTGTTGGTTGGAGTAGCCTCGTACCATCCAGTGGCAGACTTCCATTTCACGCGGCGTGAGCCGCTTTAAACGCTCTGAGACCAGCATGTTTTTATCGGCATTCACCACCGCCTGCTCGGACAGACGCATGGCGCGCTGAATGACATCCATCATGGCCTGCGCAGTGAAGGGTTTGAGCAAAAAATCCACAGCGCCTTGCTTCATGGCTGCGATGATTTCTTCTGGTCGGCTGTCACCACTGACAAAAATGACTGGCACATTTTGAGCCAATGTTTTTAACTGGGATTGCAGCACCACACCCGTGGTCCCCGGCATGCGCATATCCAGCAAGATCACGGCTGGTGAAGGCACTTCTGGCGCACTCAAGAATGCATCGGCGCAATAATGCAGCGTCACGTTGTAACCTGCCCGCTCGAGCATCGTGAACAAGCTGCGACGCACAGAGTCGTCGTCGTCGATCACGATGACGTGCCCCAAGGGTTGCAAACGGTCAGTGCTGTTTGTCATCTTTGCTGCTCATCATGCCGTATAGCTTCGCCCCGTGCTCAATCGCCATGGTAGCGTAGGAAATATTGCCTTTGACATCGGCACTGGCATGCAACTCAACCCGCCCAGTGGATTCAATGTTGCCAGTGACGACGCCATTGACCACTGCTTGTTGGGCACGGATATCACCCTCAACATGCGCTTGGGACAGCACGGACAACTGGGCGTTGGGACTACCGTTCACGTCAATGTTGCCGACGACATGGCCTTTGAGTTGCACCAAGTCCTGCGAGACGATGTTGCCAACGATCACGGCCGATTGGCCAATGACTGTTTTTTCGTTGGCGGTGCCTTGCTCAGGCGACCTGAACTTCATCTTTTTAAACATCAGATTTATCGGGCAACAGAGACTTCAACCAACTTGAAGCGAGGTGCCGCCGCGTCAGGCAAGGGTACACGGCCACCTTGAAAGTAGATTTGAACCTTTTGCAAATTCGAACCTGAGACTTGCCAAGGAGACACGCCGTACACGCTGCGATTTTCATTGGCTTTGAGCTGCACCAACGTGGCTTGCTGGTTGCCGTCAACCACGCAGACTTGCGCTGTATCCGTACTCACCAAATACACATAGCGACCTTCTTTGTGTGCGCTGGATGAGGTCAGCTCTGGCATGGGCTCCGTGGCGTAAGCGCATGCACCGACCTTACCAACGGCATTGGCCGAGGCCACCACAGGGCTTGCCGAAGCGACAGGTGCAGGCGCAACCACCACCGCGGCAGGGACGGGCGATACGACCGGCGGCAGCGCAGGGACCGAAGCCATGGCGACCGATGGGGGCTCTGCAAAAAGGGGGGCTGATGCCTGTTGATTGGGCATGGAACTTGTGGCTGCTGACACCAGCTCCACCGCCCCCTTAGGCCCATGAAAAGCAAACAAGACAATCGCCACCGCTAATAGGGACAGCGCACCCCATGCTTGTCGATGCGCTTTGAATTTCTCCAAACTCGCACGCACACGTTGTGAGGTCGATTGCTCCAGTGCCGGCTGCTCGCTCATCGCCACAATTTGAGCCAAGGTATTGGCATGCGCTTGTGCCACCTTGTCTGCATCACGCAAGTCTTGTGGAAATTCAACAGTCGGGGGCTCTGCGCCCAGAATCATCAACAAGCGTTTGTAGGCTTGTCGCTTGATGGCTTCAGAATAGAACAAATGATCGTTGTCATCACTCTCGAGTTGACGAACTTGCGCAACAGATAAACACGCAATGCGAGCCAATACGACCGGGTCCATCCCTGCCGCTTCGCGTAACTCACGCAAATATTGCGGATCGCAGCTGTTGTATACGTTACGTTTAAATTCTGAATGTTCGATGGATGTCATACGAGACACATTGAGCGAAAATATCTGAGATTGAAAAATGTACTGTCGCATTGCGACAATTCAGCGTCAATACGCTTGGTGGCGTATAACACTTTCACATTATTCGTAGTGCATGCATCATGCAATTAAACTCTGATGGTTTTTTTACCGACTTACCCTTACCTTATGCGCCCTGTCCGACGCCAGTACGAAGATTTCATGCAGCATGTCCACACCCACGGTGTTGCCAAAACTGACCGCACAGGCACGGGCACAAAAAGCGTGTTTGGCTATCAAATGCGCTTTGACTTGAACGAAGGCTTCCCCCTCGTCACGACCAAAAAGGTGCACCTGCGCTCCATCATCCAAGAGCTGCTTTGGTTCTTGACAGGCTCCAGCAATAACAACTGGCTCAAAGAGCGTGGCGTCTCGATATGGGATGAATGGGCGCGTGAAGATGGAGACCTCGGCCCTGTCTATGGCGTGCAGTGGCGCAGCTGGCCGACCCCCGATGGCGGTCATATTGACCAAATTGCGGACGTCATTCAAACCTTGAAGACCAACCCCGACTCACGCCGCATCATTGTGAGCGCATGGAACGTGGCCGAGCTCAACAAAATGGCGCTGATGCCTTGCCACGCGTTCTTTCAGTTCTACGTCGCACCCGCGCAAAACCCAGGCGAGCGTGGCCGCTTGAGCTGCCAGTTGTATCAGCGCAGTGCAGACATCTTCTTAGGCGTTCCGTTCAACATTGCCAGCTACGCCCTGCTGACCCACATGGTGGCCCAACAGTGTGACTTGGATGTCGGTGACTTCATCTGGACTGGTGGCGACTGCCACATTTACAGCAACCATCACGAGCAAGTCGCACTGCAACTCAGCCGCGAACCCTTCGCCTACCCCACGCTTCAGATCAAGCGCAAACCTGACTCCATCTTCGACTACCAGTTTGAAGACTTTGAAGTGTTGGACTACGAATGTCACGGCGCCATCAAAGCCCCAGTCGCGGTTTAACCCATGGCCTTGAATTTGATTTTTGCGCGGGCACGCAATGGCGTGATTGGCCACAACAACACCTTGCCTTGGCACCTGCCGGAGGACTTGGCCCATTTCAAACAAACCACCTTGGGACAGCCCGTGGTGATGGGCCGTAAAACATGGGAGTCATTGCCTCCTAAGTTTCGTCCCTTGCCGGGCCGCACCAACATTGTGGTGACACGCCAAACCCACTGGCGAGCCGAGGGTGCAGTGGTGGCCCACTCCATCGAAGAAGCCATTCAACAGTGTCCCAACGATGCGCAGGTGTGGGTCATTGGCGGTGCGCAGGTGTATGCACAAGCCATGCCTTTGGCGACGCGCGCCATCATCACCGAAATTGAGGCCGACTTTGAAGGCGATGCCTTCGCCCCCACCTTTGACGCCCATTGGCAAGAGACTGCGCGCAGCAGCCATGTTGCGGCCAATGGTTTGAATTACAGCTTTGTCACTCTCACGCGAACACGCTAAGCAGGAATATTGGGATGTCTGAACACGATTTTCACGTCCATGGTCCGCACGACCACGAGTTAGAGCACGCCGCGCAAGGGCATGGCAACAGCTTCACCAACAAGATCGCGATGTTCACCGCCATCATCGCCACCGTGGGTGCCATCTTTGGCTACATGGGAGGCGCAACCCAAGCCAACGCAGGCTTGTACAAAAACGATGCCGCCATCAAAAAGACGGAAGCATCTAACCAATGGAACTATTACCAAGCCAAAAGCAGCAAGCAAAACTTGATGGAACTCGCGCTCGAGTTGGCACCTGCCACCAAAAAAGATTTTTATGCCGGAGAAATCAAACGTTACCAAGCCGAAAAAGCCGAGATCAAAACCGGGGCTGAAAAACTAGAAGCACAAGCCAAAGCGTTTGACGAGATGTCCGACGCGCAAATGCACCAACATCACCGCTGGGCACAGGCCACCACTGTGCTGCAAGTGGCTATCGCACTGGCCGCCATCGCCCTGCTCACGCGCAAAGTGTGGGTGCAATACGCCATGTTTGGCACGGGCGCGTTAGGCGTTGCGATTGGCATCTTGGCCGCACTCCACCTTTAAGTCAGAACACACACATGCAACTCGCCACTTGGAATGTCAACTCACTCACCGTGCGCTTGCCGCAAGTGCTGGACTGGTTGGCGACTCACCCCGTGGATGCCTTGGTCTTGCAAGAAACCAAAATCACGGATGACAAATTTCCACGCGAGGCGATTGAAGCAGCGGGCTACAAGGTCGCGTTTTTTGGTCAAAAAACCTACAACGGTGTGGCCTTGCTCTCGCGTAATGAAGCCCAAGATGTGGTGAAGAACATCCCCGGCTTTGAGGATGACATGGCCCGCGTGATTGCCGGCACGGTCGATGGTGTGCGAGTGATTGGCGCCTACTTCCCCAACGGACAAGCACCAGACAGTGACAAGTTTGTTTACAAAATGCGTTGGCTGGATGCACTTGAAAATTGGCTGCGTGCAGAGCTTTTGACGCACCCCAAACTGGTGTTGATGGGCGACTTCAACATCACCGCTGATGATCGTGATGTGTGGGATCCCGTGACCTTGAAAGACACCATCCATTGCACGCCACAAGAGCGTGCGCACTTCCAGGCCTTGATCGACTTGGGCACCCACGACGCATTCCGCTTGTTTGAACAAGCGGAGAAAAGCTATAGCTGGTGGGACTATCGCGAATTTGCTTTTCGTCGCAACCGTGGTTTGCGCATTGACCACATCCTCGTCAGCGATGCCTTGAAAGCATCCACACAAGCCTGCGTGATTGACAAGGCTCCGCGCAAAAACGAGCGCCCCAGCGACCATGTACCCGTAGTGGTCACACTGGGCTAAGGCCTGCGTGCGAGGCGTCAGTCGTCCAAGCCCAGCTCTTGGATTTTTCGGGTGATCGTGTTGCGTCCAATGCCCAACTTTTGGGCAGCTTCAATTCTTCGACCGCGAGTGTTGACCAAGGCTGTTTGAATCAAGCGTGCTTCAAAGCGGTTGATCAAAACATCCCACACATCGGTGCGGCCCGCCACCAACAAACTCATCGCTTCGGCTTCCAGACCTTGCTCCCAATCAGCCCCCGGCATGTTCAACACCACCGGCGCAGGGCCAGCACCTTCGGAGGCATTGGCAGGGTGCGCCACGGCCTGTCGGTGCGTGTCGGATACCGATGCTGCAGCCGGTGTCGAGGTGTCTTGCCCCGTGTGGCTTGGTGCGTCTAAGACCTCGCCTGATAACACCACTTCTGGTGGCAAATCTTTGGATTCAATCACTTGGGCGGGGGCCATCACTGTCAGCCAATGACAGATGTTTTCCAGTTGCCGCACATTGCCCGGAAATGAGAAATGGTCCAACACAGACTGTGCTGAATCAGAGATGCGTTTGGACTCCACGCCCAATTGTTGTGCGCTCTGCTGCAAAAAGTGGCGCGTCAAAGTGGGGATGTCTTCGCGGCGCTCGCGCAAGGCGGGCAGACGCAAGCGAATCACGTTCAGACGGTGGTACAAATCCTCACGAAACACGCCATCTTTGACGCGTTTTTCTAAGTCTTGGTGCGTCGCGGCAATCACACGCACATTGGCTTTGATGGCGTTGTGCCCGCCCACGCGGTAGTAAGTGCCATCGCTCAACACGCGGAGCAATCGGGTTTGCAAATCAAATGGCATGTCACCGATTTCATCGAGAAACAAGGTCCCGCCCTCGGCCTGCTCGAAGCGACCACGACGGGTGGTTTGCGCGCCCGTGAATGCACCACGTTCGTGCCCAAACAGTTCGCTCTCCAACAAATCTTTGGGGATCGCAGCCGTGTTGATGGCCACGAATGGGCCTTTGTTGCCCGCGTCCCCTCGTGGTGAATGTTTGTGCAAGGCACGTGCCACCAGTTCTTTGCCAGAGCCGCTCTCGCCCGTGATCATCACCGTCACATTGCTTTGACTCAGTCGACCAATGGCACGAAAGACATCTTGCATCGCAGGCGCTTGGCCCAGCATCTCGGGGGTGGCGTCTTGTTGCTCGCTTTGCGCTTGCTCGCGCTGGCTCTCGTCCAAGGCGCGTCGAATCAACTCCACGGCTTTGGGTAAATCAAACGGTTTGGGAAGGTACTCAAACGCACCACCTTGAAAGGCCGACACGGCACTGTCCAAATCTGAGAACGCCGTCATGATGATGACGGGCAAGGAAGGCAAGCGTTGTTTGACTTTGGTGAGTAGATCTAAACCCGAACCTCCAGGCATGCGAATGTCGCTGACCAAAATTTTTGGACCATCGTCTTCGCTCACCGAGTCGAGCGCTTGCAGCACTTCGCGTGGGCTGGTGAAACTGCGCGTGGGCAGGTTCTCGCGCAACAGCGCTTTTTCCAGCACAAAGCGAATTGACTGGTCGTCGTCCACAATCCAAATCGATTTCATCTCGGTACTTTCTGTTTCAAATTAAGGGCCACACGTGCTGTCAGGGCAACGGGATCAGAATTTTGAAATCTGTTCGCCCCGGCACACTGTCACACTCAATCAGGCCATGGTGCTGCTGCACAAAAGTTTGCGCCAAATTCAGCCCAAGACCAGAGCCACCATCCCGTCCCGAGACCAAAGGAAAAAACAATCTGTCTTTGATCTCTTCAGGAATGCCGGGCCCGTTGTCTATCACATGCAATTCCAATGCCAACCGATAGCGTTGTTTGCCAAAAGTGACTTGTCGGCTGATGCGGCTGCGTAAAACAATCTCGGCATCCCCCTCGTTGACTCGCTCCACCAAAGCTTGGGCCGCGTTGTGCACGATGTTGAGCACGGTTTGAATGAGCTGTTCGCGGTCGCCGCGGAACTCGGGAATCGAGGTGTCATAGTCACGCACCACACGCAGCCCCTTGGGGAATTCAGCCAAGATCAGACTGCGCACCCGCTCACACACCTCGTGGATGTTCACATCGCCCACCACATGTGGACGACGGTGCGGTGCCAGCAAGCGATCCACAAGGACTTGCAACCGGTCGGCTTCATGGATGATGACTTGGGTGTATTCAATCAAGTCGCGACTCTCAACCTCCATTTGAAGCAATTGGGCGGCACCCCGAATGCCACCCAAGGGATTTTTGATTTCGTGGGCTAAGTTGCGAATCAGCTCTTTGTTGGCTTGGGCTTGGTCAATCAAGCGCTCTTCACGGTCTTGACGGGTTTGTTGCTCCAGCGGAAGCAACTCGACCAACACCTCGCCCATCACATCTGTGGGTGCCACGATGACATGGACAGGCATCGGGTCTTGGAGGGGGCGGCGCAAGTGCGCGTCATAGCGCATGGCAGCAAACGCGTTGCTCTGCGCACCCTGCAAGGCGCTCTCCAAGGACTGCGTTTCGCTGAAGTAATTCGCCAGCGCGGAGCCCTCGATGGTGCGGCGCGACACCCCCATGACATCCTCCAATGCCGCATTGGCAAAGACCACCACGCCATCCGTGCGCACCACGGCGACCAAGGTGGCGAGCAAGTCAAAGGCTTGTGCGTAGGTGGGCTGCATGGGGTTGGCCGACGTTGTCATGGTTTAGCTCCAGTTTGAACAGGGGGGGACAAGCGCGACAACTCGCGCTGCAAGCCTGCCACATCAGCCTGCGCACGTTGCAAGGCAGCGCGCAGTTGTGCCACGCGGTCTTGGTATTTTTGAGGCTGGCGAAACTCAGCCGCGCGTCGCTCAGGCTCGCCGTTGCGCCACTCATGCATCAGCTCTGCTTGCAGTTTTTGTGCTTTTTCTAACTCGGCTTGCAGCACAGTCTGTGCCTGTGCGTCACGTTGGCGTTGGTCTGCCACATCCACTTTGACCGATGCGTTGGCTGCACTTGCATTGGGCTGCACAGCCTGCGGTCCTTGCACACGTGTGCCCTCGATCACAGTCACGTTGCCACCGCTCAATGGTTTGCAGTTGAGGGCGGGGTCAGGTTGATTGGTGTACGCGTTGCCGCAACGAAAAATTCGCTGCGACTCAGACGACATGGCATTTGTAGACCCAAGCAGCAGATACACGCCGAACCAAGCGACAGCGCGAACAAAACGAGAAGAAAGTAATTGCATGAATCAATGGACATCCAAATGAAAAAGGACGGCTCGCGCCGTCCTTTTATTGCACATCGCGTTGCAACGAATTACAGCGAGTAGTACATGTCGTATTCAACTGGAGACACTTCCACACGGCTGCGGGTCACTTCTTGCATCTTCAAGTCGATGTAGGAATCAATCCATGAGTCGGTGAACACGCCGCCTTTGGTCAAGAAGGCGCGGTCTTTGTCGAGGGCTTCCAAGGCTTGATCCAAGCTGGAGCAAACGGTAGGCACCAACTTGTCTTCCTCGGGTGGGAGGTGGTACAAGTCTTTGGTGGCTGCTTCGCCGGGGTGGATCTTGTTCTCGATGCCGTCCAAACCAGCCATCAACAAGGCAGCAAAGCCGAGGTATGGGTTGCACAATGGATCGGGGAAACGCGCTTCCACACGGCGTGCTTTGTCGCTGGCCACGTTGGGAATACGAATCGAAGCAGAGCGGTTTTTGGCTGAGTAAGCCAATTTCACTGGCGCTTCGAAGTGAGGGACCAAGCGCTTGTAGCTGTTGGTTCCAGGGTTGGTGATGGCGTTCAGGGCACGTGCGTGCTTGATGATGCCGCCGATGTAGTACAGCGCGAAATCAGACAGACCCGCGTAGCCGTTGCCAGCGAACAAGTTCTTGCCGTCTTTCCAGATTGACTGGTGAACGTGCATGCCGGAGCCGTTGTCGCCTGCGTAAGGCTTAGGCATGAAGGTCGCTGTCTTGCCATAAGCATTGGCCACGTTGTGGATCACGTACTTTTGCAGCAAGGTCCAGTCGGCGCGCTCAACCAAGGTCGAGAACTTGGTGCCGATTTCGCATTGACCTGCGCCAGCCACTTCGTGGTGGTGCACTTCAACAGGAATACCCACGGACTCAAGCAACAGGCACATTTCGCTGCGCATGTCGTGTGTGCTGTCAACGGGAGGCACTGGGAAGTAGCCACCTTTGACGCGAGGACGGTGACCGCGGTTGCCGCCTTCGATTTTTTCGCCACTGTTCCATGGGCCTTCGTATTCATTGATGGCGTAGAACGTATTGTTGGGCTCTGTGCTCCAACGCACTTCGTCAAACAAGAAGAACTCCGGCTCTGGACCGAAATAAGCGGTGTCGCCCAAGCCCGATTGCTTGAGGTAAGTCTCAGCGCGCTTGGCGATAGAACGTGGGTCACGCTCATAGGCTTTGCCGTCGGTGGGTTCGATCACATCACAGATCAAAACCAAAGTGACTTCTTCGAAGAAGGGGTCGATCAATGCGCTGTTGGGATCAGGCATCAACAACATGTCAGAGGCTTCAATGCCTTTCCAGCCAGCAATAGAAGAACCGTCAAACGCTTGACCTTCTTCGAACTTGCTTTCGTCAAACTGCGACACGGGCGCAGTGATATGCTGCCATTTGCCACGGGTATCGGTGAAACGGAAGTCAACGAATTTAACTTCGTTCTCTTTCACCATTTTCATTACGTCTGCGACGGTCTTGGCCATCAAGTTCTCCTGCTAGGGTAGGTTGGGTTTAAAAAGTGTTTCAAGGTTAGAGGATGCAGTTTCTGTGCCAGCATGTGCCACGCAGAGCGCTTCATCAACTTCATCGTCAAGGCGGGTATTTTGCCTTGAGATTGAAGCAAATTGGCTCCAACTGAAGATTCAAAGCAGCAAATACAGCAAAACCAGACGACCTATTTTGGTGCAATTTTGCACCAAAATGAATCGCATTTACTGACGCACCAATTCAGGGCCAAACTTCAAGCCAAAGGGCTGCAACCCTGCCAGCATGGCGGGATAAGCCAGCGCCACTTTGTCTGGCTCACCTTTGACCCCAAGTTCGATGTGACGACCATGCTCTGGGTGATCCACGCTCGGCAAGCTAAATACCTTCACACCTGAGAAGTCTCGCTCCAAGGCCTCCATCAACGGCGTGAGGGTGGCCTCCATCGAGCCGTAGATGACGATGGACTTTTCAATCCACGCTGCGTGCTGAAAGAGGTGCGGGTAGTAGGAGTCGAGTACCCATTCCATCATGGGCCACGCCATCACAGGAAAACCGGGCACAAAATGCACCGCACCTCCACCTGAGCCATGGCAGGTGAAGCCAGGGATCTTGTTGTACGGGTTAGGGATGATGTGCGCGCCCACGGGAAACACGCCCATGTTGAGTCGGTGCACATTGTCATGACGGTCTGGCTCGTAAGGCACGCCCTGCTCTTTGGCAGTGTCTTGCATGCGCTCACGAATCAAGGCTTCTGCCTCGCGATGCAAAACAATGTCTAGCCCCAAGGCCTTGCCTGCGCATTGACGGGTATGGTCATCAGGCGTTGCCCCGATACCTCCGCATGAAAACACAATGCTGTTGCTTTCAAATGCACGGGCCAATGTGCGTGTGATGCGTTCTGGCGAATCGCCCACATAGTCGGCCCAATCGAGGGACAGGCCGCGTGCATTGAGCAATTCAATGGCTTTGGGCATGTGCTTGTCAGCACGTTTTCCTGAGAGGATTTCGTCACCAACAATGATGAGGCCAAACTCTGGCCGAGTTTCATGGATGTGGGGGTTGTGGAGGGTGTGTGTCATCCGCCAATACTACCGTGGGCAGGGGCACAGAAGCCCCCATCACCACAGTGTCCGACTCCGTCCTCAGGGCTTCCAACGCTCCCAAGCTGTAATGCGTGAACCACAGCGATGTAAAGGCAAACACCAAGGCATAGATCCAAATCGCCAAGGGGATCAGCACCAAAAACGCGGCAACAAACAAGGCCCCAGAAGCCCATACCAAGCTGGGTAAAGCCCCCAAATACCCAGTCAATACCCCGATCAGCAGCAACCAAGCGCGGTGCTTGCGACCAATCGCCAAACGTTCTTCACGGCTGGCATGCTGAACCAGCGCGTCGTACACCATCACGCGGTAACTGAGCCAGCCCCAGATGAGTGGCGGCACGATGAACATCAAGGGCGGCACGGCCCACAGCGGCAATGAAATGACCATTGCCAACATCGCCGCGAGGGTGGAACTGATCGTCCACACCAAGCTGGTCACGGTGCTTCCCCCGTGTTTGAGTGCCAAGTGTGCAAAGCGGCGATGAACCACCAAGTCCACCAAGGCGGGGGTCATCATCAAAGACACGGCCAACAACGAGATCACCACCAACACCGGTGTGATGGCAAAGATCACCACCAGTTGCACCATGACGGCTTGCAAGTCAGCTGCGCCTTGGGCCTGAAGCCAATCCATCATGCTTTGCAACACTTGCCAAGAGGTGAGCATGTCGCGCAGCCAGTCCTGAGTGGGCGTCCAATAGAAGTACCCCCAACTCACCGACAGCAAAAGCAACATGGCCAAAGGCAGCAGGGAGAGGACCATCACGCGAGGCATCAAGCAATAAGCCAGTGCTCGCCAAAAGGAGTCTAAAAACAAACGCATGCCAAAAGCATACCCCAGCCTGTCAACCAGTGCGGGACGCCCCAAAGGCCTGCCAAAGACGCTGAAGACCTAGCCGCTGCTGAGCCCAAAATCCGTCTCCGTAATCCACGCCCTCTTCCACTTGGTCACGGATCCCCGTGGGTTCAAACCGCAGGTCAAAGTTAGCCGTGCCAAACAGCACGTCCCACCAAGGCAAGAGCACGCCAAAGTTGTGCCCCCCCAGCGTGGTCGGCCTGCGAGGCGACTCGCCTGCAACGCCCGCCTGTTGGGGTGGCGATGACTCATGGCCTAAACCAATGGCGTGGTGCAAACGGTGAAAGCGCGGACTGACCCACACACGCTCACCCCACGTGCCAAAGCTCACACGCAGATTGGCGTGTTGAAAATTTTCAAACAGCTGCGTGAGTGCCACCACCGCCACAAATTGTGTTGGCGCGATGCCAATGAGTTGCGCGACAAACACCCAGATGACCGCGCCGATCAAATCGTCCAACAAATGGTTGCGGTTGTCTGTCCACTGCGTCATCTGACGCTGCGAATGGTGAACCGCGTGCAAAGCCCACCACCAACGCCATTCGTGTTGGGCGCGATGCAACCAGTAATTGACAAAATCAAACACCACGAGGTACATCACAAAGCTGATGACCGGTCCATCTGTGACGCTGGGCCAGAGGTCTTCCAAATGAAAAGTACCTATCCCGTGCACACGCAACTCACCCATCAAGCTGTCAAGCACCGGCTCTACCAACAAAAACAAGACCACACGGAATAGACCCAAACGGTGAATCAGGGTGTAAATCACATCGGTGCGAATCGCGCGCGTGTTGGTGACCGCCTCCACAGGACGCCAGCGTTGCAAAGGCCCAATGACACCCAGCATGATGACGATTTGAATCAAGCCCACCAGCAACCACCCCGTGCCATCGAACACATCTTCCAATCGGTTACCCAGCCCCAACGCAAAAGCGATGGGCTGCATCACGCCTTCATACAAAGCCGCTTGCGTATTGGAAAAAAGGTCGATCAACGTATCCATGTTTTGAATTGTGGATGCTCTTTGAGTGTGGCAAAACAAAACCCTTTGGCTTTGAGGCCTTCAATCAAAGGCTCCAACACCGCTGGTGCCCAAGGGTCTTGACGCGACCAGATGCCCAAGTGCGCCATCAAAATATCACCCGCTCGAAGACGGTTCAACGCACGCTGCAGCAACACGGCGTTGGGGTATTGGTCGCTGGGCAGTTCATCGCCTAAAAAACCTGCATCAGCCCATGCAACATGCATAAACCCGCATTGCTTGGCCGCATGCAGCAACGAAGGCGATGTTTTGCCGCCCGGCGCGCGAAACAAGGGCAAAGGTTTGACCCCGGTGATTTGCTCTAGGCGCGTGTTCGCAAGTTGCAATTGGTCGCAATAACGCTGGCTGGTCCACACCTCTGTTTGGCCTTTGCTCGGACCGGCGGTTGGGCGCATTTGCCAGCTGCCGCGCGGCAGGTCTGAGCGCCAATAAACATGGTCAAACGTGTGTGACGCAAAGGCATGGCCTTCTGCACCACGGGCTTTCCACCAAGGCGCCCAATGCTCCCCCAGTGAGCCATCGCCTTCTTTGGTCGGCTCATTCGCGGCAAAGAAAGTGACCTTCACCTGCTGACGGTTCAACACCTCTGCAACCAACGGTGCGACGCCCATGTGACCCGTATCAAAGGTGAGGTACAGCGGCTTGCTGCATGGCGTGATCGCGTGTGCCGCAAACGCACAGCTGGCCAAAGCGCCCACCACCCAAGCCTGCCAGCCCAAAACGCGTTTGGGGATTGGTGCAAGTTGGCGTCGCGTTTGGTTCATGTTCAGTAACGCTTGGCGTGATCCAAGGTCCAAATGCCATGCGGCGATTTACCGACTTTGACTTGGCGCACCAGCTGACCCGTGGCCATATCAATCACGCTGACCTTTTTGATCCAACGCGATGAGACCAACAGCAATTTGCCATCCGCCGTCACCTCCATGCAGTCTGGACCGCCGGGTGCATTGAACTGCGCCACAGACTCCAGCTTGGTGTAGTCGATCTTGTTGATCGTGTTCGCCACGCGGTTTCCCACAAATACATGGCGGCCATCGCCCACGGCACGGAAGGCATGCGCGCCCTCACCCGTTGGGATATTTTTCACGAGCTTGGCTTGCGCGCCTGTGACGTCATACACCTCCACATGGTCGCCACCGGTCAACCCCACCAGCAGGTGTTTGTCATCGGGCGTACCAAACACATCGGCAGGCATGGCCCCTGTTTTGATGCGCCATTTCAAGGTTTGCGTGGCCAAGTCCACCGCCACCAACTCGTCGCTATCTTGCATCGAGGCGTATGCGGTCGTGCTTTTGCTATCGATCCAAATGTGGCTGGGTGTTTTGCTCGAGGGAATGCGTTTGACCAAAGTGAGGTCTTTGCCATCCCAACGGTAAATATCGATGTGGTTCAAGCGGTTGGCAACCGTGACAAACCATTTCATGTCGGGTGAAAAACGCAGCTGGTAAGGGTCGATCGTGCCGCGGACCACGCGCTGCACTTCGGCTGTGCGGGGGTCAATGAACGTGAGTGAATCGCCACCCGCGTTGGCCACGATGACGGATTTCTCATCGGGCGTGAGGTAAATGTGGTGCGGTTCTTTGCCCGTGGGGATGCGACGAACTTCTTTCCACGTGACGGGGTCAATCACACTGACGTTCGCGTCTAAAGAGTTGAGCACAAAAATGGGACTGGCCGCTTCAACAGCGGGAGCTGCCAAAAGCAGCGCGCCAGCCAAAGCCAGCGTCAAACGTTGAATCAAAAACACTAAAAACACCTTGAAAAATCTGCCTCTAGTGTAACGATCGAGGTCTTACCCACACGTAAGCTGGGCTTCGCATGCGTTGAATCTGATTGATGCAGCACAAACAAGCCCCAAAGAGTGCTGAAGCTAATCGTTTGTCGCGAGCAGCTTCAATTCCTCAGGGCTGATCCAACGCCATTCACCGGGCCCCAGCTCCGCGGGCAAAGCCATGGCCCCAATTTGCGACCGGTGAAGGTCCACCACTTTGTTGCCCACCGCAGCCAGCATGCGCTTGACTTGGTGGTACTTGCCCTCGGTCAAGGTCAAGCGCAAATGGTGCTCGGCCAAAGCCACGCACGCAGCCGCCTTCACAGGCTTGGGCGAATCGTCCAACACCACCCCATCCAGCAAGCGTTGCACTTGTTTGTCGTCGAGCGGGGCCTCCGTGGTCACCTCGTACACCTTGGGCACGTGGTGACGGGGTGAACTCATGCGGTGAATCAAGGGGCCATCGTCGGTCAGCACCAACATGCCCGTGGTGTCTTGGTCCAAGCGACCCACCGCTTGCACACCTTGCACCGCGCTTTTTTGCGGGCGTTGGCGTAATGCAGGTGGCAACAAGGTGTACAGACTGGGCCATGCCGAAGGCTTGTGCGAGCACTCATAGCCCGCGGGCTTGTGCAGCAGCACATAGGCTTTGACGTGATAGGGCCACAACACGCCTTGTACCGAATAGGACAGGCCTTCGTACACATCCACGTCTTGCAGGGCATCATCGCAAGTGACCAAACCTTCGCCCACATCGACCTGCACAAAACCTTGTTGAATCAAGCCCGCGCAAATGCGCCGCGTGCCAAAGCCTTGAGAGTACAAAATATCTTGTAATTGCATAGGCCAATCGTAAACGGAACCCCACCATGAAACCCAGCTCACACTATTTGCAATGCCACGGCTTCAACATCCACTTCACCGCTTGGGGTGACGCGTCGCAGCCTGTGGTCATCGCGTGGCATGGCCTCGCACGCACCGGCCGCGACTTTGACGCCTTGGCCGAACAACTCGCCCCCCATTACCGCGTGATTTGCCCCGACACGATTGGTCGCGGCCTGAGTCAATGGAGCAGTGCTCCTCAAGACGACTACAGCTTTGCCACCTATGCACGCATCACCTTGGACTTGATGGATGCACTACAGATCGAAAAGGCCCACTGGATTGGCACATCGATGGGCGGCGCCTTGGGACTGGTCTGTGCCGCTGGCTTGGAACTGCCCGCCCTTCAAGGCCGCATCCGCAGTTTGGTGCTCAACGACATCGCCCCCGAAATTTCAGCCACCGCAGTGGAGCGCATCAAGGCCTATGCCGGTCAGCCCCCCGTCTTTGACACCGTGCCCGAACTTGAGGCCTTCTTTCGCCAAGCCTATGCACCGTTTGGCTTTCACACGGATGCGCAGTGGACGCACTTGACCGAAACCTCCACCCGCCGTCTGCCTGATGGCCGTGTGACGCCGCATTACGACCCCCACATCACGCAACAGTTTTTTCGTGCAGAGCCCGAGTACCCCATGTGGAACGCCTACGACGCACTCACCATCCCCGTCATGGTGATGCGTGGTGCGAACTCGGATTTGATTTCAACGGACACCATCCACGCCATGCGCACACGCGGCCCCGGCGCCAAAGGCTGGCTGCAAACGCAAGAGATTGAAGGTTGTGGCCATGCACCGGCCTTGAACGTGCCTGCGCAATGGCAGTTGGTGATGGACTTTTTAAAGTCGGCGGCCTGAGCAGCGCCGTGACGCACACGGCTCAGGCCTGTGGGGCCACCCACAAGGGGTGCTTGTGCATCACCGCCACAAACGCCTCTGAGCCCTCAAAGGCGGTCAGCCACTGCGCCAACTGTGGCCAAGGCTGCGCCTCAAACCATGCACGATCTGTGCGGGCAAATTGGCGCACAAACGGTGCCACGCACGCGTCCAGCAACCCCCACTGACTGCCGGACAAATACGCACACGCCTGCAAACGCTGCTCCCACTGCATCAACACCGCCGCAGCTTGCGCACGGTGTGACACACCCTCCACCAAACCAAACCGTTGCGGGTATTTGTAGCGGTCTAAATGCGTTTTGAATTCGCCGTCATTCAGTGCGATGCCTGCATGGGTGAATGCCCACGCTTGGGGTGAGCTAGGCAACCATGCTTGCGGGTCTTGGCGCTGCAAAGCCCACAGCATGATGTCAAGACTTTCCTCCAAAACATCGCCTGTGGACAAGCACAGCACCGGCACCGTCCCCTTGGGTGAGAGCGCCAGCATGTCGGCGGGCTTGGCTTTCAACGCCACTTCGCGATGCTCGTAGTCCACGCCGCTGGCAAGCAAGGCCAATCGTGCGCGCATGGCGTACGGACAACGGCGAAACGAATAAAGAACAGCCATCAACAAAACCCGACATTAAGTCACGGGCGCAGGATTGAACAACACCAACGCGTTGTGCAGCTTCCAATGTTCGGCCCATGTCTTTTTGCGCCCACTGGCCACGTCTAACATCAGCTCAAACAGTTCTGTGCCGACCTCTTCAATCGTCTTCGTGCCATCCGCGATCGTGCCTGCGTTCACGTCCATCAAATCGTGCCAACGCCTTGCTAAGTCGGTGCGTGTCGCCACCTTGATGACCGGCACCTCAGCCAAACCGTAAGGCGTGCCACGTCCTGTGGTGAACACATGCAAATTCATACCTGCCGCCAATTGCAAGGTGCCGCAAATGAAATCGCTCGCGGGTGTGGCTGCGTAAATCAAGCCTTTTTGCTTGAGCTTTTCGCCGGGAGACAAGACGCCTGAAATTGGAGCGGAACCCGACTTCACGATCGAGCCCATGGCCTTTTCGACGATGTTGGACAAGCCGCCCTTTTTGTTACCGGGCGTGGTGTTGGCACTGCGGTCTGCGCGGCCACGTGCCAGATAGGCGTCGTACCAAGCCATTTCACGGATCATGGCTTGGGCCACTTCAGGGGTCGTCGCGCGTGACGTGAGTTGGTCAATGCCATCGCGTACTTCCGTGACCTCCGAGAACATCACACTTGCCCCCGCTCGCACCAACAAATCGGTGCAGTAACCCACAGCAGGGTTGGCGGTCACGCCTGAAAACGCATCACTGCCACCGCACTGCACACCCACCACCAACTCGCTGGCAGGCACCGTCTCGCGTCGACGCAAATTCAAGCGGTGCAGGTGTTGTTTGGCCGTTTGCATGATCGCGTCAATCATGGACATGAAGCCCACATGCGCGTCATCTTGCAGGCACACCACATCCAAGGCTTCGCCGCGCTGGTCATTGATGGGGATCGCACCGGGTGGCATCAAGCGCTCGGGCTGAAGTTTTTCACACCCCAAGCTGACCACCATCACTTCGCCCCCAAAGTTGGGATTCAGGCTGATGTTGCGCAAGGTGCGAATGGGTATTTCTGCCCCCTCTGCATCAATCGCCACGCCACAGCCGTAGGTGTGCTCCAGCCCCACCACATCGTCCACATGAGGGAACTGGGGCAGCAACTCAGCCTTGATGCGTTGCACCGCAAATGCCACCACGCCTGAGACACATTGCACGGTCGTCGTGATGGCCAAGATGTTGCGAGTGCCCACCGAACCATCGGCATTGCGATAGCCTTCAAAGGTGTACCCCTCGAGCGGCGGCAAAGGCGCGGGCTTGACGGTGGCGATTGGCAAGTTGTCGAGTTCACGCGCCGATGGCATTTGAAGCAAACGCTCATGCACCCAGCTGCCCGCAGGAATGTCTTTCAAGGCATACCCAATTGCAATGCCATAGCGCAGCACCGGCCCTTGCGCCGGCACATCCACCAACGCCACCTTGTGGCCCTGAGGAACGGCGTCGCGCAAACACAAGCCATCGGACAACACCGTGCCTGCAGGCAGCCCGCCATGATTGGCAACAATCGCCACGTTGTCGTGCGCGTGCATACGGATGGTGAGTGGGGTCATCGAAGTCTCCTCGTCTTTCGCTTCATCTGGAAGCCTTTACAAACGCAATGATAGCGGTACCATACGCCACCCTGCAAGCCAGATTTGCAAGACAAACCCATGACCGACAAAGAACAGCCCAAACGCTCTCGACGCAGCAGTGGTGCCATCACCTTGCGGGATGTGGCCATGCTCGCGGGCGTCGCGCCCATCACGGCATCGCGCGCCATCAACACGCCCAACCAAGTCTCACCAGACGTCTTGCGCAAAGTCCAAGAGGCAGTCCAACGAACGGGCTATGTCCCCAACCGCATGGCTGGTGGTTTGGCGTCATCGCGCAGCCGCTTGATTGCCGCGGTGGTACCGAGCACGGTGGTGTCGGTTTTCATGGAAACCATCGAATCCTTGAACGGCACTCTGTTTGATGCGGGCTATCAACTCATGCTGGGTCAATCCGGCTACTCGGCAGAGCGCGAAGAGTTGCTGCTCGAAGCCATCATTGGGCGTCGCCCAGATGGTATTTTCTTGACGGGTATCTTGCCCCCAGGCAAGGCACGGACGCGCTTGCTGGCCTCTGGCATTCCCGTCGTCGAAACCTGGGACTTGACGCCGACCCCGATTGACATGCTGATTGGCTTCTCGCATTCGGACATTGGCCGTGAAGTCGCCAATTTTTTGATGCACAAGGGCTACCAAAAATTTGCCATCGTGCGCGCTGAAGATGAGCGTGCAGACCGCCGCACCCTGGCCTTTCAAGACACCGTGGCGCAACAAGGTTTGCCGCCTGTGTTTGTGGCCAACGTGGGGGCTTCTCGCTCGCTCAAAAGTGGTCGCGAAGCGATGGGCAAAATCTTGACCGAAGCACCCCATGTGCAAGCGATTTTTTGCAGCTCCGACTTGCTGGCACTGGGCGTGATGACGGAAGCCCGCGCACGCGGCTTGGTCGTGCCAGACGACATCGCCGTGATGGGCTTTGGCGATGTGCCTTTTGTGGCAGACATGGTGCCCGCACTCTCCACCGTACGCATCAATGGTGGCCAAATCGGCACGCTGGCAGCGCACTTTTTGATGGATCGCGCCGAAGGCCGCACGGTGGACCCACGCATCGTCGATGTGGGCTTTTCGATCATCGAGCGAGACAGCACCGCCCTAGCGAAAACCCTGAGTTAAAAGCATTGACGACCCGTTTTGGCATGGCTAACATGCGTTGATTCGATTTGGTAGCGCTACCAAATCAAAACCATCAAACTTCAAACAACCTCAATTCAAAGCAACTCGTATGGCCTCTCCTTCTCAGCACTTGTACCCTCGCTTGTTGTTAACGGGTGCCGCGGGTGGCTTGGGCCGCGTGTTGCGCCCTCGACTGAAAGCGCGCTGCGATGTGTTGCGCGTGAGTGATGTGGCCGACTTAGGCAACGCAGCCGTTGGCGAGGAAGTCATGCCAGCCCCCTTGCAAGACCGCCCTGCCGTCTTCAAGTTGCTCGAAGGCGTCGACGCGGTGGTGCACATGGGCGGTATCTCGACCGAGCAACCCTTTGACGACATCGTGCAAGCCAACATCATTGGCACCTACAACCTTTACGAAGCAGCGCGCATCCACGGCACACGCCGTATCGTGTTTGCCAGCTCCAACCATGTGACGGGCTTTTACCGACAAGACGAGGTGGTTGACACCACCATGCCTGTGCGTCCCGATGGCTACTACGGCCTGAGCAAAGCCTTTGGCGAAAACCTCGCCCGCTTTTACTTTGATCGCTACGGCATCGAGACGGTGTGCTTGCGCATCGGTTCCTCGTTTGCAGAACCGAAAGACCGCCGCATGCTCGCCACTTGGATGAGCTATGACGACTTGGAGCATTTGGTGTGGTCCAGCCTGAACTCTCCCGTCGTGGGCTACAGCGTGATTTACGGCATGTCCGACAACCACCACACGTGGTGGGACAACACGCACGCCAAACATATCGGTTATCGCCCACAAGACAGTTCGGAGCCGTTCCGCGCCGCATTGGAAGCCAAGCAACCCAAACTCGATTTGAATGACCCTGCCGTGATTTATCAAGGCGGTGGGTTTGTCAAAGCCGGTCCTTTCTGAATTTCTAACCACAACAGGAGACACCCATGAACTCACGTTCGAACTTGCTCAAAACCTTGGTCGCCACCGCTGCGGGCTCGCTGTTTGCGATCGCCGCACATGCCACCGAATTCCGCTCCTCGGACATCCACCCCGACGACTACCCCACCGTTCAAGCCGTGCGTCACATGGGTGAAGAGTTGAGCAAAGCCACTGGTGGCAAGCACAGCATCAAAGTGTTTTCTAAATCCGCTTTGGGCAACGAAAAAGACACCATCGAACAAACCAAGCTCGGCGCCATCGCCATGGCCCGCGTGAACGTGGCCCCCATGAACAACATTTGCGCCGCCACCATGGTGCCCACCATGCCGTTCTTGTTCCGCTCCACAGAACACATGCGCAAGGTGTTAGACGGCCCCATCGGTGAAGAAATCTTGAAAGACTGTGAAGCCCAAGGCTTCATCGGCTTGGCGTTTTACGACTCAGGCGCACGCTCTATCTACACCGTGAAAAAGCCAATGAAAACAGTGGCAGATGCCAAAGGCTTGAAAGTGCGCGTGCAGCAAAGCGATTTGTGGGTTTCCTTGCTCGAAGCCATGGGCGCCAACGCCACCCCCATGCCTTATGGCGAGGTGTACACCGCGCTGAAAACTGGCTTGGTCGATGCCGCAGAAAACAACTACCCCTCCTATGAGAGCTCACGTCACTTTGAAGTGGCCAAATACTTCAACAAGACCGAGCACTCGATGGCGCCAGAAATCTTGCTCTTCTCCAAGAAGGTGTGGGACACCCTGTCTGCCGAGGAGCAAAAACAAATTCGTGCCGCCGCCAAGGAGTCTGTGGTGTACATGCGCAAGCTGTGGGATGAGCGTGAAACCAAATCGCTCGCCATTGTCAAAGCAGGTGGCGCTGAAATCGTGGAAGTAGACAAAGCCAGCTTCCAAGCCGTGATGAAGCCTGTGTATGACAAGTTCTTGAAAGACCCCAAGCTGCAAGACATGGTCAAACGCATCAATGCGGTGAAATAAAACCATCATGTACACACGCTTTTGTGCCGCCTTGGCGCGGTTTTGTTTGCAGATCGGCGTTCTCGGCCTTGTGCTCTTGATAGCGGCCGTGCTGTACCAGGTCATTGGTCGCTACGTTTTCAACGACACCCCCACGTGGGCAGAAAGTGGCGCGGTGCTGCTGGTGCTCTACGTCACCATGCTTGGCATGGCGGTTGGCGTTCGTGACGCAGGGCACATCGGCTTGGAGTCTTTGTTAGTCCTCGCGCCTGATTCGGTGCGCCTCAAGATGGAGCTGCTGATCCATGTCTTGGTCTTGGGATTTGGACTGGTGATGGCCTACAACTGCGCCTTGCTGGCACAAAGCGTGTGGGATTACAAAATCCCAACACTGGGTTTGTCGGAAGCTTTCAAATATGCGCCACCAGCCATCGCTGGTGCGTTGATTGCTTTGTTTTCTTTAGAACACATCATCGCTTTGATTCGCGGTGAAGAGGTGGAGCCATCATGGCACTGACTATTCTGTGCGTCAGCTTCACGCTGCTCCTGCTGCTGGGTGTACCCGTGGCCTTCTCCATTGGTTTGTCGTCTTTGGCCACCTTGCTGTTTGAAGGCTTGCCCTTGGCGGTGGGCTTTCAACAAATGATTTCGGGCATGAACCCGTTCTCGTTCTTGGCTATTCCTTTCTTCATCTTTGCCGGTGAAATCATGATGTACGGCGGCATCGCCGACAAGATCGTGGACTTCGCCAAGTCCTTGGCTGGCCATGTACGTGGCGGTTTGGGCATGAGCAACGTGTTGGCGTGTACCTTGTTTGGCGGCGTCTCGGGCTCGCCCGTGGCCGACGTATCAGCGATGGGTGCGGTGCTGATTCCGCAAATGAAGAAAGAAGGCTATGACGCAGACTACGCGGTGAACGTCACCACGCATGCTTCGTTGGTGGGTGCATTGATGCCTACCAGTCACAACCTCATCATCTTCACCTTGGCCGCCAGCGGCAAGGTGAGCATTGCGGCTTTGATTTTGGCGGGCATCGTCCCAGCCATCTTGCTGACCATTTGTAACTTGGTCGCCGCGTATGCCGTGGCGGTGAAGCGCGGTTACCCCGCAGGCACCTTCCCAGGTTGGGCGGTGGTGGGGCATTCGTTCGCACAATCGTTGCCGGGCTTGCTGGTGGTGGTCATCATTATCGTGGGCATCTTGTCGGGTGCGTTCACGGCCACGGAGTCAGCCTCTGTCGCTGTCGTTTGGGCGCTGTTCTTAGCCACGATGGTTTACAAAAAACTCACCCGTGAACAGTTCTTGAAAGCCGCTGCCAAAGCGGTGAAAAGCACGGGCGCTGTGCTGCTGCTGATTGGCATCAGCTCGATGTTTGGCTACTTGATTGGTTTGTACGGCGTGGCCGAATTGACCGGTCACATGTTGTCGAGCATCAGCGCCACACCGTGGGTCATCTTCTTGTGCGTCAACATCATCTTGTTCGTGTTGGGGACCTTCCTCGACATGGCCGCGACGATTCTGATTTGCACGCCCATCTTCTTGCCCATCTGCCAACAAATGGGCATGAGCACCGAGCAGTTCGGCATCGTCATGCTCATCAACTGCGCCTTGGGTTTGAACACGCCACCCGTCGGCACCACCCAATTTGTGGGTTGCACGATTGGCGAGGTGTCCGTTGGCACGGTGATGAAAACCATTTGGCCGTTCTACAGCGGTCTGATTGTCGCGTTGATGTTGGTCACCTACGTGCCCTCGTTCTCGATGTGGCTGCCTAACTTGCTCTTGAAATAAACCACCATGACCACCGGACCCGCGATTGCCTTTGCCACACATGCGCGCTACCCAGACCCACGCGTGCAGGTCTTGGACGAACGTTTCTTAAAGCTCCGTTTATTCAGTGCCAGTGTGGAGCAATTGGCGACGGGGATGCGCTGGGCTGAAGGTCCGGTGTGGTTCGGTGATGGTCGTTACTTGCTGGTCTCGGATATTCCCAACAACCGCATCATGCGTTGGGACGACGCCTCAGGCCATGTGAGTGTGTTTCGACAACCCTCACACCACGCCAATGGCATGGCGCGCGATGCGCAAGGTCGATTGCTCACCTGCGAACACCAAACTCGCCGCGTCACGCGCACCGAATACAACGGGGCCATCACCGTGTTGGCCGATGCCTTCGATGGCAAGCCGCTGAACTCACCCAACGACATCGTGTGCCAGCGCAATGGCACGGTCTGGTTCACAGACCCACCGTTTGGCATCTCGGGTGATTGGGAAGGCGACCCTGCGGTGGCCCAACTACCGCATGCGCTCTATCGCATCAACCCCAGCGACGGCACCTTGCAGCAGGTCTTGACCGATGTGAAGGGTCCAAATGGCTTGGCGTTCTCGCCCGATGAGTCGGTGTTGTATTTGGTGGAAAGCCGCGCCAAACCGCATCGCAAGGTCTGGGCCTATGACGTCAACGCACAAGGTGATTTGTCCAACAAGCGTTTAGCCATTGATGCCCAAGGCCCCGGTGCGCTCGACGGCATTGCGGTCGATGTGGACGGCAACATTTGGTGCGGCTGGGGCAGCGATGGCTCTGCGCACGCCAACCCAGAAGAACTCGATGGTGTGCGTGTGTTCGCCCCCGATGGCACAGCCATTGGTCACATTCACTTGCCCGAGCGCTGCGCCAATCTGTGCTTTGGCGGTGCCAAGCACAACCGTCTGTTCATGGCCAGCAGCCACTCCTTGTATGCCATCTACACCAACACACGCGGTGCAGCGTAAGACTCGGTCCTGAAGACGAGGAAAAGCACGATGCGCAAACGCCATCTCCTATGGGCCGTGCTGGCCAGTGTTTTCGTCATGGGCGCGGCCCATGCGTGGCCAGACAAGCCCGTGACCTTGGTCGTCCCATTCCCACCCGGTGGCGCCACCGACTTGATTGCACGCACCCTCGCCCCCAAGCTCCAAGACAAACTAGGCGGCACCTTCATCACCGACAACAAAGCGGGTGCCACGGGCACGATTGGCGCGGGCTTTGTGGCACGCGCCCCTGCGGATGGCTACACCTTGCTGGTGTCTTCGCTTGGCCCTTATGTCATTGCGCCGCATCTGCTGGCCAAAGTGCCCTATGACGCGCTGAAAGACTTCGACTACATCAGCATCGCGGTGCAAGCCCCCAATGTGCTGGTCGTACCCGCGAGCTCGGCGCACAAAACCATGGCCGAGGTGATTGCCTTTCAAAAAGCCAACCCCAACAAAATGACGTTTGCCTCATCGGGCAACGGCAGCAGCGACCACCTCACGGCTGAACTGTTTTGGTTGCAAACCGGCACCACCGGCATTCATGTGCCCTACAAAGGCGGTGGTCCGGTGATGAGCGATTTGTTGGGCGGGCAAGTGGATGCCTCCTTCATGAACATCAACACCGCCTTGCCGCAAATCTTGGCTGGCAAGTTGCGCCCCCTCTCCATCACCAGTGCCAAGCGGTCTCCGCTGTTGCCCAACGTGCCTTCGCTCGAAGAGCTGGGCATCAAAGACGCCAATGTGTCTTCATGGCAAGCCATCGCCGCACCGCGCGGATTGCCGCCTGACATCAAAGCCAAGCTCCATGCCGCCATCGTGGCGGGGTTGAACGACCCACAAGTCAAAACCAAACTCTTAGAGCTGGGGTTCGAAATTGTGGCCAGTACGCCCGAACAATTCACCGCCTACCAAGCGGCGGAATTCGCACGTTGGAAAAAACTCATTCAAACCCGCAACATCAAAGCTGACTAACTCAGCCACACCCCCACACCATGCCTCACGCTTCCCCTGTCATCACACACTTGCGCGTCATCCCCGTAGCGGGGCATGACAGCATGTTGATGAACCTCTCCGGCGCACACGGCGCCTTCTTCACCCGCAATTTGCTCATCCTCACCGACAACGCAGGTCGCACCGGCATTGGCGAAGTGCCGGGCGGCGAAAAAATCCGCGCGACGCTGCAAGACGCGACCGAATTGGTCGTGGGCCAAAGCATTGGCAATGTGCAAGCCGTGCTCAACACCCTGCGCACCCGCTTCGCAGACCGCGACGCGGGCGGGCGTGGCTTGCAAACCTTCGACTTGCGCACCACCATCCATGCTGTCACCGCGGTTGAATCTGCCTTGCTCGATTTGCTGGGCCAACACCTGAATGTGCCTGTGGCCGCGCTGTTGGGCGAAGGCCAACAACGCAGCTCGGTCGAGATGCTGGGCTATTTGTTTTTCATCGGCGACCGCACGCAAACTGACTTGCCCTATCGCACCGAACACGAGGCAGACAACGCGTGGTTTCGCTTGCGCAACGAAAAGGCCATGACCCCCGAATCGGTGGTCCGGTTGGCCGAAGCAGCGCGTGAGAAATACGGCTTCAACGACTTCAAACTCAAAGGCGGCGTGCTCGCCGGCGAGGCCGAAATTGAAGCCGTCACCGCCCTGCACCAACGTTTTCCAGAAGCACGTGTCACGCTGGACCCCAACGGTGGCTGGCTCCTCAAAGACGCGGTGCGCTTGATGCGCGACATGCGCGGCGTGGTGGCTTATGCGGAAGACCCCTGCGGCGCAGAAGACGGCTTCAGCGGGCGCGAGGTGATGGCCGAGTTCCGACGCGAAACAGGCCTGCCCACCGCCACCAACATGGTGGCGACCGACTGGCGACAAATGGTGCATTCGCTCTCGCTGCAAAGCGTGGACATCCCCTTGGCCGACCCACACTTTTGGACCATGGCAGGCTCGGTGCGCGTGGCGCAAACCTGCCGCGATTGGGGTCTGACTTGGGGTTCCCATTCGAACAACCATTTCGATGTGTCACTCGCCATGTTCACGCACGTCGCCGCCGCAGCCCCGGGCAAAGTCACCGCCATCGACACCCACTGGATTTGGCAAGACGGCCAAGGCCTCACGAAAGAGCCACTGCAAATCGTCAACGGCCATGTGCAAGTGCCTCAAAAACCCGGCCTCGGCATCGAGCTCGACATGGGCGCGGTTGAACAAGCACATCAGCTGTATTTGCAACACGGCCTCGGCGCACGCGATGACGCTGTGGCCATGCAATACCTCATCCCCGGTTGGAAGTTTGACCACAAGCGTCCTTGCATGGTGCGCTGATTTTTTTAAAAGCAATTAGGAAGAAAAATGAAAATTGGATTTATCGGCCTCGGCATCATGGGCACCCCAATGGCACAACACCTGCTGACCGCAGGACACGAGATGTTTGTGCGAACACGCAGCAAGGTGCCAGAAGCACTCCACGCAGCACAGGTGTGCGCCAGCAATGCCGATGTGGCACGACACGCTGACATCATCTTTTTGATGCTGCCTGACACGCCTGATGTTGAAACCGTGTTGTTCGGCAAAGACGGCGTGGCCGAAGGTTTGAGCCAAGGCAAGATCGTGGTGGACATGAGTTCTATCTCACCGATGGACACGAAAGTTTTCGCACAAAAAATCAATGCCCTCGGTTGCGACTACCTCGACGCCCCCGTGTCGGGTGGCGAAGTGGGCGCCAAGGCAGCGAGCCTCACCATCATGGTGGGCGGCGCAGAAAACACCTTCAACACCGTCAAGCCCTTGTTTGAATTGATGGGCAAAAACATCACCTTGGTGGGCGGCAATGGCGATGGTCAAACCACCAAAGTCGCTAACCAAATCATCGTGGCCTTGAACATTGCGGCTGTCGGCGAAGCCTTGCTCTTTGCCAGCAAGGCTGGGGCTGACCCCGCCAAAGTGCGTGCGGCCTTGATGGGTGGCTTTGCGTCCAGCCGCATTTTGGAAGTGCATGGCGAGCGCATGATCAAACGCACGTTTGACCCCGGCTTTCGCATTGCCCTGCACCAAAAGGATTTGGCCTTGGCCCTCAACGGCGCCAAAGCCATTGGCGTGTCACTGCCGCAAACCGCGTCTGCTGCGCAACTCATGCAAGCATGCGCATCGAACGGTTGGGGCCAACTCGATCACTCCGCTTTGGTGAAATCGCTGGAATTGATGGCCGCCCACGAAGTGGCTTAGTCAATCTTCCAAGTCGGCAACCGCCATTCAAATTGCAACGCGGCCAGCCGCAGCAGCGTGACAGTGGCAGCCCCAATGGCCACCACGGCGTTGGGGTCAAAGTCCAAGTAATGCAACAGCGCCACCACCCAACCGCCGGCAAACGCACACACGGCGTAGGGGTGGTGGTCATGGAAAGCTGAAGGGATTTCGTTACACACGATGTCGCGCAACACGCCACCAAAGGTGGCCGTGATCACGCCCATCAACACCGCGATGAGGGCTGGCATTTGCATCCCTAAGGCGATTTGTGTGCCGCTGGCGGCAAACAAACCCAAACCGAGGGCATCTGGCCACTGCATCGACTTCTGCGTGGGTTTGAAATGTTTGGCGCGCATCAACAGCATCGCCCCGAGGCACAGGGCTAACACCGTCCACACATACCAAGACTGCTCAATCCAAAACAAGGGTCGGCGGTCTAGCAACACATCACGCAAAGTGCCACCGCCAAAAGCGGCCACACTGGCTACCGCGCACACGCCTACCGCATCGAGCTTTTTACGAGCCGCCTCGATCACACCCGATAAAGCAAAGGCCACCGTGCCGGCGATTTCAATACCCGTTTGCACACCTGACAAGGTTTGCGTCGTCAAGACGTTCATCGTCTGAATCCCTTTGAACAAGCCAAAGCTTCAAGTGTCGCAGCTTCATTCATCGCCCTTTCAAAAGTGATGCCCAACTTGCTGCGAAAATAGCGGCATGACTTACAGCGTGAAAGAAATGTTCTACACCTTGCAGGGCGAAGGCGCCAATGCAGGGCAACCTGCTGTGTTTTGCCGTTTCGCGGGCTGCAATCTGTGGAGCGGCAGAGAAGTGGACCGCAGCACGGCCATTTGCCAGTTCTGCGATACCGACTTTGTAGGCACCGATGGCACACACGGTGGCAAGTTCGAGAGCGCCCAAGCCTTGGCTGTGGCGATTGCCAGCTTTTGGCCAGCCCACGACGCCCAGCACCGCTTTGTGGTGCTGACGGGTGGAGAGCCTTTGTTGCAAGTCGACGAGGCCTTGGTTGACGCACTCCATGCCCTGCATTTTTCAATTGCCGTGGAAACCAACGGCACGGTCCAACCGCCCAAAGGCATTGACTGGTTGTGCATGAGCCCCAAAGCAGGTAGCCAGCGCGTGGTGGCCACGGGTCAAGAGTTGAAGCTGGTGTACCCACAAGCCGGTGCAGAGCCTGCGCTGTATGAATCTTTGAACTTTGAACACTTTTACTTGCAGCCCATGGATGGCCCACACGCAGCAGCCAACACCGCCGCTGCCGTGGCCTACTGCCAAGCGAACCCTCGCTGGCATTTGAGCGTGCAAACCCATAAGTTGATTGGCATCCGATGAAATTTGAACTCAGCCAACGCTTCTACTTTGAAGCTGCCCACACCCTGCGCCGCAAAATTGATGCGGCTGGCAGCCTGCGTATCCACGGCCACACCTACCATGCCGAGGTCACCATTGCTGGCAAGCCAGACCCCGAGTCCGGCATGATGATGGACCTTGGCTTTTTACGCCAAGAGGTAGAAAAAGTCCGCGAAAAACTGGACCATCACTTTCTCGACGAAGTGGCAGGCATCGGCCCGGCCACCTTAGAGAACCTCTGCGCCTTCATTTACAACGATCTCAAAAGCGCACTGCCCAACATCCAACGCATCACGATTGAACGCCCCGCCAGTGGCGATAAGTGCAGCCTGATGCCCAACGACATTTGAACGTGGACAGCCTGCGCATCGACAAGTGGTTGTGGGCCGCACGGTTCTACAAAACACGCAGCCTCGCGTGTGACGAAGTGACCAAGCACCGCGTCCAAATCAATGGCCAAGACGTCAAGCCTGCGCGCGAAGTCAAGGTCGGTGACACGCTGCAATTGCGCCAAGGCCATGTGACAAAAACCATCGTTGTCAAAGGCATCAGTGCCACACGTGGGCCTGCTCCCATGGCGCAACTGTTGTACGAAGAAACACCCCAAAGCATGGCCTTGCGCGCCCAGCAAGCCGAGCAAAACCGCTTGGCGTTTGAGCCAGCACACAGCATCGAACACGGTCGCCCCACCAAGCGCGACCGTCGCCAAATCGAACACGCATGGAACGAGCGCTGGAGCGCGAGTGCCGACAAATAAACACACTGTCAAAGGAAAAATCATGTCCCGCCACATTCATCACTTTGTGTATGCACGGCCCCCTCAGGGGATGCAAACCGGCGTGAAACCCACGCGCTTGGAGGCTTGATCATGGGCGCTCAATGGAAAGCCAAAGGCAAAGACCTAGCCGCCAACGCAAAGGGCCGCGTTTTCAGCAAACTGGCCAAAGACATCATGGTCGCAGCGCGCAACGGCGCAGACCCTGCGGCGAACGCGCGGTTGCGCATGGTGATGGAGCAAGCTCGCAAGGTCTCCATGCCCAAAGACACGCTAGAGCGTGCGATCAAAAAAGGGGCCGGCCTGACCGGTGAGTCGGTGCAGTTTGAACGCGTGATCTATGAGGGCTATGCGCCGCACCAAGTGGCGGTGATGGTCGAGTGCTTGACCGACAACGTCAACCGCACGGCCCCCGAAATGCGCGTGCTGTTTCGCAAAGGCCAACTCGGCACCTCGGGCTCGGTGGCGTGGGACTTTGACCACATTGGCTTGATCGAGGCTGAACCCACCTCTGCTGATGCCGATGCGGAGTTGGCGGCCATCGAAGCAGGCGCACAAGACTTTGAAGCGGGCTACGAAGGCACGTCGGTGTTCATCACCGACCCCGCCGACCTCGATCTCGTCAGCCGCGCCCTGCCCGCGCATGGCTTCAACGTGCTGTCAGCCAAGCTCGGCTACAAGCCCAAGAACCCGGTCGACCCTGCCACCTTGAGCGCAGCTGATTTGGAAGAAGTCGAAGCCTTCCTCAGCGCGATTGACAACAACGACGATGTGCAAAACGTCTATGTGGGGCTGGTGAGTTAACTTCACACATGACAACCGCAACACAAGGCCACCAAGACACCGACGGTGTTTTGGGGATTGACTTCGGCACCTCCAACTCAGCCGTTGCATGGGGCATGCCGCAAGGCAGAGCCCAGCTGATCCCGATAGAGGGCAGCGCATTGGCGATGCCCACGGCCGTTTTTTACAACGCCGAAGAAGGCAGCACGCACTTGGGTCGCGAGGCCATCAGCCACTACCTCGAAGGCACCGAAGGTCGCTTGATGCGCTCCCTCAAAAGCCTGCTGGGTAGCCCTCTGTTGATGGAGACCACGCTCATCAACAACAGGCCCGTGAACTTCTCCGACATCATCATCACGTACCTTGCTGCTTTACGCGAACGCGCCACCCAGCACTTGGGCACGGCACCCACACGCGTGGTGATGGGTCGCCCCGTGCACTTTGTGGATGACTATGCCGCGCGTGACGCGCAAGCGCAAGCCTCACTGCGTCTGGCCGCACAAAGCGCGGGTTTCAAAGACATCACCTTTCAATTCGAACCCATCGCTGCAGCGCTGGACTTCGAGCGCAGCCTGACCCAAGAAAGTACCGTGCTGGTCGCCGACATTGGCGGTGGCACCTCGGACTTCACCGTGGTGCGCCTCGGGCCACAGCGCATCCACCAAACCAACCGTGCCAGCGATGTGCTGGCCACCACGGGCGTGCACATTGGCGGCACCGACTTTGACCAAAAACTCAGTCTGGGCCAACTCATGCCTTTGCTGGGCTACGGTCACCTCGGACCGGACAAGCGCGAGGTGCCTCACCGAGTGTTCTTTGATTTGTCGACGTGGCACTTGATCAACTGGCAGTACCAACCCAAGGCCATGACCCAAGCCAAAGCGCTGCAAACCAACTACAGCGATGTGCGCTTGCATGATCGTTTGATGACCGTGCTGCATGAACGCTATGGGCACCACCTCGCGCACGACGTAGAGCAAGCCAAGATTCTTTGCTCGCAAACGGCGTCTGACACTGCCATTGATTTGTCGTATCTAGAAACTGGCTTGACCGCCTCACTGGGCATGGCGGACTTTCACACGCATCTCGCAGTGTTGCTGACCAACACCGTAGCCTACGCACGCGAATGCGTGCGACGTGCGGGGCTCACACAAGGCAAACCCGATGCGATTTACCTCACGGGCGGCTCATCGGCGCTGCGCCCATTTCAGCAAGCGTTACAAACCGAATTTGCGGGGGTGCCTTTGGTCGAAGGCGATTTGTTTGGCGGCGTGGCTTCGGGTTTGGTTTACAGCCAGCACTGAATCACCAACGCATCAACAAAAAAGGGCCGCAATCGCGGCCCTTTCAACTTTGCGCCAAACGCTTCACTTGCCGCCGGCGTACTTGGCGATCAATGCCTTGGCGCCATCGAGCATTTGCTTGCCGTTGTGACCCTTGGCGTTCATGTCAGCCACCCATGAGTCAAACAGAGGTTGCGACAACTTTTTCCAGTTCTCCAACTCTGCCTTCGGAATCACGTTGGTCGTGTTCTTGGTGGTCAGCTTCTTGCCTTCCGCATCCGCCTCGAGGAACGCCTTGCCTGCCATGCCTGACAAAGATTGGCCGCTGTTGCGGTCGATCACACGCTTCAACTCTGGCGACAACGAGTCGTACTTGGCTTGGTTCATCGCGAAGATGAACACCGATGTGTAGAAGGCGGGTTCCGCTGGATCAGTCTCAGAGTGGAATTTCACCAACTCTTGAATCTTCACGGCTGGCACCACTTCGTAAGGCACCACCGCACCGTCGATCACGCCTTTGGACAACGCGTCACCCACTTGTGGCACTGGCATGCTGACAGGGGTGGCGCCCAACATGGCGATGAATTTGTTGGTGGCTCGTGTCGGTGCGCGCAACTTGACGCCCTTCAAGTCAGCCGCTGTGCGGATGGGCTTGTTGACCATGTGGAACACACCATCGCCGTGCACGTGGAAGGCCAAAGGCTTGACATCTTTGAACTCGGCCTTGGCGTATTGGTCCACGTAATCCCACACGGCTTTGCTGGTGGCCTCTGGGCTTTGCATCATGAAAGGCATTTCAAACACCTCCACCGAGGGGAAGCGACCTGCCGTGTAGCCAGGCAAAGTCCACACCACATCAGCTACGCCGTCACGGGCTTGTTCAAACAACTGAGGGGGTGAGCCACCCAATTGCATGGATGGGTAAATTTGGCACTTCATTTTGTTGTTCGACTCTTTGGCGATGCGGTCACACCAAGGTTGGATGAACAAGGTTTGTGCGTAAGACGATGCAGGCAAGAAGTGATGCACTTTGAGTATCACCTCTTGGGCCGATGCCGCTTGGCCAAGAGCAGCTGCGGTGAACGCGGCAGCAGCGGCAACTTTCAGAAAACGAGTCTTCATTTTTGTCTCCAGGGTATAAAAATTTAAGTCAACAAATGCACCAACCACAATGAAATGACTGGGAAGGCAATGAGCAGCGACAAGCGAATACCGTCTGTGATGAGGAACGGCACCACGCCCTTGTAGGTCTCGATCATGGGCACATCTTTGGCCAAGCCATTCATGATGTACACATTCAAGCCCACAGGCGGGAAGATCATACCGATCTCACACACGGTGAGGATCAGGATACCAAACCACAAGGCTTTGTCTGAAGGATTCAAACCAAAGAAGTCCATGCCCAAGATGACAGGAAACAGGGTCGGCACGGTCAACAAGATCATGGACATTTCATCCATCACGCAGCCGAGGATGATGTAGAAAATCATGATGCCCGCCATCACCACCAAGGGTGAAATTTGCAAGTGGCCCACCATGTCGGCCAACTGCGCAGGCAACTGCGACAAGGCCAAGGAAGCGTTGATCATGTCCGCTCCGATGAAGATCAAAAAGATCATGCCGCTGGTTTGCGCCGTGGTGCGAATGGAGGCTACCAGTTTGTCAAACGTCATTTCGCGGCGCAGCAAGGTGATGGCAAAGGTCAACACGTTGCCGATGGCCGCCCCCTCCGTCGCGGTGAACACGCCGCCGTAGATGCCACCGAACACCACCAAGAAAATGGCAGCAATGGGCCACACGTTGGCCGCTGTGGTGAACAACTCGTGGGCGGTGGCCGCTTTGGCTTGAGGCGCTTGGTCAGGGTGGATGCGCACGATCACCGCAATGGCGATGAGGTAGCCCACCGCCGCCAGCAAGGCGGGGATGTAGGCGGCCAAGAACATCTTGGTGATGTTCTGCTCGGTCAAGATGGCATAGACCATCAAGGTGACGGAAGGTGGCAACAACACACCCATCGTGCCCCCTGTGGCCAGTGCCGCTGTGGCGAGTCGACCCGAGTAGTTGATGCGGCGCATTTCTGGATACGCCACTTGCGCAATCGTGGCGGTGGTGGCCACGGTGGAACCCGAAATGGAACCGAAGGCTGCACAGGCCAACACACCCGCCATGGCCATGCCGCCCTTGAAGCGGCCCAGCAAAGCGTTCGCAAAGTCAAACAAGGCCTTGGACAAACCGCCATGAACAGCAAATGCGCCCATCAGCATGAACAGTGGGATCACGGACAAGTCGTAAATCGACACACGGCTGTAGACCGCGCCTTTGAGGTGCGACAGCAAAGGCAACCAACCGGCCAAGGCCATGTAGCCGACGGCGCCTGGCACAAACATCGAAATGGCAATCGGTACACGAACGGCCATCAGCAGCAACATGGCGGCAAACATGGACAAGCCAATACTCATCGTGCTCATACTTCTTCCTTCGCAATCAGACCGAGGTGTTGCAGGGTTTGAACAAACCCAATCACCGTACACAGCACCAAGCCTGGCACCATCAACATATAAGGAATCCACAGAGGCAAGGCCATCAACATGGAGGTTTCTTGGTTGGCTTTGATGTCCACGCCACCGACAGCAACACGCCAAGCCACCAAGCCCATCACCAAGGTGTAGAGCAAGGTGCCAAAGGCATCCAACTTACTTTGAGTTTGTTCGGAAGCATGGGTGGTGAAGAAGTCCACGATGATGTTGGCATGGCGAAACTGGGTGTAGGGCAAGAACGACGCCACCACCACAGCACAACCGAGCTGGACCAACTCCACGTCACCCAATATGGGATGCGAGAAAAATGCGCGTCCCAACACGCTCACCACCGTGACAGAAGCGATGGCAACCAAAACCACGCCACCAATGGTGGCACTGGCATCGCACAAAAGCTCCAACACGCGGTCAACGCCAGAACTTGGCGCTTTGCTTTGACTCATAAGTTCTCCTCAGCTCTTTTTATATTTCAGTCCCCTATTTTGGCTAGGGTCTGCCAATTGATGCATGAATTTGCGTTCTATCTGGTATCTGATTTTTGCATGGCTCACGACCCGCTATGCAAAATGAGCGCAGATTTAATTTGATTAGCCGCGGTAACTTGGATCGATGCGATCCACGATGCGTTGCAAGGCGTCAAACGCATCTTGTCCAGCACCAAATTGGGGATTGAAGTTCAAGGAGTCGCGCACGCATTTTTCAAGCACTGGCACTGGAATAGGCATGACCTCCCCCATGGATTGAGAGGCCAATTGCACCTCGCATGCGCGGTTGACCAACCACATCAATGAAAAAGTATTCGCTAAATTAAAACCAATCGTCACAGGCCCGTGGTTGCGCAAGAGCAAGACCGGCATGCCTTGCGCACTGTCCAAGATGCGCATGCCCTCATCCAAATGGACAGTGATGCCCTCAAAGTCGTGGTAAGCAATTTTTCCGTACAGCTGTGCCGCGTAAAAGTTACTGAATGACAGGCCCTCTTTCAAGCAACAGACGGCTTGTGTGGCGGTGGTGTGCACATGCATGACGCAATGCGCGTCAGGCACACGCGCATGAATCGCGCCATGGAATGTGAAGCCAGCAGGATTGATCGGCCAATCGGAATGACCAATGATGTTGCCCTGAACATCCACCTTCACCAAGTTGGAGGCACACACCTCTGAGTAGTGCAAGCCAAATGGATTGATGAGAAAGTGCTCGTCTTCACCGGGCACGCGCAGTGAAATATGGTTGTAGATCAACTCCGTCCAACCCAAGTGATCGGCAATGCGGTATGCCGCTGCAAGTTCAACGCGTGCGGCCCACTCGGCCTCACCGAAGCGCTCAGGACGTGGGTAAATGTCTCGGTCATTGTTCATGGTGAACCAACGCCCCCCAGACAGATGTATTTGGTGTCCATGTATTCCTCGATCCCTTGATGTGAACCCTCGCGTCCCATGCCCGATTGTTTGACGCCGCCAAAAGGGGCGACCGCGGTAGAAATGATGCCCGTGTTCACACCCACCATGCCCGCTTGGATCGCCTCTGCCACGCGCCACACGCGGGCCATGTCTTTGGCATAAAAGTAAGCGGCCAAACCAAACTCGGTGTCATTGGCCAAGGCAATGGCCTCGGCCTCGGTGTTGAACTTGAACAGCGGCGCGACTGGACCAAACACCTCTTCTTTGGCAATGCGCATGGCCGTCGTCACATCACCCAAGATGGTGGGTTCGTAAAACGTGCCACCCAAAGCGTGGCGTTTGCCGCCCGTGATGACGCGTGCGCCATGCTTGACGGCATCGCCCACCAAGTCTTCCACTTTGGCCAACGCATCTTCGTCAATCAGAGGTCCTTGTGCGGCCCCCTCGTCCAACCCATGGCTGACTTTCAAGGCTTGCACGGCAGTGGCTAGCTTGGCGGCAAAGGTGTCATACACCGCCGCTTGCACCAACAAGCGATTGGCGCACACACAAGTTTGACCCGTGTTGCGGTATTTCGATGCGAGCGCACCTTGCACGGCTTCGTCCAAGTCTGCATCGTCAAACACAATGAAAGGCGCGTTGCCACCCAACTCCAACGACATCTTCTTGAGCGTGGGCGCACATTGCGCGGCCAAAATTTGACCCACTTCGGTTGACCCCGTGAAGGTCAGTTTGCGCACCACGGGACTGGCCGTGAGTACGCCACCAATTGCACGCGCATCACCCGTGATGACGCTGAACACACCGGCCGGAATGCCAGCGCGTTGCCCCAACTCAGCCATGGCCAAGGCGGACAACGGCGTTTGCTCCGCGGGCTTGACGATGATGGCGCAGCCTGCCGCCAAAGCGGGCGCCACTTTGCGCGTGATCATGGCAGCGGGAAAGTTCCATGGCGTGATGGCCGCACACACACCCACGGGCTCACGCGTGACCAAGATGCGTTTGTCTTGCCAAGGCGACGGCACCATTTCGCCATACACACGGCGTGCTTCTTCGGCAAACCATTCAATGTAGGACGCGGCATAAACGATTTCACCCTTGGCCTCTGCCAAAGGCTTGCCTTGCTCACTGGTCATGATGAGCGCTAAGTCATCTTGATGCGCCAACATCAACTCGTACCAGCGGCGCAGGATGCGTGCGCGGTCTTCGGCGGTGCGCGTTTTCCAAGCAGCTTGTGCTGTCGCTGCGCCGTCAATGGCCAGTTGCGTCAAGGCTTGGCCCGCATTGGGCACAGAAGCAATGTGCGAACCATCTGCGGGATTCAGTACAGCAATCGTGCTGGCATTGCTGGCATCCATCCATGAGCCGTTGATGTAACACTGCGACTTGAGCAAGCCTGTGTCTTGGAGTGGGAGCGTGTGCATGTGTGTGAACTTCGTTTCAATGAACTTTGTGCGCGTGGCGGAATATGTTGGGCTTGCTTGACACAGGACGTCGCGTCACACAAAGCGGAACTGCAGCTGACCGAGCTCACCATAGTCGGCATCAAACACATCACCGGCTTTGGCGGGCACAGGCTTGGTAAACGAGCCAGCCAACACGATTTCACCCGCCTTCAAATACTCATGCCAAGGCGCCAGTTTGTTGGCCAACCAAGCAATGCCGACGGCGGGGTGGCCTTGTACACCTGCAGCCAAACCGGTTTCTTCCACCACGGTGTTCAAACGCAAAATCGCACCGCACCAAGGTAAGTTGGTGGTGTGTGGATCCACGCGCTTGGCACCCAACACAATGCCGGCATTGGCGGCGTTGTCACTGATGGTGTCGAACACTTTGCGCATCACCTTGGTGTGACGGTCAAACTGCTCAATGCGTGAGTCGATGATTTCAATCGCAGGCGTCACGTACTCGGTCGCGTCCAGCACTTGTTCGACGGTCACATGGGGGCCGCGTAAATCTTTCTTCAAGATGAACGCCAACTCCACTTCGACACGGGGTGCGATGAAGTTGCGCACAGGAATGTCGAGCACTTGGCCTGGTGTGCAGTCGTAACGCATGTAGTCCAACAAGGTGCCGTAGTCGGGCTCGTCAATTTGGCTGGCTTGCTGCATGGCGCGGCTGGTCAGGCCAATCTTGTGGCCAATGACTTGGTGGCCTTGGGCGTATTGCAGTTGCATCCACGCACGGTTGATGCGGTAGCCATCTTCGATGGTCATGCCGGGAAAACGTTTGGAAAAATGCTCAATTTGCACGCGTGTTTTTTCAGACTGATGCAGCTCTTGCGCGAGCGCTTGAATTTGTTCTTCGGTGAATACGGACATGGCTCAATTTTTCTGAAACAGGGGATGAATATTGCTGTGCTTGGCGTCAAACACTTCGGGGCCCACATCAATTTGCAGGGTGATACCCATGTGGCGTTGCGCCATGACCGGGGCAAAAAATGTTTTGGTCACATCGATCAGGGTTTGTCCCGCACGTTGCTGTGTGGCTTCGCTTCGGCCTTTGCCCATGCGCACGTTGAGGTAGACAAAGGCATAGTCGCCAGAGCCGCCGTGTGGATTGCTCTCAAACTGTGCAGCCGCTTGGCCTGCTGCACCTCCATCGGCCACGGCATAGTGCGGCGCAGGATAGGCGAGCACGCGCGTGCCGCCTGTGGGGAACACTTGTTTGTCGGACTCGTCTTTGACGGTCAACATGGCGTCAGCCAGTTGACGGCACAAACTCGTCATGTTCACTTCGGCGTCGAGTTGACCGGTGTAAAGAATCACAAGGTGGGGCATGGGGTTCTCACAAACATCACAAACGTGAACTGATGGCGGTGTAGCCATCAGCGCTGCTGGCCACGGCCTTGGGCACGTGCGTACCGTCTTGGGGTGTCACATCAAAAATCGCATTGAGCTGACCTGTGCCACTCGCGCCGAAATAAGGCGTCACGAGGTCGGCACCACCGTCATAGGCCGTCCATCCGAGTGCGCCCATCAACATGGCGGTGTCGTGCATGAAGCCTTCACCGTGGCCTTTGCTCGCGTACTCGGGCAGCATTTCGCAAAAAGCTTGCCACTCGCGGTTGTGCCACATCTGCAGCACTTGCTTGTCGAGTTGCTCTAAGAAGGGGCTCCAAATCTTGTGCGCAAACTCTGGTGCCAAACCGTTTTGTGCAAAGCGATGGCTGAGTGACCCACTGGCCAAAAACGCCACCTTGCCGTCGTAATGCTTCTCCACCGCTTCGCGAAAGGCCCAGCCGAGACGGGCGCTGTCGTTCAGGTAATGCACCATGCACAGAGCCGAGACCGAGACCACCTTGAAGTGCTGGTCTTCGTTCATGTAGCGCAACGGCACCAGCGTGCCGTACTCAGGGTCGAGCGTGGTGTTGTCGTGCGCCAGCGTTTCTACGCCCTGCTCATTGGCCACCTTGGCGAGCAGATGCCCCAGCTCGGGATTGCCTGGCGCCTCAAATGCCATGTGATGAATGAAGTGTGGCAGCTCGTTGCTGGTGTAGTTGCCCTTGAAATGGGGTGCACAGTTGATGTGGTAATTGGCATTGACCAACCAGTGCGTGTCAAACACCACCAAGGTGTCCACACCCAATTCACGACAGCGGCGGCTGATTTCCTTATGGCCATCAATCGCGCTCTGGCGTGTGCCAAAGCGCGGACCTGGCTGCTCGCTCAGGTACATGCTGGGCACGTGTGTGATTTTGGCGGCAAGTGCGAGTTGTCCCATGGTGTGTTCCTTTTCAGATCTCTGCAGTGATGCCGCCCTTGCGGATCAGCTGCGCGTATTTGTCGGTCTCGCTGCGGATGAAGGCCGCAAAGCGCTCGGGGCTGCCAGCCAGCGACACGATGCCGCCGTCCTGGAAAGCCTGCACCACGGCAGGCGACTGCAAGGCTTTGCCGATCTCGGCGTTCAGCCTTTGCACCACCGCGTCGGGCGTGCCGCTGCGGGTGAGCATGCCGTTCCAGGAGTTGGACTCGATGGGCAGGCCTTGTTCTGTCAGCGTCGCGATCTGCGTCGCCAGCGGTGAGCGTTTGGCCGTGGCCATGCCCAGCGCGACCAGCTTGCCGCTCTGCACATATTGGCGAAACTCGGGCCAGTTGCCGAACATCACCGTCACCTGCCCGCCAATCAGGTCGTTCAGCGCTGGGGCCTGACCTTTGTAGGGCACATGGATCATGTCGATGCCTGCCTGTGCTTCGAGCATGGCGCCCGACAGGTGGGCCGAGGTGCCAGCGCCAAATGAGGCGTAGCTGAGTTTGCCCGGCTGCTTTTTAGCCGCCGCGATCAGATCCGCCACCGTCTTGAGACCGCTTCCGGGGTGTGTGGCCAGCACGTGTTCGGACATGCCCATCAGGCCCACCGGACGCAGGTCACGCATACCGTCGTAAGGCAAATTCTTCATCAACGTCTGGTTGACACAAAAACTGTTGGCCACCGTCACCAGCGTGTAGCCGTCGGCCGGGGCCTTGGCGGCCAGGTCCACACCCAACACCGTACCCGCGCCGGGTTTGTTGTCCACCACCACGCTCTGCCCGAGCGACTTGGCCAACTCGGCCGCCACCAGACGGGTGACCACGTCAGTCGTGCCTCCTGCCGCAAAAGGCACGATCCAGCGGATCGGTTTGGCGGGCCAAGCTTGCGCTTGGCTGGCCCAGGGCAGAGCTGCCATGCCCGCCACCAAGAGCAGCTTTCGTCTCAAAAAGCCCTCCACGGATGGGGAGGGTTGGTAGGGAGTTAACCCATCAGCCCTGACAGGGAACGGCTTCATCAGGTTCCCCAATGTGGGATGTGGTGACTACCCATCGACACGGCCACGTTTTTCGGTTCGCAAAACACTTCGTAACTCCAAGTCCCACCTTCACGACCGGTGCCGCTGGCCTTGGTGCCACCAAAGGGTTGACGCAAATCGCGCACGTTTTGGCTGTTCACAAAACACATCCCCGCTTCAATCGCGGCAGCCACACGGTGGGCTTTGCCAATGTTCTCGGTCCACACATAGCTGGACAAACCGTATTCAATGTCGTTGGCTTGACGGATGGCATCGGCTTCGTCTGTGAATGGAATCAAGCACGCCACGGGGCCAAAGATTTCCTCTTGCGCAATGCGCATGCGGTTGTCCACGTCGGCAAACACGGTGGCACGAACGAAGTTGCCTTTTTGCAAGTGTGCAGGCAACTCAGGTGCCTCCAAACCACCGCACAAAAGAGCAGCCCCCTCTTTGGTACCCAACTCAATGTAGCTGCGCACCTTGGCCAGATGACCCTGACTGATCATCGGGCCAATGATGGTTTTGTCGTCCAAGGGGTCGCCTACCACGATGCGCTTTGCACGCTCGGCAAATTTCGCAGCGAAATCTGCATAAATACTCTTTTGCACCAAGATGCGGCTACCCGCTGTACAGCGCTCGCCGTTGTTGCTGAAGATCATGAACACGGCGGCATCCAAAGCACGGTCAAGATCGGCATCTTCAAAAATCACAAATGGTGATTTGCCACCGAGTTCCATGCTGAACTTTTTGAGACCCGCGGCTTGCACAATGCGATTACCCGTGACGGTGGAACCTGTGAAAGAAATGGCACGCACATCACGGTGCGCGCACAGCGGCTCGCCTGCTTCTTTGCCATAACCATGCACCACGTTCAAGACACCTGCGGGCACGCCGGCCTCAAGCGCGAGCTCACCCAACCGTGCGGCCGTCAAAGGCGACAACTCGCTCATCTTCAACACAGCGGTGTTGCCAAACGCCAAGCAAGGCGCGACTTTCCACGTGGACGTCATGAACGGGACGTTCCAAGGTGAAATCAAAGCGCACACGCCCACGGGATGAAACAAGGTGTAGTTCAGGTGTGTCGGTGTTGGATAGGTGTGTCCATCCACGCGGGTACACATTTCAGCGAAGTAATAAAAGTTATCGGCCGCACGCGGCACCAACTGCTTGCCTGTTTGACTGATGGTTTGGCCCGTGTCCTTGGTTTCAGCTTGCGCAATCTCGGGTACATGCTTGGCAATCAAGTCGCCCAGATTGCGCATGATTTTTGCCCGCTCAGTCGTGGGACGCGCAGCCCATGCGGGAAAAGCGTCTTTGGCCGCTTGCACGGCGGCATCGACTTGTGTGGCGGTGCCACTGGCGACTTCCGCCAAGACATCTTGTGTCGCTGGATTCACCGTTTCAAAGTACTGGTTGGCGCCGACGGCTTTGCCGTTGATTAAGTGTTCGATACGCATATGCACTCCTACATTCAAAAAAATTAACGGCCAAACGTGGCATCAGCCACGATGGTGTTGACCAACCGACCGATGCCATCGATTTCGGTGACCACTTCATCGCCAACGTTGACGTTGACCACGCCATCCGGCGTTCCCGTCAAGATCACGTCCCCTGTGTTGAGCGTCATGAAGCCGCTCAGATATTCAATCAACGTCGGGATATCCGATATCAAATCAGCGGTGTTGCCTTGTTGCGTGACCACCCCGTTCACCAAGGTGCGCAGTGACAAGGCATGCGGGTCAGCCACATCTGCGGCGTCCACAAGCCAAGGGCCCAACACCGTGCCGCCATCGCGATTTTTCACGCGCAGGTTGGGTCGGTAATAGTTTTCTAAGTAGTCGCGAATCGCATAGTCATTGGCCACGGTATAGCCCGCTACGTATGACATGGCATCGTCGCGTTTGACATTTTTTGCGGTGCGCCCAATCACCACCGCCAGTTCGCACTCGTAGTGCATGAAGGCAACGCCTTCAGGGCGACGGGTTTGCGCGCGATGACCAATCAAAGAACTGCGGCCTTTGAGAAAAGCCAGAGGCTCGTCTTTGGCGGTGACCGTCAACTCTTTGGAGAGTTCTTTCACATGGTCTGCATAGTTCAAGCCCAGAGCAATGATGGTGCCCACCTCAAAAGGCGGCAACCAAACCACCGCGTCTTCAGCGACCACGCGGCCGTCAGCCAGCTTCAACCCCGCAGGGTGCTCGTAGGCTTCATGAATGGCGCCGCCATAAGCGACTTGTGCGCGCTTCATACCAACCCCTCCGACACCAAAGTATTTTCGAGTTGTCCCACCCCATCCACCTTGATCGTAACGCGCTGACCGGCATGGGCGAGCGGGGGATGGGCAGAGACGCCAATGCTGAGAATGTCGCCCGGATGCAAGGTCATGAACTCTGTGACATCCACCAATAACTGAGCGACCGATCGGAGGCGTCCCCCTGTATCCGTTTGTTGCACCACCACGCCATCGACCGCCACTGTCATGGCGAGCGTGTCAGGGTTACCCACAGCCTCACGTGGCACAAAGGCACCCATCGGACAAAAACCATCTCGGCACTTGAAACGCATGGAGGGGCGATAAAACGAGTCATGCGGCACGCTGATGTCGTTCAACACCACATAACCACGGACGTGGTCCAAGGCATCGGCAAGGCTCACGTGAGAGGCCACGCGGCCGATGACCAGCCCCAGCGTCGCGCCCATTTGCAGCTCAGGCGCATCGGGTGGCACAAGCACCGAATCCCCAGTTTTTGCCCACGTGTTGCGCGGCTTGATATACAGAATCGGCGCTTGGGGTGGCGCCTTGTAAGGCGCCACATTCACCTGATCACCCAAAGCCGCCAGGGCTTCACGGTGGTTCAGCAATGTGCCGTACACAGTCCCACTCAAGGGCATTTGAAAAATATTCGACATCGTCAACTCTTGGAAGTCACACATATTTGCTAACATGTTCGCAATTAGAACGCTCACTTGTTAGTAAGTCAATCCATCTCGGATGAACTTTCATGGGTGTTATCCCTAGCGGGCCCAAATTCGGTACAGTGCAAACGCTCAACTTTGACGTCAATCTATGAAAAGTCCGCTTCGGCACAAGAACTTGCCCCACCTCCTGCTTCAATCGAGGGAAGCCTTGATGAGTCGTTTTCGCCCTGTGCTGAATCAGCATGGCGTGACCGAACAACAGTGGCGAATTCTGCGTGTGCTGCTGGATGAAGATGGTTTGGAGCCGCGTCAGTTGTGCGAGCGCTGCTTGATTTCTAGCCCTAGCATTGCCGGCGTTTTGATGCGCATGGAAGAAGCTGGGTTGATCCAGCGCGAACGCATGGAGCACGACCAACGTCGCGTCAAAGTGAGCGTCACCGCCGCGACGAAAAAACTTGGCAAAAGCATCGCCCCCATCATTGAGCGCGAATACCTAGAGCTTGAAAAAAAAGTCGGCGTCAAGCAGTTGCAGCAGGTGTATGACACCCTCGACGCCTTGCTACAAAACCTCGACAGTCACGAAGCAAACGGCGATTAACCCATCACCGCACAGATGCGACTCGCGGCCGCCGTGAGCACCTTGGCCACGCGCGCCGCGTTGACAGCATGTGGCAAATAAAGCACGGCAATGGCAGCGGGCTGTCCACTCGTGAGATGAAGCGGCACCGCAATGGATGCGATGCCATGGATCACCTCGTTTTCGCTCACTTCAAACGGTTGCGGTGGAAATTTTTTTGGCTTCAACAGCGACTGAATCACCTTACCCGGCGCGCCTTGGCCAATGGCATGGCGACTGCCCGGTTTCTTGCCCAAAGTGGTCTCGAGGTTTTTCGGCTCCGCGCTGCTCAATGTCACGGCAGATTCACCGTCATAGGCCACCAAAAAAGCCGTCATCTCCAACGCCTCTGCAATGGCGGCGAGTTCTGGGGCGGCAGCTGAACGCAAATCTTTGGCAACCCCACGCGCGAGGATCGCGAGCTTGGAACCCAGAATGAGTCCGCCCTCTGCACCGCGTTCAACAAAGCCGCTCTGCTCCAGCGTCTTGACGAGGCGATACCCCATAGATCGATGAATTTTCAACTGCTGCGACAGCGCCGCAACGCTCAGAGGCGCTGGCGCGCTGCCAATGATTTCTAGCGCTGTCAGGCCTCGCGCCAAAGTTTGTGAGCCCGGGTCTGCTTTGAGTTCATGCGGTTTCACGGTTTGAAGTTTTGTCATCTGGTCACCCATTGAATGCTTGCTTTGCATGGCAAGTCTCGTTTAGACTATCTCTATATTTGATAGTATGTCGCAATTATAGAGACAAAGGAGATCCTTCATGCAATTCCATCACCGCGGTTACGTTTCAGAAAATCCCCGCATCAAACCGGCAGCTGGTCACGGCCTGAACCGCTCCAGCGAAATCCCCGATGAGATGGATGTGCTCATCGTTGGCACAGGCCCTGCGGCCGTGACCGTGGCTGCGCAGCTGTCGAACTTCCCCAGCATCAATGTGCGCGCCATTGAAAAGCGCGAAGGTCGACTGACGCAAGGACAAGCTGACGGCATTCAGGCCCGATCCGTTGAAACCTTTCAAGCGTTTGGCTTTGCAAACGCCATCGTGGATGAGGCCTACCGCAACGTCGAGATGTGCTTTTGGAAACCCGACGACAAAAATCCAGAAAACATTGTGCGGGTCTCACGCGTGCCTGATGATGCGCACGGTGTGAGCGAATTTCCACACATCTATGTGAACCAATCGCGCGTCTTGGATTACTTCTTGGGCTATGCAGCGCAAGCGCCTGGCAAGGTTGTTCCCGATTACGGTGTGGATTTTCTGGACCTAGAAATTGACGATCGCCATGAATACCCAGTGGCTGCGCGCATTCAATATGTCGCAGGTCCACGCCAAGGTGAAATACGTACCGTACGCGCGAAATACTTGGTCGGTGGCGATGGTGCACGCAGCGCCGTTCGTACCGCGCTCGGACACAAACTAGAAGGCGATGCGTCACTGCATGCATGGGGTGTGATTGACGTGTTGTGCAACACGGACTTCCCAGATTTCCAGGTCAAGTGTTCCATTCAGTCACACAGCGCTGGCAATATTCTGTTGATCCCACGCGAAGGTGGCTACCTCTCGCGTTTGTACGTCGATCTGGGCAACCTCGACGAAAACGATGCGGGCGAAATCCGCAAGACCAGTCTTGATGAAATCATCCGACGCGCCAATGCCATCTTGCATCCTTACACACTGGATGTGAAGAGTATTGCTTGGTGGTCGGTCTACGAAGTCGCGCACCGGGTGACCACCGGTTTTGACAACGTCCCTGCTGAACGCGTGGGCCAGCAGCATCCACGTGCCTTCATCATGGGTGATGCGTGTCACACACACTCGGCCAAGGCCGGCCAAGGCATGAACGTATCGATTCAGGACGGTTGGAACCTGTCGTGGAAACTCGCTGCCGTGCTTGAAGGCCGCGCACCCGAGTCATTGCTTGACACGTATTCAGCCGAGCGTCGCGTGATCGCGCAAGACCTGATCAACTTCGACAAAGAGTGGTCCACACTCATGGCCCGCCCCGTTGAGGCGTGGGATGACCCTCAGGACTTGGCCCGTTGGTACGAAAAAACGATTGAGTTCCCTATGGGGTTCATGACCCAGTACCCCAAGAACCAAATCGTTACAGGTCTTGAACACCAACATTTAGCGACAGGCTTTCCGATTGGCAAACGCTTCAAATCAGCGGAGGTGATGCGACGCGCTGACAACCGTTGGCGTCACCTTGGCCACTTGCATGAAGCAGATGGCCGCTGGCGTGTTTATGTGTTCGCCGATGGCGCCGCCCCCGCCACCTCTGGCACAGTGACGGCAGGCTTCGCGCAATGGTGGAAAAGCGACACCGAGTCCCCCCGCGTCAAGTACACCCCACAAGGGGGAGACACAGATGCCGTCTTCGACACCAAGGTGATCTACCAACAAGACTACACCGAGGTGGAACCGGGCCAAGTGCCTGAGGTCTTCAAACCCATCAAGACACCATTTGGCCTCATCGATGTCAACCAAATCTTTGCCGCAGGCCACGGGCGTGACATTTTCCGTGACCGCGAAATCCACAGAGATGGCGCCATCGTCGTGGTGCGTCCTGACCAGTATGTTTCAGGCATCTTCCCACTCAGTGCACGCGATGAACTCAAGGCATTCTTTGCGCAACACATGTTGCCTGTGAAGTAATTTGAGACCAACGCGCCATTCGGCTTATTCGCCGAAATTCAGGGGCAGGCCCACATAGTTCTCAGCCATGGTGCGGGCCCCTGCTTCGCTATGAACCAGGTAATCCAACTCGGCCTCTTGGAACTTCTGCCCAATCTCACCTTGGTCGGGGAATCGGTGCATCAAACTGGTGAACCACCAAGAGAAACGCTCTGCACGCCAAATACGTGCCAAGCAGCGCGTCGAGTAGTGGTCAATGCCTGCATAGGACTTTTCAACGCAGGCTTCAATCAAGGCATCAGACAAATACTTCACATCGGTGGCCGCCAAGTTCAAGCCTTTGGCACCTGTGGGGGGCACGATGTGGGCGGCGTCCCCTGCCAGAAACAGCGTGCCAAAGCGCATGGGCTCGGTCACAAAGCTACGCAATGGCGCAATGCTCTTTTCAATACTGGGGCCTGTCACCAAGTGTTCGCGTGCTTCGGGGTCCAGGCGGTTGCGCAACTCACCCCAAAAAGCGTCATCCGTCCACTGCTCGACCTTGTCGGTCAGCGGCACTTGCAAGTAGTAACGGCTACGCGTGAGGCTGCGTTGTGAGCACAGGGCAAAACCGCGCGGGCTGTTGGCGTAAATCAGTTCTTCATGCACAGGCGGCGTGTCCGACAACACTCCCAACCAGCCGAAGGGATAGACCTTCTCGAACTCTTGAATCGACTTGCTCGGCACACTGGCACGACACACGCCGTGAAAGCCATCACAACCCGCAATGAAGTCGCAATCAATGGAGTGACTCTTGCCATCTTTGCTAAAGCTCACGCTGGGTTGCGCGCTGTCAAAGCCATGAATTTGCACATCGTCTGCTTCATAAATCGTGGTCAAGCCAGCAGCTTGGCGTGCATTCATCAAATCGCGAGTGACCTCGGTTTGACCATAAACCATGACTTTTTTCCCGCCCGTCAGCACTTCCAAATCAATGCGGTGACGCGCGCCTTTGAACAACAGATCAAAGCCTGTGTGAACCAAGCCTTCCTTGTTCATGCGCTGGTCCACTCCCGCCTGCGTCAACACATCTAAGGTGACCTGCTCAAGCACGCCTGCACGGATGCGACCCAACACATAGTCTGGACTTTGACGCTCCACCACAATGGCGTCAACGCCCGCCTTGTACAACAACTGCCCTAACAGCAACCCTGAGGGGCCCGCACCAACAATCACCACTTGTGTACGCATGTCTCAATTCCTTAAATGAAGAAGTGCTGCGAGATTAAGGGCGCATTTGATGTAACGCAAAGCTCGAAACGCAAAGCTGCACGATGAATAGAATAGATGCACGATGATCGCGCAACCTACGCACATGACTAGCCATATGAACAAAGCCGACTGGATTGAAGGCATGGCTCGCGGCATGGCGGTGTTGGAGAGTTTTGACACCGAACGGCAACGCCTCAATGCCACCTTAACCGCCCAGCGCACGGGCTTGACGCGAGCGGCCGCGCGTCGGCATTTGCTCACCTTGACTCACCTTGGGTACTTGGAAACAGATGGTCAGTACTACTGGCTCTCGGCCAAAGTATTGGGGTTTTCTGGCAGCTATTTGTCAGGCGCACGATTACCCCGCGCCGTGCAACCCACCTTGCATCAATTGAGTGTGGCAACGCAGCTGTCATGCTCTGTGGCTGTGCTGCAAAACGATGCGGTCATCATCGTGGCGCGTGGCATCTGGCAAGGACCCAACTTGCCGGCCAAAACAAGCCACAACGTACTCGCCTATGGATTGCATGTGGGGACACGATTGCCGGCTCACGCCACCTCCACAGGACAAGTGCTGCTCGCCAACCTGCCCCCTGCACAACTGCAAACATGGATGGAAGCAAAACCCCTGAGCCGCTTAACCGCACGCACGTCGACACACCCCAAAGACTTGATAAAAAAACTCAAGCAAGTCGCCAAGCAAGACTATTGCTTGGCTGATCAAGAACACGAGTTGGGTGTGGATGCCTTGGCTGTTCCGCTGCGCAACCAACAAGGCGAGACGGTGGCGGCCTTGAACTTGGTCCGTTCAAGCGCTGGCTCGCACGCACCCGACTTGGTGACACGCTGGCTGCCCTTACTCCAACAAACAGCTCAGGCCCTCAGACCGTTGATTTGATCTGACCCAACACATGACAGCACAACACCAACTCGATGAGATCTTTGATAGTTTGCTGATGAAGCGCCATAGAAATCATCCGAGCAATGACTTGTCAGAAATCGCTAGGCTGCAAACAAGGGCGTGGACGCCAAGAAAAAGGGCTCGGAGGTTATCCGAGCCCTTGTGTGTGGTGGTGGTTGGTTGACGACTTGGCAACTTTCTATTCACATTCAATCATGCAAGCGAGTGCTAGAGCGTGAATGCGAGGTAAAGGCATAGGCCCGACTGATACAGGCTACCAGAGGGCAAACGATCTGGGAATAGCGATTACCGATCCTGACTAGCCACAGCTAGCTATTGCCAATTCGAGCAACATTCACCCGACTACAACTAACAAATTTCAGTCCCAATTTTATCGATTTGCGGACGGGGTGTTGAATTGCATCCAATAGTGAGCCACTAAACCTAGGTATTTGCATCCAAATTTGACCCACGTAGTCAAACTGTCCTGCTCAGCATTGAGCAGGAGACACAG
>CAISMH010000021.1 GCA_903886485.1 uncultured Burkholderiales bacterium
AGCTGCGGACCCGCTCGCACACCTCGTGGATGTTGACGTCCCCCACCATGTGCGGGCGCCGATGGGGCGCCAGCAAGCGATCGACCAAGACCTGCAAACGGTCGGCCTCATGGATGATGACCTGGGTGTACTCCACCAAGTCACGGCTTTCGACCTCCATTTGCAGCAACTGCGCCGCCCCGCGTATACCCCCTAAAGGGTTTTTGATCTCGTGTGCCAAGTTGCGAATCAACTCTTTGTTCGCCTGGGCTTGATCGATCAAACGCTCCTCACGGTCTTGGCGTGCTTGCTGCTCCAAGGGCAGCAGCTCGACCAAAACTTCATTGGCGCGGTCCGTTGGCGCCACGATCACATGAACAGGCAACGGGTCTTGCTGAGGACGGCGCAGGTGGGCGTCATAGCGCAAAGCCGCAAACGCATTGCTTTGTGCCCCTTTCAATGCACTTTCCAAAGGCTGCGACTGCGTGAAGTACTGCGACAAAGTGGAGCCTTGGATGTGCCGGCGCGACACGCCCATCACATCTTCCAGGGCTGCATTCGCAAACACGACGGTGCCATCGATGCGAACCACGGCCACCAAGGTGGCCAGCAAATCGAAGGCATGAAAACGGTCCGCTTGGGTGTCTGGACTTGCCGACGGAGAAAGCATTTGAATCAAGGGGTGACTCCTGGGGAAAGATAAGGCTGACGAGAGAGTTCACGCAGCAGCCCCGCCATGTCAGCTTGGCTGCGCTCCAAGGCGGCGCGCAATTGCGCCACCCGTTCTTGGTATTTTCCGGCCTGGCGATGTTCATCTGCACGTCGCTGCGGCTCGCCTTGGTTCCACTCCTGCAACAGCAGTTGGTGGCGAGCCTGGGCACGCTGCAGCTCGGCTTGCAACACGAGACGCGCTTGGGCGTCTCGCCCGCGCTGTTGAGCGCCATCCACTTTGGATTCACTGGGCGCAGCAGCTTGCGGCATTGCTGCGAGGGGAGGATCTTGAATTTGAGTGCCTTCGATCACAGTGACCGATGCGTTGCGCAACAGCGTGCACTGGCGCTTGGAATCCGGTTGGTTGGTGTATTCATTGCCACACCGGTACACCTGCAGCGCATCAGCACTCGCCGCAGGTGCAAGCGCCACGGCATGGATCAGACCCAGCGAACAAAGCATCCAGCCACAGTTCATGGCAATCCCTCCATGGATGTCAACCGCGCCAACAAAAAAGGACGGCTCACGCCGTCCTCTTTCTTGAAACGCCGCAATGAATTACAGCGAGTAGTACATGTCGTACTCAACAGGGTGCACAGCTTGGCGGAAGCGTGTGACTTCGGTCATTTTGAGCTCAATGTAAGCATCGATCATGCTGTCGGTGAACACGCCACCTTTGGTCAAGAAGGCACGGTCTTTGTCCAAATACTCCAAAGCTTGGTCCAAGCTGTGGCACACGGTGGGGACCAATGCGTCCTCTTCGGGTGGCAGGTGGTACAAGTCTTTGGTGGCCGCTTCGCCAGGATGGATCTTGTTTTCGATGCCGTCCAA